>DASZSW010000015.1:0-28174 GCA_035548515.1 Bauldia sp. | reverse complement strand
CGCCGAGCCGCCGCGCGAGGCTGCGCCCCCGCGCGCCGCAGCGGCGGCGCCGCCGAGCCCACCGCCCGCTGCCACTCCCGCACCGAAGCCGGCAGCCGCGCCCGCGGCTTCCGCCGCGCCGGCGCGTCCGCGCCCCAGTTCCGATTCATCGGTACGCCGTTCGGAAAACTTCTACGATGTGAAGTCGACGGTCTTCTCGGCGCTCATCGATACGATCGACCTGTCGCAGCTCGCGCGCCTGGATGTGGAATCCGCGCGCGAGGAAATCCGCGACATCGTCAACGACATCATCGCGCTCAAGAACATCGTGATGTCGATCGCCGAGCAGGAAGACCTGCTCGAGGACATCTGTAACGACGTCCTTGGTCTCGGTCCGCTGGAGCCGTTGCTCGCCCGCGACGACATCTCCGACATCATGGTCAACGGCGCCTTCAAGACCTACATCGAAGTCGGCGGCAAGGTGGAAGAGACCAACGTCCGCTTCCGCGACAACAGTCAGCTGATGAACATCTGCCAGCGTATCGTCAGCCAGGTCGGCCGCCGCGTCGATGAAGCCTCGCCGATATGCGACGCGCGCCTCCCCGATGGCTCGCGCGTCAACGTCATCGCGCCGCCGCTTGCCATCGATGGCCCGACTCTCACCATTCGTAAGTTCAAGAAGGACAAGCTGACCCTCGACCAGCTCGTCAAGTACGGCTCGATCACGCCCGACGGCGCGACCATCCTCCAGATCATCGCGCGCTCGCGCTGCAACGTCCTGGTCTCCGGCGGCACCGGCTCCGGCAAGACGACGCTGCTCAACTGCCTGACGCGCTACATCGACTCCGACGAGCGCATCATCACCGCGGAGGACGCTGCCGAGCTTCAGCTCCAGCAGCCGCACGTGGTCCGTCTCGAAACTCGCCCGCCGAATATCGAAGGCGAGGGTGAGATCACCATGCGCGATCTGGTCAAGAACTGCCTGCGTATGCGTCCTGAACGCATCATCGTCGGCGAGGTGCGCGGCCCGGAGGCGTTCGATCTTCTCCAGGCCATGAACACCGGCCACGACGGCTCTATGGGCACGCTCCACGCCAACAGCCCGCGCGAGGCGATGTCCCGTCTCGAATCGATGATCACCATGGGCGGCTTCTCGCTGCCGGCGAAGACCATCCGCGAGATGATCGCCAATTCGATCGACGTCATCGTCCAGACCGAGCGTCTCCGCGACGGCTCGCGCCGCGTCACCTACGTCACCGAGGTGGTCGGCACCGAAGGCGACGTCATCACGACGCAGGACATCTTCGTCTACGAGATCCTCGGCGAAGACCAGAACGGCAAGATCAAGGGCCGCCACCGCTCGACCGGCATCGGCCGGCCGAAGTTCTGGGAGCGCGCCCGCTACTACAACGAAGAAAACCGCCTGGCCGCGGCGCTCGACGCCGCCAACGCCGACGACCTCAAGGTTGTTGAGCAGGGACGCTGATGTTCGGACCGCTGACGACACTGCTGGCAGTCATCGGTCTCGCCTCGTTGAGCGCGGGCGGCATCGCCTATGCGCTGCTCTATGGTCGCATTCAAACCGAGAACACCGCCGAGAAGCGGCTCGAATTCATTCAGGGCAAGGCCAAAGCCGCGCCCTCCGGTCGCACCGCCGATCCGACCCGCCGCCGCAAGTCGGTGCAGGACACCCTGAAGGAACTGGAAGACGCTCAGCGCGCCAAGGCCAAGCAGTCCAAAGCCCCGCCGCTCGCGACCCGCATGACTCAGGCGGGCCTGAATTGGACGAAGCGCACATTCTGGATGGTCAGTGTCATTGTCGGCCTGATATTCGTCGCGGGTTCCTGGTCGTTCGGCGCCCCGATCTACCTCGCAGCCGCGCTTGGCGTCGTCGGTTTCTTCGGCGTGCCGCGCTGGTACGTCAACTTCCGCCGCAAGCGCCGCATTCGCAAATTCGTCGACGAATTCGCCAACGCCATCGATGTCATCGTCCGCGGCGTCAAGGCGGGCCTGCCGCTCAACGATTGTATCAAGATCATCGCCAACGAGGCGGCCGAGCCGGTGAAGAGCGAGTTCCGGCAGATTTCCGAAACCCAGGCGCTCGGCCTCACGCTGTCGGATGCTGTCGCGCGCCTGCCGGATCGCGTACCCACCCCCGAGGCGAACTTCTTCGCCATCGTCATTGCGATCCAGCAGCGCGCCGGCGGCAACCTCGCCGAGGCGCTCGGCAACCTCTCGCGCGTGCTGCGCGAGCGCAAGAAGATGAAGGGCAAGATCAGCGCCATGGCGATGGAGGCGAAGGCCTCCGCCTACATCATCGGCGCGCTGCCCGGCACCGTCATGGTGCTCGTCTGGCTGACCAGCCCGAGCTACATCGCGCTCCTCTTCACCGAGCCGCTCGGCCACCTCATTCTCGTCGGCTCCGCCATCTGGATGACCACCGGCATCCTGATGATGCGCAAGATGATCCACTTCGACTTCTGACAGGCCCAGCATGTTCGAGCTCATCTTCCACAGCCTGATCAGCCCGACCTTCCTGGTGGGTGCCTTCGCCGCGATCGCGGTCGCTGCCACCGTCTACTCGGTCGCCCAGCCTTACTTCGAGGGTGACAAGCTCGGCGCGCGGATCAAGGCCGTTGCGCTGGAGCGCGAGGAGATCCGCGCCCGCGAACGCGCCCGACTCGCCAACGAGGCCAAGCGCGCCAAGCTGCGCCAGGAGCCCAAGGCCTTCATGCGCCAGATCGTCGATCGGCTGAATCTCCGCAACGCGCTTGCCGACGAGAAGACCGTCGCGCGCCTGCGCATGGCCGGCCTCCGCGGGCAGGCGCCGCTGGTCGTCTTCCTGTTCGCGCGCGTCACCACGCCGTTGATTTTCTTCGGCGTCGCGCTCTTCTACATGCTGGCGATCGCGCAGATGGATCAGCCGCTGTCCATGAGCCTCCTCATCGCG
The DNA here is from genome assembly GCA_035548515.1 of Bauldia sp. Taxonomy (GTDB): domain Bacteria; phylum Pseudomonadota; class Alphaproteobacteria; order Rhizobiales; family Kaistiaceae; genus DASZQY01. The sequence goes on along the minus strand of DASZSW010000015.1, from coordinate 25,245 downwards.
CTCGCCGTCGGCGCCGCCGGCTTCTACGCCCCCAATTTCTACATCAGCAACATCGTCAGCAAGCGCCAGACTTCGATCCGCCGCGCCTGGCCGGATGCGCTTGACCTGCTGCTCATCTGCGTCGAGTCCGGCATGTCGGCGGAAGCCTCCTTCCGCCGCGTCTCGGAGGAAATCGGCGTCCAGTCCGTTCCGCTCGCCGAGGAACTGACCCTCACCACGGCCGAGCTGTCCTACCTTCAGGAGCGCCGCCAGGCTTACGAGAATCTCGGCGCCCGCACTGGCCTCGATACCGTCAAGGGAGTGATGACCAGCCTCATCCAGGCGGAGCGCTACGGCACGCCGCTCGGCCATTCGCTCCGCGTGCTGGCGCAGGAAAACCGCGACCAGCGCATGACCGCCGCCGAGAAGAAGGCCGCCGCGCTGCCGCCGAAGCTCACGGTGCCGATGATCGTGTTCTTCCTGCCCGTGCTGCTCGCCGTCATCCTCGGCCCGGCCGCCATCCAGGTCATCCACGCCCGCGGCGGCTAGCCGTCGTTTCGATCGCAGAACTGGGCGCGCTGTCCGGAGGGGTGGTTACCCCTCCCCGAAACTGCTGCGCAGTTTCGGCCCTCCCGCAAGGGGAGGGCTCATCCGCTGCCATGTTCGCACTTAACGATTGAGCGCATGAACCCTCCCCTTGCGGGAGGGTCAAAATCGCAAAGCGATTTTGGGGAGGGGTGCCAGGCGGAACGGAAAGGTCGCGACGGCGACATCGCCGCTAAGTCGTCGGCGTCTTCGCGCCCTTCAGCGCCTGCCAGCTGTTCTGCTGCGCCAGCATCTGCTTGAGGTACGCCACATTGGCCGCCGCCTGGTCAGGCGACAGCTCCGCCGAAGCGATCTTCTGCGCCTCGTCGAAGCGCCCCTGCAGCCCGACTACCAGCGCCAGGTTCTGCCGCACGCGGCTGTCGGCCGCCGGCGAAGCGATGGCCTGCCGCAGCAGCTTCTCCGCCTTTTTCAGGTCGCCGGTTATCACGAACGACATGCCATAGTTGGAGAGCACCGTCGGATCGCCCGGCGCCATTGCCAGCGCCTTGTCGTAAAGCGCGCGCGCTTCGTCGGTATGGTTCAACTGGTCGAGGATCGCCCCTTCCGCCGACATCAGCTTCCAGTCCGGCGGCGCTCCGTCCTCCGCGCGCTGGATCGTCGCCAGCGCCGTCTCGAGGTCGCCGTTCGCCGCCTGCGCCTTGCCGAGCGCCGCCATCACGACCCGATCGTTGGGCAGGTCGAGGGCGGCCTGGTTGAGCACCACCACCGCCTGCTGCGTCTCGCCGGTCCGTTGCAGCGCCGCCGCATAGTTCAGCGCCGCGTCGCGATCCTTGGGCCGCGCGGTGTATCGCTGGCCCCAGTAAGCCGCGGCGTCGGCGAAATCCTGTTGCGTCACCGGCTTCGCGATCGACGCCGTCATCGTCGGGTCGACTGCGCTGGTCGATTTTGCACATCCGCCAAGCGCCAATGCGATGGGCGCTAGAACCACGCCGGCGAGCAGCCGGCGGCGAAGGGTCGCGGAGGGGAGGGCGGTCATGGCGGGGAGCGGACTCCGGCGAGAGGCGTCACCGCCGAGCAATATTCCGTTAACCCTAATGCTTCGTTAATCCCGTTGAATTCGCCATGGATTCCGCCATTTTGTGCCCGCCCCGCAAGGAGACTCACCCGTGCCCTCAAGCCTGATCGCCGAAGATGCCGGCGCGATTCCCGTCGATGCCGTCACTGCCGAACGTCTGCCGGCCTACCTCGCCAATCTCGATCGCAAGGCGGCCGACTGGCTGGGCGCCAGTGGCTTCGCCGCCGCGGCAGGCGAGATCGCGCTCGTGCCGTCAACAACGGGGGAGGGCGCCGTCGCGTCCGTCCTGTTCGGCCTCGGCAAGGGCGACGCAACTCCGTCTCTGCTTGCCGGCAAACTTGCGACGTCGCTCCCCGCCGGGACGTATCGCTTGCGCGACGGCTTCGCCGATGCCGCACTGGCCGCTCTCGCCTTCGCCCTCGGCGCCTATCGCTTCACCCGCTATCGCGACGATCGCCATGGCCAGCGCCGGCTCGTGATCCCCACCGGCGTCGACGGCCGTGAGGTCGCCCGCATCGCCGACGCCGTCGCGCTCGCCCGCGATCTGATCAACACCGGACCGAACGACCTCGGCCCCGCAGAATTGGCGGAGGCGGCACAAGCCGTCGCCAAACGCCACAACGCCACCTTCACCCAGATCGTGGGCGACGCGCTCATCGCCGACAACTTCCCCCTCATCCACGCCGTCGGAGCCGCCGCGGCGCCCGAGCGCGCCCCGCGCCTCATCGACATCCGCTGGGGCGATCCGTCCGATCCGAAGGTCACCCTCATCGGCAAGGGCGTTGTCTTCGATACCGGCGGCCTCGACATCAAGCCGTCCTCAGGCATGCTGCTGATGAAGAAGGACATGGGCGGCGCCGCCAACGCGCTGGCCCTTGCCGACATGATCATGGGCGCCGGCCTGAAGCTGCGGTTGCGCGTCCTGATCCCAGCGGTAGAGAACGCCATTGCGGGCAACGCCTTCCGCCCCGGCGATGTCTTCCGCAGCCGCAAGGGCCTCACCGTGGAGATCGGCAACACCGACGCCGAAGGCCGTCTCATCCTCGCCGATGCGCTGGCGCTGGCCGGCGAGGAGGATCCCGCCCTCATCGTCGATCTCGCCACGCTCACCGGTGCCGCTCGCACCGCCCTCGGCCCCGAGGTCATTCCCGTCTACACCGCCGACGACACGCTCGCCGCCGATCTCGCCCGCCACGCCGTCGCGGTCGCCGACCCGGTGTGGCGCATGCCGCTCTGGGCGCCCTACAACGCGCTATTCGAATCCAAGATCGCCGACCTCAACAACGCCGGCCAATCGCCCTTCGCCGGCTCGATCACCGCCGCGCTTTTCCTCCAGCGTTTCATCGCGGACCCAACCCGCTGGCTCCACGCCGACATCTACGCCTGGAACCCGAGCCCGAAACCCGCCCGTCCCGAAGGCGGCGAAGCCCAAACCATCCGCGCGCTCTACGCACTCCTGAAGGAGCGCCACGGGCGATAGGCGAGCGAACTTACGCCAACACCCGCGCCTCACTTCCTGTCGTCCCCGCGAAGGCGGGGACCCAGTATCCGCCGAACCATCGCATTCACGCTGAAGCGCGGTGAGCATGAGCCCTCCCCCTGCGGGAGGGCCAAAATCGCGCCAGCGATTTTGGGGAGGGGTACCGCCGGGCGTAGCGAGCCTCCCTCGAAACACAGCCGACCCGCTTGCCCACACCACCCGCCGTGCCCTAAATAATTCGGACCCGAAACGATCCGCCCGACCCGGACTTGGCGATGCCGATCGACCTCCGCCCCAGCCAGGCGCTGCGCCTCTGGCACGACGTCACCTTCGATCTCGTGCGCGCCGATCTGCCCGAGCTGACGCAGCGCCAGATGGCCGTCCTCCTTGCGGTCTATCTCGACCCGCCGCCCCACACCGTCCGCGGCCTCGCCGCAAAACTCGGCGTCACCAAGCCCGTGATCACCCGCGCCCTCGACACCATGGGCGCCATGGGCCTCGTCACCCGCAAGCGCGACGAATCCGACCGCCGCAACGTGCTGGTCCACCGCACCGTCGCCGGCTCGCTCGCCGTCGAACGCCTCGGCGACGCCATCCAGACCCGCCACCGCAACCTCCCGCCGTAAGTCCCGCTGATCCTCCCCCGTGAAACGGGGGAGGGGGACCGCCGAAGGCGGTGGAGGGGGCACCCACCAAGCTTCCGTCAATCGCGCCTGTGCTAAACAAACCCCAATGTCCCTCGACCCACGCCTCCACGCCCATCGCCCCGATCTCGCCGACGCGCGCCTGCGGGGTCAGGTAACCGCGGCCCGTTTCGTTGCGGGCAGCGAACGCCGCGTCATCGCCGGTGCCGCCCCGATCAAAGCCGCGCCGCGCCCCGACGCCCCGCTCGCCAGCGAAGCGCTACGCGGCGAGATCGTCACCGTCTTCGACGAGACCGACGGCTGGAGCTGGGGCCAGCTCGAGACCGATGGCTACGTCGGCTACTTCCCCACCGTCGCGCTCGCCGCCAACACGTTGGCGCCCACACACCGCATCGCCGCGCTGCGCGCTTACATCTACCCGGGCACCGACATGAAGCTGCCGCCGCAGGGCGCCGTCTCATTCGGCGCCACGTTGGCGCTCGCCGGCGAAGCCACGACACGCGGCACCGCCTACCGCCTGCTTGCAGGCGGCGAGGGCGCCATCGTCGCGGCCCAGGCCGAGCCGCTCGACGCGCCGCGCGCCAATGACTACGTCGCCGTCGCGGAGCGCTTCCTCAACGTCGCGTATCTCTGGGGCGGCCGCACCAGCGTCGGACTCGATTGCTCAGCCTTGGTGCAGCTTGCCCTCGCCGCCGCCGGCACAAAAGCGCCCCGCGACACCGACCTCCAGGAGCAGGCCCTCGGCGCAGCGATCAGCGAGCCTCCCCGCCGCGGCGATCTCGTCTTCTGGAAGGGCCATGTGGCCATCATGATCGACGGCGAAAACGCAATCCACGCCACCGGCCACGCCATGGCCGTGGTCATCGAACCTCTGGCGGCGATCACCGCAAGGGCCGGTCAGCCAACCTCAATCCGTCGCCTGACGTAGCGGGTCAGGGCGCCGCCTCTCCCATAGGGAGAGGGCCGCGCCTCTCGTGAGCGAAGCGAATTAGAGGCGTGGGGTGAGGGGCTGTGACCTCTCCTGCAGCGGATACCATCGCACCAATGTCGCCGAAAGAATCGCCGATCCCTCCTCGAAGCGGGGAGGGGGGACCATCGCGAAGCGATGGTGGGTGGGGCTACGTCCCGGTCGGCTAATACCCCGCCCCGCGATCCACGACATTGGCCAGCGCCCCGCCCGCCTCAAACGTCGCGATCTGCCGCATCATCCCCGGAACCAGCGCCACCGCCGTGCTCGCCGCCGCGCAGTGCGGCGTAATCACCACATCCTCGCGCCCCCACAGCGGCGATTCTGCCGGCAGCGGCTCCGTCTCGAACACATCGAGGCTCGCACCCGCCAGCACACCGGCGTGCAGCGCCGCAACGATATCCGCCTCGACCTGCAATCCACCGCGCCCCGCATTGATCAGCACCGGCCCGCCGAGCTTCCCGTCGCGCGCCAGCTGCCGCAACAGCCCCATGTTGAGGATGCCGCGCGTCTCCCGCGTCAGCGGCAACAGCGACACGAGAATATCGGTCCGCGCCAGAAACGCGCCGAGTTCCGCCGCGCCGTGAAAGTCGCGCACGCCCGGCGCCGTCGACGGCCGCCGGCTCCATCCCGCGACGTCGAACCCAAGGCCCACAAGCACGGCCGCCGCGGCCCTGCCGAGCACGCCCATGCCCATGATGCCGACGCGCACCTCGCGTGCCGCCGGTTGCTCCAGCTCGTGCCATTGGCGCGCCCGCTGCTGCGCGTCGTAGGTCCGCTGCCGCCGGTGGTGCATCAGCACCTGCAGCACCACCCACTCCACCATCCGCTGCGTCAGATCGGCATCGACCACGCGCACGATCGGTACATCCGGCAGATCGTCGCGAAACACGAGATGATCGACACCGGCGCCCAGCGAGAACACCGCCCGCAAATTCCGCAGCCGCGCAAACACGCCTGCCGGCGGCCGCCACACCAGCGCATAGCCGATATCGGCCGCATCGCCGACGTCGGGCCACAGCCACAGGCGCCGCGAAGGGTCCGCCGCGTGGACCGCATCCGCCCACTCGTGCGCGTTCCACTCACCGATGGCGATGACGATGCCCCGCGCGGTCACTGCGCCACCACGCCCTCGGGCGCAGTCGCGATGTCGAACGCCGCCGCCATCAACGCCTTCGTGTAGTCGCTCTGCGGTCGGTCGAACACGACCTCCGCGTGCCCGCTTTCCACGACCTTGCCCGCCCGCATCACGATGATGTCGTTGGCGAGCGCCCGCACCACCTTGAGGTCGTGGCTGATGAACAGGTAGGCGAGGTTCCGCTTGCGTTGCAGGTCGCGCAGCAGGTCGACCACCTGCGCCTGCACGCTCATGTCGAGCGCCGACGTCGGCTCGTCCAGCATCACGAACTTCGGCTCCAGCACCATCGCCCGCGCCACCGCGATGCGCTGCCGCTGCCCACCCGAAAATTCATGCGGGTAGCGGTGGCTGGTCGAAGCATCGAGCCCGACTTCGGTCAGCACCCGCGCTACCTTCGCCTCGCGTTCGTCAGCCGAAAGCTGCGGCTCGTGCACCTGCAGCCCCTCGCCGACGATGTCGCCCACCGACATGCGCGGCGACAGCGACCCGTAGGGGTCCTGGAACACGATCTGCATCTCGGACCGCAGCGGCCGCATCTCCTTGAAATTCCGCCCCGCGAGTTCGTTGCCGAGAAAAACGATCCGTCCCTCGCTTGAGATCAGCCGCATCAGCGCCAGCCCCAGCGTCGTCTTGCCCGAACCGGACTCGCCTACCACGCCGACCGTCTGTCCCTCGCGCACCGTGATGTCGACGCCGTCCACCGCCTTGATGTAGCCGACCGTCTTGCGGAACAGCCCGCGCCGGATCGGGAACCAGACCTTGACGTCCTTCCCCTCCATCACCGCCGGCGCCGACGGGTTCGGCTTCGGCGGGTCCCCCTTCGGCTCCGCCGCGAGCAGATGCTTCGTGTAGGGGTGTTGCGGGTGGGTGAAGATTTCCTCCGTCGCACCCTGCTCGACGATGTGCCCGTTGGTCATCACGCACACGCGCTTGGCGAATTTCCGCACGATCCCGAGATCGTGCGTGATGAACAGCAGCGCCATCCCCGTCTGCTTCTGCAGGTCGGCGAGCAGCTTCAGGATCTGCGCCTGCACCGTCACGTCGAGCGCCGTGGTGGGTTCATCGGCGATGAACAGGTCCGGCTCGTTGGCAAGCGCCATCGCGATCATCACGCGCTGCCGTTGCCCGCCCGAAAGCTGGTGCGGATACGCGTTGAGCCGCCCCTCGGCGTCACGGATGCCGACCTGCTCGAGCAGCTCCAGCGTCCGCGCCCGCGCCGCCTTCTCGTGCAGCCCGCGATGCACTTTCAGGATTTCGCCCACCTGCCGCTCGATCGTGTGCAGCGGGTTCAGCGACGTCATCGGCTCCTGGAAGACGATGGAGATGTCGTTGCCGCGCACCGCGCGCAGCTCCCGGTCGCTCGCCTTCAGGAGGTCCTTGCCTTTGAACAGGATCTCGCCTGCCGGATGAAACGCCGAGCCCGGCAGCAGCCGCATGATCGACAGCGCCGTCACCGACTTGCCCGAGCCGGATTCCCCGACCAGAGCCAGTGTCTCGCCCTTGGCCACGTCGAACGTCGCGCCCTCGACGGCGGTCGTGACCGTGCCGCTCTGGCGAAACGCCACGCCGAGATTGCGGACCTGGAGGAGGGAAGTGTCGGCCAACTACAGCCCCGTCCCCGAGCGCTCGCACTTGCCGCCGGTCTGGTTCATCTTCGCGTCGAAATAGTCGAAGCAGCGTGCGAAATCGCCGAGCTTCGAGTTCCACATCGTCACCACTGCCTGCCGCCCGTCCGGCCACGACAGCGTCGACATCCCGAGAAACTTCCACCCATCGCGCGCCAGCACCGCCGAGCTCGAATCAGGATCGAGTCCCCACACGCTCGCCCGCGGATCGCCAGCCGTCTGCCGCTCCTCGGCGTGTATCGGGGTGAACCAGATCGCCGATGCGACAAATGCGAGCGCACTAAGAGTCGGTTTCACGCGTCTCATAGAAACGTCTTCCTCGGATCGAACGCATCGCGCACCGCCTCGCCGACGAATATCAGCAGCGACAGCATGATCGAGATGGAGAAGAATCCCGTCAGCCCCAGCCATGGCGCGTGGATGTTGTCCTTGCCCTGCGCCAGCAGCTCACCCAGCGAAGGCGATCCCGCCGGCAAGCCGAAGCCCAGGAAATCCAGCGACGTCAGCGTCGTGATCGACCCGTTGAGGATGAACGGCAGGAACGTCAGCGTCGCCACCATCGCATTCGGCAGCAGATGGCGGAACATGATCGTCCGGTTGGAAACGCCGAGCGCCCGCGCCGCGTTGATATACTCGAAGTTCCGCCCGCGCAGGAACTCCGCCCGCACCACGCCCACCAGCGACACCCACGAGAACAGCAAGAGAATCCCAAGCAGCACCCAGAAGCTCGGCGCGATCACCGACGAGATGATGAGCAGCAGGTAGAGCGCCGGGATCGACGTCCATATCTCGATGAACCGCTGGAAGCCGAGATCGATCCACCCGCCGAAATATCCCTGCACCGCCCCGGCGAGCACCCCCACCACGGACGAGATGATCGCCAGCGTCAGCCCGAACAGCACCGATATCCGGAAGCCGTAGATCAGCCGCGCCACCACGTCGCGTCCTTGGTCGTCCGTGCCCAGCCAGTTCCAGTTGCCGATGGTGCAGTTCCTGTCCTGCACGCCCTGCGGATAGCGCGAGCACCGTTGCTCCAGCGACATCATCCACCATGGCGCCGCCGGCGCCGGCGTCGCGATCTCGTTGTTGACCGTGCGATACGAATAGCGGATCGGCGGCCACACCATCCAGCCGTGCGCCAGTACCTCGTCCTGGATGAACGGATCGCGGAAATCGGTGGTGGCGAGGAAGCCGCCGAATTTCTCCTCCGGATAGTCGATCACCGCCGGGAAAAGCAATTCGCCCTTGTACATCGCGATCACCGGCCGGTCGTTGGAGATGAACTCCGCGAACAGCGTCAGCACGAAAATCACGATGAAGATCACCAGCGACCACGTCCCCCGCCGGTTCTTGCGGAAATTTGCCAGCCGCCGCTGGTTGATCGGCGACAGCGCGAAGCGCGTCTTGCGTGCGGGCGGCTGCGTCTCGCCCGGCGCCGGCTCGATCGTATCGAAACCCTTGCCTTCCAGCCGGTCGGTCAGCTTCGCGTCCACCCGGTCAGACCTCCCGCGTCTCGAAGTCGATGCGCGGATCGATCCACGTATAGGTCAGGTCCGAGATGAGGTTCACGACCAGCCCGACCAGCGAGAAGATGTAGAGCGTCGCGAACACCACCGGGTAGTCGCGGTTCAGCACCGACTCGAATCCGAGCAGCCCCAGCCCGTCGAGCGAGAAGATCGTCTCGATCAGCAGCGCGCCGGCGAAGAACGCCGAGATGAACGCGCCGGGAAATCCCGAAATCACGATCAGCATGGCGTTACGGAACACGTGCCCGTAGAGCACCTGCCGCTCGTTCAGTCCCTTCGCCCGCGCCGTCATCACGTACTGCTTGCGGATCTCGTCGAGGAACGAATTCTTGGTCAGCAGCGTCGTCGTCGCAAATGCCGACAGCGCCATCGCCGTCAGCGGCAGCACGAGATGCCAGAAATAATCGGCCAGCGCCGCCGGATTGGTGACCCACTGCCAGAACGGCATGTTGACGTACTGGTCCGACCACAGCCCGCGGAGCGGGAAGAAGTCCCAGAACGATCCGCCGGCGAACAGGATGATCAGCAGGATCGCGAACAGGAATCCCGGGATAGCGTATCCGATGATGATCACGCCCGAGGTCCACGTATCGAACCGCGATCCATCCTTCACCGCCTTCCGTATGCCGAGCGGGATCGAGATCAGGTAGCTGAGCAGCGTCATCCACAGGCCAAGCGAGATCGACACCGGCATCTTCTCTTTGATCAGCTTGATCACGCTGATGTCGCGGTAGTAGCTGTCGCCGAAATCGAAGCGGAAATAGTTCCACAGCATCAGGCCGAAGCGCTCCAGCGGCGGCTTGTCGAAGCCGAACTGCTTCTCCAGCTTCTTGATGAACTCCGGATCGAGTCCCTGCGCCCCGCGATACGTCGAGGTATTGGTCTCCTGTCCGTTCGCGCTGTTGTTGTTCGACTGCACGCCATTGAAATCGCCGCCGCCGGAAATCCGCGCCGTCGCGTCGACGTCCGTCCCCTGCAACTGCGCAATCACGCGCTCCACCGGCCCGCCGGGCGCGAACTGCACGACGACAAACGAAATCGCCATGATCCCGATCATCGTCGGAATGATCAGCAGGATGCGCCGGAGGATATACGCGCCCATGGCCTAGCCGCGCCTCCGCAAAAAGAGGCGCCCATCCCTCCCCGGAACGGGGACGGGGGGCCATCGCGAAGCGATGGTGGGTGGGGTCACGCCACGCCGATGCGAGATCACATCCGGCATGGGTGGGGTCGCCGAAACGGCCGCGCGCATCCTATCCCGTATACCCGATCGCCTTCGCCCGGTCCTGATCAAACCACCACGTCGTCTCCGGATAGAACCCGTAGTCCGGCTTGGTCGCGGGATGCCCGAAAATGTCCCAGTACGCCGTACGATGGTTGGCGAGATACCACGCCGGGATCCAGTAGTGCCTCGCCCGCACGACGCGGTCGATCGCTCGCGTCACGGTGATCAGCTTCTCGCGCGAATCGACCGACGGCAGCAGCGCCAGCGCCGCGTCCACCGCGGGTTCCTTGATCCCCGCATAGTTGCGGCTGCCTGCCTGGTCCGCCGCCTTCGACGAATAGAACTGCTCCAGCCCCTCGAGCGGCGTCGGCGCAAAGCTGAACGCCTCCAGCACGATGTCGTAGTCGAAGCCGTTTTCGCGCTGCGTGTATTGCGCCGGGTCGACCTGCCGCACGGTCGCCTCGATGCCGAGCGCCTTCAGGTTGTTGGCAAACGGCGTCAGGATGCGCTCGTACACCTGAGCATCGATCAGCACCTCGATCTCGAACGGCGCCGCCTCGCTGTCCACGAGCTGCCCGTTGATCTGCTTCCACCCGGCGGCGGCGAGCAGGTCCGACGCCTGCTTCAGGATCACGCGGTCGCGCCCCGAGCCATCCGTCTTCGGCGGCACATACGGCGGCCCGAACACGTCCGGCGGAAGATCAGCGCGGAACGGCTCCAGGATCGCGACCTCCGCCGCATCCGGCGGTGCCGAGGCCCCGAACTCCGACGTTCCGAACAGCGACGCCAGCCGCGTGTACGAATTGAAAAACAGGTTTGGGTTCGACCATTCGAAGTCGAAGCAAAGCCCGATCGCCTCGCGCGTCCGCGCGTCTTTGAACTTCGCCTTGCGCGTATTGATGTAGAAGCCCTGCAGAGCCGGCCGCTTCTCGCTCGGAAATTCCGTCGTCTTCTTCACCTTGCCGGCCTTCACCGCCGGGAAGTCGTAGTCCTGCGCCCAGGTGATCGACGTGAATTCCTCGCGGTAGGTCACGTCGCCCTTCTTGAACGCCTCGAACGCCGCCTGCCGCTCCGTGAAGAAATCGATGCGGATGATGTCGAAGTTGCCCGTGCCGACGTTCACCGGCAGGTCCTTCGCCCAGTAGTCCGGCGCGCGCTTGAATTCGATGTACCGCCCAGCCGCCATGCCGCCAACGGTGTACGCACCGGAGCCGACCGGCACGTCGAGCGACGATGAGTCGAACGGATGCGCCGTGTAATACGCCTTGGAGAAGATCGGCATGTCGCCGGCGACGCCGAGGATCGTCTGCCGGTTCCTTTCCGCCGACAGCGTCACGACCAGCGTATGCGGATCGCTCGCTTCCGCCTTGGTCATCGGCTGCAGCGGCTCGGCAAGCTGCGGATGGCCCTTCTCCTTGAGCAGGTTCAGCGAGAAGGCGACGTCCTCCGCCGTCAGCGGCGTGCCGTCGTTGAACTTCGCTTCCGGGCGGAGATGGAAGGTGTACGTCGACAGGTCGTCGGAAACGTCCACCGTCTCCGCCACCAGCCCATAGACCGCGTCGGCCTCGTCATAGGCCCGCGCCATCAGCGTATCGAAAAGCAGCTCGGTGCGCGGCGGCGCATCGCCCTTCAGCACGAACGAGTTCAGCGTGTTGAAGGTCTGCGGGTTCTGGTTGAGGATCCAGTTGGGCACCTGGAAATTCATCCGCCCGCCCTTCGGCGCCTTCGCATCGACGTAGTCGAACTGCCTGAAGTCCGACGCGTACTTGAGGTCGCCGAAGATCGACAGCCCGTGCAGGCCCGTCTTCCCCGCCGCCCACGCCCACGGCACCCGCACGGCCGACGCCGCCACGGTGGCGGCGCCCAGCGTCAGCGCCGCGCGCCGCGTGAGCATCGGCAACCGCGACGCCATCAGCCGCCGCCTCCCACCTTCGCCGCCTTGTCCTTGTCCCACCACCACACCGTGGGGAAACCGACCGTGAAGCGCGGGTAGGGGTCCGGATGCCCGAACCGGTCCCAGTACGCGATGCGGTCCGGCAGGTAGGTGTAGCTCGGGATAGCGTACTGGTTGGCCATCAGCACGCGGTCGAGCGCGCGCACCGCCGCGATCTGGTCCTCGCGGCCCTTATTGTAGATGATCGCGTTGATCAGCGTGTCGACCGCAGGGTCCTTGATGCCCGCATAGTTGCGCGAGTCCTGCCGGTCCGCCGCCTCCGATCCCCAGAAGTCGAGCTGCTCGTTGCCCGGCGAGTTCGATTGACCCCATCCGGTGTAGACCATGTCGAAGTCGCGCGTGCGCACGCGCTCGACGAACTGGCTCGTGTCCACCGTGCGCACCGTCAGCGTGATGCCGATCTTCGCGAGCCACTGCTGGTAGGGCACCGCCACCCGCTCGATCGTCGGCCCGTTCAGCATCACCTCGATCGACACGGGCTTGCCGTCCTTGCCGACCATCTGGTTGCCCTTGAGCTCGTAGCCCGCCTCCTTGAACAACGCGAGCGCCTGCTGAAGGTTGGCGCGCACCTTGGCCGGGTCGCCGTTATCCGGGTTGGTGTAGAGCGTCGTGAACACCTCCGGCGGCACCTTGTCCTTGACCGAGTTGAGCAGCTCCAGCTCACGCCCCGTCGGCAGCGCATTCGCCGCCGTCATCTCCGGCAGGCCGAAGAAGAACGAGTTGATGCGCTGGTACTGCCCGTAAAAGATCGTGCGGTTGAGGTCCTCGAAGTTGAACACCAGGTTCAGCGCCTTCCTGACACGCACGTCCTGGAAAAACGGCCGGCGCAGATTCGGGATGAACCCGACCAGCACGCCCGACACCTGGTCGAGGTCCACCGTCTCCTTCTTCACCTTGCCGGCCTTGATCGCCGGGAAGTCGTAAGCGGTGTTCCACCGCTTCGCCTCGTTCTCCGCCCAGTAGTCGAACTGGTCCGCCTTGAAGCCTTCGAACTCCACGTTCAGGTCGCGGAAATATTCGTAGCGCACCGTGTCGAAGTTATTGCTGCCGATGTACGTGTTCAGCTTCGCGCCCCAGAAGTCCGGCACGCGGGCGTAGCTGATCGAGCGTCCGGGGATCACCTCGCCGACCTTGTACGGCCCCGATCCCAGCGGCGGCTCCAGCGTCGATGCGCCGATGTCGCGCTGCTTGCCGTTCGCGTCCTTGCCTTCCCACCAGTGCTGCGGCAGCACGATCATCTCGCCGACGATGTGCGGCAGCTCGCGGTTGCCCGCTTCGTCGAAGGTGAAGGTCACCTGGTCCGGCGCCGTCTTCTCCGCCTTCACCACGTGGCGGTAGTAGTTGCGCTGGCTGTCGTTGAGCGTCACCAGCTTGTTGAAGCTCCACACCACATCGTCGGCCGTGATCGGCTCTCCGTCATGCCACTTGGCGTTCGGGTTGATGCGATAGATGACGTACGAGAAATCCGCCGGGAAACGGACCGCATCCGCGATCTGCTGGTACGCTCCGCCGATGTCGTATTCATCGAGCGCCGGCGTGAACAGCGACTCGTAGACGAGCCCGAGCCCATCCGCCGGCACGCCCTTGGGCAGGATCGGGTTCAACGTATCGAACGTCGGCGACGAGCCGGAGAGGCGCACCGTCCCGCCCTTCGGCGCATCTGGGTTCACATATTTGAAGTAAGGGAAGTCCGCCGGATATCGCGGTGCCTCGAGGATAGAGTTGCCGGTCATCCAGTCGCCGGCAGGCGCCAGCGGCTTGGTGGCATCCTGCGCCAGCGCGGCGCCACTCACGAGAAGCCCCAGCGCAATCGTCACCAGACGCATCATCGGCCTCACTCCCTGTCACAAACCAGCACGCTAGCCGGCGTTCCGCGGCATAATAAGGGCGCGCCGGGCCTGCAGCATGGCCTACCCGTAAGCCATTCTCATGCCGTTGTGGCAATTGTGACGAAAATTTAAGGGCGGTGCAGGCCCCCTCAGTCGGCTTCGCCGACAGCTCCCCGTGAAACGGGGGAGCACCACCACCGTAATGGCCACTTACTCCAAACGCTGGGATGGGGTCCTCCCCCGTGAAACGGGGGAGGGGGACCGCCGAAGGCGGTGGAGGGGGCCGCTCGCGCTACTGCGCGGGCGGCGTCGTTGCCGGCGGCGTCGCGGCCTCGCCCGGCGGCGACTGCACCGCTGGCGCCTGATCCGGAGCCGGCTGCGATGCGCCACCGCCCGGCGGTGTCGGTCCCTCGGTGCCGGCAGCACCAGCCCCCGTCGCCGAGTCCGGCGCGGCAGCGGCCCCGCCCGCAGCAGGAGCGGCCGCGGCATCCGGCGAGGGCAGCGGCACCGGATTATCCGAGAGCGTGCGGAGATACGCGATCACGTTCGCCCGCTCGGCATCGTTCTTGATGCCGGCAAAGCCCATCGCCGTGCCTGGCACGAATGCCTTCGGTGCCGTGATGAAATGGTCGAGATTCTCGAAGGTCCAGGTCAGCCCCTTCGCCTTTTCGTCCAGCATCGCCTGCGAATACTTGAAGCCGTCCATGTGGGCGGCGTGATTGTCCACGATGCCGTAAAGATTCGGACCGACCTTCGCCGGTTGCCCCTTGAGCAGCGTGTGGCATGCCTCGCACTTCTTGGCCGAGGTCTGGCCCGCGGCCGCGTCCGCAGTCTGCAGCCGCACCGCGATCGGCACGACCGTCGGCGCCGCGCCGCCACCCGCGTTGGTTTCGCCACCGCCCGTCGTCTCCGCCACCGCGATCTCGAACCCGGGCTTCGCCGGCTCACCGGCCGCGAACAAGGCCTCCGACACGATCGAAAGCGCCATCACGCCGAGCGCAGTGCCGAGCACCGCACCGGCGATCTTGTTGAATTCGAACGAGTCCATGGGCTGTCTTGGTCTCCGGGCGCACGCGTGAATCGTCGCCGTCTGGGGCGCGCGCGGGCCGAAAACTACAGGCTTTGCTCATTCTAAAGCAACCCGTATAAGCGGCGGGAATTGGGACTTTTTGCCACCCTCGGCGGTGGAAAGAGAGGCGGATTTGTCGGCGATCGTCATCATCCCGGCGCGCATGGCCGCGACCCGCCTGCCGGGCAAGCCGATGGCCGAGATCGCCGGCCTGCCCATGATCGTCCACGTCTGGCGCCGCGCCATGGAGGCCAACGTCGGCCGCGTCGTCGTCGCCACCGACGACCTCGCCATCGCCGCCGCGATCGAGCTCGCCGGCGGCGAGGCCGCGATGACCCGCGCCGATCACATCAACGGCACGCTCCGCATCCACGAGGCGCTGGCGAACCTCGACTCCGACGCCGACATCGTCGTCAACATGCAGGGCGACATCCCGACCGTCTCGCCGACCGCCGTGCAGGCCGCGCTCGCCCCGCTCGCCGAACCCGAGGTCGACATGGCCACCATCTGCGCCGTCATCGAACGCGAGGAAGAGAAGACCAACCCCAACGTCGTGAAGGTGATCGGCAGCCCCGCGAACCTGACGGAGGAAGACGCCAACATCCTCCGCGTCCTCTACTTCACTAGGAGCCCGGCGCCCTCCGGTCCGGGCCCCCTCTACCACCACATCGGCCTCTACGCCTGGCGCCGCGCCGCGCTCGACCGCTACGTCAAACTTGCGCCCACGCCGCTGGAGCAACGCGAAAAACTCGAACAGCTCCGCGCCCTGGAAAACGGCATGCGCATCGACGCCGCAATCGTCGACGAAGTCCCCCTCGGCGTCGACACGCCGGCGGACCTCGAACGCGCCCGCGAGATTCTCGCGCGCCGCTAGCGCGAACCGCAACGCATGAGCCCTCCCCTTGAGGGAGGGCCAAAACCGCAAAGCGGTTTTGGGGAGGGGCAACGCCAGGCATAGACCGCGGCGCCCAGAACGAGGCGCCCATCCCTCCCCGGCACGGGGAGGGGGGACCGTCGCGAAGCGATGGTGGGTGGGGAACCCACGGCCCCAACCCCCACCGCCGTCATCCCGGACCGCGTGCGGCGAAGCCGCATCGCGTGATCCGGGACCCAGCGCAAGAATCGGCGCGAGGCGCCACCTGATGCCCGACCAGGGCCCGTGCCGTGCCACGCCCAAACCCCCGCCGCCTCACGTCTTATTGTCCCGCTAACCGCCCTGCGCTAAAGCCACGCCCGACCCAACACGAGCATCCCGAATGCCCAAGAAAATCGTCTTCCAGGGCGAGCCCGGCGCCAACTCCCACCTCGCCATCCAGGAGGTCGCCCCCAAGGCCATCGCCCTCCCGGCCCCGACCTTCGAGGATTGCTTCGCCGCGGTGACCAAGGGCGAGGCCGATCTCGCCATGATCCCGATCGAGAATTCGCTCGCCGGCCGCGTCGCCGACATCCACCACCTGCTGCCGACCAGCGGCCTCCACATCGTCGGCGAGCACTTCCTCCCCATCCATTTCAACCTGATGGTGCCACGGGGCGCGACGCTGAAGGACATCAGAAGCGTCCACAGCCACATCCACGCGCTTGGCCAGTGCCGCAAGATCATCCGCAAGCACGGCTGGAAAGCCGTCATCGCGGGCGACACCGCCGGCTCCGCCCGCGAGGTCGCCGAGTGGAACGACAAGACGCGCGCCGCGCTCGCCCCGGCGATCGCCGCCGAGATCTACGGCCTCGATGTGCTGAAGGAGAACGTCGAGGACGAAGCCCACAACACGACGCGCTTCATCATCCTGTCGAAGAAGGACGACCGCGCCAAGCCCAACAACGGCCCGGTCATCACCACCTTCGTCTTCCGCGTAAGAAACGTGCCGGCCGCGCTCTACAAAGCCATGGGCGGATTCGCCACCAACGGCGTCAACATGACGAAGCTCGAGTCATACCAACTGGACGGAGCCTTCACCGCCACGCAGTTCTACGCCGACGTCGAAGGCCACCCGGCGGACAAGGGCCTGAAACTGGCGCTGGAGGAACTCGCGTTCTTCTGCGCCGAGCTCAGGATATTGGGGGTGTACGCGGCGAGCGGGTGGCGGAGGGGTTAGTTGGCGAACGGGCAGGACGCCCATTGCCGCCGTCTCAAGCGTCCAGGTGAAGGCCTGAAGCCGTCAGACTGACAGTGTAAGATTTTGCCGGATTCAAGGCCACCAGCGCTATTGGCACCCTATCTGCCAATGCGAAGAGTACTATTTTGCTTTTTTTCTGCGGCGATTATTACCGCAAGAAACAATGCCCTATGGGCATGTTTCTTATCACAGAATATCTTCGATGTAAATCGAATAAGCAATTGAAATTGATAAGGAAAAAAATACCGCGCCAAAACTTGGCCCGTAGAAAATTTGGATAGAAGCGCATCGCTTCGCCTTGCATCCAAATTTCCGGGTGACTAGGGTTACCGCATGGTGAGCGCCGAGCGGATGGCCCGCCGCCAGCGAATACGGCGGCTGATTGCGGACTTGCGAGCCGAGTTGGAGGAGTTAGAGGCCAGCACAATCGATCAGGTTGGCGCTCGGAGGGCGCTTACCGAGAACTTCTTCTGGCGCACCCTTGCGCCGATCCTTCTGGAGCAGTCAGAGGCGGGCCTGACAACGGCGGAGTTGCACGAAGAGCTAGCGCGCCGTGGTCGTCGATTTGAGAGCGGGAGATTCAGGGTCTTTCTGAATCGTATGAAGCAGAAACACTGGCTGGAGGTTCAGGTCGAACCTCGGGGAAGAGGAGGCAAATGGCGGCTCACCAATGTCGGGCGTGATACAGCGCGATCAAGGTGAGAAGCCGAGAAGCGACGCGTTCGCGGCATCTTCCCATTCAAAGTAGTGAAGCCGCCGAGTGGTTGAGACTCAGCGGCTTCGAGAATACCCCACGAACCATAAGAGCCGGCCGTGGAGGTAGGCTTGCTACAGGGTCGATTGAATCGACTCCAAGCCATCGTTGTCAAGACCGGCTCGCGACGACGAGGAGAGCCTAGATGGCTACCTACAAGCACAAGAATATCTTGAATCAGAGCGATTCTGACGCGTTCGACAATCTGCATAAGCCAGGAACAACGGCGCCATTGTCCGGCATCTACCGGTGCCACGGCTGCGGTCGCGAGGTGGCCTCAAATCAGGACCAGCCGCTGCCTCCTCAGAACCATCACCAGCACAAGCCTGCACAGGGTGAAATCCGCTGGCGTCTCGCGGTCTTCGCCGACCACACTGAGAAGTCGTAAACCTCGATAGTTTGGCTGGCGGCAGGCGTCGCCAGCCATTTCTTCAGGCGTAAACGCCATGCAGCGCGGCCTCCCCGGAGCGCGCGTTGAGCGAGCGAACGCAATGACCGACGACGAATTGCTGAAAGCCTTGGATCGCCTGAAGGGGACGATGACGGCCGTGGCCACCGGCGGACCGCGCATAGACGATGTGAACCGTGAATTCGGCCTGATATTCGATGCTGTTGCGATCGAACTAGCGAGCAGAGGGATCAACAACGCGATCCCGTTTCGCGACCTTTGGCAATGGTACGGGAAATGGAGCGCCGATCTTCAGGGGTACGCGTCACGCCGAGTGTTTGTGGCCAACATCTTCGACATTCTGACAGCCCAAGTACTCGGCAATCGCAATTCTGTTTATGAGCCTACCGGTTGGAACCGAGTCGATCGCGCGATTGCCGATGCGCGCGGTCGTCTTTCGTCGGCAAAAACCGAAGAGCAATTTCAAACGGTCGGGCTGCTCTGTCGCGAACTTCTGATTTCAATCGCGCAGGCAGTCTTTGACGCGGCGCATCACCCGACGCTCGACGGAGTGACAGCCAGTTCCACGGACGCAAAGCGGATGCTCGAGGCCTACATTGCGGTCGAATTGGCGGGCAGCTCAAACGAGACGATGCGGAAGTTTGCGAAAGCAGCGCTCGAACTGGCGTCGCAACTGGTCCACCGGCGAACCGCGACGTACCGTGACGCCGCACTCTGCGTCGAGGCGAGCACAGCCGTCACCAATGCTGTCGCAATCATGGCGGGTATCCGCAATCCAAAATGAGCACTAATCGCGTCACCACCGTGCATAACTAAAAACTAATCCCCGCCCACACCCCCACCCTTATCCTCCCCCACATCCCACCTCACACCGAGGGGCGCAACTCGAGGCGTTCGTGATGCGGAGGCGGGATGCGGCGCCCGCCGGTGATGGGTCGCACCATCGTCGTCGGGAGGCACCCCAGCCCGCCGGCCGGCACTATGACCGGTCGCCGATGATGCCGAGAGGCGCGGCCTCCCGGTGCGTGGGACGAGTTGCCGTCAGTAAGGCACGCGCTCGCGGTGATGAGCGGAGTTGCCCCAGGCGCGGCAGCGGGATCGTGGACGGAGCGCAAGACAATGCGCGCCGCCTGCCCACGCTTCGGGTGCGGAGGGGAAGCCCAAAATCGCCGCGGCGGGCGCCCGGAAGGCGCCCAACATGCGGACTGCCCGCTCGGCGCCAGCCGGGCGCCCGCCACCCCTCGGCATGCCGGGGGCGAATCCCATGCCTCGGATGCGGAAACGCGTCGCGAGAACGCGAACCCGCGTCCTCTCTTCGTCCTCATCCGTCGTCGGTGCGCGGCCTCCTTCTAACCTGAGCGCGCTGCAAAGCCGCACGGCGGAACAAACACGCTGCGTTCGCGCTTCTAAACCCACGCGACCAATTCCGCACAAATGAGGATCAAAATGAAAAGACTGCGTATCGCCGCCGCCGCGGGTCTCGGGCTCCTTGCCCTGGCCGCGAGTCCGGCGCTGGCCGCTCCCGTCAACGGCTACGTCACGGCCAACGTCAACGAGCGCTCCGGCCCGTCCACCAGCTACCCACCGATCGTCGTCATACCGGCCGGCTCGCCGATCACCATCTACGGCTGTCTCACCGACGATAGCTGGTGCGACATCTCCTGGGGTCCGAACCGCGGCTGGATGTCTTCGAACTACCTGCAGGTGAGTTACCAGTCGCGCCGCCTCCCGGTGCGCGGCTACTCGGGCATCCCGTTCATCACTTTCAATTTCGGGACGTACTGGGATTCCCACTATCGCAATCGGCCGTTCTTCAATCAGCGTTCCAAGTGGAGCAACTTCCACTGGCAGAACGGAGGCCAGAACCCGTGGCCGAAGAACCCGATGCCGCCGAAGCCGCCGAAATTCCCCAACAATGGCCAGTTCGGCAACGGCCAGAACGGTCAGAACGGTCAGTTTGGCAACGGCCAGAACGGCCAGTATGGCAACGGCCAGAATGGCCAGAACGGCCAAGGCTACAACAACGGCCAGAACGGCAAATACGGCAAGAACTGCAAGTGGATCAACGGCAAGTGGGTCTGCATGTAGACAGCCGTAGCTGAACACCGATCGAGCGGCGGCCAGGCAACTGGCCGCCGCTTTTATTTGCCCCCCAGGTCGCGGAAAAGCGCCGTCCCGATAGGTGCCGGTGGCCGGGGTCACTGATCGGCAACACCAAGGCGCAGGACTTCGCGCTACACTGCCCGAAACCGTACCAAGGGGAGGGCGCGCGATGATTACCGTTCCGGAACTGGCAGCCGATGCGCTCGGTGAGTTCCTTTCCGAGTACATGCAGCGCCGCTACGGGCCGTCCGAGAGTCAGCTGACCCAGCTCGTCCCGTCCGTCGCCCGCATCGCGCTGGAAAGCATCGGCAACAGCGATGCGCTCTACCACAACATCGAGCACACCATGCTGGTGACGCTCGCCTGCCACGACATCCTTCGCGGCCGCGCGCTGCAGAGCGACACGCCGGCCAGCGACTACGCCCACATCATCGTTGCCTGCCTCATGCACGATATCGGCTATGTGCGCGGCATCCTGCCGGGCGACGACGACAAGGGTTTCGTCGTCGATGACAAAGGCAAGAAGGTGAAGCTGGAACGCGGCGCGTCGGATGCGGCGCTCACCCCCTACCACGTCGATCGCTCGAAGCTGTTCGTGAAGCATCGCTTCAGCGACATTGAGCTGCTGGACGAAACGCGCATCGCCAACGCCGTCGAGGCGACGCGCTTTCCCGCCACGCTGACCTCGAGCGTCGACGAGATTGGCGAGGAGGGCGCGCTGCTCCGCGCTGCCGATCTCATCGGCCAGCTCGGCGACCCCCACTACATTCGTAAGGCCAACGCCCTCTACTACGAATTCGACGAGGCCGGGCTCAATCGCCAGCTCGGCTACGCCAATCCCGCCGATCTCGTCGAGAAGTATCCCGCCTTCTACTACAACATGATCGCGCCGTTCATTCAGCCGGCCGTCCGCCATCTCAACGTCACGGCCAGCGGCCGCCAGTGGATCGCCAACCTCTACTCCAACGTCTTCCGCGCCGAACGCGACATCGGCCTGAGCGGACCGCAGCAATAGAGCGGCAAAGGCGTGCAACTGCACGTACAGAAGCGCCGTGGATACAATTGGCTGCGGAACCGCTTTGTGCTATCGAGCCGGCTAGAGGCACCCGCGTATCTGGGGAGTGGGCGATGCGTATCGTGGCGTTGGCTGCCGTTGCGGCGGTGTTTGCTCGTCCTGCAATCGCGGCGGATTTTTCTCAGCCCCCGCCGGCGGGTGATCCGATCTACGCTCCGAAGTCGATGACCCTCGTCGGTCACCTCGAGCTCGGCGTCGGCTTCATCAATTCGAACTCCGACAATGCTGGCATGTTCGCCGGTGCCGGCCGCGTCAACATTCCGCTGCACAACGACTGGAACATCCAGGCGGATCTGAACGCTGCCGCTGTGTTCCAATCCGGCGGTTACTCAACCGCTGGCGCCGGTCCTGCCGTTCACGTCTGGCACCGCGGCGCGCAGGGGGCCGTCGGCGTCTTTGGCGGCGTCTTGTTCGGCGGTGCCACGACCGGCTTCGGGGGCGCGGAGGCAACCGTCGACGTCAGCCCCAGCACCACGCTCGGCATCCAGGCTTCCGCCGGATCGACTTCCGCAGGCAGCAGCCACGCCACCTACTGGAACGTTCGCGGCTGGGGCAACTTCTACTTCACACCCGACACCAAGCTCCGCGGTGACCTCGGCTACACCTCGGCTGCCGGCGCCAGCGTGTGGAACGTGGCGGCGACCCTGGAGCATCGCTTCACCGCATCGCCCATGAGCGTCTTCGGCCGCGTCGCCTACGTTAACGGCTCCGGCAACGGATCGAGTGCCAGCGCCTGGAGTGGTGCCGTGGGCCTGCGCCTCTTCCTCGACCCGCCCGGCACGACCCTTCGCGACCACGACCATATGGTCCCCTGGGACGCGCAGGGCCTGCAGGTATTCGCCTCGCCGCCCGTTTAGCCGCGTCCGCCTTCCACGGAGTGTCGCCGCCAAAAACGGGCGCGAAGCGCGCCTGAACGCGCTGGCGTCAACTAAAAATTAGCTACAATTTTAAGGACTTGCGGGCGGGCAGGAACCTTGGGCATCGCCCATCGTTGACGATCCATGAAAACCGCGACCCCAAAGAAGGTGCTGGTCGTTGAAGACGAGGTCCTGGTGAACTGGGACGTCGCCGATGCCTTGCGCGATGATGGCTTCGAGGTCCTGCAGGCCTTCAGCGGCGAGCAGGCGCTCGACATGCTGCTGCGCCATCGCGACGTCGGCGTGGTCTTCACCGACATCAACCTGCCGGGCGCGGTCGATGGTCTGATGCTGGCGGAGGAAATCGAGCATCGTTGGCCGGGCGTCGAGGTGCTCGTCACCTCCGGCAATCATATGGCCCTGGTCGATCGCCTCGAGAGCATCCGCAACTTCGGTCGCTTTGTGCCCAAGCCCTATCCGGTGAAGGCGGTCACCCGCCGCATTCACGAGATCATCGAATCGCACGCGGCCGCTTAGCCGCCGCTCCACGCAGCGAGCAGCGTGCGCGCAATCGCGATGTTCGTCGGGGCCTTCAGCCCGTCCGGATGGGTGCCTGCCAGCATTGCCCGCGCCTCATCACGCGTAAACCAGCGGCAGTCCTCGAGCTCCGCCTCGTCGCGGCTGATCGTGTCGGACAGCGCCTCGCAATGGCATCCGATCATCAGCGACATCGGAAATGGCCACGGCTGGCTCGCGTGGTAGCGCACGCGTCCGATCGGCACGCCGGATTCCTCCAGAGTCTCGCGCCTGACCGCATCCTCGATCGTCTCCCCAGGCTCGAGGAACCCGGCGAGCGCCGAGTACATGCCGGGCTGGAACTGGCGCTGCCGCCCGAGCAGAACGCGCTCGTTGCGGATGGCGAGCATGATCACGACCGGATCGGTGCGCGGAAAATGCTGCGCTTGGCAGCGCGGGCAGTCTCGACGATAGCCGCCATTTGCGATCGTCGTCGCCGCGCCGCAGTTGGAGCAGAACCGGTGCCGTCCATGCCAGTTCATCAGCGCCCGCGCCTGCGCCAGTGCGCCGAGGTGTTCCGGCGTCACCATCGCGCCAGTTGCGACGGTACGCAGGTCGACCAGACCGATCCGCTGCTCGTCGATCTGCGCACTGTCCGGCAGGAGCGAGGCGAGGCGCGGCCCGTCTCCGGCCCACCCGAGCAGCACCGTCTCGTCACGGACAGCACCCAGTCCATCCGCCTCACGCGGCTCAAACAATGGGTCGCTTCCGCGCAGCAGCACCTTGTCGCCGCGAAACAGGTAGAACCTCGCGCGATCGTCGCCAACCGCAGCCGGTACGGCGTCGGCCGAACGGTGCTCGCTGCGCCGCTCGATCCGGTTCCCGGCGAAGCCCACACGGGCGGAAGGCTCAACCGCCGGCATACCGTCGAAGAAGCCCATGGAGGTTTCCTGAGACTCGCGGGGAAGGGCAGGGGAATCGCGTGACCTTACCCCCAGTTTGCCGCCGCTGTCGCCCGTCCCGCCCCTATTCCCATCTTGTCTCTCGGCCCTCCTGACATGATATGGTCACCCCGGGAGGTTGGCTGCGGACGGACCGCTCGCCAACCGGGTCAGGTCCGGAAGGAAGCAGCCCTAACGAGATTCGGCACGGGTCGCGTGTCAGCCTCCCACTAGCCCCACCTCAGGCGAGACGAGCACACCGGCGGAATGGCCAAGCGCGGCACCGACAGGGACGAGGCGATCCTGCCGGCGGCCGGCGCCGGCGGCTACCGCGTTCTGGCCCGCAAGTACCGTCCGCAAAGCTTCACCGACCTGATCGGCCAGGAGCCGATGGTGCGCACCCTCACTAATGCGTTCCGCACCGGCCGTATCGCCCAGGCCTACATGCTCACCGGCGTCCGCGGCGTCGGCAAGACGACCACCGCCCGCATTCTCGCCCGCGCGTTGAACTACAGCGTCCCCGGCAAGATCGACCAGCCGACCATCGACATGACCGAGCCGGGCGAGCACGACGCTGCGATCATGGAAGGCCGCCACGTCGACGTCATCGAGATGGATGCCGCCTCCCACACCGGCATCGACGACATCCGCGAGATCATCGAGGCGGTGCGCTACAAGCCGGCGATCGCACGCTACAAGGTCTACATCATCGACGAAGTGCACATGCTGTCGAAGGCCGCGTTCAACGGCCTGCTGAAGACGCTGGAAGAGCCGCCCGAACATGTGAAGTTCATCTTCGCCACTACCGAGGTGCGCAAGGTCCCTGTCACGGTTCTGTCCCGCACCCAGCGTTTTGATCTCCGCCGCATTGAGGCCGGCCGCCTGATCGAACTGATGCGTGGCATTGCGGCGAACGAGAACATCGACGTCGAGGACGCGGCCCTCACCATGATCGCCCGCGCCGCCGAAGGCTCGGCCCGCGACTCCCTCTCGCTGCTCGATCAGGCGATCGCCCACGGTACCGGCAAGGTCACGGCCGAGGACGTGCGCAACATGCTCGGCCTCGCCGACCGCGCCATGGTCATCGACCTGTTCGAGGACACCATGCGCGGCGACGTCGCCGCCGCGCTCGCCCGGCTCAAGGAGCTGCACGACGTCGGCGCCGATCCCGCCGTCGTGCTGGAGGACCTCGCCGCCTTCACGCATCTCGTCACCCGCCTGAAGCTGGCCTCTACCGCCGAAGACGATGCGGCCCTCACCGAGGAAGAGAAGACGCGCGGCAAGGCCTTCGCCGAGAAGATTTCGCTCCGCGCGCTCGCCCGCGCGTGGCAGATGCTGCTGAAGGGCATCGAGGAAACCAAGGAAGCTTCCCGCCCGCTTGCCGCCGCCGACATGGTCGTGGTCCGCATCGCCCACGCC
>DASZSW010000014.1:0-52253 GCA_035548515.1 Bauldia sp. | reverse complement strand
AGCCGCGCGCCAGACAGCGGAATGGGTTTACGCCCGCGCTGTCGTGGTGTCGAGATTGGCCGTTGCAGGTATGGCTTGTGGCCGTATCTGCGCTAGCGGACGCACTCGATGGCGACCAGTGCCTGGTCCCTGGATTGTTCGAGCGCGGTCATGACCAGACCGGTGGCCTGTTCCCGCTCTACCTTGCGGTAGGACACCGCCGCCTGGAAATCCCGCGACTGACAATAGGCCGACGCGATCGCCCGCCCGCACGGCGCGCCGGTGGCGAGGCAGCGATCGACGCCATAGCCATCCGGGTTGTTGGCGACGACGAAAAGCTGGTTCTCCGCCCGGGCCGGAAGGCTGGCGGTGGCGAGGAGAGCGAACGCAATGACAAGACGGGCGCGCATGGTGATCCTAATGCTCGCTAAGCAGTATGGTTTCCGGGAAAAATTCAGATTGCGTAAGTTTGCGGGCAATTCGTTAAACCGGCCTTAACCGAAGGGGCGCGTGCTACCGGGATAGGGCGGATTCTGCAAGTGGTGCGCGAAAGGCCTGCGAAATGCTTGACGGGGAACACGTATTTGACCATGGTGCCGGCCATGGACAGCCTGTTTGCCACTTGCGGCATTTGCCGGACGATTATTCGCTAGCGACCATCGCTGGCTGCGGCTGTCTTTTCTCAAATTCGAGACCTAAACGACGCCCGGCCAGCCGGCCGACTGGCGTTTAGTGCCGTTTTGGGACCGATTGGACGACGCGGAATGGAACTCAAATTCTACGATACGCTGACGCGCGAGAAACGGGCCTTCGTACCGATCGATCGCAACAACGTACGCATGTATGTCTGTGGGCCTACGGTCTACGACTTCGCCCACATCGGCAACGCGCGGCCGCTGATCGTCTTCGACGTTCTGTTCCGTCTGCTGCGCCATCTCTACGGCGAGGCGCACGTCACGTACGTCCGCAACATCACGGACGTGGATGACAAGATCAACGCGCGCGCGGCGGAGGAATATCCGCAGCTGCCGCTGAACGAGGCGATCCGCGCCGTCACCGGGAAGACCGAACGCCAGTTCCACGAGGACGTGGCGGCGCTCGGCTGCCTGCCGCCGACGCACGAGCCGCGCGCGACCGAGTATATCGCGAAGCCTGCCGCGCCCACCGACATGATCCGCCTGATCGGCCAGCTCGTGGACAAGGGCAACGCTTACGCCGCGGAGGGGCACGTGTTGTTCAACGTGCCCTCAATGCCGGATTATGGGAAGCTATCCAACCGCTCGCTCGACGACATGATCGCCGGCGCGCGCGTCGAGGTGGCGCCGTACAAGCACGATCCGATGGATTTCGTGCTGTGGAAGCCGTCGAAGCCCGGCGAGCCGGCGTGGCCGTCACCGTGGGGGATGGGCCGGCCGGGCTGGCACATCGAGTGCTCGGCGATGGCCGGCGCTCTTCTCGGCGACACCTTCGACATCCACGGCGGCGGGATCGACCTCATCTTCCCCCACCACGAGAATGAGATCGCGCAATCGCGCTGCGCACACGACACGGCGGTGATGGCCAACTATTGGCTGCACAACGGCTTCCTCCAGGTGGAGGGGGAGAAGATGTCGAAGTCGCTGGGGAATTTCGTGACGATCCGTGATCTTCTCGGCGGCACGATGTTCGGCGGCCGCCAGTGGCCGGGCTCGGTGCTGCGTCTTGCCATGCTGATGACGCATTACCGCCAGCCGATCGACTGGAAGGTCGACGCGCTGCATGAGGCAGAGCGCACGCTGACCGAGTGGACGCACCTGACGCAGAACGAGGTGAAAGTTCAGGCCGCTCCCCACGATTTCGTCGACGGTCTGTTGGACGACCTGAACACGCCTCTGGCGATCGCGCGCATGCACGGATTGCGGAAAGCGGGCGATGCGGCCGGCTTGTTCGCCGCCATGCAGGCCCTCGGCCTAGACCGCATTCGCGCCCGAGAGCTTGCTGCTGACGTGAAAACGAACGCCGAGATGCTAATTGCCGATCGCGCGGCCGCGCGTGCGGCAAAAGATTTCGCCCGCGCCGACGAGATTCGGAAGAAGCTCGACGCCATGGGCATTGCGTTGAAAGATGCGAAGGACCCCAAGACGGGGGAACTGGTCACGACGTGGGAGGTCAAGCGATGACGATTGAGATCGATCACATCAGCCTGAGCGTTGCCGACTTCGACAAGGCGAAGGCGTTCTATGCCGCGGCGTTGGCGCCGTTGCGTATCGGCGTGCTCATGGAATTCCCGATGGACAATGGCGAGAAGGTCATGGGCCTTGGCGCCGACGGCAAGGCGTTCCTCTGGATCAGCGGCGGAGGCAAGGCAACGCACGCGCACATCGCGCTGCGTGCCGAAAGCCGCGACCAGGTCGACGCGTTCCATCGCGCCGCGCTGAGCGCCGGCGGCATGGACAACGGCGCACCGGGTCTGCGTCCGCATTACCACCAGAATTACTACGCGGCGTTCGTGCTCGATCCCGAGGGTCACAACATCGAAGCGGTGATGCACGCTCCGCCTCGCGCCGCGTCGAGCCGTCGGGCGAAAGCAAAGACGGCCGCCAAAAGCAGCCGCAAGGCGTCGGCGAAAAAGAAACCGGCAGCGAAGCGCAAGCCCGCTGCCAAGCGGAAGCCGGCGAAGGGCAAGAAGCGTGGTCGTTAGTCCGCGAGTCTCACTGCGGGCGGCAGGTGGGGACCTGCCGCTCCCAGCTGAGACGCGGTTTAGTTGAGCACCAAGGGGGAGTGAAGGATGGCGCAGGCACCGATCATCGACCACGTCGGCTGGCAGGTCAGCGACTACGAGCGCAGCATCAAGTTCTACACCGCTGCGCTGAAACCGCTCGGCTGGAAGAAGCTGCGCGAGTTCAAGTGGGATGGCGGCAGCACCGCCGGCTACGGCACCGGCGGCAAGCCATTCCTGTGGATCTCCAGCGGCGGCAGGACCGCGCCTCACGTGCACTTTGCGTTTGGCTCGGACACGCGAGACGCGGTCGATGCGTTCTACAAGGCCGCCATCAGGGCCGGCGGCCGCGACAACGGCAAGCCGGGCGTGCGGCCGGAGTACCACGAGCACTACTACGCCGCGTTCGTCCTCGACCCCGACGGCCACAACATCGAAGCCGTGACCCACGTGGCGGTAGCCGCGAAGAAGGCGACGGCAAAGAAGGCAGCGAAGAAACCCGCCGCGAAGAAGAAGGCCAAATGAGCGAAGCGTTGACCGGCGGCTGCCAATGCGGAGCAGTGCGTTTTCGTGCCGGACGGCTGGGGCGCGGATCGCTCTGTCATTGCCGCATGTGCCAGAAGCAGTTCGGCCATTTCTACGCGCCGTTCGTCACGAGTTTCGAGGTGACGTGGACGCGGGGGCAGCCGAAATGGTTCCGCAGCTCCAACCTCGCGGAGCGTGGTTTCTGCGCCGATTGCGGCACGCCGCTCGTCTACCACGAGCTCGGCGGCGAATACGAACTGGCGATCGGCGCGTTCGACAATCCCGTCGCCGCTGCTCCGGTCATCCAGGTAAACCCGGCAGACAAACTCCCCTTTGCAGATGATTTGCCCGAGCTGCCGACGCGCATGCCAGGCGACAGCCCGAAGCAGGACGCCTTCAACGCGCGCGTCGTGAGCTACCAGCACCCGGATCACGACACGGCGGTGTGGCCGGTGGAGCAGCAGCCATGAGGCAGTACGCGATCGAGGCGAGCGGCGGCTGCCAGTGCGGCGCGGTGCGCTATCACACCACCGCGGCGATGGATAACGCCCACATCTGCCACTGCCGCATGTGCCAGAAGGCCGTGGGCAATTTCTTCGCCGCGCTGGTTGGCGTGCCGAAGGACGCCTTGACCTGGACGCGAGGCGAGCCCGCGACGTTCCGCAGCTCGGCCAATGTCGAGCGCGGCTTCTGCGCGCGCTGCGGCACGCCGCTATTCTACAACGACGTCACCAGCAAGCGCATCGCGCTGACGATCGGGTCGTTCGACAACCCGGAGCTGTTCCCGCCGCAGGCCCAGGACGGCATCGAGGGCCGGCTGCCGTTCTTTGACTCGCTCCACGAGATCGAGACCGAGACCACGACGGAGCAGGAGTCGGAAGCGTGGGCGGCCGCCATCAAGGCGAGCAGCAACCAGCATCCGGATCGCGATACGGCCGCGTGGCCGCCGCAGGGAGGTCACCATGCCTGATGTCCGCATCACAGGCGGCTGCCAGTGCGGCGCCGTTCGCTACGCCATGCACACCCCGCCGACTGATTGCCTCATCTGTTATTGCCGCATGTGCCAGAAGCAGTTCGGCAATATCTTCGGCGCGTTTGCCGCCGTGGAGCGGAAGGACTTCGAGATAACCCGCGGCAAGCTCGGGCGCTGGAAGAGTTCCGACATCGGCGTGCGCACATTCTGCGCCGACTGCGGGACGCCGATGGGTTGGGATTCCCTCGACCCGTCACGGACGAACACCTGGGTCAGTCTCGGCTCGCTCGACAATGTCGAAGCAGTGCGGCCCCTCGCCCAGTGGGGCGGCGAGGCGCGTCCATCGTGGGTAGATGAAGTGATCGCGATGCCGGTGGGGATTACCGGCGGCGGCGATGCGGCTGGATACCGCGACGCCGACCGCATTCATCCGCGAACCCATCCCGATCACGATACAGAATATTGGCCACCGAAATGAGTAAGGAACGCCTCTATCTTTTCGACACGACGCTGCGCGACGGGGCGCAGACGAGTGGCGTCGACTTCACGCTGGACGACAAGGTTGCCGTCGCCGCGATGCTCGACAAGCTCGGCGTCGACTACGTCGAGGGCGGCTATCCGGGCGCCAACCCGACCGACAGCACCTTCTTCCAGAAGAGGCAGACGGCGCGCGCCAAGTTCACCGCCTTCGGCATGACCAAGCGCGCCGGCGTGTCGCTATCCAACGATCCGGGCTTGCGCGCGCTCCTCGATGCCAGCGCCGACGCGATCTGCTTCGTCGGCAAGACGTGGGACTACCAGGTCCGCGTCGCGCTCCAGACCACGGAGGCGGAGAACCTCGACTCGATCCGCCAGTCTGTGGCCGCAGCGAAGGAAGCGGGGAGGGAGGTCCTCCTCGACTGCGAGCATTTCTTCGACGGCTATAAGGCCAATCCGACGTATGCGCTCGCCTGCGCCATGGCCGCCTACCAGGCAGGGGCGCGCTGGGTGGTGCTCTGCGACACCAACGGCGGTTCGCTGCCGGAGGAAGTCGAGCGGATCGTCACCGAAGTCGCGAAGGCCATTCCCGGCGATCACCTCGGCATCCACGCTCACAATGACACCGAGCAGGCGGTGGCCAACTCGCTCGCCGCGGTGCGGGCCGGCGCGCGCCAGATCCAGGGGACGCTGAACGGCATCGGCGAGCGTTGCGGCAACGCCAACCTGACGTCGCTGATCCCGACGCTGCTGCTGAAGCCGACCTACGCCGACCGCTACGAAACCAGCGTGACGCCGGAGGGCCTCGCCAGCCTTGCCGATCTATCGCATCGCTTCGACGAGATGGTGAACCGGGCGCCGAACCGTCAGGCGGCTTACGTCGGCGCGGCCGCCTTCGCGACCAAGGCCGGCATCCACGCGTCCGCCCTGGCCCGCGATCCGAGGACGTACGAGCACGTGCCGCCGGAATCCGTCGGCAACCACCGCCACGTCATGGTTTCCGACCAGGGCGGCAAGTCGAACCTGCTCGCCGAGCTGTCGCGCATGGGGGTGGAGGTCGCGAAGGACGACCGCCGCCTCGACACGCTCCTCTCGGCCGTGAAGGAACGCGAATCTCGCGGCTACGCCTTCGAAGGTGCGGCCGCATCGTTCGAGCTGCTGGCGCGCCGG
This sequence comes from Bauldia sp., assembly GCA_035548515.1. Lineage (GTDB taxonomy): Bacteria > Pseudomonadota > Alphaproteobacteria > Rhizobiales > Kaistiaceae > DASZQY01. The sequence goes on along the minus strand of DASZSW010000014.1, from coordinate 46,431 downwards.
CTGATGGGCGGCGTGCCGGCGTACTTCGACGTTGAGGGGTTCCACGTGACGACCGAGCGTCGGCACAACGCGCTGGGCGAGCTGGTCTCGGTCTCGGAAGCCGTGGTGAAGGTGATGGTCGGCGGCCAGCGTCTGCTCAACGTCGGTGAGGGCAACGGTCCGATCAACGCGCTCGACCAGGCTTTGCGCAAGGACCTCGGTGTCTATCGCGACGCCATCTCCGACCTGAAGCTGATCGACTACAAGGTGCGTATCCTGAACGGCGGCACCGAGGCGGTGACGCGGGTGCTGATCGAATCCACCGACGCTTCGGGCGACTCGTGGTTCACCGTCGGGGTGTCGGAAAATATCGTCGACGCCTCGTTCGAGGCGCTCAACGACTCCATCGTCTACAAGCTGCTGAGGGCGGGGGCGACAGCCGCCTAGGTCGCTGCGCCTGGTCGCCTATTGCGGACGTCCCTTGGGGTCGTCGGTGAACAGGTTCGCGGCGCCGAGGTCGTACATGTCCTTCGCCAGGTCGTAGCAGTACGTGATCGAATGCGTGTCTTCCTCGTAGAAGGCATTCGCCTCGTCGCAGACCTTGGCGGTGAACTTCAGCGGGCGGGGCAGGGCGAAATTGGTCCTCAGGCTCTCGGCGAGATTTTCCAGAATCCGGCGCGACTTCAGTTCGTCGGCGAACTCCTGGAAGTCGCCGGCGTCTTCGTACGTGATTTTGATCTCCGGACCCGGAGTCTTGGCGAGATGCGGACTGAGTTCGCTCGCCCATGAATCGACCGCCTGCTGGTAAGTGCCGGCGCAGGCCTCCTGCTGATCGGGGTCCATCTCGTAGGCGTCCGCCGTTTCCTTGAACTCGTCCGGCTTGGCGCCGACCATCATGCATACCATCGCGTTGGCGCGCTGGATGTCGAGGCTGTGGTCGTCGTAGGTGTTCAGGTCGTCGTCCGTCATGCTGAGCGCGTTGAAATACCATCCGTCGGCGACGTCGTTCATCGTGTTGAACAGCTCGTCGTCGTCCTTGGTGTTCTTGAAGATCTGGACGACAGCGAGCGCGTCGGCCGCATCTTCCTCCTTTCCGAGCACCGGCAAGCCGAGCTCGTGGACCAGCAGATGCCCGCTCTCGTGATAGAGCGTGAAGACCGCATCGTGCATGGCGAAATCCATCGCCTGCGCCGCCTGTTCTTCCGTGAGGTCGGCCTGCTGCGCGGTGGCCGGCACGGACAGGGCCGCGAGCGCGGCGAAAGCTGACAGAACCAGACGATGCATTTTCATGTCCCCCCGACACGGATGAGTCGCGGGCATACCACCACAAGGCGTGGAAGGAATCGAGCGCCCGCGCGGTGTTAAAGCGGCAGGCTAGAGCCGCGCGTCGACCGGCTCGTCGAGCTCGGCCCGCGGCAGCGCTGCGATCTTCGCCTTCAGCGTGGGGATCACGTCCTCGACCGAGTTGACGAAGCTCACCGGCAGGTCGGTGTGGTTGCCGAGGAAGGCTTTGTGCAGGAAGCCTTCCTGCATCATCCGGTCGAACAGCGCGATCAGCGGGTCCCAGAAACTGTTGATGTTGACGATGATCACCGGCTTCACGTGCTGATCGAGTTGCGCCCAGGTCATCACCTCGACGACTTCCTCGAGCGTGCCGATGCCGCCCGGCAACGCGACGAAGGCGTCGGCGCGCTGGAACATGATGCGCTTGCGCTCGTGCATGTCGGCGGTGACGATCAGGTCGTCGACCTCGCGCAGCATCACTTCGCGGTCCTTAAGGAACTGCGGGATGATGCCGGTGACCTCGCCCCCGCCTTCCATGACGGCGTTAGCGAGGATGCCCATCAAGCCGACGGCCCCGCCGCCGTAGACCAGGCGGACGTTGTTGCGGGCAAGCGACGCGCCGAGCGCGCGCGCGGCTTCGGCATAAACCGGCGCAGCGCCTTTGTTGGCGCCAAGATAGACGCAGAGACTTCTCAATTCGGCCATGTGGGTCATGTGGCATTCGCCAACCATGCCCGTCAAGGATTGGCACGGGGCTCGCTTGTCGCGCCTTTGAACGGGCGTATAGTGGCGTGAAACACGGAGTGCGTGCGTGGCTTCAGGACAGGGCAAGATGGACGAGCGGGCACCGGCGAAGGTCCTCGGCCTTCTCCTGGCGGTTGCCGTGGTGGCGGGCTTGACCGGCTACGAGATCAGCCAGCTCCGCAAGTCCCCTGCCGTCCCGACATCCGCGGCGACGGCTCAGTCGCAGCCGCCGGCGGCAACTTCGCCGGACGCGTCCGCGTCCTCCAAGCCTGCCGAGGTTGCGGCGGTTAACCCTGCCGATACCGCACCGGCGGCGAAGCCGGGGGTCGTCCCACCTGTTGCCGCCGCTCCGTCGCCCGAGCCTCTGCCGTCTTTCGATATCGTCCGTGTCGAGCCAAGCGGCGAAGCCGTGGTCGCCGGGCAGGCCGAGCCCGGGGCCAAGGTCGAGGTGCTGGATGGCACGGCGCCGATCGCGACCGCCCAAGCGGACGAGAGCGGCGAGTGGGCGCTGTCGCTCGACAAGCCGCTGCCGCCGGGCACCCACGACCTTGCCGTACGCATGACGGCGAAAGATAACGCGACACAGACCCTGTCCGATCAGCGCGTGACCGTCTCCGTGCCCGAGAAGGGCACCAAAGACGTGCTGGTTGTGATGAACACGCCGGATAGCGCCAGCAAGGTCCTGCAGGTGCCGGACGCTGCGCCGGCGGCGCCTGCGGCTCCGGGCAACGATCAGGCCTCGGCCGCGGCTCCTGCTGCGCCGCCGGCATCCGGTGATCAGGTCGCTGCGGCAGCGCCTGCCGCACAGTCGGCTCCTGCCACCGCCAACGCGCCAGCGGAAGCTCCCGCGGCGAACCAACAGGTCGCCACGGCTGCCGAGCCGCCGGTAACGGCCGAACCGCCGCTCACCGGCGAAGCGCCGATCACGGCGGAGCCACAGATCACGGCAGAAGCGCCGATCGCGACGGAGCCGCCGGCCAAGGCCGAGCCGCCTGTTGCCACCGAGCAGCAGTTGGCGAAGGCCGAGCCACCGAAGCCGGAGGTCGCCGTCGCCGCCGTCGAAGCGGACACCTCCGGTTCCGTCTATATCGCCGGGACCACCAAGACCGGCGAGACCGTGCGCGTCTATCTGGACGACAAACCGCTGGGCGAGGCGACGCCGTCGCCCTCCGGCACGTGGCTGATCGAGACGAAGAAGGACTTGCCGGCTGGCAAGTACACGGTGCGCGCCGACCAGATCGATAACGGCGGCGAGGTGATCGCGCGCTCGGAGGTTCCCTTCGAACGCGAGGTAGAAGTCGCGATCCTTAAGCCGACGGGCCAGGCAGGCGGCGCCACTGCCGACGCCAGCGGTGCGACTCTCGCCGGGACCATGCCCGAGATGGAGACCGTCATCATCAAGCGCGGCGACAATCTCTGGCGCATCGCCCGCGGCGCCTGGGGCAAAGGCATGCGCTGGTCGACGATCTACCAGGCCAACACCGACCAGATCCGCAATCCGCATTGGATCTACCCCGGCCAGGTGTTCATCATGCCCAAGGGCAGCGTGACCTGGACCGACTGAGCCGCGCATGAACACGTACAAGGTCACCGGCGTCGGGGCAGGCGCGCTCGCCGATCGCAACACCGGCTCGCTCACCGTCCACACCAACAAAGGCGATGTCGCGCTGCAGGTCCGCCCGGACCAGCTCGACGCGCTGATCTCGGCGCTGGAGGGGCTGGTCTTCACGCTGTCGCGCGGCGGCGCATCGGGCGGCGCTGGTCTCATGCGTGTCGAGATCGCCGACGGCCATCAGATCGGCATGGCGACCGTGAACAACGAGCGCATTGTCACGGTGGGCCTCGGCCTTGGCGACAATCAGGTGCTGCGCTGGTACGGCCTCGACAAGGCGAAGGCGGAGGCGCTGGTGCGCGACCTTACCGCCGAGATCGCAAAGCTGTAGGGCGAGTTCCGGCGGCGGGTCGGCTCCCGCCGTGACGGTTGAAGACGCCGGCCGCCTATTTTCTTGAATTCCTCCAGTTTAGGGCTATTTCGGCTGCACAGATTTCGTGCAGGCCCACCCTGAATGACCCAACTCCCGGATCCCAGCGCATGAGCGACGCGACTGCGCCGCAGAAGCGCGAAACCACCCTGATGACGCTCGTGCGCCTGTGGCCGTACATGTGGCCGGCCGCGCGCCCGGATCTGAAATGGCGCGTCGTGTGGGCCTTCGCAATTCTGGTCGCCGCCAAGATCGTCACCGTGCTGGTGCCTTATTCCTACAAGTGGGCGACCGACGCGCTGACCGCCAAGCCGGTGAACGGCACCGTGCCGCTGACGACGCTGTTCGCCGTCCCGGTGATGCTGGTCATCGCCTACGGCGTCGGTCGCGTCCTGATGAACGTGTTCAACAACCTGCGCGACGCCTTGTTCGCGCGCGTCGGCCAGCATGCCGTCAGGAACCTCGCGTACATCACCTTCGTGCACATGCACGAGCTGTCGCTGCGCTTCCATCTCCAGCGCCGCACCGGCGGGCTTCAGCGCGTGATCGAGCGCGGCGTCAACGGGATCGAGACGATCGTTCGCTTCACCATCCTCAACACGATCCCGACTTTCCTGGAATTTGCCTTCGCCGCCGGCATCATCGCCTGGCAGTTCGACTGGAAGTACCTCGTCGTCGTGGTGGCGACCATCATCGTCTACGTCTGGTTCACGGTGAAGGTGTCCGACTGGCGCATCAAGATCCGCCGCGCCATGAACGAGTCCGATCAGGATGCCCACTCCAAGGCGATCGACTCGCTGCTCAATTTCGAGACGGTGAAGTACTTCGGCAACGAGAAACTGGAGGCGGCGCGCTATGACAAATCGATGGCGCGCTACGAGGAAGCCGCTGTCCGCATCTGGACCTCGATCGCCTGGCTGAACATCGGCCAGATCGTCATCTTCTCCATCGGCATGACCATCTGCATGGTGATGTCGGCCCAGGCCGTGATGCGCGGCGAGCAGACGCTCGGCGATTTCGTGCTGATCAACGCCCTGCTGCTGCAGCTGTCCATCCCGCTCAACTTCATCGGCATGGTCTATCGCGAGATCAAGCAGGGCCTCATCGACATCGAGGCGATGTTCGACCTGCTGGAGGTCAAACCGGAGATCGTCGACAAGCCGGGCGCATGGCCGCTGGCGGTCGCCGGCGCCGAAGTCCGGTTCGAGGATGTGCACTTCCACTACGATCCCGATCGCGAGATCCTGAAGGGCATCACATTCCGCGTGCCGGCCGGCAAGACGGTGGCGCTGGTCGGTCCGTCGGGCGCCGGCAAGTCCACCATCTCGCGACTGTTGTTCCGCTTCTACGATGTGAGCCAGGGCCGCATCACCATCGACGGCCAGGACATCCGCGACGTGACGCAGGAGTCGCTCCGCGCCGCCATCGGCATGGTCCCGCAGGATACAGTGCTATTCAACGACACCATCGCCTACAACATCCGCTACGGCCGTCCGGAGGCGACCGACGCCGACATCGTCGCCGCGGCCGCGACGGCGCAGATCGCCGAGTTCGTGGAGGACCTGCCGCAGCGCTACGACACCGAGGTCGGCGAGCGCGGCCTGAAGCTGTCCGGCGGCGAGAAGCAGCGCGTCGCCATTGCCCGCACGGTGCTGAAAGGCCCGCCGATCCTGATCCTCGACGAGGCGACCTCGGCGCTCGATATCCATACCGAGCGCGAGATCCAGGCGGCGCTCGACCGCGTCTCAGCCGATCGCACGACGCTTGTCATCGCCCATCGTCTGTCCACGGTCGTCAATGCCGACGAGATTCTGGTCATCGACGACGGCCGCATCGTCGAGCGCGGCACACACGATTCGCTGTTGGCGCAGGGTGCGCTTTACGCGTCGATGTGGAACCGCCAGAAGCAGGCAGCGCAGGCCGCCGCGATCCTGCGGAAGACCGAAGAGGAAGATGCGGCGCGCGTGGCAGGACCATCCGCCGAGGAAGGCCCTTACGTCGATCAGGCCGCCTTCGAGCAGTAGCGGCCGCTTCCCTTCCGGCCTCCGCCGTGCATGCTGCCGCCATGACCACGCCGGAAACCATCATTGCTTCGATCCGCAAGATGCTCGTGCCCGTGCGGCCCGAGGGCTACCCGTTCGTCGCCATCCTGGCGGTCGTCGCGTTGTTCTTCGGCTGGTTCTGGCAGCCGGTTTTGTGGATAGGACTTATCCTTGCCGCGTGGTGCGCGTACTTCTTCCGCGACCCGCCACGGGTCACGCCGTTGGACGATGCGCTGGTGGTCAGTCCCGCGGACGGCCGCATCGTCGCGGTCTCGCTGGGCGTCGCACCGAAGGAACTGGGACTCGGCGAAAAAACGCGCCGTCGTGTCTCGATCGTGCTCGGCCTGTTCGACTGCCACGTGAACCGCGCACCGGTTGCCGGACGCGTCGCCCGCATCGTCTATCAGCCGGGCAGGCATGGGCCGACGGACGTGGTGCAAAGCGCCGATGGCTACGAGCGCAACGGCTTCGTCATCGAAGCGACGAATGGCCCCATCGGTGTTGTGCAGATCGCCGGACGCGTTGCGCGGCGCATTGTCAGTCTGCGGAGCGAAGGCGATCAACTCGCACAGGGCGAGCGCATCGGTCTTATCCGCTTTGGTTCGCAGGTCGATCTGTATCTGCCGGTCGCCGCCGGCGTCATTGTCGCGGAAGGCCAGACGGCGATCGCCGGCGAGACCGTCATCGCGCGCTTCGGCGCGGCCGTGAGCGATACGCGTGTGCGGATCGACTAGCGGCGGTACTCGGTGAGCAGCTTGACGCGATCGGCGAGCGGCATTGTTGGCGCCGCGCGGCGCATGGCGCCCAGCGCCGACGAGCCGGTCTCCGGCGCCATCAGCGCGAGAATTTGCCGAAGCCGCGCGATCTGAACGTCGATCTGCTCGCTGACCTTCGCGTCTTCCGCGGTCGTCAGTCGCAAGCGGGATTTACCCATGGCACAACGTCCTAAAGCTCAAGCCAGCCCGTCGCACCAGCTTGGGCGGATACGGTTAACGTCGGATTAAAAAGACGGCTTCGCCTTTGGCGCAGGGAGCGCCATCATGGCGGCCAGCAGGAGAGGGTGGCGATGGCTGAGAAATACCCGCGCGACATGGTGGGCTACGGGCGCAATCCGCCGGACGCGAAGTGGCCGGGCGGAGCCAACATCGCCGTCCAGTTCGTGGTCAACTATGAGGAGGGCGGCGAGAACAACATCCTCCACGGTGACGCCGCATCGGAGGCGTTTCTGTCGGAGATCGTCGGCGCCCAGCCATGGCCCGGCATGCGCCACGCCAACATGGAGTCGATTTACGAGTACGGCTCGCGCGCCGGCTTCTGGCGCCTATGGCGTATGTTCACGGAGCGGAAGGTTCCCGTCACAGTCTACGGCGTGGCCACCGCCATGCAGCGCAACCTCGAGGTTGTCGCTGCCATGAAGGAGGCCGACTGGGAGATCGCCAGCCATGGGCTCAAATGGGTTGAGATGAAGGACAAGACGGAGGCGGAGGAGCGTCGCGATATCGCCGAGGCCGTCCGCATCCACACCGAGGTCACGGGCACGCGACCGCTCGGGCTTTACCAGGGCCGCTCGTCGCTGAATTCGATCCGGCTCGCGGCAGAGGAGGGTGGCTTCGTCTACTCTTCCGACGCTTACGCCGATGACCTGCCGTACTGGATCGCGGGGCCGAATGGGCCCTTCCTCATCATCCCGTACACGCTCGATGCCAACGACATGCGCTTCGCCACGCCGCAGGGCTTCAACTCCGGCGACCAGTTCTACGCCTATCTCCGCGACTCCTTCGACACGCTCTACGCCGAGGGCGAGCGTGGCGCGCCGAAGATGATGTCGGTTGGATTGCACTGCCGGCTCGTTGGCCGGCCCGGACGCGCGGCGGCGCTGGCGCGCTTCATCGACTACGTTCAGTCGAAGGAGAAGGTGTGGCTGCCGCGGCGCATCGACGTCGCCTGGCACTGGCACGCGCACCACAAGCCGAAGGCCTGAGCCTCAGGCGGCGAGCTGCACGTCGTCGAACGAAACGCCGACTGCGTTTTCGGTACGCCAGCGAACCGTACACGGATGACGCGGCACCGGCGCGTCGTACTCGAGCACGAAGTGAGACGGGACGCCGAGCCCGCCGACCTGGAGCATGGCGCCGGTCTCGGAAAGGTTGCGCACAACGCAATCGAAGACCGAGTAGCCACCCTGCAGGATGATCGTACCCTTCTTCAGCGTGCGTACGCGGCGAGAAATCCGGCGGTTGGCCGGATCGTCGGTCGCGGCATTGATCTGCGCTTCCATCGCAAGCACCTCAGCGGAAGACGCTCCCTGATCCTGGAGCATGCGCCGGGGAGATTGCGCCGGCGTGAACGCGTTCCGTCGAAATGTAAGTATTGGGCCGTGGGATTGCAGGGTTTTCGGAGCGCTCACAAATTTGTGCACATGAAAGAGGCACCGCTAACTCACTAAGCCGGCTCACTTTTTTGCGGTGGATAAACCGGGCGCGGCGCCGCGGGCCTGCGGCCGAAAAGTATCACGGGGCGCTGGCGAGCGCGCGGGTTTGGCCGTAACGTTAGCCATCGGCCGAGATGGCCGCCGGACCGGACGGCAAAGACTGAGCGTGGCGTGGAGGGGGATCCGGCGCAGCTGACATGGAAACGTTATGTACCGGTGCTAGCAGCGGCCGACGGCCGATTAGTGCGCCGGCAAGATTCAAACGAACCCAAACAAAGGGGAACAGGTAATGACCAAGCATCTGATGCTGTCTGTTTCGGCTCTGGCGATTGCGGCGTCGACGACGTTCGCTTACGCCGAACCGTCGCAGGAACTGATCGACGCTGCCAAGAAGGAAGGCCAGCTCACCACGATCGCCCTGCCGCATTACTGGTGCGGCTACGGCGATCTGCTCACCAAGTTCACCGCCAAGTACGGCATCACCATCAACGAGTTGAATCCGGAAGGTGGCTCGGCCGATGAAGTGCAGGCGGTGAAGGCCAACAAGGACAACAAGGGCCCGCAGGCTCCGGACGTCATCGACGTCGGCCTCGGCTTCGGCCCGTCGTCGAAGGCCGACGGCATCATCCAGCCGTACAAGGTGTCGACGTGGGATTCGATCCCGGCCGAGGCGAAGGACGCCGATGGCTACTGGTACGGCGACTACTACGGCGTGCTGGCGTTCCTGGTGAACGACGACGTCGTCTCCAACGCCCCGACCACGTGGGCCGATCTGGTCAAGGACGGTGCCCCGCAGTTCGCGCTCGGCGGCGACCCGCGCAAGGACAACGTCGGTATCCTCGGCGTCTATGCGGCCGGCCTCGCCGCCGCGGGTGGTGACGCCTCCAAGGCCGCCCAGGCTGGCCTCGACTACTTCAAGCAGATGAACACGAAGGGCACGTTCGTCCCGGTCAATGCCCGCGCCAAGGACGTCGCCGCCGGAACGGCCGGTGTCATCGCGTCGTGGGACTACAATACGCTGGCCTGGAAGGATGGCTTCAACGGCAACCCGAAGGCGCAGGTCATCGTGCCGTCGGATGGCGTCGTCGCCGGTGTCTACGTGCAGGCGATCAGTGCCTACGCGCCGCATCCGAATGCCGCCAAGCTCTGGATGGAGTTCCTCTACTCCGACGAAGGGCAGATCGGCTTCCTCTCCGGTTACTGCCACCCGATCCGCTTCAACGACCTCGTTGCGCGCAAGGTGGTCCCGGCGGACCTCCTGGCGAAGCTGCCTGACCCGGCCCTCTACGCCAAGGCGGTGTTCCCGACGCTTGACCAGCAGGCGGCCTTCAAGAAGGTGATCTCGGAAGGCTGGGACACGACCGTGGGAGCGGATGTCGTCAAGTAGCAACCCCGTTGCTGATGAAATGGCGCCGATGGCCGATCCGGTTTCCGGATCGGCCGCGGCGAGCTTCGGGCCGCCACGTCGCTGGTGGCCCGAAATGTCTTTCGGCCAATTCCTGGGCATCGCGCCGTTCGTCATCTTTGCGGTGCTGTTTCTGATCGTTCCGACGATCAACCTGGTCGCCAGTGCCTTCTTTGATGAAAGCGGGCACCTGACCTTCCAGAACATCCTGGACCTCGGTCAGCCCCTGATCGTTCGCGCCTATTGGGTCTCGATCAAGGTCTCGGCGATCTCCGCGGCGCTCGGCGCCGCCATCGGCCTCGTGGTGACGCTCGCCGTCATTCGTGGGCGCCTGCCGGAGTGGCTGCGATCGTCGATCATGACGTTCTCCGGCGTCGCCTCGAACTTTGCCGGCATTCCCCTGGCCTTCGCGTTCGTGGCAACTCTCGGCCGCCTCGGCATGATCACGCTGCTGTTCAAGTTTCTCGGCGTCGATATCTATCGCAGCGGCTTCAACCTGCTGTCGTTCTGGGGACTGTCCGTAACCTACCTCTATTTCCAGATCCCGCTGATGATCCTGATCATCGCGCCGGCCGTGGACGGCCTGAGACGCGAGTGGAGCGAGGCGGCATCGACGCTTGGCGCGACGTCATTCCAGTTCTGGCGCTACGTCGGTTTGCCGGTCCTGTGGCCCAATCTCTTAGGCACCCTGTCCCTGCTGTTCGCCAACGCTTTTGGCGCAGTCGCGACGGCGTATGCGCTGACCGGCTCCTCGCTCAACATCGTGCCGATCCTGCTGTATGCGCAGATCAGCGGTGACGTCCTCCACAGTCCGGGCCTCGGCGCCGCGCTGGCCCTTGGGATGGTTGTGATTACGGGATTTGCGAACGTCATCTATCTCATCGTGCGCACGCGTGCGGAGAGGTGGCTCAAGTGACGCGCGGCAAACCATGGGCGTGGCTCGTCTTCGCCATCGCCACCGTCTATTTCATGGTGCCGCTGATCGCGACGATCGTGTTTTCGCTGCGGATCCGGCGCGACCACCTGTCGCTCGACGCCTATTGGCTGGTGCTGAGTGACCCCGACTTTCGCGCTACCTTCGTCTATTCCCTTGTGGTCAGCCTCCTCACCATCATCGTCGGCGCCCTGATCGTTGTTCCCGCCGCCTATATGGTGCGGCTGCGCCTGCCGCAGCTCCGTCCACTGGTCGAATTCGTGACCCTGCTGCCGCTGATCATCCCACCGCTTATTCTCGTGTTCGGCTATCTGCGCATGTACAACACGAGCTCGTGGCTGCCGCTGACCGGCAGCACGCTGGGCACAAACATCCTGCTCATCCTCGCTTACGCCGCGCTCGGCCTGCCCTACATGTATCGCGCTGTCGACACGGGCCTGCGCACCATCGACGTTCGCACCCTCACCGAGGCGGCGACTATCCTCGGCGCGAATCAGGTCACCATCATCGCGCGCGTCATCTTTCCGAACATCCTGGTCGCGGTTCTTTCCGGCGCGTTCCTCACCTTCGCGATCGTCATCGGCGAGTTCACTATCGCCAGCCTGCTGAATCGCCCGGTGTTCGGCACGTATCTCCAGCGCATCGGCATGGTGAAATCGTATGAGCCTGCGGCGCTTTCGGTCATAGCGTTCGCGATCACATGGGCGGCGATGGGCATGATCCAGTTGCTCGCCCGTTTCGCGCCGCGCACCGCGGCAAGGAGCTGAGATTCGTGGCGGAAGAATTCCTGCGCATCGAAAACGTCGTGAAGGCCTTCAACGGCAACACGGTGGTGAAAGGCGCCAATCTCACCTTCAACAAGGGCGAGTTCGTCACGCTGCTCGGCCCGTCCGGTTGCGGCAAGACGACCATCCTCCGGATGATTGCCGGGTTCGAGCGTCCGACCTCCGGTTCCATCGTCATCGAGGGCAGGGACGTCACCAATGTCCCGCCCAATCAGCGCAAGATCGGCATGGTGTTCCAGGCCTACGCGCTGTTCCCCAACATGAACGTCGCCGGCAACATCGGCTTCGGCCTGAAAATCGCGGGCATGAGCCGCGAGGCCGTCCGCGCGCGCGTCGACGAGATGCTGCAGCTGATTGGGCTTCCTGGCTACGGCAGCCGGTGGCCGTTCGAGCTCTCGGGCGGCCAGCAGCAACGCGTCGCTCTGGCCCGTGCGATCGCGCCGAGCCCGCGCATGCTGCTCCTCGACGAACCGCTCTCTGCGCTCGATGCCAAGATCCGTGTTTCACTGCGCGAGGAAATTCGCGCGATCCAGCGCGAACTCGGCATCACCACCATTTTCGTGACACACGACCAGGAAGAGGCGCTGTCGATGTCCGACCGCATCGTGGTCATGAGTGCCGGTAATGTCGAACAGGTCGGGCCACCCTTCGAGATATATAATTTCCCGAAGACCCGCTTCGTCGCCTCGTTCGTGGGGACGCTCAACATCGTCAATGGCACCGTGGTCGATCCGGCAAGCGGCCGCGTCGCCATCGACGGCCAGGAGATCCGCGCTGCCCGCGGCGTCGTGAACACCAAGGCGGGGGACAGCCGGCCGCTGGCGCTTAGGCCCGAGGCGATGGTGCTGAACAAGCCCAATGGGCAAGGCAACCACCTCAAGGGCACCATCGAAGAAGTGAGCTTCCTGGGCGCGGTCGTCCGCATCCGCGTCCGCTTCGCCGACAACACGGTTTCCATCGACACGTTCAACAGCCCGAATGCTCCGCCGCCGCAGCGCGGCGATGTGGTGACTGTGAGTTTCGCGCCCGAAGACGTTCTCATGCTCGAGGGCGCGGCGTAGTTTTCCCTTCGTGTCGCCGGTTGGGCGACACGGGGAAGGAAACTCGACCGTCATGCACGCATTCATCATCCTCGCGCGTCCAGCCACCGCAGCATGAGTGCGCGCCCGCGCCGGTCCCCGGCGACGTCGGCGCGCGGCCGTGGCGTGTTGCTCGACACCATGACGATGGCGATCCGTCCGACGCCGCAGGCACCGCCTCTCGCGCCGCCACGGCCCGCGATCGTCCGCCACCTGGTGTTAGCGTACCGCCCGAAGTGGCAGGCGCTGAGCGACCTCCATGCGATCGCACACCACGTGGCCGCGATCGATCCGACCATCGCCACGTTCGTGGCGCCGGCCGACCGCCGCAATGCCGTCGTCACGCGCGACGCGGCCACGCGGCCGACGCTCATCGTCTCCAACGGCATCATGCCAGTGTTCAGGCCCCGCCGTGGCCGCCTCTACCAAGGCTCCGTGCTGCCGAAGATCGACGAACTGCGTCGTCTGTCGGATGCAGGCGTGCCGGTGCCAATGACGACCGTGCTTACGCCGGACCTCGTACTTGATCCGGCGGAGTGGGGGGAGTTCGTGATCGTCAAACCGACCGATCGGGACACTTCCTCCCACGGCCTGGGGATAACGCTGATGCGGACGCGGCGCGTCCGCTACCGCGCGCCCGCCGAGTATCCGGCGGACCACCCGGGCCGCCACGGTCCGATGCTTGTCCAGCAGTTCGTCGATACCGGCGATCACGTTGTGATCTGCCGCGTGCTCACGCTGTTTGGCGAGCCGCTTTACGCCATCGCCGATCGCACCCTCGAGCCGCGCGTTTCGCTCCATGCCGATGACGCCGAGATCGAGGCCGCGCCGATCGCCAGCCAGCTCGCGCGCGGCCGGCAAAGCGTCTTCGTCGATGATCCACATGTGCTGGCGCTCGCCCGCGCCGCTCATGCGGCGGTACCGGAGGTGCCCTTGAAAGGGTGCGATATTGTCCAGGATGCGAGGACCGGCCGCCTCTACGTGCTGGAGCTCAACTGCGGCGGCAACACGTGGCATTTCTCATCGGCGCAGCAGGCGCACGAACGTGCCCGCAACGGTGCCGAGTTCGAGATGCGCCGTGCCGCCCAGTTCGACGCGTTCCGGACGGCAGCGCGAGTGCTCGTCGAGCGCACCAACGCCGAGGCGGTCTAGCCTGGCGGCTGCTTCAGCGCCGTCAGTGCGTCGGCAAGGCCTTTGACGCTCAGCGTCAGCTGGATGCCCTGCGCCCCGATCGGGAACACCGTGGCGCTGGCTTTCTGCGCCTTGCTGAGCGTGTCGACGAAATCGGGTGCGAGATTGGCCACCGCCTGGCAGCCGGTCGGCGTGCAGAGCTGGAACGGGATGACGATCGGCTTCTCGGTCCCCGCGTCGAGCACAAGGCCGCGGTCCACCATGATGCCGGTCCGTGTCTGCCACTCGCCGACGAGACCCTTGTCGGCCGCCGTGATCCGCCACAGGAACAGCGGCGCCTTGGTCTCGGCCTCGGAAAGCTGCTGCGTGATGGAGCAGATGGCGGTTGCGTCGCTCGCCTGACGCTTGACGCACGAGTAGATCCAGTCGCCATAGGTCTGCGTCTTGGTCACCACCGGCTGCGGCGGCTGTTGTGCGTTGCCGGCCTGGGCGGCCGTGCCGGCTTGCGCGGCGTTTCCCTGCGCCGCGGGCTGCGCCTGCGCGGGGCGAGGTGTCGGTATCGGCACGGCGGCATTGTTGGTGGGCTGGGCGATGGAGATGGCGCCGGTGAAGAACGACACGCCGATGCCTGCTGCAGCGACGCCGAGCAGCACGATGACGGCCCACAAGAAGCGCACCATGCCGCGGCCGCCGCGCTTGCGCCCGCCGCGCTGCGGGCCCTCGTCACGATCTACGCGTGGTTCCCAGTCGCTCACCGACATATCCCTCTGACTATCCGCTCCGACCCTACAACGACGCCTGCGCCCGGTCAGCACTGTCAAACGCTGAATTGCGCCTCTTCTGGCGCTTTAGAACAACGGCCGTAGCCGATTCGCCACAAGAAAACGGGCCGGTTTGTTGAAACCGGCCCGTCTGACCTGACCTGAGGGACGCTGACTAGAGTTTGCGGCGCAGACCGATCTTGGCCTGGACGCTGCTGAGACCGCTGCCAAAGCGGCCGCCGACCGACAGGAAGCTCGAGGCCGTGTGGTCGGCGTTGAACACCGTCGCCCGGCCCGTGACCTCGCCGGTGATGCCGGCGTTCGAACTCGTCACCGTCGCGACACTCGATGTTGAGGTGTCGCTGACCGTCACGGAGTTCACCCCGCCGAATTCGTCCCAAACCTTGCCCGTCACGTCGAGCGTGAGCTGCGGTGCGCCGGCGAGACCGATCGTCGTGCCGAGGCGGGCGCCAAGGCCGCCGCGGATGCTGTCGCCGTTGTTGTAGGCCACCGTCGCGGTGCCGTCCGCCGCCGTGTCCACCACGCTGTGCAGGTAGGTGAACGATGCGATCGGCTCGAAGAAGTTCGCGCCCTTCTCGAAGCGGTAGCCGGTATTGGCGACCACGCCGATATTCACGCCCTTCGTATCGACGGCGAGCGACGACGAGTTGTAGCCGATGTTGAGGAAGTCGGCCTTGACCTCGGTGTCTGCGTACCAGTGGTTCCGCACGAAAGCCATGTAGCTGCCGACCGACGCGCCCGAGGCAACCATCGTGTCGCCGTAGCTCGCGAACTGGGCTTCCGCGTTGACGTAGCCGCCGTAGAGGCCGAAGCGCACGTCCTCGTTCTGCGGCGGACGGAACTCGAGGCCGGCCGTCACGCTGTAGGAGCGCTGCGTGACGTCAGTGTCGAACATCGACGACGGACCGCCGCTCGACTGGGTGACCCGCGACGACCGGTTGGTGATGGCGCCGGTGATGCGGCCCCAGAGATATTGCGACTTCGGCGTGCTGACGTCGTCCGCACCGCCGCCGCCCTCATGCTCCAGGCTGTCGCCGTACTCGTGGTCCTCCACGAGGCCGGTGTTCTCCAGCGAGGCGGCCTGCAGGATGGTCGCCACGACCGGCTGCTGGTTGGCGTTCTCGTCCGCCACCGGCACCAGGTAGTAGTCGCGTCCGCCCGTGAGGTTTTCGCCGCCGAACTGATCAGGCTGTTCCTGCATGAACCAGCGGAACACACCCTTGTGCAGCGTGCCGTAGCCCTCGAAGTCCTGATAGTTCGCCGAGTTTTCCGCGATCGAGACGACGTTGTCCGACGTGCAGTACGCCGCTGTCGCGGTGCCGCCGCTGCACATCAGGCTCGGGTCGGCGATGTCGTGCGCCTCGAGGACGCGGATCGGATCTGTGACCTGGTTACCCGGGCCGCTGACATCGTTGACGATGATCTTCGTCTTGCCATAGAGCGTGCCGTTGACGGTCAGGCGGTCGGTGCGGTCGCCGCTGGCAGCGTCGAAGGACACATCGATGCCGACGTAGCTGGTCGCGCCGTCTCCGGTCGAGCCGTGGAAGTTGCCGTCGATGATCGTGTGGTTGCCGACCACGCCGTTGATCATGCTGACGACGCCATCGGACTCCGTGTCGTTATAGAAATCGGCCACATGGAAGGTGGTGTCGGGATCCTCCGCGCCGAAGGCCGTCTGGATCAGGCCCTCGTTGTGGATCGAATTGATGCCCGAGCCGGTGAGGTAGTTGTCGCCGAGCACGAACCACTTGCCGTAGTTGGTGAAGACGTTCCCGATCGTGTCGTTCTCGTCCTCATCTTCGTTCACGCCGCGCACATCGACGCGGCCGTAGATGAGGCCGGTGTTGGAGTTGTTGATCTTGACCGAACCGCCATCATCGGGCGAGGCGATCGCAAGCGCCTGCGCCGCGTTGGCGTAGTCCGCGACATTCGCGATGCTACCGCTGCTGCCCGCCGACGCGGCGAACGAACCGATGTTCCAGGCGTCGTAGTAGATCTGACCGAGGTTGCCGGGCGTCTGGCTGAGCGCGATCGGCAGGGTGATGCCGGGCAGGTTCGGATCGTAGTCCGCGCCGCCCTCGTTGTCGGTGGTGTCGGTGTACGTCTTGGTGCCGAGGTTGGCGATGATCCCGGCGTTGTTGATCGTCGTGCCGCCGTCTTCGCTGTCCGACGTATTCGCGTAGATGACCGCGACCGAGCCCTTGCCGGCGCTGGCGATCAGGCCGCCCTGCCAGGACCAGCCTTCGCCGTCCCACACCGGCCACGAGAAGCCGTTGTTGATCTCCGCCGAGTAAGCGCCCTGGCCCTCGCTGTCGCCGATGGCGATGGCCGACTTGCCACCGAGGATCGCCCCGCCGAAGAAGCCATAGGCGCCCTGGTTGTCGATCTTGACGTCGCTTTCGCTCGCCGCAATCGAGATTGCGTCCTCGCCATAGCTCTCGATGGCACCGGCAGCGTTGGAGATATTGACGTCGCTGTCGTCTTCCTCGGTGGTCGCAATGCTGAGGCCATCGCCGCCGTGGCCGTAGGTGATCGCGAAGTTGTTGTTGTAGGTCACGCCGCCGGCGATATCCGTCAGCTTCGCGCCGCCGCCGCTGCCGAGCACCAGAGCGTAGCTGCTCGTCCACCCGGCGAAGGTGAAGGTGCTGTTGTCGATGTTGACGCCGCCGCTCACATCGTTCAGCTCGATGCCGATGCTGCCGTCGTCGAGCGCAATGACCTGGCCGCGGTGGTTGTACAGCGTGAAGCCGCCATCGACGCCATTGGCGTAGATGCCGCGGTCGCCGCCCCAGATGCCGGTGCCATGTCTGAACTCGGTATTGAGGCCGAGCGCCGTGGTGACATTCGGCATGCCGACGAGATCGCCTTCGTACATGCTGGGCGCGGTGCTGAGGATGCCGGCGCCGGTCCCGACCAGCGGGTCGATGGCGGTGTCGGCGAGATTATTGGTGCCCCAGTTGCGGGTCAGGCTGTTGTCGATGACGACGGATCCGCCGATGTCCGAAAGATCGACGCCGTGGCCGCCTTCGACACTGAGGCCAGCGATGAAGCCGCCGGCCTTCGTGCCGGAGCTCCAGTAGCCCGAGTTGTCGACGTAAACGCTGGCGCCTTCGCCCTCATCCGGAGCGCCGACACCACCCACCACCAGGCCGTGGAGCGCACCGACGATGATGCCGCCGTGCGTGTTGTCGACGTCAACGACGTTGTCGTCATCGACCACGTTGTCGCCGCTGATGCCGGTGATCGACGCGCCGACGAAGCCCGCGCCGAGGCCGGCAGTCAGGCCGCCGCTGTTGTCGAAAACGACCTGATCGTAGTTCTGGACGTTGACGCCGCCTGTCCCGCCGCTGCCGAGACCAAGGACAGAGTTGAGGCTGTTGTTGGTGATCGTCGCGATCGTGCCGCCGCCGACCTCCGCGCCCTTCAGCCAGATGCCGTCACCCAGCCCGCCTTCGATGTGGTTGTTGTTGGTGACCGTCGCCGAGCCGGACGTCTGGACGAACACGCCTGTGGCCGTCTGGCCGATGATCTTGCCGCCGATGGCGCTGGCGTCCTCGGTCGTATCGGTCTCGCCGTCGCCGGCCTTCGTCGTCACCGTGACGTTACTGTTGCCGCCGCCGATCCAGATGCCTGTCTGCTTGGCATTGATGACGTCGCCGACCGTGACCTGCGTCGTCGCCCGCGATTCAGTGCCGCCGCCACGCGTCTCGATGTCGATGCCGTTGCCCGTCCCGCCGGTTGACGTGATCGTGCCGCCGTCCTTGAGGGCAACCGTGATGTTGGAATCCGCCGCGGCGCTGTCGACGTCGGAGATGTGGTACGTCGTCTGCGGCGGATAGTTGAAGCCACCGATCTGAATGCCGTGGCTGCCCGCGTTGATCGCACCGGAGCTGGTGATGTTGATGTCGCTGCCGGTGTCCACCGTACCGTCGGCTGTGCCGGGCGAGTATTCGGCGACCAGGATGCCGACGCCGCTGGTGTAGATGCTGCCGCTGGTGCCCAGCGTCACATCGACTTCGCCGCCGGAATTGTAGCTGCCGCTGTTGATGCGGTTGCCCGACAGGGCAAAGATGCCGCTGCCGCCGGCCGCGGACTCGCTCGTGCCGATTCCGGCGTTGACGTTGATGTCGATCTTGCCGGTGTTGCTCTTCGCCCACACGGCGGCCTGGTTGCCACCCTGCATGACGATATTGCCAGCGCCCGAGGTGTCGATGTCGATGTCGCCACCCGCCGTCTGGACCGAGATGCCGTTCCAGTCGACGTTGCCCGAACCACCGGCGGAGCCGGCGTAAACCGCGCCCTGGAGGTCAACCGTGACTTTGCCCGTCGTGGCGTCGGTCGAACTGCCTTCGATGTGGATGCCGTCCTTCGCCGCCGTGATGCCGGCGTAGGCGTTGACGGTCGTCTTGCCGGTGTCGTTGGTGATGACGACGCCCTGACCGCTGTTGGCGGTGATCTTGCCGCCGTCCACACCGGCGTCCGCGCTGCTCTCCGTGTCCGGCGCGAGCAGGCCGACCGTCACGTTGCCGTTGGTCGTGGTGATGTTGACGCCGTCGTCCTTCGTCTGAACCGTGTCGCCAAGCGTGACGTCGATCGCCGCCCGCGTGCTGGTCGAGCCGCCGTGCGTATTGATCAGGACGCCCGTGCCGCCGGCAAACGTCGCGCCGTTGGTGTAGCCCTGGGTGTCGATCTTGCCGCCGTCTTCGGTGGTGATCGTGATGTTCGAGTCACCCGCCGCCGTCGTCGCGACGTCCGTCGCATCGGTGTCGTCGCCAGTGAAGCCGCCGACCTGGATACCGTTCGCGCCGCTGCGCAGGAAGCCCGCGCTGGTGATGGTGATGTCGTTGTCGAGGGCCGGAGAGCTCGCGTTGGTCCCGCCGATGTTCTGTCCGACGACGATGCCCGTGCTGCTGGAGTAGACGTTCACCCCTGACAGGATCGCGATATTGACGATGCCGCTGCTGACGCTGTCCTTGCCGGCCAGGGCCAGGATGCCGATGCCGCCCTTGTTTTCGTTATAGCTGCCGATGTCGGCGCCAACATTGACGCCGATCTTGCCGCTCGCCGACTTCGCCCAGATCGCGGACTGGTTGCCGCCATCGAGGTCGATCGTGCCGTATGGCGCGGTGGCGATGTCGATTTCGCCGCCCAGCGTCTGCACCGAGATGCCGTTCGCCTGGGTGACGATGCCGCCCGAAGTCGTGTTGCCGTAGTTGCGCACCGTGACCTTGCCGGTGCTGCCGGCGCCCGTCTCCTCGATGTGGATACCGTCCTTGCCGACGTTGAGGCCGCCGTTGTTGGTGACCTTGATTTCGGAGGAATTGGCTCCGGTCGACTTGACCACGATGCCGTCGCCGCTGGTTGCCGATACAAGCGCATTGGTTTCGACGGTGACTGCGCCGGTCGTGCTGGTGATGTTGACGCCGGTCGCGTTGGTGCCATTGGCGGTGATCGTGCCGCCGCTCTCGGTCGTGACGCTGACCGTGCCGCTGCCGCTGTTGATCTTGACGCCGCTGGCGCTGTTTGTGTTCGCAGTCAGCGACGCGCCGAGATCGATCGTCGTGTCGCCGGTGGTGTTGGCGATGTCGATGCCGTCGCCGTGGTACGACTTGATCTTGCCGCCGTCCTCGCTGGCGCTGGTGTCGCCGCTGTTGTTGTCGCCCGCGAGCGTCGTGACGATGACGTTGCCGTTCGTCGTCGAGATGTTGACGCCATCGTCGTAGGAATCGAGCTTGTCGCCCAGCGTGACGGTCGTCGTGGCGCGGGTGCCGGTGGAGCCGCCGCGCGTATCGACGTGGACGCCATACGCGCCGCTGGCGCCGGTCGTGTTGGTGTCGACCTGGCCGCCCTGCTTGGTCGTGATCGTGATGTCGGAGTCGGCCGCGCCGTCGTTCAGTTGCGACTGATGCCAGATGCCGGTGCCGCTGGTCGTCCAGCCCTTGACGTCGATGCCCGTGCCCTTCGACTGGATCAGCCCGTAGCTGGTGACCGTGATGGGCGAATCCTTCGCGGTGTTCGGCGAACCCGAGCTCTTGTCGTCGTATTGCGCGACGAGAATGCCCTCGGCGCTGGCGTAGATCTTCTTGCCCGCTTCCAGGGTGACCGTCGTGTAGTCGGCCGTGGGATCGGGAACGATGCCGCTCGCCCCCGTCAGCACGAAGACGCCGGCGCCGCCCGTCGACTGGCCGCTGGCGCCGATGTTCGCGTTGATGTCGATGGTGGTCGAACCCTGCTGGGTCTTCGACCACACGGCCGCCTGCGTACCGCCATGCATGACGATATCGCCGTTGACCGTGACGTTGATGTTGCCCTTCGCGGTCTCGACCGAGATGCCGTTGTCATCGTCGCCGCCCGACGCCGCCCGCCCGGCGTCGATCTTGCCGGAGCTGGTGACGGTTACGTTGGTCGAGGTGTTGGCGTCCGCATGCGCATCGATGTGAATGCCGTCGTGCAGCACGTCGATGGTCGATGCGCTGTTGACCGTGATGAGGCCGCTGGAGCCGTTGCCGGCTTCGTTGATGCGGATGCCGTCCCGACCAGAGCCAGTAGTCGAAATCTTGGTGTAGTCGTTCGTCGTGACCGTGATGTTGCCGGAGTGCGCCGTGCCACTCGGCGCTTCGATATCGATGGCGTCGGAACGCGGGTTTCCGTCGCTCGTAACCGTGACCAGGTGCGTCGAGTCGCCAGCCTTCAGGACGAAGCCCAAAGTCGCTGTAGCCGGATTGAGATTGATGAGGATGCCGTCCGACATCGTGAAGGTGGCGGGGGAGGCAGGCCCGATGGTCGCGGTGAAATTGCCCGTTGCCGTCGACGTCGCGCCCGTTGTCGTGTCGGTCGCGCACGTAAGCGTCGTCCCGTTGTTCGTCGCGCAGGCCGCCTGCGCGACGTTCGGGATCGCCAGCGTGGCGCCGATGACCATCAGCGCGCCGCCGCCGAATGACGATCCCAGCAGCAGGCCCTTGCGGGACTTTGCCGGCCTGATGATCAGACCTTTGGATGGAGAACGACGTCCAACGCGGATCGCTCCGCGTGCCCGCACCATAGCCATGGAACCCCCTCGTAGGCGGGTCCGCTATTCCCGCCTGTAAGCCGCATGTCGAGGCGAATCACCTGTGCATCACATGTGAATCACCTGTGCATAACTGTGGCATACGATCAGTGCCCTGCAAGTCGGAAATCCTCCCAAGGCCGGCCCAGAACCGAGGCGCGCTGCTGATGGAGGAGGCACAAAAATACTGAATCGGATCAGTCCGTTACCGCACCATTGACCAACCACTGCACCAAATCTGTGCGCTCAATTCTGATCGCTGTGCCCGATTTGCCACACGGTGGAAAACTAGCGGCGAAGTTGCAGGCGCCGCAGATCGAAGCCGCTGTGGATAATGTCTGTGGACGACCGATAGTGCGCTTCGGTGATGTGCTCGTTACCCTCGCAACATGCGTGGGACGAGTCTCTGGATCATCGCGGCGGCGCTGACACTTGCTGCCTGTGTCTCGACCTCGGAGCAGCCTGACGTCGCGGTTCGCGTCTCCGGTGCGCCGGGCCCGCAGGCGACGACCACATCAGACGGTGGCGAGCTATGGTTGATCCCGTCGCCGGTGGATGGCCTGCTGATGCGGGCGACTTTGTACAGGCCGGCCGGAGCGGGGCCGTTCCCGCTCGCCATCATCAATCATGGGTCCGAACAGGACGCCAACGCGCGCGCAAGCGCCCCGCTGCCGACGTTCCCGGCCGCGACCGCATGGTTCCTCGCCCGCGGCTATGCGGTGCTGATCCCGGAGCGGCCGGGTCATGGCAAGACGGGTGGCCGCTACCTGGAGGATCAGGGGCCCTGCGACGCCGCCGACTATGTCGCGGCAGGCAACGGCGCCGCCGACTCCATCGCCGCGGTGCTGACCTACATGCACGTCGCCGCATCGATACGGCCGACTGGCGTGGTGCTCGTCGGCAACTCGGCCGGCGCATGGGGCGCGCTCGCGCTGGCGGCACGCAAGCCCGCCGGCGTGCGCGCCGTGATCGGCTTCGCTGCGGGCAGGGGAGGCCACAACGGCGGCCGTCCGCTCAGCAACTGCTCGCCCGATCGTCTGGTGGCCGCCGCCGGCACCTTCGGCAAGACCAGCCGGCTCCCCACGCTGTTGCTCTATGCGGCGAACGACACATACTTCCCGCCCGATCTCTCTGGGCGTATCGCCGATGCGTATCGCCAGGCGGGCGGCAACGTCGAGTATCGGTTGCTGCCGGCGATTTCAGGCGAAGGCCACGGCCTCATCGCGGATCAGGCCGCATGGGCGCCGACCGTCGACGCATTTCTGAAGGCACATTGAGTGAAGGGAAGGGCTGGCTGGGGAACTAGGATTTGAACCTAGATTGACGGAGTCAGAGTCCGCTGTCCTACCGTTGAACGATTCCCCAATCCCGGCCGCGGGTTTGGCGCCCTGACGAACGTCAAAATCCGGCGGAATTTGGCTGATCGTATAGGCACGGCGCCGGGGGACGTCAACCGCGGGCCTTTGCCTCCGCCGGCCCGCATGGCACAAAGGCGAGAGCGTTCGTACATGGCGTGGAGGCGGGTATGCGTTTGGGCGTCGGCGGCCGGATCCTCTCTCTCGCGGTTCTAGCCTGGTGCGCGACGGCATCGTTCGCGATGGCGCAAGGGACCATGGCGCCGATGCAGCCGGTCTCGCCGCCCGCCACTACCACCGAGCCCCCGGCGAACGACACCGTCGCGCCTCCGCCAGCAGAACCCGCCAAGCCGACCTTCAGCGTCGAAATACCCGCAGTGCAGGCGGTGAACTCATCGATCGACGAGGCCACCCTGCGCTCCATCTTCATGGGTGATCTTGCCAGCCACGCCGAGGAGCTCGCTGCCCTCAAAGCGTCGAGCATTCGCGTGCCGGAAATCCGCATCACGTACACGATGCCCGAGGGCAGGGTGACGACGGCGGAGACCGGCATCGTCACGTTGCGCGACGTGCGCCTGCAAAAGGTCACCAGTGGAGTCGCCCAGGCGATCATCGTGGGCGGTGTCGAAACCACCGGCAGCCGGAACGGCGGCACCGCGCGCTTCGGCAAGATGTCGGCGGAAGACTTCGATATCGGCGGGCTGCTCGCCTTCCTGGGCGTGGTGAAAGGCGATCCCAGCAGCCCGAAGAAGACCCTCTACCGTAACTTCATGACGACCGGCGGCTCCGCCGCGTCGCCCAAGGTGGATTGCATGATCGGACCCTCGAGCGTCGCGCGCGTCAGCGTACGGCCGCTGAAGGTTTCATTGCCCGATATGCTGACGATGCTGGCCGCATCGGACAAGGCCGGCGCGCCGCCGACCAAGGAACAGATCGCCACGATGGTCGATTTCTTCATCGACGCGACCGACGCGATCGAAACGTCGCCGATGACCCTCGGTGGCTTTGCCTGCAAGGGAACCGACGACGATGGCGCGCCACTCGCGGTAAAACTCGGCGCGATATCTGTCGGTGCTTTCGCCCGCGGCCGCTATCCGGACTTCGCGATCAAGGATATCGCGATTGCCACCAACGATGGCGGCATTGGCCTCGGCGAATTCCGCTTCAAGGGTTTCGATTTCTCCGGGATCATCGCGGCGTTGAAGTCCGCCGCGGGCGCTATCGACGAGGATTGGCTGCAGGCGCACTACCGCTCGCTCGTTCCGCCGTTCGAGGGGATCGCCCTTTCCAAGTTCGCGCTCGACATCCCCGATCCCGATCATCCCGGCGAACGCGTCAAAGGCGGCATCGCGAAATTCGACCTGACGCTCCAGGACTACGTCAACGGCGTACCGACCGACATCGCGACGTCAGCGAGCCATATCACTGCGCTCCTGCCACCCGTGACCTCCGACCGTCAGGTCCAGGCGCTGCTCGACTACGGCATCGACAAATTCGACATTGGGTTCGATCTCGGCCTTAAGTGGCACGAGGACGCCAACGAGGTCCGCCTCGACCGCTTCTCGATCACCGGCGCCGATATGGGTTCAATCGCCGCCGCGACCGTCATCGGGGGAGCAACGCGCGACCTGTTTTCCGAGGATACCGAGACGGCGCTGTTCACCGCCCTCGGCCTGACGCTGAAGAGCGCCAACGTCGATCTCAAGGATGCAGGACTCGCCGACATCATTCTGCGTGCCGCCGCCAAGGACGCGAAGAAGGACGTGGCGACCTTCCGTCAGGCCGTCGCTGCGTTCGCGCAGGGCGCCGTCGTCCTGTTCCTCGGACCCGCCGCCAATGCGCAGAAGGTCGCCATCGCGATCGGCGATTTCGTTAACGGCAAGCGCTCGTTATCGGTGAGCCTCAAGGCAAAGGACCCGGCGGGCGTCAGCTTCGGCGACCTGCAGTCGGCGAAGGAAGATCCGGCCCAGATCCTCGACAAGGTTGACCTCGACGCGACCGCCAAGTGACGTCGCCTTGTCACCTCGCGCTCCGCTGCTAGACTGACCGTCGAAACGAAACTCAGGACGAGGCGCGCTGCCCGCCGTTCATGGCGTTGCCGGCTGCGCTCGATTGAGGTGCCCATTGGCGACCGGCGATGGCCCGCGCGACGCGGGCCTCTCCGATATTCCGCGCGGCGATCCGCCGAAGCGGCCACAACGGCGTAGCCGGCGCCGCCGCCGGCGCGGTCCGGTGTACGCGCGCGACCACGTCAATGCTCTGCCGAACCCCGCCGCAGTGCCGCCAGCCGCCCAGCCGGCGAAGGCAAACAACAGCGGGGGGCCGTTCTACGGCGCGCTCGATCTGGGCACGAACAACTGCCGCTTGCTTGTTGCGACGCCGCGTGAGCACGGGTTCCGCGTCGTCGACGCTTTCTCGCGTATCGTCCGTCTCGGCGAGGGAGTGGGTGCCAACGGCCGCCTCAGCGAGGCAGCGATGGTGCGCGCCATCGAGGCGCTGAAGGTATGCGGCGCCAAGCTCGCGGACCGCCACGTCAACCGCGTGCGTATGATCGCCACCGAAGCTTGTAGGGCGGCCGAGAACGGCCCGGAGTTCATTGCCCGCGTGCGTCAGGAAACCGGCCTTGCCATCGAGATCGTGTCGCACGAGGCGGAAGCGAGGCTCGCCGTGGCAGGGTGCGCATCGCTGGTCGACGCCAACGCCTCGGGCGTCATTCTCTTCGACATCGGTGGTGGCTCGTCTGAAGTTGTGTGGATCGACCTCACGCCCTCGCCGGATGGGCGTCGCCGGCGCATGTCGGATCGCATTCGCACATGGATGTCGCTGCCGGTCGGCGTCGTGAACGTCAGCGAGCGTCACGGCGGTCAGCACATCACACCGGAACAGTTCGCAGTGATGGTGGAGGAGGTCGCGGCGATGGTCGCGTCATTTCCCGAGGGCGCAGAGCTCGATGCCGCCGTCGCGCGCGGTGGCGTGCATCTGCTCGGAACCTCTGGCACGGTGACGACGCTTGCCGGCATCCACCTCAACCTGCCGCGCTATGACCGTCGCCGCGTTGACGGCGTGTGGCTGAACGGCAGGCGGGTCGGCGAATTGATCGACCAACTCGTTGCGATGGACTACACGGCGCGCATCGCCAACCCCTGCATCGGGCGCGAGCGCGCCGATCTGGTCCTGGCGGGCTGCGCCATACTCGAGGCGATCCGCCGTCGCTGGCCGTGCGAGCGCCTGCGCGTCGCGGACCGCGGGCTGCGCGAGGGCGTGCTGGTCGAAATGATGGCCGAGGACGGCGTCTGGCGTTCGCGCTCCGGCCGCCGTGCGGGCGAGAAGCTGCATGGTTGAGAAGCGCGGCTCCGGCCGCCGCTCGCTGAAGGTGCACGTCAAGACCGCCAAGCGGCGGAAGGCATCGTCGACGCGCTGGCTGGAGCGCCAGCTGAACGATCCGTATGTTCAGCGCGCGCAGGCAGAGGGCTACCGCGCCCGCTCAGCCTTCAAGCTCGTCGAGCTGGACGATCGCTACCATCTCCTGGCGCCAGGCAAGCGCGTGGTCGATCTCGGCGCGGCGCCGGGCGGCTGGTCGCAGGTCGCGGCCAATCGTGTGCGCGCGTCGCTCGACAAGCCACTGGTCGTTGCGATCGACTACCTCGACATGGATCCGCTGCCGGGTGTGACCGTCCTGAAGCAGGATTTCCTCGATCCAGCGGCGCCGGACGCCCTTCGTGCAGCCCTGGGCGGGCCCGCCGACGTCGTTATCTCGGACCTCGCCGCACCAACCACCGGACATCGTAAGACGGATCATCTGCGCACGCTGGGTCTGGTCGAAGCTGCCGCGGATTTCGCAGCAACGGTGCTGGCGCCAGGCGGCGATTTCGTCGCCAAGGTGTTCCGGGGCGGCACGGAAGGCGAGCTGCTGGCGCGGCTGAAGCGCGACTTCGCAACGGTGCACCACGTGAAGCCGCCATCGAGCCGCGCCGAGTCGGTTGAGCTCTATCTCGTCGCCAAAGGTTTCCGCGGCTAGGCTCGCTCGCGCATCACCGTCACCGGATCGGGCAGGGCGCGTCGCCGCCCCGACATCTCGTCGCCTGCATCCTTGGCAAGGCGGCCGAATGGTATCAGCGAAGCGAGCGAGATCGTCCCGACGACCAGGAAGGGGAACCAGAAGTCCGACGCCACGATCGTGCCTCCGGAAAGGCGCGTCATGCTCTCGAGCGCGATGGCACCCACCGATACGCCGACCGACAGCGACAGCTGCTGCGCCACGCTGGTGAGCGTCGTTGCCCGGCTCATGCGCAGTACCGTGATGTCGGCATAGGCCAACGCGTTGATCGAGGAGAATTGCAGCGAGCGGAAGAAGCCGCCGATCAGCAGCAGCCCGGTCATCAGCGACACGGGCGTCGCCACCGTGAACGCCGCCGGCAACGCCACGAAGCCCGCAGAGATGAGGGTGTTCCACAGAAGCACGTTACGGAAGCCGAAGCGGCGCAGCACCGGTGGCGCGACAAACTTCATCGCGATCGCACCGATCGCCGCCGCGAAGGTGATCAACCCTGATTGGAACGGCGACATGCCGAAGCCGACCTGGAGCAGCAGGGGCAACAGGAACGGCGTTGCGCCCATGCCGATACGGAAGAGCAGCGCCCCAATAAGGCTGTGCCGGAAGGTCGGGATCCGCAGCAGTGTCAGATCGAGGATCGGGTTGGCGATGCGCCGGCTGTGGACCACGTACGCCGACAGTAATCCCGCGCCGATGACGAGGAGCACGAGCACCAGCGGCGTCGGCAGCAGGCCGAGGCCGAGTGTCGTCGATCCCGTCATGAACGTCGCGAGCCCGATGCCGGAAAGGACGAAGCCGAGCCGGTCGAAATTCACGCGTTCTTCGCCCCGCACATCCGGAATGAAGCGCGTTGCGAGGATCAGCCCTAGAATGCCGACGGGGATGTTGATCCAGAAGATCCAGGGCCAGTCGACGTAGGTGATGATGAAGCCGCCGACCGGCGGCCCGATCACGGGTCCGATCAGCGCGGGGACGGTCAGCCAGGCGAGCGCACCGACGATCTCCTGCTTGGGGATGGTGCGCAGGATCACCAGCCGGCCCACGGGCACCATCATCGCGCCGCCGATGCCCTGGATAACCCGCGCGAACACGATTGCCGCGATCGAGTTGGAGAAACCGCAAAGGATCGACCCGAGGGTGAAAATCGCGATCGCCAGGCGGAAGATCAGCCGGGCTCCATAACGATCCGCCAGCCATCCGGAAGCGGGCAGAAAGACGGCGATGGTCAGCAGGTACGTGGTGAGCGCCAGCTTGAGGTGGATTGGGCTGGTGCCAAAGTCGCGCGCGATGGTGGGTAGCGCCGTGGAAATCACGGTGGAATCGAGGTTCTCCATGAACAGCGCGCAGGCGACGATCAGGGGAACGAGAATGCGATCGGGCATTGGTGAGATGGAAGGCGGGGAGACGGGCTGCGCCATGCAACATAGACCGCTGCGGCAGCCAGCCAAGGCTAGGCCTTGCGAATCCACTGCGGCATGATATTCACCCGCGTCAACTTTCATTGATACGGCTGGTGGTGCTGCTTCCCCGGGCTCCGGGGCGGCCGCCGCTTTAGCTCATTCCGGAGGTTGGCGATGGCGAGCTTGATTCAACACTCCACGGGCGGCGAGGCGCTGGCCTTTGACGACGTGCTGCTCGCCCCGGCCTATTCGGCAGTCTTGCCCGGCGAAGCCAACGTCGGTACCCGCCTGACGCGCCAGATCAGCCTCAACCTCCCCATCATTTCGGCCGCCATGGATACCGTGACCGAGGCGCGACTGGCGATTGCGATGGCGCAGGCCGGCGGCATCGGTGTGATCCACCGCAACCTCACTCCCGACGAGCAGGCCGAAGCGGTGCGGCAGGTGAAGAAGTTCGAGTCCGGCATGGTCGTGAACCCGGTGACCATCCATCCGGGCGCGACGCTGGCCGAGGCACGCGCCCTGATGAAGCGCTCCAACATCTCCGGCATCCCGGTGGTCGAGCAGGGCGGCAGGCTGGTGGGCATCCTCACCAACCGCGACGTCCGCTTCGCCACCGACCCGTCGCAGAAGGTTGCCGAGCTGATGACCAAAGACCGGCTGGTCACTGTCAGCGAGAGCGTCGACCAGGAAGAAGCCAAGCGCCTGCTGCACCAGCATCGCATCGAGAAGCTGATCGTCGTCGATGATAGCTATCGCTGTGTCGGCCTCATCACCGTGAAGGACATCGAGAAGAGCCGCCTCAACCCCAATGCCACCAAGGACGAGCAGGGGCGCCTGCGCGTCGCCGCAGCGTCCAGCGTGGGCGACAACGGCTTCGAGCGGAGCGAACGTCTCGTCGCGGCCGACGTCGATCTCGTGGTGATCGATACCGCCCACGGCCACTCGCAGCGCGTGCTCGACGCCGTGACGCGCGTGAAGAAATTGTCGAACCGCGTCGAGGTGATTGCCGGCAACGTCGCCACCGCCGAGGGCGCCAAGGCGCTGATCGACGCCGGTGCGGATGCGGTGAAGGTTGGCATCGGCCCGGGCTCGATCTGCACGACGCGCATCGTCGCCGGCGTCGGCGTGCCCCAGCTCACCGCCATCATGGATGTCGTCGCGGCCACCGACAAAGCCGGCGTGCCCGCTATCGCCGACGGCGGCATCAAGTTCAGCGGCGATCTCGCCAAGGCGCTCGCCGCGGGTGCTTCTTGCGCGATGATCGGTTCGCTGCTCGCCGGCACCGACGAGAGCCCGGGCGAGGTCTATCTGCATCAGGGCCGCTCGTACAAATCGTACCGCGGCATGGGCTCGATCGGCGCCATGGCGCGCGGCTCGGCCGACCGCTACTTCCAGGCCGAAGTGCGCGATCAGCTCAAGCTGGTGCCGGAGGGCATCGAGGGCCAGGTGCCGTACAAGGGGCCGGTCGCCGGCGTGCTGCATCAGTTGGCCGGTGGCCTGCGCGCCGCCATGGGCTACGTCGGCGCCGCCAACCTCACCGAATTCCGAGACAAGGCGCGGTTCATGCGCATCTCCTCCGCCGCGCTCCGCGAAAGCCACGTCCACGACGTGACCATCACCCGCGAAAGCCCGAACTACCCCGGCGCGGTGTGAGCGCCGCCGCGCTGCTGGCGCCGGTATTTGTCCAGATCGCGCTGACCTTCGTCCTGCTGCTGCGGATGGGCACGCTGCGCATCCGCGCGTTGCGCGCCCGGCAGCTGCGTATCCGCGACATTGCTCTCGGCGAGCCCAACTGGCCGCAGGCTGCGACACAGGCGCAGAACGCGTACCAGAACCAACTCGAGCTGCCGGTTCTGTTCTACGCGCTGGTCGCGCTGGTGCTGACCACCGGTCACGCCACGACCCCGCTGGTCGTGCTCGCGTGGCTGTTCGTCCTGTCACGCATCGCGCACGCCGCGATCCACTCGACGAGCAACAATGTGCCGCAGCGCTTCGCCGTCTACTGCATCGGCCTCGCGGATCTCATGCTGATGTGGGTGCTGTTCGCGCTTTCAGCGATCGCCGGCTGAGTCCGCGCGCGCCGCGGAGGGCCGGACGCCATCGGGTCGACGACGCTTCCCAAGTATCGCGCGGGCGCAGCGAAGTCCGATGGTGGCGTCCGCCCGTGTTCGAGATATCGGAAGCCAGGCTGATTTCGGAAGTTTGTGCCGCGCTTAAACAGCGGGTGCCACCGGATGCCGGCACAGCGCTGCGCGTAGTTCAAACTGAGCTGGTCGCGGCGGCTGTTGCTTTCTATCTCGGCGGCCCATTTCGTCGTGAACCGCTGGAAACCAGGATCGCAGAGTGCCGCCATAAAGATGCTGCTGTCGATCAGATCGTCGCAATCGAATCCTTCGGCGCGGTAGCGCGCCATCTGCCGGTCGATCGTCTCGGGATCATCCCTCCGTAGAAGCTTGCAGGCCTGGCCCTCCTCGAAAACGGAGCGCCGCTCAAGATGGTAGACCGCACCCATCGGCTCTCCCGACTTGATGAAAGTATCGAGCAGGGGAGTGAGGTCGGCGGTGACGAGAATATTGGCGTCGACCCAGATGGCGAAGTCGTACTCCGGCAGATAGTCGGGCAGGTGCGACTTCACATAACGCGCACGCCGCGTCGGGTCGGCGTTCTGGTATCCGACGCCCTCAACCTCGAACATTCCCCAGTTGTTCTGCGGCAGATCGGTGATGCAAATGTAATCGGCGTTGGGCAGAGGCCGATGCGGAAGGATCAGCGCGTCATATCCGCCACTGATCGTTACGACCACCGCGACGCGGTTGTGCCGCCCTTTCGTCTGGCGATATTCGCGCACGATCCGGCGCTGTCGGGCGGGTGCAAGATCGGTCCCCCGGTCCCGCCGGCGCGGAGTCGCCGCGGGCGTGACGCCGAGCGCCCGCGCCGCCCACTCCGCAATGCGCCACGGGGTCGACCCGCTGTGCGGTGTCTCGAATGCCATCCCGCAGCCTCGCGGCGCCCCGGTTGGTGGGCAAGTACGACGATGCGGGGTCCACAAAAGACTTCGTGATCCTCGGCTATCCGCGTGCGGTTTGGCCGCGTATAGAGTGCCGCCATGAAAATTGGCGGACGCATTGCTGCGGCGATCGAGGTGCTTACCGAGGTTGAGACGCGCCACCGGCCCGTGTCGGAGTCGCTGAAGGATTGGGGCGTTGCCCATCGCTTCGCCGGCTCCGGCGACCGCGCGGTTATTGGCAACATCGTCTACGACGCCCTGCGCTGGCGGGCATCGTCCGCATGGGTGGCGGGCGATGAGGCGCCTCGCGGCGTGGTGCTGGCGATGTTGGCGCGACGTTGGAAGCTGAACCTGGCCAATGCCCTCCGCGAAGACCCGCACGCTCCCGCGCCCCCGACCGAAGATGAGGCGGCGCGCATCGCGACCGCCGATCTCGACGGCGCGCCGGCTCACGTACAGGCCGACGTGCCCGAGTGGGTCGCGCCGCATCTCGCTCGCGTTTTCGGCGAAGCGTGGATGGATGAGGGACGCGCGCTGGCGCTTCGCCCGCCGCTCGACATGCGCGCCAACCGGTTGCGTTCCAGCCGCGACAAGGTCGTCGACGCGCTGCACCAGTTCCGCGCCGAGCCGACGCCGCATTCGCCTGATGGCATTCGCATCGCGCCGACGGCGGGCGCCGAGCGCCATCCCAACGTGCAGGTCGAGCCCAGCTTCCAGAAGGGCTGGTTCGAGGTGCAGGACGAGGGCAGCCAGATCGCCGCGTTCGCCGTGGCGGCGCGACCGGGAGAGCAGATCCTCGATCTCTGCGCCGGCGCCGGCGGCAAGACGCTGGCGCTGGCGTCGGTGATGGGCGGCAAGGGCAGGGTGGTCGCCACCGACGACGACCGCGCGCGGCTCGCCCCGATCTTCGAGCGGACCAAGCGGGCCGGCGCGCACAATGTCGAGGTGCTTCCCGCGCGTTCCAATCTCGACGGCCTCACCGGCAAGATGGACGCGGTGCTGATTGATGCGCCGTGCACCGGCACCGGCATCTGGCGCCGCCGGCCGGATTCCAAGTGGAAGCTGACCGAGCGGGCGCTGGGCAATCGGCTACGCGAGCAATCCGAACTCCTGGCGTCGGCGGCGCGATACGTGAAGCCGGGAGGGCGGCTGGTCTATGCCACCTGCTCGCTGCTGCCCGAGGAGAACGCCGGGCAGGTGACGGCGTTCGTCTCCGCCAACTCCGGTTTCCGCCCGCTGTCCGGCGCCGAGGTGCTCGCTGGCGCGGGCCTGTCAGCGCCGTCGGTCGACGTCGGCAACGGCGTGGTGCTCTCGCCAGCGCGCACCGGCACCGACGGTTTCTTCGTCGCCGTCCTCAGGCGGACATGAGCTGAGGTTATAACGTAACGCGCTGAAATATCTGGCGGTTTGTAACCCTATAACCTTGAACCTGATCTGCCGCCGCCCGATGTTCGCGGGCATGGCACATGATCACACGCACGACCACGGCGGCGCCTTTGACGGCATGTCCAGCGACTACCGCTGGCGGCTGATCGCCGTCATCGTGATCAACGCTGCGATGTTCGTTGTCGAGATGACGGCCGGAGCGCTGTCTGGCTCGCAGGCGCTGAAAGCCGACGCGCTCGACTTCTTTGCCGATAGCGTCACCTACGCGGCAAGCTTCATCGTTATCGGCATGACACTGCGCACCCGTTCACTGGTCGCCTTGGCCAAGGGCGGCAGCCTTTTGCTGATGGCGCTGTGGGTGCTCGGCTCGACCATCTACCGCGTGTTCGTGCTGGGCACACCGGCGGCCGAGGTGATGGGCGTCGTGGGCTTTCTCGCGCTTGCCGCAAACGTTGCGTCGGTCGTCATCCTGATGGCCTACAAGGACGGCGACGCCAATGTTCGCTCCGTCTGGCTGTGCTCGCGAAACGACGCGATCGGGAACATCGCCGTCATGGTGGCTGCGCTGGGTGTGTGGGGCACGATGACCGCCTGGCCCGACCTGGTCGTGGCCGCGATTCTCGGCGGCCTTTTCTTCAGTTCGTCGATCCAGATTCTCCGCCACGGGTGGGCCGAATATCGCCATGGTCATACGCACCCGCAGGCGGGTGGCGAGGACCACGGCAGCCATATTCACGAGCACGCCCACTAGGTCCGGTTCGCCACCTTGCGGAATCGAGGCAGGGCCTTTAAGGCCTCGCCATGAAAGCCACCCCCGCCACCGATACGGTCCTGATTGTCGATTTCGGCAGCCAGGTGACCCAGTTGATCGCCCGGCGAATCCGCGAGGCCGGCGTCTATTCCGAGATCGCGCCGTTCAACAAGGCGGCCGAGGCTATGGACCGGCTGAAGCCGAAGGCGGTGATCTTCTCGGGCAGCCCCGCGAGCGTGCTCGACAAGGACGCGCCATTGCCGCCGCTTGCCATCTACGACGCCGGCGTGCCCATCCTCGGCATCTGCTACGGCGAGCAGGCGATGGCCCACCAGTTGGGCGGCAGGGTCGAGGGCGAGCACAGCCGCGAGTTCGGCCGCGCCTATGTCGAGGTCGTGCGCCAGGCGGCACTGTTCGATGGCGTCTGGAAGCCGGGCGAGCGCCACCAGGTGTGGATGAGCCACGGCGACCACGTCACGAAAATTCCCGACGGCTTCGAGATCGTCGGCAAATCCGACGGCGCACCCTTCGCCATGATTGCCGACGAGAAGCGCCGCTTCTACGCCATCCAGTTTCATCCGGAAGTCGTGCACACGCCGGATGGAGCGAAGCTGCTGTCCAACTTCGTGCATAAGGTCGCCGGACTGTCAGGCACCTGGACGATGGCCGCGTTTCGCCAGCAGGCGATTGCCCGCATCCGCGAGCAGGTCGGCAAGGGCCGCGTCATCTGCGGCCTCTCCGGTGGCGTGGACTCATCCGTCGCCGCGCTCCTGCTGCACGAGGCAGTGGGCGACCAGCTCACCTGCGTCTTCGTCGATCATGGCCTGATGCGCGAAGCGGAAGCCGAGGAGGTCGTCTCCCTTTTCCGCGGCCACTACAACATCCCGCTGGTTCACGTGAACGCCAGCGACACGTTCCTCGGCGCACTCGCCGGCAAGACCGACCCGGAGGAGAAGCGCAAGATCATCGGGAGGCTGTTCGTCGAGACTTTCGAGGCTGAGGCGAACAAGGTCGGCGGCGCTGATTTTCTGGCGCAGGGCACGTTGTATCCGGACGTCATCGAAAGCGTCTCGGCGCTGGGCGGCCCATCCGTCACGATCAAGTCGCATCACAACGTCGGCGGATTGCCGGAGCGCATGCGAATGAAGGTGGTCGAGCCGCTGCGCGAGCTTTTCAAGGACGAGGTGCGGGCGCTCGGGCGCGAACTGGGCCTCCCTGAAGCCTTCGTCGGCCGCCACCCATTCCCCGGGCCCGGCCTCGCCATTCGCGTGCCGGGCGAGATCACGCGCGACAAACTGGCGATCCTGCGCAAGGCCGACGCGATCTACCTCGACGAGATCCGCAGGGCAGGACTCTACGATGCCATCTGGCAGGCCTTCGCCGTCCTGCTGCCGGTGAAGACGGTGGGCGTCATGGGCGATGGCCGCACCTACGACTTCGTCTGCGCCCTCCGCGCCGTCACGTCCAACGACGGTATGACGGCGGACTTCTACCCGTTCGACATGGCCTTCCTCGGCCGCGCCGCGACGCGCATCATCAACGAGGTGAAGGGCATCAATCGCGTCGTCTACGACGTGACGTCAAAGCCGCCCGGCACGATCGAGTGGGAATGAACGCCGGCGGGCCGTCGCTAGATCGGCAACTGCGCCAGGTCAGCGAGCAGAGTTGGACCGGTCGGCTCCCAGCCAAGCTTCCGTCGGGTTTCCTCGCTTGAAGCCGGCATATCTCGGCCCGCGAACATCGTGAGCCATCCGAAGAAGTCGTGAGTTTGCCCGGCGCTGATTGACGTGACGGGCAGGTTCAGCCGGGCGCCGATCGCCTCGGCGATGTCGCGCATCGGGACGCCTTCCTCGCCAACCGCGTGGTACTTCGCGTTCGGCTCCGCCCGTTCGACTGCCAGCCGGTAGAGGCGGGCGACATCGCGCACATGGGCGGCGGGCCAGCGGTTCTGGCCGTCGCCGACATACGCACAGATGCCCTTCTGGCGGTATAGCCCAATCACGGGAGTGACCAGACCCTGCGCGACCGGATCGTGGACCTGCGGCAGGCGCACGACCGACACGTTGACTCCGTCCGCCGCAATGGCGCGCCCAGCCTCCTCTGACGCTGCGCGCGGATGGTGCTCGGAGCTGAGCGTCGGATTGCGCTCCTTGGCGGGATGTCCCGGCACGGTGTTGGCGATCGGCGTTCCGGACGTGATGACCAGCGGACGATGCGACCCGGCGAGGGCCGAGCCAAGCGCGGCTATCACCGCGCGATCGTCTTCGCAGTTCTGCACGAAGCGCGAGAAGTCATGGTTGAACGCAAGATGGACGACCGCATCGGAACGCGCGGCACCGGCCTTGAGACTTTCCGGCTCGCTGATCGACCCGCGGTAGGGCTCCGCGCCGGCCGCCGCCAGAGCTGCCGCCTTTTCCTCTGAGCGATACACGCCGAGTACCTGATGACCGGCGTCGAGCAGGTCGGCCACAACCGCCGAGCCGATGAACCCGGTAGCGCCGGTGACGAAAACGCGCATGAGATCCACTCCAATCGTTGGACTGGAGGGGAATATCGGCGTAGATTTATCCGGGTAAACTAGTGACGTTATACAGGTATAAAACCTACCCGGATGAGCACCGCCGCTTCTGACGAAAACCGCCTCGGCGCCTATCTGCGCGATCGCCGGTCCAGGCTCGACCCCGCGGCATTCGGCCTGCCGCAAACGCGCCGCCGCACGCCGGGCCTCCGCCGCGAGGAGGTGGCGCAGCGCGCTCACGTGAGCGCCACCTGGTACACGTGGCTGGAGCAGGGGCGGGGCGGCGCGCCGTCCGCGGATGTGCTCGACCGCATCGCCCGCGCGTTGATGCTGACCGATGTCGAGCGCGAGCATCTTTTCCTGATCGGCCTCGGCCGCCCGCCGGAAGCACGGTACCGGCCGCAGGAAGGCGTCTCGCCGCGCCTGCAGCGTTTCCTCGATGCGCTGGAGTTCAGCCCAGCCTACGTGCGGACTGCGACCTGGGATGTTGTCGCCTGGAACCGCGCCGCAAAAGTCGTGCTCACCGACTACGGCAAGATCCCGCGCGGCGAGCGCAACATCCTCAGGCAGATGTTCCTGAACCCGCACGTGCGCGCCGTGCAGACGGACTGGCAGGCGGTCGCGCGCTTTGTCGTGGCCGCGTTCCGCGCCGACGCCGCCCGCGCCGGCGCGTCGGAAAACATAAGGGCCATGGTCGAGGCTCTCTCAGCCCAGAGCGCGGAGTTCGCCGCCATGTGGCGCGACAACGACGTGCGTGCTTATGGCGAGGGGACGAAGGAAATCCGTCACCCCGTCGTCGGCAAACTGGCGATGGAATTCTCCGCCTTCAGCATCGACGGGCGGCCCGACCTCGGCATGGTCGTCTACAACCCCGCCACGCCGAAGGACGTCACGCTCGTCAAGAAGCTGATCGCCGGCTGAACGCCGCTACTGTACGACCTCGACGAACATGTTCTCCATCCCGTTGTCCTTCACGAGACTGAACAGTGTCGTCGCATTGTCGGGATGCAGCCGCACGCAGCCGTGCGAGGCGGGCTTGCCAAGATTCTTGACGTAGCCCGTGCCGTGGATCGCGTAGCCGCCCTTGAAGAAGATCGAATGCGGCATCGGCGAGTTGTCGTACTTGCGCGAGTACCACATGGCGGCGAGACGCTGTGCGCGGTAGCTCCCGACCGGGGTGACGTAGCCGCGGCGCGCCGTCGATACGGGCCAGGTGTAGGTTGGCCACCCGTTGACGAACACCTGCATCTGCTGCTCGGAAATATCGATCCGCGCGAGGATCGTCGAAGCTTTCGCCGGCGCCACCGTCACGACAACAGCCGCCACCAGCGCCAAGAAGGTCGCTTTCATCAATCTCAGCCCCATCTCGCGACCGGCCGCCAAGCGGTCACCGAGCCTCCTCGTTAGAAAACCCTACATACCCCGGCGATGGTGAACAACGCGTATGTGCGGCCCCGGCCATGCAAAATTGCGTGAGGAGACCCGCGGTCGTCTCCGTTCCTGAAAAATGCTAGACGGGACGCCCACTTGAGAGGCAGAGCCGAACCGTGTCCTTAGCTCCCGACACCCCACGCGTCACCGCCAATGACATCCGCGCCCGGAAGGGTGGCGCGCCGATCGTCTCGCTGACCTCGTACCATGCCCATACGGCGGCGCTGATCGATCCACACATGGACTTCATCCTGGTCGGCGACACGCTGGGCATGGTGATGCACGGGCTCGAGACGACCATCCCGGTCACCCTCGACATGATGATCCTGCAGGGACTGGCGGTGATGCGCGGGTCGAAGCATGCGCTGGTCGTGGTCGATATGCCTTTCGGCAGTTACGAGGAGAGCCCCGCCGCCGCCTTTCGCAGCGCGGCACGCATCATGAAGGAGACTGGGTGCGGTGCCGTGAAGCTGGAAGGCGGCCAACGCATGGGCGATACCATCCGCTTCCTGACCGAACGCGGCGTACCTGTCATGGGCCACGTCGGGCTGACCCCGCAAAGCTTCAACACCATCGGCGGCTTCAAGGTGCAGGGCCGCGACGAAGCGGGCGCCGCGGCCGTGAAGCGCGACGCGCAGGCCGTGGCGGAGGCAGGCGCCTTCGCCGTGGTGCTGGAGGCAATCCCCGAACCGTTGGCGCGCGAGATCACTGCCGAGGTGCCGATCCCCACCATCGGCATCGGCGCATCGTCGGCGTGCGACGGCCAAATCCTCGTGCTCGAGGATATGCTGGGGCTGTCGCCGCGCGTGCCGAAGTTCGTGAAGCAGTACGGGCAGCTCGCGGCGCACGTGGCGGAGGCGGTGACCGCGTATGCCGCCGACGTACGCTCGCGCGCCTTTCCCGGCGATGCCAACGTCTACAAGTCCAAGCGTTGAAACCCCTCGGGCGCGTCTATATGGTGCGCCCGCGTTGCCACCTTGGGGCGACTTCGGAAGGCTAAATGTCGGATATCTTTAAGGAAGTCGACGAGGACATTCGCCGCGACCAGCTCAAGAAGCTGTGGGATCGCTTCGGCCCCTATGTCATCGGCCTCGCCATTCTGATCGTCGTCGGCACCGCCGGCTACCGCGGCTGGGAATACTGGCAGCAGCGTCAGGCGCAGATTTCCGGCGACCGATTCATCGCCGCCATGGATATCGCCAACGCCGGCAAGCACGACGAAGCCATCACCGCGCTCGAAGCCATCGTCAAGGACGGTAGCGGCGGCTATCCGACTCTCGCCGCCTTCCGCATCGCCGCCGAGAAGTCGGCGAAAGGCGACACGGCAGGCGCGGTCGCCGCGTTCGACGCGATCGCCGCCGGCAACGCGCCGGCCGAGGTGAGGAACATGGCGCGCCTGCGCGCCGCGCTGCTGCTGGTCGACACCGCGAGCTTTGCCGATCTGCAGACGCGCGTCAGCGATCTGGCCGGCACCGGCAACGTCTGGCGTCACACTGCGCGCGAAATCCTGGGGCTCGCCGCGTATCGGACCGGCGACTACAAGACCGCGCAGAAGTATTACACCGATCTCGACAACGATACGGACGCGCCCGACGAAGTGCACCAGCGCGCCCGCCTGATGCTGGCGCTGATCGACGCCAAGCTCGGCGTGGCTCCGCCTGCCGCCAGTGGCGCAGCAGCCCCGACCACGCCGGCGCCGGCGGCGCCAGCCGAGACGCCAGCGCCGTCGACGCCGTAAGCCGTCGCACCGGCGGCGGTCCGAGGAGCCGTCCCGATGCCTTCGCCGCATCGCCTTTTGCGCGTCGCCATCGTCGGCCGGCCAAACGTCGGCAAGTCGACGCTGTTCAACCGCCTTGTCGGCAAGCGCCTGGCGCTGGTCGACGACATGCCCGGTGTGACGCGCGACCGCCGCGAGGGCAAGGCGCATCTCGGCGGGCTCGAATTCACGGCCATCGATACCGCGGGCCTCGATGAAGCCACGCCGGGAAGTCTTGCCAGCCGGATGCGTCTTCAGACCGTGACGGCCGTGCGCTCTTCCGACGTCGCGCTGTTCCTCGTCGATGCCCGCGTCGGCGTCACGCCGATGGACAAGCACTTCGCTGAGGTGCTGCGTTCGACGGGCAAGCCGATCGTGCTGGTCGCCAACAAGACCGAAAGCCGGGCAGGCGAGGCGGGCGCCATGGAGGCGTTCGCGCTGGGGCTCGGAGATCCGGTGGCGATCAGCGCCGAGCACGGTATCGGTTTGGGCGACCTCGCAGATGCGCTGGCGAGCTTCGTCCCGGACGAGGCGCAGGAGGACGGGACGGCCGCAAAGGCGGTGAAGGTCGCGATCGTCGGCCAGCCGAACGCCGGCAAGTCGACGCTCGTCAATGCGCTGATCGGGGAAGAGCGGCTGCTCACCGGGCCCGAGGCCGGCATCACGCGCGACACGATCGCCGTCGACTGGATGTGGCGCAACCACGCCTTCCGCATCTACGACACGGCCGGGCTGCGGCGCCGCGCGCGCGTCGAGGAGAAGGTCGAGAAGCTGGCGGTCGCCGATGCGCTGCGTGCCATTCAGTTTGCCGAGGTCGTGATCCTCGTCATCGACGTTACGGCGCCATTCGAGAAACAGGACCTGCAGATCGCCGACATGGTCGAGCAGGAAGGCCGCGCCATCGTCATCGCGCTGGACAAATGGGACGCCGTCGTCGACCGGCAGAAAACGCGCGCCGAGCTGAACGAGAAGGCGAACCGCCTCCTACCGCAGATCGCCGGCGTCGAACTGGTGCCGGTGTCGGGCGTTACGGGCGAGGGGCTCGACAAACTGATGCAGGCGGCGGTGAAGGCCAACGCCTCTTGGAACCGCCGCGCGCCGACCGCAAAGTTGAACCGCTGGCTGACCGGCATGGTCGAGCGCCACCCGCCGCCTGCCGTCGCCGGCCGCCGCCTCAAGCTTCGCTACCTGACGCAGACCAAGACGCGGCCGCCGACGTTCGTCGTCTTCTGCTCCCGGCCCGATGTGCTGCCCGACGCTTACAAGCGTTACCTGGTGAACGGGCTGCGCGCCGACTTCGATTTGCCGGGCACGCCGATCCGGCTGATTTTGCGGAAGGGTGACAACCCGTTTGCCCGCGGCGGCTAGCGCAACAGCGCCTCGGTCCGGTCGGTCGGAAAATCGAACAGCACGCCGTTGGCAGTGTAGTCCGGCGCGACCATGCGCAGGATGTCCGGCACGACGGCCTCAGGCGGCTTGAGGCTCATGGGATCCTCGCCCGGCGCGGCCTGGGCGCGGATATGGGTGCGCAGCGGTCCGGGATTGAGCAGGTTGGCGGTCGCCTTGGTCATGC
Source organism: Bauldia sp. (assembly GCA_035548515.1). Taxonomy (GTDB): domain Bacteria; phylum Pseudomonadota; class Alphaproteobacteria; order Rhizobiales; family Kaistiaceae; genus DASZQY01. Next base: position 5,571 of record DASZSW010000014.1, on the reverse strand, counting down.
GGATCTCGGCGGCGTAGGTGCGCACCAGCGCCTCGAGCGCTGCCTTGGACGCCGCATAGACGCCCCAATATGGCAAGTATGCCTTCGTGATCCCCGAGGTCAGGAACAGCGCGCGTCCGGCATCGGATTGCCTGAGCAGGACGTCGAGCGAACGGATCAGGCGCCAGTTGGCGGTGACGTTCACGGCGAAGGTTGTCTCGAAAACTTTCGGGTCGAGGTGCGACAGCGGCGTGATGACGCCGAGCGCCCCGGCGTTGCCGAGAACGATGTCGACTTTCCCCCAGCGCTGGTGGAGCGCCGCCCCGAGCCGGTCGATGCCGGCGTAGTCGGTGACGTCGAGCGGCACCAGCGTCGCGGCGCCGCCCTTGGCGCGGATCGCGTCGTCCAGCTCCTCCAGCCCGCCGACGGTGCGTGCCACCGCGACGACATGGGCACCTGCTGCGGCGAGGCCCAGCGCGGCGGCGTAGCCGATGCCGCGCGAAGCGCCGGTGACGACCGCCACCCGGCCGGCGAGTGCACTCATGTCGGCTAGCCCGCTTCGGCGCGCTTCGGGAAGGCGCGGATCGTTTCGAGCGCGCTTTCGCGGTCGACGAGCCGCGTCGGATAGGCGCCGGTGAAGCACGCGTCGCAGAACTGCGGCGCCTCGGCATTGCGCTGCGCCTCGCCGACGGCGCGGTAGAGGCCATCGATGGAAAGGAAGCCGAGGCTGTCCACCTGAATGTAGTCCGCCATCTCGGCGACCGACATGCGGTGGGCGATGAGCTGCGCCTCTTCCGGCGTGTCGACGCCGTAGAAGCAGGAGTGCATTGTCGGCGGGCTCGCGATCCGCATGTGGACTTCGCGGGCGCCCGCGTCGCGGATCATCTTCACGATCTTCTGCGAGGTCGTGCCGCGCACGATCGAGTCGTCGACCAGCACGACCCGCTTGCCCGCGAGAACGTCACGGTTGGCATTGTGCTTGAGCCGCACGCCCATGTGGCGGATCGCGTCCGACGGCTCGATGAACGTGCGGCCGATGTAGTGGTTGCGGATGATGCCAAGATCGAACGGCAGCCGCGCCGCTTCCGCAAAGCCGATCGCGGCAGGCGTACCGGAGTCCGGCACCGGCACCACCAGGTCTGCGTCCGCGGCCTGCTCGCGCGCGAGCTCTGCGCCGATGCGCTTCCGCACCTCGTAGACGCCACGCCCCTCGACAGAGGAATCGGGCCGCGCGAAATAAACGTACTCGAAGACGCAGAAGCGCGGGGCCTCGGTCTGGAACGGGAAGGTGCTCTCGATCCCTTCCGGCGTCACGATGACCATTTCGCCCGGCTTTATATCGCGCACAAAACGCGCGCCGATGATGTCGAGCGCGCAGGTTTCTGACGCGAGCACCGGCGCGCCGTCGAGATCGCCGAGGATCAGCGGCCTTACGCCCAGCGGATCGCGCACGCCGATCATCTTCTTGGTCGACAGGCAGACCAGTGAATAAGCGCCCTCGACCCGCGTCAGCGCGTCGATCACGCGATCGACCAGCAGTGCCTTAGTGCTGGTCGCGATCAGATGGAGGATGACCTCGGTATCGGACGTCGACTGAAAGATCGAGCCGCGCTTCTGCAGCTGCGACTGCAGCGCCATCGCGTTCGTCAGGTTGCCGTTGTGCGCAATGGCAAAACCGCCGCCCGAGAACTCCGCAAACAGCGGCTGGATGTTGCTGACGCCGGTGCCGCCATGCGTGGCGTAGCGCACATGCCCGATAGCACGATCGCCACTGAGCCGATCCATCACCGAACGGCGGGTGAATGTGTCGCCGACCAGACCGACATGGCGTTCCGAATGGAACTGGGTGCCATCAAAGGAGACGATGCCGCCGGCCTCCTGGCCGCGATGCTGGAGCGCGTGCAGCCCGAGCGCCGTCAGCGCGCCGGCGTCCTGCCGTCCGAACACGCCGAATACGCCGCACTCCTCGTGCAGCTTGTCGGCGTCGAAGGGCAGGGTGGTGAGTTCGTCCATGCGGCTCAATTGTCGGAGTTCTGGATGAGCGTGTTGAGGTTCTGTCGCGTGTCGGCGCCGTAGGTCGTGTCCGGCGGCGCGGCAGCAGCGCCACTGTCCGCCGGTGCGCTGTCGGTATCACCGCCGTTTGTGTCGCCGTTGTCATGGCGGAACCGCTTCATCAGCGCCTCCTCGACGTCATCGGGCAGTGCCGCCTTGAGCCGCTCGCCGAGATCGGCCAGCAGCGGCTCGGAACGCGCATTCGCTACCCACGACGGGGGCTTTTCCACCAGCCACGAGAAGAAGAGTAGGGCGATGACCAGGAGCAGCAATCCGCGCGCCGCACCGAAGACGAAGCCCAGTGCGCGATCGAGCGCGCCGACGCGGCTGTCGATGACGAAATCGGAAATCTTCGTGGTGATGTAGCTCGCCACGATCAGCGCGATGAAGAAAATCACAGCGGCGGCGACGATGGTCGCGATGGTGGCGCTCGGGATGTAGTTCCGGATCAGCGGCACCAGCGGCTTGTAGAGGAAATACGCCGCCGCAACGGCCGCAACCCAGGAGGCGACCGAGAGCACCTCGCGTACGAAACCGCGCACCATGGCGAGGACGGCCGAGACGAGCACGACGACGATGACGATGAGATCGAGGATGGTGACCGGCATGTCCTGGAAGCGTTCGCTACGGCAAGGCGACGAATAGGCCGCCGCGCGGGCGTTTCCTAGCACGATTCTGAGACATGCGTACCCGTAGCGGGGTGCGGCGGCTTGGCCGTCCGTCGGTACGTCTCAAGTGATTGGCGACACTGGCCTTTCACCGCGGTAACCCACGACTCACCGCGAACGCGCTATGGTGGCGTGACAGGGAGGAAAACATGGCCAAAGAAGCCACTACGCTTGCCCTTGTCCTCGCGCTCGGCGTGGCGCTCGCGACGGTCCACGCCGCGACGGCCGCCCGGCCGGTGTCCAACATCAACGGCACCATGAGCGATGCCATGTCCGGCATCGATGACGACGAAAGCGGGACCGTGAACGCCGCCGAATGGCGGATCGCGGGCGACCGCACCTTCGCCGCCCTCGACAGCGACCACGACGGCAACATCAGCCGCGACGAATATGCCGTGATCCACGGCGCCATCTTCGCGGTCATGGACACCAACCGCGACGGGGAACTCACCGTCGCCGAGGCCGACGCCTACAAGCGCCTGCCGTGGACGCTCGGAATGTTCCGCTAGCCGGGCACCGATACGTCGCAGGCGCCGCTGGTGTAGCTGGTGTTGGTGGCGAAGCTCTGCCCCGCGCCAAGCGCGTTCTTGTTCTTCACCGTCCACGACTTGTTGCCGACCCGCAATGTGTAGGTCGTGTTCTTCGGGATATCGAACGACCACTGGTTCGTGACGATGAACGGTGTCGAAGAGATCGCCGGACCGAGCAGTGCCGGCAAGTTGATAGTGGCGCCGATGGAGCAATGGAGATGGCGGCGCACCGTCGCTGCCTCCGACGGCGGCGCGATCAGCGGCAGCGTAGCAGTGGCGAGAAGCGTAGCCGCGACAATTTTCCTAAAACTATGCATGGCTTGACGAGCCTCCGAGCAGCCCCCGCCGGGAACGATAGCGCCGGGTGCCGTACTGGATCAATCCTCGTGAGAACGGGCAGTGGCGGCGATGGTCGCGACCAGATCGGCGAGCTGCGCGATCGCAGCGGCGCCCGGCTCGCTCTCCTTGCCGGCCGGCATGACGGCGCGGGCGAAGCCGAGCTTCTGCGCCTCGCGCAGGCGCGCCGGGGCGTGGCCGACCGGCCGCACGGCGCCCGAGAGGCTGACCTCGCCGAAGTAGACGGTATCGGGGGGGAGCGGCACATTCAGCCGCGAGGACACGAGCGCCGCCGCCACCGCGAGATCGGCGGCCGGCTCGTTGATCCGCAGGCCACCCGCCACGTTGAGATAGACGTCGCAATCGCCGAGCCGCACGCCGCAGTGCGCGTCGAGCACGGCGAGCACCATGGCGAGGCGGGAGGAGTCCCAGCCGATCACGGCACGCCGCGGCGTGCCAAGCGGGGTCGGCGCGACCAGTGCCTGGATTTCGACAAGCACCGGCCGCGTGCCCTCCATGCCGGCGAACACGGCAGCGCCCGGGGTGCTGGCGTTGCGCTCGCCGAGGAACAACGCCGACGGGTTGGCGACCTCACTCAGCCCCGCGCCGGTCATCTCGAAGACGCCGATCTCGTCGGTCGGGCCGAAGCGGTTCTTCACCGCGCGCAGGATGCGGAAATGGTGGCCGCCTTCGCCCTCGAAGTAGAGCACGGCATCGACCATGTGCTCGACGACGCGCGGGCCGGCGATCTGTCCGTCCTTGGTGACATGACCGACGAAGACGACGGCCGTCCCGGTCTGCTTGGCGTAGCGGATCAGCGCTTGGGCGGAGCTGCGCACCTGCGTCACGGTGCCGGGCGCGGATTCCACCACGTCGGTCCACAGCGTCTGGATCGAATCGATGATCAGGAGGGCAGGCGGCTTCTCCGCCGCGAGCGTCGCCAGCACGTTCTCGACGCTGGTCTCTGCCGCGAGTTTCACCGGCGCCCCGGTCAGGTCGAGCCGGTCGGCGCGCAGGCGAATCTGCGCCGCTGCTTCTTCGCCCGAGATATAGACGACGGACTGGCCTGCGTTGGCGAGCGCGCCCGCCACCTGGAGCAGCAACGTCGACTTGCCGATGCCGGGATCGCCGCCGACCAGCAGCGTCGAGCCGCGCACCAGCCCGCCGCCGGTGACGCGATCGAACTCGGCGATGCCGCTTCGGGTGCGCGGCGCTTCGTCGTTAGCGCCCTTCAGCGACGTCAGAGCGACAATGCGGCCGCGGCCGACGGTACGCGCCGCCGGCGCCCCGCCGACACCGGTCCCGGCGGCTTCCTCGACCAGCGAATTCCACTCGCCGCAGTCCTCGCACTTGCCCTGCCAGCGGTTCGAAACCGCGCCGCAGTTCTGGCAAACGAACTGGACTTTGAGCGCCGCCGCGCGTGCCATGGCCGTCCCTGATGTTCTTGTTATGTTCTATATGAGAAATGGCGGGAATGCAAGGGTGGCGGTGCGCGAGCTTGGGCGTGGTGCGACCCCACACCGCCTTCGGCCGTCCTCCGCTGCCGACAAGGGGAGGGATGCCTCTTCTTGCAGCCAACCGACACTGGGGTGCTCCCCCGTTTACGGGGGAGCTGTCGGCGTGAGCCGACTGAGGGGGCATGCCACATCGACGGTGCGCCGGCCCCCTCCACCATGCTTCGCATGGTCCCCCTCCCCCGCTTCGCAGGGGAGGACCCGGCCCGACGGGCACGGCTTCTCCTTCCCGCGATGCGTTGGCATCCGAGGCATGACAGTGGCCCCTCGTTACGAGGGGTGGCGGGCGCCCGGCTGGTGCCGAGCGGGCAGTCCGCATTTTTGGGGCACCTTCCGGGCGCCCGCCGCGGTCGTTATCGAGACATGACCGGCGCTTCGGTCCTCTTCGCGGCTAGCTCCTCGACGGGAGCGCCTTCTCCGGCTTCGCCGGCTAGGCCTTAACGCGACGTACCTACAGCCCGACGTGGGCAGGCGGTCGTAGTGCCGCCGGTC
>DASZSW010000013.1:0-72484 GCA_035548515.1 Bauldia sp. | reverse complement strand
TCGATCGCCGAAGTCGCAACCGCGATCGCGGGCGGCGATCTGTCGAAGAAGATCACCGTGGACGTGCGCGGCGAAATTCTCCTGCTCAAGGACACATTGAACACGATGGTGGACCAGCTTCGCTCCTTCGCGGGCGAAGTGACGCGCGTCGCGCGCGAGGTCGGCACCGAGGGCCGTCTCGGCGGGCAAGCCAATGTTCCGGGCGTCGCGGGCACGTGGAAGGACCTCACCGACAACGTGAACCTGCTCGCCGCAAACCTGACGACGCAGGTGCGCAATATCGCCGAGGTGACCACGGCGGTCGCGCGCGGCGACCTGTCGCGCAAGATCACGGTCGACGTGAAAGGCGAAATCCTTGAACTGAAGAACACCATCAACACGATGGTGGATCAGCTCAACGCGTTCGCCTCGGAGGTGACACGCGTCGCACGCGAGGTCGGCACCGAAGGTAAGCTCGGCGGCCAGGCGGAAGTGCCGGGCGTCGCCGGGACCTGGAAGGACCTGACCGACACCGTGAACGTCATGGCGGCGAACCTGACCGAGCAGGTGCGTGGCATTGTGAAGGTCGTGACCGCGGTCGCCAACGGCAACCTCCGCCAGAAGCTCACCGTCGAGGCCAAGGGCGAGGTCGCGGCGCTCGCCGAGACGATCAACAACATGACGGGCACGCTCGCGACCTTCGCGGATCAGGTGACGACAGTTGCGCGCGAGGTCGGCGTGGAGGGCCGCCTTGGCGGACAGGCGAACGTGCCCGGCGCTGCCGGCACCTGGAAGGACCTGACCGGCAACGTGAACCTGCTCGCCGCGAACCTGACGACGCAGGTGCGCGCCATTGCCGAAGTGGCGACCGCGGTGACCAAGGGCGACCTCACGCGCTCGATCCAGGTCGATGCCCGCGGCGAGGTGGCCGAGCTCAAAGACAATATCAACACCATGATCGGCAACCTCCGCCTGACGACCGATCGCAACACCGAGCAGGATTGGCTGAAGACGAACCTCGCCAAGTTCACCAACATGCTGCAGGGCCAGCGCGATCTGGGCACCGTCGGCCGGCTGCTGCTGAGCGAACTCACCCCGCTTGTGAACGCGCAGCAGAGCGTCATCTACCAGATGGAAACCGAGGACGGTCCGCGGCTGCAGCTGCTGTCGTCCTATGCCGGCGCGGAGAACGCCGGACATCCACCGGTGCTGAAGCTCGGTGAGGGCCTGGTCGGCCAGTGCGCGCTCGACAAGCGACGCCTGCTGATCACCGACGTTCCCGACGACGCGATCCCGGTCACCTCGGCGCTGTTCAGGGCGTCGCCGCGCAACATCGTGGTGCTCCCGGTGCTGTTTGAAAACCAGGTGAAGGCGGTGATCGAGCTCGCGTCCATCGATGTGTTCACGCCGCTGCAGATCACGTTTCTGGAGCAGCTTACCGCTTCGATCGGCATCGTGCTCAATTCGATCGAAGCGACGATGCAGACCGAGGGCTTCCTCAAGCAATCGCAGCAGCTTGCCGTCGAACTACAGACGCAGCAGCGCGAGTTGCAACAGACCAACGAGCAGCTCGAGCAGAAGGCGCAGCAGCTGGCCGAGCGCAACGTCGAAGTCGAGCGCAAGAATCAGGAAATCGAGCAGGCGCGCCGCGCGCTGGAAGAGCAGGCGGCGGAGCTCGCGCTCACCTCCAAGTACAAGTCCGAGTTCCTGGCGAATATGTCGCACGAGTTGCGCACGCCGCTGAACTCGATCCTGATCCTGGGCCAGCAGCTCGGCGACAATCCCGAAGGCAACCTGACGCCGAAGCAGGTCGAGTTCGCGCGCACCATCCACGGCGCCGGCACCGACCTCCTCAATCTGATCAGCGACATCCTCGATCTGTCGAAGATCGAATCTGGCACCGTCACGGTCGAGGCGGAGGAATTGTTCTTCGCCAACCTGCTCGACGCGGTGGCTCGGCCGTTCCGTCACGAGGCAGAATCGAAGCAGCTCGCCTTCGATGTCATGCTCGACAACGCGCTCGGCCGCAGTCTGACGACGGATTCGAAGCGTCTGCAGCAGGTGTTGAAGAATCTGCTGTCGAACGCCTTCAAGTTCACCGCGAACGGCGCCATCAACCTGAAGGTCACGCGAGCGGAGGGAGGCTGGAGTTCTAACCATCCGGTGCTCAGCCAGGCCCCGTCGGTGGTCGCGTTCGAGGTGTCCGACACCGGTATCGGCATTCCGGTCGAGAAGCAGAAGATCATCTTCGAGGCGTTCCAGCAGGCCGATGCCTCGACCAGTCGCAAATACGGCGGCACCGGCCTCGGCTTGGCGATCAGCCGCGAGCTCGCCAGCCTGCTCGGCGGCGAGATTCAGTTGCGTAGCACGCCGGGGGTCGGCAGCACCTTCACGCTTTATCTGCCGCTGCACTATGCGGGCTCGACCGCGATGGCCCGCACGTCCGGCGACGGTCCGCCAAAGGCACAGGCGCCGGCGACCGCGATGCTGCTGCCGGAGCGGGTGGCGGAAGTCGTCGCCGACGACCGAAATGACCTGCGGCCAGGCGATTCCATCCTTCTCGTCGTTGAGGACGACCCGCATTACGGGCGCGTGCTCGTCGACCTCGCGCGCGACAAGGGCTTCAAGGTATTGCTCGCCTCCACCGGAGCGCAGGCGCTCGAACTTGCTAAGCAGTACCAGCCGACGGCGGTGTCGCTGGACGTGTTCCTGCCCGACATGCTCGGCTGGAGCGTGCTCAGCCAGCTCAAGCAGAACCCGCTGACGCGGCATATCCCGGTGCAGATCATCACGCTCGACGAGGACCGCCAGCACGGGCTTGCGCGCGGCGCGTTCTCCTTCGTCACCAAGCCGACGACGATGGAGGGCGTGGAGGCCGCGCTCGACCGCATCAAGGCCTACGCGCGTCGCCGCCGCAAACGGCTGCTCGTCGTTGAAGACAATCCGGCCGAGCGCATGAGCATCGCCGAGCTGCTCGGCCACGACGACATCGAGATCGCGGCGGCCGAGACCGGGCAGGACGCGCTGGAGGCGATGCGCCGCGAGCCGTTCGACTGCGTCGTGCTCGACCTGCGGCTGCCGGACATGAGCGGCTTCGACGTGCTGCAGGCGTTGCGCCAGGATACGGCGCTTTCGGAAGTGCCGATCATCGTCTTCACCGGTCGCGAATTGACCCCGGAAGAGGACGCGCAACTGCACACGATGGCGAGAAGTATCGTCGTCAAGGGCGTCGAATCGCCGGAACGCCTTCTCGACGAGACCGCGTTGTTCCTGCATCGCGTGGTGATGGATCTGCCGCCCGACAAACAGCGGCTGCTGGAGCGGCTCAACAGTTCCGATGAGGACCTGGTCGACAAGACCGTGCTGCTGGTCGACGACGACGCCCGCAACATCTTCGCGCTATCCAGCGTGCTCGAACGACACGGAATGCGCGTGCTGACGGCGACGACCGGTCGCGAGGCGATCGACCTGGTCGAATCGAATCCCGAGATCGCGTTGGTGCTGATGGACATCATGATGCCGGAGATGGACGGCTATCAGACCATCCAGCAAATCCGCGACAAGGGCGCCTACCGCCGGCTGCCGATCGTGGCGTTGACCGCAAAGGCGATGAAGGGCGACCGCGAGAAGTGCCTGGAGGCCGGGGCGTCCGACTACCTCGCGAAGCCCGTCAACACTGAGCAGCTCCTGACCGTGCTGCGCATGTGGCTGCACCGCTGAGGCGACGGCATGCAGGACAACGACAACGTCAATATTCTCCTGGTCGACGACCAGCCGGCCAAGCTCATGAGCTACGAGGTCGTGCTGCGCGATCTTGGCGAGAACCTCATCAAGGCGTCGTCGGCGACCGAGGCGTTACAGGTGCTGCTGCGCAACGACGTCGCCGTCGTGCTCGTCGACGTGTGTATGCCCGATCTCGACGGTTTCGAACTCGCGGCCATGATCCGCGAGCATCCGCGCTTCCGGCAGACCGCGATCATCTTCATCTCCGCCATCCATCTCACCGACACCGACTACCTGCGCGGCTACGAGATGGGTGGCGTCGACTACGTGCCGGTGCCGGTCGTGCCGGAATTGCTGCGGGCGAAGGTGCGGGTCTTCGCCGAGCTTTATCGCAAGACACGGCAGCTCGAGGCGCTCAACGCGCAGCTCGAGACGAGGGTGCGCGAACGCACCGCCGATCTCGAGGCGGCGACGGCACGGCTTCGCGAAAGCGAAAAGCGCCGTAACCTGGCGCTCGCCGCGGGGCAGATGGGGTCGTGGGATTGGGATCTCGTCAAGGGCGACTGGATGTGGGACGAGGGCCAGTGCCGCATCTTTGGAGTCGACCCCGCTACATTCAGGGTGTCGCTCGAAACGGTCGCGCCCATGGTGGCGCCTGAGGATCTCGAGCGCCTGAAGCAGATGCTCGACGGCTTTTCCGGCGGGGTGGGCCAGTCGTTCCAGACCGAATTCCGCGTCTTTCGCCCCGACGGCGACATCCGCTGGTGTTTTGGTACGGCGACGCCGACCCTCGACGCGCGCGGCCGGTTGACCCGTGTCAGCGGGGTCACGGTCGACATTACCGAACGCAAGAAGATCGAGGAGCATCAGCTGCTGCTCGCGCGTGAAGTCGACCACCGCGCGCGCAACGCGCTCGCCGTGGTGCAAGCGATCGTGCGGCTGACGCGTGCCGCGTCGCAGGAGGGATATATCGAAGCCGTCGAGGGCCGCATCCACGCCTTGGCGCAGGCGCACACGCTGCTCTCGGAATCGCGCTGGGAGGGGGCCGACGTCGGTACCCTGGTCGCTGAGGAGCTCGCTCCCTATCGCAACGGTGACGGTACTCGGGTCGCGGTCGAGGGGCCGGCGCTGATGCTGTCACCGGAGAAGGCGCAGAACCTCGCGCTGGCGCTGCACGAACTCGCCACCAATTCGGCCAAATACGGTGCGCTATCCGCCGCCAACGGCAGACTCGCCGTAAGCTGGCAGACCGACGGCAACATGCTCGCGCTCGATTGGTGCGAGGCGGGCGGCCCGCCGGTGCAGCCGCCGTCATCGCCGGGCTTCGGCACCAAGATTCTCAACGCCAGCATTAAGCACCAGATCGGCGGCAACGTCGTGTGGGACTGGCGGCCGAGCGGACTACACTGCACGGTGCAAATTCCGGTCAGCCGCTCCGGCGCGCCGCGGTCGGACGGCGCGTTTCAGGCCGGCGAGAACCTGGTGCAACTGCCGGCCAATGCGGAAAAGCGCGTCCTCATCGTCGAGGACGATGCGATCATCGGCATGATGATGCGGGAAATCCTGATCGAACAAGGCCTGTTTGCCATTGGCCCGTGCTGCACGGTGGCCGAGGCGCTGGCGGCGTCCAGCGGCGAATTCGATTGCGCGATTCTCGATCTCAATCTCGCTGGTAACCCAGTCTATCCGGTCGCCGCCTCGCTCGCCGAACGTGGCATCCCCTTCGCATTTGTCACCGGCTACGGCCGCGAGAGCATAGACGAGAAATTCGCTCAAGCATCGGTGCTGCAGAAACCGGTCACGCGCGAGGCGCTCGAGACCTATCTGAGCGTCACGCTGGGTCCGCTGCCGCGCTGTGACGGTGCACCGATGAGCAGCGGCAATTCGCCCGCTGCGGCCTCCGCGCGCACCGCCTAATTTATGTTTCTGGTCTCGCAGGCGGCTCTCGCGGGGAGGGTCGACCGGAGCGGCCTCTGACGCGGAACGACGTATCTCCGGCATGATTTCTGAAGACGCGGTCCTCGGCTTTGCCGCAGCATTGTTCAAGTCGGTATGGGCGCTCGAGCTCTTGCTGACGCTGCGACGCCGCGGCGAGCGGGCCTGGCTGGCAGACGAACTGATTCGTGAGCTGCGCAGCAGCCAGGTGGTGATCGCCGAGGCGCTGAACAATCTCGTCGTCGCCGGCCTGGTCGTCGAGGAGCAGGGCGGGCGCTATCGCTACCACGCTGGGCCTGCCACCGACGAGATGGTCGGCGAGCTCGAGAAGCTCTACGCCACCAAGCCGACCGCGGTGATGCGGGAAATCGTCAGCTCCCCGAACATGAAATTGAAAATGCTTTCGGACGCGTTCAGGATAAAAGAATGATCAACCCCGTCGCCACGATCGTCTACATCCTCTGCTTCGCCACCAGCGCGGGCTGCGGTGGGCTCCTGGTGCGGAGCTATCGGCGCACCCGGTCGGCCCTGCTGCTGTGGACCGCCGCGTGCTTCGTGCTGCTGGCGGTCAACAATCTTCTGGTGGTGGTCGATCTCGTCTTCCTGCCCGACAGCATCGACCTGAAGCCGGCGCGGCTGGCGGTCAATCTCGCCGCGCTCGCGACCCTGCTCTATGGTTTCATCTGGGAGCTCGACTGAGATGTACGCCTTCGTGTCGGGCATGGTGACGGCCGGCTATCTCGTCGCGGCATTGTTCTTCTTTCGCTTCTGGAAGCGCACGAGGGAGCCGCTGTTCGTCGCGTTTTCAATCTCCTTCGTTCTGTTCGCCTGCGGCCAGCTCGGCTCGATCTGGTTCGAAGGCCCGCACGACGACAATACCTGGACGTTTCTGCTGCGGCTCGCCGGCTTCGTGCTGCTGCTGGTCGGAATCGTGGGCAAGAATTTCGCGCCGCCTGCCCAGAAATAACGGGATTCCCGCGCCGGAGCGGTTTGCTCCGGCCGCCAGGCGGCCATCGCGCCCCGCGCGCGATCGGTCCGGGCGGCGGCCGGTTGACAGGGGCCCTGGAGCAGCCCACGGTCGGCGGCGAAGCCGTCGAATGGGCCGTGTCGGGGGCGGGTCGGCCAGTCAACCGATCGTATCCGTCATGCCCGCGTCGATGGCGAAACCTGCCGAGCTGATCGGCACGGCGGCGCCGGCCGCCGCTGAGGCCTAACTCTGATGCGCATTCCGCGCCTTGAAGCCCTGGACATTGCTCCCATGAACGGAAATCTGATCTCCACGCTGTCACCGAGCTTTTCGACGTCGGCGCTCGGCAAAGTTGCCATCGTGATCCTCGGCACCCTGCTCCTCACGCTGTCGGCCAAGGTACACGTGCCGTTCTGGCCGGTGCCGATGACGATGCAGACCTTCGTCGTGCTGGTCATGGCGATGGCCTGTGGCTCGTGGATCGGCGGCTCGATCATGCTGGCCTATCTGGTCGAGGGTGCCCTGGGGCTGCCGGTGTTCTCCGGCACGCCGGAGCGCGCGGCCGGCCTCGTCTATATGGCCGGTCCGACGGGCGGCTATCTTGCTGGCATGCTCGCCGCCAGCCTGATCGTCGGCCGGCTCAGCGCGCGCGGATGGGACCGCTCGCCCTCGACCACTCTGCTCGCCATGCTGATTGGGACCTTCGTGATCTTCGGGCTGGGCTATGCATGGCTGGCCGTGCTGATTGGCCCTGCCAAGGCCTGGACCTTTGGCGTTGTCCCGTTCGTGCTTTCCGAAGCATTGAAGATCGCGTTGGCGACCCTCGTCCTGCCGGCGAGCTGGCGCCTGCTGGAGCGCAAGTAGACTCGTTCGCGGTCTTTGTGTCCGATCTTCGAGGCCGGCCGCGTGCCGGCCTCATCGTTTGGAAGGGCCCGGACCACCGGAACCTGAATGAGCGTCATCACCCTCACCTTCGACAACGGCCCCGATCCGGAGGTCACGCCGCAGGTTCTCGATACGCTACAGCGTCATGACATCAGGGCGACGTTCTTCGTCGTCGGCGACAAGCTGCGCGATCGCCGCAAGTTCGCTGAACGCGCGCACGCCGAAGGCCACTGGATCGGCAACCACACCTTCAATCATCAGGTGCCGCTCGGTCTGACGACCGAACCTGGCATGGCCGTCTCCGAGATCGAGCGGACGCAGCATCTGATCGGCGACCTGGCGCATCCGCGGCGCTTCTTCCGGCCGTTTGGTGGAGGAGGGGTGCTCGACCGGCGTCTGCTCAATCGCGAAGCCGTCCGCTATCTCTGCGACAACGGCTTCACCTGCGTGCTCTGGAACGTGATTGCGCAGGATTGGGCGCACCCGAACGGCTGGGTCGAGCGCGCACTCGCTCTCAGTGCGCAGCAGCCGCACGCGCTGCTCGTCCTGCACGATCTGCCGACCGGGGCAATGCGCCATCTCGATCGCTTTGTCGCGGCGGCGAAGGAGCGCGGTGCCCGGTTTGAGCAGGCGTTTCCGCAAGACTGCGTGCCGATCGAGAGCGGCAGCATCGTCAGGCCGCTCGACGCCTATGTCGCCGGCGACGAGACGATCGCATCGGCAGACTAACCCGTTCGTGGTCAGCGGCGGGCCGCCTCGCGCAGCATCTTTGCTCGCTGTGCCGCCGCCTCGAACAGGAGGCCGTGATCGCTGCCGGCGAGCACCATGCGCGCGCCGGCGCCGATGTAATGCGGAGCCCACTGGGTGTCGTAGATGCCGCCCATCGCGAGAATCTTGCCGTGCTTGCGGCAGGCCGCGGCGACGCGAGCGTAGGCGTCTTGCAGGCGCGCATCGCCGTATTGGCCGGGGATGCCCATGTCGAGCGTCAGATCATTCGAGCCGATCAGCAGCGCGTCGATGCCGGGCACGGCCGCAATCGCCTCCGCGTTGTCGACGGCCGTTGCCGTCTCGATCATCGGAATGAGCATCAGCTCCTCGTTGAGGATACGCTGCATCTCGCCCGCCGGCGGCGGGCGGTAGCCGAATTGCGCGCACGGGCCGCCGGTACTGCGATGGCCGACCGGAGGAAAGCGGAACGCCTCGACCATGTCCCGGGCGTCGGCGGCGGTGTCGATGTGCGGCACGACGACGCCAAGCGCTCCGGCATCGAGCGCACGCGTGCCTTCATCGAGGGCGTCGCGGCACACGCGCACGATCGGCGCGATGCCCGCCGTGAGCGAGGCAAGGCAGAGCTGCGCGATGTCGTCGGTCGACAGCGCGCCGTGTTCGGAGTCGATGAACAGCCAGTCATAGCCCGCGGCCTTGGCGAGCATCGGTGCGGCCGCGCCGCGCAGGTGCTGCACGCCGAAGCCGAGCGAAACGTCACCGCTGCGGATGTGCCGCAGCGCCTCATGTGCCAACAATTGCATGTCTGCCTCTCGAAAAGAGATATCGCGGCGACTTTATTCGCGAAAATAGCCGGGGTGGCTCAGCCGCAGGGTCTCGACGAAGCCGAGCGAGCGGGACAAGTGATCGCGCAGAGCCGCCTGCGCCTCATTGGGCTTACCGGCAGCGATGGCATCGACGATCGCCTGGTGGTCGCGGATGACGTCGCGCATCTTGCCGGGCACCGGCAAATGCAGACGCCGTAGCCGGTCGATGTGGCCGCCGTGCCGGGTCACCACATCCCACAGGTCGGCGACCTTCGCCTGCTCGTACATCGTCTTGTGGAAGGCCTGATCGGCGGCTGTGAACGCCCCGTGCTCGCCGAGCTTCGCAAACGCCGTTTGCTGGCGGATCAGACTGTTGAGCCGCTCGACGGTCGCCGCGTCCGGCGTGAGGGCGAGCGTACGCACCACTTCGAGCTCGACCGAGCGGCGCAGAAATTGCCCCTGCTGCGCCTTCGCGAGGTCAATGGGGCTGACCACCGTCGCGTGCTGCGGGAAGACCTCAACCAGACCTTCTTCCTGCAGGCGCATCAAAGCGTCGCGCACTGGCGTCGAGCTCAGACCGAATCGATCCTGCAGTTCGGCGCGCGACAGCACGGTCCCCGGCGCCAGCGTCAGCGCGATAATGTCCTGTCGCAGCGTCTCGAAGACATGCGCGGCTCCGCCGCGGCCACGCTCGCGTGTCCGGACGGACGTCGCGCTCGTCACGTCGTCCATGAGTGTCTCCGTGCCTCTTGTGGATTCGCTTGTAGCACAAACCCGGTTGACGCACTAATGCATTAGTGCTTTACTGCCACACAATGCTGTCGCCAACAATGCACGCCGCGTAGCAACCGCCCGACGTCCGGGTTGCCCGCGGCCAAAACGTCAGAGACAGCCGAAGGGGAGAACGCTCGATGCTCACCGTCGCTCGCGCGCCGCGGTCGCTTGCAGAGGTTTCCGTCTGCTGCGTCGTCGCTTGCCCGCGGGCAACACGGCTCTAGAGCGGTCCGTCACCGATGGCGCGTAAACAGTCCAACGAACTGCGCAGCGCGCGCTGGTTCCTGCCGGACGACTTCCGTTCGTTCGGTCATCGCTCGCGTATGAACCAGATGGGCTATTCCGCCACCGACTATGTCGGCCGGCCGATCATCGGTATCATCAATACCTGGTCCGATCTCAACCAGTGCCACGCGCACTTCAAGCAGCGCGTCGAGGACATCAAGCGCGGCGTGTTCCAGGCCGGCGGCTTTCCGGTCGAACTGCCGGCGCTGTCGCTGTCGGAGAGCAAGGTCAAGCCGACGACCATGCTCTATCGCAACATGCTGGCGATGGAGACGGAGGAGCTGATCCGCTCGCATCCGGTCGACGGCGCCGTACTGATGGGCGGCTGCGACAAGACCACGCCCGGTCTGCTGCTCGGCGCCACCAGCGCCGGCGTGCCGGCCATCTATGTGCCGGCCGGACCGATGCTGCGCGGCAACTGGCACGGAAAGGTGCTCGGCTCGGGTTCCGACGCATTCAAATACTGGGACGAGCGGCGCGCCGGCGCGCTCTCCGAGAAGGCATGGTGCGAGATGGAAGTCGGCATCGCGCGCTCCTACGGGGTGTGCATGACCATGGGCACCGCGGCGACGATGACCGCGCTCGCCGAAGCCATCGGCATGACGCTGCCCGGCGCGTCATCGATTCCCGCCGCCGATTCCGGCCACATTCGCATGTGCGCCGACTCCGGTCGCCGCATTGTCGAGATGGTGTGGGAGGATCTGACGCCGGCGACGATCCAGACCGAGGCTGCCTACCGCAACGCCATCGTCGTCGCCATGGCCATGGGCTGCTCGACCAATGCCGTGATCCATCTGCTGGCGATGGCGCGCCGCGCCGGCCACGCGATCACGCTCGACGACTTCGACCGCGCGAGCCGCGAGGTGCCGGTGATCGCCAACATCCGGCCGAGCGGCGACAAGTACCTGATGGAAGACTTCTACTACGCCGGCGGTCTGCCGGCGCTGATGTCGCGCCTGAAGCCGTTCCTCGACCTTTCCCACGTCAACGCTTCCGGCCGCACGCTGGGCGAAGGCCTCGCCGCGGCGGAGGTCTACAACGACGACATCATTCGCCCGCTCAACAACCCGATCTACGCCGAAGGCGCGCTCGCCGTGCTCCGCGGTAACCTGGCGCCGGCCGGCTGTGTCATGAAGCCGTCGGCGGCAGCGCCGCATCTATTGAAGCATTCCGGGCCGGCTTTGGTGTTCGATACCTATCCAGACCTGAAGGCGAACATCGATCGCGACGACCTCGACGTCACCGGCGACACTGTTCTCGTACTTCGTAATGCCGGCCCGCTCGGCGGCCCCGGCATGCCGGAATGGGGCATGCTGCCGATCCCGAAGAAGCTGCTGAAGCAGGGCGTGCGCGATATGGTGCGCATCTCCGACGCACGCATGAGCGGCACATCGTACGGCGCCTGCATCCTGCATGTTTCGCCGGAGTCCTATGTCGGCGGTCCGCTCGGGCTGGTGCAGACCGGCGACATCATCAGCGTCGACGTGCCGGCGCGCTCGATCACCCTCGAGGTGCCGGAGGCAGAGCTCGCCCACCGCCGCGCCGCGAAGAAGCAGCCCGAGCCGCGCTACGAGCGCGGCTACGGCTGGATGTTCTCGCGCCACGTCGGCCAGGCCGACCAGGGTTGCGACTTCGATTTCCTGCGAACCGATTTCGGCGCGCCGGTGCGCGAGCCGGATATCTTTTGAGAGGATGATGGAATCTATGCTATCGCCAGCCACGCGCGACAAGCTCAAGACCGTCAGCACGGCGACGATCTGCACGGCGCTGTTTAAGCGCGGCTTCCGCAACCAGTACATCCAGGACGTCCGCCCGCTCAATCCCATCGCCGGACCGATGGTCGGCGAGGCCTATACGCTGCGCTACATCCCGGCGCGCGAGGACCTCAACCCGATCACCGTGTTCCAGGACCGCGCGCATCCGCAGCGCAAGGCGGTGGAGGAGTGTCCGCCTGGCGCGGTGTTCGTCATCGACAGCCGCAAGGACGCGCGCGCCGCCTCCGCCGGCTCGATCCTGGTGACGCGGCTGATGGTCCGCGGCGTCGCCGGCGTCGTCACCGACGGCGGCTTCCGCGACTCGCCTGAGATAGCGGCGCTGGCCATTCCCGCCTACCACAGCCGTCCCGCCGCGCCGACCAATCTCACGGTGCACCAGGCGCTCGACATCAACGTGCCGATCGCCTGCGGCGATGCGCCGGTGTGGCCGGGCGATGTCATCGTCGGCGACGGCGAAGGAGTGGTGGTGATCCCGGCGCACCTCGCCGACGAGATCGCCGCCGAAGCGGTCGAGATGACGGCGTTCGAGGATTTCGTGACGGAAGAGGTGCAGAAGGGCCGGTCCATTCTCGGCCTCTATCCGCCGACCGACGAGCGCGCGAAGGAGGATTTCGCCGCCTGGCGCAAGTCGAAAGGACGATAGCGCGGCCGCCTACGCCGTCGCGGAGACGTGCAAGTTCGGTTCTTTGGCCGAGATGTTCAGAAGAAATGCACGCAACGCGTTGCGTGAAACCCAGGGAGGATGCAATGTCGATCAAGTTGACCCGTCGTACCGTCGTCGGGGGCCTCGCCAGCGCCGCGGCCTTTCCGGCTTTTGCCCAGAATCTGAAATTGCCGACCTCGCCGGTCACCCTCAATTTCGTCGACGTTGCCGGCAACCTGGCGCTGACGCAGAAAGCGATCGAAGCCTACCGCGACAAGAACCCAAAGCTCGTCTCGCGCGTCACCTTCTCGAAGGCGCCGGCGCCGGAACTGCCCGGCAAGATCAAGGCGCAGCAGGACGCCGGCCGCGTCGACATCGACGGCGTGCTCACCGGCATCGATGCGCTGTCGGCCGGCGTGGACCAGAAGCTCTGGATTCCGATCGCCTCCGAATATTCGTCCAAGCTGCCGAAGCTCGATGACATCTATCTGCCTGGTGCCAAGAAGATGCAGGCACTGGCCGCCAACCAGGGCGTCTGCATCGTGTTCTGCCCGGCCGGCCCGGTGATGGAATACATGCCGGACAAAGTCAAAAAGGTGCCGGAGACGGCGGAAGACCTGCTCGCCTGGGCCAAGGCGAATCCGAACCGCTTCATGTACGCGCGCCCGGCCAATTCCGGCCCCGGCCGCGTCTTCATCATGGGGCTGCCCTATATCCTCGGCGACAAGGACCCGCACGATCCGAAGAACGGCTGGGACAAGACCTGGTCGTATCTGAAGGAACTCGGCAAGTACGTCGAGTACTATCCGGCCGGCACCGGCCCGACCATGAAGGAACTCGGCGAGGGCTCGCGCGACATGATCCCGTCGCAGATGGGCTGGGACATCAACCCGCGCGCCCTCGGCGTGGTGCCCAAGGAAGCCAAGGTCTTCTTCCTCAAGGGCTACCACTGGATCCTCGACGCGCACTACCTGTGTATCCCGAAGGGCGTGTCGCAGGACAAGCTTGCCGTGCTGATCGACTTCCTCAATTATATGCTCTCGCCCCCGGCGCAGGCCGTCACCTACGACGACGGCTATTTCTATCCGGGTCCGGCGGTGAAGGACGTGCCGCTGTCGATGGCTCCGGCGTCGAGCCAGAAGGTCATCCAGGAGTTTGGTCGCCCCGAATACGCTAAGGAGATCACGTCGCACCCGCAGGAAATTCCGCTTCTGCCGGACAAGCTCGTCTATGCGTTCAGCCGCTGGGACGAAGAGATCGGTTCGCAGAAAAAGAAATAATATAGACTGGTCGCGGCTGGGCTGGCGGTGCTGAGCCGCCAGCCTTGCCGTACCGGGCCTATCCTCCGACGGGGAGATGCATGGCTATCGCCGGACGTGATTTTCGCGAGCTGCGACTCGATGACATGAGCCGCAATTTCGGCAGCGTCAATGCGCTGAACAGCGTGACGCTGACCGTGCGCCGCGGCGAGTTTATCGCGCTGCTCGGGCCGTCTGGCTGTGGCAAGTCGACCGCGCTCAATTGTCTGGCCGGTCTGTTGACGCTGTCGGGCGGCAGCATCTGGCTCGACAAGACGCGCATCGACCGGCTGAAGCCGGAGGAGCGCGGCTTCGGCATGGTGTTCCAGAACTACGCGCTGTTCCCGCACATGAGCGTGCGGAAGAATATCGCCTTCGGCCTGACCATGCAGCGGCGGCCGAAAGCCGAGATCGAGAAAAAGGTCGATGAGGCGCTGGCGCTGGTGCGGCTGCAGGACCAGGGCAACAAGCTCCCCGGGGCCTTGTCCGGCGGGCAACAGCAGCGCGTGGCGATTGCGCGGGCGATCATAATCGAGCCCCCGCTGGTGCTGATGGACGAGCCGCTGTCCAATCTCGACGCGAAGCTGCGTCTCGAGATGCGCGCCGAAATCCGGCGCATTCACAATCTCGTCGGTTCCACCACCATCTACGTGACGCATGACCAGGACGAGGCGCTGTCGCTTGCCGACCGTGTCGTTGTCATGCGCGCGGGGTCGATCCGGCAGGTGGGCACGCCCACGGAACTCTACGAGGCGCCGGCGCATCTCGACGTCGCGGAATTCATGGGGTTCCGCAACCGCATCCCCGGACACCTCGTCTCGCGCGAAGGCGAACTGGCGACGGTCGATGTCGCCGGCGTCCGGATCACCGGCATGGCGCGCGACAACCTCGCCGGCAGCGACGCCGCCGTCCTGGCGATTCGGCCGGACGACCTCGTCGCCGGCGATGCCAGACCCGGCGCAATCGCAGCGAAAGTCGAGACGATCGAATATCGCGGACGCGAATTCGTCGGTACCGCGCATGCCGGCGATCTGGCGCTTGTGTTCCGCTCGGATCGGCCGGTCGCCCTCGAATCGACGGTGCACCTCAGCGCGGCGCCCGGCCGTATCCTCGTGTATCCGGCCGACGCATGACCGCGGCGACCGCCAGCCTTCGGCAACGGCTTGCGGCGCGCGGCCTTGACGGCATCACGCTGCTGGTGCTGCCGGCGGCAATCTTCATCGTCGGTCTGTTCATTTATCCCTTCGTCTACGGGCTGCTGCTGTCGTTCAGCCCGCGTGAGGGTCACTGGCTCGCCAACTACGTCACGTTCTTCTCGGATTCGTACCTCTACGACACGATCGCCACGACCATCTGGGTGGCGCTGCCTGTGACCATCTTCAACCTGGTCATCGCGGTACCGATCGCGTTCCGCGTGCGCTTGATGCACAGGCAGCGACTGCTCACCGCCATTCTTGTGCTGCCGATCACGCTTGGCACGGTGCTCGTGGCTGAGGGACTGCTCAACTATCTCGGGCCGCAGGGATGGTTCAATCGCACGCTGCTGTTCCTGCACGTCATCGATAAGCCGGTCCGGCTGGTGCACAATTACTGGGGCGTATTTGCCTCGCTGCTGATCTCGGGTTTCCCGTTCACCTTCCTGCTGACGCTCTCCTATGTCACGGGCATCGATCCTGCGCTGGAACAGGCGGCGGCGACGCTGGGTGCGAAAGCCGCGCAGAGATTCCGCGCGGTCTTCCTGCCGCTGCTGGCGCCGGGCCTCGCGATCACCTTCTGCCTCTCGTTCGTGCAGGCGTTCTCGGTGTTCCCGTCAGCGGTGGTGCTCGGCGATCCTGCGGGATCGACGCGCGTAATCTCGATCGCGGCGTATCAGGCCGCGTTCGAGAAGTACGACTACCCCCTCGCCTCTACGATCGCGATGATCATGGGCTTCACGCAGCTCGCCATCGTCGTTCTCGTGCTGGCAGGACGCAGCTTCTTCTATCGCGGCTCGACCGCGGGCGGGAAAGGCTGAGGCGATGATCCGCGACACCACGATCGGCGCGAAGTTGTGGGCAACCGCGGTGTGGGTGGTCGTCGGCTTCTTTATCCTCAACCTCTTCGCCATGGTGGCGACGGTGGTCGTTTCGTCGTTCTCGACGCGGTGGCTCCGGAGCTGGCTGCCGGCGGGATACACGACCAATTGGTACGCATCGTCGTGGGCCGAGTTCCAGCTCAACCAGATCCTGACGGTGACGTTTCAGGTGGCGTTCGCCGTCGTGCTGATTTCGGCGGTG
Organism: Bauldia sp.; assembly: GCA_035548515.1. Lineage (GTDB taxonomy): Bacteria > Pseudomonadota > Alphaproteobacteria > Rhizobiales > Kaistiaceae > DASZQY01. The sequence goes on along the minus strand of DASZSW010000013.1, from coordinate 56,412 downwards.
CTGGGCGTCACGGCGGCGTACGCGATGGCGCGTCGCGACTTTCCGGGAAAGCGGGTCGTGATGCTGCTGTTCCTGCTGCCGCTGCTGGTGCCGCCGATCACCTACGGCATTCCACTCGCAACCGTTCTCTACCAGTCCGGCCTTGGCGGCACTTTCTGGGGTGTGGTGCTCGCCAATCTCGTACCGACTGTGCCGTTCGTCATCCTGATCATGATCCCGTTCATCGAGCAGATCGACCCCAAGATCGAAGCGGCGGCGCGGGTATTCGGCGCGAACACCTGGAAGCTGTTCGTCTATGTGCTGCTGCCGCTGCTGATGCCGGGCATCCTCGCCTCGTTGCTGATCGTGCTCGTGCGCACGCTGGCGATGTTCGAGCTGACGTTCTTCGTCTCAGGGCCAAGCAGCCAGACGCTGGTGGTCGCGCTCTACTACGCCGTGTTCGCCGCGGGCGTGCGGGCTGTGCAATCCATCGACGCGATGGCGGTGATCTACATGGTCACCACGCTGGTCTGGCTGCTCATCGCGCTCCGTTTCATCAATCCGACGCAGCTGGTCACGCGCGTCAAGCGGAGCTAAGCGGGCTTCATGTCCTCGGCGGCCGCAAATGCGCCGCCCTGGTTCAGGTCAACGACCGGATCGCCAGTCAGCGCGTCGCCCTTCGCCAGCACCTCGGCGGCGTAGTCCTCCGACCTATCCTCGGGCCGGTAGCCCAGGGCGCGGGCGGCTGAATCTTCCCACCAGGCGCGCGCATTGTCGGACATGCCATAGACGATGGCGTAGCGGAGGTCCGGCCGCTCAATCCCGATGGCGATGAGCTGAACGAAATCGCGGGGCGACAGCCACACGGCAAGATCGCGCGGATTCTCCGGCTTCGGCGCGATGTGACCGATGCGGATGACCAGGCATTCCGCGCCGTACTTGTCCGCATAGAGGCTCGCGAGCGCCTCGCCGAAGGCTTTGCTGACGCCATAGCGCGAGTCGGGACGTACGCTGCGATCGACGCCGATCTTCTCGGTGCGTGGATAGAAGCCCATGACATGGTTGCTGGACGCAAAGACCACGCGGCGCACGCCTTCCAGCCGCGCGGCCTCGAACAGATTGCGGGTGCCGACGATGTTGGCCGCGAGGATCGTGCCGAAATCCGATTCGAGCGAAAAGCCGCCGAGATGGACGATTGCGTCGACACCGCGAACCGCGGCGCGGACGGCGTCTATGTCGGCGAGATCGGCGGGCATGTGCTCTTCGCCGGCTTCGTGAGGAATGGCCACGCGATCCGAGACGCGCAGCGCATAGCGCGCGGCCAGCAGCGGCCGGATCATCCGCCCCACCCCGCCGCCCGCGCCCGTCAGCAACACTTTCGTCATGTGTCGAGCTTAGCCCGCACGGTGGTCACGACGCTAGAACGTCGACCGGACTCGTACCCTGCTCCGCCACAACAGCGATGCCCCGCGGGTGAGCAGGAACACGAGCAGCGCTATCCACCAGCCGGTAATGCCGAGGAAGGCGCCGAGCGCGACGCCGGCTGCGAGGTAGACCGCGAGCGCGAACAGCATCGTATTGCGCATGTCCAGCGACCATGTCGCGCCGATGAAGACGCCATCGAGCTGGTAGGCGAGCGTGCCGCATAACGGGAACAGCGCCGCCCAGATGAGCGCGCCGCGAGCGGCCATCCGAACCGGCTCGCTGGTGGTCATGAGATCGACCACGAGGCCGCCTGCGCCAAGCAGCAGCAACGTGAGCGTGCCGCCGACGGCATAGCCCCAGCCGACCGCCAGCCGGACGGCGCGGTCGAACGCGGCACGGCGGCGCGCGCCGACGGCGCGGCCGGTGAGCTGCTCCGCGGCAGCGGCGAGGCCATCCAGAAAGTAGGCGGCGAGCACGATGAGATTCATAAGGATCTCGTTCGCGGCAAGGACAACATCGCCGGCCGCCGCGCTGCGTGCAGTGAACACGGCAAAGGCGCTCAGCAGGGCGAAGGAGCGGATCAGGATATCGCGGTTCAGCGCCATCAGCCGCACGAACGCGGCGCGGCTGAGGATCTCGTCCCTGTCCGGCAGTGCGCGACGACCGACGAGGCGGAAGACGACCGCGACGCCGGCAATGACAGCAAGGGTTTCCGCGGCAAGGCTGGCGAGCGCAGTACCGGCGACGCCAAAGCCATAAACGTGCACGAGCAGTACAGCGCAAACGATGTTCACGCCGTTCAGCACGATCTGCAGCAACAAGCCGTAGCCTGCGCGCCCAAGGCCGATGAGCCAACCGAGGATGACGTAATTAACCAGCATCATCGGGGCCGCAAGCACGCGTATGTGCCAGTAATCGCGCGTTGCCGCCTGCACGGCGTCGCTGCCGCCGATCAGATGCTGCGCGATGGCGAGGGTCGGCCGGTTCAGCACGAGGATAACGAAGCCGATGCCGAGGGCGAGCAGGGTGGCGCGCGCCAGCGTTGCCGTCATCTCGCGCGGGTTGCCGGCGCCCAGCGCCTGCGCGACCAGGCCGGTCGTGCCTGAGCGCAGGAAGTTGAAGCTGAGAAAGACCAAGTCGAAAATCAGGCCGCCGATCGACACGCCACCCACCAGGGCAGGGTCACCAAGCTGGCCGATGACGCCGAGGCTGACGACGCCTACAAGCGGCGTGGTCAGATAGGCAAGGGTCATCGGCAGCGCGATCGCGAACACGCTGCGGTGTGTAATTTCGAAGACGTCGGCGGATTGCGCCACGGAACCGCCCTCCCCGGCGGCGCGCCGTTATAGACGGGCAGCCGGCAGTCAATCCAGCCGCGTTGGCCGCCATCGGCGAGGCCATTGCGCGCGCATGTCCTCTGCGTAGGATGGGCCGGGCGTATGGACACGACCGCGTTCCTCTCCGAAGCCTCGCTGTGGACGCCGGACCGTCTGATTCAGTCCGCGTGGCTGGAGCACGCGCCCTTCGCTTTCTGGCTGATCGAACGGCAGCGCCCAGGCCTTGTCGTCGAACTCGGCTCCCACGCCGGCTTCTCCTATTCGGCCTTTTGCCAGGCCATTGCGCGGCTCTCGTTGCCCACACGCGCTTACGCGATCGATACGTGGAAGGGCGACGAGCACGCAGGCTTCTACGGCAACGAGGTATTCGAGGAGCTCTCGCGGTACCATCAAGCGCGGTACCCCTTCTCTACCCTGTTGCGCTCGACGTTCGACGAGGCGCTGCCGCAGTTCGCGGATGGGTCGATCGACCTGCTGCACATCGACGGCCGCCATTTCTACGAGGACGTCAGCCACGATTTCGAAAGCTGGCGGCCCAAGCTGTCGGACAGCGCGATCGTCCTGTTCCACGACACGAACGCGCACGAAAACGACTTCGGCGTCGCGCGGCTGTGGGCCGAGATATCGCCCGGCCACCCATCCTTCGAGTTTCTGCACGGGTACGGCCTTGGCGTTCTGGCCACCGGATCGCAGGTCCCCGACCGTCTCGGCGCATTTTTCTCCGCCGCGCGGAACGAGCGCGACGTGGCCGAGATACGCGCCGTATATGCGCGCCTCGGCGAGTCCGTTCGCGAGGCTTGCGAGGAGGCGCAGGCGATGCGTGCTGCCGAAAGCGACATCGAGTTGGTGAACCTGCTGCGCTCCCGCACAACGGGTTTTGCGGCGCGTGCTCTTGCGGCGGAGAAGTCGCTCCGCGCCAGCGCCCTCAGCGCGAAAGCGTTGGAGGCCTCTGTCGCCGAGGCAACCGCGGCACTTGCCGCCAAGGCCGACGCGCTCGCACACGCCGAGCGGCGCCTGGTCGAACTCGAGGTCGCGACGGCGCGCCTTGAGGATCAGGTCGCAGCGTCGGAAGCACAGAGGGTCACAGCCCAGCGGCAGTTGCAATCCTCGCGCTACCTCTTCCGCGCGCTGTGGAGGAAGACCCGCAACGCTCCCCGCGACTGGAGCCGTAGCATCCGGCGCTCGCTCCGCAAGCGGCGGCAGCATGGGCCTGGCGCGGCGCTCGACACGGCCGCCCATGCCGATAGCAAATCCGGCTATGCGCGCTGGATCGAGACGACCGACTACCAGGCAGGTCGCGATCGCAAGCGTCTCATCAAGGCGATCAAGGCGTTGCCGTCGAAGCCGCTGATCAGCGTCGTGATGCCGGTCTACAACCCGCCGGCGGAATTCCTGGAGGCAGCGATCGCATCGGTGCTGATGCAGGTCTACGCGAACTGGGAACTATGCATCGCGGACGATCACTCGACAGAGCCGCATGTCCGGGAGATTCTCTCGCGTTACGCTGCCCGCGACCAACGCATAAAGGTCGCGTACCAGGCGGAGAACGGAAATATCTCGCGCGCGACGAACACCGCTTTCGCGCTGGCCAGCGGGCCATGGATCGCGCTCCTCGACCACGACGATATCCTCGGCGAACACGCACTCGCGGAAGTGGCGCTGGAGATCGCGCGCCACCCGGATGCGGAAATCATCTACAGCGACGAGGACAAGCTCAGCGTCGGCGGCGAGCGGTACGAGCCGTACTTCAAGCCGGACTTTTCGCGCGAGCTGTTCCGCTCGTACAACTACCTGAATCATCTCTCCGTGCATCGCGCGGAAAATATCCGGGCGGTCGGCGGGTGGCGCGCCGGCTTCGAGGGCAGTCAGGACTACGATCTCAATCTGCGGATTTTCGAGCGCATCGACGCCGCCAGGATCCGGCACATCCCGAAGATTCTGTACCATTGGCGCGCGGTGCCGGGCTCGACGGCGCAATCGCCGGACGCCAAAAGCTTCGCTTACGACGCCGGTTTGCGCGCGCTCGAGGAGCATGTGGAGCGCACTCGTTTGCCGGCCGTCGTGGAGGCCGGTCCCGAGCGCCTGGGATATCGCATGCGTCTGCAGGTGCCCGAGCCACATCCGCTCGTCAGCCTTATCGTCGCAACGCGCGACCGTCTGGCGCTTCTGCGGCGCTGTATTGAGTCGATCCGAGAGAAGACGACGTACGGCCCCTACGAGATCATCGTCATCGATAACGGTTCCGTGGAAACGGCGACGCTCGCATACTTCCGCGAAATCGAGCGGTTCGAGAATGTCCGCATCATTCCGTACGATCAGCCATTCAATTTTTCGGCGATCAACAATTTCGCGGCAAAGCAAGCTCGCGGAGAGGTCCTCGGTCTCATCAACAACGACATCGAGGTGATCTCGCCAGACTGGCTGAGCGAAATGGTTTCATGGGCATGTCTGCCGGATGTGGGATGCGTCGGCGCTAAGCTCTATTACCCAAACGAGACGATCCAGCATGCCGGTGTCATCCTGGGTCCTGGCGGCGTGGCGGGACATAGCCACAAGTATTTCCCCCGCGCGCATCGCGGATATTTCGCCCGGCTTCAGCTTGTTCAAAACCTGACGGCTGTAACGGCCGCCTGCCTCGTCGTTCGCAAGGACGTGTACGAAGAGGTCGGCGGGCTCAACGAGACAGAGTTGAAGGTCGCGTTCAACGATGTCGATTTTTGCCTGAAGGTGCGTGAGGCCGGGTACCTCAACGTATGGACTCCGTTTGCGGAGCTTTATCATCTCGAGAGCGCCACGCGCGGCGACGACAATTCGGCAGAGCATCAGGGCCGGTTCGCGAGCGAGATCGACTACATGCGAAGGAAATGGCGGGCGGCGATAGTATCGGATCCCTACTATTCGCCGCACCTGACCCGTGATCGGGAGGACTTCTCCTTGCGTCTCGATGCTGGTGCAAGATAGCGCCGCCGCAACAGAGGCTCAGCCGGCGGCCGCGCAAGCGGGTGGCCCGTGGCTCGCTTTGGCGGGACTCTTTCTCATCGTCTTTGGAACCAAGGTCCTGCTGATCGCCGCCTTCGGAAGCCCGGTGCCGTACTGGGACCAGTGGGACGCCGAGGCCGCGAATTTGTTCGTCCCGTATCTCGACGGCCACCTTTCGCTGTCGTCGTTGATCGAGCCGCACAATGAGCACCGCATCCTTCTGACGCGTCTCATGGCGCTCGTGCTTTTCGAGCTGGCGGGAGAATGGGATCCGATCCTGGAGATGCTGCTCAACGCCGTCATCCATGCTGCGTTCGTCACCGGACTGGCTTGGCTGCTGTTGCCGCTCATCGACGCCTCGCGACGCATGGTCTTTTTGGCATTCATGGCACTGGCATTCGGCCTGCCGATCGGCTGGGAGAACACGCTCGCCGGCTTCCAGTCCCAGTTCTATTTTCTGCTCATCTTTTCGACGCTCATGTTGCTGGCGTTGGCACGTGCTACCGCTTTCTCGCCTGGCTGGTTCGCCGGCGTCGCGAGCGCGATCGCGGCTTTTTTCTCGCTGGCATCGGGAGCCCTGGGCCCGTTAACAGGCGCGGCATTGGCCGCTGCGCAGATCGCCACCGGCGTGCGCAGCCGCAATAGCCGCGAGGTATTCGCGATCATCCTCCTGATTGCGATTGCCGTGGTAATGGTCCGATCTGTTCCGCTCGCTGCGACCGAGATTTCCGCAAAAGGCCCGGCAGATTTCGTCCACGCGGCCTTGGCGATCGCCTCCGTACCGCTCCACGGCATCCCGGGTGGCGTTATTCTGGCGCATCTACCGCTCGGGTGGTTCGTCCTTAGGGCGGTGCGTGTGCCGCTACCTGCCCGCAGTCGCACCTGGCTGATCGTCGGCCTTGCCGGATGGCTCGTCGCCCAGGTGTTATCAGTGGCCTACAGCCGCGCCGCGGGTGCGTTGTCCGCTCGTTACCTTGACATAGTTCTGATCGCGCTGCCCCTCGATCTCGTCGCGCTCTTCGCCATTCTGGACTCCTCGACGCGGCAACGGCTGGGCGCTTGGCTAACGGCGGCGGCTTCGACCTGGGTGTTCGTCATCGTGACGGCGACGATTGTCGTTGGCTACCACGAGGGATGGAGCGGCGCGTTGGGCCGCGGGCGCGACGGCGTTATCCAGCAGCAGAACGTGATGGCGTATCTGGCGTCCGGCGATATGGCCGCGCTTGTCAACAAGCCGATGCTCGCGATCCCCTACCCCAGCCCGCAGCGCCTCGCCGACCTACTTTCGAATTCGATGGTGCGGGCCATGCTGCCCGACGCGATCCGGCCTGCAGACGCGGACATCAACGGCGTGCGTCAGCGCACACTGCTCAAGGGACGGTTCGCGCAAATCGTCGGGCGATTGAAGTCGGGTGTCCTGCTTTCCGGTCCAGCTTTGCTTGGCGCGGGCCTCGCTGCGATGTTTGCATTTTCCGTTGGCCGTGCGGGGTCGCCGCGGAATCCATCGCGGCCATAGGCGCGAACCGCGACCGACGGCGTTACTGCGTCATGCGGACCGCCAGATTACTGCAGCCGACCGCCGCGGAATCTTTCTTCGCGACGATCCTGATCGAGCTTGCGGCCTTCGTCCCAATATCGAACTGCGCTGTGTAGCCTACGTCGGGCAGCGATAAATCGCCAAGATGGCGATTGACGTCCGGTCGCGGTTTCCGACTGGCTGGATAGAAGGCGTTCGTGCCATCGGCAAAGTCGACCTCGACCGATACGTCGGTCGGCACACCATCGATGCCGGACGCCGACGCGAGCCAACCTTCGACCGATACCACGCGCTGAGCCGGTGCTTCCTTCGCGCCGCTCAGAAGGCTGCCATTCAAATAATCGATCACTCCGTTGCAGCTCTCGCGCGCCGGTCTCGGTATCTCCGCGTGCTCCGGGAAAATGTCGGGCGGCAGAGTTTCCCGCGGAAGATGGAGAATATCGTAGCGAACCGTGAACACCGACGACCACAACGGAAGCCACGGCAGGGCTGGCGTGATCGCGGCGGATTTCACACGGGCACCGGCCAAAGCATCGGCGTTGCCGGATGCGAAGTACACAAAGTCGGCGGTGGCCGCGACAACCGGCGAGATGACGAAACCCGTCTTCATCATGCCGGCTATCGTGCGGTAGCTTCGTTTGCTGCCGTCCACCATGGTCAGTTCGAGCGATAGCGGAGTCGCCTTGAAAAGCAGCTGCGCGATCTTGCCGGCCAGCGACGGGCGCACCTCCACGTATGCGAAGGCGGCGTCGCCGCTACCGGCGGGAGGCATCTGGAAAGCTTCGCCGAGGCGATGTTCCTCGGGCGCGACAGAAGTGCGCGCCAAGGCAAGCGCGCCTTCCGGCCTCTTGCGGAGGTACGCGTACGTGCCATCAAAGGCGGCGATCTGATAGGTGCTCACCAGCGTCGGCCAACTGGCGCCGTCATCCAGAGACGCCATGCGTCCGTCGATCGGCTGGACTGCAAACACGACGGTGTCGGGCGCGTCGCGCCCCTCCAGATGCCCCCGGTTCATCTCGAGAAGCACGGGGTCGTAGGCCGAGTAGCTTTGGAATACAGGACGCGGATCCCATTCGGCCTCAGACGCGATGAGGAGAGCCTGGTCGTAGGAATAGATATCGGCGGTGCCCTCGATCGGACGCAGCGGATGGTCCTCCCGGATGCTTGCCAGCGCCTGTGCGTAGGCGGCCGGCAGGTTGCGGTCGCCGGCCACGATCTCGGCGCTTCCAGCAAATACCGAGCGCACGGTGTTGAGCGCGCGGGCGACGATCTTGCCCGGCGTGTAGCCGACGTGGTCGCCTTGGGTGAGGTATCCGCCGATCATCAACCCGGCCACCAGGGAGGCGAAAGCGCCTTGGCGCAAGACGGCCGCATCGACCGTCCCCATCATCGGAATCGTCACCAGGAACAGCGCGCTTGCGGCGGCAACCTCGTGGCCGTCGTGACGAACGAAGCCGGCCTTGAAGGCCAGAAAAAGAAACGCGGCGAACGCCAGCCCATCGATCCACAGACGCGGCGATCGCAGATCGAAGCGGTGGTTCAAAGCGATCGTGTAGAGCACGAAAAAAGAGAGCACGAGGTAGAGCACGACGCGGAGGCCGGCGCCCGATATCGCCATTGCCTCTGTGTATCCGGAGATGATGGGAGCCATCGCCGCAATGTATGGTCCGAGCGTATCCAGGTGTTGCCCGCTGAGCCTCCACAGCAGGAGGAGGACCGCAATGTCAGCGGCAGCGACAAGCGCGACCAAAACGAAACGGCGGGCCAGCACAAGCTGCGCCACCACGAGCGCAAGACCGATGACACTCGAAGCGATGAAGCTGCCCTTCACGATGACGGCAATCGCGATCGGGGTGCTTAGCAGGCAGGCGGCTGCGTACTCGTAAGGAGTTCGACGCGCATCGCGTCCGAAGAATTTCGCGACGAAGCAGACGTAGGCCAGCGAGTAGAAGAGCATGACCGCGTTGAGGTCCATCGCGCACAGATAGACGACGGCCAACGCGACCGCAGACGCAACAGGCCGGCCCCACAGCAGTGTCGCAACGCAGACGGCGAGGCACAGCGCCGTCCACAGCGACAGCGCCACCACCAGGCCGTAGTTCGCCGGGCTGTAGAAATGCGTGTAAAGGGCCGACAGCGGCCCGAACGTGAACGCGATTTCGGTGCCGAACGCCAGGCCACGCCCGGCGGCGACGTTCATGGCCAATGACCACGATGCGTCCAACCCCGCATGCGGCATGATCGGGTAGAAAGGCACCAGCGCGCCCGCGATGGCGACCAGAACTCCGATCGCCAGGAGCAACGACACGATCCACGTGTTGCGTTTCATCATGAGCCGGGGTCCGGGTCGCCTCCAGGCGGGCGGAGGGCGATCTAGACTATTTCGGAGGTATCTCGATCGTCCACTGCGGGGGAATCGTGATCGAGACTGTTCGCTTGCCGATCTCCGCGGACATTTCCCGCCAGACGCCGGTCGAGGCGGCAGGCAGCCGTGCCGTCAGAGGTGTCGTCACGGCCACGCCGACCATGACAGCTAACACGACCAGCGCGGCTGGGGCAGTCACCCACGCAATACGCGACGACGGCCACGAGACCAGGGTGATCATCGCGAAGGACAGCATCACCGTCGGCACGTAGAAATAACGGTCGCCGGCCGACAATGGCCTGATCGACGCGGTATCGACGCCCAGTTTCGTGGCAGCTGAAATCAGCGCGATGCCGCCAAACACGATGAAGCCCAGCCTTATGCCGCGGTCGCGAGCCGGGGCGAGCGCGAGCACCAGAAGGCCGCAGCAGATTGCAGCGGTCAGCAAGGCGAGACCAACCGGCTGCGCTCGCAGCAGCTGCATGACGGCCGCCACCGCTTGCGGCAGGCCGCCTCTGTCACCGAGGCCGTCTCCAGCATTTGCCAGCAGCACCGCGCCCTGAACCGCCGCCGTCAGCGCGGCCAATGCCGCAGACAGCGTGGGAACTCCGGAATCATCGGGTGTTCTCCACGCGCGCCAAAGCGCAGCGAGCCACAGCGGCGCCGCGACAATCGCGAACGGACCGGTTAATCCGGCGAGTACCACAAGCACCGCCTGCTGAATGCGAACGAATAAGGCGGGCGAACGTGGCATCAGCAGAACAACCGGCAGCGCGCAGCCGAGAACCCACTGCAGATTTGTCGGCGTCAGCCATACCTCGCCGATGTCCGGAACGGCCACCAGCGCTGCCGCCATGGCGAGGCCGGCAAACGCGCTCCCGACCGAGGCTGCGATGAGGGATCCGGTCCACGCTGTCAGCGCAAACGCCGACCAGAAATAGACCAGGGGATGGAGGCCGATGGGAAATACCCACGCGCCCCACGCGATCAACCGCGGTACGGCGTGCAGGTAGCCGGAATACGGACTGAATAGAGACGCAGCCAGTCCATGCGCGTACTGATCGCGCCAGAAGACCTTCAGGTCTTCCGCCCAGAAGCCTGGGTCCTGGACGTAGATCCTGGCGTGAAGCAGCAGGATCAGGCCTGTCGCGAGGCCGCCGAAGAGTTGCACCCATCCCTTCGCCACGCCGCGCCCCCCGCGTCAACTCGCGAACGTGTAGTTTTTGTGCAGCAGGAAGCTGGTCAGCACCGGGCTCGCGACGCCGAGGATGTGTGCGATGGTCTCGGGATAGAAGCCGAAACCGATCGCCGGAAATACGAGGCGGGCGAGCAGGACGCTGACGGCATAGACCTGCGCCAGCGCTATGACGTTCACGCCGATGAAGCGGCCGAGCGCCTTGCCGTGCGGGCTCGACGATTCGGGGAATACGAAGCGCCGGTTCAGGACGAACGCCACCATGACGCCGATGCAATAAGCGACGACGACGGCAGCCTCGAAGCGCATGACCTCGCTCAGCAGGATGCGGGCGCCCACATTCGCGACGGCGGCCACTCCGCCAACGATGACGAAGCCGGCGAACTGCTTCATTCCGGCGCTGGTCGCGCGCGGTTCACTCATGGCGGGAGCGGAGATGCGGCCAACGCGTCGGCCATCTGCTTGCCGAGGTGTACGCTTTCGGAGATGCCACGATCCTCGGGATAGTAGAACGACGTGTCGGCGATCTGCAGGCCGCGGATCGGTGTCTGCACGGGCGGCAGCATCGCGGCGAAGCCCGGCGGGCAGACCGGCTGGGCGTAGCGCAGCCGCCCGACCTGGGCATGGAGCACGTCGGCGGCCGTCACGGACGGATTGACGCGCCGTATTGCGGCGAGCGCCTCGGCGATGAACTGGTCGTTGGTCCAGGACCAGCGCGGCTGTGTCGTCGGCATGTAGTACGGCACGTAGACGACGGTGTCCGGCACGGGGCGAAGGTTGGAGAACTGGATGATGCCCGGCGTTGAAATTTCGTCGTCGACGATGTTGACCCAGAAGTGCGGCGAGACGGAGCGCCTCAGCTTGAACACAACGCACACGACGCCGATGTTCCGGATCGCCGCGTAGCGAGAGCGCCACTCCTCGGGCAGGTCCGGCGCCATTGCGCCGACGAACGGCGTCGGCACGGTCGAGATCACGGCATCCACCGGGTGCTGGACGCCGCCGGCACGGACGGCGACAACGGCGCCATCCGCCGTCACCACCTTCTCCACCGGCGTGGACAGAACGATGCGCCCGCCGGCGGCGCGGATGGCTGCGACCAACGCCTCGACAAGTACCTGGCTGCCGCCCTCGATGTAGCCCAGCTCCTCCTGGAAGATGGAGCGGCGCGATCGTCCAAGCCGCTTGATGCGCGTCCACACCCACGCCGCCGAGATATTGTCGGCGTACTCATAAAACTTGAGGTCGAAGAGGCGCCGCCACAGCAGGTCATACACTTTGGCTCCGCACCAGCGCGTGATCCAGGCGCGCGCCGATTCGTGTTCCAGCGCGTCCCATGTGTCGCGCCACGCGGAGAGCCACATCAACGCGCCGTACCGAAGCTTGGAGATCGGATCGAGCGCCGGGAAGCGCAGTAGCGAAACCGGATCGGCCCAGGGATGCAGTTCGCCGCCGGTGAAGTATCCCATCGACGTAGGCCGCCAGCGCAACCGGTCGCCGAGCCCGAGCTGATCCAGCAATGCGAACGTCGCAACGTCGGATTTGCAGACGAAGTGGTAAAACCGCTCGATCGACAAACCGTCGAGATCGAAGTGGGCCGCCATGCCGCCCGCTTCCGGCCCTGCCTCAAACACCGTCACGGAATGGCCGGCCCGTGCGGCGTGATATGCCGCCGCCAGCCCCATGACTCCCGCACCGATGACTGCGACGTTGCTCAATCTCAAAAGTCCAGTGTGATCGATGAATGCACGGGATCGCGAAACGTCTGTCGAAGGGCCTCGAGCAGCGGCGTTGGCGTCACGCCGAAGATACCCGGCCAGTCAGTCACCTCGAACACGTCCGGGGTTGCGAGCGCCTCGAGCTGGCTGACAGTGAACGGCGGATCGCGATCGAACACGGCGTAGGTTCCGAGCGCGGCACGGAACAAGGGGTATGGTATGCGGACGATTGGCGTGCGCAGTTCCAACACGCTGCGCAGCTCGCGAATGAGGTCGATATAGTCGATCTTGTCGAGCCCCGAGACATTGTGCATTCCGGTGATGCGCCGGTCCAGCGCCGCGGCGACGATGCTGGAGAAATCGCCGGCGTAGAGAGGCTGGCGCAGGTAGCGGCCGTTGCCGGGAATCGGAAACACCGGGGTCCTCGCCATGAAGCGGGCGAGCCAGCCGACGTGCTTGCGATCAAACCAGCCAAACATCAGCGTCGGGCGCAGGATTGCCGCCGGAATGCCGCTTTCCAGCACGCGCTGTTCCTGGGCCTTCTTGCTCTCGGTGTAGAGGTCGACCGCGGCGGAGCTGATCACCGATGAGCTGACATGGACAATATGCTCGACGCCGGCGGTGCGCGCGACCGCCAGCAGGCGCTCGGTTGCGGTCACATTGTTCGCGGTGAACGCGCGCTCGTCGAGCCCGCCGATCTGGGCATGAGAAATGACCAGGCGCCGCGCGCCGGCGAGATGCGGCTGCCACCCGTCATCGCGTGCCAGATCTGCCTCGATCACGCGGATGTCGGGATGCAGCTCGCGCAGCACGCGAGCGTTGGCGCGGTGCTTGTCGATGGCGACGATGTCGGCGAAGCCCACCGTCTTAAGGCGCGGTATCAGATTTTGCCCGACCAGGCCGGCGGCGCCCGTGACGACGACGCGTCCGCGATCCTTGCTGGCGAGCGCCTGGGACTCTCCGGTCATAGGCCCGTTCGATAGAAAATACGCCGCGGCACCAGGCGGACGATCGTAAGGATCGGCCACCAGAACCACGGCGTATACAGCACGCGCTTGCTGCGGCTGATCGCGCGATCCATGTCGGCAGCGATGCGCTCGGGCTTTGCCCAGAGCGGGCCGGAGCGGTTCAGGTTGGCCGTCATCGGCGTGTCGACCCAGCCCGGCTTCACGGTCAGTACGCGCAGCGCCGTGCCATGCAGGCGATGCGCGAGGCCCTCGCAGAATGCGTCGAGGCCGGCCTTGGCGGATCCGTAGATGTAGTTCGACTTGCGCCCACGATCGCCCGCGACGGAGCCGAGGACGATCAGCCAACGCGGCTTGCCGTCCGCCAGATGATTTGCCGCAGCCTGAAGCCACAGGGCCGGGCTGACGAAATCCACGTCGAGAAGCTCTGCAGTCTCCGCGACGCTCGCCTCGGACTGCGCCTGGCCCCCAAGGATGCCGTAGGCCAGCAGCACCTGCTCCGGCATGTCGAAGCGCGCGCAGAATTCCCCGAGCCGTTGCTCGATGCTGGCACGCTCGCCGAGGTCGGAGACCATGATCGCCGTTCCGTTCGCGCCGCGTGCGGTGAGATCAGCCGCAACGGCGGCCAGGCGATCTGGATGACGCCCAACCAGGACGAATTGCCAACCTTGCGGGGCAAGCCGGCGGCAATAGGCCACCGCGATCGCCGAGGTGGCGCCGAGGACGAGAAGCGTTCGGCTCATGCGGCCACCCCGGTAACGCGGCGCCAGAAATCGGACGAGAACGCCGGATCGCGCGCCGCATCCAGCTCGCGCCAGCGCGGATACCCGGCGCGAAACGCTTCGGCAGACATCGTGGCATCTTTCGCCGGGTATATCCGCCCGCCTGCCGCTATCACGACGTCGGTCATAGCGTCGAGAAGCGCAATCGTCGATGCGCCCCGATTGGGGAGATCGATGGCAAGCGTGGCGCCTTCCATGGGGAAAGAAAGGATGCCGGGCGAAGCGCGTTTGCCGAACAGCTTCAACACGACGAGGAAAGATCCCTGCCGCGCCCGCGCCGTGAGTTCGAGCAGCGTCCGGGTGGCCGCGCGCGCCATCGCGAGCGGAACCACGGACTGATGCTGGTAGAAGCCGCGGCGCCCGTAAAGCCTGTTCCAGTCGGCGATGGAGTCGAGGGGAAAAAGCACGGCGTCGTAATGTTGCCGCCGCGGTCCCAATGCCCAGGGACGCGCGGCGTACAGCCGATTGAAGGCCGCAACCGATATGCTGCCGAGCAGCCACGAAGGTGCGACGATAGGCACGCGCGCCGTCGGAGACGCGCGGTGCGTGTCGCGATTTCCGGTAGACGCCGGGCGGGCACGCGTGAAAAGGCCACGGCCGATGGAGTTGCCGGTCAGCAGGCAATCCACCCAGGCGACCGTATACGGCCAAGCCTGGCTGTCACCGGCAATCGCGAAGAAGTCGTCGAGGTCGCGCATCCTTATGGTTTCGGTCTCGAAGTATGCGGACCGCATCGGCGCGAGCGCCAGTTCGACCCACAGGATCAGTCCGGTCAACCCGAGGCCGCCGATCGTCGCCGCGAACAGCGCCGGATCTTGCGTCGGGCTGAGTTCCAGGACGCGACCGTCGGAACGCTGGAGGCCGATGGCGCGGACGTGACATCCCAGGGTGCCGGCGCTTTCGTGGTTCTTGCCGTGGACGTCGTTGGCGACGGCGCCGCCCAGCGTGACGAACTTGGTGCCAGGCGTCACCGGCAGGAACCAGCCGCGCGGGACCATCACCCTCAACAGCGCATCGAAGGTGCACCCCGACTCCGCCCGCAGGATGCCGCGCTCCCAATCGACAGCCAGGATGCGGTCGAGGTTGGCGGTGCGGATGATCCGGCCGCCGGCGTTGAGACAGACATCGCCGTAGGAGCGGCCGAGGCCATAGCCGATAGCGCTCGCGGCCGGCGTCAGATGCCGGCTGACCTGATCGGCGAAGGCGGGCTCGCGAACATCGGCAGCGACCTGACGTGTCCGGCCCCAGGAGGTGACCGGCATCATGTAAAGCGAAGCACCTGAGCGGCGAGCGCGAACGCCAGCGTCAGCGCACCGAGAAATATGCTCGTCCAGTCCCTCGCGGCGTAGAGGATGGGGTCGTCGTTCATCTCGCCGCGCGTCGTCAGCAACCACATGTGGGCCAGCCAATAGCCGACGACGGCCATCGATCCCCACAGCAGCGCGGGAATGCCATAGTTGCTCATGCTGGCTGCGGCGGCGGACACGAAAAGCGAGAAGATCACGAGCGACGCCATCCCGCTGGCAATGCCAATGGTGGTGATGAAACCACGATCGGCCGTCGTATAGCCGCGGCGGTGACTGACGACCTGGTTCTGGCGCTGCACGACGTTGAGCTCGACCTCGCGTTTCATCAACGCCAGGCTCAGGAAAAAAAAGATCGAGAAAGTGAGCAGCCAGTCGGACGGCGGCTGGCTGAGCAGCACCATGCCACCCACGATGCGTAGCGTGTACAGCGTCGCGACGATGAACACATCGAGCAGGGCCACCTGCTTCAGCCTGAACGAATACGCCAGGGTGAGGACTAGATAGACAAGCAGAGCCAGGCAGAAGGTCGGCTGCAGCAGCCATGCGCCGACGAGCGACGCGCCGATGATAACGACGCCGGCGGCGGTGGCGGTCGCGACGGGCACGTCACCACGCGCAATTGGCCGGTGTTGTTTGGTCGGGTGGCGACGGTCGGCCTCAATGTCGAGCACGTCGTTGATCAGATATGTGCCGCTGGCGAGCAGCCCCCACAGCAGGAAACCCAAGAGGAAGATGCCGGTTTCCCGCCAATCGAGCTGCGAAATGATGAGCACCATCGGCACGAAGAGCAGGCAATTCTTCAGCCATTGATGAAGCCGCAAAGCGCCGAGCAGTGACCACCACAACGGTCGCCGCCCGGCGAGCGCGACGATGTCGACATCCTCGTCGCGCACCAGGCGCCGTGCTCCCGTTTCAGTGCCGCCGATCCTGCTCATCCGCGCGCTACATGCCTCAACCCCGATCGGGTTCACTTCTAGCCGACACCCACCGGCATTTCACCCGCTGTTTGGCGGGACGGTAAGCGGGAAGGTTCCGGGTCCTGGCTTGAGGGAAATCCGGCGAAAGGCTATCAGAGGCGTGCCGTCGGCCGCTTGGTCCGTGGCAGCAGGCGCGGGTGTAGTTCAATGGTAGAACGGCAGCTTCCCAAGCTGCATACGAGGGTTCGATTCCCTTCACCCGCTCCAATTTTTACCGACAGCGGGCGACGTTTACCCGCTCCAACGCTCCCTACAGCCGAGCATTTCGAAGCCTCAGCGCGTTGCCGATGACGGAAACCGACGAGAGACTCATCGCCAGCGCAGCGATCATCGGCGACAGCAGCCAGCCGAAAACCGGGTAAAGCACACCGGCGGCAAGCGGGATGCCGAGCGTGTTATAGGCGAACGCGAGGACGAGGTTCTGGCGGATGTTGCGCATGGTCGCCACTGCCAGGCGACGGGCACGGACGATGCCGGCAAGGTCGCCGCCCATCAGCGTCATGCCGCCGCTTTCGATGGCGACGTCGGAGCCGGCGCCCATCGCGATGCCGACGTCAGCGGCGGCGAGCGCGGGCGCGTCGTTGACGCCGTCGCCGGCCATGGCGACGCGACGCCCCTTCGCCTTCAGATCGGCCACGATGCGCGCCTTGTCCTCGGGTTGCACCTCGGCGTGGAGCGCGGCGATCTTCAACCGGCCCGCGACAGCCTCGGCCGTTGCGCGGCTGTCGCCGCTGGCCATGACGACGCTGATGCCCAGTGCCGAGAGCGCGGCAATCGCGGCGGGCGCGGACTCGCGAACCGGATCGGCAACCGCGATGGTGCCGGCGGGCCTGCCGTCGATGGCGACGAACATCACGGTTTCGCCGTTCGCGCGGCGCTCCGACACCGCACCGTCAGCCATCGCCGATGAGACGCCCGCCGCCGACATCAGCGCGGCGTTGCCGAGCAGTACGCGACGCCCGGCGACGACACCGCGGATGCCCTGGCCAGGGATCGCCGCGAACTCCTCAGCCGCCGCCGGCGTCACGTTGCGCGTGGCGGCAGCGCGCAGGATGGCGGCCGACAGTGGGTGTTCGCTTCCCTGCTCCAGTGAGGCCGCGGCGTAGAGCACGTCGCCTTCGGCGAACCGGCCGAGCGGCGTGATGGAGGTGACCTCCGGCCGGCCTTCGGTCAACGTCCCGGTCTTGTCGACCACCAGGGTATCGACCTTCTCCAGCCGCTCCAGCGCCTCGGCGTTTCGGATCAGCACCCCCGCCTCGGCGCCGCGGCCAGCAGCGACCATGATAGAGATGGGTGTCGCCAGGCCCAGAGCGCACGGACAGGCGACGATCAGGACCGACAACGCGGCGACCAGACCATAAGCAAGCGAGGGCTGCGGCCCGGCGAAAAACCAGACCACGAAAGCGACAACGGCGATGGCCATGACGGCCGGCACGAAGATCGCCGAGACGCGGTCGGCCAGACCCTGAATCGGTGCGCGTGTGCGCTGGGCCCCAGCGACCATCGCAACGATGCGGGCGAGCGTGGTAGCCGCGCCGGTGCGCTCTACGCGGAGATCGAAGCTGCCATTGCCATTGACGGTGCCGCCCGTCGCGTGGTCGCCGGTGGTCTTCTCCACCGGGATCGGCTCGCCGGTCACCAGCGATTCGTCGACGGCGCTCGCGCCGCTGACTACCACGCCGTCGATCGGCACGAGATCGCCTGGGCGAACGCGCAGCACGTCGCCGACAACCACAGCGTCGAGTGCGACCTCGGTGGTTGTGCCGCCCGCGCCAACACGATGGGCGGTCTTCGGCGCACGCCGCAGCAGCGCGCGGATGGCACCGCCGGTGTGAGCGCGCGCCCGCAGTTCGAGCACTTGGCCGAGCAGCACCAGAGCCGTGATGACGACGGCGGATTCGAAATAGAGCGGGACAAGGCCGTGATGGTCGCGCATCGCGGCGGGGAAAATGCCGGGGAGCAGCACGGCAACCAGGCTGTAGAGGAATGCCGCGCCGGTACCCAATGCGATCAACGTGAACATGTTGAGGTTGCCGGTCACCGCCGACTGCCAGCCGCGCTGGAAAAACGGCCAGCCGCACCAGAGCACCGCGGGAATCGCGAGCACGAGCTGGAGGTATTGCGCCTGTTGCGGAGTCAGGAACGGCAGCAAATCCACGCCGAAAAAGTGGTTCGCCATGTCGACAGCGAGAAAGAGGACGGCGAACGGCACCGACACTGCGAAACGCAAGGTCATGGAGCGGAGTTCGTGGTTCGGCCCCTCCTCCGCGCTCGGCACCATTGGCTCGAGCGCCATACCGCAGATGGGACAGCTTCCGGGCGCGTCGCGCACGATCTCGGGATGCATCGGACAGGTGTAGAGCGTGCCGGATGCGGCATGCCTCACGGGCACGGCCGGAGTCGGCGCGTGATGGTGATGGTGACCGTGCTCGTGCGGTGCGTGGCCGTGACCGGGGGCCCTTGGTGCGGCCTTCAGGTAGCGCTCGGGATCGGCGGCAAACTTGTCGTGGCAGCCCTGTGAACAGAAATGATAGGTGGCGCCGGCGTACTCGAACGACGGTTTGCCCGCGCCGAGGCGGACGGTCATGCCGCAAACCGGATCGATCGCGGTCTCGCCAGATGGCGACGCGTGGTCATGCTGGTGGGTCATTCGTTTTTGCTCGACACGCTGCGGAAACATTCTATTATTATATACCCTACGGGGGTATAGTATAGGATGTCAACGCCATGCAGAAAGACACAAAGGCAGCGGTGCTGAAACGGCTGAGGCGGGTCGCCGGGCAAGTCGGCGGCGTCGCGCAGATGGTGGAGGACGATCGCTACTGCATCGATGTGGTGACCCAGATCTCTGCAGTCCGCGCGGCGCTACGGCGCATCGAGGAAGAGGTGCTGGAGGATCATGTGGGCCACTGCGTCGAGGCCGCGATCCGCAGCGGCAACCGCGACGATCAGCGTCAGAAGGTGGCGGAGCTGATGGAAGTCTTTGCCCGCGCCGGCCGCTAGCCGGTCAGTGCGGAGTCTTCGCCCAGTAGTGCGGGCGCCGCACCAGATCGAGAATGGCGCGGTAGCTCGCGACCGACATCAGCAGCCAGTAGAGTGGCAGCAGCGCAAGCCCCCTCGCCTCGCGGCCACGGCCGCGAAGGCGGAGCGCCCGGTCGGACAGCACCGCCATCGCGAAATAGCCGGCGATCAGGTTGAAGATGTTGGCGCCGACAAGCATCGCGGCGACGATCCCGCCATCGCCCCAGAGCCATAGCGGGTTGGTGAGGGCGACGAGAATGGTGATCAGGTGCAGCGGATAGACCAGCGACGACACGATCAATCCGGTGCCGACGAGCGCGAAGCCGAGCGTGCCGCGCGGCCCGAGCTCCCGCCACAGCCGTACCGGATCGCGCGTGTGCACCAGCCACGTCTGTAACCAGCCCTTGAACCAGCGCGTGCGTTGGCGCACCCAGGGCAAGAGCCGGATGGGCGCGTTTTCCAGCGTGGCCATGTCGAGGGTGGCGCAGCGGTAGCCGAAGCGCGAAAGACGCAGGCCGAGGTCGGCGTCTTCGGTCACATTGTACGGGTCCCAGCCGCCGACCGCTTCCAGCGCGGCGCGGCGGAAGTGATTGGACGTGCCGCCGAGCGGCAGCGGCATCTTCAGCGACGCCAGCGCCGGCAGCAGGCCATCGAACAATGCGGCGTATTCGATCGAGAAAAGCAGTGGCAGCCAGCCGCGATCGCCGTTGTCGATGACCAGACCGGCCTGCAGGCAGGCCACATCCGGGCCCGCTGCCAGAAACGTGGCGTGGGCCTCACGGAGCTGGCGGGGATGGGGCCGGTCTTCCGCATCGTAGACGGTCACGAACTCGCCGCGCGCCAGCGGCAACGCGTAATTCAGCGCCTTCGGCTTGGTCTGCGGACCACCTTTCGGCACGACGACGATTTCCAGATGCGCGCGGGGCGCGAGGCGGCGGGCAGCCGCGATCGTCGTGCGGTCGGACTCCTCCAGAACCAGCTTCACGTCGAGCCGGTCGCGCGGCCAGTCGATGGCATCCAGCGCGGCGACGAGGCCGGGGATCATCTGCGCTTCGCCATGGAGCGGCACGAGCACGGAGTAGACGGGCAGTGCGTCGTCGGAGACCGCCTCGGGACGTGCATCATCGATCGGCAGGCGCCGGCGAACGCGGCCCGCCGCGACAAAGCGGAGCGCGGAGACGCCGAAGAAGAAAATGGCGCCGATGAGGTTGAGCAGCGCGACCACGGCGAACGGCGCCATGGCGGCGAATACGCCGAGCGCGCCGACGAGCGAGGCCGCTGCAACAAGCTGAGGCGTCGTCGCGACACGGCGTGCGGACAGATGCGGGTGCCGATCGGCGAGGCCGCTGACCGCCGCGCGCATAAGTTCGGGGGAGGCCGCCTTGATCAACGCGGCACGGATGGCAGTTGGTGTCGCCACGCAGAGCCGTCCGCGCGCGGACGGAAAGCGAGACAGCCAGTGCAGGCTCGTGGCTACGGCATCCTCGTCGGGCGCGATGTACCAATGACCGGAGGTAGCGCGGGCAGCCCGCGCCGCGGCGATCGCCGCGAGGTCCGCTGTCGCGCCGGCTCCCAGATCAACCGAGGGCACAAACGGCAGCCCAAGCCGGCGGGCGCGCGCGGCATAGGTCGCGGCCTCGTCCCCTTCCGCCGCCACGGCAATGCCGCCGTCGGCCTCACGCTGGAGCCGGTTTACGCTGAACAAACGCCGCCCCGCCGGAAATACGCTCCGGAATTCGCTATAGTCCCGCCGCGAATTGTGCCTGCGGCAGGCGTGCAATCAATCGTTGAATTGATCTGAGGCCATGATTTTTCGTTGGATTGCGCGCGCTGCGGCGTTGCTGACGCTCAGTGCCCTACTTGCGGTTGCGGCCGGCGCGCTCGTGTCGGACCATTCGCGGGCGCAGGACCAGGCTGGCGCCGCCACTGCCGGGGTCGTGATCCCGGATTTCTGGGATCCGAGACGGCGCGTCGAGCGGCCGCCCCCTGGCACCGTGCCCGCCATCCGCTTCATCACCACCGACGATTTCCCGCCGTTCAATTTTCTGGACGCGCAGGGCCACCTCGCCGGCTTCAACGTCGATCTTGCACGCGCCATCTGCGTTGAACTCACGATCCAGTGCACGATTCAAGCGCGCCAGTGGAGCGAACTCGAGCCACGCCTCGCCGACAAAACCGCCGACGCCGCGATCGCGGGCATTGCGATTACGGCCGAGGCGCGTGCGGCGCTCGACTTCAGTGACGTGTATCTGCGCACGCCGGGTCGCTTCCTTGTGCGCAAGGCGGATGCCGGGCTGGCGCTGACGTCTGCCGGTCTCAGCGGCAAGACGATCGCGGTGGTCGGCAAGACGGCGCACGAGGCTTATCTTGCGGCGATGTTTCCGGAGGTGTCGCGGCGTGTCTATCCGACGGCAGATGCCGCGCGCGAGGCGGTGAAGCGCGGCGAGGTCGATGCGCATTTCGGCGACGGGCTTCAGCTGTCGTTTTGGCTGCAAAGTCAGGCGGCCGAAGGGTGCTGCGTGTTCGCGGGCGGGCCTTATCTGGAGTCGCGCTTTTTCGGGCAGGGCTACGCCATCGCGGTGGCGAAGGGCTCGAACGATCTCAAGCGCGCGCTGAACGCAGCGATGCAATCGCTCTACGAAAAAGGCACGTACGCGGAGCTGTACCTGCGCTACTTCCCGGTGGGATTTTTCTAAGCGGCGGCTACTTCACGCGATAGCGGACGCGGGCGCTCCGCTCGATCGCCGCCACCACCAGCGGATCGATCTCCAGTTCATCGCGGAGCAATTCAAGGAACACCAGTTCCTCTTGATCGACGTGCAGGTCGGCTGCGGCGACTTCGACGGCGCAGGCGTAGAGGGTCTCGTGGAGCCGCGGCGGGATCGCGGCCTTGATGATGCCGATCATGTTGTCGATGCCGTCCTCCTCGCGGAGCAGCACGCCGCAATCGGACGCGATCTTTACGAGGTCGTCCGGATTGAAATCGGCGAAAATCGGCATGGTACGGATGATGTCGCCGATCTTCATCAACTCGCGATCCGTCATCGTGCGATCGGCGGCCGAGAGCGTGACCATCGCGTAGATCAACGCCTCGTGGTGGGAGATCGGCTTCGCCATCTGGTTCATCTGCCTCGTTGCCTCGCGGAAACCCGCGGGGAACGTATGGTCTCGGAGCCTCCGCCGCAAGTTGACGGGGAGCCTTGAGCTTCCTAGGTTCCCGCGCACTTTACCCCCCGAAGGATCTGTATCTTGGCCGCCGTCGTCCCCACGCTCGAGCTCTCCCCCGCCCTCGTCGCTGCGGCGGGCCGGTCGAAAGCCTGGCCGTTCGAGGAGGCGCAGAAGATCGTCGAGCGCATCAAGCGGCGCGGGGGCGCGCCGAACGGCGTGCTGTTCGAGACGGGCTACGGTCCCTCCGGCCTGCCGCATATCGGCACGTTCGGCGAAGTGGCGCGCACGACAATGGTGCGCACTGCGTTCCGTCTTCTCACCGAAGACAAGGTACCGACGCGCCTCATCTGCTTCTCGGACGACATGGACGGGCTCCGCAAGGTGCCGACCAACGTACCGAACCAGGAAAAGATGCGGGCCTATCTCAACCAGCCCCTGACGAAGGTACCGGACCCGTTCGGCGAGTATGAATCTTTCGGCAGCGGCAACAACGCGCGGCTCAGGAAGTTTCTCGACCGGTTCGGCTTCGCCTACGAGTTCATGAGCGCGACCGAGACGTACAAGTCGGGCCGCTTCGATGCGACGCTGCTCCGCATGCTCGCCGCCTACGACGAGGTGATGGCGATCATGCTGCCGTCGCTGCGCGAGGAACGGCAGCAATCGTACTCGCCGTTCCTGCCGGTGTCGCCGAAGTCGGGCGCGGTGCTGCAGGTGCCGATCCTGGAGCGCAAGGTCGACGCCGGTACAGTCGTGTTCCGCGATCCCGATAACGGCGACGCGCTGACCGAGGTGCCCGTGACGGGCGGTAACGTGAAGTGCCAGTGGAAGGCGGACTGGGCGATGCGCTGGGTAGCGCTCGGCGTCGACTATGAAATGTCGGGCAAGGACCTCATCGATTCCGTGAAGCTGTCGTCGCAGATCGCACGCGCGCTCGGCGCCGAGCCGCCGGAAGGCTTCAACTACGAGCTCTTCCTCGACGAGAACGGGCAGAAGATTTCCAAGTCGAAGGGCAACGGCCTCACCATCGACGAGTGGCTGACTTACGCCTCGCCGGAATCGCTGGCGCTCTACATGTTCAATCGGCCCAAGTCAGCAAAGAAGCTCTACTTCGACGTCATTCCCAAGGCGGTCGACGAGTACTTCCAATTCCTCGACGCCTATCCGACGCAGGACGAGGACAAGCGGCTTGGCAATCCTGTGTGGCACATCCATGCCGGCAAGCCGCCGGCGATCGACATGCCGATCACCTTCGCCATGCTGCTCAATCTCGCCAGCGCGTCGAATACGCACGACAAGGCTGTGCTGTGGGGATTCATCCTGCGGCACGTGAAGGGCGTAACACCTGCGACCCATCCGAAGCTCGACGAACTGGTCGGCTATGCGGTGCGCTACTACAACGACTTCGTGCTGCCGAAGAAGGTGTTTCGCGCGCCTGACGCGATCGAGCGCGAGGCGCTCGCGGCCCTCGACCGCAGGCTCGCGGCGCTTCCTGCCGGCGCCGACCCCGAGACGATTCAGACCGCGATCCTCGACGTGGCGCGCGCCATCCCGCGCTACCAGGACAACGAGCGGAAGGGACCGACGGGCGGTCCGGGCGTATCCGGCGCGTGGTTCGAGACGCTGTACCAGACGCTGCTGGGCCAAGAGCGCGGGCCGCGCTTCGGGTCGTTCGTGGCGATCTACGGAATCCCCGAGACGCGTGCGCTGATCGCGCGAGCCTTGGCGGGGGAACTGGCAGCTTAGGGCGCGCCAAGCGCACTGCCCCAGCGGTACTCCTCCCCAAAACCGCTTCGCGGTTTTGGCCCTCCCTGAGGGGGAGGGCTCACGCGTTGCATTGTTTGCGCTAACAAAATTCCGGCTTGTCCGCATCGCGCCACAAGCCGATGCGTTGGCATCGGGCCGTCGCCGCAGCGCTGCGGTAATCGTCGGTCGCGATGTCGCTCGGTTTCGCCCAGCCCTGCTGGAGCAGCCATAGCGCCAGGTCCGTCTTGGCGATCCGGCAGGGCGCCGTGACGTTGGCGGCGCCCTCGATGTAGGGCAGCAGGCACTCCACCGCGCGGCCGCGCAGGAAGCGGCGGAATGAATAGAGCGCGACACGGCCGCACGGCCAGTCGGTGCCGTCGGCCAGTGTGCAGGTCGCGCCGGGGTCTGGCGGCGTCACACCGGCGATATGGATCACCTGCGTGCCGACAACAAACGTCGCGGCATCCGTCGTGGCGGGCAGGAAGTAACGGCGCCATCGCGGCGGATCGGGCGGACGCGGTGGCACCGGCACGCGAACGAGCGGACCATCGACCTTGGGTCCGGGAGTCATGCCGGGCGGTGTCACGTCGCGGGTCGCCGGCGCAACCAGATCCTCGGCGTGCGCAACAGACGAGAGAAGCGCCAACGCCATAGCGGCGCGCGCTAGCGCGATCACTGGCTTGCCCAAATGATCCTGCCCATCCACTCGATGTCGCGGACGGGAATGGTGCGGCTCTTGTGCGCAGGATTGAGCGAGGCCAGCTCGACCGACTTGGCGGTCTTCTTGTGCAGGATCTTTGCCATGACCTCGCCGTCGTTGGTCTTGACCACGACACGGTCGCCGCGGCGGGTCTGGCTGTCGCGCTGGACGATGATGGTGTCGCCGTCGCGATAAAGCGGCAGCATCGAATCGCCGCTGACTTCCAGCGCGAAGATGTTGTCGCCGCTGCTGGCCGGGAAGGCGATTTCGTCCCAGCCCTGCCCCGCCGGGAAACCACCGTCGTCGAAGAAGCCGCCAGCGCCTGCCTGCGCCAGGCCGAGGAGCGGCACCAGGCGGAGCGGCCGGCGGCTCTCGCGCCCTTCGGCCAGGCCGAGGAAGGCGCCGATCTCGGTGCCGGTTGCGGCCAGGATCTTCGAGATGCTCTCGGTCGAAGGCCACCGCGGGCGGCCATCCGGCGAGCTGCGCTTGGATTTGTTGAAGGTGGTGGGGTCGAGCCCGGCACGGCGGGCGAGCGCGGAGGCGCTCATATCGTTGCGCTCCGCCAAACGATCGATGGCCGACCAGATACGCGCATGGGACAGCACCAGAACCCCTCCGTGCCGGCGCCTGTCCCCAGACGCGAGACAGGAATAAATACCTGCCGGACTTATCCCCGTTCGTGGGGCCTGTAAAGGCCTGCCCCGCCTCGCTTGTGGCCTTTCCACCGGCTGACTTGTCCCCGCCGAATCAGTCTCGCGCCACACGTGCGCACGCCGCGGGCGTCCGTATTTGGGACAGGAGGCGGCGCCCAAGCCGAAGCCGTCTTAAGGAACACAGCTCGCCCAGCTGGCGCCAGACGCCCCGGTTTTCTGCGATTTCGGCGGCCCGCGCGGCCTCCGCGGCATTAAGCCTCCTTACCAAAGCTTTGGTGCGCGGCGCCGCAGTTAACCCCTTGTTTACCATGTTCGGCCGACTCTCCCGGCAGCCGCGCCAGGACGCCGATTCCCGTCGGCGGAGGCACAGCAGCGCGGTCAGGGGTGCTGGCGATGAAATCGGGCTTGCCGTGGAATCTCAGTGGCGTCGATAAGGAAACCCGCGAAGCGGTGATCGAGGCGGCCCGGATTTCCGGGCTCACCGTGGGCGAATGGCTCAACCAGGTGCTCGGCGAGAATTTCGCCGAACCTGATCTGGAAAGGCCACCGGAGCCCGAGACCGACGAGGCCGGCGAGATCGCCGCCGCGATCGAGCGGCTGACACAGCGGCTCGGCGGGCTGGAGGATGCGACCCGAGCGGCTATCCCTAACCTCCCCGACCGGCTCGACCAGATCGAGCATCACATCAGCCGCCTCTCAAAGCAGGGCGGCGCCGAGCGCAAGCGCACCATGCAGGGCATCTCCGGCATGGTTGCCGACCTTGCGCGCGACGCGGACAACGCCGACGAAAGCGCGCGCGCCCTGATCGAAGGTCAGCGGGCCCGTGCCGGCGCGGCAGCGCGCACCAACGACATCATCGCCGAGCTCGACCAGCGTATCGCCGAGATGCGTGCGCGGATTGCCGAGCCGCAACCGGAGACCCCCCGGCCGCTGAAGCTGGACGAGATTCGCGCGCGTCTGAACACGCTGCTGGAAAACCCGGCCCCGCCGCCGAAGCCTCAGTCCAACACCAACGCCCAGGTCGCTGCGATCCTGTCGGCACTGCGGACGCTCGAAGCCCGCGTCGACGACGCCAAGGCGCGCGTCGATGCGGTGCGCATGGCGCCGCCGCCCGCGACCGCCGAGCACATCGAACGCGTCGAGCAGCGCCTTGCCGATATCGCCGCGCAGTTCGCCGCGGCGGAGGCGGAGCGCAAGAAGCCGAAGAAGGAGGCGGAGCTTGCTTCCGCCATCCGCGAGATTTCCACCCACCAGCGCGCGATCGATGATCGCGCCGAGACGCTGGCCATGCGGCGCGACCAGAAGGCGCTGTCGGCGGCGATGGCGGCGCTGCGCGCAGATCTCGGCGGCCTCACCGAGCAGGTGTCGGCGATCAGCCGCGTCGGCGCCGAGCAGCACGGCGCCTTCTTCGAGATGGCACAGCGCGTCGAGACGATGGCGCAGGAGCGGCCGCTCGACCGCAGCCTGATCACCGCAATCCGCGGCGACCTCGAAACCATGCGCAACATGGTCGAGGGCACGGCGCGGCAGGCGCAGTTTGGCGCGCTCGAGGCGCGCCATGACGGCTTCTCGGCACAGCTCGACGGGATCATGCGGTCGATGCCGGACCGCGCCAAGCTCGAGCAGCTCGGCGACGAGGTCGCGGCGTTGCGCGAATCCGTCGAGGCCGACGACAGCCCACGCGCCATCGCGCGGCTGGAGATGCGCGTCTCGGAGATTGGCCGTGCCGTCGAAGCGGCGCTCGCCGTGCACAACGCACCGAAGGAACCAGATCCGGCGGTCGAGCGGCTGGAGAACCAGCTCAACGACATCACGGCGCGGCTCGAGGGTCTCCGCGACACCGGGGCTCACACCGCCGCGATCCACACGGTCGAGCAGCGCCTGGACGGGCGCCTGAACGAAATCGCCGATCGCATCCACGGCCTGATGGCGGCCACGCCCGACGTCGTGGAGACGGCCGAGCGGCGCCTGTCCGGGCGAATCGATGACCTCGCCGGCCGCTTCGGCGGCGGTATCGACGATCTCGCCTCGCGCGTCAGCGGCATCGTCAGCGAGGCCACACGCCCGACGACGGAGGCCATCGAAAACGTCCAGCGCAATCTCGAAACGCGGCTGGAGGACATCTATTTCCGGCTCGGCGGGATGGCCGACACGGCGCCGCAGCGCGCCGCGATTGAGCATGTGCACGAGCGGCTTACCGCCATCACCACGCGCATCGATCAGCTGAACGCTTCGCAGCGCGAGCCTTCGGCCGCGCTTGACGCGATCAAGTCCGAGATCGGTGCGCTGCGTAAGGAAGTGGCGGACAAGGAGCTGCCGGCGCCGCTGTCGACCGATCATCTGGAGCGCCAGATTCGCGATCTCGCGAAGCAGCTCGACACGGTGACGGCCACCAAGGACGAAGGTCCCGCGCTCGCCGCGCTGGAACGTCAGGTGGCACAGCTCGCCAACGATCTCGAGATGACCAAGCCGCGGGTCGCGGCGCTCGGTCCGATCGAGGAGCGGCTCGACCGGATGCAGAGCCTGCTGACCGAGAACGCGCAGGAGTCACTGGCGAGTGCGCGGGACGAAGCGCGCCGTGCGGTGGACGAACTTGCGACAATGGTCGCCAACAATGCCGTCGACGCCGACATCGTGCGCGGTCTCATGCGCGACCTGGAAAGCCTGCGCTCGGCGACGGGCGGCACCGAGGAGACGCGCACACGTCTGGAATCGGTGAGCCAGACCGTGGCGCAGGTGGTTGATCGCCTCGCCAAGCTGGAAGTCGAGGCGAATGCCGTCTCCGCGCGTGCCACCGGTACGCATGGCGTCGTGGCGCCTGCTGCAGCCGTTGCCCCGGCTGCTGAGACGCCGAAGCAGGCGTGGACGGTCGCCTTCCGTGGCGACCGCACCGAGGTCAAGGGGCCGGGCAGCGCCGCGCCGACCATCAAGATGGAGAAGCCGGCCGAGCGGCCGATGAATCTCTTCGACAAGAAGGCAGCCGACCGCCGCGCGGACTTCATCGCCGCGGCGCGCCGTGCGGCGCAAGCGGTGGCCGACGAAGCCGCCGCAATCGAGACGCCGCCGGTTGCCGCCATCGCCGCGCCTGAGATCGAGGAACAGCCGAAGAAGCAGGGCGCCTTCCAGCGCATCAGCGATGCCATCCGCAGCCGCAAGCGGCCGCTGCTGCTTGCCGCCGCCGCCATCGTGCTCGCGATCGGTGCGATGCAGCTCTACGCCAAACTGACGCCGACCAAGACGACGGCGCTGGTGGCGTCGGTCGAGAAGGTCGTCCCGGCCGCTCCGGCACCTGCACCTGCACTGGCACCGACTGCGGTGCCACGCGACATCCTGGCGGAAGCGAGCGCCGCGCGTATTGCCGTCGCACCGCCGACGGCGGCGGCTTCGCCGCCGATGGTCGCGCCGGCGCCGCCGGACGCTGCGATGGCGTTCGCAGAGCCTGTACCGACGCAGAATCGCTTCCAGCAGGCGGCACCAGCGGCACCTGCCGCCGACAGCTTCGACGGCGCTGCCGGCGATGCGGTCGCCATTGCGGCGCCGCTGCCGGTCGCGCCCAGCGCGGTGCCGGTTGCGCTCGCCCCCGCCCCCGCGACCGACAATCCCATGACGCTCGCCTCAGCCCCGGCCAACATCCCGGCGGCGACTGCCGCGCCAGTGGTGGCGGACAACAGCGGGCTCGATCCGCGCCTCGGGTCGCCGAAGCTGCTCAACGCAGCGGCCGGCGGCGATGGCGCAGCGGAGTTCGAGATCGCGACCCGCTATGCCGACGGCTCGCTGGTCAAGAAGGATCTCGCCGAAGCGGCGCACTGGTACACGAAGGCGGCCGCGAGCGGCGTCGCGGTCGCCCAGTATCGCCTGGGCAGCCTTTACGAGCGCGGCCAGGGCGTGCCGAAGGATCTGACCAGCGCGGTCAACTGGTATCAGCGCGCCGCGGACCAGGGCAACGTCAACGCCATGCACAACCTCGCGGTTCTGATGAGCGAAGGCGCCGACGCGGCGCCCGATCACGACAAGGCGCTGCAGTGGTTCCTGGCGGCGGGCAACTACGGCGTGCGCGACAGCCAGTACAATCTCGGCGTCATCTACGCTCGCGGCCTGGGCGTGACCCAGGATCTGGGTGAGTCGTATAAGTGGTTCGCCATTGCGGCCTCGCAGGGCGACACCGATGCCTCGGCACGGCGCGACGAAGTTGCCAAGGCGATGCAGCCAGACGATCTGGTCAAGGCGCGGGCGGCGGTCACGGCCTGGCACGTCAAGCCGGCGATCGCGGAAGCCAACGGCGTTGCCACTCCGCCAGGCGGCTGGGATGGCCCGGGTGAGACCGTCATCAGCGACGGCGACCGGCAGCAACTGGTGATGAAGATCCAGACGCTGCTCGCCGAGGCCGGTTACGATCCGGGCCCGGCTGACGGCCTGGTCGGCCCGAAGACCGTCGACGCGGTCAAGGCTTTCCAGCACAAGCAAGGCGTGCCGGAGACCGGCGCGATCGACCAAACTCTGGTCGCCTCACTGACGCAGTAAAACGCGACGAAACGAGTCGCCATGGCGCCATCCGCCATGGCGGTCGCGACCGTATTGAACGACGGCTAACCAATGACCGGCGCAAGTCGGGAAATGTCATGGTCCTGTCGTTGACTTGATCGGGCGATGCGCGCTTTATCCGGCGCAATTCGGCGCGCCGGTTCGTCCGCTTCGCGCGCCTCCCGCTGCTCCAGACTCCAGCGCATTCCGCCTCGTGCTCATCTATCTGCCCATAGCCGAAATCTCGGTGAACATGTTCATCATCTTCGGGATGGGCGGAGCCGTCGGTTTTCTTTCCGGCCTGTTCGGCGTGGGCGGAGGATTTCTCCTGACGCCGCTTCTGATTTTCTCGGGCATTCCGCCGGTCGTGGCAGTAGCGACCGTGACCACGCAGATCGTCGCGTCGTCAACATCGGGCGCGCTCTCCTACTGGCGCCGTGGGCTGATTGACCTGAAGCTCGCGACGTTTCTGCTGCTTGCCGGCATCGCCGGCACCGGCATCGGCGTGCTGATCTTCGATTTTCTGCGCAAGCTCGGCCAGCTCGACCTTGTCGTCTCGCTTGCGTACGTGGTGTTTCTCGGTGCGGTCGGCGGCTTCATGCTCTGGGAGTCGGTGACCGCAATCCTCAACGCGCGCGCCGGGCGCCCGACGCCGCTGCGCAAACCCGGCCAGCACACCTGGGCGCACGGTTTGCCGTTCAAGGTGCGGTTCAAGAAGTCGCGTCTCTACGTGTCGATCATCCCGATTGTGCTGCTGGGAGCCGGCATCGGCATTCTCGGCGTGCTGCTCGGCGTGGGCGGCGGTTTCCTGATTGTTCCGGCGCTGATCTATATCCTGCGCGTGCCGACCAACGTCGTCATCGGCACGTCACTGGTGCAGATCGTCGGCACCATGGCGGTGGCGACGGTGCTGCAGGCGGTGTCGAGCCAGTCGGTCGACATCGTGCTGGCGCTGCTGCTGATGGTTGGTGGCGTCATCGGCGCACAATTCGGCGCCCGCATCGGTCAGAATATTCGTGGCGATCAGCTACGCGCGCTGCTGGCGCTAATGGTTATCGCCGTGGCACTGCGTTTTTTCGCGGGGCTGGTGATTACGCCGGACGAGAGGTACGGGCTGACGCCGCTGTTCGCGGGGGCGCTCTAGATGCGGCCCGCCCTGCTCTTCATTTTGGTCGCTGTCATCGCCTCACCGGCTGCGGCCGAGCGGCTGACTGTCGCGGTTTCGACGCCCGAGGTGATGATCAACTCGAACTTCACCGGCACGCCGATCACGGTGTTCGGTGTGATCGAGCAGGACGCATCGCGCCCGGCGGTGCCGGACGCAAAGTATAACGTCGCGATCCTGGTGCTCGGGCCCAACGAGAGTGTGGTCGCGCGGCGCAAGGACCGAGTGGTCGGCATCTGGCTGAACCACGCAGCCCGGACGATCGGGGCGGCGCCGAGCTTCTACGACCTGGAGACCAACGTGCCGGCCGACGCGCTCGCCAATCCCGCCGTCCTCCAACGGCTGCAGATCGGATTCGACAACATCGGATTTGTCTTCGACGGACGGACGGGCGCGAGCGATCCGGAGTCGGCGGAGTTCCGCGACGCGTTCCTACGGCTGAAGCGCGAGGACGGACTCTATACCGAGACAAGCAACGTCAGCTTTGTGGGCAACCTGATCTTCCGCTCCACCGCCTTCCTGCCCGCGAATATTCCGGTCGGGCGTTATTCGGTGCTGGCGTACGTCTTCGCCGACGGTGAGCTGATTGCGCATGCGCAGGATCGCATCGAAGTCTCCAAGACCGGCTTCGAAGGGTCCATGGCTAGGTTCGCGCGCAGCCAGTCGCTGCTCTACGGCCTGATCTGTGCAGCACTGGCGGTGTTCGTTGGATGGACCGGCGGCGTGATCTTCCGCCGCGACTAGGGGTCGTCGCCGCTGGCGCGCAATGCGCGCGGGCCGACGGGATATACCTGATCGTCTCCCAGCATGAAGGCGCGGAAGCTGTCGGCGGCGAACAGGCCGTCGAAGGCGCGGTCGAGGACGTCGAGGCCACCGGTGTAGGCGCCGAAAGCCGGCAGGATCAGGCGATAGCCGTCGGAGGCGAAGCAGCGGCGGCGCACGGACCGGCCGCGGCCGTAGACGCGGGCGGAGGGATGGAGGTGGCCGGCGACCTCGCCCTCGGTGCGGCCGGGGCGCGGTTCGTGTCGGAACACGAGCCTGCCAACCGCGAGCTCGTCCGTCGCCTGGCCGCCGACGTCCTGCGGCGCGCTCGGATCGTGATTGCCGGAAATCCAGATCCATTCGCGGCCGATCTGCAGGCCCTTGAGCATGACGCGATGGGTGACGGTCAGCCGCGAAGCAGCCTCGTCGTCGTGAAATGAATCGCCGAGCGCGACGACCACGTGGGGCTGGAGCCGCGCTATCAGCCGGGCCAACGCGCCCAGCGTCTCACCGGTGTCGTAGGGCGGGATCAGCTGGCCACGCCGGGCGAAGGAGGAGCCCTTCTCGAGGTGCAGGTCGGCGACGACCAGCATACGCGTGTCGGCCCACCAGAGCGCGCCCTCGGGGAAAGCCTCCATGACGACGCCCATGACGCCCAGGAGCGCTCCGGTGGAGCGCTGGGCACGCGACTCAGGTACGCGGTCCCAGAGGGCCTCAGCCATTCCCCATAGCCTCATTGATCAAATCGGCGGCGGCCTCACGCAGCACATGTTCGTCCGCATCACCGGCTACCGACTCGCGCCCAATCTGTAGCATGGACGGAAGCGCAAGCGGAGAAATTCGATCAAGCGACTTATGCACGATATGACCCTTCACGCGCGCCAGCATTTCTCCAACACGGGCGATCTCCAGGAGGCCCGTCGCCGCATCCTGCCAAGTGGCGCGCATGAGGATGTGATCGGGCTCGTGCTTGCGCAGCACGTCGTAGACCAGGTCGGTGGAGATCGTGACCTGGCGGCCGGTCTTCTCCTTGCCGGGATGGCGCTTCTCGATCAGGCCTGAGATGAGTGCCGTGTTGCGGAACATTCGTTTCAGCAGGTAGCTGTCCGCCATCCACGCCTCGAGGTCGTCGCCCAGCATGTCCTCGTCAAACAGGTCGGCGAGGCTGGGGCGTTTCTGTTTGAAGGCGAGCGCGAGGTCGCCGAGCCCCCAGATGGCGAGCGAATAATCCGTCGCCACGAAGGCGATGGGCCTCAGGCGCGCGCGCTCCAGCCGCCGTGTGAGCAGCATGCCCAACGTCTGGTGCGCGAGGCGACCCTCGAACGGGTAGCAGACCATGTAGAAGCGGGCGCCGCGCGGGAATGTCTCGACCAGCAGCTGGTTGCGCTTCGGAATGATCGAGCGATCCTTCTGGATGTGCAGCCAGTCGGCAACCTGATCGGGCAGCTTCTGCCAGCGTGTATCGT
Source organism: Bauldia sp. (assembly GCA_035548515.1). Lineage (GTDB taxonomy): Bacteria > Pseudomonadota > Alphaproteobacteria > Rhizobiales > Kaistiaceae > DASZQY01. The sequence continues at coordinate 22,647 of DASZSW010000013.1, read as the reverse complement.
CGGCCAACAGCGAGCGTACACCATCGGCGAGGAACGATGTGATGGGAAACTTGCCGCCGGCGTAGATCGGGATCTTCGGCGTGTCGTCGGCGGTGCGGGTGGCGATCACCTCGTTCTCGTGGATGCCCTCAAAGCGGAGGATCAGCCCGGCGAACAGAAACGTATCGCCCTGCGCCAGCGCCTCGATGAAGCCTTCCTCGATCTTGCCGAGTACGCGCCCTGCCCGGCCGCCGAACCCGGCGCCGCGATTGCGTGCCACGCGCACGTTCAGCAGCGGCGCCTCGATGATGGTGCCGACGTTCAGGCGGTATTGCTGTGCGACGCGCGGATGGGCGATGCGCCAGCGGCCGTCGATGCCCTTTCGGATCTTGGCGAACCGCTCGTAGGTCTTCAGGGCGTAGCCACCGGTCGCGACGAACTCGACGACCTGATCGAAAATCTCGCGGGTGAGGTTGCGGTAGGGGTAGGCCGAGACGACCTCGCGGTAGAGGTCGCCCTGCTCGAAGGGCAACGAACAGGCCATGCCGAGGATGTGCTGGGCCAGCACGTCGAGGGCGCCGGGCATCATACGCGGCGTGTCTTGCGCGCCGAGGTAATTGGCTTCGAGCGCGACGCGGCACTCTAGCACCTCGAAGCGGTTCGCCGGCACGAGGATGGCCTTCGACGGCTCATCGAGGCGGTGGTTGGCGCGGCCGATGCGCTGGGCGAGGCGCGAGGCGCCCTTCGGTGCGCCGACGTTGATGACGAGATCGACGTCGCCCCAGTCGATGCCGAGGTCAAGCGTTGAGGTGCAGACGACGGCGCGAAGCTTGCCGGCGACCATCGCCGACTCCACTTTCCGGCGCTGCCCGGCATCCAGCGAACCGTGGTGAAGCGCGATCGGTAGGTCGTCCTTATTGATCCGCCACAGCTCCTGGAACAGCAACTCCGCCTGGCTGCGGACGTTGACGAAGATGAGAGCCATCTTGTGGCGCTTCACCTGCTCGTAGATATCGGCGATAGCGTACAGCGAGGTGTGACCCGCCCAGGGCAGCTCGGTCGCGGAGTCGAGGATGGCGATGTCGGGCTTGGCGCCGCCGTGGACGGTGACGATGTCGGCGAGGTGCGCGCGGGATGCCCCCTCCACCGCCTTCGGCGGTCCCCCTCCCCCGCTTCGCGGGGGAGGACCCGCAACGGGTGTGGTCTTCCCCCGTGAAACGGGGGAGGCGTCGCGAAGCGACGGAGGGGGCCTGCGCACCTCACTCTTCGCGGCAGGGGGCTCCTGCGCCACCAGCCATGCCCGCAGCGCATCCGGATCGGCCACCGTGGCGGACAGCCCGATCGTCTTCAGCCCCGGCGCCAGCTTCCGGAGCCGCGCCAGCCCCAACGCCAGGAGATCGCCGCGCTTGGACGTCACCAGCGCGTGCAACTCGTCGAGGATGACGGTGTCGAGGTCGCCGAAGAAGCGATCCGCGTCCGGCGCCGACAGTAGCAGCGCCGCCTGCTCCGGCGTGGTGAGCAGGATATCCGGCGGCTTCAGCTTCTGGCGCTGGCGCTTGGAGACGGATGTATCGCCGGTGCGGGTCTCCATGCGCACGGTCAGGCCCATCTCGGCGACCGGCGCCTCGAGGTTGCGGGCGATGTCGACGGCGAGCGCCTTGAGCGGCGAGATGTAGAGGGTGTGGATGCCCCTGCCCTCAAGCTTCGTCGATGGCGGCCGCTCGGCGAGCGAGACCAGGCTTGGCAGGAAGCCGGCGAGCGTCTTGCCGGCGCCGGTGGGCGCGATGAGCAGGGTCGACCGGCCAGCGCGGGCTTTGGCGAGCAGCTCAATCTGATGGGGGCGCGGCGTCCAGCCCTTCTTCGCGAACCAGGCGAAGAAAGGCGCGGGAAGCAGCCGTTTCGGGTCCTTGACGAGGGCGCGCGCGGTCATCGGAAAAGATGCCTAACGCGCCCCTCCTGACGGAACAAGGCAGGGCCGAATTCGTTGTCGGGTCTCGATCAGTCGATCCCCGAAAGGAGACCCTGACGATGTACACGGCAAAGGACTACGACAAGGCGTTGCTTAATCCGGCTGCCATCTTCAAGCAGCCAAAGGACATTCTCGAATCCGACTCCATGACAGCCCCGCAGAAGCTCGAAGTGCTGAAGCGGTGGGAAACCGATGCCCTGCTTCTTTCGGTTGCGACCGAAGAAAACATGGGCGGCGGAGAACCGTCGCGCATCGAAGAGGTGCGGCACGCGATCGACGTGCTGACGCGCCTCGAGGATGTGAAGGAGCCGGCGAACTAGCTTTCGTAAGTAGCGTCGCGTAGAGGCCGTCGCCCCCGCCCGGGCGGCGGCCTTTCCTTTTGTCGGCGCCGGGTATACGCAGCCGGCGCCTTCCCCCTCCGGTCACCCCCCGTGCAACCCCGTCACATCGCCCTTGCCGTCCTGCTCTCCGTCTTTTGGGGGCTGAATTTCGTCGTCATCACGATCGCGCTCGGAGGCTTCCCGCCTGTGTTCCTGGCAGCACTGCGGTTCGCGATAGCCGGGTTGCCGGCGCTGGTCCTGCCGCGGCCGGCGCTGCCGTGGAGCACGCTCATCGCGATCAGTTTCACGCTGTTCGTCGTGCAGTTCGCGCTGCTGTTCACTGGCATGGCGATCGGCATGCCGCCGGGTATCGCCTCGATTCTGGTGCAGGTGCAGGGCTTCTTCACCATCGCCATTGCCGCCGCAGTGCTCCGCGAACGCCCGACGGGACGTCAGCTTGTCGGATGCGCCGTTGCGCTGGCTGGTCTCGCACTGGTGGCCACCACTGCCGGCAGCAACGGCATCACCATGCTCGGCTTCACGCTGACGCTGGGCTCGGCCGTCCTGTGGGCAATCGGCAATGTGCTGCTGCGCCGCGCCGGCGCAACGGACATCTTCGCGCTGATCTCGTGGCTCGCCGCGATCGCATGCGGGCCGCTCTTCGTCATCGCGCTGATCCTCGAAGGACCTGACGCCATCGGCTCGGCGGTGACGCATGCGACGTGGCTGACGGTCGCGGCGGTGCTCTACATCGCCCTTGCCTCGACGGTGTTCGGCTACTGGGCGTGGGGGCGGCTGCTTAGCCTCTATCCCGCCGCCACCGCCGCGCCCTTCTCGCTGCTCGTGCCCGTCAGCGGCACCATTTCGGCCGCCCTCATCCTGCACGAGTCGTTCGGGCCGGTGCGGCTGGCCGGCATGGCCTTCATCCTCGCCGGGCTGGCAGTGCTGGTATTGCGCCGGCGGCCGCCTATCTTGCGGTGATGCGCCCGGAAGACCTGCTCCGCCCGACACCTCAGGGCCTCTACTGCCCGCCCGGCAAGTTCCACATCGACCCGACTGTGCCAGTCGATCGGGCGCTGATCACGCACGGGCATTCGGACCACGCCCGCGCCGGCCATGGATCGGTGCTCGCGACCCGGCCGACGCTCCGCATCATGGAGGCGCGCTACGGGGCGGACTTCGCCGGGCACACCGAGGAGGCGACGCTCGGCGACACGCTGATCATCGGGGGCGTGCGCGTCACCTTCCATCCGGCCGGGCATGTGCTCGGCTCGGCGCAGATCGCGGTGGAGAAGGACGGGCTCCGCATCGTGGCGTCCGGCGACTACAAGCGGCGGCCGGACCCAACGTGTCTGCCGTTCGTGCCCGTGCCGTGCGACATCTTCATCACCGAGGCAACGTTCGCGCTGCCCGTCTTCCGCCATCCACCGGCTGAGCTGGAGATCGCGAAGCTGCTCGCCTCGGTCGCGCAGTTTCCGGAGCGGGCACATCTCGTCGGCGCGTATTCGCTCGGCAAGGCGCAACGCGTGATCCGCATGCTGCGCGATGCCGGTTACGACCGCACGATTTATCTCCACGGCTCGATGGAGAAACTCTGCCGGCTGTATGAATCCGAAGGCATCGCGCTCGGGGCTCTCGCCAACGCCACCGTCGCCTCGGGCAAGAAGGCGGACTTCGCCGGCGCGATCGTCATCTGTCCGCCGTCGGAAATCACCGAACGATGGGCGCGGCGCTTTCCGGAGCCGGTCGCCTGCTTCGCTTCGGGCTGGATGCGTATTCGCCAGCGGGCGAAGGTGGCGGGCGTCGAGCTGCCGCTGATCCTTTCGGATCACGCCGACTGGGATGAACTGACCGCGACAATCACGGAGCTGGCGCCATCCGAGGTGTGGGTGACGCACGGGCGCGAGGAGGCGCTCGTGCGCTGGTGTTCGCTCAAAGGGATTCCTGCCAGGCCTCTTCACCTCGTCGGCTACGAGGACGAAGAAGAATAGCCGTCAGCCGCTGCGGCGGAGGCCGACGCCAAGTCCGAGACCGAGGTCCTCTACCTTTTGCTGCTTCTTCTCTTCGGCCTTCAGCGGATCGCAACCCTTCGGATCCTCGTGCTCGATTCCCTTGCGGGCCTCGTCGCGCTTCTTCAGCACTTCCGCGGCCTTCTCTTTCTCGGTTTTCATGGGCGTTCGTTCCTGTGAGTCTTGCCGGGCTGGACACCGGTTTCGACGGGAATGTCCTGATCGAGCAGTGCGTCCTCGACGGCATCCTTCACCGGATCGCGGAGCTTCTCTCGATGGGGCTCCGGGCTGATCGGGCGTTTCTTGATGTTGTTTTCCGTGGTTTGCATGAAATTGGCTCCCTTCGGTGGGTGATGTTGAGCAACGCGCGGGCCTCCGATCCAGTTCCTCAGCCGTTGCGAACAAACGGTGAATCATATCTGCTGGGCGTATTGCGCTAACGGATTGATTCGCCTTGGGGACTCCCGCCTATCTCGATCGGCTGAACGCCGAGCAGCGGCGCGCCGTGGAGCATGGCGCGGGGCCGTTGCTGGTCATCGCCGGGGCGGGCTCGGGGAAGACCAACACGCTTGCCCATCGGGTGGCGCATCTCATCGTCAACGGCGCCGACCCGCGGCGCATCCTGCTGATGACGTTCTCGCGCCGCGCCGCCGGCGAGATGAGCCAGCGCGTGCAGCGTATCGCCGGCAACGCGCTGGGCATCGAAGCGGCCGCGGCGGCGCTCGACTGGTCGGGCACCTTCCACGGCATCGGCGCGCGGCTACTCCGCGAATACGCGGCGCACGTCGGGCTCGATCCGGCGTTCACAATCCATGACCGCGAGGATTCCGCCGACCTGATGAATCTCGCGCGGCACGAGCTCGGCTTCTCGCACACGGAGAAGCGGTTTCCGACCAAGGGCACGTGTCTCGCGATCTATTCGCGCGCGGTTAACGAGCAAGCGGGGCTGCGCGATGTGCTGATGCGCGCCTTCCCGTGGTGTCTCGCGTGGCAGGAGGAACTGGCGCGCTTGTTCAAGGCTTACGTCGAGGCGAAGCAGGCGCAGGGGGTACTCGACTACGACGACCTGCTGCTCTACTGGGCGGCGATGCTGGAGGAGCGCGGCATCGCCGACGACATCGGCGGCCGCTTCGATCATGTGCTGGTCGACGAATACCAGGACACCAACGCGCTGCAGGCGGCGATCCTGCTGGCGCTGAAGCCGGACGGGCGCGGGCTGGCCGTCGTCGGCGACGACGCGCAATCGATTTACTCTTTCCGCGCGGCGACGGTGCGCAATATCCTCGACTTCCCGAAATCATTTGCGCCCTCTGCTGCGATAGTGACGCTGGCGCAGAACTATCGCTCGACGGGCGCGATCCTCGCTGCATCCAACGCCGTGATCGGACTGGCGGAGGAGCGCTACACCAAGGACCTGTGGACCGATCGGGCGCATGGCGGGCGGCCGACGATCGTCGTGGTCGCGGACGAAGGCGCGCAGGCGCGCTACGTCTGCGACCAGGTGCTGGCCGAGCGCGAGACGGGCACGGCGCTAAAGGCGCAGGCGGTGCTGTTCCGCGCTTCGCATCATTCCGGGCCGCTGGAGATCGAACTGACGCGGCGGAATATCCCGTTCGTGAAGTACGGCGGGCTGAAGTTTCTGGATGCGGCGCACGTCAAGGACGTGCTGGCCGTGCTGCGCTTCGCCGAGAATCCGCGCGACCGGGTCGCGGCCTTCCGCGTGCTGCAGCTTCTGCCGGGCGTCGGGCCTGCAACGGCGGGGGATTTCCTCGACCGGCTTGTCGAAGGGCCGCCGTCGGAGGTCTTCGCGACCTACCAGCCGCCGGCGCGCGCGGCCGACGACTGGCCGGCATTCGCGGCGCTGGCCGAGGGCCTGCGCGGCCGGCAGGCGGAGTGGCCGTCGGACATGGCGCGGGTGCGCATCTGGTACGAGCCGCACCTGGAGCGCATGCACGAGGATGCCGCGATCCGACGGAACGATCTCCTGCAGCTCGAGCAGATCGCCGCCGGCTATCCGTCCCGCGAGCGGTTCCTGACCGAGCTGACGCTCGACCCGCCGGATGCCGCCGGCAGCCAGGCGGCGCCGGCGCTCAAGGATGAGGACTACCTGATCCTCTCCACGATTCACTCCGCCAAGGGGCAGGAGTGGAAGTCCGTGCACGTGCTGAACGTCGTCGATGGATGCATCCCCTCCGATCTCGCCGCCGAGACGACGGCGGAGCTGGAGGAGGAGCGGCGGCTGCTCTACGTCGCGATGACACGCGCCAAGGATTCGCTGTCGCTGATCGTGCCGCATCGGTTCTACGTGACGCAGCAATCGCGCGGCGGCGACCGGCATATGTACGCGCAGCGTACGCGCTTCATCCCGGAGAAGATTCTCGACCGGTTCGAGGCGCGGCTGTGGCCGCCGGCGGTACCAGGCGCGAAGGCGCGCGCGGCGGTGCCGCCCGTCGACCTCGCGGCGCGGATGCGCAAGCGCTGGGGCTAGGCGTCGCGGCGCCCCAGCGCCTGCGCGACGAAGTATGCCGCCGTTGCCAACACCACATAGATCGGGATCATCACCTGCGCGGCGTGCAGCCCTGCGTGATCGGCGAACGTGCCGAGTAGCGGCGGGCTCACGAGAATGGCGAGGCCCGGCGCGACGATTGCACGTGCAGATGCACGGTCGCTGGCTGCACCAGCGGTGTTCATGGCGAAGCCGAGGATCAGCGCGAACAAGTTGGCGATGCCGAGGCCGATGACGAACAGGCCGGGGATGGCGACAGCCGCCGATCCGCTGCCGCCCCAATAAGCGACGAAGCCGAGGAGAACGGTCGCCATGGCGCCGAAGTACAGGGTGCGGGTCGAATATATGCGGAACAAGCGAACGCCCGCGGTACGCCCGATCAGCATCGCCGCGAAGAAGGCGCCAGCACCGGCGGCAGCGGCCGGCGGCGACAGGCCGACGACCTTCTCGAGATAGCTCGGCGCCCACAGCAGTCCGGCAAATTCCAGCGCCACCGCGAAGGCGAGCATTGTGAAGTATGCCCAATACGCGGGCGGCAGTTTCGCACGGCTTGCTTCGACGGTGCGCTGGCCGCCCGGAACGCGGACATTGATGAAGGCAAGCACGATGGCGATGCCGACCAGCGTGGCGAGAAGCATGCCGGTGCGCCAGTTCCAGCCGAGCCATGTGGCAAGCGCGACGACGAGCGGGCCGACGATGGCGAACGCGTAGCAGAGTGCGTTGGACTCGGCGTAGGCGATATCGCGGCGCGCGCCATGCAGGTCGAACAGGATCGCCGACACCATCGCCGGGATGAAGGCGCTGAACAGGCCGATGACGAGGCAGGCGCCGATGCTCTGCCAGGCGGCGCTGGCAAGGCACAGCAAGAGCGCGCCCGAGGCGGCGCCCAGCACTGCGGCCGACAGGACGGCGGTGCGGCCGAGGCGACGCACGACGCGTTCGCCGCCAAATCCGGCAACGAATGCGCCCACGGCGATGGCCGAGGAATGGAGGCTGACTTCGCCGTAAGAGAGCCCGAGGTCGGTCTTCAGGAATGGCAGGATGTTGCCCTGCGACGTCACCAGGTAAGTCTGGTAGGCGAGCGACAGGTAGGCGTACCAGGTGACGCGGTCGCGCGTCAGCCCGACCGGCGCAATCTCGGAAACCGCGTTCATTTCGGCGACCCTGCGGGAAGTCGGACCGCTATACGGGTTTCCACTGCCCTTCGCCACGCCTAAATAAGAGCGGCGATGCAAGCTTTTGCGACACTCCTCGACCGTCTGGTGCTGACGCCGCAGCGCAACGCGAAACTGCGGCTGATGGTCGACTATTTCCGCGCTACGCCGGACCCCGATCGCGGCTACGCGCTCGCCGCGTTGACGTCGGAACTCGACATTCCGAGCGTGAAGCCGGCGATGCTGCGCGCGCTGGTCGAGAGCCGAGTCGACGACGTGCTGTTCCATTATTCGTACGACTACGTCGGCGATCTCGCCGAGACGATCTCGCTGATCTGGCCGGCAAAACACGGCGCCAATCGTGCGCCCGAATTGCGCGAGGTCGTGGAGCGGCTGCAAGCAGCATCGCGCAGCGATGGGCCGAAGCTGGTCGAGCAGTGGCTCGATGCGCTTGACGCAACCGGGCGGTGGGCCCTGATCAAGCTGGTGGTCGGCGGATTGCGTATCGGCGTCTCGGCGCGGCTGGCTAAGCAGGCGCTTGCCGATCTCGGTGGCAAGCCGATCAACGAGATCGAAGAGGTGTGGCACGCGGTCGGACCGCCGTACGTCGCGCTATTCGCCTGGCTGGAGGGTCGTGCGCCGGCGCCGGAGTCGACGGTGAAGGCGCCGTTCCGTCCCGTGATGCTGTCGCACGCCATTTCGGACGACGAGCTTCTCCGAATCACGCCAGAGGCTTACGCGGCGGAATGGAAGTGGGATGGCATCCGCGTACAGGCCGTCAACGACAGCGGGGTGAAGCGACTCTATACGCGCACCGGCGACGACATCTCGCACACGTTCCCCGATCTGGTCGCTGGGCTCGACATCGAAGGCGCTATCGACGGCGAGTTGCTCATCGGCGCGTATGGTGACGCGGGCTTTGCCCTTGGCTCGTTCGCCGATCTGCAGCAGCGTCTGAACCGCAAATCCGTGTCGGGGAAGCTCATGGAGTCGCACCCGGCGTTCCTGCGGGCGTACGACTGTTTGATCGACGGGACTGAAGACATCCGGCCCCTCCCCTTCCGCGAACGGCGCAAGCGGCTTGAGGCTCTCGTCGGTCGTTCGCTGGCGCGGCGCGTCGACGTGTCGCCGCTGCTCACCTACGCCAATGGCGAGGAGCTGGCCGCGCTGCGCGGTGCCCCGCCCGATGCCGTCATCGAAGGTGTGATGCTCAAGCGCTGGGATTCGGTCTACGAGCCGGGACGGCCGAAGGGGCCGTGGTTCAAATGGAAGCGCGATCCCCACACGGTCGATGCCGTGCTGATGTATGCGCAGCGCGGCCACGGCAAACGCTCCTCCTACTACTCAGACTACACCTTCGGCGTCTGGCACCCCGGCGAGAGCGGCACTGACGAACTGGTTCCCGTCGGCAAGGCTTACTTTGGCTTTACCGACGAGGAGCTGATCGAGATCGACAAATTCGTGCGCAACAACACGATCAACCGGTTTGGCCCGGTCCGCGAGGTCGTGCACGAAGGCGCGAAGGGGCTGGTACTCGAAGTGGCATTCGAAGGCTTGCAACGCTCGCCGCGGCATCGCTCCGGGATCGCGATGCGGTTTCCCAGAATAGCGCGCCTGCGGTGGGACAAGCCGCCATCGGAGGCGGACCGCCTGGAGACGCTGGTGAAGCTCATACGCAGCTGAGGCAGCGCGGGGCCGGAACTCAGAGAACCGGGGCCGGCGTTTTCAGCATCTGGATAAGCTGCAGCTGCTTGCTGTAGGCGTCGGGTATGGCACCGTACTTGAGCGACGCGGTGCAGTCGTCCAGGGCCTTCCGCAATTCGCCGAGCTGCATGTAGGCATAGCAACGATTGTTGTAGCCAACCGCCACGTTGCTCTTCTCGGTCCTTTCCGGGTCATAAAGGTAGTCATACCGGTTGAGGACATCGAGGGCGGTGCGGTTGTCGTTTCGCCCGAAGTAGATCATCGACGTATCGATTGCGGCGGTCGCGCGATAGTCGCTCTCCGAGCCGGCGACGATCGCCCAGTCCTTGACGGCCGCCTCCGGATCGCCCTGGTCACGGTATGCGGCGCCACGCCAGTAGCGCGCCGCCATTCCGCCGGCGCCTTCGTCGATCGCTTTCGTGCAGCTGCGTATCGCGTCGTCGTATGCCTTGAGATAGTAGTAGTTGTAGCAGACGGGTTGCTCCAGCTCCGTCTTGTCGCCAAGAGATATGGCGGCCTGCCGGTAAGCGATCGTGTTCGCTCCGTCACCGAGCTGGCTGTGAGCCGCAGCTACGAGCGCCAGAGCGTCGGCAGCGGCCACGTCCCTCTCTTCTTCGCTGGGAAATCGCGCGATCGCGATGTCGCTCAGCGCTTCCCGCCCCTTCTGGATGGCGTTCTGGTAATTCCCCTTCATGTACCAGGATTGGGCGACCAGTCGATCGATGACGTAGTTGTTGCGGGGTGGCTGGTCTGGCCTGAGCTGGGTGTTGCTGTGCAACGTGGTGGCAGCCATCTCGAGCATGGCGCCGGCCTGGAACGCGCCATTCGTAACGTTGAGCATCGGGGAAAGTATGTCCGCGAGCGCGACCCCGAATTCGTATTTGTCCGACCGCTCATAGAGCCGGAACGCGAGCTGTATGCCCCTTTCAAGCTGGGGCGTGACGGCCGCCGCCATGGCCGGTGAGACGCAGTCGACCGCGTTCTCGTCCGCGGTCGAACCAATGGAATTGCAGGCCGCCGTGACACTTTCCAGGATGCGGCCATAGAGGGCGAGATAGAGGAGCTTGCGCGGCGAATCCTCATTCAGGCTGCCAGCGTAGCGGTCGACGAACGCATACATCGCAGGCACGCTCCCGCCCCACTTGGGCTGCAGCGCTTCGAGCGTGATCGTGTAGAGCGGATAGTAGGCAGGATACTTGTCCACGGCCTCGCCGAACGCGTCCATCAACTCCCGGGACGCTCCAATGCTCCGCATGATGCTGAGCCTTAGAGAAAAGGCGTACGGATTGCTGGTATCGAGCCTGAGCGCTGCCTCGCTGTCGGCAAGCGCCTTGCCGATATAGGTCGTGAACGTCTCCAGTTTCGCCGCCGGCGTTTCGTTGCTGAAGGCGTGGCCTCGCCTGGCCCAGGCCAGATCGAGATAATACCGCGCGCGTGTCACCAGAGGCGCTGCGTCGCTCGGGCGGCTGTGAATCCAGTTGCCAAGATCCGTCTCGAATACGGGATCGTCCAGATCGGCGATGCCGCCGATAAAATCGGTGAACGGATAGAAGCGCCAGGACTCGATCCGGCTGCCGGCGAGGACGTCGGCGTAGATCTTGTCGGCCGCGGCGTAGTCGCCAACCTTGATGGCTTCCCGGAGCCGCCGTGCCTTCTCCGTCGGCAGTTCGACGGTGCGGGCCGGAATCTTCAGCGAGGCCACCGTCGCGGCTATGGTGCGCGAAGCCACGGTGCCGGCACTCGGCGGGTTGGCGCGATGTTGAAGGTCGAGAAGGAGCGGGAAGCTGACCTTCACCGCAACTGCCACGGCGATCGTGACTAGGTACGGCGCGGCGGACCTGATCGACAGGACGCCACTCCATTTGCGAGAGCGGGCGGCAGCACGGGATCCGTGTCCATGCGCGCGGCGGCCGTTGCGGCAACCGTAGGCTGCGTGAGCTTAAGAAAATTTCAAGCCGGATGATGAAGGGACGGTGAAACCCGTCCGGCACCAGCGCCAGATTGGGCTCCCTAGTCGGCCGGCGCGATGAGGACGCTTTCCGGCGCCGCCGGGCTGAACGGGCGGAAGTGCTTGGACAGTTTCAGGCCCTGCGCCTGGTAGTTGGAGCCGAGGTCGCTGCCGTAGAGCTTGGAGGGCCGCTCGGTCAGCCGCTCGTAGACGAGGCGGCCGACCACCTGGCCATCCTCGAGGATGAACGGCACCTCGTGGCTGCGCACTTCCAGCACGGCGCGGCTCCCTGCCCCGCCCGCGGCGCTGTGGCCGAAGCCCGGGTCGAAGAAGCCGGCGTAGTGGACGCGGAACTCGCCGACCAGCGGATCGAACGGCACCATCTCGGCAGCGTAGTCGGGCGGGACGTGCACGGCTTCGCGGGAGACGAGGATGTAGAACTGGTCGGGGTCGAGGATCAGCTCGCGGCTCTTGTGCTGTGTGATGGGCTCCCAGAAGTCCGCGGCGTCGTTTGCAGCGCGCCTGTCGACGTCGATGACCGCGGTGTGGCGCTTGGCGCGATAGCCGACGATGCCGTCGGTGCCGCTGAGGTCGATCGTGACTGTGATGCCGTTGGCGATGGTGGGGCCACCGGCGACCAGCGTCTCGCGCTGGTGCAGTGCCAGCAGCGCGGCATCGTCGAGCCGCGCTTCGCCGCGGCGGAAACGCATCTGCGACAGGCGCGAGCCGGCTCGGACCAGAACCGGGAAGGTGCGCGGGCTGATCTCTAGGTAAAGCGGCCCGCGGTAGCCGGCCGGGATCGTGTCGAACTCGCGCGCCTGGTCGGTGATGACGCGGGTGAAGACGTCGAGGCGGCCGGTCGAGGATTTCGGGTTGGCGGCCGCCGCGATGTCGGCAGGCAGCGCCAGCGTCTCCATCAGAGGCACGATGTAGACGCAGCCGGTTTCCAGTACCGCGCCGTCGACGAGGCCAAATTCGTGCAGCTTCACGGTCGCCAGGCGATCGGCCACCGAGCGCGACGGGCCCGGAAGGAAGCTGGCGCGCACGCGATAGGCCTTTTCGCCGAGCCGAAGGTCCAAGCTGGCCGGCTGGATCTGATCGGGATCGGGCGGCCGTGGCGCCGCAATGGCGCCGGACGCGAAAAGGTCGCGGATGCGCTCGCCCGGTAGGATGCCTTGTGCGCCAGCCATGTGGGCACTCGTTAAACCAAGGGGCGATTGACGCCAAGTTCGGAAGTGCCTAAGACCACAGGCATTCCGTGGTCATTTGAGCCGGCCGGCTTGCAGCCACGTAAAACAAATCGCTAAAGAGGCCGGAGGGATGATGTCCCCACCCGGCCGAAGGCCGGGTTTTTGTTGGGAAGCATCCGATGGCCAAGACCGCAAACAAGACGACCAAGAAGACCCTCCGTCCCGCGACGCAGCTCGTCCACGGCGGCATCCTGCGCTCGCAGTTTGGCGAGAACAGCGAGGCGTTGTTCCTCACCCAGGGCTATGTCTACGACAGCGCGGAGCAGGCAGCCGCCCGCTTCAAGGGCGACGATCCCGGGTTCATCTACTCTCGCTACAACAACCCGACGCTGGCGATGTTCGAGGAGCGCATGCGCCTGCTGGAGGGCGCTGGCGCCGCACGCGCGACGGCGAGCGGCATGGCGGCGGTCACTGCAGTGTTCCTGTCGTCGTTGAAACAGGGCGACCATGTCGTGGCGGCGCGCGCGCTGTTCGGTTCGTGTCTCTATGTCGTGCAGGACCTGCTGCCGAAGTTCGGCATCACGCATACGCTGGTCGACGGCTCCGATCTCTCCGCCTGGAAGAAGGCGGTGACGAAAAAGACGAAAGCGTTTTTCCTCGAGTCGCCGACCAACCCGACGCTCGAGGTCTACAACATCGCCGCAATCGCCGAGATCGCTCACAAGGCGGGTGCGCGGCTGATCGTCGACAATGTCTTCGCGACGCCAATCCTGCAGCAGCCGCTGGCGCTCGGCGCCGACATCGTCGTTTACTCGGCGACCAAGCATATCGACGGCGGTGGGCGCGTTCTCGGGGGCGTCATCCTCGCCGACGAAACCTTCATCGCCGACAACGTGCACACGTTCCTGCGACAGACCGGGCCATCGCTGTCGCCGTTCAACGCCTGGGTGCTGCTCAAGGGACTGGAGACGCTGGCGATCCGCGTCGAGCGGCAGACAGCCAACGCGGCGAAGCTTGCCGATGTCATCGCCGGGCACCGTGCCGTGACGCGCGTGCTCTATCCGGGGCGGCCCGACCATCCGCAGTACGCGATCGCGCAGCGGCAGATGAAGGGTGGCTCGACGCTCATCGCGTTCGAGGTGAAGGGCGGGCAAAAGGGCGCCTTCAAGGTCGCCAATGCGCTGAAGGTGACGCGCATCTCGAATAATCTCGGCGACGCCAAGAGTCTTGTTACTCATCCGTCAACCACGACGCATCAGCGGCTCAGCGAGGACGTGCGCCTTGGACTCGGGATCACGCAGGGGATGCTGCGGCTTTCCGTTGGCCTCGAAGATGCCGACGATCTTGCCGAAGATTTGACGCAGGCCCTCGACCGGGCGAAGTGATTGACGCACCGGCGGGGGGCCAATATTCCTTCCCGGCATGTACCGCGAAATCACCCGCGCCATCCAGGTCACCGTCGAGCCCAGCTTCGTCGAAGGGGAATCCTCGCCCGACGAGGGCCACTATTTCTGGGCATACAAGATCGAAATCCAGAACCTCGGCGAGGAGGTCGTGTGGCTGCGCTCGCGGCACTGGCGCATCACCGATGCGAACGGCAAGACGGAGGAAGTGCGGGGGCCCGGGGTAGTCGGCAAGCAACCCGTGCTGAAGCCGGGTGAGACGTTCGCCTACACCAGCGGCTGTCCGCTCTCGACATCGTCGGGCATCATGGTCGGCACCTACCAGATGCAGAACGAACGCGGCGAGATGTTCTCGATCGCCATCCCAGCGTTCTCGCTCGACCTTCCCGATGCCCAGCACACGATGAATTGACCGGGACGATGTCGCCGGACGACGCGCGCATCCTCGATCAATTCCACGTCGGGCCGGCTGATCTCATCGGTGAAGGCGGCGAGTCTCGCGTCTATGCGTTGGGCGCGGACGAGGTCCTGCGTGTGCCGAGGACGGCGAATTTTGGCGGGGCGAGCCGCGAGCGGCTCCAATCTTTCCTGGCGCACATCGCGGGCCGGTTGCCGTTCGCCACGCCTGAGATCCTAGAGATCGGGCCGGACGAAGCCTGGACGATCGAGAGGCGGTTGCCCGGCCGCTCGATGCTGGCGCTGCTGCGCACCATGCATGACGACCACCGCGACCGGGCGCTCCGCAACTATGTCACCGCGCTCGACGGCTTTGGCACCATCCGGCTCGATACGTTTCCTTATGGGCACTTGCTGGCCGAGCCCTCGACAAAGGCGGATGACTGGCGGACGTTCCTGTGGGAGACGCTGATTGCATTCCGCACACGCAATCGGGTGACCATCGCGCAAGAGGCCGCGGACCCTTACGCGTTGTTCGAAAAGGCGGCCGACATGCTCGACGCGCTGCCGCTTCTGCCCGCGAAGGTGCTGGTGCACGGCGACTATTTCCCTGGCAACGTCCTGCTCGACGACGAGCTTCGCGTCTCAGCCGTGCTCGATTTCGGCACGTACACGGTGTGCGGCGACCCGGCGCTCGACCTCGCAGTCGCTTACCAGACGCTGGAACTGATCGAGGAGTGCACAGCGGACGATGCGCGTTTCGTGCGCGACCTGATCATGGAGCGACACGGCGATGAGCTCGGGCCGGCGTTCCAGTTTTACCGCGCGTATCTCGCCTTCTCGATGGCCGACCCGGCGAACGCCAATCCGCCCTACCCCAAGCTCTATGGCTGGGCGATGGCAATGCTCAAGCTGCTGGCGGCAGACCGGCTGCCTGGCTAGGCGTCGTCGCGGTAGAATTCGGAGGGGTCGAAGCTGTACTTGGTCCCGCAGAATTCGCATGTCACGGAAATGGCGCCGTCCTCGGTGCTCTCGCTGATCTCATCGGCGCTGAATGTGGCGAGGACGCCGCTGATCTTGTCGCGCGAGCATGAGCACTGATCGCGCACGTGCATCGGCGTGAAGACTCGCACGCCGCGCTCGTTGAACAGGCGATAGAGCAGACTCTCGACGGGCACCGCCGGGTCGGTCAGTTCGTCATCCTGGATGGTCTCGGCCAACGAGCGAGCCTCAACCCACGAATCGTCCTCGGACATCTCGCTGGCAGCTGCGCCGGAAGGCGCGTCGCCACCGGGGAGATCAGCCTGGCGCATGCGCTCCGGCGCATCGGGGAGGAACTGCACGATGAGGCCGCCGGCGCGCCAGGAGTGACGCATGACGCCGTCCTCGCGCGACTGGAGCTCGGCGACCGCGAGGCGAACGCGCGTCGGGATCTGCTCGGACTGGCGGAAGTACGTGTGGGCCACCTGCTCCAGGCTTTCGCCCTCCAGCGGCACCACGCCCTGGTAGCGACTGGCGGCGCCGCCCTGGTCGATGGTCATGGCGAGCGTGCCCTTGCCCAGAAGCGCGCCGGGTGTGGCGCTCGGCTCGGCCGCCACGCGGTCGGCATCGAAGCGGGCATAGGCGCGGATCGCGCCCGACGTGCGGTAGTCGACCACCAGCATGTCCACCGGACCTGAGGTTTCGGTCTGGAGCGTGAAACGGCCGTCGATCTTCAGCGACGAGCCGAGCAGCACCGCGAGCACGATCGCTTCTGCCAGCAGCCGCGAGACGGGCGGCGGATAATTGTGCCGCTCCAGGATCGCGTCCAATGCCGGGCCCATCTGGATAGCGCGGCCGCGCACATCCAGCGCCTCGACCACGAACGGGCGAACGCTGTCGTCGCCGGCCGGAGCCAGCAGGTCGTCGGTCTCGAACGCGACACTCACGGTCCGGTCCCCAGCGCCCAGAGCAGGATCGCCTTTTGCGCGTGTAGCCGGTTCTCGGCCTCGTCGAACACGATCGACTGGGGGCCGTCGATGACGTCGGCGGTGACTTCCTCGCCACGGTGGGCCGGCAGGCAATGCATGAACACCGCGTCGGGTTTGGCGCGGCCCATCAGCCGCGCATTCACCTGATAAGGCATCAGCAGATTGTGGCGGCGCTCGGACTCGGCGTCGCCCATCGACACCCAGGTATCGGTGACGACGCAATCGGCATCCTTCGCGGCGGCCTCGGTATCCGACCCGGCGACGATGTCCGCGCCATTGTCCTTCGCCCACGCGATGAGCCGCGTCGCGGGCGCGAGCTCCGGCGGCGTAGCGATGCGTAACGGAAACTTGAACTTGGCGGCAGCGTGAACCCACGAGGTCAGGACGTTGTTGCCATCGCCGAGCCAGGCGACCGCCTTCCCCGCGATCGGCCCCTTGTGCTCCTCGAACGTCATCACGTCGGCCATGATCTGGCAGGGATGCGACACGCGTGTCAGGCCGTTAATAACCGGCACGGTGGCGTTGTCGGCCAATTCGCGCACCAGCGCGTGATCGAGGGCACGGATCATGATGGCGTCGACGTAGCGCGACAGAACCTTCGCGGTATCCGCCGGCGTCTCACCGCGGCCGATCTGCATCTCGCCGCCTGACAGCACGATCGTCTCGCCGCCGAGGTCGCGCATGCCGACATCGAAGGAGACGCGGGTGCGGGTCGACTGTTTGTCGAAGATCATCGCCAGCGTCTTGCCGGCAAAGGGTTTCGGCGCGGCGGGCGTGCCGCGCGTCTTCTTCAGGCTGACGGCGTCGGCCAGAATGGCGCGGAGTGTGGCCGCGTCGAAGTCGGCGATATCGAGGAAATGGCGTGGCATCGCTGCACCTATCCAGCCTTGGCGACAGGCTGGGTGCGCTCGACCGCGACGAACGCGGCGTCGAGCCGGGCGATCGCCTCGTCGACCTCGGCATTGGTGACGATCAGCGGCGGCAACAGGCGGACGACGTTTTCGCCCGCCGGAGCGCCGAGAATGCCGGCATCGCGCATTGCGTTGACGACGTCGGCCACCGGCGCAACACAGCGCAGGCCCATCAGCAGACCCTCGCCCCGCACCTCGGCGACAACACCGGGGTGGCTGTCCACGAGGCCGGCCAGCCGCTGCTTCATGTACAGGCCAACCTGGCGGACATGATCGAGGAAGGCTTCATCGCTGACGATGTCGATCAGCACCTTGCCGACAGCCATGGCCAGCGGATTGCCGCCGAAGGTCGAGTTGTGCATGCCGGGCGTCATGCCGTTGGCGGCCTCGGCGGTCGCCAGGCAGGCGCCGAGCGGGAAGCCGCCGCCGATGCCTTTCGCTACGGTCATGATATCCGGCGCGACCCCGGACCACTGATAGGCGAACAGCTTGCCGCTACGGCCGACACCCGATTGCACTTCGTCATAGACGAGCAGCAGGCCGTGTTTCTCGCACAGGGCACGCAGTTCGCGCAGGAACGACGCCGGCACGAGGCGGACACCGCCCTCCCCCTGGATCGGTTCAATCAGGATGGCAGCCGTGGCCGGCGTGATCGCCGCGGCGACAGCCTTGATGTCGCCGAACGGGACCTGGTCGAAGCCTTCGGGCATCGGCGCCATGCCTTCGGAATACTTGGCGCTGCCGGTGGCGCTGAGCGCCGCCAGGGTGCGGCCATGGAAGGCGCCGGCGAAGGTGATGATGCGGTTCTTTTCGGGATGGCCGCTGGCGAAGTGATAGCGGCGTACCGTCTTGATGGCGCACTCCACCGCCTCGGCCCCGGAGTTGCCGAAGAAGACTTTGTCGGCGAACGTTAGCGCAACGAGCTTGGCGGCCAGATCCTCCTGCTCCGGAATCCGGTACAGGTTGGACACGTGCCAGAGCTTGCCGGCCTGGTCTGTCAGTGCCTTGACCAGCGCAGGATGGGCGTGGCCCAGCGCATTCACAGCGATGCCGGAGGAGAAATCCAGCAAGCGGCGCCCGTCAGTGGTCTCCAGCCAAACGCCCTCGCCTCGGGCAAACGCCACCGGGGCGCGCGAAAACACGCCGTAAAGCGGAGAGTTTCCCGGGGCTTTGTCGGTCGCTTGGGCCATTGTCGAGGTTCCAAAAGGCAAAAGTGCCGCCCGCTTTGTCAGCCACGGGCAGCACCTCTGACGCCGTATATCGGCGTCCGGCCCTTGACTGTCAACGGTTTCCCCCCGGACTCAGGCAGCCGGATCGCGCTCCGCCGCGGCTTTGGCGGTAGCCGCATCGACCTTGCCGGACAGGCGCCCGGCGTACAGTTCGACCCCCGTCTTTCCGATCACCAGCAGTATCAGGGTGCCGGTACCACCCCCGGTCAGCTGGGCCAGCCAACCGCCCAGGATGATCGCGAACTGCATGACGACGATGCGGATGTAGAGGCCGGATAAGACGTCGCCCTCCATGTCGACCGAGCCGAGCACCACGTCGCGCAGGACGAACCAGCCGCGCACCAGGAAAAGAAACAGCAGAGGCAGCCACAGCCCCGTGCCGATGACGAGAACGCGGACGAAGTCGATCGGCCCGTGGACGACGTCAGCCCAGGCGCCTGCGAAGAGGGTCCACAGGAACAGGAAATGGACCGTCATGAAGATGCCGGCGTGCACGGTGATGAAAACGGCCTGGAAGCCGCGCCCGATGACGCGCGCTGGACCGGCCATGCGGCCCAGCGTGGCCGAACCCGCCTCGGACACCAGCAGCAGGCGCATGATCGTCCAGAAGCCGATGACCGCCGTCTCAAGCCAATAGAGGATGAGCAGGACGAAGACGTCCCAGCCCCAGAAGACGACACCGGCCAACGGGACGAGGTTGGCGGCCACCACGATCAACGTCGACAACGGCATGCAGCTCGGGCCCCGCACATTTCGCGCCGCAGCGCGAACGCTTCATCTGTTCATCCCATCACGAACGATATCAACGCAACACCACGCGCGAGCGAATGCAGGTGAAACAAACGATATCAATACCTTGGCGGCGGCGCGTTGCCGGCATTGGCGGAAGTCCGGGCGGGAATTGGGGAAAACGGATTCATTTGCCGGGGTGTGTCCGCCCGACTCTTGTCAGTGAGTCAAACGCCAGTGTAGCTTCCGCCGCATAGTTTTGGTGCGGCGGAATCCCTGAAAGCGTCCCTGTATCGCGCGTAGCGTCGTCCTGAGGAGCGGACGGCGAGCGAGGATGGATTCGGATTCCGGCTGCGTGGCAACAGGGATGCGACGCAATGAGCTGGACGGACGAGCGCGTCGAGTTGCTGAAGAAACTTTGGGGCGATGGACTGAGTGCGAGCCAGATCGCAGCGCAGCTCGGTGGCGTTACGCGCAACGCCGTAATCGGCAAGGTGCACCGCCTGTCGCTGTCGGGCCGCGCCAAGCCCGTTTCCAGCAGTCCGCGTCCGCGCAAAGTGCGCACGGCCTCGCCGCATCGCCCTTCGACGCGCCACTACATCAGCGGCAACACGGCGCTGAAGACGCACGCCTCGCCGGCGCCGCGGCGGCTGCCTGCGCCGGTGCCGATCGAGGACATCGTCGTTCCGATCCCACTCAACATTTCGCTGCTGCAGCTCACCGACGCCGTGTGCAAATGGCCAATCGGGGATCCCGGCAGCGAGACGTTCGGCTTCTGCGGCCACGCCAACTGGAATTCGCTGCCGTATTGCGAATACCATAGCCGCGTCGCGTATCAGCCGGCCGACCGGCGGCGCGACCGTCGGGACTACGCGGGCTAAGCCGACTGCGCTGCCGCGAAGTTCTCGTCGAAGGAATAGCCGGAGCCGCGGACCGTGCGGATCGGGTCGCGGCCGCGGCCAAGCGCGCGGCGCAGACGCCCGACGTGAACGTCGACGGTGCGCTCGTCGACGAAGACGTCCCTGCCCCACACAGCATCGAGCAACTGGGCGCGCGAGAAGACGCGGCCGGGACTCTGCATGAAAAATTCGAGCAATCGGAACTCGGTCGGGCCGAGGTGTAATTCGCGGCCCGAGCGGCGGATACGGTGCGTGTCGCGATCGAGCTCGATGTCCCCCGCCTTCAGGACGGTGGCAACCAGCTCCGGGCGTGAGCGGCGGAGGATGGCGCGCACACGCGCCATCAGCTCGGGCAATGAGAACGGCTTGACGACGTAGTCGTCGGCGCCGGTGGCCAGGCCGCGCACGCGCTCGGTCTCCTCGCCGCGAGCGGTCAGCATGATGATCGGCAGCGCCTTGGTCACTTCGCGCTGGCGGAGGCGCCGGCATAGTTCGATGCCAGAGATGCCGGGGAGCATCCAGTCGAGCAGAAGAAGGTCAGGCACGCTTTCCCGCAGGCGGGTCTCGGCATCGTCGCCGCGCTCCACCGTCTCAACCAGGTATCCCTCGGCTTCGAGGTTGTAGCGGAGCATCAGGGAGAGAGCCTCCTCGTCCTCCACGATCATAACCTTGGGCGTCATGGCGCTCAGTTCGCTTTGTAGGGCACCGAGGTCAGCGACGACGTATCCTGCTTCGGCCGTGCCTCGGTCATGGTCTGGCCGGTGATCAGGTAGTGCAGGTTTTCGGCGATGTTGGTGGCATGGTCGCCGATGCGTTCGATGTTCTTGGCGCAGAACAGAAGGTGCGTGCAGAACGTGATGTTGCGCGGATCTTCCATCATGTAGGTGAGCAGCTCGCGGAACAGCGAGGTGTACATCGCGTCGATCTCGTTGTCGCGCTCCCACACGTTGCGGGCGGCGCCGAGGTCGCGGCTGGCGAAGGCGTCGAGGATTTCCTTGAGCTGGGTGAGGCACAGCTCGGCCATATGCTCGACACCGACGACCAGCCGCTGCGAGCCGAAATTGGACTCGATTGCGATCACCCGCTTGGCGGTGTTCTTTGCAAGATCGCCGACCCGCTCGAGATCGTTGGCGATGTGGATGGCCGCCATGATCTCGCGAAGGTCTCGGGCCATGGGCTGGCGGCGGGCGATCATCAGAACGGCGGCCTCCTCGATCTCGCGCTGAAGCTTGTCGATGCGCTCGTCGGAGGCGATGACGCGTTGCGCCTTTTCGATGTCGCGGCTGACCAATGCACCAACGGCATCGGCGACGTTCTGCTCCGCAAGGCCGCCCATTTCGGCCAACTTCTGCGCGAGGCCGTTCAGCTCGTCGTCGAAGGAGGTGACGATGTGTTCCGACATGGCGGTCTCTCAGTCCCCTAGTCCGTCAGCCGAAGCGGCCGGTGATGTAGTCCTGCGTGCGCCGATCGCTCGGTGCGGTGAAGATTTTGTCCGTCTCGTCGAACTCGACCAGCTCGCCGAGGTACATGAAGGCGGTCTTGTCGGAAACGCGTGCAGCCTGCTGCATGTTGTGCGTCACGATCACGATCGTGTAGTCGCTCTTCAGCTCGTCGATCAGTTCCTCGATCTTGGAAGTCGAGATCGGGTCGAGCGCGGAGCACGGCTCGTCGAGCAGCACGACTTCCGGCTTGGCCGCGATGGTGCGCGCAATGCACAGGCGCTGCTGCTGGCCGCCGGACAGGCTGAGGCCGTTGGCGTTCAGCTTATCCTTCACCTCGGTCCACAGCGCCGCCTTGGTCAGCGCCGCCTCGACGCGATCCTGCAATTCGCCGCGGGAGACGCGCTCGTAGAGCTGGATGCCGAAGGCGATGTTGTCGAAGATCGTCATCGGGAACGGCGTCGGCTTCTGGAACACCATGCCGACCTTGGCGCGGAGCAGGTTGAGGTCCTGGCTCGGGTTCAGGATGTTCTCGCCGTCGAGCATGACCTCGCCTTCGGCGCGCTGGCGCGGATAGAGGTCGTACATGCGGTTGAGTACGCGCAGCAGCGTGGACTTGCCGCAGCCGGACGGCCCAATGAAGGCAGTGACCTTGCGATCGTCCAAGGGCAACGTGATGCTCTTCAGCGCGAGCGTGTCGCCGTAGTAGAAGCGCAGATCCTTGATCGACATCTTCGGTGGAAGGCCGGCCTTCAACCCGGATCCGTTCGTTGCGACAGCGGCGTCGGTCATTGCTTGATGGCCCCGAGGTTCGACAGGATGCGTGCCACAACATTGAGCGTAAGCACTGCAAAGGTGACGATCAGCGCCCCCGTCCAGGCAAGCTGCTGCC
>DASZSW010000012.1:0-7718 GCA_035548515.1 Bauldia sp. | reverse complement strand
CATGCCACGGGGCCGTGGTGCCTGCCCCCTCCACCATGCTGCGCATGGTCCCCTCCCCCGCTTCGCGGGGGAGGACCGATCCGCTCCGGCCAGCGGCCTAGTTCGAATCTTCCGGCAGCGGCGGCAGCGGGTGGAAGCCGATGCCTTCCTCGGCGAGCGCTTTTGCTTCGTCCGGCGATGCCTCGCCGTAGATGCCGCGCGCCTCGACCTCCTCGTAGTGAATCTTGCGCGCTTCCTCGGCGAATTTATCGCCGACATAGTCCGCGCCCTCGGTCACCTTCTTGCGGAATTCGCGGAGCGCCTCGCGCATCACCTGCGTCCGCGGATCGGGCGCCGCAAGACTCATCTTCTCGCCCTTTTTGGTACTCGCGACCGCCGGCGCCATCGGCGCCTTGCTGATTTCAGCCGACCCGCACACCGGGCAACGGTTGGCGTCCGCGTCGGCCGCGCGATCGTAGTCCGCACTGGAGCGGAACCACGCCTCGAACTCGTGGTCATGGCTGCAGCGAAGCGTATAGCGGATCACGACATCACCGGCGGGCTGAAGACGCGGTCATTGGCGAGCGATGGCAGCCGCTGCCGCGTCTCGGCGCTCGCCTCCGCATCGATCTCCGCGACGATGACGCCCGGCTCGGTGCCCGCCTCGGCGAGAACCTTGCCCCACGGGTCGACGATCATCGAATGGCCGTAGGTGTCGCGCCCGTCGTCGTGATGCCCGCCCTGCGCCGCCGCGACGACGAACGCGCCCGTCTCGATCGCACGCGCGCGGATCAATACGTGCCAGTGCGCCTCGCCGGTGGTCTTCGTGAACGCGGCGGGGATGGCAATGACCGACGCGCCCGCCTTGGCCAGCGCACGGTAGAGATGCGGGAAGCGCACATCGTAGCAGATCGACAGGCCGAGCCGCGCGCCCGGCAACTCCGCCACCGCCGCCTTGCCGCCGGGGCGATAGAGCCGCGACTCGCGGTAGCTTTCGCCGCCCGCGAGATCGACGTCGAACATGTGGATCTTGTCGTAGGTCGCGGCCACCTTGCCATCCGGCGCGATCAAGAACGAGCGATTGGCGACGTCGGCATCGCCGATGCGGATCGCCATCGAACCGATGTGCAGGTGAATACCGAGCTCCAGCGCAAGCGCGCGGAACTTGGCCAGCGACGGATCGGTTGCCTCGGGCGAGATCGCCGCCAGCAGCCGCTCACGGTCGCGATCGAGGATCGTCGTCATCTCCGGCGTCAGCACATACGTCGCGCCCTGCGCCGCGGCCTGTCGGATCAGCGCCGACGCGTCGGCGACATTTTTCGCGACGTCGACGCCGCTCCGCATCTGCACGGCGGCTGCCTTGAAGCTCATGCCTTCACCAGGCGATCGAGCCCGCCGGACGCCTCGAGCGCGTAGAGGTCGTCGCAGCCGCCGATATGGCGCCCATCGATGAATATCTGCGGGAAGGTCGCGGCGCCCTTCGCGCGCTGGATCATTTCTGCGCGCATCTCGGGATTGCCGGTCGCGTCATGCTCGACAAATGCCAACTCGCGCCGCTCCAGCAAACGCTTCGCCATCGTGCAGTAGGAACAGAACTGGCGGGTATAAATGTCGATCACGGGCATGGGAAGTATGTGGGTCACGCCCCTCCCGTGACAACCCGGGCGAACACCAGCACGTCGACCGCAACTGCGCCAGCTCGCATCAACGCGCGCGTGCATGCCTTCACCGTCGCGCCGGTTGTGTAGACGTCGTCAACGAGCAACACACGCCGCCCGGCGATGGCCGCCTTCTCCGACGCCGGCACCTGGAACGCACCGCGCACGTTGCGGTCGCGCTGATCGGCGGTGAGGCCCACCTGCTGCTCGGTGGCGCGGATGCGCCGCAGCGCGGACGTGGAAGCCGGCTTGCCGCTGGTGCGGCCAATGCCCTGCGCCAGCAATACCGACTGGTTGTACCGCCGCCACCACAGCCGGCGCGTGTGCAGCGGCACCGGCACGATCACGTCCGCATCGGCAATGAGCTCCGCGCCGGCGCGGCCCATCCATGATGCCATCCACTGCGCCAGCTCCAGCCGGTCGCGATACTTGAGCCCATGCACCAGCGTGCGCGCGATGTCGTCGAACGCCGCCACCGCGCGGCAGCGGGCAAACGGCGGAGGATCGGCGATGGCCTCCGCCGACAGGGCGCCGGGGCCCAGGTCGTACGCGAAGGGAATGCCAAGCTGCGCGCAATACGGTTTCTCGATCAGCCTGAGCTTCGACCAGCACCGCGCACACAGCGACCCATGGCCGGCAACCGGCGTGTCGCATGCGAGGCACTGCGGCGGCAGCGCGACATCGGCAACTGCGCGGGCAAGCGTGGCGATGGCGTTCATGGGCCCGAGCTTACCCGAATTTTGACGCGCGCGGGCGGGCGACCCATAACACCGCCATGACCGACGGCCCGCCCCGGATTTTCGACCGCGCGCTTCTCGACACGCGGCGCCGGCGCGCGGCCGCCGCACCGGCGGATTTCCTGCTGCAAGCCGTCGCGGACGACATGCTCGACAGGCTGGCCGCCGTGAAACGCACGTTCGCGCTTGCCGTCGATCTCGGAACGCCCCTGCCCCTGCTCGCCGATCGCCTCGGCGGGACCGGGCAGGCCGCGCGCGTGTTGCGGGTCGATCGGATCGGCGCGCCCGACATCGTCGCCGACGTCGAGGTGCTGCCGCTGGCGCCGGCCAGCGTAGACCTGATCGTGTCCGCGCTGGCGCTGCACTGGAGCGATGACCTGCCCGGCGTGCTCGCACAGATCCGCGCCGCGCTGAAACCGGATGGTCTGTTCCTCGCCGCCCTGCTGGGTGGCGATACGCTGACGGAACTGCGCCAGTCGCTCGCGGAAGCGGAGGCCGAGGTGACCGGCGGCGCCAGCCCGCGCGTCGCGCCGTTCGCCGAACTGCGCACGGCAGGCGCCCTGCTCCAGCGCGCCGGTTTTGCGCTGCCCGTCATCGACACCGACCGCCGCATCGTGCGCTACGATACGGCGCTGCACCTGATGCGCGACCTCCGCGCCATGGGCGCCACCAACGTGCTCCGCGATCGCGACCGCCGTCCGCTCCGTCGTCAGGTTCTGATCCGGGCGGCGGCGATCTATGCGGAACGGTTCAGCGACCGCGACGGCCGCATCCGCGCTACGTTCGAGGTGATCTCGTTGTCCGGTTGGGCGCCGCATACCAGCCAGCAGCAGCCGCTGCGGCCGGGGAGCGCGAAGGCGCGACTGGCGGATGCCTTGAATACGGTAGAGAAATCGGCAGGCGAGAAGACCGGACGCTAGCGGTCGAGCATCTCCAGCGCACGGCGCTGGTCGTCGGGCGACAGGATCGAACCCGTGGTCACCGGGTCGATGGCGCGCGCGGCGACCTCGTTGTCATGGCGGGCGCTGACGCCGCCAACCAGCACGGCGGCAACGCCGATCAGCGCCAGCGTGAGCGGCACGAATGCGGCGAGTTTCGACCGGCTGACGGAAGACGCCACCGTTCCCGGCGGCAGGATGATGTCGTGGGAAGCCATGGAGGAAGCCCCAATGCCGCGCGATTCGGCGGCTGCCGGGGACTCTCCGGCGACATCATAAATGATCTATTAACGCCGGGATCAGAGGCAGGTCAGCCGCGGGCATCGGGTAGTCGCGGATGTTCGCGGCGCGCACCCACTTCAGCGCCTGGTTTTCGCGGCCCTGCGGAATGCCCGACCAGCGCCGGCAGATGTAGAGCGGCATCAGCAGGTGGAAGTCGGGATAGCTGTGGCTGGCGAAGGTCAGCGGCGCGAGGCACGCCTCGGACGTCTCGACGCCGATCTCCTCGCGCAGCTCCCGGACCAGCGTCGCCTCAGGCGTCTCGCCGGGCTCGATCTTGCCGCCGGGAAACTCCCACAAGCCCGCCATCGGCTTGCCCTCGGGTCGCCGCGTGAGCAGCACGCGGCGGTCGACGTCGATGAGGGCG
The DNA here is from genome assembly GCA_035548515.1 of Bauldia sp. Lineage (GTDB taxonomy): Bacteria > Pseudomonadota > Alphaproteobacteria > Rhizobiales > Kaistiaceae > DASZQY01. Next base: position 3,760 of record DASZSW010000012.1, on the reverse strand, counting down.
CAGGCGGCGACGAGGACGATACGCATGGTCACAGCACGCAACGTCCCGTCGCCCCGGAGGGGAGAGGGCTTCGCGCCTTGAGAGCGAAGCGAACTAGGCGCGAAGGGTGAGGGCGTTTGCAGGATGCCGGAAAGGGAAGATTCCCCTCACCCGGTTTGTCTAGGCTCGCTTCGCTCGCCAAGCCAAACACGGCCTCTCCCCTGCGGGGAGACGCGACGACCCGCGTCGAGCGGCATGCCTGCAAGATCACGACCGATAGTCGCCGTTGATCGCGACGTATTCCTTGGTGAGGTCGCACGTCCACACCGTGTCGCGCGCGTTGCCGAGGCCGATGTCGGCAGTGATGACCACGTGGTCGCGCTTCATGTAATCGGATGTCGCCGCCTCGGAGTACGCCGGGTCGCGCTCGCCTTTCACGGCAACGCGGATGTCGCCGAAGGAGATCGCCAGCCGGTCGCGGTCCGCAGGCTCGCCCGCCTTGCCGACGGCCATGACGACACGGCCCCAGTTGGCGTCCTCGCCAGCGATCGCGGTCTTCACCAGTGGCGAGTTGGCGATCGACAGCGCGATGCGCCGCGCCGATTTCTTCGAGGTCGCGCCAACCACGCGCACCTCGACGAATTTCCGCGCGCCCTCGCCGTCCTTCACCACCTGATGCGCGAGGTCACGCAGCACATCGTTGAGCGCGAGTTTGAACGCCACGAGGCGCTTGTCGGATGCGTTGGTGATCTTCGGCGCCTTGACGGCCTTGCCGGTGGCGAACATCAGCAGCGTGTCGGAGGTCGACGTGTCGCTGTCGACCGTGATGGCGTTGAAGGAGCCACCGACGCCGTTCGCGAGCAGTTGCTGCAGCACCGGCGCTGCGAGCGGCGCGTCGGTGACCACGAACGACAGCATCGTCGCCATGTCCGGCGCGATCATGCCGGCGCCCTTGGCGATGCCGTTGATCGTGACGGTCGCCTCGCCGAGCTTGACGCGCCGCGTCGCGCCCTTCGGGTAGGTGTCCGTCGTCATGATCGCGGAGGCAGCGTCGATCCACGGCTCCGCCGCCGCGCGCTTCACCGTGTCGGCAAGCACGGCGTCGAACTTCCGCGCATCGAGCGGCTCACCGATCACGCCCGTTGAAGCGAGGAAGACTTCGTTCGGCTTACAGCCCACCGCCTTGGCGGCGATGGCGGCGGACATCTTCGTCGCCTCGCGGCCCTTCTTGCCGGTGAAGGCGTTGGCGTTACCGGAATTGACCAGCAGCGCCCGCGCCTTGCCCTGTTTCAGGGCGGCCTTGCACCAGTCGACCGGCGCCGAGGGGCATTTGGAGCGGGTGAAGACACCCGCCACCGTCGTGCCCTTGTCGAACACCGCGAGCAGAACGTCCCGCCGGTTCTGGTAGCGAATGCCGGCCTCGGCAGTGGCGAAGCGAAACCCCGCGATGGGCGGCAGCGCCGGGAACGACGCCGGCGCCAACGGTGACTTCGCCACCGCCCCCGCCATGGCTACTGCGCCGGAGCCTGCGTAGCGGGCGGCACCGGCGTAGCGTTGGCCGGCGGCACCGGAGTAGCGTCGGCAGCCGGCGGCGCGTTTGGATCGGGCACCATCTCGATCTTCGCCTTGGCATGCAGCGCATCGATCTCAGCCAGGATCGCTTCACGACCCAGCGTGCGCGCGAGATCGTCCTTGCGCTCCTCGAAGGTCGGCGGCGCCGACTTCCGCTTCTCCAGCACCTTGATCACGTGCCAGCCGAAATCGCTCTTCACCGGCGTCTTGGTGTACTGGCCGACGTCGAGGGCGAACGCGGCATCCTCAAACGGCTTCACCATCTGGCCCTTGCCGAACCAGCCGAGATCACCGCCGGACTGGCCGGAGCCGGTGTCGGTCGACTTCTGCTTGGCGATCGCGGCGAAGTCGCCGCCCTGATCGAGCTGCGCGATGATGGCCTTCGCCTCGTCCTCGCTGTTCACGAGAATATGTTCGGCGTGAATCTCATCCGCCGGCACGAACTTGGCGACTTCCTGATCGTAGCGCGCCTTCAGCGCCGCCTCGGTGACGACGGAGTCGAGCTTGGTCTGGAGGTACTTGTTGCGTAGCGCCTTCGCCGCGACGTAGGCGAGCGTCGAGGCCATCTCCGGCGACTTATCGAGGCCGGTGTCCTTTGCCGCCTGCGCCATCAGGTGGATGTCGATGACGCCCTTGACCAGCGCATCCATCTGCGCGCCGGGAGGAAACTGTTGCAGCGCTTGCGCCAGATCCGGCTCGGCGGCGGCAAGGTCGCGCTCGGTGATCTTCTCGCCATTCACGATCGCGACGACGCGATCGGTCGGTTCGACCGGCGCGGCGTCAGGCGCCGGCTGGGCGGCGGTGGCGGGCGGAGTCGTGGTGGAATCCTGGGCCATTGCGGCACCGCCCACGACGAGGGCGGAAGCAAGCAGGCTCAGGCGGAAGGCATTGTGGAGGTTCATCAAACTGTCCGGGTTACGGTGTTGAACGGGTGGCGCGCGGCGTGTCTTCGATCTGCCGCCCAGCCTGATCGAAGCATGTGGCGCGCCGTTGACATGGGGTATGCCCCCTCTTATCTGTCTCGAAGCTTGGCGTCAAAGAACGCTTTGAATCCCTAGAGGTGACGACGGTTTGGAGCACCTGGCTACACGTTAGCTGAGGGCCGCAACCGGCTGTTCTACCCACTGGTTCCAAGGATCGTCGCATGGCCGGACTCGGCTCTATCGCCCGCAAGCTTTTCGGCTCCGCCAACGACCGCCGCCTGAAGACCTACGCGCCCAAGGTCGCGGCAATCAACGCGCTGGAGCCTGAGGTCAGCGCCCTTTCCGACGAGCAGCTCCGCGCCCGCACCGACAAGTTCAAGGCCGACATCGCCGCCGGCGCCTCCCTGGACGATCTGCTGGTCCCCGCCTTTGCCACTGTCCGCGAGGCCGCCAAACGCGCCCTCGGGCAGCGGCATTTTGACGTCCAGCTGATCGGCGGCATGGTGCTGCACGAAGGCTCCATCTCCGAGATGAAGACCGGCGAAGGCAAGACGCTCGTCGCCACCCTGCCCGTCTATCTCAACGCCCTATCGGGCAAGGGCGTCCACGTCGTCACCGTCAACGACTACCTCGCCAAGCGCGACGCCGAATGGATGGGCCGCGTCTACAACTTCCTCGGCCTGACCGTTGGCGTGATCGTCCACGGCCTCGACGACAACCAGCGCCGCGAAGCCTACGCCGCCGACATCACTTACGGCACCAACAACGAGTACGGCTTCGACTATCTCCGCGACAACATGAAGTACGAGCTCGCCTCGATGGTGCAGCGCGGGCACAACTTCGCGATCGTCGACGAAGTGGACTCGATCCTGATCGACGAGGCGCGCACGCCGCTGATCATCTCCGGCCCGCTCGACGACCGCTCCGAGCTGTACAACACCATCGACACGTTCATCCCGCAGCTCACCGCCGAGGACTACGAGGTCGACGAGAAGCAGCGCACCGCCAACTTCACCGAAGCGGGCAACGAGAAGCTGGAAGGCATCCTGCGTGAGGCGGGGCTGCTGAAAGGCGACTCGCTCTACGACGTCGAGAACGTCACCGTCGTCCATCACATCCAGCAGGCGCTGCGCGCCCATCGCCTCTTCGAGCGCGACAAGGACTACATCGTCAAGAACGGCGAAGTCGTCATCATCGACGAATTCACCGGCCGCATGATGCCGGGGCGCCGCTTCTCGGAAGGACTGCACCAGGCGCTGGAAGCCAAGGAGCACCAGCCGATCCAG
>DASZSW010000011.1:0-8776 GCA_035548515.1 Bauldia sp. | reverse complement strand
GCTGGCGCGCGACATCCAGAAATTCATCAACGAGGAAATGCCGGAGTGGCGCACGCGCTATCCCGGCGTCGAGCAGCTCAACGTCGCGGTGATGGGCTGCATCGTCAACGGCCCCGGCGAATCCAAACATGCCGACATCGGCATCTCGCTGCCCGGCACCGGCGAGCAGCCGGCGGCGCCGGTGTTCATCGACGGCAAGAAGGCCGCGACGCTGCGCGGACCGACACTTGCGGATGACTTCCGCAAGATGGTCGGCGAGTATGTCGAACGGCGGTTCGGACAGGGCGCTCCGGCCGACGCGGCTGAGTAGGCGGGCACAACGTCGAGTTTTCCCCGTTCGCGCGGTAGTCGCGCGAACCAAGAACGAGGTCCAACTATGGCCAGCAACGTCAAGCCCGGTTCCGAGGCCCGCGTCACCCGCGCTCTCCAGCGCAGCCAGGACGCCGCCAGCGCAAACCGCGAACTCGCGGCGGAGAACCAGCGGATCGCCGATAACACCGCACGTCTCAGAGGGCTGCGCCTCGCCAAAGAGGCCGCCGACGCCAAGGCGCTGGCCGAAGCCCCGAAAAAGAAGGCCAAGAAGCCGGCGCGGAATGCCAAGTCGATTCCGGTCGATAAGCTCAACGCCAGCAACGACGACTAGCCGGCTTAACTGGCCCGTCCCTTGCACGCCCCGAGCTGAATGTAACCGGAGCCGCAGCCTCAATGCCGCCGCCTGATTTCACCGCGTATTTCCAGCTAGCCCGCGACCACCTGCCGTTGACCATGCTGCTGGCCGGGCTGGCCTGGTCGCTGATCGTGCTGGCTGCGCTGCCCAAGCCGCACTCGGGGCGGCGCATCGTCGGCGTCCTCTTCGGCGGCTATTTGTTTTTCACGATCGGGCTGCTGTTCCTGGCCAAGGCCGTAGCGGCGGGCGCCTTCGGTCCCGAGGCAACGGCGTGGCTGTCGGTCCCCTCCGCAACGACCGCGCCGGAGGCCGCCTATGGTTGCCTGGCGTTTGCGGTCATCGCTTTCCTGGCGCTGGCCCGCAATCTCGGTCTCAGGGCGGCTGCGGTGATTGGGCCGGCGATCTACATGATGGCGCCCCTGCTGGCGGCCGAGCCGACCATAGACGCCCTGGAAGCCCATGCGGTGGAGCTGACGATCGCCCTCATTGGCGCTGTGCTCCTGCTGCTACAGGCAAGCGTCGACCGGCCGGTCCTTCCCGCAGCGCACAGCGCGGCCCCGGCGGGCGGCCCGGGAATGTAGCCGGCAAGCCCCGAAAACCACGTTTTTCCAAGCACATCCGGTCGCCCATTGGAGGCGGCCGCCGCCAGCTAAGTGCCCGAAATGACAGTGAATTGCGGCGCGGCGGCCACAGTAAGCCTTTATTAAACACGCCGCCTTGTTTGCGACGGCGGGCTGTCCGAGGCTGCCTGTGGATATCCTGTGGATGCGTAGCGTTGGAGTAACCGCCATGAACGGCCTGAACCAGTATCTCGACTTTGCGCTGGGCCACCTTCCGCTGACATTGCTTATCGTCGGCCTGGCCTTTGCCCTTCTCGCCCTCATCTTCACCCGCCGCCAGGTGTCGGCACGGCGCATCGTCGATGTGCTGCTGCGCTCCTATCTGTTTTGGACGGTGGGCGTCCTCTTTCTCTATGGCGCCATCACCAAGGGCGCGCTCGGCGCATCCGCCATCACGACGCTCCATCTCCAGTACGTCCCGGCGTCGTCCGAGGCCGCGTACGCGGAGCTGGCGTTCGCCGTCGTGGCGTTCATGGCCTTCGTGATCGGTGCGATCGGTCTCCGCTTCGCGGCAGTGCTGGCCCCGGCGATCTACGTCCTGGCGCCCATCGCGGTGAATGAGCCGGCGACGATCGGCACCGTGATCGCACACGCGCCGATCGCGGCGATCTACGGGCTCGGCCTGTTCTACGTCCTGCTGCAGGCAGGTGCCGGCCGGCCGGTCGTCATCCGCCATCGCGCGCGGGACCTGGACGACGTCATCACCACCACCTGAGTGGTGCCAGGCTGCGGAGGGGGCAAACCTCCGGCGCAGCGCGGCACTATCGGCCTCACATCGCGCGGTTCATGTCACGGACATGAGCCGCGCGACGCATTTCTGACAATGGTCTTGGGCGGTTGATCGCCCCGCCACTGCGCTCTTCATGCAACAGATGAGCGCCAGCGAAAATTCCGATTCTTTTCTTCGCGTTGGGTCCTTCGCCTTAACCCCTTTCTAATCACCTTCGGGCGAAATGGGGCCAAGGCGAAACTGGTGCTCGCGTATCGCCTCTCTCTTTCTTGAGGTTCGCAAAAGTGACCCTGCGCGCTCTCATTGTTGCCGTCGCTCTCGTTGCCTCCGTATCTGCGGCGATGGCGGCCGATATGCCGGAGGCTGCGCCTCCCGGTGTGGTCACGTGGCAGGACGATGGCGACCTCTCGTGCGGCCCCTTCGGCACGCGCCCCGTCGATCGCGTCTGGAAGCCCGGCCAGACTGCGTACATCGTGGCCAAGACGTGCGGCCACTCCGCCAGCTGGCTCGACCGGCTGCTGCATCAGCGCCGCGAGAACATCCTCGTCTACTACAATGGCGGTAGCTGGAGCCGACCGGACGTGCGCGTGATGAACGTGCCGTATCAGGCGCAGCTCCACCACTAAGCTTCCTTCGCTGGTGTATGTTGAGGCGATGCTTCGCCTCGCACTCGCGTTTGCGTTTCTTGCTTCGCCAGCGTTAGCGGAGTCGCCCCTTGTATTGCCGGTGGCGGGCGAGTGGCTGGCGGTCGATGGCCCTCCGTGTGCATCGCGCGCCGACGGAAATTGTGCATCTCCCAACACGCGCTCCGCGCTGGAGCTGGTACCCGTTGATGCTTACGGGCGGCCGGCGGCGACATGCCTCAATCAACCCGTGCTGTCGCCCGCTGAGGGCGTGGTCGTCGCGGTTCTCGATGCCTATCCCAACGTCAGCCAGAAGGGGCAGCATCGCTTCGGCAATCACGTTGCGATTCAGCGCAGCGATGGAGCTGTCGTGGTCCTCGGATCGCTGATGCATGGGTCGATCACCGTCGCGTCTGGCGACCACGTGGCCGCGGGCCAGCCGATCGCCCGCTGCGGATTTTCCGGCGCCTCCGGCCGCTCGGCGCTGCATGTGCATATGCAGGCTGGGCGCGATATTCTGGATGCAGATTCGCCGGGGCTTCCCATGTCTTTCTCGAACCTCGCCGTGCGCACTCCCGGCGGTTGCCAGCCGACCTCGATGCTGTATCGCGGGCAGGGGACCTGCTGATGCGGGTCGCCGTCTATTTCGCGCTGCCGTTTCTGGTAGCCGTCGCCAGCATCCTCAACATCGTCGCGTTCCGTCTCAGCAATCTGCTGCGCGAGGACTGGCCGCCGATCGTCACGCTGTCGACGACGGTCGCCGTCATCGTCATCCTTGCTGCCACCGGGCTGGTGTTCAGTGTCGTCGGGCGGAGCAAGGCCGTGCGCCGCTCGGTGCTGGCTGTCGCACTGGTCGTCATCGTGGTCGCCGGATTCGTCCCGCGCGGGCTCGATTTTCTCGACAAGCAGCAGCGGCAGGCGCAGCAGCAGTCGGACAATGCCGACGCCGAGATGCAATTCCAGAGCGACTACCTCGATCGCAGCGATGACGTCGATCAGCGCATCGCCGACAAGCGTCCGTACAATGCCGATGAGGCGATGGCGTTTCTGGAATTCGCCGCGTCGGCGGATCTCACCTGGCGCAGCCTTCCCGATCACACGCCGGAAGCATTCACCCTGCTCAACCAGGCGCTCGAAGGCGGCATCCTCGATCCGAATCTCGTGATGACGAATGCGCCCACCGCCGACTCGCCGGCGCTCACTCTGACCCTCGCCTTCTTCGACAAGGAAATCCGCCCGACGCTGCCGCGCGCCGTCAGCCGCCATGCGTGGGAGGTGGTGAAGATGCTGGTCGACCACGGCGCTGACATGTCATCGCCCGATGCCGCGGCGCTCCGCGACAACATCACCAAGACCGCAGTCGGCGAAGGCCGGTACATCCAGCTTCAGTAGCTAGACTTCGCGCTTGCCGGCAAAGCGCGCGGCGTCGGCGAGCACTTTGCCCTGCGGGCCGAAAGGCGCGATCAGCATTACCGCTTCGGCGACCGCCTCATCGAGCAGCTTGCGGGCGCCATCGACGCCGTGGATGCCGACGAGCGTCGCCTTGCCACGCCCGGCGTCCTTGGCGATTGCCTTGCCGGCCACGCTCGCGCTGCCGGTGACATCGATCAGGTCGTCGGCAAGCTGGAACACGAGTCCGAGCTGCGCGCCGAACTTCGCCAGCCGCTCGCGCTTCTCCGCCGAGGCGCGGCCGAGGATCGCGCCCGCCTCGCAGGCGTAGCGGAACAGGGCGCCCGTCTTCAGCGCCTGCATCTCGCGCACCTCGTGTTCCTCGAAGCGGCGTTTCTCCGCCGCAAGGTCCAGCGCCTGTCCGCCCACCATGCCGCCGGCCCCCGCCGCCGTGGCAAGCCCGGCGATCAGCGCCGTCCTTATGCGCGCGTCCGGGTCGGTGGCGGGGTCCGCCAGGATGCCGAACGCCAGCGGCTGGAGCACGTCGCCGACGAGAATGGCCGTCGCCTCGTCGAACTGGACGTGCACCGTCGGCCGGCCGCGGCGCATGTCGTCGTCATCCATCGCCGGCAAATCATCATGCACCAGGCTGTAGCAGTGGATGCATTCCAGTGCGGCGCCGGCGCGCAGCGGGCCGTCGCCCTCGTGACCGAAAATGCGCGCCGATTCCATCAGCAGGAACGGGCGCAGCCGCTTGCCCGGGCCCAGCACGGCGTACCGCAGGGCGGCGGTCAGCCTGTCCGGCCACGCCGGTTCGCCGGCGCGCGCGGCGCCCGACAGGACGGAGTCCAGCAGCGCCTCGACCGAGGCGGCTGCCATCTTCAGCTCGACCTGGAATTCAGCCATACCGCTTCGATGGCGCGGAACAGGGGCGGCGGTCAAGATTGCGCGGTTTCCAGCGGACGGCTATGCGGACGGGGTGAGCGACGATCCACCCAAGAAGCATCCCCGCCGCCGCGGCCTCTGGCGCCTTGTCGGGCGCATCCTGCTGATCCTCGTGCTCATCCCGGTCGTGCTGGTGCCCGTCTACCGGTTCGTGCCGCCGGTCTCGACGTTGATGCTGGTCGACTACGGCTTGCGCGAAGGCGACGTGCAGCGCACGTGGGTGCCGTTCGAGAAGATCGCGCCGGTGCTGGTCATGTCGGTGATCATGTCGGAGGACGGCAAGTACTGCTCGCATCACGGCGTCGATTGGGACGAACTGTCGAAGGTGCTGGACCGCGACGACGACCGGCCGCGCGGCGCCTCGACGATTGCCATGCAGGCCGCGAAGAACCTGTTCCTGTGGAACTCGCGCTCATATTTCCGCAAGGCGATCGAAATGCCGATCGCGCTCTATGCCGATTTCGTGTGGGGCAAGAAACGCGAGATCGAGATTTACCTCAACGTTGTGGAGTGGGGGCCCGGCATCTTCGGGGCCGAGGCTGCGGCGCGGCGCTACTTCAAGCGCGGCGCGGATCAGCTCACCGCCGGTCAGGCGGCGCTGCTCGCGGCCTCGTTGCCGAACCCGTGGGTACGCGATCCCTCGCGGCCCTCGCCGGCGCTCCAGGGACTGGCCCGGACCATCGCCGAAAGGGCCCGGATGTCAGGGGCCTATATCGATTGCCTGTACCCGCGGGGGTCGCTATAAGGCCGCCCAACCGAATTCCGTAAGGACAAGTATCATGGCCGTTCCGAAACGAAAGACTTCGCCGTCCAAGCGCGGCATGCGCCGCTCGGCGGATGCGCTGAAGCAGCCGACCTACGTGGAAGACAAGGATTCGGGCGAGCTTCGCCGCCCGCACCACGTCGACCTCAAGTCGGGCATGTACCGTGGCCGCCAGGTGATTACGCCCAAGAGCGACACCTAGCCGCCAACCGGTCCGCTACGCCAAAAGGCCGGCCTCCGCCGGCCTTTTTGCTTTTGGGATCAGTGCGCTATTGTCGGCGGCGCCGAAACCGGGGGAAGTCCAATGCTGACCGCGATACCGCTCACCATCGTTCCGCTGATCCTGTTCAACGTCATCGGCTATGCCGCGGGCGTGCCGGTCGATGGCTCGAGCCCGTGGCTGAAGGAGTTGTTCGAGTTCCCGCTCATCTCCGGCCAGAAGTGGCAGGTCACGCCGAGCGACCTGATGATCCTCCTGGCGCTGGTCATGCTGTTTTTCGAGACGCTGCGATCGGCGCAACCGGCGCGCGGCGGCATCATCACCAACCACATCGTCTCGACCATCCTGCTCATCGTCTACGTGGTCGAGTTCATCGTCGTGCCGGTGGCCGGGGATTCGCTGTTCTTCATCCTGACCGCGATCGCGCTGTTCGACGTTGTCGCCGGATTCACCATCTCGATCCGCACGGCGCAGCGCGACATCTCGTTCGGCTCCGGCGTGGATCCGGGCGTGCATCACTAACCTTGCGTTAACCGCGGGCGGCGAGTGCGGCCGCCCGACGGGCGCCGCCGTGTAGCCTTTGTCGCTTCCTTAAGGCCCGGTCTGCTATCGCGGACTGACGTGTGCCCATGTGCGGTGTTTCCCGCGCAGGCGCGTAAGGACGGTTCGTTTGGACGACCCCACCTCAGAAGTTCCGGCCATCCAGCCGGCGCTCGCCGGTCGAACGGAGCGGCACGCCGCGACCGGCACCGACGAGATTCTGACCGCGGTTGGCGAGGTCGCGTACGAATGGACCATCGCGACAGACGCCATCGCCTGGGGCGGCAACGTCGCTGACGTGCTCGGCCTATCCTCGGCTGAGCCGGTCGCCAACGGGCGCGGGTACGCGCTCCTGCTCGATCCGGCCAATCTCACCAGCCGCCACGACGCGGTGCTGAATGGCACCGCCGGCGATACAGGGCAGGGCGTCTCCTACGAGGTGCAGTATGTGCTGCTGCCGGATGGTGTAGGTGGCGCGCGGCGACTGATCGTCGAGGATTCCGGGCGCTGGTTTGCCGATCCGACCGGACGGCCTGAACGGGCTCGCGGCGTCATCCGCATCATCAACGAGCGCCACGAGCGCGAGCAGCGGCTGGCGTTCCTGTCGCGCTACGACGAGCTCACCGGTTACTTCAACCGCCAGCACCTGCTGGCCACGCTCGGCGAGGCGCTTAACAACGCTAAACGGTTCCGCGGCTCGATCGCTTTCCTGATCGTTGCGGTCGATTCATTCCGCGCCATCAACGAGGCCTACGGCTTCGAGACGGCGGACCAGGTGTTCGCGGCGGCTGCCCGTCGCATCAAGACGCAACTCCGCGACGGCGATGCCATCGGCCGCTACAGCGGCAACAAGCTCGGCATCGTCCTGATGAATTGCGACGACGACGCCATGCATGCGGCGGCGGAGCGGTTCCACGCCGCGATTCGCAATGGCGTCATCACGGCGGGCGACTCGTCCGTCGCGGTCACGGTGTCCATCGGCGGTGTCAGCCTGCCGCGGCATGGCCGCACCGTGAACGAGGCGCTGGCGCGGGCGCAGGAGAGTCTGCACAGCGCACGCACGCGCGGCTACGGCCGCTTTGTTGCCTACACGCCGTCCGCCAATCGCGATGCCCGCCGCCGCGCCAACGCGGCGCTGTCGTCGGAGATGGTCGCTGCGCTCGAGACCAATCACCTGCGCCTGTTCTTCCAGCCGGTGGTCGATCTCAAAACACGGGTGCTCAACTTCCATGAAGGGCTGCTGCGTCTCGAACGCTCCAACGGCACGTTCGCGCCGGCGACCGACTTCATCGAGCTCTGCGAACAGCTTGGCCTCATTCGCCTGGTCGACAAATATACGTTGGGCAAGACGCTTGAGGCGCTGGAGGCCAATCCCGCCGCGCGCCTGTCGCTCAACGTTTCGGGTGAGACGGTCGGCGACGCCGAGTGGCTGTCGCGGCTGGCGGCCGCGGTTTCCCGCCGTCCCGATCTTGCCGGGCGCCTGATCGTGGAGATCACCGAGACCGCCGTCATCCGCAACATCGAGGAAGCAGCGCATTTCGTCGCCACGATCCACGACCTCGGATGCCCGGTGGCGATCGACGATTTCGGCGCCGGCTTCTCCTCGTTCCGGCACCTCCGCACGCTCGACGTCGACATGGTGAAGATCGCCGGCGAATTCATCCAGAACCTGCCGCGCTCGAAGGACGACCAGGCGTTCGTCAAGGCGCTCACCGAGCTCGCGCGCAACTTCGACATCGAGATCGTCGCGGAGTGGGTGCAGGACGAAGAAACCGCGACGCTCCTCGCCGGCTATGGCATCGACTTCATCCAGGGCACGCTGACCGGGATGGCGAGCCCGGAATGGGCGCTGACCAATCCCAGGCTGCCGGCGCGTCGCGCCGGATAGCTGGTTGCCCCCTTAATCGGCCACGCACCCGCAACGTTGCGATCCTCCCCCGTGAAACGGGGGAGGGGGACCATGCGAAGCATGGTGGAGGGGGCCGGCGCACCACCCCGGGGACAACAAAAAAGATATCCCCGGCTCTACCAACCGCCTTCATATTCCGACGCAGCGTCATCCGCCCGAGGGTCGTGACCGGTACCGTCCGGCTTCGCGGGGTGGCGCTGTGGCGCCCGCTGTCTGCGGCCTAACGGATCCGGAGATATCGGGAGGCCCCCTAGCCCGCCGGCCGGCACTACGACCGGTCGCCGATGATGCCGAGAGGCGCGGCCTCCCGGTGCGTGGGACGGGCTGCCGTCAGTAAGGCACGCGCTCAGGGCGATGAGCGGAGTGGCCC
>DASZSW010000010.1:0-69278 GCA_035548515.1 Bauldia sp. | reverse complement strand
GTGGTCCGGTACCGAGGTCAAGATCGACGGCCAGGAGCTCCTGATCATGAAGGAGTCCGACATCATGGGCGTGATCGACGAGCCCGTGGCCAAGAAGAAGGCCGCCTGATCATCAACCTCGTCCTGAGGAGCGCCCGCAGGGCGCATCTCGAAGGACGGCAACATTCACCAGTCATCCTTCGAGACGCGTGCTGCGCACGCTCCTCAGGATGAGGGCCTAGGAAACAAAGGACCCAAACAATGGCTGCTAAAGACGTCAAATTATCCGTCGACGCGCGCGATCGCATGTTGCGCGGCGTCGATATCCTCGCCAACGCGGTGAAGGTCACCCTCGGCCCCAAGGGCCGCAACGTCGTGCTCGACAAGTCGTTCGGCGCTCCGCGCATCACCAAGGACGGCGTCACCGTCGCCAAGGAGATCGAGCTCGAGGACAAGTTCGAGAACATGGGCGCGCAGATGGTGCGCGAAGTCGCGTCCAAGACCAACGACATCTCGGGTGACGGCACCACCACCGCCACCGTGCTCGCCCAGTCGATCGTGCGCGAAGGCGCCAAGTCGGTTGCCGCCGGCATGAACCCGATGGACCTCAAGCGCGGCATCGACCTCGCGGTTACCGAGGCGGTCGCGGACCTGCAGAAGCGCTCGAAGAAGATCAAGACCTCGCAGGAAATCGCGCAGGTCGGCACGATCTCGGCGAACGGCGCGAAGGAGATCGGGGACATGATCTCCAACGCGATGCAGAAGGTCGGCAACGAAGGCGTCATCACCGTCGAAGAGGCCAAGGCTCTGGAGACCGAGCTCGAGGTCGTCGAGGGCATGCAGTTCGACCGCGGCTACCTCTCGCCGTACTTCATCACCAACGCCGAGAAGATGGTCACCGAGCTGGAAGACCCGTTCATCCTGCTCCACGAGAAGAAGCTGTCGAACCTGCAGGCGATGCTCCCGGTCCTCGAGGCCGTGGTGCAGAGCGGCAAGCCGCTGCTGATCATCGCTGAGGACGTCGAAGGCGAGGCGCTTGCCACGCTCGTCGTCAACAAGCTGCGCGGTGGCCTCAAGGTTGCGGCGGTCAAGGCGCCGGGCTTCGGCGATCGCCGCAAGGCGATGCTGGAAGACATCGCGGTGCTGACCTCGGGTCAGGTCATCTCGGAAGAGCTCGGTATCAAGCTCGAGAGCGTGACGCTCGCGATGCTCGGCCGCGCCAAGAAGGTGACGATCTCGAAGGAGAACACCACGATCGTCGACGGTGCCGGCAAGAAGAAGGAAATCGAAGGCCGCATCAACCAGATCAAGGCGCAGATCGAGGAGACCACCTCGGACTATGACAAGGAGAAGCTGCAGGAGCGTCTGGCGAAGCTCGCCGGTGGCGTTGCAGTGATCCGCGTCGGCGGCGCGACCGAGATCGAGGTTAAGGAGAAGAAGGACCGCGTTGACGATGCGCTCAACGCCACCCGCGCGGCGGTCGAGGAAGGCATCGTCCCGGGCGGCGGCGTCGCTCTTCTCCGCGCCAAGAAGGCGGTCGAGAAGGTGAAGTCGGACAACCCCGATACGCAGGCCGGCATCAACATCGTGCTGCGCGCGCTCGAGGCTCCTATTCGCCAGATCAGCGAGAACGCGGGCGTCGAGGGTTCGATCGTCGTCGGCAAGCTGCTCGAGAGCAAGAGCGAGACCTACGGCTTCGACGCGCAGGCGGAGGAGTACAAGGACCTCGTTTCGGCCGGCATCATCGATCCGACCAAGGTGATCCGTACCGCGCTCCAGCACGCTGCTTCGGTGGCGGGCCTGCTCGTCACGACCGAGGCGATGATCGCCGAGCACCCGAAGAAGGAATCGCCGATGCCGATGCCCGGTGGCGGCGGCGGCATGGGCGGGATGGACTTCTAGTCCACGCCCTTATCGTACGTACAAAATGGAGAGGCCGCCCGATGGGCGGCCTCTTTTTGTGCGACCAGGAGCGCCGTCGAATGGCGCGCGACTTTAGTTGATCTGGAAGTTGACACCGACCTTGAAGATGTCGGCGTTGGTCTTCACCAGATTGTTCGTGTTGACCGAGCCGTTGTAGCAGGTGGCGCTGGTTTCATTGAAGGCCAGGCGATTCCATTCGCCGAACAGCGAGACTTTGCTGCCGACCTTGGTCTGAATACCCGCTCCGTAAACGGGGCCACCCACTCCGATGCTCCAGTGGCAGTTGCTGGTATTGTCGTCGTGCGTCTGCGTGGCGGCGCCGAAACCGACAAGGCCATAAAAATAGAGCGGGCCCGGGGCAAAGCCCGCGTGAAGGGTGGCGGTTACCAGTGGTCCCGTCTTTTCGGTGACAAGCGGACTGGTGTTGGAATGTTCAAGCCCCGACAGGGAAGCCGCGAACTCCGCTCCAATGACGAACGAACCGAACTGGAAGTTGTCGCCTACCTGAAGCCCACCGAGCCAGCCCTTGAATGGCCCATAGATCGAGTAGTTGTGATTGTTCGGGTCGTTGGGATTTGCGCTGCAGTCAGCAGCATGGCTGACCGGCAGCATCGTCATTCCGCCGTTCCAGGCTCCACATCCTGTATCGGCGCCGGTGCCATAGCCAACGTGGCCGCCGACGTAAAAGCCGGACCACATCGGGCCGGTGGTCGGGGAAGGGCCTGCTGAGGCGGAGCCGGCGGCAAGGCCAATAGTCGCAACGACTGTGGAAAGATACGCAAACGCGCGGCGGGACATTACGCCCTCCCTACTCAACTACGCCGCATAGTCAGAAAACCTCCGGCATTTGAGTAAGTCACGACTAAAATTGTAACGACCTGCCAGATTTTACGAGCTGTTGCTCCTTTGCGACAGCGGACGAAACACAGGCCAATGGCATGGCCCCAGAAACCGCCTTGCCGAATGCCGCGCGGACTTGCGACTTGCCGGCTAACTGCCTGCGCAAGCTCGCTAATTTTTTGCACCGTGTGCTTGGCCGCCCTTCCCTTTTGCACCGTTCACGTGTTGGATGCCGGCCGCGGCCTGGCCTGTGGGGGGTGACGTCCGTGTATACGCTGCGCAACTTGGCACTGCTGCTGGGACGGCTGATGATCGCCGCCCTGTTCGTCTTCGACGCGACGATCATGGCGCGGGCGCTCGACAACACCGCGGCGATGATCTCCGGCGTCGGCCTGCCCTACGCCAACTACCTCGCGATCGCCGCTGCGGTCGGCCAATTCGCCGGCGGCATCATGATCGCGGTTGGCTTGTGGACGCGGCTCGCGGCGCTGGCGTTCGCCGCCTTCTGTGTTTCCACCGCTGTCCTGTTCCATCGCAACACCGCGTCGAACGCGGAGCTGATCATGGCGCTGAAGGACCTCGGCCTCGCGGGCGGCTTTCTCTTCCTGTTCGCATCGGGGCCGGGCCGGTGGTCGATGGACGCCCGGCGCGGAGGCGTGGTCTAGCCACGCCTCCCACGCAGGAACCAGATGCTAGCTGACCTGCTGGATCGGCTCCTGCTCGATCTTGCCCAGCGGCTCCTGGTCGAGCGTCGACTCGAACGCCTTCAGGCGCTTGTAGATCGAGATGAGTTCGATGATCGTGCCCCATGAGTTGACGAGGTACTGGAACGAACTCGTCACCTGACTGAACGCGGTCAGCACCTGCTGGTAGATGCCGAAGGTGATCTTGCCGATGGCGATCGTCGGCACAAGCAGGAACGTCGCGAAGACGTTGTCAGTCTGCAGGTACAGATAGCGCACGACGTCGAAGTAGACGTAGTGGAAATAGAGCGTGAAGTAGCTGCGCCGGACCGCGCCGAAAAGCTCCTGCAGCGTCGGCGGCTGCGCCCGCTCCGCGTCGTCCTCGCCGTATACCAGTTCCTTGCGGAAGGCGGCCTCGACGCGCTGATTACGGAACTCCAGGCCCGGCAGCTTTATACCGACCAGCGGGAACAGGACGCTGCCGAAGATCGCCCAGCCGATCGCCGCGAACATCAGCGGATACGGGATGACGCCGACGATGGGCAGCGCCGTCACGTGCGACGACAGAGCGGCGAGCACCGGCAGGAACGCGATCAGTGTCATCACCGAGTCGACGAGGTTGATGCCGAGGCCCTGCACCGTGCCGGCGAAGCGCATCGTGTCTTCCTGCACGCGCTGCGATGCGCCCTCGACGGTGCGCAGGCGCGGCCAGTTGGCGGTGTAGAAGTCGTTCATCGCGGTGCGCCAGCGGAAGACGTAGTGGCGCAGGAAAAACAGATTGAGCACGCCCACCGTGACGGCGATCAGCGCGACGGTCAGGAACTGCGCGAGGCCGAGGTAAAGGTTGATCGGCGTGACGGAGCCCGGGGTGGTGAGGGCGTTCTGGACCATGTCGTAGAAGACGCCGCGCCAATCGTTGAGGGCGACGCTGACCTGCACGTTGAAATTGACGACGAAGATGATGAGACCAGATCCGAGGATCGACCAATCCTGCCAGCGGTGCGGCGAGTACCAGGCCCAGAAGGCGTAGAAGATGAGGATGGCGGCCCAGAAGTAGGCGTAGAACCAGACGTACTCGGGCTGGAGGAAACGCGACGGCCAGATATTCGGCACGGCATCGGCTGCGGCGGGCGGGAGGCCGACGACGGCGCCGAACTGCTCGCCGCCGAAGTACCAGAGCAGCACGGCGAACAGCGCCCATGCGGCGGCCGAGATGAAAAACACCTTCGGCTGGGGGAAAAACGAGTTGAACATCGCGTTCCTCTTTGGAGAGTCGCTCCGAGCGATCAGGATGGGCGAAGGTCAGGGGCGGCGCAATCGGCGTTTGCGACGCGGCGGCAACAGGCGCGGCGTTCTTGTCCGTCCCGGCGCGATGGGCTAGGAAGCCCGCGATTTCTCTAGGGAATCCCGAAAAACCATGGCGGACAGGGACAAGCTGAAGGCGCAGGCGCCGCGTGGCTTTGCCGACCGTTCGGCCGCCGACATCCGCGCGACCGAGCAGATGGTGGCGCGCATCCGCCGCGTCTACGAGCGGTACGGCTTCGAGCCGGGCGAGACGCCGCTGGTCGAATACACGGAGTCGCTCGGCAAATTCCTGCCCGACCTCGACCGGCCGAACGAGGGCGTGTTTTCGTTCCGCGATGACGACGAGCAATGGCTGTCGTTGCGGTATGACCTGACGGCGCCGCTCGCCCGTTACGTTGCCGAGAATTACGAGCGGCTGCCGAAGCCGTATCGCAGCTATCGCTTTGGCTGGGTGTTCCGGAACGAGAAGCCGGGGCCGGGACGCTTCCGCCAATTCATGCAGTTCGACGCCGATACGGTTGGGGCGAGTTCGCCGGCGGCCGATGCGGAGATCTGCATGATGGCGGCGGACACGCTGGAGGAAGTCGGCATCCCGCGCGGGCAGTATGTGATCAAGGTGAACTCGCGGAAGGTGCTGGATGGCGTGATGGAGGCGTTTGCGCCTAACGATAAGGACAAGGCGCTTAGTATTCTCCGCGCGATCGACAAGCTTGACCGTCTGGGTGTTGGGGGTGTGTTCGATCTGCTTGGGCGCGGGAGAAAAGATGAGAGCGGCGACTTCACCAGCGGTGCCGGCCTTAGCGACGAAGCAAACACTTCTATCTTAGCCGTCACCACATCAAGCCGAAGCGGCGGCTTTCGCGTTGTAGGTGATGCGGTGCAAATAAGGCCGTCTAACGCGTTCCTCGAATACATCAAGGCGCGGGGTGCTGGAGAATATGGGAACACCACATTTGTCGGCCCGGAGATCACGGCGCGCGCCGCGTCCACTAGGCTGCTTCTGGAAGCTCAGAATGAACTCCAGACGATAGAGGAGTTGGTTGCCCGCGCCGGGTACGACTCTACACGAATTAAGATTGATCATTCCGTTGTCCGCGGGCTCGAGTATTACACCGGTCCCGTGTTCGAAGCCGAACTGCTGGCGGAGATCCCTAACGAGAAGGGCCAGCCGGTGGTGTTCGGCTCGGTCGGTGGCGGCGGGCGCTACGATGGGCTCGTCGGGCGGTTCATGAAGGAGAACGTGCCGGCCGTCGGCTTCTCGATCGGCGTGTCGCGACTGCAGGCGGCGCTGTCAGCGCTGGGGCGGCTCGATGCGAAGGCGGGCGGCGGGCCGGTCGTCGTGCTGGTGATGGATAAGGCGCGCGTCGGCGACTACCAGAAGATGGTCGCGGACCTTCGGCGCGCGGACGTCGCGGCCGAGATGTACCTCGGCGATTCCGGCATGAAGGCGCAGATGAAGTATGCCGACCGTCGCGACGCGCCGCTCGCCATCATCCAGGGCGGCGACGAGAAGGCGAAGGGTGTCGTGCAGATCAAGGACATGCGCGTCGGCAAGGAGCTCGCCGCCGGCATGGCCGATCACGACCAGTATCGCGAGGCGCGGCCGGGGCAGGAAGAAGTGCCCGAGGGCAAGCTGGTAGAGGCGGTGAACCGCATGCTCGGGCGTGGCGAGCGGCGGCCGTGAGCGACACGGCGCGTCTGCGTTCTCTTCTGGCGGATGCAGGCTATCGCTTCGTCGAGTTGCCGATCGTCTATCCGGCGCGCGTGTTCGTCGAGCTGGCCGGCGAGGAGTTGCGGCGGCAGCTCTATCTCACCAGCGCGGAGGGCGGCGAGGAATTGGCGCTGAGGCCCGATTTCACCATTCCCGTTTCGCTGCACCATCTGGCGACCGGCGCGGCGAAGCGGAAGGCGAACTACGCTTACGTCGGGCCGGTGTTTCGCGTGCGGCCGGGCGAGAGTGGCGAATTCATCCAGGCGGGCGTGGAATCGCTGGGGCGCGTCGATCGCGTGGCGGCCGATGCCGATATGCTGAAGCTGGCGCTGTCGGTGGCGAAACTCTACGGGCTGAAGCGGCCACAGGTGAGGATCGGCGACTCGGCGCTGTTCGCAGCGCTGCTCGATACGCTGGACCTCAGTGCGCCATGGCGGCAGCGGCTGGCACGGGCGTTCGGCGATACGAAACGGCTGAAGGCGTTTCTCACCAACGGCCACGCGAAGTCGGGCCCGCAGCGTTCCGAACTCGAGGATGCGGACGTTGCCGCGGTGAAGGCGGCCGTGGCGGAGCGTTTCGCGACGACGGGGCTTGGCGAGGCCGGCGGGCGCAGCGTCGACGAGATCGCGGAGCGGTTCGTTGCCAAGGCGGCGCTGGCGCACGGCATCCCGAAGCGGACGGCGGCGACGCTCGGCGCGTTCCTCAAGGTGGCGGGTACGCCGGCGAAGTCGCTGGCGGCGCTCCGCGCACTTGCCGATCGTGAGAAGCTGAAGCTGGGCGCTGCGCTCGACACATTCGCCAAGCGCATCGATGCATTCGCGGCGCATGGCATCGACGTCGATGGCCTCGCCTTCGCCGCCGATTTCGGGCGGCGGCTCGATTATTACACCGGCTTCGTGTTCGAGGTGCCGGGCCGCGGCAAAGGCGGCCCCGCGATCGGCGGTGGCCGTTATGACTCGATGACGGCGCACATTGGCGACGCGACGGCGGCGGTGCCGGCGGTCGGCTTCTCGGTGTGGCTCGATCGCATCGGCAAGGAGGCGCGGCGATGAGCGCGCCGCTGATCCTCGCCGTGCCGTCGAAGGGACGGCTGCAGGCTGATGCGACGGCGCTGTTCGCGCGTGCCGGACTGCCGCTCGCGCCGGGCGCCAAGCGCAGCTACCGCAGCCGCATCGAGGCGCTGCCCGGCGTCGAGGTGGCGCTGCTGTCGGCGCCGGAGATCGCGCGCGAGATCGGCGCGGGCAACGTACACGCGGGCATCACCGGGCGCGACCAGGTCGAGGAGAGCGTCGGCGACGGGCGCGCGACGCTGACGCTGCCGCTCGGGTTTGGGCGCTGCGACGTCGTCGTCGCGGTGCCGGAGCCGTGGCTCGACGTCGAGACGATGGAGGATCTCGACGATGTCGCCGCATCGTTCCGGCCGCGCCACGGACGGCGGCTGACGGTCGCGACCAAATACATCAACATCACGCGGCGCTTCTTTGCCGGACACGGCATCGCCGACTATCGCATCGTGGAAAGCCTCGGGGCGACCGAGGGCGCGCCGGCTTCGGGGGCTGCCGACCTCATCGTCGACATCACCTCGACCGGCGCGACACTCCACGCCAACGGGCTGAAGACGCTCAGCGACGGGCTGATCCTGTCGTCGGAGGCGCACCTCGTCGCGAGCAAGGCGGCGCGGTGGGGGCGCGAGCAGCGGAAGGCGTATGCGGCGATTGTCGGGAAGCTGAAGGCGGTGGTGGGGTAGTTCTGTTCTGTCATCCCCGCGAAGGCGGGGACCCAGTATCCGCCTGCGGTGCAAGTTCTGCATTGACGGCGGTTACTGGATCCCCGCCTTCGCGGGGATGACAGTCGTCGTCATTTCGGCCGCACGAAATTCCGCCTGAGCTTCTCAACCTCCATCCGGCAGTGGCAGCCTTCGAGGTGGTCGTTGACCAGGCCCATTGCCTGCATGAAGGCGTAGACGGTGGTGGGGCCGACGAAGCTCCAGCCGCGTTTCTTCAGGTCCTTGGACAGCGCGATCGACGCCGGAGATGTTGGCATGGCGCGGAGCGTGGCGGCGTCCATTTTCTTCGGTCGGTCTTTCTTCGGCGGCTCGTGGCTCCAGAAATAGGCGGCGAGGCTGCCGAATTCTTCGCGGAGTTCCTGAGCGCGCTTGGCGTTGTTGATGGTCGATTCGATCTTGCCGCGATGGCGGATGATGCCTTCGTCTTTGAGCAAGCGCGTCACGTCGCGGGCCGTGAACCTGGCGACCTTGTCGATGTCGAAGCCGGCGAAGGCGCGGCGGAAGTTTTCGCGCTTCCTCAGGATCGTCAGCCACGACAGGCCGGACTGGAAGCCTTCGAGGCAGATTTTCTCGAACAGGCGCTTGTCGTCGGTGACCGGGCGGCCCCATTCGTTGTCGTGGTAGGGGATGTAGTTCGGCGTCGAGCCGCCCCAGCCGCAGCGGCGTTTGCCGTCATCGCCGACGATCAGACCGTCACTCACGCGCCCCTCCGTAACCCTTCGTTATCCGGCACAGCATAAAGTTTCGGCCGCCACGAAGCGGCAGCAGCCGCTTGCCCCGCGCCATCCTTGTACCGAGTAGGCCGATGAACCGCACCCTTGCTGCCGCCCTGATCGGGCTCTCTCCCCTCGCCCCCTTTTCCGCCCACGCCGCCAGCATCTTCGACCCGCCGCCGGCCGTCCTCAGCCCCGACCTCACCAATCCGTGGATGCTCCAGCTGAAGGCGGGCAAGCAGAAGCCGGTGGTGGCGCTGCCGAACGTTTCGAATGAGACGACCGCCTCGATCCTGCAGGGCACGCCGTCTTTGATCCGCATCCCCGGTGCCTCTGATGCAGTGCGGAGCTATCGGCTGGCGCCGGAGTTCTTGCCGGCGGTGATCCAGTACCCGAGCGATGAGAAGCCGGGCACGATGATCATCGATACCGTCGGGCGCCACCTCTACCTGATCATGGGTCACAACCAGGCGCTGCGCTACGGCGTGGGCGTCGGCCGGCCGGGCTTCGAGTGGGCCGGCGTTCACCATGTGACCCGTATGGCCGAGTGGCCGGACTGGACGCCGCCGCCGGAGATGCTGCAGCGCAAGCCTGAGCTGCCGCGCCATATGGATGGCGGGCCGGACAATCCGCTCGGCGCGCGGGCGCTTTACCTCGGTTCCACGCTCTACCGTATCCACGGTTCCAACGAGCCCTGGACCATCGGGACCGCGGTTTCCTCGGGTTGCATCCGCATGCGCAACGAGGACGTGATGGACCTCTACCAGCGGGTCAGCGTCGGGGCGAAGGTCATCGTGCTGTAGTCTTATTTGCTTCCCGGTCGCGCCTGCGGCGCTCCTCGCCTCTTGGGGGCCTTTCACCAAGGCGTGACCGCAGGGCGCTTGCCCGGCGGGCGGCGGATTCGGTACGGTTTTCTGCATCTGGGACAAACTGGCGGAGCTGAGACCATGCGCGGTGGCAAACTTATCCTGGCGGCGGTGATGGGCGCGGCCATCGCGACCAGCGGCGCGGCGCGGGCCGAAGAGGGCGACAACTTCTTCGAGGCGCTCGGCAAGCTTTTCTCCGGCGACGGCGGCTACAACGGCCAGACCCTCTACCCCGAGGACGTGTCGCCGAACCGTATGGTGCCGCTCGAGTTCCGCCGGCAGTTGGTGCGCTACAACACGACCGAGGCCGCGGGCACGATCATCATCGATACGGGGCGGCACTATCTCTATTTCATCACCGGCGGCGGTCAGGCAATCCGCTACGGCGTCGGCGTCGGCCGCACGGGCATGGGCTGGAAGGGCACGGTGCGCATCGGCAACAAGGCCGAGTGGCCGACCTGGCATCCGCCAAAGGAAATGATCGCGCGCGAGGCCAAGCGCGGGCACAAGTTGCCGCTCGTCATGGCGGGCGGCCGTGGCAACCCGCTCGGGGCGCGTGCGATGTACCTCTACGGCAAGGGCGGCGATACCGGCTTCCGCATTCACGGCACGAGCGAGCCGTGGACGATCGGGCTCAACGTCTCGTCGGGCTGCATCCGACTGGTCAACGACGATGTTATCGACCTGTATTCGCGGGCGCGCGTTGGCGCCAAGGTCATCGTGATGTAGGCTTTCGCTTCATCGCCTGAAAATTTATAGGCCGCCCTGACCGGGCGGCCTTTGTTTTTCCGGCCGATGGGTCTATCAGGTGGCCCTCCTCCCGACCCAACGCCGGCCCGCTGCCATGAACGAAACCGCACCCCCGCGTGCCGCCACCGCGGCACCGCTCGACCTCAGCTCGATCCGGCGCATCGTCATCGGGGTCATGCTGGCCATGCTGCTCGCGGCGATCGACCAGACGATCGTGGCCACGGCACTGCCGACCATCGGCAACGAGCTCAAGGACCTCGAGCACCTGCCGTGGGTGGTAACGGCGTATCTTCTTTCCGGGACCGCGGTGACGCCGTTCTACGGCAAGCTTGCCGACATCGTCGGACGGCGGGCGGTGCTGCTCGTCGGCATCAGCATCTTCATCGTGGGCTCCATCCTTTGCGCGCTGGCGCCTTCGATGTGGTTCCTGATCGGCGCGCGATTCATCCAGGGCCTGGGCGGCGGCGGGCTTATCGCGCTCGGGCAGACGATCGTCGCCGACGTGGTGTCCCCAAAGGAGCGCATGCGCTACCAGGCGTACTTCGCCTCGGTATTCGCCACATCCTCGATCGCAGGCCCGATCCTCGGGGGCTTCTTCGCCGAGCGGCTGCACTGGTCGTTCATCTTCTGGATCAACATCCCGCTCGGTTTGCTCGCGCTTGCCATGACGAACAGCGTACTCAAGCGGCTGCCACGGCATGAGCGGCCTCACCGGCTCGACATCGTCGGCGCAGTGCTGATGGTGGCGGCAACCGTCGCGCTTCTGCTGGCCCTGTCGTGGGGTGGCGGCGTGTATGCCTGGGGCTCGCCGCAGATCCTCGGCCTGCTGGCACTCTCGCTGGTCGCGTGGATTCTTTTCGTTGTGCGGCTGCTGAGGGCGGCCGAGCCCTTTGTTCCGCTCGCGGTGATGTTCAATCCGGTGGTCGCGGCCGGCACTGCGTCCAACTTCTTCGTTGTCGGCACGATGGTCGCGCTCACCATCTACATGCCGATCTATTTCGAGACAGTGATCGGCCTGACGGCGTCGCAGTCCGGACTGGCGCTCATCGCGTTCGCCGGCGGCACGGTCGCCGGCGCCCAGCTCGCCGGCCGCATCATGGTGTGGACGCCGCGCTACAAGCGCGGGCCACTGGTCGGCCTGGTCGTCGGCATCGCGGCGACGATCTTGCTGGCGCTGACCGCGACGCACCTCACGCTCCTCACGGTCGAGCTTCTGCTCCTCGTCGCCGGCCTCGGCATCGGCACGATCTTCCCCGTCACAACGGTGTCGGTGCAGAACGCGGTGGAGCCGCACCAGCTCGGCACGGCGACGGCGAGCTTCAACTTCTTCCGGTCGCTCGGCAGCGCCATTTTCGTCGCCATATTCGGCGCGATCTTTCTCGGCGGGCTGGGTCTCGGCGGAACTGCGATCGGGTCTCTCGACCAGCTCGTGGCACAGGCAGCGGCGAACGGAACGGCGGTGGCGCCGGTGTTCCAGTACGTATTCGGCACGGCGGCGGCCGTGCTGGTGGTCGGGTTCCTGTGCTTCCTCGCGATGAAGGAGCTGCCGCTGCGGGGGCGCTAGACGATCAGCCGATATGCCGGCAGCGTCAGGAAGGGCGACAGCGTCTCGGCGGTGGACAGCTTGCGGAACAGGTCGATCGCCTGGGGAAACTTGCCCTTGGCGTAGTTGTCCGGGCCGATCTCCGTCTTCACTTTTTCCATCTCCTCGCCGAGGAGCTTTTCGAACAGCGGCTTCGTCGCCTTCTGGCCGCCTTCCAGCGGCGCCTGGAAGTGCAGCTCCTGCCAGATCTGGCTGCGGCTGATCTCGGCGGTGGCGGCGTCTTCCATGAGGTTGTAGAGCGGCACGGCGCCCCTGCCCCTCAGCCACGCCTCGATGTACTGGACGCCGACGCGGATGTTGTCGCGCATGCCCTGTTCGGTGCGCGTGCCCTGATGGACCTCGAGCATTTCCTTCTGGCCGGCGGTGACGTCGGTGCGCAGTTTGCCGAGCTGGTTCGGCTCCGGCATCAGCTTGTCGAAGATTTCCTGCGCGACCGGCACGAGATCGGGATGCGCGACCCACGTGCCGTCGTGGCCGGCGTTCGCCTCGCGCTCCTTGTCGGCGCGCACCTTGGCAAAGGCGGCTTCGTTGACCGCCGCATTCTTGCGATCGGGAATTTGAGCCGCCATGCCGCCCATGGCGAAGGCGCCGCGGCGGTGGCAGGTCTTGATCAGCAGCTCCGAGTAAGCCTTGAGGAAAGCTTTGCCCATGACGACCTGGCCGCGGTCGGGAACGAGGAATTCCGGCTTCGCGCGGAGCGTCTTGATGAACGAGAAGATGTAGTCCCAGCGGCCGCAGTTCAGCCCCGCCATGTGATCGCGGAGCTCGTAGATGATCTCGTCCATCTCGAAGGCGGCGGACAGCGTCTCGATGAGGACCGTCGCCTTGATCGTGCCGTTGGGGATGCCGAGTTCCTTTTCGGCGTGGACGAAGACTTCATTCCACAGCCGCGCCTCGAGGTGGCTCTCCATCTTCGGCAGGTAGAAGTACGGGCCGGAGCCGGCGGCGAGCGCGGCTTTGGCGCAGGTGAAGAAGTAGAGGCCGAAGTCGAACAGCGAGCCGGACATGGGCTGGCCATCGATGACGATGTGCTCCTCCGGCAGGTGCCAGCCGCGCGGGCGCACCAGCAGGACCGCGGGCTTCGGCTTCAGCTTGTATTCCTTGCCGGTGGACGGCTCGGTGAAGTCGATCTTCCCGGCCCAGCGGTCCTTGAGGTTGATTTGGCCGTCGATGAGATTCGCCCAGGTCGGCGAGGTGGCATCTTCGAAATCGGCCATGAACACCTTCGCGCCGGAGTTCAGCGCGTTGACGATCATCTTGCGGTCGACCGGACCGGTGATCTCGACGCGGCGGTCGAGCAGGTCGGCGGGAATCGGCGCGACCTTCCAATCGCCGTCGCGCACATGCTTCGTCTCGGGCAGGAAATCGGGGAGCGCGCCGCGATCGAATTCGGCCTGGCGCTCATCGCGGCGAGCGAGCAGGCGAAGGCGCGACGGATTGAACTTGCGCTGGAGCCCGGCAAGGAAGGCGAGCGAGGCGTCGTTCAGGATTTCCTCGTAGCGCGGGCCCCATGCGCCCCTGATCTCAACGCCCGCGAGCATTGGCTTTCCGTCGGCCATATTCTTGTTCTCCGTCAGATTTGTCGGCCGTTTATGCCACAGCGGCGGCGGCTAGTGGAGCGCCGCGGGCTTGGGTCCGCCGTATGCCCAGTCGAGCAGCTCGACCGTGTGCACCACAGGCTTGCGGATCGCGGTGCCGATCTGCGTCAGGCAACCGATGTTGCCGGCGGCAATGACGTCAGCGCCGGTCGCCTCGATGTTCGCGACCTTGCGGTCGCGCAGGCGCCGCGCGATCTCCGGCTGCATGATATTGTAGGTGCCGGCGGATCCGCAGCACAGGTGGCCTTCCGCCACGTCGCGGACCTTGTATCCGGCCTTGGTGAGCAGCGACTTCGGCGCCAGCTTGATCTGCTGGCCGTGCTGGAGCGAACAGGCGGCGTGATACGCGATGGTGGGACGCGTCGCCATCGCCGGCTGGCCGAGGTCCAATGTCTCGAGATACTCGGAGATGTCGCGGGCGAGTGCCGAGACGCGCTTCGCCTTGTCGGCGTAAGCGGGATCGTTGCGGAAGATGAAGCCGTAGTCCTTCACGGTGGTGCCGCAGCCCGACGTGGTGACAAGAATCGCATCCAGCCCTTGCCCTTCGATCTCGCGCGTCCACGCGTCGATGTTGCGCTTCGCCATGGCGTGGGAGTCGTGCGCTTTGCCCATATGATGGGTGAGCGCGCCGCAGCAGCCTTCACCCTCGGTACGCACCACCTCGATGCCCTGGCGGTTGAGCAGGCGGATGGCAGCTTCGTTGATGCCGGGGTCGAGGACGGACTGAGCGCAGCCGCGCAGCAACGCGACGCGCGCCTTGCGCTTGCCGTATGCGCGCGAGACGCCGGCGCGGTTGGTCTCCGACACGCCGGGGAAGCCCTGAGGCGTCAGCTCCAGCATCGCCGCGACGCGGGCCATGCCCGGAACACGTCGGAGCAGCGGCGCGAACGGCTTGGCGAAAAAGCCGAGAATGACGGCGAGGCGGAAGCGCGCGGGATATGGGAGCACCATCGCCAGGAGGCGCCGCGTGAAGCGATCGCCGAACGGACGGCGATACGTCCTCTCGATGTGCTGGCGGGCGTGGTCGACCAGATGCATGTAGTCGACGCCGGACGGGCACGTCGTCATGCAGGACAGGCACGAGAGGCAACGGTCGACGTGGGTCACGACCTCCTCGGTCGCCGGTTTGCCGCCCTCCAGCATGTCCTTGATCAGGTAGATGCGGCCGCGTGGGCTATCCAGTTCATCGCCGAGCAGGACGTAGGTCGGGCACGTGGCGGTGCAGAAGCCGCAGTGGACACAGGTACGCAGGATCTTCTCCGACACGGCGGTGTCGGGATCGGCGAGCTGAGCGAGGGTGAAGTTGGTCTGCATCAGGCGTACGATTTTGCGCGAGTCGGGAGGAGAGAATGCGCCGTCGCGTCATCGTCGTGAACGATAAAATGCAGCGCGGCTATACATACGAACTGTCGGCCCCAACGGGCAAAGGCTTCGATCCCGAGTTCGCGCCTGAGCTGACGCCGGCCGAGATGCTGCAGCTCGGTGTGTTCTGCGGCAAATACATGACCGACACGCGGGGCGAGTTTCCCGCAAGCTGGTTTGTCCGTGCCAGGCTGTCGCCGACACGGCGCGACTGCGGGCTCAACTTCTTCGGCGTCCCGGCGAGCCAGCCGCTTTCGGCGTGGCGGGCGAAAGGATGGATTCATCCCGACGATCCGCGCGGCTGGTTCCAGTGGTACTGCCGCTACTATCTCGGGCGCCGCATGGAAGACGACGCCCGGCAGATTGCGCGGTGGAAAGCAATCCGCCGGCACGTCCGGCAAATCGAACGCAATTGCGAGCGCGGCGACATGTCGTGCCGGCCGCGACAGCGGCAGGCGCTGCTGCATTGGGCCTACGACAGCCGCGCGATCTGAGGCTTCAGACACCCGCATACATGCGGCCCGGGTTGAGGATGCCGGCTGGGTCGAAGGTTGCCTTCAGCTTGCGGGTGAGCGCCATGACCGGGGCGGATTGCGGCTCGAACACCTCGACAGCGTTGCGGATGCTTTCGTCGGCGCGCACCAGCGTCGCGTGGCCGCCAACCTTCGCGACCGCGGCGCGCACGGCGGCGGCGCCGGCGTCAGGGCCTTCGCCGCCGGCGATCCAGATCAGGCCGCCGCCCCAATCGTAGAGGATGCGCGCGCCGAAGCTACGGCGCACGGCGTCAGCGATGGAGGGGCCGTCGCTGGGTTTCACAGACACGCGCCAGAGTGGCGTCGTGAACGGTGCGGAGAAACCGTCGAGGTCGAGGATCGTCAGCCAGAGACTCCGCGATGTCGCCTCAGGGAGGATGCTGGCGGTACCAAAATCGGCGAGCACCACGCGGAGATTTTCGGCACGCTCGGCGACCGACGCAGCGAAACCGTCGATGCGGACGTAGGTGCGGGCGGGTTCGGACTCATCGGCCGGCGAATGGGCGGCGCCGGTGACGAAGTACGGAGAGCCCAGTGCCGCCGCCATCGCCGCTATGGCGCGGTCGTCGGCGAGGCCAGTGAGCGCCAGCGTTGCTTCGGTTTCCGGCAAAGGCTGGACCTTGAAGGTCACCTCGGTCATCACGCCGAGGGTGCCGTAGGAGCCGGCAAGAAACTTCACGAGGTCATAGCCGGTCACGTTCTTCATCACGCGGCCGCCGGATTTTACGACCGTGCCGGCGCCGGTGACGGCGCGTACGCCGATGAGGCTGTCGCGCGCGGCGCCCGCCTGGATGCGGCGCGGGCCGGAGAGATTGGCGGCAGCGACGGCGCCGATGGTCGGCTCACCCCCGGAGCCGTAGAGGCCACGGTAGTCCGGCGGCTCAAAGGCTAGCCGCTGACGATGGGTCGCGAGCAGCGTCTCGATCTCGGCGAGCGGTGTGCCCGCCTTTGCCGAGACCACCAGCTCGGAAGGTTCGTAGAGCGTGACGCCGGCAAGCTTGGCGGTGGTCAGCGTCGCGGCGGCCTGCACCGGCCGGCCGAGGCCGGTGCGCGTGCCACCGCCGTTCACCGCGAGCGGAGTTTTGCGCGCGGCCGCGTCGGCGACCACCGCGGCAAGTTCGTGCTCATCCGATGGGGCAAGCGCCGTCATGGCGCCGCCGCCAGTGAGGCGCGTGCTATCCCGCGATGCGGGTCAGCGCGTCGCCGATGTAGTAGGGCCAGATGAACAGCGCGAGCACCCCGATCCAGAAGCTCAGCTTGAGGTAACCGATGGTGAAAAGCCAACCGGCGATCCAGAGAAGGCCGATGGAACTGTGCTGTTCGACTTTGATTCTTTCCATGCCGAACGGCATGGCGCATGGCGACGGCGGCGAAATTGATCTCGCTCAAAATCACGCAGCGGCCGCGGGGCGGCCCTCCAGCGGGAAAACCTTGGCTGGGTTCATCAGCCAGGCGGGATCGAAGATGCTTTTCACGGCCATCTGCAGATTGAGGTCGTCGGGCGAGAATTGCACCGTCATCAGGTCGCGCTTCTCGATGCCGACGCCATGCTCGCCGGTGAGGCAGCCGCCGGCTTCGACGCACAGCTTCAGGATATCGGCACCGGCTGCTTCCGCACGCGCCAGCTCGTCCGCATCATTCGGGTTGAACAGGATCAGCGGATGGAGATTGCCGTCGCCGGCATGGAAGACGTTGGAAACGCCGACGCGGTAGCCGGCGCAGATCGCGGATACCTTGGTCAGCACCTCGGGTAGTTTGCCCGTCGGGATCACGCCGTCCATGCAGAGGTAGGCATCCGCCTTCTGGCCCATCGCGCCGAAGGCGGCCTTGCGGCCCTTCCAGATGGCGGCGCTCTCGGCTTCGGATTTCGAGACGCGCACCTCGCGCGGGTTGAACGGCGCGGCGATCGTGGTGATGCGCGCGAGGAGGTCAGTGATCTCAGCGTCCGAGCCCTCTACTTCGACGATCAGCATTGCTTCGACGTCGAGCGGGTAGCCGGCGTGCGCGAACGCTTCGCAGGCTTCGATGCATGGCTTGTCCATGTACTCGATGGCGACCGGAATGACGCCCGACGCCATGATCGCCGCGACGCATCCGCCGGCGGCCTCGGCGGTGTCGAAACCCATCAGCATAGGCCGCGCGCCCTCGGCGGCACGCAGGATGCGCACCGTCGCCTCGGTGACGATGCCCAACTGGCCCTCGGAGCCGATGAGAAGGCCCAACAGGTCGTAGCCTGGCGCGTCCAGATGGCTGCCGCCGAGATCGACGATGGTGCCGTCGATCATCACCACGCGGAGACCCAGCACGTTGTTGGTCGTGACGCCGTACTTGAGGCAGTGCGCGCCGCCGGAGTTCATGGCGATGTTGCCGGCGATCGTGCAGGCGAGCTGGCTCGACGGATCGGGGGCGTAGAAGAAGCCGCGGTGGGCGACGGCGTTGGTGATGTTGATGTTGGTGACCCCGGCCTCGACCCGCGCGGTGCGGTTCTCGCAGTCGATGGACAGGATACGGTTCATCTTGGACAGGCCAATAACGACACAATCCGCGCTCGGGATGGCGCCGCCCGAAAGGGACGTCCCTGCCCCACGCGCCACGACCTTCACCCGCTTCTCCGCCAGGAATTTGAGGATCGCGGCGACCTCGTCGGTCGATTTCGGCAGGACGACCGCCAGCGGCACGACGCGGTAGGCCGTCAGCGCATCGGTTTCGAACGCGCGCCGCTCATCTTCCGACGCAATGACCCCGCCCTCGCCGAGAATCGCGCCGAGGCCGGCGACGATCTGGTCGCGCATCGCCAGGATGCGCGGGTCAGGCGGGGGCAGTGCGATCGCTGACATATGCTTCCATATCGCGCGGTTGCCGCTTCGCTCAAGCCGAATATAGTGCGGCCGCAACATGGGAAGCGAGAGCGGCGAAGTGGCGGAAACAAACGGTGACGGGCGGCCGAGCGTCGGGCTGTTCGTGACGTGCCTGGTCGACCTGTTCCGCCCGACCATTGGATTCGCGGCGGTGAAACTGATTGAGGATGCGGGTTGCCGGGTTTCGGTGCCCGCGTCCCAGACGTGCTGCGGCCAGCCCGCCTACAACTCGGGCGACCGTAAGGATGCCATCGCGATCGCGAGGCAGGTGATGCACACGTTCGAGCCGTACGATTACGTCGTGGCTCCCTCGGGTTCCTGCGCGGGGATGCTCAAGGTGCACTACGCGGACCTGCTGGGCGACGATCCCGAATGGGGGCCGAAGGCGGCAGCGTTCTCTGCCAAGACGCACGAGCTGGTATCGTTTCTGGTCGATGTTCGTGGCATGACGCAGGTCGACGCCGCGTTCGCGGGATCGGTCACCTACCACGACTCGTGCTCGGGCCTGCGCGAGCTTGGCATCCGCAATCAGCCGCGCCGGCTGCTGAAGTCGGTGGCCGGCCTGAAGCTCACCGAGCTGAAGGACGCCGATGTGTGCTGCGGCTTCGGTGGCACCTTCTGCATCAAATATCCCGACATCTCCAATGCCATCGTCGAGCGCAAGACTCACGAGATCGCGGCATCCAGTGCGGAGACGCTGCTCGCCGGTGACCTCGGCTGCCTGCTTAACATGGCGGGAAAAATGAAACGCGAGGGACGGCCGATCAAATCGCGCCACGTCGCCGAGGTGTTGGCCGGGATGACCGACGATCCCGCGATCGGCGAGGCCAGCTGATGCACGTCACTTCGCCGAGCTTCAAGGCAAACGCGCACGAGGCGCTCGCCGATCGCCAGCTCCAGCAGGCGCTCTCGCACGTCAAAACGGGCTTCATCGGCAAGCGCGCTGCTGTGGTGGCCGCATTGCCGGAATTCGAGCAGCTCCGCGAGAGCGGCAAGGCGATCAAGAATCACACGCTCGAGAACCTCGACCTCTACCTTGAGGCCTACGAGGAGAAGGTCGTCGAGAGTGGCGGTCATGTGCACTACGCCGAGACCGCCGCCGAGGCGCGGGAGCTGATCCTCGGCATCTGCCGGCGAGCGGGGGCGCGGACGGTCACCAAAGGCAAGACGATGATTGCCGAGGAGATCGAGCTCAACGACTATCTGGAAAGCAACGGCATCGAGCCGGTCGAAACGGACCTCGGCGAATACATCATCCAGCTCCGGCACGAATCGCCCAGCCACATCATTGCGCCCGCGATTCACCTGACCAAGGATCAGATCGAGGCCGACTTCCGCAGGCTGCACACCGAGCTGCCCGCGGACCGCGATCTTAGCGAGCACGAGTC
This sequence comes from Bauldia sp., assembly GCA_035548515.1. Classification (GTDB taxonomy): domain Bacteria; phylum Pseudomonadota; class Alphaproteobacteria; order Rhizobiales; family Kaistiaceae; genus DASZQY01. The sequence goes on along the minus strand of DASZSW010000010.1, from coordinate 49,380 downwards.
GATCCTCGGCGAAGCACGTACGATCCTGCGCCGCCGCTTCCTCGAAGCCGACGTCGGCATCACGGGGGCAAATTTCCTGATCGCCGAAACCGGCACATCGGTGATCGTCACCAACGAGGGCAACGGCGACCTGACGCAGATCCTGCCGCGCGTGCACATCGTGCTGGCATCGATCGAGAAGGTGGTGCCGACACTCGAGGACGTCAGCCAGATCATCCGCCTGCTCGCGCGCTCGGCGACGGGCCAGGAGCTGTCGGTCTATACGACGTTCTCGACGGGGCCTCGGCGGCGGACCGATCCCGATGGGCCCGACGAGTATCACGTGGTGATTCTCGACAACGGGCGTTCGGCGATGCTGGGCTCGCAGTTCCAGGATATGCTGCGCTGCATCCGCTGCGCGGCGTGCATGAACCATTGCCCCGTGTATCAGGAGATCGGCGGGCACGCGTATGGCTGGGTCTATCCCGGACCGATGGGCGCGGTGCTGACGCCGGCGCTGATCGGCGTCGATCAGGCCGGCAACCTGCCGAACGCCTCGACGTTCTGCGGGCGCTGCGAGGCGGTATGCCCGATGAAGATTCCGCTGCCCAACATGATGCGGCACTGGCGCGAACGCGAGTTCGAGCGGCACCTGCAGCCGACAACCTATCGCTACGGACTTGGTGTCTGGGCCTTCTTCGCGCGACGGCCGCAGCTCTATCAATTCGCAACGCGGATCGCGATGCGCGTGCTTGGCAATCTCGGCGGCCGCAAGGGGCGCTTCCGGCGGCTGCCACTGGCCGGCGGTTGGACGAAGGATCGAGACTTGCCGGCGCCCGCCGGCCGCACGTTCCAAGACTTGTGGGCGGAGAAACAGCGGGCGGCGGTGCCATGAGCGCGCGCGACGCGGTGCTCGGCAAGATACGACGTTCGCTCGGCGTCACTGGTGAGGAGCCACGACGCAATGCCGCCGTGGACGAGCGACTGAAGCGGGCGCCGCGGGGCGTGATCCCGGCGCGCGGCCAGCTTGGCGCCGAGGAGCGCGTATCGCTATTCACGACGATGGCCGAAAAGGCAGCCGCCACGGTGACGCGCGTTGCCGGCGAAGCGGCCGTCCCCGCGGAGGTCGCAGAGTACTTGCGTGGGCGCAACCTCCCGGCGGCGGTGCGCATCGGCGAGGACATGCTGCTCAATGGGCTGGACTGGCGGCAGACGCAAGTCGCTGTGAGTCATGGCGCATCGGACGGGCGCGATGCTGTGGGCGTCACCCACGCCGACGCGGGCGTGGCGGAGAGCGGCACGCTGGTGCTGATCTCGGGTCAGGACAATCCGACGACGCTCAACTTTCTGCCGGATACCTCGATCGTGGTCGTGAGGGCGGGCGATATCGCCGGCGACTACGAATCCGTGTGGGCGGCTATTCGCGCGAAATTTGGCAAGGGCGTCATGCCGCGGACGGTCAACTACGTTACGGGGCCGTCGCGCTCCGGCGACATCGAGCAGACGATCCTGCTCGGCGCGCATGGGCCGAGGCGGCTGCACATCATCATCGTCGACGGCTAGGTGCCGGTCCACCCCTGGCGCTTGAGGCGGGCCTCCAGCCAGCGCACGAGAAGCGACAACGTTACCGTCATCACCAGATAGAGATAAGCGACGACGTTGTACGTCTCGAAGAAGAGGAACGTCGAGGACGAGTAGATCTTGCCGAGCTGGGTGATGTCCTGGACGCCCAGCGATGAGACCAGCGCCGAATCCTTGATCATGGCGACGAAGTCGTTGCCGAGAGGGGGAAGCACCACCCGGATCGCTTGCGGCAGGATGACGTTGCGGAGCGTGGCGTAGCGCGAGAGGCCGAGGGCGTAGGCGCCCTCCACCTGCGGCCGCGCGACCGACTCGATCCCGGCGCGGAAGATTTCCGACAGGAACGCGCTGTACGAGATGGTGAGCGCGAAGATGGCGCGCCAGACCAGGCTGAAATCACGCACCGTGCCTTGCGGAATGACGCCGCCGGTCCATGCGGCGACCCAGTTCCATGCGGCCACCAGCGCGGGGGCGCCGACGAAGGCGACGTAGAACAGCAGCACCAGCGCCGGGACGCCACGCACGATCTCAACGTAGAAGGTGGCGATCTCGCGCACGACCCGCAAGGCGGAGCGGCGGGCGATGGCGACGAGCAGGCCGAGCAGGCAGGCGAAAAAGAACGCGACGAAGGAGATCCAGAGGCTAGTCGCAACGCCTCGGAGCAGCGCGCGGAAGATGACGCGGTAGTCACCGTCGGCGGCGATCATCCAGGCAAAGACGGCCGCGATCAGGACCGCCGCGAGCAGCCAGAAGGGAAACTCGCGGCGGGGACGATCGGGTGCGGCCAAGGCGGGTGGCGGCTACTTGTTGCTGTAGTCGTAGAACCACTTCTTGTTCAGCGCATCGAGCGTGCCGTCGGCCTTGATCGAAGCGATGGCGGCATTGAACGGCGCTACGAGGTCGGAGCCCTTCTTGAGGATGAAGCCGAACTGGTCGTTGCCGATCGGATCGCCGGTGATCTTGAAGGCATTCGGCGAGGCGCCCATGTAGCCGGCCGCCGAGGCGTTATCCATGAACACGGCATCGACGTCGCCGGCCTTGAGCGCCGCGACCGTCGCGCCGAAGGTGTCGAACAGCTTGATCTTCGGGCTCGGGTCATCCTCAGTCGTGCCGGTCACGTCGAGGGCGGTGTAGAAATTCGTCGTGCCGGTCTGCGCGCCGATAAGGAAGTCGCCGGCAGCGAGCGTCTTGGCGTCGGTGAAGCGCGTCTCGTCGGCGCGGACGAGCAGGAACTGCTGCGACAGCAGGTACGAGTCGGTGAAATCGATCTGCTGCTTGCGCTCGTCGGTGATCGAGATGCCGTCCATGCCGACGTCGTAGGTGCCCTGGCGGACATCCTCGATCATCGTGTCCCACGAGCCCTTCTTCCAGTCGACCTTGGCGTTGAGGCGCTTGGCGATCTCGTTGACCAGATCGTACTCGAGGCCGATGCCCTTGCCGCCTTCGACCTCCTCGAAGTTGAGCGGCGGATAGTCGTCGGCAGCGACGGCGACGATGGTGCGGCCCTTGAGGTCGGGCAGCGGATCGGCGGCATTTGCTGCACCCGCAAAGGCGAGGCCGGCGATGAGCGCGGCGGCGAATTGTTTCAGCACAACGGGACTCCTTCAGTTTGCGATTTCGCGCGATTGTAGCGGGGCTCAGCGGATGAGGCCAACCCAGGCCCGGGCGATGGCCGCGCCCAGCGCATCGGCCCTCGCGCCAGAGCGGGCGGCGTCGACGGGGCGCTGCTTCTCCCAGTCTGGCGCGTAGGTAGCGATAACGCCCGCGAAGTCGGCACTCCAGCGATCCACGAGCTTCCGGTCGGCCTCGAAATGGAACTGGATGCCATAGGTGGCGCGGCCGATGCGAAAAGCTTGCTGCTCGGTCTGCGCGCTTGTCGCCAGATGCACCGCGCCGGGCGGCAGGGTGAAGGTGTCGAGGTGCCAGTGGAACGTGGGGCTGGATTCGCCCAGCGCCGAGAGGACGGGATCGGATTTGCCCGCAGCCGTCGGCGTGACCTCATGCCAGCCGAATTCGACCGGGCGGCCGAGGATGTTGCGGGCCCCTGCCCCACGCGCGACGATCTGCGCGCCGAGGCAGACGCCGAGCACCGGCTTGTCGGCGGCGCCGAACATGCGGGTGAGCTCCGCCAGGTGCGGCAGGTACGGATAGTCGGCATCATCGACGGCGCTCTGCTCACCACCGAGCACCACGATGCCATCGTAGCCGGCGTCGGTGGCGGGGATCGGCGCGCCCTGCCACGCCTGGCGCAAGTCGATGTCGGCGCCCTTCTGGCGCAGCGCCGGCTCGATCTGGCCGAGCGGGGTGCCGACGAAATTTTCGATGACGAGGACGCGCATGCGGCCGTTGTGGTAGCACGGCGCGCTTTCGGGAACGAGACGCGACGATGCGAACGGGCGAAGCCACGACACCGGCCGGAATGCGGCTCTACGCCATCGGCGACATCCACGGATGCGCCGACAAGCTGGCGCTGCTCCACGAGCGGATCGCCGCCGACCTTGCGGCGCGGCCAACGCCCGACCATCGCATCATCCACATCGGCGACTATGGCGACCGCGGCGCCGACACCGCCGGCGTCGTCGCGCGGCTCGCCGGGATGACGGACGATGCGCGGATCGTGTTCCTGCGCGGCAACCACGACCAGAAGTGGCTGGATTTTCTCGCCGACGGTGATCTCAACGGTGCAGCGTTCCTTTCCTTCGGCGGCAAGGCGACGGCGCGCTCGTATGGCGTCGGCAACCGGACGCGCAACTACGCCGACCTTTCGGCCGCGCTCGCCGCGGCGATGCCGCCGGAGCACCGCGCATTCCTCGACACGACGCGGACATCGGTGCGGTTCGGCGATTATTTCTTCACGCATGCGGGTGTGCGGCCGGGTGTTCCGCTCGATGCGCAGACCGACGAGGACCTGATGTGGATCCGCGAGGAGTTCCTGCTCGATACGCGCGACTTCGGCGTCGTCGTGGTGCATGGGCATACCGTGACGCCATCCATGACGCCGGAGATCCACGCCAACCGGATCGCGATCGATACGGGCGCGGTGTTTGGCGGGCCGCTCACGTGCGTGGTGCTGGAAGGGACGGGCGTGCGGTTCATCGCGGCGTAGGTTCACTGCTTCCGGCGTTGGTGATGCGCACCCCTCCCCAAAATCGCTTTGCGATTTTGACCCTCCCTCAAGGGGAGGGTTCGGTGGTGAAGGTGCGGCGTTGCGAGACCCCCACCCACCGCCTTCGGCGGTCCCCCCTCCCCGCAAGGGGGAGGGATGGTGCCCTGTTCTGCGACGTCGCTACTCTGTCATCCTTCGGCGATGCCGAAGGCGTCGTCCGGAGGATCGTGCCCAGTCGCTCGACGACATGCGCCGTCCCACGATCCTCCGGTCGGCGCTTCGCGCCGCCGAAGGATGACATGGGTGGTCAGCGCGCACGTCATCGTTCCCGCGACGCGGATGCGTCCGAGTTTTTCTCCTTCCGTCGTCGCGTCCCTCGTTCTGCTGCCTCCGGCACATCAGCCGAAGGGGCGGCGGGCGCTCGGGAGAGTGCCTGCTGGGTATTCCGATGTGGCGCTCGCTCGAGCGCCCGCCGTGGCGATTTCGCGACCCTTCGGCCAGGAGCTTCGATCCGTTCGCGCCACCGGCCTTTTCCGGCTCGCCCGCGGTTGCCCGACAGGCGGATCGACGCGGCGGACCTTAAGCCTCAACGAGGCAGACGAGCGGTGAGCTCGACGGCCCGGCCGGGGGTCGTCCCGTCATGCGCAGCAGCGAGCCACGCGCGCGGGCGCCACATCCGGCGGCTGTCGCCGCCACCCCTCACCGGGATCCGCTCCGCCAATGGTACGCCACCGGTTGGCGCCCCTTCGATCGAGCGAGGACGCGGGGAATATGGGGGAGGTTTTGGGGGCGGGGATAAGTTTTCGTGAATGCTCAGCGCGACGCGTAAAGATGTGGCGCGACGCCAAGATTACAAATGACGGCTTCCCGGCACACGCCGAGTTCGCAAGCTACAGGCGCTCAGCGAGCGTCGAAGGGTCAAATATCAACAAGGTCAAGACTTCATCCTTGCCGATCCGGGTCGTCTGCTCGTGCACCGAATGGTACCCCGCGGAAGCAGTATCAAACCACAAAGATGCTTGGATCTTCCGTGGCCTTAGATCATCTGTCTGCCTTCCAAACAAAACAGAGAAGGCGGAACTTTCAGATCCTAGCTCCAGCATCGGAAACCATTTTGCTGGAACACTCGGCGCTCGGCGAAACCATCTTCTACCTTCAGGACCGTGGCAAACCAAAAGCGCCGGAGAATGATCGATTTCAATCAAGCGAATTGCGGTCGATGTTATGCTGGTCGCAAATCTTGAGGCCAACTCTTTGACGACATCGAAGTTGAGTCTCTCAAACTCACGAGCAAATCGTTCAAAAATGTAGATTGGCATCAGAAGGTCAGCTGCGAACCGGTCCGCTTCTCGTTCACTTGGCGACCCGTCATTCGATGCTTCATCAACCCTGCACGCAAGTTGCTTTCCGCGATGGAGCATCCAGTGTCCGATCTCGTGTGCCGCTGAAAACCGACGGCGCTCATCGGAACTATCGCAATTCACGGTAATAATGGCGTCGTTGCCGTAACCGACTATCTGAGCATCACATCCCTGCAGTGCCCGATATTTGATCACGGCATGAACGCAAAATCCGATCGCTTCAAGATCGATTTCTTCCGGCTCAGTAATCCCCAAGCCTTTGAGCAAACTGTCTGGCCGTACTTTGCGCCTATTCTTTTCCTCACCATTTTCCCGCGACGCTCGGGCTTCCAAAATATCCAAATCTTCCACTAGGCCTAATACGTCCGAGTCAGAAAGCAGCGTTTCGTTGCGCGCCGCCAAGGAAACTTTGCGGGATGAATCCGCGGCCGCCTCAGCTAGGCGCTTCCGCGCCATCGCGATGTCCGTTATGCGCGTTTCTGCAGTCGCTATTTCGGTTCGACCAATAGCTGCCGCCCCCGCTCGTGCCGCGACAAGGCGACTTTTGTTCGACGCCACCACCACGCGCTCGAAAAGCTCTCGCATCGTTTGCGCGTGCGCGTTGGCATCGCCCTCTACGGCTTCAAACTCAGCCAAGATCTCCATGTCCGACTGCGCCAAAAGGTCCTCGACCAGAAAAGCGTCGAGAGCATCCAGCGCAATGCCTTCTTTGATCTTCTGAGTCATTTCATCCATCCAGTCGGGTAGGCCTTGTCAATTCGCCGCCGTATAAGCTTTCGTTTCGTGTCGTACCCCGTGTCATCAAGCCCAGTAAGTTGCCGCAACTCATCCGCCGTAAGCCCCACGAAGAGCCCTTCTACAAGATCGCGCGCGAGCGGATCGTCGGAGAACAACGCCAAGATGTCCGATCTGATCCTTTCCTCCTCCGCCGACTGAATCAGTTCCTCCTCTGCTGTTGGCTCGGGAGATCTAACGTTCTCGACAATTGCGTTTTGGGAACCGTTCTTAGGAACGGCGACGATTGGTAAGCGGTGCGCGATCTTCTCAGCCTCGCCGCTCGCGATGCTGCGCATCGCCTCCGCCAAGAATTTCACGATGTCGACGTGACCCGGACATGTCCTGCTGTCGATGGCGCGAGCTAAAGCCTCCTGCAATAGATCGCGCCATTCCATCGGGGGCCTGACATAGCGACGCGCGACTTGGCCTAGCCGCGCCCAGTCGGCGGCGGTCAGCTTCCTTATCGCGTCCGCCACCTCGTCTCGCGTGCGGGCGGTAGCCAGTTGACTTGAATTCAAGACTGCTCGCCCCGTTGGGCCTCCGATTGCCTATGCCGGAGTTCGCGGCCGCGCGGACATCAACTACCGGATGTCCGCGCATCGGTTGCCGTCCGCATTGGAGAGTAGGCCCCCAACGCCGTCAAAATACAGAGGTAGCGATGATTTATGCTGTGAACTACGACTTGAAGAAGCCAGGACAAGATTATTCTAGCCTCTTTGAAGCAATACAGAGTTGCGGAGACTGGTGGCATCACCTTGGTTCCACTTGGCTTCTTGATACCAACTTGACCGCCCAAGGTATTTGGAATCGTATCGAACCGCGCGTGGACAAGAACGACTTCTTTCTGATCATCGGCGTGACTCGCGACTATCAAGGCTGGCTGCCCGAAGACGCGTGGAAGTGGATCAACGAACGCTCCGGCAAGATGGCTGCCTGAGAGAGGGCGAACCGATGTCGCTCGAAAAAATACATCTCCGGAAAGCGCTTCAGATGCTCTACGCGGACGCGAAGCTGCAACGAACGCTTCTGCGGCGGGACATTGCGGAAGATCGACGACGCGACGATGGCGAGCGCGAGGGAGGTGGAGACTTCTACAGCGGGTTTTGGGCGGATGTGAAAGGGCACATGGCGGGGCGCGGCCGCATTACCGATCTTGTGAGCATGCGTGTGGCTGCCAACAAGGGACGCGCGCGCCTGTATCCGGCGCTGGCCTCCGCCTTCGAGGCGATGTGGAACGAAAAGATGCGCTGGCGCAATGAACCATTCCAGTTCGCTCCGCAAAGTCTCAGGGCACGCCTCAACATTCCCGAACTCCAAACCACGCTGAAGATCGAGAACACCATCTCGGTTATCGCCTTCGACGGATCACCGCGCATCATCTATCCATATTTCAGCGAAAAACCCGCGCTTCCGGACGAGGGCGCCCGTGTCGGCCTTGCCTTACTCGCGACGGCATTCCCCGGCATGAAGCTCGCCGACTTTCGATTGGTTGATGTTCTGCGGCGAGGATACTTTCGCCCCAGCGATCTGATTTTCGACGGCGGCGAGCGTGAAATCTTTGTCGAGAAGTATCGGGCTTTACTGGCCCTTTGGCGCTCGCTGGGCGGAAAGTAAAAAGGCGCGCCCCTTGCGGAGCGCGCCCTGAAACTTCCGCCGCGATGTGAGAAGCCGCCCTACCCCCGCGGTTGCGGGACGATGCGGATATAGGGTTTCGGGGTCTTCCAGCCGTTGGGGTAGGTCTTCTTCGCGTCTTCGTCGGTGACGGAGCCGGCGATGATGACGTCTTCGCCGTGCTTCCAGTTCGCCGGTGTCGCGACCTTGTGCCTGGCGGTGAGCTGGAGGGAATCCACCACGCGCAGGATCTCATCGAAGTTGCGGCCGGTGGTCATCGGGTAGGCGAGCTGGAGCTTGATCTTCTTGTCGGGGCCGATGACGTAGACGACGCGGACGGTCTGGTTGTCGGCGGCGGTGCGGCCTTCCGACGTCTCGCCGGCGCCGGCGGGCAGCATGTCGTAGAGCTTCGACACCTTGAGCTGGGGATCCTCGATCATCGGGAAATCGGGGGCGGCGCCGGAGACCTCGGCGATGTCCTTCGCCCAGCCGGAATGCTTCTCGACCGGATCGACGCTGAGGCCGATGACCTTGACGTTGCGCTTCCTGAAGTCGGGGCTGAGCTTGGCCATGGCGCCGAGCTCGGTGGTGCAGACCGGGGTGAAGTCTTTCGGGTGGGAGAAGAGGATGCCCCAGGAGTCGCCCAGCCACTGGTGGAACTTGATCGGCCCCTCGGTGGTGTTGGCCTCGAAATCGGGCGCGGTGTCGCCGATGCGCAGGGACATGGGAGTCACTCCGGTTGGAATTTTGTTCTCGTGGGGAGGATGTAGGCCGCTGGGCGGGGTGGCTCAAGGAATGGGGCGTTCGCGCGCGGGGGGTGGCGGGGAATGGGCGTGCGCTGAGGTTGGGGATTGGGGATTGGGTTTGCGGGATGGGGGCTGATCGCGGGCGCTGGTGCGACCCCCACCCACCATCGCTTCGCGATGGTCCCCCCTCCCCGCAAGGGGGAGGGATGGCGACTCTTTCGGGCGGGTTGGAGCGGCCGGTGCCAAGGTGCCGCCTCTCCCGTCGGGAGAGGGCTTCGCCTCTTATGAGCGTAGCGAATTAGAGGCGAAGGGTGAGGGCTATGACCTCTCCGGATAAGGCCGAACCCCTCACCCCATTCGCCTAAGCTCACCTGCGGTTCGCCAAGGCTCATGGCCCTCTCCCTATGGGAGAGGGGTGCCTCTGTTGAGAGGGAGCCTCTGTTGAGAGCGTGCGCTGTGCCTGTCGCTACGCCGCGACCGCCGGGACGGAGAGGTTGTCGAGCGAGGAGACGATGTGCTCGGCGAGCTTGTCGACGATCGGGGAGTTCGGCTTGTTCCACGAGCGCAGGATGCCGATCTCGCAGTTCGGGAGGCGCGGGAAGCCTTCGGCTTCCGACAGCACGCGCATGCCAGGGCGGAGCGCGGACTCGGCGACGACGGTGACGGCGAGGCCGGCGAGCACCGCGGCGCTGATCGCAGTCGAGTTGCCGCTGGTGTAGCGGATGCGGTACTTGCGGCCGACGCGGGTGAGCGCATCGAGGCCGGCAGCGCGCCACATGCACGGCGCGCGCGACAGCGCCAGCGGGACGATGTCTTCCTGCTCGGTGTGGTGGGAGGACGACGTCACCCAGAGCAGCGGCTCCTGACGGATGACCGCGGCGTCGAACTCGCCGCATGCGGTGACGATGGCGAGATCGATATCGGCGGTGCGGGCGCGCTCGGCGAGCGTCAGCGACGGCTCGCACATGACGGTGACCTCGACGCGCGGATTGGAGCGGGCAAAGCGGGCGAGAATCTCGGGCAGGAACCTGTCGGCGTAATCATCGGGCGTGCCGAGCACGACGGAGCCGGTGAGCTCGGTCTCGTCGAAAGCAGCGAGCGTCTCGTTGGAGAGATGCACCATGCGGCGAGCGTAACCCAGGAGGCGTTCGCCCTCGCTGCTCAGCTTCGACTGGCGGCCGTCGCGGACGAAGATCGGCTTGCCGATCCGCTCCTCCAGTCGGCGCATCTGCATCGACACCGCGGACTGAGTCTTGTGCACGACCTCGGCGGCGCGGGTGAAGCTGCCGGACTCGGCGATCGCAACGAAGGTGCGGAGCTGGTCGAGGTCCAGAATCTCGGTCATGGCGTACGCTCCTGGCGGAAAACCGCCGTTCTTCGATCAACGAAACAGATGATGGACATTAGAAACATTCGTTGGAATGATCAATAGCGTTGGCGCATATAGGCAGCGTTCCGAGAGCAATCCAGCCCTCCAACCCCGATCCGCATGAGCGGGCGGTCCCCGACGCACCCCTGAAGGAGCACTGCCATGGCTACCACCGAATTCACCCACTCCGAGATCGCGAGCCCGGTCCACGGCCTGCGCGCCTTCGTCGAGGCGGGCTTCGCCCGCGTGGCTTCAGCGTGGACGGCAATGAAGAACCGCCGCTCCGTCAACCGGCTGCTCGAATGGGATTCGCACATGCTGGCCGACATCGGCCTCACCGAAGGCGACGTGCGCTCGGCGCTGGCGTCGCGCCTTGCGGAGGATCCGTCGTATCAGCTGCGAGCGTTCTCAGCCGAGCGCAAGGCGGCGACGCGTTCCCGCTCGCTCTGCGTTTTCGACGCGTAACCCCGCGTCTCCCGAATTCGGAGGACCTGGTCCCCTGGGAACTCCGGCAACCTGGCCCGCCCGTAACTGGGCGGGCCATTTTTGTTTTTGGGATGTGTGCGATTCTGCGCACGTCGCTCAATACGCGTGGGTGGTGAACACCTTGTCGACGTCGCCGTGCCAGTCGGATTCGTATTCGTCGAGGAGGCGGTCGGCGGGGGTCTTGCCGGTGGCCAGCGTTTCCTCGACGGGGGCGAGGTAGACCGACTCGTCGTGGCCTTCACGATTCTTGTTGGCGCGGCGGGTGAGGCCGGCCTTGGCGAGGGCGACGACTTCGATCGCGATGTCGCGAACGGTGCGGTTGCGGAAGGGCGTGTCGAGGGCGGTGAGCGGGACGGCGTTCCGCATCTCCTGGCGCTCGGTCTCGGTCCAGTCCTGCACGAGCTGCCAGGCGGCGTCGAGCGCGAGGGAATCGTACATGAGGCCGACCCAAAAGGCGGGGACGGCGGAGATGACCCTGCCCTCGCCGCCATCGGCGCCGCGCATCTCGAGGTAGCGCTTGAGGCGGACCTCGGGAAACAGCGTGCCGAGGTGATTCATCCAGTCCGACATCGTGGCGTGCTCGCCCGGGAGTTGCTCGAGCTTGCCGGCCATCAAGTCGCGGAAGGAGCCGCCGGCGACATCGTGGTAGATGGCGCCGCGCTTGACGAAATACATCGGCACATCGAGCGCCCAGTCGACGTAGCGCTCGAAGCCGAAGCCGCGCTCGAAGGCGAAGGGCAGCATGCCGGTGCGATCGCGATCCGTGTCGAGCCAGACCTCGGAGCGGAAGGACTGGAAGCCGTTGGGCTTGCCCTCGGTGAAGGGCGAGTTGGCGAAGAGCGCCGTGACCACCGGCTGAAGCGCGAGGCCGACGCGCATCTTGCGCACCATGTCGGCCTCATCGGCGAAATCGAGATTGGCCTGGATGGTGCAGGTGCGGAACATCATGTCGATGCCCTTGCCACCGACCTTCGGCATGTAGCGCGCCATGATGGCGTAGCGCGACTTGGGCATCACGGGCGTTTCGCGACGGGCCCAGCGGGGCGAGAAGCCGACGCCCAAGAAGCCGATGCCGAGCGGCGTCGCGCATTCGCGCACCTGCGCCAAGTGCGCGTTCACCTCACGGGCGGTCTGGTGGATGGTGGCGAGGGGGGCGCCGGACAGCTCGAACTGGCCGCCGGGCTCCAGCGAGATGGCGCCCTGCCCCGTCGGATCGGTCAGACCGATGATGTGGCCATCGTCCATGATCGGCGTCCAGCCGAGCAGGCCCTCCATCGCTTCCAGCAGCCGGCGGATGCCGCGATCGCCGTCGTAAGGGACCGGCGAATGATCGCCGAGGTAGAAGCCGAACTTTTCGTGCTCCGTGCCCACGCGCCATTCGGCCTTCGGCTTGCCGCCGGAGGCGATGACCTCAACCAGCTGGTCGCGGGATTCTATCGGCGTCGCGTCGGAGACGTCGCGGGCCATGCGGGACGAACTTTCCGGTGAATGGGGCGCGGAGATTAGCGGGGGGAAGTCGGGCGGGCAATCGGAGGGACGTTCTGCTCCAATCTGGGGCGACAGCGCAACTTTGCCACTAGTCCGCCGGCCTCAGGCGCGCCAGTCGCCGAGCGTTGCCTGGACCAAGGCGAGCGCCGCGACCGCTGCTGTATCGGCGCGGAGGATGCGCGGGCCGAGGCTGATGGCGGTGACGTAGGGGCGCGACAGGAGGGCGGCACGTTCGTCCTGCGCGAAGCCGCCTTCGGGGCCGATGAGGACGGCCAGCGGCGGTGGGTTTGGTGCGACTTCCCTCACCCTGTCCCTCTCCCCTCCGGGGAGAGGGGACTCGTTTGCGATGTCGCGTTTTAATGACGCGAGTTGGGTCAGCGGATCGCCGGCGGCGGATTCGTCGCAGAAGATGAGGCGGCGGCCGGTGTCGTTTTTCTCCCAGCGGTCGAGGAGATCGCCGAGGGCGATCGGCTCGTCGATCGTGGGGAGCGTGAGGATGCCGCATTGCTCTGCTGCTTCGATGGCGTTGGCCTCCATGCGATCGCGGTTGATGCGCGTCACCTGCGTGTGGCGCGTGATGACCGGGCGGAGGCGGCCGGCGCCCATCTCCACCGCCTTCTCGACCATGTAGTCGAGGCGGGCGTGCTTCAGCGGGGCAAAGATGTATTGGAGATCCGGCGCGTGTGGCTGGGGGCGAGTCTGTTCGGTTGCGGTGAGGCGCCAGGTCTTCTTGCCCGAGGCCGCCAGCGTCGCGCGCCATTCGCCGTCGCTGCCGTTGAAGACGAGGACGGTGTCGTTATCGCGGAGGCGGAGCACGTTCGCGAGGTAGTTCGCCTGCTTCGCGTCGAGGTCGACGACTGCGCCTTCGCTTAGGGCCGGGCGGAGGAACAGGCGGGTGGAGGTGAAGTCGCGGATCATGGGCCGTGGTCGAGTTGGCCGTCGAGGTTGCGGCGATTATAGCTGAAGCGTCGCGAGACCCCCACCCGCCTCGCTGCGCTCGGCGCCCTCCCCGCAAGGGGAGGGATGGCTCTGGCTCTGCCGGGTTCGAGTGGCGGGCGCCCCCTCCACCATGCTTCGCATGGTCCGCCTCCCCCGCTTCGCGGGGGAGGATCCGCCCAGCGTTGAGTCATAGTCGCGACGTGGATGCTCCCCCGTTTACGGGGGAGCTGTCGGCGAAGCCGACTGAGGGGGCGCGCTTGACCGTATCGGCGAACGGCGTCAGGTCTGGCGCATGACGGATTTCGCGGCTCAGCCGGCGGCCAAGGGAAACATCGGCGAATACAGCGTCACCGAGCTGTCGGCGGCCTTGCGCAAGACGGTCGAGGATCGCTTCGGCTACGTGCGCGTGCGGGGCGAGATTTCCGGGTTCAAGGGCGCGCACTCTTCCGGCCACGCTTACTTCGCGCTGAAAGATGCGGGCGCACGGCTGGAGGCGGTGGTGTGGCGGCTGACGATGCCCAAGCTGCGCTTCAAGCCGCAGGAAGGCGTCGAGGTCATCGCGACGGGGAAGCTGACGACGTTTCCCGGGCAGTCGAAGTACCAGCTCGTGATCGAGGCGATGGAGCCGGCGGGCGTCGGCGCGCTGATGGCGCTGCTCGATGCGCGGCGGAAGGCGCTCGCCGGCGAAGGGCTGTTTGCCGAGGCGCGGAAGAAGGCCCTGCCCTACCTGCCGCGCGTCATCGGCGTGGTGACATCGCCGACCGGGGCGGTGATCCGCGACATCCTGCACCGGCTCGGCGACCGCTTCCCGACGCGGGTGATCCTGTGGCCGGTGCGCGTGCAGGGCGAGACGGCGGCGGCGGAAGTCGCGGCGGCGATCGCCGGGTTCAACGCATTCCCCGCCGGCGGGCGCTATCCGCGACCGGACCTCATCATCGTGGCGCGCGGCGGCGGCAGCCTCGAGGACCTATGGGCGTTCAACGAGGAGGTCGTGGTGCGCGCGGCGGCGGCTTCGACGATTCCGCTGGTCTCCGCGGTGGGGCACGAGACCGACTTCACGCTGATCGATCTTGCCGCCGACAAACGCGCGCCGACGCCGACGGCCGCGGCGGAGATGGCGGTGCCGGTGCGCTCCGAGCTGGTCGCGGCGGTCGACGGATTCTCGGCGCGACTCTCGGCCGGGGCACTCAGGCAGGTGGAGGCGGCGCGGAGGGAATTGCGCGCGGCGGCGCGGGCGCTGCCGAAGCCGGAGGACCTGCTCGCGGAGGCGCGGCGGCGGGCCGACGATGTGGCCGGGCGGATTGGCATGGCGCTCATCGCCAACGCACGGGCGCACCGCGCGGCGTTCGAGCGCGCGGCCGGGCGGCTGTCGCTGGCGGGTGTGATGCGCATGGTCGCGACCTGCGGGGAGCGGCTCGCCGGAGTCGGCGGGCGGGTGCAGGCGGCGTTCGCGCGGCGGGTGGAGCGGCTTGGCGCGAAGCTCGCGGCGGCGGAGAAGCTGCTGGAGGTCGTGTCGTATCGCTCGGTGCTGGCGCGCGGGTTCGCGCTGGTGTCGGTCGATGGGGAGCCGGTGCGGTCCGCCGCTGCGGTGCCGCGGGGGAAGCGGCTCGACATCGAATTCGGAGATGGGCATGTCGCGGCGGTATCCAACGGGCTGACGCAGCCGCCGAAGCGGCGGCGTGGCGGCGGGGATGACGGGTCGCAGGGGAGCCTGCTCTAGAAACGGATCACGACTCGTAGCGCGCGAGCGTGAGGGGATCGCGAAGCTGCGCGCCGAAGAGAAGGCGCGCGAGGCCGAAGGCCGCCGCGGCTTTCAGCGAAAGATTTCGCAGCCACAGGCCGGCGGCAGTTTTGGGCACGAAGCCGGACGCAAAACCGCGCGCCGCCTTCTGCTTGCGTTCGACGTACGGGCGCAGCTTGGTCTCGTATGACCGGAACGCGGCGGCATGGTCGCCGCCCGCCGCATGCAGCTCGCCGGCGAGGGTATACGCCTCGGCCATCGCCATCGACGACCCCTCGCCCGCCAGCAGGCTTGGACAGGCGCACGCATCGCCGAGCAGCGCGACGCGGCCCTTCGTCCACGCGGGCAGCTCGATCTGGCTCACCCGGTCGAAATAGAGGTCGGTGGCGCCGGCCAAGGCGTCCAGGACCTCGGCCGCTTCCCATCCCGCGTCGGCGAAGAGACGCGTCAGCAGCTGATTCTGCGATGCAGGATCGCGCTCGGGGAAGGCGCCGGCATCAGGCTCGGCGACGAGCAGCAGGAAGACGCACGCGTCCTCGTTGAGCGTGACACGCCAGATCTGGCGTCCGGGTTTGGCGTAGGTCACGTAGACGTGGGGATCGCGGTGGGGATATCGCGGCGCGCTGAACGCGGCGACACGATAGCCGAGGTAACGCTCGAAACGGTGCTGGTCCCCGAAGGCCGCTTCCCGCACGGCGGAGTGCAGTCCGTCGGCGCCGAAGACGAGATCGTAGCGCGCGGTCTCGCCGGCGCGAAACTGCACCTCGACGCCGTCGCTGCTCTCGCGCAGCCGATCGACGCTGTCGCCGAAGCGCCGCTCCACACGGTCCGCGATCGCGTCGTATAGACCGAGGGCGACGGCCGAGCGCTGCAGACTCATCAGGCGCCCGCGGGTCATGTCCTGCAGCGCGGACTGATCGATGCCGGTGATACGCCGGCCGGCGTCGTCAACGACGCGGAATTCGTGGATGTCGAGGTCCTGCCGGCTAAGATCGTCCAGCAGCCGCATGCGCTCGGCGACCTCGAAACCGAGACCCCAGAAATCGATGACGTAGCCGCCCCGGCGCGGCTCCGGCGCCTGTTCGACCAGGGTGACGGCATAGCCGTATTTTTCGAGCCACCACGCGAGGCAGCAGCCGGCGATGCCCGCACCGGCGATCAGAACCTTGCCCGACATGGCCTTGTCCTCCAATGCCGATCCGGAGGGTTTGTCGCGGCTCATCTTCTCCGAGGGCGCTGAGACGCTCGCCGCATTGAGGTTAAGTCCGGAGACGCCGGGTGGGTTCCGGTTTGCCACGAAGCCGCAGCCGCATCACGTGGCGGCGGGTGCCGGCCATGCCTTCGTCGGTGAAGCCGGCTTCGGCGAAGACGTCGGTGAAGCCCATGTAGCGGTAGCTGGGGGCTGCGCGGTCTACCGGGTAGGCCTCGACGATGGTGGCGCCCTTCTCTTTTGCGTGGGCGATGGCGCCTTTGATAAGGGCGCGGACGGTGCCCTGCCCGCGGCGTTTGCGCGGGACGAAGAAGCAGGCGATCGACCAGATGTTCTCGTCGGCCTGTGCTGGCGGGCCGCCGAGGTTGCGGTGGGTGTCGCGCGGGGCGATGGAGACCCAGCCGGCGGCGGTGTCGCCGTCGTAGGCGACGAGGCCGACGGGCGTGCCGGCGCAGATGCGCTTCAGCATCTGGGCTTTGCGATCGGCCGGCTGGTGGTGGTGCGACTCTTCCGTCGTGCGGCGCCAGACGATGCACCAGCAGAAGTGCGGGGCGCCGGGGGCGGAGAAGAAGGCTTCGAAGTCGGGGATGGTCGCGGGGGTGACTTCGCGGAAGGTGAGGTGCATGGGGGCGAGACTAGCGTGGCGATTGACGGGGCGTGTCAGCGGCGGTGGCGGCGTGCCCCCTCCACCATGCTTCGCATGGTTCCCCTCCCCCATTTCACGGGGGAGGACCGGTGCCCGCCGCCTTACCGCCTGCCCTTCCCTCGGATTTCCGACATTGTCGCGGTTGGCGTGATCGCTTCGGGGTCGAGTTTTATCTCGATCAGGGCGGGCTTGCCGCTGGCGGCGGCGCGGTCGAAGGCCGGTGCAAATTCGGCGGTGGTGGCGATCGTTTCGCCGTGGCCGCCGTGGGCGCGGGCGAGCGCGGCGAAGTCGGGGCTGGTGATGTCGGTGGCGATGGCGCGGTTCGGGTAGTGCCGCTCCTGGTGCATGCGGATGGTGCCGTGGATGCCATTGTTCACGACCACGACGATGATCGCCGCGTTGTACTGGACGGCGGTCTGGAATTCGTTCGCGGTCATCTGGAAGTCGCCGTCGCCGGCGAAGCAGACGATGGTGCGCTCGGGATGCTTCAGCTTGGCGGCGATCGCGGCTGGGAGGCCGTAGCCCATCGTGCCGGAGGTCGGCGCGAGCTGGGTGTGGTAGCGGCGGAAGCGGAAGAAGCGGTGGATCCAGGTGGCGTAGTTGCCGGCGCCGTTGGTGATGATGGCATCGTCGGGAAGGCGCTGGCGGAGCCACGTCACGATCTCGGCCATCTGCACGGGGCCGGGATTTTTCACGGGCGTCGACCACGCCTCATAGGCGGCGCGGGCGGCCTTGGTCTCGCCGCTCCAGACGATGGCGTGATGCGGCGGGTGCACCGATTCCAGTGCGGCGACGAAGGCGGCGGGGCTGGCGTTGATTGCGAGCGCGGGGCGATAGACGCGGCCCAGCTCCTCAGCGCCCGGATGGACGTGGACCAGTTGCTGCCTGGGCTCGGGGATATCCAGCAGCGTGTAGCCCTGCGACGGGTTTTCGCTGAGGCGACCGCCGACGAGCAGCAGCAGGTCGGCGTTCTTGATGCGCTGGACCAGCGCCGGGTTGATGCCGAGGCCGACATCGCCGGCGTAGTTCGGGTGGTCGTGATCGAACAGGGACTGGCGGCGGAAGGAGACGCCGACGGGGAGGTCGAAACGCTCGGCGAAACGGCGGATGCCGGCGACGGACGCTTCGTTCCAGCGCGTGCCGCCGAGGATGACGAAGGGACGCGCCGCCGCCCATAGCATCTTCTGGAGGTGCGCCATCTGCGTGAGGCCGGGGTGGGTTTGCACCTGATGGGCGGGGCCGGGATTGGCCGTCTCGGTCGTATCGCGGAGCATGTCCTCGGGGAGCGACAGCACGACGGGACCGGGGCGGCCGGAGACGGCGACGTGGAAGGCGCGCGAGACGACCTCGGGGACGTGGTCGGCGCGCTCGATCTCGTCGGCCCATTTGGCCAGGGGTGTGAAGGCGGCGCGGAGGTCGACCTCCTGGAAGGCTTCGCGGCCGCGCATCCAGCGGGCGACCTGGCCGACGAACATAATGACGGGCGTCGAGTCTTGCCGGGCGACGTGGATGCCGCCGGATGCGTTGGTCGCGCCGGGTCCGCGCGTGACCATGACGATGCCGGGGTGGCCGGTGAGCTTGCCCCATGCTTCGGCCGCCATCGCGGCGGCGCCTTCGTGGCGGAAGACGGTGACGGCGATGTTGGTGTCGTAGAGGGCGTCGAGGAGCGCGAGGTAGCTCTCGCCGGGGACGCAGAAGATGCGCTCGACGCCGTTGGCGACCAGCGCCTCGGCGATGAGGCGCGCGGCGGTCTTCGGCTCAGGCATCGATGACCGACGCCACCCAGAAGGTCTGGGCCTTACCGTCTTCGTCGGTGATGGTGACGTACTCGCCCAGCGCGAATTTGTGACTGCCGAGGCGGTAGCCCGACTCGTCGCCCTCGTCGCCTTCGATGTCGTAGGTGAAGCCCCACGAGCCGCCGGGGCGGTGGATCAGGTGGCCGATGTCTTCCTCGACGCCGCCCCATGAGCGGACGACGCGGCACCGGTCGCGGTGCTTCTTCCAGCCGTCGGGATCGAGGTGGCCGTCGGCGGTGAGTGGGGCGGTGAAGCGGTAGTAGTGCTGGTCGCTGCCTTCCGGGTGCTCCGGCGTGCGGGCGAGATTGAGACGTATCGTCTTGAGGTGGCTGGCGGGCATTGTTGGCGTCGCTCCGGATGGCCAAGTTGCGGCAAACTAGCAGAGCGAGGCGACCCCGGGCCAGTTCGGCATTGCTCCGGGCGGGCTTGACGCTAATCTGTCGCGCACTTCAGCCGGAGGAAAGCGTTGGCCGATCTGCGACTGTGGTTGCGGGGATCACTTGCGGTAGCGGCGGTCGCGCTGGCGCTCAGCGTGAGCGGCGCCTCAGCGCAGGATGCTGCCGGCGGCGGCGCGGCCGACGACGATGCCGACAAGCCGCCGCTCTACCCAACCGCACAGTTCGCCGACGACGATGCGAAAACGGCGACGGTCACTGCCGGCGGCGTGACGGCGACGATCGATCTTGTGGCGCGGCCCGATCTCGACCCGGACAACGACACGCCGATGCTGACGGTGACGGTGGGCGGCAAGCAGGTGCTGCAGGCGCCGGGCGTGGCGGGGGAGATCGACGACCCGCCAGCGGAGGCGAGCATCGCCGAGATGGACAAGAGCAACGCCCTCCCCGAGGTCTATTTCGTCAGCGGGTGCTGCAACACCGTGATCGTGGCCGAACAGGTTGGCGATACGTGGGAGACCATCCCGATCGGCGACTTCGGCGACAACACCGCGACGCTCGAGGACCTCGACGGCGACGGACTGGCCGAGATCGCCACGGTCGACATCAACTTCATCAACCGGTTCGACTGCACGGCGTGCAGCGCCGCGCCGCGCGTCATCTATTCGGTGCGCAACGGCGACGTGGTCGATCTCACCAACGATCCGCGTTTCCTGCCGGCGCACCGGGCGTGGCTGAAGGAGCTGGAAGACTCGATAGAGCCGGCCGCCAAGTGGACCTCGCCCGGATTCCTCGCCGGGTGGCTCGGCGAGAAGATCCGGGTGGGCGAAGGCGCCGATGCATGGCAGCAGATCAACGCGCACTGGGACGCCGCCAAGGACGAAGGCGAGGAGGTCTGTCCGAACGGCGACGACCCGGACACCTGCGACAAGAAAGATCGCAAGGTGCTGAAGTTTCCGGAGCGGCTCCGCCTGTTTCTGAACGCCAGCGGTTACAAGTTCTAAGCGGCGGGAGCCGGAGCTGCGCCCGCAAAGAAGAGAAGGTAGGCGGCGTAGACGACCACGGCAGCGTCCACGATCCAGATGACGTATTCGAGGCTCTTGTCGCGAGCCACCTTGTTGAAGGTGATCGTGAAGCCAATGAGGCCGATCGCCGACAGCACCAGGGTCGCCCACACCGCATAGGGCACGGCGAAATACAGGGCCAGCGTGAGAAGCACATTCACCACGGTGAATATCGCGAACGGCTCGTTTCCTTTGACGCCGAAGCGATAGATCAGCGCCCCGTGCAGGATGGCGTCGAGCGCCGTCAGCACCGCGAGAATTGTCATAAGTCTGCCCCTCTCCCCGAAGTAGTCGACACGTGACAGCCTAACGCGAGTCGGCGCATTCCCGCACGCTCGGCGTGCGGAGGGGAGAAATCAGGCGACCAGGTAGGATTCGCTTTTCTGGAGCCAGCCGGCGAGCTGGGCGCCGGGGACGGGCTTGGAGAAGTAGTAGCCCTGGAGGCTGTTGACGCCCATGTCGCGGAGCAGCGCGACCTGGTCCTCGGTCTCGACGCCCTCGGCGATGGTCTGGAAGCCGAGCTTGCGGGCGAGATCGACGACGGCCTGGACGATCAGTTCGGACCCGGCGACCTTGCCGATGTCACGGACGAAGCTGCGGTCGACTTTGACGGCGCTGAGCGGAAGATCGCGGAGCAGCGAGAGCGAAGAGTAGCCGGTGCCGAAGTCGTCGATGTGCACGCCGACGCCGTAAGTCTTCAGCATGTCGAGGTTCTTCTGGATGACGTCGATGTTCTTGAAGATGGTCGACTCGGTCATCTCGACGTTGATCAGCTTCGCGGGAACCTCGAGGCGCTCCATGGTCGCGATCAGGCGGGTGGCAAAGCCCGGATCGCGGCACTGCATGGGCGATATGTTCATCGAGATCGGCACCAAAGCCTTCTGCATGTCGGCCCAGGCGCGAATCTGAGCGCATGCCTCCTCGAGCAGGCGGTTGCCGAGGTTGCCGATGGACCCAGACTCCTCGGCGATCGGGATGAACTCGGTCGGCGTGATGATCTTGTTTTCGAGATCGCGCCAGCGAGCGAGGCCCTCGGCGCCGACCAGTTTGCGCGTACTGGCGTCCACGATCGGCTGGAACAGCAGATAGAAGCGGCCGGCGAGGATATCCTCGGGCATGGAGCGCTTGAGGGCGTGGCGGGCTTTCACCACGGCGTCCATGCGCGAGTCGAAAAAATTGATCGAGCCCTTCTTCGACGCCTTCGACTTGTACATCGCGAGATCGGCGTGGGAAACGAGAACGTCCGAACTGGAGTCATCGTTCGGGAAGACCGAAATGCCGACGCTGATTGAGACTTCCAGGCGCATGTCGTCGAGCTCGGTGATGCCGCTGACGGCGCGCGAAATCTTCTCGGCGATCTCCATGGCGGAGGCTTCCGAGCGCAGATTGGTGGCGAGGATGGCGAACTCGTCGCCGCCGATGCGGGCGATGGTGTCGGTCTCGCGAAGCTGCTCGCGCAGGCGTCGGGTCACCTCGGACAGCACGTTGTCGCCGGTCTTGTGGCCGAAGACGTCGTTGATCTCCTTGAAGCGATCGACGTCGAACAGGATGACCGCGCACGGCAGCTCGGAACGGCGCGACTGGATGAGAGCGCTATCAAGCTGCTCGAAAAACGCGCGGCGATTGAGCAGCCCCGTGAGGGAGTCGGTGCTGGCGAGACGCAGCAGCTCGGTCTCGCTCTTCTTGCGCTCGATGGCATAGCGAATGGCGCGGAGCAGCGTGCGCGGCTGGATCTCGCCCTTCTCGAGGTAGTCCCCTGCCCCGTTCTTCAGTGCTTCGCCGGCGATCTTCAGATCGGACAGGCCGGTGAGCACGATGATCGGGGCCTGGGCCGCGGCGCCGCGCATGGCGCGCAGGCCGTCGAGGCCAAGCGCATCCGGCAGATCCAGGTCGAGCAGGATCGCATCGACCATGCCCTTCACCTGCTCGAGGTACGCGAGGCCGGCGGCAAGCGAGTCGACGCCGGTGACCGTGCAGGCAATCTCGGCATCGCGGCCGGCGTCATGCAGCGCGAACTCCGTGAGGCGGCGATCGCCGGGGTTATCCTCGACGAGCAGGACCGACAGAGAGGGAGTATTCGCCTCGTTCATGGGGCTACGGCGGCGGGCGCAGATTCACGGATCGGTTGCATCTAAGGTAATCTGACAACGGTAAACCAAAAGTGTTCGATCGAGCGGATAACCTTCGTGAATCCCTCGAAGTCGATCGGCTTGGAAATAAAACAATTGGCGTGAGCTTCGTACGACTTGATAATGTCTGACTCAGCCTCGGACGATGTAATAATCACGACGGGAATTATCTTGAGTTGTGGATCCTCCTTGATGTGCTTAAGGACGCTCCGTCCGTCGAGGCCCGGCAAATTAAGGTCGAGCAGAACGAGGTCGGGGCGGACGGCGTTCTGATACTTGCCGCGGCGCTGCAGGTATTCGATCGCGCTCTGGCCATCCATGACCGCGTTCAGGGTGTTGGCGATGCGGGCTTCCTTCAGCCCCTCCCTCGTCAAGCGAACCTCGGCGGGATTGTCCTCGACCAGCAGGATCTCGATGGGCTTGGACATCGTCAGGCTGCCTTGTCGGGAATGGTGAAGGTGAAGACGGAACCGCCGCCGGGCGCCGGATCCACCCAGATACGGCCACCGTGGCGCTCCACCACCAGCTTGGTGACGGCCAGGCCGATGCCGGTGCCGGCGTAGCGATCGCGTCCGTGCAGGCGCTTGAAAATCTCGAAGATCTTTTCCTTGAATTGCGGGTCGATGCCGATGCCGTTGTCGGTCACGGTGAAGCGCCAGATGCCGTCGCTCGACGCCGCGGCGATCCTCACCACCGGGGGCTTGTCGGGCGAGCGATACTTCAGCGCGTTTTCGATCAGGTTCTGGAAGACGCGCGCGAGCTGGATCGGATCGGCGCGCAACATCGGCATCGGGCCGACGGTGACCTCGGCGTGGGTTTCGCCGATCTGCAACGCGAGCTGCGCGAGAACCGTATCGACGAGGTTCTGAACGTTGGCGTTCTCGATCTTGAGCGGACTGTTGCCGGCGCGCGAATAGCCGAGCAGGTCGTTGATCAGGCGCTTCATGCGCGTCGCGCCATCGACTGCGAAGCCGATGAACTCCAGCGCCTCGTCGTCGAGCTTGCCCTCGTAACGGCGGGCGAGCAGCTCGAGGTAGCTGCCGACCATGCGCAGAGGCTCCTGAAGATCGTGCGAGGCGACGTACGCGAACTGCGCAAGCTCCTGGTTGGAACGCGTGAGCTCGTCGGCCTGGGCGGTGAGCCTCTCCTCGCGCTCGGCGATCTCCTGCATCATCAGTGTCATGACGCGCGCAAGCTCGCCCGTTTCGTCGCGGCGCGCGGCGGTGGCGCCAAAGTCTGCGTCGCGCCGTCCGGCGCCAATCGACGTCGCTGCGGCCGTGAGCGTGCGGAGCGGCCGGACGATGAGGCGCGACAGGAAAACGGCGAAGGCTACACCCAGCAGAATCGCCAGCGAGGCGACAAGCGCCGTCCAATCGCGGAGCGAGCGCGTCTGGGCCAGGAGATCCGCGTTCGACAGTACTGCGGCGACGGCGATGAAGCGATCGGGATGAGCGGGATCGAAGGCGACACGCTGGCCGACCGCGAGATAGGTGCCCGCCGGGCGTTCGATCTCGCCGGAGAAGGTCGCCGCACTGCTCTGCAGCAGCGGCGCCAGCTCGGGATAATCGTCCTGAAGGCGATAGCGCCTGCCAAGGTCGAAGCCGAACGCCTTCTCGGACAACGGCGCGACGAGGTAGTCGCCGGACGGATTGGTGACGATGTGCTGGCTCTCCGATCCGAGCGTATCGTTGACGACCTCGAACAGCGTCTTCAGCTCGAGATTGAGGACGATGACGCCGACCAGCGCGTTGAGGCCGGAATAGAGCGGCACGGCGACATGGGCGGTCGGGCGGTAAGGCAGCTCGATCGCGCCGCGCTCCTGATTGAGCTCGATGTCGGAGATGAAGACGGCGCCGGGCGGCAGGCGCGAAGCGGCGATGAAATACGGGCGCTGGCTCTTGTCCTGCAGGTTCGCAGGTGCAGTGCGACTTAGGGTGCCGCTGCCGTCGCGATTGACGCGCACGATCTCGTTGCCACTTGCGTCGAGGAGCAGCGCGTCGAAATACCCGGGGCGGGCCTCCAGCAACGCGCTGAAAACATCGGCGATGCGATCGCCGGCCACCGCCGCCGTGGTGCCGTCGGCTGGATCGACACCGCCATTGGCAAGGGCACGGACAAAGCCGGCGACTGTCGGCGTCTTGCTGAGAAAGACGGCATCGCGCTCCGCGGAATCGAAACGCGTGGCAATGCGGCCAGCGGCGAGGTCGACTGAGGTCGCCAGCGTGCGCAACTGACGTTCGACGACAATCGCGACGTTGCCGCGATACGCGAAGAAGGAAACGGTTGCGGCGGTCAATGTGCCGATGACGATCGCCCACACGGCGATCTGGCTGGCGAGGCCGAAGCGCGTGGGCAGGAGGCGCCGGCGCAGGCTCGCCCGCGACGTCTCACTCATCGGTGCAGATCCGCGTGGTGGCGCGGTATCCAGGGCAGCCATGCAACGATCCGGGAAGCCACTCGAATCAGGAAGCCAAGTTTTTGCCGTGCCGAGTTAAGAATTGCGGAATTCGACCCAAGAATCGCTGGAATGAATCTGGTGAATTGTCAGACCATTGGCGATTGTTTTCTGTGCGGTCAGCAAGAATCACGAAACTGTGTTTAGCGCGTGATCTCCGCAGTTACTCCTGCAGCGCAGCATGACCGGGCTGCGAACGGCCAAGGGAAAGACATTGGGCAACGCGAACAGCTCTCCCGCCAAGATAGATAATCGCGTCGCGTTGCTTATCCTGCAGCATCCGCAGGAGCAGGACGCGGCCCTGGGCAGCGCGCAGTTGGCGGTCGCCAGTCTCAGTAACGCCACGCTGAAGATCGGTCTGTCATGGCCTTCGCTCGCGAAGGCACTGGGCCGCGCCGCAGATCCGAAGCGATGGGCGATCCTGCATCTCGGCTCCGCGCGCGCCAGCGATTTTCCGGGCGGCCGCGAGATCGCGGTCCTGGACAAGAAGGGCGCGCCGGTTGCCGATCAGGATGGCGCTCTCGCCGATATCGACGGGATCGTCGTCTTCGACGGAACGTGGAGCCAGGCGAAGACGCTGTGGTGGCGGAATGCGTGGGTGCTGAAGGGCAAGCGCGTCGCGCTCAATCCGAAACGGCCCTCGCTCTACGGCAACTTGCGGCGCGAGCCGCGGCGGCAAGGACTGTCCACCATCGAGGCGGCGGGGATGTTGCTTAGCCGGCTGGAGGGGCGGCCGGAAATCGAGACGACGCTCAACGATAATTTTCGCCGGATGCTGGATAACATCCGCATGTCGGGTGTTCACGTCGGCAAGGGCGCGAAATAGGACGATCCAATGCGGCTTCGCCGGTGGCTGACTGGACTGGTGGTGGTGGTCGCGGTCGGCTTCGCGGCGTTCTGGATTCTCACGGAGCCGCGGCCGCTGGCGGCTTCGGTGGTGCCGACGACGCCTGGCGACGCCACGCGCGGCGAGCTTGTGTTCTGGGCGGGCGGATGCGTGTCGTGCCACCTGTCGCCGGACGCGAAGGCCAGCGACGCCAAGCCGATGCTCGGCGGCGGCAAGGCGCTGACCTCGAAGTTCGGCACGTTCTTCCCGCCGAATATTTCGCCGGATAAGGACACCGGGATCGGCAACTGGACGATGCTCGATTTTCTGAACGCCATGAAGCGCGGCATCGGGCCCGGCGGCACGCATCTCTACCCGTCGTTCCCCTATACATCGTACCAACGCATGCCGATCGCCGATCTCGTCGACCTCAAGGCGTTTCTCGACACGCTGCCGCCCGTGCATGCCGAGAACAAGCCGGACCGGCTCCCCTTCCCGCTCAACATCCGCCGCGGCCTGGGCTTATGGAAGTTTCTGTTCCTCGACGGGCGCGAGTTCGCGGCCGATGCGACGAAGAGCGCGGAGGTCAATCGCGGCGCATATCTCGTCAACGGGCCGGGGCACTGCAACGAATGCCACACGCCGCGGACTCTGTTCGGGCTTGGCGGCCTCGACATGACACATGCGCTCGGCGGCGCACCCAATCTTTCCGGCCGCGGGCGGGCACCGAACCTGACGCCGGGCACCGGTGGTATCGGCGATAAATCCGCCGACGATCTGCTGTTCGATCTCGAGATGGGGCAGGATTTCAACGGCGTGATGCTGGAGGTGCAGCAGAACCTGGCGCATCTGCCGGAAAGCGATCTCGCCGCGATCGTTGCCTATCTGAAGCAGGTCGCGCCGGTGAATGGTCCGCCGCGGCGGCAGCGGCCGAACTAGCGCAGCCTGCGTGCGTTGGGTGGAAGACGAACGGCAAGCGGGAGAGCGTGCGTGGTCGCCGCCCTCCCGATTGCGCTTACCTCTGACGGTCAGGCTGCCGAGGCTTCTGCCCTGGCGAGCGCTGCGGGGTTGAAGCCGCGCAGCAGCAGCCACAGGCCCAGCGACAGCTCCCAGAAGAATTCCGGGATGGTCGCGATGACCTGCGGTGTCGAGCCGGCTTCGATCAGGCCCAGCAGGACTGCGGCGCCGGAAACGAGAATGGCGGGGCCGCCCACGAGTCCGAGGATGGACATGGTGCGCGGGACGAGGCGGCTCTGCCACATCATGGTGCCGAGGATGAGCCCGTTGCCGACGCCGACCACAAATCCGGGCCCGAGGCGGAAGGTCCAGTCGTGGACGGCAACCAGCGCCTGACCGACAGCGGTCAGCGCGGCCTGATCAAGGCCGCCAGCGTGCGCGCGCAGCGTATTCAGCGCCAGGAGAGCGACGACGCCCAGCGCGATAAAACCGCATTCAGTGAGGCGCGCGGTGACGTAGCCGAGGGACAGCACCCTGAACGGGCGGCGCAGCACGGGATAGAGCGCGAGCGCGGTGCCGATGTTGGAGATGATGAGCAGGAGCTCGAGCAGCGCGCCCCACGACACGCCCTGATCAAAGCTGCCGCCGAGGACGAACGCCGGCTCGCTCAGCGCCGGCACGT
This sequence comes from Bauldia sp., assembly GCA_035548515.1. Lineage (GTDB taxonomy): Bacteria > Pseudomonadota > Alphaproteobacteria > Rhizobiales > Kaistiaceae > DASZQY01. The sequence goes on along the minus strand of DASZSW010000010.1, from coordinate 22,036 downwards.
AGAAGGAGATGACCGGGGGTATCGATGTGGCGAACGTGACGAGAAACAGAAAGCCCGTCATGCGCGCGAGATATTGCGACTGGCGCTGAGCGCCGGTTTGTTCGTTCATGCTGTTCCCCCGGGAAAAGAGTCTTGCGGCTGCGGATTGTGCGAAGCGTCCCGCTGCGGGGACGGATGTTTCGATCGTAGTCATGTGGAAGCCCTCCGAATTGATGACGGCTTCCTATTAGATCGACACCGACATGTGCGGAACGCGCAACGTTTGCACTCGATACGTGCACGCGACGCTATGTCATGAGGATCACGCGCGCGTCGTTCTCGCGCGGCACACCTCGCGAACGCAGCCGCGGAGCCAGCGATGCGCGAGGTCGCCATCCATGCGCGGATGCCACATCATCGAGACCGTGAACGGTGGCACCGGGAATGGCAGGGCGAAGGTGTACATGCCTTTGCGCAGGCCCGCCGTGTGCCGGCCGGGCACAGTCGCGACCAGATCGGTTTCGCGCGCCAGCGCCAGCGCGGCGGAGAACCCGTTGACGAGCGTCACGATCTTTCGATCGTGCCTGACCGCCGCGAGCGCAGCGTCGATCTCGCCGCTGTGCAGGCCGCGCCGCGCCACCAGGATGTGGCGCGCGGCGGCGTAGCGGCCCGTCGTCACGCGACCGCGCGCAAGAGCGTGGCCGTTGGCCACCGCGCCGATCCAACGATCCTCGAACAGAGGCAGGGTTCGCATTTCGGGCGCCGTATCGGCATCGATCACGCCAGTTTCAATGTCCACCTGGCCTTCGCGGAGGGGACCGCTCTCCTTGTCGGGTTTCGCGACGAACTGGAGGATGACGCCCGGGGCTTCCTTTTCGACGATGGCGAGCAGCCGCGGGCCGAACGTCTCGACGAACCCTTCGCTCGTCCGCAATGAGAAGCGGCGGGCGAGACTGGCGAGGTCCAGTTTCTCCGCGGGGCGCAACACGGTGGTCGCGCCATCGACGAGGGCGCCGACCTCCGCGCGCAAGGCGGTGGCGCGGGGCGTCGGCACCAGGCCGCGTCCGGCACGCACCAGCAACGGGTCGCCGACCGTCTTCCGCAGGCGTTCGAGGGCGCGGCTCATCGCGGAAGGGCTGAGCCGGAGGCGTCGCGCTGCGCCAACGACGCTGCCCTCCTCAAGAAGGGCGTTGAGGGTGACGAGAAGATTCAGATCCGGCATCGCCGCACCCCGAACACATGCGTTTCGTGCACTGATTTTATGCAATCCGTGCGTCTTCTGCAAATAGCGTGGGCGGCGCATCTGCGGGCGGCACCGACAAGGAGCCATCATGCCTGCCAACCACGATCACAAGCCGTCCGGCGCGCGCAGTGCACGCGCTCGGATGCCAGCGCACCCGCCGTGGCGGCAGCTCGCCGCGCTGTCGCTGGCGATGCTCCTGCCCTCGCTTGGAACCAGCATCGTCAACGTTACGCTGCCGACACTGGCCGTGTCCTTCGCCGCGCCCATCCAGCAGGTGCAGTGGGCGGTGCTCGCGTATCTGCTGACGACGACGAGCCTGATCGTGGGTGCCGGAAGGCTTGGTGACAGGGTCGGGCGCCGGCGGCTGCTTCTGGCGGCCACCGCGTTGTTTGCCCTGGCCTCGGTGGGCAGTGGAATCGCACCGGCACTCTGGGCCGTGGTTCTGTCGCGCGCGCTGCAGGGCGTGGCGGCGGCGGCGATGATGGCGCTGACGCTCGCCGCCGTCGGCGACGTGGTGCCGAAGGAGCAGACCGGGCGGGCGATGGGGCTGCTCGGCAGCGTCTCGACCCTGGGGACGGCGCTCGGCCCCTCGCTCGGCGGTGTCCTCACCGCAGCGCTCGGATGGCGATCTGCTTTCTTTGCGATGGCAGTAGCGGGGGCAACGGCTTTCGCTCTCGTCCGGGCCCTGCCATCCGATCGCCGGAACGAGAAGAACGCCGGCCTCGATCCGGCAGGGACGCTATTGCTGACGCTTTCGCTGGCAGGCTACGCCCTGACCATGACGCAAGGCGGCGCCGCGCCGTCGATGACGGCACTGCTGGCTGGGCTGACGGTCGCCGGGCTTGGCGCCTTCATCTTCGTGGAGGCGCGCGTCGGCTCGCCGCTGATCCAGATCGCGCTCTTGCGCGACCGCGTTCTGGCCGGCAGCCTGATCGAAGCCGCCATCGTTTCTACTGTCGTGATGGCAACGCTTGTGGTGGGCCCGCTGTACCTGACGCGCACGATGGGCCTTGGGCCGGCCGTCACCGGCCTGGTCACGTCGGTCGGGCCAATCATCGCGGCGCTGACCGGCATTCCGGCGGGCCGGATGGTCGACCGTGCGGGCGCGTTCGAAGCCGCGCTGGTGGGTCTCGTCGGGGTGACGGCCGGAGCTTCGCTCATGGCATTCCTGCCGGGCGCGTTCGGAGTTGCGGGATATGTCGGGGCGCTTGCGACGATCACCGCGGCGTACGCGCTGTTCCAGGCGGCGAACAACACCATGGTGATGCGCAACGTCGCCGGAGACCAACGCGGGCTCAGAAGCGCCCTGCTCGGCCTCGCGCGCAATCTCGGACTCATCACCGGCGCGTCGATGATGGGGGCGCTGTTTGCCGCAGGATCGCACGACACGTTCCCGTCGATCGCGGAAGGCCAGTCGGGATTGCGGCTGACGTTCGGCGTCGCTGCAGTTCTCGCAGCGATGGCGCTCGGCGTGGCGCTATGGAGCCGGGGGCATCAGGCGCGGTCCGGCCGTCGAAGCTGACGCCGAGGCAGCTGCGGCTAACTGGGCAGTTCGCCTTCGATGGTGACCAGTGAGTTGGCGTCAGCGCCGCTTGGGGCGACAGAAGCAGGGCAGAGGCAGTTCGGCAGCGTGGTGATGTCGAACAATTCCGTGATGTAACCGACCAGGTCTATCCATTCGACGATGCCGCGTGTCTGCGTGTCGATGACGTAGACCGCGCATCGCGGTTCGGCGTCTCTGGCCTCAAGGTTCTTTTGCAGCGGCAGGTTGTTGAACAGCCCCTCGCGCGGCAATGAGGTCGTGACCAGCGCAAACCGGCCGACGAAAGCGAGGCCGCGCAGAAAGCCGGGGCAGAAGGCGATGTCGTCCTTTTTCTTTGTCGCCCGGTCGATGCGGACCAGCGAGCCGCGACCGGAATCCAGCACCCACAGCGCACCATCGTGCAAACGCGGCGAGTGCGGCATCGAGAGATCGTCGACCACGATCTCGTCGGTGGTCACGTCGATGATCATTCCGCCTTCCCAGCGACGATCGCGCCAGCCGCCGACGGAGTCGGAACGGCTGACGGCGGTGACGTAGCGCGGCTCCCCGCCCTCCATAGCCAGGCCGTTCAGGTGGCACCGGTCTTCGGGCACCAGCCGGCTGATGAAGGCCGGCTTCCAGATCGGACGGAAGGAATGGGTAGCGCTCAACGTCGCGAGACACGAGTACCTGGTGTTGACGAACACCACCTGGCCATCGCGCCGGACGCTCAGCTCGTGGACGTCGAGATCGCCGGTGAAGGATGCCGCGCGCGGCACATACATGCGGTCGAACATGCCCTGCGCGACCTGGCCGGTTTGCAGCACGTTCTCCAGACGCCAGATCGCCGTATCGGACGCCAGCAGCAGGCGTTCGCCGATCGCGTGGATGCCCATCGCCCGCACATATTGCGTCTGGTGCAGGGACGTTTTGCGGTCAGGCGTCAGCCCGACGAAAAACAGTTGCCCGGTCTGGTATGAGGTGAAGGCGATCCCGCACCGGGCACGTTCCAACCACGCAATGAAGCCACGCGACAGCGTGACCTGGGTCGACTGCTGCGGCGCTCCACGGCCAGGGTCAGGTTCGCTCAATCTGTCCGCTCCGGCGACGGTACCAATAACGACAGACTAGCGGACGCCGGACGGACGTTGCACGCAATTCCACATCTGAAAGACGTTACCAGTGGAAGTGGAGCGAAGCCCCCAGGCTGCCGCCTTGCGTATCGGACGACGTCTTGAAGCTCGCCTGCAATCCACCCGACCAGCCGTTCCGGCCGATGAAATCGACGTTGGCCGAAATGCCACCGAACAGAGCGCTGCCGGGGTTGTTGCCTGTCGAGGTCGAGATGGGGGCGCCGATATTGGCGGTGTTCATGCCGCCGAGATCGTCCCAGATGCTGAAAGTCAGGCTCGGCGCGATCTTCACGTCGCCGCGGTCGATCTCAGGCGTGCCGACACGCAGCGCTGCGGTGACGCGACCGCTCGTGCCATCCTGGAAGGTGACGTCGCTGCCGAAAAGGCTGACGTCGCCGATCCAAGTGCGGGCACCCTGGAGGCTGACCTTGGGCTCGAGGAAGCCCCAGCCGGTGTTCATGCGATAGCCCACGTCGACGCGCCCGCCGAAGCTGGTGGCGCTCGTGTCGGCATCGGACACGACCGCGCCCTGCCTGTTGTTGATCGACACGCGCAGCAGGTCGAGCTTGACGGCACCGTTGACGAAGAAGCCATCCTTCAAGAACGACGCGTAGGCGCCGAGGCTCGCGCCGCGGTACTGCCAGAAGTCGTCCGTGGCATCGAAGTCGAGAAGCGAGGTCACGTAGCCGGCGGTGGCGCCGACAATGACGTCGCCGCCATTGAACGAGCCGGTATTCAAGTCGACGCCCGCCAGAACGCCGCCCATGCTCTGGCTGTTGTCCAGATTCAGGGTCTCAGTGCGGCCGGACGCCTCGAAGGTGATTGAGGGGTCGAGGTGCGACCAGCTCCCCATCGCCTGTATCCAGGCGGCGGGCTCCCCGACGTTGGTCGTGTGATGGTCGCGCGCACTCGCGATGCGATCCTGCCAGAGGTTGAAGCCGTCCTGCCACAGATCCTGAGCGCCGGTCACGCCCGCCGGCAGCTCGTAGGCGGCGTTGCCGAGGCCGACGTAGCGGAGCTCGTGGGTATTGCCGTCGAGGAAAAGATCGTAGGCGTAGAAGCCAGCGTTGACGGGACCGCCAGCCAGGTCGAAATCGGGTTCCGACGTGGTCCCGTTGACGACGATCACACCGATGTCGCCAACGTGCGGCGTGCCGGGTGTAATGCCGGTCGGATTGATGACGACACGCGTCGTCCCCGAGGAATTGCCCTGGATGGTGTAGACGTCGGCGGCGCCCGGATTGCTGAAATCCACATCGAGGCCGACCAGCGAAGTCCCCGAGCCGACGAAGTTGCCGGAGGTCGTGAAGTGGTCGCCGGCGTGATTGTCGACCAGCGAGACAAGGCCGCCGGTGTTGTTCAGGGTCTCGAGGGCAACGAACGATTTATTGCCGGTGCCGCCGCCGGATGCGTCGATGACGCCGGAGTTGTTGACGACGTCGGCGCCATCGCCAAAGTCGCTGTCGGTGACGACGCGGAAATAGCCAGTGCTCAGGTTGTTGAACGTATCGCCGACGTAGTCGTCGCCCAGCTCAAGGCGGCCATAGACGGCGCCCCTATTGTTGATGGTAAGCGGTCCGCCGCTCGCAGATACGGCCAGGTTGTTGCCAGCGCTGACGGAACCGCCGACTCCCACGTTCAGGGTGGCCGGCTCCTCCGTCACGATCTGAACGCCTCCGACGGCGCCGTAGACGTCGGCGTTGGCATCGACGGAGAGGCTGGAACCGGCGCCCAGCGCCTGGGCAACAATGCCGAAGCCAAGCGCGTTTATCGCGCCGCTATCGACGACCGAAACCACCGCGCCAGAAGCATTGGCGATGGCCACGATGCCATTGGAATCCGAGGTGCCGGTAGTAGTGATCCGCCCGCTGTTGGTGAGGGTGATGTCACCGCCCGTACCGTAGGTATACGCGCCGATGCCGTGGTAGCCCGATGTGATCGACGCGGCGTTGTCGATGACGATCGTGCCGCCGTTGTTGGGGTTGGGATCAGCATCAGGCGGGGTCGGATCGACGCTGCCGGCTGAAGCGAAGATGCCAAAAGCCCCGGGAGCGTTTGCGATGATCGTCCCGTGGACACCATTGTTGATGATGATGTTGCTGTTGTCGCCGTGGTAGTAGCTCGCGACCACCGAAATGCCGGCGGCGGTATCGCCGACAGTCGTGAGCACGCCGTCGTTGGTGACCTTTGCCAAGCCGCCGTTGCCGCCCACCGAGGCGAAGATGGCCGTTGCGCCGCCGATCGGCGACGTGTTCACGCCGGTCGTGATCGCGCCGGTGTTGACGATCTCGACGACATTACCCGAGCCGTAGCTGGCGCGGCCGTACAGACCGGCGCCCTTGCCGGTGTTGATCTTGCCGGAGTTGGTGATCGAAACGTACGTGTCGTTGCTGGTTCCGGTATGTGCGCCATCGTCGGTCGCCATGATGGCGTGGCCGTTCGAGTCAATCTCACCCGTGTTTTTGATGGTGATGTCGGCGCCGACGCCGTTCGTCGCCGCGTAGATGCCGTGGGAAACCAGCGGATCGGTGCCCTGTGCGGTCAGCCTGCCGCTGTTGGTGATATTGATATCGGCGTTGTCGTTGTTCGACTTGGCGAGGAGTGACGCGCCGGTTGTCGACGTTACCGCACCGGTGTTGCCGAGGGTGATCGTGCCGTTGGTGCCGTAGGAGTAGGCGCCGATGCCGTGGTAGCCGGCGTTGACCGACGCGGCGTTGTTGATGATGACCGTGCCGTCGTTGTTGGCGTTGGGCACGCCGCCGGCCGGGTCGACGCTGCCGGCCGACGCGAAGATGCCGAAAGCGTCGGGGGAAGTCGCGATGATGGTGCCGTGGACACCGTTGTTGATGACGATGTCGCTGTTGTTGCCGTGGTAGTAGCTCGCAACCGCCGAGATGCCCGCGGCGGTATCGCCCTCGGTGGTGATCGCGCCGTCGTTGGTGACAGTGGCCAGGCCGTTGTTGCCGCCCACCGAAGCGAAGATGCCCGTCGAGCCGCCGATCTCGGAGAGGTTCGCCCCCGTCGTGATCGCGCCGGTGTTCCTGATCTCGACGACGTTGCCCGTGCCGTAGCTCGCACGGCCCATCAGGCCAGCGCCCTCGCCGGTCTGGATGCCGCCGGAGTTGATGATCAGGATGTGGGTGTCGTCGCTCGTGCCGGTATGCGAGCCATCGTCGGTCGCCATAATGGCGTGGCCGGACGAGTCGATGGCGCCCGAGTTGTTGATGGTGATGTCGGCGCCAATGCCGTTGGTCGACGCAAAGATGCCGCGTCCGCCCGATGGCGACGCGGTCGCGGTGAGGTGGCCGGTATTGGTGAGAGTGATGTCGCTGTTGTTGCCCGTCGTGGACAGCGAGATTGCGTCCTCGCCGGAAGGAGCAACACGATCGTCGTTGTTGACGCAGACCAGCGCGATGCTTGCCGTCTGGAAGATCGGAGACGGCCCGGCCTGTCCGCACAGCACGGCAGCGAACGAGGGGGAGGCAAAAAACAGGGTCGACCCGATGGCTGTCCCGAGCAGGAGGATGGGTCGTCTGCTCGACGTGCGACGTCCGCTCAAAAATTCGGTGTCGAATTTCGAATGACGAATCATTTTGGCCTCCGCCGCCGCACGGCGCTGAAAAACTAGGCAGTGCGAGCGGCAGTTGTAAACTGCAAATGCAACTTATCGGGGTGAGGCAGTGCAGAGAATCTGTGCGAAACCGAACACAGCGCCGGCGGCTGCGGGCACCGGCGGAAGGAGTGCGATCAATGTGGAGAAAGGGAATGGTACAGCTGGTTGGGCTTGAACCAACGACCTACGGATCCACAATCCGCCGCTCTACCAACTGAGCTACAGCTGCACGGGTATCCCCAAGCGCCGCGGAAACTAGGCGGATCGCGGGGGGCGTTCAAGTTCAAAGAAAAAGGCCCGGCGCGTGGTGCGTCCGGGCCTTTTCGTCAGTGGTGGGAGGTTCCGCTCAGGCGACCTTCAGGTCCTTGAAGGTCTTCTGGACCTTGTCGGTCACCGGCTTGGTCGTCTCGGTGACGAGCTTCTCGGTGAGCGCCTGGAATTCCTTGAACTGACCGGTAAGCGTGTCGAACTGCTTGCGGGCGAAGGCGCTCTGAATCTCGATGAGATCGGACATCGTCTTGGCGCCGAACAGGTCGCGGGCGAAGGAGAACGAGGCGTCGCTGTTGACCTTGGCGGCGTCGACGGCCTTGAGGCCGATGGCCAGCGTGCCCTCGCGGGCGGTCTCCAGGCTCTCGCCGACCAAGGCGGTCGCTTCGTCAGCGGATGTCTTCAGCTTGGCGTAGGCGTCGCGGGCCTGGGTCACCGACTTCTCGGCAAACTCGCGGACGGCGGCGGGGACTTCAAAGCTCGGGGTGGGGAAGCTGAACGCTTCGAACGTGCCGTTGAACGGGCTCGTCACGGAGGCGAACGGAGTGGAAGCGGCGGCAGTGGCGGCTTTCGCGGCCTTTTTGGCGGCTGTGGTCATGGCTGCGGTCCTCAAAACGGGGGGCAGGACGATGCCTGCCTCGGATGCAGATGATATAAGTGAGGGCATGGTGCATTGCAACATAAATTTTGCGATGCACCATAGTTCCAGCCGCCGCCGGCGGCGAGGATGCCGCTACTTCTTCTTGCGCGGCGTTTCCGTGGCGGCCTTCGTTGCCATCGCCCCGAGCGCTTTGCCCTGCTCGGCCAGGGCGGTCATCTGGCGGCGGAGGTATTCCTGCTGCAGGGCGGCGACTTCTTCCAACGTCCGCGCCTGCACCAGACGCTGGGCGAGATCGAACGAGGCAGCGATATTTTCCTCGAGGTAGGCCAGCGATTGGCGCTGGAGGTCGGCTGCCCCCTCGCCCAAAGACCAGGCGGAGCCGCCGACCCCGGCGACGGCCTTCTGGGTGGCGTCCAGCACCTGCTCAAAGGCATCGCGCGCCTGCTTGACGCTGCTCTCAGCGGCCTGGCGGATTTGTTCGGGGATTTCGAAACGCGTCGGCTGCATGGTTTCAGCCCTCCCTGTACGATTGGCAGACCCCCTGGCCGCGACAATAGCGGACGCTGGTTAACCGTGCACGAAATGGCGCGGCGGGGCGCGTGGACCCTGCCCCGGCCAGGCGGTATTTCTTAAGCCGGGATGAGGGGGCCGCCGCCGTTCCACGCCTTCGCGACGCGAAGACGGCCGGGGGGCGTTTCGGGACGGCGAGGGGTATGGACGGGAAGACCACATCCTATCTCGGCATGGTCGCGGTTGCGGCGGTCGGCGAGACGTTGCTCGACCCGCGGCCGGCGTTCGTCTTCGCGGCCGACGGTTCGCACGTTCTCTACGCCAACGTCGCGGGGGCGGCCCTGCTTGGCGCGAGCGCGATAGGCGATGCGCTCAGTGTCACGTTCTCCGACCTCAACCCGTTGAAGGCGCAGGTGGCGCGACTGGCGCGCGTTCTGCCGACCGATGCCGCGCGGCTGGAGATGCTTCGGTTCGGGCAGGGCGTGCGTGTCACGACGCTGACCGCGGCATGCCGGCGGCTGAACCTCGACGATGGGTCGCGCGCGGTATTGGCCATCGCGGCGGCAGGCGCGGCAGGCGGCACGCTTGCGGCGCGGGCCGAGGCGCTGGTCGGCATGCTGGCGGAACGCGATGGCCTCGCGGCAGTGGCGACGGCAGACGGAAAGATCGTCGCCGGCTCGGATGGCGCAGAGACGCCGGCGCTGAAGGATCTCATCGACGATGCGGCGCGGCAGGGACATGTCGCGCGTGACGCTTTGACGGTGGGCGGCGGGACACGCGACACGCAGGTGGCGCCGTTCCACGCTGACGGGCGGGCGCTGTTCCTGGTCGTCGCTGCCGCGGTGGCACGTACCCGCGCGGCGCCGCCGGCGTTTGTGCCGCCCGAGGAGACGGCGCCGAGCGAGCCGCCGCAGGCGGGGCCGGCGCCGATGGCTTCCTATCCCGCGCCCGATGCGGCCGCATTGGAGCCGGCGCAGAATTCGGCAACCGCCCAGCCGCCACGCGTTGTGCAATTCGTTTTCGAGGCCGATGCGGAGCAGCGGTTCACGTTTGTATCCGGCGAACTGGCGGAGGTCGTCGGCGCCGAACACGCGGCGATCGTGGGCCATCCATGGTCGACGGTCGCCGCGGCCTTCGGGTTCGAGGGCGCACCGTTTGGCGGGACGGTGCTGTGGCCCGCTGCCGACGGGCAAACGGTGCCGGTCGCGATGAGCGTTACGCGGGGGGCGAACGGTGTCTACCGCGGCTTCGGCGCCATCCGCCCGGACGAGCGCAGCGCTGCTCTGCGCGCGCCCGCGCCTTTGGGTGAGACTGCGGTTGCGGAGGCTCCGGCGGCGTCGCCTCCCGCGAAGATCGTGGAGGAGGTGCAGGCCGCGGCCGCGGACCTGGCGCAGCCACACCACGACGCCGATGAGGCCGCGCAGCATTCGATCGAGCGCGGGACGGCGCACCGCCGCCCGCGTCCGCGCCGCGATCCGGTTGTGGAACGCGCCGCTCCGCCCCCTGCCCCGCCGCCTGCACCCGCGCCCTCCACCTCCAACGTCGTACGCCTCGAAGCGACGCCGACGCGCATCCTGCCGGAGCGGCTGACGGGCACCGAGCGCGACGCATTCCGCCGGATCGCCGAGGCGCTTGGCGCGCGGCAAGAGGATGCCGAGGAGATCGTGGCAGCGCCCGCCGCCCCTGCCCGCAAGGATGCAGGAAAGGCACCAGCGGGCGACATCGACACGCGCCTGCTCGACCGGCTGCCGCTCGGCATCGCGGTGTTTCGCGACCGCAGGACGCTGTTCGCCAATCGCACTCTGCTCGACCTGCTTGGCTACGATTCCTACGACGCCTTCATCGAGACCGGGGGCGCCGAGGCTATCTTCCCGGGGAGCGACGGGCTCGCGGGCAGCATTGCGGATGGTGGCGGCAAGCTCGCGGCGCGGCGCCGCGATGGCGTCAGCGTCTCGGTCAAGGCTTGGCTGCACGCCGTGACCTGGGCCGGCGCGACCGCGCTGATGCTTTCGCTGTCGGCGACGCCGAAGCGTGAGGCCACCGACGAAGACGCGCTCACCCTGGAGCTGGCGCGGAGCGAAGCGCGCGCGGACGAGCTGTCGGCGATTCTCGATACCGCGACGGACGGCGTGATCGTCATCGACCAGCGCGGCAAGATCGGCAGCATGAACCGAGCGGCCGAGGCGCTGTTCGGGATCGAGGCGACGGAGTACGCCGGCCGCTATTTCACGGACCTCGTCGCCGACGAGAGCCACAAGGCGGCGCTCGACTATCTCGACGGCCTTGCCGCGAACGGCGTGGCCTCAGTGCTGAACGACGGACGGGAGATCATCGGGCGCGTGCCGGCGGGCGGCCTGATCCCGCTGTTCATGACGATGGGCCGGATCGGCACATCAGACAAATTCGCCGCGGTACTCCGCGACATCACGCATTGGAAAAACGTCGAAGCGGAGCTGATCGCGGCGCGGCGAGCGGCGGAAGCGGCGAATACGCAGAAGTCGGATTTCCTCGCCAAGATCAGCCACGAGATCCGCACGCCGCTCAACGCGATCATCGGCTTCTCCGAAGTGATGATGGGCGAGAAGTTCGGGCCGATCGGCAACGAGCGCTACCGCTCGTACCTGCACGACATCCACGTCTCCGGCGCGCACCTGTTGAGCCTCATCAACGACCTGCTCGATCTTTCCAAGATCGAGGCGGGCAAGGTCGACCTGGCGTTCGAATCAGTGCCGGTGAACGCTGCGATCCAGGAATGCGTCGCGCTGATGCAGCCGCAGGCCAACCGCGAACGCATCATCATCCGCACCTCGCTCGGCGCGGACGTGCCGAGCGTGGTCGCCGATCCTCGGTCGCTCCGGCAGATCCTGCTCAACCTGATGTCCAACGCGGTGAAATTCACGCGCGCCGGCGGCCAGGTGATCGTGTCGTCGTCGCTCGAAGCTTCCGGCGAAGTCGTCGTGCGCATCCGCGACACGGGAATCGGCATGAGCGAGAAGGACATCGAGACGGCGATGAAGCCGTTCCGCCAGGTGGCAGTGTCGCGGGACGACCGCGAGCACGGCACCGGACTCGGACTGCCGCTGACCAAGGCGCTGGTGGAGGCGAACCGCGCGAGTTTCGCGATCGACAGCGCGCCCAATCAGGGCACGCTGGTGCGGATCACGTTTCCGACGACGCGGGTGTTGGCGGGATAGCGCTCGTGCGCAACGCGACAAGCGTCGCGCGACACAGCTACATCGCGATGCGGAGCTTCTGGATCGAGCCGCCGATTTCCTGGAAGACGCTGACGAGCTGGTTGACGTTCTGGACGTCGAAGAACTTGTCGGGATCGCTGGCGCAATTCTTCAGCACCGAGCTCGAGCCGTTCTTCACCTCGACGCGGATGGTGTAGATCGTGACGTTGTCGGGCGACGGATCGCTGGGGCTCGCCTTGCCAGCAGCCTTCACGTTCTTGCACAGGGTGGCGAGCGCGTCGTCGCGGAGCTGGGTGCGCTTCGGCTTATCGGCCGAGGTGGCGCCCATGCGGCCCTGCCAGATGTAGCCGGCGCCGGCGTAGTACGACTCGTCCTTGGCGTTGCCCTCGTTGTTCTCGTTGTTGCCGTCGGTCATGAGCACGATGACCTTCTGCCATTCGCCGTCGTTGTAGTCCTTGCCGTCCTTGAACGGGCCCTTCGGCGACAGCACGTTCCAGCCCCACTCGAGGCCGATCGGGATGTCGGTGTTGCCCTGCGCGATCATGGCGTTGATCGCCTTCTTCACCGCCTTGGTGTCGGACGTCAGGCGCTGGAGCGGAGCGATGTCGCAGCCGGAGTTCGGACCGTACTGGTAGCTGCCAAAGCCGGTGTCGCCGGTCTTGGGATTGCCGGCGTTGTACTTGGTGACATCGCCCTGCTGGTACTTCCACAAGTCGGCGTTCGGGATGTTGATGTTGCCGAGCGCCGCCTTGATGGTGGCGGTCGAGGAGTCGTCGAGGTAGCTGTTGTTGTAGGGCGGATTCCAATCGTTCTTCCCACCCGGCTCGTCGGGAGCGAAGTATGGAACGTAGAGGGTGTCGGACTTCGTCTTATCGTAGCTTTCGGTGAGCTCGTAGGGCGCGGCGCGTGTTTCGACGCAGCCGCTCCACTTGGTGCCGAGCTTCTTGAACAGATCGAAGCGGTTCACCTTCTGGCCGAGGAAGAGGCTCTTGGCCGACGCCGAGTTGCCGGCGGCGTCGATCCAATCGGCGCTCTGATAGGTCGCGCCGACGTTGACCGTCTGCGAAAACGGCACGAGGCCGATGCGCAGATTGTTGGGGTTGTCGGCGGCGACTGACAACGAATCCACGAGTTGGTTGGCGGCCTTGATGAGGGTCGCGATTTTCGTGCCGGCCATCGAGCCGGTGTTGTCGAGGACGAGCGCGATCTCGACCTTGCCGAGCGTGCGCATGATCTGGCTGGTCGCGGTGACGGTCATCTGCTTGACGCCCAGCACCTGCGACAGGGTCATCGGCACGACGGCGTGGGCCTTGCCGAGCACGGCATCGCCATCCTGCGTGACCGAGTCCAGCTGGTAGGGATCGATCCCCATGTGGACGGCCAGCCAGCCATCGACCATCGCCGTCGCCTTCGCGTCGGTCATCTTGGGCTGCGTGCCGACGGCCAGCACGCCGGCGTCCAGGGCATCGGCGAGCTTGATGCGCACGGCGGCGACGCGTGCGTAGTCGATCGCCATGCCGGTGGCGCCGACCATCGGAATGATGGCGAGGGCGAAAAGAGTCGCGACGTTGCCGCGCTTGTCGCGAAGGAAATTCTGCAACCAGGAAATCATCGGGTTTGCCGCTCCCGCCGAGATAAAATTCGGGTTAAGCGGGTTATAACAAAACCCGAGCAATTAGATTCGGATCATCTGCCTTTGTAGTTACTTTAGGCGAATTTATACAATCCGGTTAAGATTTTGTTTACTATTAATACTGGGCCGTTCTTCAGTGGACGCAGCCCTCCCCAAACGGCCTTCGGGCGCTCCCCCCCCCCCCCGCACGGGGAGGTTAAGTGCGCTCAATTGTTGGGGCTACGTCGCCAGTTCCGGCAGGTTGCGGAAGTGCTCCAGCGCGGAGGGATTGGCGAGCGCTTCGACGTTCTTCACCGGACGGCCGTGGACCACTTCGCGGACGGCGAGCTCGACGATCTTGCCGGACTTGGTGCGAGGGATATCGGCGACCGCTATGACTTTGGCCGGCACGTGCCGCGGCGTGGCGCCGGTGCGTATCCTTGTCTTGATGCGACCGAGTAGCGCCGCGTCGAGCAACGCACCGGCAGCGAGGCGCACGAACAGAACGATACGCACGTCGCCGGCGAAATCCTGACCGATGGCGAGCGCCTCGATGACCTCCGGTATCTGCTCGACCTGACGATAGATCTCGCCGGTGCCGATGCGCACACCGCCGGGGTTCAACGTCGCGTCGGAGCGGCCGTGGATGATCATGCCGCCGTGCGCTGTCCATTCGGCGAAGTCGCCGTGGCACCAGATGCCGGGGAAGCGCTCGAAGTAGGCAGCGTGATACTTGGCACCGTCGGGATCGTTCCAGAAGCCGACCGGCATCGAGGGAAATGGCTGAGTGCAGACCAGCTCGCCCTTCTCGCCGCGGATCGGCTTGCCGTCGGCATCGTAGACATCGACGGCCATGCCGAGGCCGGGCGCCTGGATCTCGCCGCGCCAGACCGGGAGACTTGGCACGCCGATCACGAAACAGGCGGCGATATCCGTGCCACCGGAGATCGAGGCGAGATGAACGTCGCGCTTGATCGCGTCGTAGACGAAGTCGAAGCTTTCGGCCACGAGCGGCGAGCCGGTCGAGGCGATCGTGCGGACCTTCCGCAGGTCGTGGTGGTCGATCGGCCGATACGGCGCCTTCTTCAGTGCGTCGATGTATTTCGCCGATGTGCCGAAGAAAGTGACCTGTTCGTCGGCGGCGTACGTGAAAAGCACCTCGGGCCCCGGATGGAAGGGCGAGCCGTCGTAGAGGACCAGCGTCGCGCCGGAGGCGAGCGCGCTCGCCAGCCAGTTCCACATCATCCAGCCGAGCGTCGTGTAATAGAAGACGCGATCGCCTTCGCCGATCGACGCGTGCAAACGGTGCTCCTTGAGGTGCTGGAGCAACATGCCGCCGGCGGAGTGGACGATGCACTTCGGCACGCCGGTGGTGCCCGACGAGAACAGAATGAACACCGGATGGGAAAAGGGCATCCGCGTGAAGGCAACCGGCTTCGGGGCGAACGGCGCCAGCGCATTCTGCCAGGTGAGCGCCTCGGGCAGCGTTGCCGCCAGCGCATCGGCGCGGCCGAGCAGCGGCACGACGATGGTGCGGGCGACCCCCGGCAGCTTCGGGACGATGGCGCGGACTTTGTCGGCGACGTCGATCTCCTTGCCGGCATAGCGGTAGCCATCAACCGCGAGCAACACCTTCGGCTGGATCTGCCCGAACCGATCGACGACGCCATCGATACCGAAGTCGGGCGATGCCGATGACCAGACCGCGCCCAGCGACGTGGCCGCCAGCATCGCGACGATGGCCTCGGGAATGTTGGGGAGGTAGGCCGCCACGCGGTCGCCCGGGCCGACGCCGGCGTTGGTCAGCGCCTGCTGGAACTGGGACACCATGACGTGGAGCTGGCGCCAGGACAGGCGGCGCGTCAGCCCATCCTCATCACGGAAGACGATCGCCTCGCTCTCGTCGCTACGGCGGAGCAGGTTCTCGGCGTAGTTCAGTTTCGCGTCGGGGAAGAATTGCGCGCCGGGCATCCTGTCGCCGTCGACCACGCGGCGCGCGCCCTTCTCGCCGATGACGCCGGTGAAATCCCAGACGAGGTCCCAGAACGCCGCGGGATCGGCCAGCGACCAGGCGTGGAGCGCGGCGTAGTCGGGTAGCCGGCGACCCGCGCGGGTGGCAGCTTCAGCGGTGAAGCGGGTCAGCGGCAGGGCCGCAATGCTGGCCGGCGACGGGCGCCACAACGGTTCTTCGGTGTTCATGGGCTTCGAATAGCGCCCCTGCTGCGCCCTGTCACCGCGGCTTTTGCTCCGGTATTGTGCGAACCGGGGCAAGGCGCGGAGAAAGATTGAAGCGTTTCGCGATCATCGTTGCCGTGGTCATTGCGGTGCTGGCGGTGGTGGTCGCCGCAGCACCGTTCGTCATCCCCTCGGATTTCCTCAAGCAGCGGGTGGCGGAACGGATCGGGACGCTCACCGGGCGCAGCGCAACGCTGGCGGGTGTCACGACGCTGTCGATTTATCCCCACCTTGCGATCAGCGTCGAGGGACTGTCGATCGGCAATCCCGAAGGCATGGGCAGCGACCCGATGATCGTGGCGGACCGGCTTGAGACGCGGCTCCGCCTGGTGCCGCTCCTGCTCGGCCGCATCGAGTTCGACGAATTCACGCTGACGCGGCCGACGATCCATCTGGTAGTCGACGCGCAGGGGCACCCCAACTGGAGCTTCGCCGCGAGCGCGGTGGTGGCGCAGGCGACGGCGCCTGCACCGGGTGCGGACGATCCCCTCGCCGCCGCGCGCGACCTCAGGCTCGGCCACCTGATCCTCAGCAACGGCACGGTGCTCTACGACAACCTCGCCTCCGACACCCGCGAGCAGATGACGGAACTCGACCTCGATGTCGACTGGCCGAGCGTCAGTGCGACGGTGTCGGGACGCGGCAAGCTGGTGTGGCGCGGCGAGCCGGTGGAGTTCACGGGCCTGCTCGCGGCGCCGATCGAGCTGATGCGCGGCAAGACGACGGCGGCGCGGTTCGCGCTCGCCTCGACACCGCTCCGGGCGTCGTTCTCGGGACGGGCGACGCAGGGCGACACACTCCGACTCGACGGCGACGCGACGCTGTCGACGCCATCGATGCGGCGCACGATCGAGTGGCTGGGGACGCCCATGGGCACCGGGCCGATTCTCGGCGCCGCCTCGGTCCGTGGAACGATGGCGATCGCTGGGCCGAACGTCGAATTCACCGACGCCGACCTCGAGCTCGACGGCAACAGTGCGGAGGGATCACTGGGCGTGAGCTTCGCGGCAGCCAAGCCGCACATCGCCGGGAAGCTGACGGCGCAGAGGCTCGACCTTTCGGCATATCTCGAGGCGGTGCGGGCCGACCTGCTGGCGACCGGGTCGTGGCTGATCGCGCCGGCGCGGTTGCCTTTCGCCGAAGCCGTGGACGCGGACATCACCTTTACGACGGGCGCGGTAGTGATGGATGCCACCGAGATCGGCGACACCTGGTCGACGGTGAAGATCAAGGACGACGACCTCGACGTCGTGCTGCAAGGCGCCAACCTCTATGGCGGCGAGATCGGCATGCACCTCACGACGGCCACTACCGCCAACGTACTGTCGGCCACCGCCCATCTCGACATCAAAGGCGTGCCGGCGAGCCCGACGCTCGCCAACCTTGCCGGCATCACGGCGCTCGGCGGCAGCATGACCGGCACGTTCGAGCTTTCGACTTCGGGCCGCGGCTGGGGCGAGATGGCGACGCGCGTCGCCGGCAAGGGGCAGATCGCGATCGACAACGGGACGCTCACAGGCATCGACCTGCCGGCGGTCGCGTACCTTCTCGCCGATCCCTCCGCGGGCCCGGTGGTGGCCAGCGGGGGCACGACGCGATTTGCGACGGTCTCGGCGGATATCGCGCTCGACAGCGGCACGATCAGCACCAACGATCTGTTCATGGAGGGCGACGAGTTCCGACTGGCTTTGTCAGGGCACGGCTCGCTGACCAGCGGAGCGACCGAGGCGCGGGCAACGCTCACCAACGCGACCGAGACGATTCCGCTGTCGATAGCGGGAACATGGCAACAGCCGGCGATCGCGCGCGCCTCGTTCCGGCCGGCGGCGGATGAACATTAATTAAGGAAGGCGCGGCGTAGGGCGCGGGACACGGGTTCGTGATTGACGTGAAGGGACGCCGATAACCGGCGCCCAACGACCCAAGGGAACCATAGCCCCATGTCCCCCAAGCTCCTTTTCGCGGCCGCGGCCGCATTTGCGGCGAGCGCCGCTTCGCTGCCGGCGGTGGCAGCTCCCGGCGACCAGCCGGCGCAGAACGAGCGCCCTGCTCCGCTGCGCGCTCAGATCATGTTCAACCTGATCGACACCAACGGCGACGGCGCGATCGACGCGACCGAGGCCGCCGCTCTGCAGAAGGCGATCTTCAGCGCACTCGATGCCAACAAGGACGGCAAGCTGACGCCGGACGAATTCCGCAAGGTTGCCGCCGACTTCGGCGGCCGCAACGGCGGTCCGCGCGGCCCGGGAATGCGTGGCCCGGGAATGCGCGGCCCCGGCATGTTCGGCCCGCCGGGCTGGCACCGCGGGCCCGGCCCGGACGGTCAGCGCCAGGGCGCGTTGCCGGATGACCAGCAGCCGGGCCCGGGCGGTCCGCAGCAGCTCGGCCAGAACGATGACCAGCAGCAGCCGGGCGACGCGGCGCCACCGAAGCCGCTCGACTTTGCCAGCCTCGACAAGAACGGCGACGGCGTCGTGACGCCGGACGAATTCGCCGCCGGCGGCGTACCGCTGCCGGGCATGCCGCCGGTCAAGTAGACCCAACGGGAAGTGGCCACATGACACAGCCGGGGCAAGCCGCATGAGCTTCGCGCTTGCTCCGGCCGCAATGCGGCCCATGATGGTACCGCCGGCGTCGGCCGGTGCTCATGACGGCATTGCGACCGGCGGACCATCTTTGACGATTGCAGGCGCGGCAGAGGAAAGCGACGAAGCGCTGGCACTGAAGTGCGCCGCCGGCGACCAGCGTGCGCTGCGTGAGATCGTGCGCCGGCACGGCGGCCGGCTCAGGGCGCTCGCCTTCCGCTTCACCGGCGGCAGCGCAGAAGCCGACGATATCGTGCAGGAGACGTTCCTTTCGTTCTGGCGCGCGGCGCAGCGCTGGCGGCCGGGCGGGCCACCGCTTGGCGCTTACCTGACGCGCATCGCCGTGAACCGCGCGATCGACAGCGAACGGCGGCGGAAGGTCAGGCGTTTTTTTGGATTGGAAGACGCCGCAACGGTGAGCGATCCCGAGCCGGTGGCGGACCAGCGGTTAGCCGGCAAAGACCAGCTTGCGACAGTTGCGCGACACATCGCGGCGCTTCCGGCGCGCCAGCGGGCGGCGATTCTGCTGGCGGCGGATAGTGAGCGGTCTAACGCCGAAATAGGTGAACTTATGCGCCTTTCGGTCGGCGCCGTGGAACAATTGCTCGTCAGGGCACGGCGCACGCTACGAATGCGTCTTGCCGAAAGCGAAGCTGTGGACAACAGTCAGGACGAATGACGATGGGCGACCTGCAACTGGCTCTTGACCGATACGGCAGCGACTTCGCGCGCTGGCCGTCGGCGGAGCGTGCCGAGGCGGAGGCGATTTTCGCCACTAACCCGCATGCGGCCACGCTTCTGGCAACGTCGCGACGGCTGGATCTCGCAATCGCCGCCGCCATGCAGCCAATGCCGCTCGACGCTGCGTTTGTCGGACGCATCGTGGCGCATATCGGCGAACGCACGCACCACGACGTTGCGGTGAAGGCGACGCCGCGGCTCTACGCGTGGGCAGGTGCGGCGATGGCGGTGTTCCTGATCACGGGATTTGCGGCCGGGCTGGCGCTCCCCACCAGCCAGGGCGAGGACGCTTTCGCCGGGCTGATGTTCGGCAGCGTCGATAACGACACGACAGCGACGGATACCGGGAGCCTGCTGTGACCATACGCGGCCCGCTTGCGGTCGTGATGCTGGTTGCCCTCGTCCTTTCCGTCGCGGTCAACCTCACCATCGCCGGCTTCGTCTTCTCCCGCTTCGCCGGGCCACCGCGCCCGGGCGGCGAGATCGAACGCATCGTAGCGATCGGCATTCGCGCGTTTCCGCCCGAGATCCAGCAGGCGATCGCAGACGGCTCGAAGGCGCGGCGTGAGGAGCTGCGCACCAAGCTCGACGCGGTGCAGGACGCGCGCAAGCGCATGTTCGACGCGATGCGGGCCAATCCATTCGACGCGGCCGCGCTGACTGTTGCCTATGACGACCTGAGAGCGCGCACGAGCGAGTTGCAGCAGGTCGGCCAGCAGATAACGGCCGACGCTATTGCCAGCGCGCCCCCGGATGTGCGGGCGCGGATCAGACCACCGCGCGGGCCGGGACCGTTCTAGGAACAATCCTCATCTGACGCTCGCTTGTCTCTGTTGACACCGGCAGCTTGCGTATACATACTGAACCATATGGTTCAGTTTTATCAAACCCACCTGGACGCCTCTTTCGCCGCTCTGTCAGATCCGACGCGGCGTGGCGTTCTGGAGCAGCTCGGCCGGGCTGACGCTTCGATCTCGGATCTGGCCGAGAAATTCCACATGACGCTCACCGGCATGAAGAAGCACGTCGGCGTGCTGGAGGAAGCCGGGCTCGTCACCACCGAGAAGATCGGGCGCGTGCGGACCTGCAAGCTCGGCGCGCGCCGCCTGGAGGAAGAGATGCGATGGATCGAGAGCTACCGCCAGCTTTGGGCCGCGCGCTTCGATGAGCTGGACAAGATAGTCGAAGAGCTGACACGCAAGGAGAAGGCCGATGGCCGCAAGAAACGCAAATAGCCCCGCCGCCGCTCAAAACGACACGAAGGTGGAGCGGACGTCCGACCGCGAAGTGGTTGTCACACGGACCTTCAACGGCCCGGCGCGCATCGTCTTCGAGGCGTGGACCCAGCCGGAGCTGTTCAAGCGATGGTGGGCGCCGAAGTCACTGAACATGCCTATCCTCTCCGTTGAACAGGATGTGCGCGTCGGCGGCAGCTACAAGCTTGTCTTCGGCCACGACGCGTCGCAGTCGATGGCGTTCCACGGCCGGTACCTGGAGGTGAAGCCGCCCTCGCGCCTCGTCTGGACGAACGAGGAAAGCGGCGATCAGGGCTCCGTAACCACGGTGACCTTCGAGGAGAAGGGCGGCAAGACGCTGCTCACCCTGCACGAGCTCTATCCCTCCAAGGAGGCGCTCGACGTTTCGGGTGGGGCCGCGGATGCGCTGCCCGAACAGTTCGCGCAGCTCGATGCGTTGCTCGCCAGTATGGGCGCGCGAGTCTGACACCTCCGGGGGGTGACGGGTCCTCGACCCTCACCCTTCGTTTCTAGTTCGCTTCGCTCTCAAGAAACGAGTCCCTCTCCCCTTCCGGAGAGGGACGCACCTACCGGGCCAAGTCAGGGCATCTGCGCGGCGAGGCGTTCGGCCCGCTGGCGCTCGACTTCGCGGCGCTTGGTGACGATCGACGCAGCCAGAACACCCGTCGCGACGAGGCCGACGAGGATGGTGCTCACCGCGTTGATCTCCGGCGTCACGCCGAGACGGACCTGCGAGTAAATCTTCATCGGCAATGTATTGGCGCCGGGGCCGCTGGCGAAGCTCGCGAGCACGAGGTCATCCAGCGACAGCGTGAAAGCAAGCATCCAACCGGCGATGATGGCTGGCAAGATGATCGGGAGCGTTATCAGCCAGAACGTCTTCAACGGTGGGCAGCCGAGGTCCTCGGCTGCCTCCTCGAGGCTGCGGTCGAAGGTGATGAGGCGCGACTGGACGACGACGGTGACGAAGCACATCGACAGCGTGATGTGCGCCAGCACGACGGTCCAGAAGCCGCGGGCGAGACCCATCGCGACGAACAGCAGCAGCAGGGACAGGCCGGAGATGACGTCAGGCATGACCAGTGGCGCGTAGATCATGCCGGAAAACAGGGTACGGCCGGGGAAGCGGCCGAAGCGCACCAGAGTCACGGCGGCGAGCGTACCCAGCACGGTCGCGACGGTCGCCGAGATGAAGGCGATGCGGAGCGTGACCCAGGCGGCGTCCTTCAACGGGCCGTCGTCCAGCAGCGCGGCGTACCAGCGCGTCGAGAATCCACCCCAGACGGTGACCAGCTTGGAGTCGTTGAACGAGTAGATGATAAGCAGAAGAATCGGCACGTAGAGGAAGACGAGGCCGAAGACGACGGAGACGATGTTGAAACGCGTGGTGCGGATCATTGCCCCTTCTCCGTCGCGCGCTGCTGCTGGTTCTGGAAGATGACGATGGGGATGACCAGGATGAGGAGCAGGATGACCGCGACCGCGGAAGACAGCGGCCAATCGCGGTTGTTGAAGAACTCGTTCCACAGCGTCTTCCCGATCATC
>DASZSW010000009.1:0-191134 GCA_035548515.1 Bauldia sp. | reverse complement strand
TCGCCGGCGCGATCGACTACCTCTGGCAGGACGACGACACCGCGATGGACATCACCACGCGGGCCGCGATCCTCGCTGCGGAGGAAGCCATCGCCCAGGCCGGGATCGGCACGCCGGGCGATTTCCCCGGCCCGATGTACGCCGCGCTGCCGCCGGCGGAGCTGGAGTGGCCCTATCGCCGCCGCCTTTTTGACAGCGCCGAGCCGGTCGATGGCGATGCCTACGACCGCATGATCGCAGCGGCGCGGAAACAGAACGACGACTACGGCTTCAGGCATTCGCTGCTTGGCTTCATTGCCGAGAACATCGCGGAGAAGATCGGCACGCGCGGCGCGCCCATCTCGCTGACGACCGCGTGCGCCTCGGGCGCGACCGCGATCCAGCTTGGCGTCGAGGCGATCCGTCGCGGCGACACGGACGCCGCCATTTCGATCGGCGCGGACTGCTCGGTGAACCCCGAGATGATGATCCGCTTCGGCCTGCTCTCGGCGCTGTCGGGCACCAACGAGCCGCCGACGGAGGTGTCGCGCCCCTTCTCCAAGGATCGCGACGGCTTCGTCATCGCCGAGGGCGCGGCGGCGCTGGTGCTGGAGAATTACGACACGGCGGTCGCGCGCGGCGCGACGATCCATGCCATCGTGCGCGGCATCGCAGAGAAGGCGGACGATTTCCACCGCACACGCTCCAAGCCGGACGGCTCGGCGATCATCGGCGCAATCCGCGCCACCATCGACGATGCCGGCCTCGCGCCCGACGCCATTGGCTACGTGAATGCGCACGGCACCTCGACGCCGGAGAACGACAAGATGGAGGCGATGTCGCTGGAAGCGGTATTCGGCGAGCGCATCCGCACGACGCCGATCTCGTCCAACAAGTCGATGATCGGCCACACGCTGACCGCCGCCGGCGCGATCGAGGCGATCTTCTCGATCAAGACGATGGAAGACGGGATCATCCCGCCGACGATCAACTACAGGCATCCCGACCCGGCGATCCCTTTCGACGTGGTGCCGAACGTGGCGCGCAATGCGCAGGTCGATGCGGTGCTGTCGAATTCATTCGGCTTCGGCGGGCAGAACGCGTGTCTGGTTCTGACGGCCGAGCCGGCGTGAGCTTCAAGATGAAGGCCGCGACGCTGTCGGTCCTCCCCCGTTTGCGGGGGAGGTGGCGCCGCGAAGCGGTGACGGAGGGGGCCCCCGCCACCAAGCTTCGCATGGTCCCCCTCCCCCGCTTTGCGGGGGAGGACCGGTGCCTCGTTCTTCGAGGTAAGCGGCTGGTAGGGTCCCGCTGATGCGCGCCCTGCAGCTCACCGACAACCGCAACCTGGCGATCGTCGATCTGCCGGAGGCCCCTGCCCCCGGCCCCGGCGAAGTCACGGTCGCGATCGGGGCGGTGGCGCTGAACCATATCGACGTGTGGGGCTGGCGCGGGATGGCGTTTGCCAAGCGGAAGCTGCCCATCGTCGTTGGCGCGGAGGCTGCCGGCACCATCGTTGCCGCGGGCGCGGGCGTCAGCCTGAAGCCGGGTCAGATCGTGGCGCTGTTCGGCGCCGAGACTTGCGGCAAGTGCCGCGCCTGCCTCGAAGGGCGGGATAACTTCTGCGAAAACGTGACAGGCATCCGCGGCTTCCATGTCGATGGGCTGACGCGGGAACGCGTGACGTTGCCGGCACGGCTGGTGGTGCCGGCGCCAGCCGGCGTCGGCGTCATCGAGGCGGCGTGCGGGCCGATCACTTACGGCACGGTCGAGCACATGCTGTTCGACAACGCGCATCTGGAAGCCGGACAGACGGTGCTCATCCAGGCCGGCGGCTCAGGCATCGGGACTGCGGCGATCCAGCTGGCGAAGGCCGTCGGCGCGACCGTGATCACCACCGTTTCCACCGCGGACAAGGCGGCGAAGGCGAAGGCGCTCGGGGCCGATCACGTCATCAACTACAAGGAAGACCGCTTCGAGGGCGTCGTGCGCAAGCTGACCAACAAGCAGGGCGTCGACGTCGTGTTCGAGCACGTCGGACCGGATACATTCCAGCAGTCGATGTTCTGCATGAAGCGCGGTGGCATCCTCGTGACGTGCGGTTCGACCACCGGCGTATCCAGCGAGATCAACCTGTTCCAGCTTTACCAGCGGCAGCTCCGCCTCATCGGCTCGTTCGGCTGCAACCTCCGCAATCTCGCGACCGTGCTCGGCAAGATGGCGGCAGGCGTCGCGAAGCCAGTGATCGACACGACCATCGCGCTTGCCGACATCGACTCCGCACTGACGCGGCTGGAGTCGCGCGACGTGTTCGGCAAGATCATCGTGACGCTTTGACGGACGGGCAACCGACATCGCGGACGACGCGGCGGCGGGTGCGCAAGCGCGGCTCGGGGTTCCGCGGCCGTTTTGTGCGCAGCGATTTCTTCTTCAAGCTCAGCGCCGGTACGTTGCGTGGCGGCATGAACCTCGTGCAGCGGCTCGGGCGCGACCGCGCTTTGCGGACCGTGACGCGGCTATTCCGCATGGTCGCACCACTAATGCCCGAGACGCGCATGGCGCGCGCGAGCATCGTGGCGGCGTTCCCGGAGAAAAGCGAAGCCGAGCGCGAGGCGATACTGCGCGGCGCATGGGACAACTTCGCCATGGTCGTCGTGGAGTTCCTGTTCCTCGCCGAGCTTGCGGGCGAATTCGATCCGGCGCGGCCCAACGAGGGAAAGGTCACCGTTGCGGGGCTCGACCATTTCGTTGCGCTCCGCGACGACGGCAAGCCGGCGGTTCTGATCGCCGCGCACCTCGCCAACTGGGAGATTCTCGGCGTCGTCGCGCACAAATTCGGGCTGAAGACGGTGCTGCCGTTCCGGGCGCCCGGCAATGTGCATCTCGCCGACGACGTGCTGGCGCAGCGTGAGGCGCTGATGGGGACGCTGGTCGAAAGCGGGCGCGGCGCGTCGTTCGAGATCGCGGCGGCGCTCGATCGCGGCGAGCATCTCGGCATGCTGGTCGACCAGCGGCTTACCCGCGGTCTCGACGTGCCGTTCTTCGGGCGACCGGCGCTGACCAATCCGCTGCCGGCGAAATTCGCCCGCGCCTACGACTGCCCGGTCCATGGAGCGCGCGCCATCCGCCTGCCCGGCGGGCGGCTGCATCTGGAGCTGACGCCGCCGATCGAACTTCCGCGCGACGGTGAGGGCCTGATCGACGTCGAGGCGGCGACTGTGGAGATCAACCGCATCGTCGAGGGCTGGGTACGCGAGCATCCGGAGCAGTGGTTCTGGCTGCACGACCGCTGGCGGCATTAGCCGATTTTCGCTTCCCTTGAGGCGATTCGCGTGCCACTTTTGTTCTCATGCTGATGGATCATTCAGGACTGGTGCCGCCGGCCGACGGGCGGCAGTCGCCGCACGCTTTGGCGGTCGCGCGCGGTGTCGGGCGGCTACTCCGGGCCCGCGGATTCGTGGTGGTGAGCGAGCTGCCGCTGGCGACCGGCCGGCGGGCAGACATCGTCGGCCTGGGACCGGGCGGCGACCTCTGGATCGTCGAGATCAAGTCGTCGATCGAGGATTTCCGCGTCGATGAGAAATGGCCCGACTACCGGCTGTCCTGCGACCGCCTGTTCTTCGCCTCGCATGCCGAGGTGCCGGCCGAGATTTTCCCGGAGGATGCCGGGCTGATCATGGCCGATGCCTTCGGCGCCGAGATGCTGCGCGACGCGCCCGAGCACCGGCTGGCGGGCGCGACGCGGAAGGCGATGCTGGTGCGGTTTGCGCAGGCGGCAGCGCTACGGCTGCACGGGTTGATCGACCCGGGTGCGGGCGAGACGTTCGGCTAGCGCGGGGCGCGCTTGGCCAATATCCGCTGCAGGGTGCGGCGGTGCATGTTCAGCCGGCGGGCGGTTTCCGAGACGTTGCGATCGCAGAGTTCATAGACGCGCTGGATGTGCTCCCAGCGGACGCGGTCGGCGGACATCGGATTCTCCGGCGGCTGGGCGCGTTCGCCGGGCTCGCGGGTGAGCGCCAGATGGATCTCGTCGGCGTCGGCGGGCTTGGCGAGATAATCCACGGCGCCGAGCTTCACGGCTGTCACCGCCGTGGCGATGTTGCCGTAGCCGGTAAGGACGACGACGCGCGAGTCGGGACGGCGCTTGCGCACCATCTCGATGACGTCGAGGCCGTTGCCGTCTTCCAGCCGCATATCGACGACTGCGAAAGCCGGCGGTGCGCTGTCGGCCTTGCGCAGTCCTTCGGCGACCGTATCGGCGGTATCCACGGTGTAGCCGCGCGTTTCCATGGCGCGCGCCAGACGTTGCAGGAATGCCTTGTCGTCGTCGACGATCAGCAGCGACATCTCGGATCCGATCATTGGTTGCCTCGGGAGGCCCGCGCGCGCCAATGCGGGCGTCCGGCAGACCTCAACGGCTTCTTTTGAATTCGGGTGAGGTTATAGGGACTCAACCGGCCGTCGCCAAGACGTGCCTTCAGCGATGGTTTCCGGACGGGAACCGGCAGCCGATGCAGGGCCGGCATCCATCAGCGGCCGCGGCCAGACAATGCGGATCGCCGCGCCTTGACCGGGGGGCGGACGGTTGGCCAGGTCGAGGGCGGCGCCGGAACGCTCCAGCAGCGTCTTGGCGATGAACAGGCCGAGGCCCAGCCCACCGGCCTCGTGATCCTCGCCCGCGGCAGCGTCGCGCCGCGTCGTGACGTAGGGCTCGCCGATGCGGTCGATGATCGTGGACGAGAAGCCCGGCCCATCATCGGCGATGGTGATCGCCACCTCGGTGTCGTTCCACTCGGTGCCGACGGTCACCTGCTTCGTGGCGAAATCGACTGCGTTCTCGATGAGATTCACCAGCCCCTGCACGATCGCGGGATTGCGGATGCCGATGGGCTCCGGTCCCTTGCTGTTCGGCGGCGTCACCTCGATCTTCACGGCGAAGGCGCGGTAGGCCTCCACCACTTCCTCGATCAGGTGCGACAGCGGCAGGCGCGACAGGTGCGTGTCGACCTGACCGGACATCGAGGCGAGGCGCGAGAGAATCTCGCGGCAGCGTTGGGACTGGGAGCGGAGCAGCGCAACGTCCTCGGCGTGCGGGCTGCCGGGCGGGAAGTCGCGCTCCATCTCCTTGGCCACCAACGCGATGGTAGCGAGTGGCGTGCCCAGCTCGTGCGCCGCGGCGGCTGCCAGACCGTCGAGGGCGTAGAGGTGCTGCTCGCGGGCCAGCACCATCTCGGCGGCGTTCAACGCCTTCGCCAGTTGCCGCGCCTCCTCGGCGACGCGGAAGGCGTAGACGCCGGTGAAGATGCACGCCGAAACCAGCGCCACCCAGACGCCGCCGACGTAGAGCAGCGGCAGGCTCTCCTCCTCCGGGTACCAGGGCAGGCGCCAATGCATCAGCGCGAGGAAGCTAGCGGTGGCGATGACCAGTAGGCCTAACGCTGCGGTCGGCCTCGGCGCAAGCGCGGCGGCTGACACGATGACAGGCGCCAGCAGCAGGATGGCGAAGGGATTCTCCAGGCCGCCGGTGAGGAACAGGAGCGCGCCCAGCTGGAGGACGTCGTAGGCGAGCAGCGCGAAGGCCGGCCACTGGCCGAGACGCAGCGACGCCGGGTAGCGCGCGCGAAGCGCGAGGTTGAGGCCGGCGGAGAGGCCGATCAGCAGCAGGCACTGCGTGGTCGGCAAAGGAAAATCGAAGGCGTAACGCACGATGATGACGGCCGTCGTTTGTCCCACCACCGCAAGCCAGCGCAGGCGCACCAGCGTGTGGAGGCGAAGGCTGCGGGGCGTGAACTCGCGGGTCGGGGCGACGACGATGTCGGTCATCCCGGCGATCCTAGCAGACTGGCGTCCGCGATCAGCGAAAGGAGTGCGGCGCGAATGCGTTCGAGGTCCTCGGGGCGCGAGAGGCGGTGGTCGCCATCCTTGACCAGCGTCAGCACCACGTCATCCGAGGCTAGCTTCTCGACCAGCGCGGCGGCGTGACGCCAGGGCACCTCCTTGTCGGCGATGCCCTGCAGTATGGTGACCGGGCAGCCGACTTCGACGAGACGATCGGCGAAGACGTATTGCTCGCCGTCGTCGATGAGCGCCTTGGTGATGACGTAGGTCAGGTCGTGCGAGCTCGGCTCGGTGATGAAGCCGTCGCGCTGCAACGCCGCCAGCGCCTTCTTGGTCATGCGTTGGCGCATCAGCACACGCGTCATGTCCCACGCGGGCGCGATAAGCAGCAGGCCGGCCGCGCGGCCCGTTCCGCGCAGAGCCTCAGCCAGCAGCAGGGCCAGCCATCCACCCATCGACGAGCCGACGACGATCTGCGGGCCTGCCGTCGTGTCGAAAACGGCGCGGGCTTCCTCCAGCCAGCGGCCGATGGTGCCGTCGCGGAATTCGCCGCCCGAGGCGCCGTGGCCGGAATAGTCGAAGCGGGTGGCGGCGAGGCCCTTTTCTCCCGCCAGGGCATCGAGCGTGACGGCCTTGCTACCCTCCATGTTCGACATGAAGCCGCCCAGCCAGAACAGCCCGGGATTGGCGCCGGGGCGCCGGAGCAGTGCGATTTCGCGAGCGGCGGAACCCTGCCCGACCGTCATGCGTTCCGCGGTTGCCACACTCATGCGGGAACCCCATTTACCAAGGCCAGGAGCGGTTGACTTCGCGCGCCGCTTGCCCGAATCCTCTCGCTCCCATCGTCTACCGAGGAGAAGACCACCATTCGCCGTCCGTTTAGAGCAGCGCCCACCACCAAGGAAGGCCCCGCGATCAACGAGGATATCCGCGCCGCCGCGGTCCAGTTGATCGATGACAAGGGGGAAAACCACGGCACGACGCCGATCCAGCGTGCCTTGGAACTGGCCCGTGAAGCGGGCATGGATCTCGTAGTCATTTCGCCGAACCAGGACCCGCCGGTCGCCAAGATCCTCGACTACGGCCGGTTCAAGTATCAGGCGCAGAAGAAGGCAACCGAAGCGCGCAAGCGCCAGAAGGTCATCGAGATCAAAGAGATCAAGATGCGCCCCAACATCGACGTCCACGACTACGAAGTGAAGATGCGGGCGATCAAGCGATTCTTCGAGGAAGGCGACAAGGTGAAGCTGACGCTGCGCTTCCGCGGCCGCGAAATGGCGCACATCGAACTCGGCGCCAAGCTGCTTGACCGAGTCAAGGAAGACACCGCGCCGATCGCCAAGGTCGAAGCCGAGCCGAAGATGGAAGGCCGGCAAATGATGATGGTGCTGGCGCCGCGCTGAGTTGCGCACCGTCGAAACATTGGAGGCCGGCGCACGTCGCCGGCTTTCGCATTTCTGGAGGAACGCGGCGTGAAGGTCGCCCTCATTCTCAATCGCAACGCCGGGACATTGCGCACACTCGATGCCGATAAGACCGCGTCCGAGATTGCCGCGGTGTTCCGCGAAGCAGGCCACGAGGTCGCCATCCACGTCGCGGAAGGCAACGGCGCCGTGGCTGCGATCCGGCGCGCGGCGAAGGAAGCCGAGGCCATCGTTGTGGGCGGGGGCGACGGCACTATCGCCGCGGCCGCTTCGATCGCCGCGGAGACGGGCGTGACGCTTGGCATATTACCGCTCGGCACGATGAATTTTTTCGCCCGCTCGCTCGGCATTCCGACCGACATGAAGGAAGCCGCGGCGGCATTGGCTACCGCGGAAGTCCGGGCGGTGGACATTGGGCGCGTCAACGGGCGGAGCTTCATTCACACGCTGTCGCTCGGGCTCCATCCGGCGATGGTCGCCGAGCGCGAGAAGCTGCCGTACGGCTCGCGGATCGGGAAGATGATCGGCAGCGTGCGGGCGTTCCTGCACGTCGTGCGACATCCGCGGCGTTTCTTTATCGCCATCGACGGCAAGGATGGCGCGATCGAGCAGCGCACCGCCGGCGTGGTGATCAGCAACAATCCGCTGGGCAAGGGCCACATGCCGTACGCGGATCGGCTCGATCAGGGCGTGCTCGGCGTCTACGTCACGACGGCGCGCGGCTGGCTGCAACTGGCTCGCGTGACCGCGGCTGCGGCAATCGGTGCTGCAGAGACGCATCCGCTGGTGGCCTATCTCGAGACGCCGCGCCTCACGGTGCGGCTGGGACGGCGCGCCGCCGTGCCGACTTCGCTCGACGGTGAACTGGTGCGGGTCGATGGACCGTTGAAAGTCGAGATCGTGCCGGGGGGCCTGAAGGTGTTGGCGCCGCGACTGCGCGAGCCGGGCTAGGTCGGCTGCATCCTCGGGCGCACCGTCATCGTCGAAATGACGGTGCGCTCCGGCTGCGTCAGCGTAAAGTGTATCGCCACGGCGATATCCTCCGCGCGCAGCATCTCATGCTTCCTGATCCGCTTGCGCTGACGGGCCGGCGGATCTTCCTGCATGTCCGAGCCAACGGTGCCCGGCTCGATGAGCGTCACCTTGATGTTTTTGTCGATCATCTCCTTGCGGAAGGCTTCGGCGAAGCCCTGAACACCCGCCTTGGTCGCGACGTACACGGAACTGTCCTTGCCGCGGATATCGGCCGACACCGAACCGATGAGGACGATGTGGCCGCCTTTCTTCATGCGCGCAGCGCCATCCCGGGCAAAAGCCATGTAGCCCGAAAGATTGGCCTCAACGACCTAGCGCCATTGGGAGTCGGCCATACCGCTGATCGCGTCGCCCGAAATCGCGGCGTTGTCGATGAGCACATCGAGGCCGCCGAGGAAGCTGTCGGCGCGGCTGAACACTCGCGCAATGTCCTTTTGGGACGCCGCGTCGGCGACCATGCCGGCCACCGCGCCGGCGCCATCCGCCTTCACGGTCTTCAGCGTCTCGGTCAGCTGGGCCTTGTGGCGGCCAAATGTGAAGACGCGGGCCCCTTCCGATGCGAGCAGCCGTACGGTCGCGCGCCCTATGCCGGTTGTACCGCCGGTGACCAAGACCCGGCGTCCGTTGAGGGTGGTTACCGGGGTATGGATGCTGCTATCCATGCGGGCTCCGAAGCGGCTGCAACAACCGGCAACGCGGCCGGCAAGGCCAAGGTTCCCGCCGCCCTTGTGCGCCGCACCCCTCGCCGCTATAACCCCGCGGTTTCGCGCCGCCCGGCCATGAAAAAGGGCATGCCGTGGCGGCGTTTGTTCAGCTCCAGACCATAGGGAAGCAAAATGCCCAAGCTCAAGACGAAGAGCGGCGCCAAGAAGCGATTCAAGGTGACCGCTACCGGTAAAGTGAAGCACGGCCAGCGCGGCAAGCGGCACATGATGATCCGCCGCACGCCCAAGCAGATTCGCAATCTCCGCGGCACCAAGGTGCTGTTCAAGACGGATGGCGACAACATCCGGAAGTACTTCCTTCCGAACGATTGATCGCACCGGCTAACCGCACCCAACACCCAGGAGATTTGCAATGGCTCGAGTAAAACGTGGCGTCACCTCGCACGCCAAGCACAAGAAGGTGCTGAAGCGCGCCAAGGGTTTCTACGGCCGCCGCAAGAACACCATCCGCACCGCGAAGGCCGCCGTCGACAAGGCGGCGCAATATGCATTCCGCGACCGCAAGAACCGGAAGCGCTCCTTCCGCGCCTTGTGGATCCAGCGCATCAACGCCGCCGTGCGCGAGCATGGTCTGACCTACGGCCGATTTATCGACGGCCTCGGCAAGGCCGGGGTCGAGATTGACCGCAAGGTCCTGGCCGAGCTTGCCGTCAGCGAGCCGGCCTCGTTCAAGGCGCTGGTCGAGAAGGCATCGGGCGCACTGGCTGCCTGACCCTCTTAACCGGCGTTTCGCGGCGGAAGCGCTTCGGGATATCCAGTCCCGGAAACTTTGGCCGGACGTGGTGAGGGTTAATACGAAGTGCAGGGCCTGAAAGCCGAAATTCTGCGTGGCTTCCGAAATGCCACCGCACGCGCGGGCGATCTCGCACGCGTCGCTGCGGCCGTGCGTGCTCTGCCAGAGGTGAAGCAGGGCAATGGCTGATCCGACAGAACATATCGCGGCGCTCGAGCGGGAGATCGTTCAGCGCATCACCGCCGCCGACAACGAGACGACGCTCGAGGCGGAGCGCGTCGCGGCGCTCGGCAAGAAAGGCGTCATCTCCGAGTTGATGAAGACGCTGGGCACGATGCCCGCCGAGACGCGCATCGTCATGGGGCCGGCGCTCAACGGACTGAAGGATCGCGTCGGCAACGCCATCAACACGCGGCGCGACATCCTGAAGGAAGACGCGCTGGCGCGCGCCATCGTGGCCGATGCCGTTGACGTCACGCTGCCGGTGCGGAAGTCGCCGCTGGAGACCGGACGCATCCATCCGGTGAGCCAGGTGATCGACGAGATCACCGCGATCTTCTCCGACATGGGTTTCGCGATCGCCGAAGGTCCGGACATCGAGACGGACTACTACAACTTCACCGCCCTTAACTTCCCGGTCGGGCACCCAGCCCGCGAGATGCACGACACGTTCTTCTTCTCGCCCAAGGGCGACAACGGCGAACGGCTGCTCCTGCGCACGCACACCTCGCCCGTGCAGATCCGCACGATGGAGAAGCAGAAGCCGCCGATCCGCGTAGTCATCCCCGGCCGCACCTACCGCATGGACTCGGACCAGACGCACACGCCGATGTTCCATCAGGTCGAAGGGCTGGTGATCGACGAGAAGAGCCACATCGGCCACCTCAAATGGGTGCTGGAGGAATTCTGCCGCGCCTTCTTCGAGGTCGACAAGGTGCAGATGCGCTTTCGCCCGTCGTTCTTCCCGTTCACCGAGCCGTCGATGGAAGTCGACATCCGCTGCAAGCGCGTCGGTAACGAGGTGCGCTTTGGCGAGGGCGACGACTGGCTGGAGATTCTCGGCTGCGGGATGGTGCATCCCAACGTCATCCGCGCTGGCGGCCACGACCCCGACAAGTATCAGGGCTTTGCCTGGGGCATGGGCATCGACCGCATCGCGATGCTGAAATACGGCATGCCGGACCTCCGCCCGTTCTTCGAGGCAGACGTGCGCTGGCTCACCCACTACGGCTTCCGCCCGCTCGACCTTCCGACATTGGCGGGAGGGCTGTCGTCGTGAAGTTCACCCTGTCCTGGCTGAAGGAGCATCTCGATACGGACGCTTCGCTCGAGCAGATCGTCGAGAAGCTGACGATGATCGGGCTCGAGGTGGAGAGCGTCGAGGACAAGGCGAAGGAGTTCGCGCCTTTCACCATCGCGCGTGTCGTGTCGGCCGAGAAGCACCCGAATGCCGACCGGCTGAAGGTGTGTCGCGTCGACATAAGTGGCGGCGGGCCGTTGACGCAGGTGGTGTGCGGCGCGCCGAATGCGCGGGCGGGGATGCTCAGCGTCTTTGCGCCGCCGGGCTC
Source organism: Bauldia sp. (assembly GCA_035548515.1). Lineage (GTDB taxonomy): Bacteria > Pseudomonadota > Alphaproteobacteria > Rhizobiales > Kaistiaceae > DASZQY01. Next base: position 179,835 of record DASZSW010000009.1, on the reverse strand, counting down.
CCATATCCCCGGCACGGGTGCGACGCTGGAGAAGGGCGTCATCCGCGGCGTCGAGTCGAACGGCATGCTGCTGTCGGAGCGCGAGCTCGGGCTGTCGGACTCGCACGAAGGCATCATCGACCTGCCGGCGAACGCTCCGGTCGGCCAGAGCTACGGCGGCTGGGCGAGCCTCGGCGATCCGGTGATCGACGTGGCGGTGACGCCGAACCGTCCTGATGCGCTGGCGGTATCCGGCATCGCCCGCGACCTTGCGGCGGCGGGCCTCGGGCGACTGATCGACCGAACGGTCCAGCCGGTGAAGGGCGTCGGCGCCTGTCCGGTGAAGGTGGTGCTGGATTTTGGCGGGCTGCCCTCGCTCTGCCCGGCATTTGGCCTCCGCCTCATCCGCGGCGTGAAGAACGGCCCGTCGCCGGACTGGCTGCAGCGGCGGCTCCGCGCCATCGGTCTCCGCCCGATCAATGCGCTGGTCGATATCACCAACGTCATCACCTACGACCGTGGGCGGCCGCTGCATGTGTTCGACGCAGCGAGGGTTTCGGGCAGCCTGGTCGTGCGGCGAAGCAAATTCACCGAGTCGGTGAAGGCGCTCGACGGCAAGACTTACGCGCTCGACCCGGACATCTGCGTCATCGCCGACAACAATGGTGTCGAGTCGATCGCAGGCGTCATGGGGGCGGAGCGCTCCGGCTGCAGCGAGACGACGACCGACGTGTTCGTCGAGTCGGCGCTGTGGGAGCCGCTGAACATCGCCCACACCGGGCGCAAGCTCGGCATCAACTCAGACGCGCGCCACCGCTTCGAGCGGGGCGTCGATCCGGCATTCATGCTGCCGGGGCTGGAGCTCGCGACCAAGCTGATCATGGATCTCTGCGGCGGCCGGCCCACGGATATTCTCGTCGCGGGCGAGATTCCAACGCCGCGCACCGCGATCGATTTCCCGATCAGCGAAGTGAAGCGACTGGCCGGCATCGACGTGCCGGCGGCGGAAGCAACACGCATCCTCGATGCACTGGGCTTCACCAGCAAGCCGGGACGCGGCAGCGGCAACTTCATCGTGACGGTGCCGACCTGGCGGCCTGATGCGACCGCCAAGGCCGATCTGGTCGAGGAAGTCGTGCGCATCATCGGCGTCGACAAGGTGCCGGCGACGCCGCTCGACAGACCTCCGGGCGTGGTCAAGCCTGTGCTGGCGCCGATCCAGCAGCGCACGCGCCGCGCCAAGCGCGCGCTCGCGGCGCGCGGCCTGGTCGAGGCGGTGACGTGGTCATTCATTTCGCACCCGCGCGCCATCGCGTTCGGCGGGGGGGACAAATCGCTGGTGCTTGCCAATCCGATCGCGGCCGACATGTCCGATATGCGGCCGAGCCTTTTCCCCGGCCTCATCGCGGCGGCGCGACGCAATGCCGATCGCGGCGTGTCCGACCTGGCGCTGTTCGAGGTCGGCCAGATCTATCGCGGCGACCGGCCGGAAGATCAGTTCACCGCGGCGAGCGGCGTACGTGCCGGCACCGCGACGGTGAACGGCAGCGGGCGGCACTGGTCGGGCGCGGCCAAGGCCGTCTCCGTTTACGACGTGAAGGCCGATGCGCTCGCGCTCCTCGACGCGCTCGGGATCAGCAGCGAAAAGGTGCAGGTTAGCGCGGACGCGCCGGGGTGGTTCCATCCCGGCCGCTCCGGCGTGATCCGCCAAGGACCGAAGACGATCATCGGCACGTTCGGCGAATTCCATCCGAAGATTCTGGAGACCCTCGACGCGCGCGCGCCGCTTGCCGGGTTCGAGCTGATCCTCGAAGCGATCCCGCTGCCTAAGGCAAAGCCCACGAAGACGAAGTCACCGCTGGTGCTATCGGATCTGCAGCCGGTGACGCGCGATTTCGCCTTCCTCGTCGATCGGTCGATCGAGGTGGCCAAGGTCATCCGCGCGGCGGAGAGCGCGGACCGCAAGCTGATCGTCGCGACGTCGGTGTTCGACGCCTTCGAGAGCGCGGTGCTGGGGCGCGACAAGAAATCGGTGGCGATCGAAGTCACACTGCAGCCGATCGAGCGGACGATGACGGAGCAGGAGATCGAAGCCGTCGCCGCGCGGATCGTCGCCGCGGTCGAGGAAGCCACCGGAGGGACGCTGCGGACGTGAGCGTGTCTGCCTCGCATCGGATCGAAGGCCACGCAATCGTTTCCGCGGACGGCTGCATCGCCGATCCGGAAGGTAATACGCCGCCCTCCCTCAACAACGAGGCCGACTGGCTGCGCTTCCAGGCGGCGCTCGATATCGCGGCTGTCGTCGTGCTCGGGCGGCTCAGCCATGAAAGCAACCCAAACACCGCGCGGCGCAACCGTCTCGTCGTGTCTTCGTCGGCGCGCGGCATAGAGCGGCGATCGGATGCCTGGTGGTGGAATCCCGCCGATGCGTCGCTTGCGGCCGCGCTGGGCAGGGCGGCGCCACGCGGCGGCATTGTCGCCGTGCCTGGCGGCCGGCTTGTCTTCGACCTGTTTCTCGGCGCGGGCTATGATGCATTCCACCTTGCCCGCGCCTCCGGCGTGACGATCCCGGGCGGGGTGCCGTTGTTCACCGCGCTTAACGCAGGGAAGACCGCGGAGGCGGTGCTTGGTGCCGCCGGTCTGGTGGCGGGGCCGGAGGAAATGCTGGATCCCGTCGCGGGTGTGACGCTCGTCACCTGGCGGCGCCGTACGGCTTGACCGACCGCACCCAGTGGAGGCAATTGCCGGGAATGGAACCGCGCGACGTACTGAAATCAGTGCCGTTTTTCGCCGACGTGCTCGATGACGCCGAACTCGACGAGCTGGCGGCGCACGCGCATTTCATTCGCTATCCGCAGGGCTCCAAACCCATTGAAGAAGACGCGCCCGGGCATGCGATGTTCATCATCGTCTCGGGCAAGGCGCACGTGACCGTGCATGGCGAGGATGCCGCGGTAGCGGAACTCGGACGCGGCGACATCGCCGGCGAGATGTCGCTGCTCACGGGCGCGCGGCGCAGCGCAACGATAACAGCGACCACGCCGCTCGAGGTGATCGAGGTGAACAAGCAGGCGCTGGCGCACGTGCTGAAAGATTCGCCGGATCTCGTCGACCGCTTCGCCGCGCTGATCGACCGGCGGCAGCGCGAGCTGGACAGGCTCGCGGGCGGCAACGCCTGGGGCACGATGCGCCTTGGTAAGGCCGAAATGGCGGCCACCATCCGCTCGTTCTTCGCCAACACGATCTGAGGCGCGCCTTCACTCCGATGTGACACCAGCGCCCCTTCCGAAACGGCGCGCGATTTGCGATGCCGTCTTCCGGCGACGCACGTGCCCGGAGGGCTATCTCCTTGGAATCATTCTTCGATCGACTGACGACCTGGCGGCCACAGTTCCTGTCGCTGCTGCGGATCGTCACCGCGCTGCTCTATCTCGAGCACGCGACGCAGAAGCTTTTCCACTTTCCCGCCTTCCCACTGCGCGACGGCGCGCCGCCGCCTGCCGGCGGCTTCTCATGGTTCATGCTGATCGGCGTACTGGAACTGGTCGGCAGCCTGGCGCTCATCGCCGGCTACTACACGCGGCTCGCTGCATTCATCCTGTCCGGCGAAATGGCGATCGCGTACTGGACCGCGCACGCTCCGCACTCGTTCTTCCCGCTGCTCAACTTCGGTGAGGCGGCGATCTTGTTCTGCTTCGTGTTCCTGTACATCGCCGCGGCGGGCCCGGGGCCGTGGAGCATCGACGCGCGGTTGGGGCGGCGGTGAGATCAGCCGCCGCGCTGCATCGTCGGCGCGCGATGTGAACTAATGCGCGGCGTCCCAGTTGTCGCCGGCTTTGGCGTCCACCTGCAGCGGGACCGATAGCTGGATGGCGGGATGCGCGGCCTGCTCCATCACGTCGCGCACGACCTCCATCGTCTTCTTCACCTCCGACTCGGGCGCCTCGAAGACCAACTCGTCGTGCACCTGCAGCAGCATCTTCGCGTTGAGCTTCGCTTTCGCCAGCGCATCCTCCATGCGGATCATGGCGCGGCGGATGATGTCGGCGGCGGTCCCCTGGATCGGCGCGTTGATCGATGCGCGCTCGACGAAGGCACGCTCCGACGGATTGGATGACCGCGCCTGCGGGAAATGAATCTTGCGGCCGAACAGAGTCGAGACGTAGCCCTTCTCTTTCACCTCAGCGCGCATGCGGTCCATGTAGCCGCGAATGCCGGGGAAGCGCTCGAAGTAACGCTTGATGTAGGCGCCGGCTTCCTCGCGCGGGATGCCCAGCTGGTTTGCCAGGCCGAACGCCGAGATGCCGTAGATGATGCCGAAGTTGATCGCCTTGGCGCGGCGGCGGACCTCCGCCGGCATGCCCTTCGCTGGCGTGTTGAACATCTCGCTCGCCGTCATGGCGTGAATGTCGAGGCCGTCGGCGAACGCCAGCTTCAGCTCCGGCACATCGGCGACGTGGGCGACGATGCGCAACTCGATCTGCGAATAGTCGGCCGAGATCAGCTTCATACCCTTCTCGGCGATGAAGGCCGTGCGGATGCGGCGGCCGTCGTCGGTGCGGACCGGGATGTTCTGAAGGTTCGGATCGGAGGATGACAGGCGTCCGGTGGTGGTCGAAGCCAAGGCGTACGAGGTGTGCACGCGACCGGTTTCGGGATGAATGTAGCCGGGTAGCAGGTCCGTGTAGGTCGACTTCAGCTTGGATAGCTGGCGCCAGGCGAGAATGCCCGTACAGAGCGCGTTACCCTGCGCGGCGAGTTCCTCCAGCACATCGGCGCCCGTGGACCATGCGCCGGTCTTGGTCTTCTTGCCGCCCGGCAGGTTGAACTTGCCGAACAGGATGTCGCCCAACTGCTTGGGCGAGCCGATGTTGAAGTTCTCGCCGGCGAGCTGGTAGATCTCATGCTCCAGCCCGCCGAGTTTCTGCGCGAACTCGCCGGACATGCGCGACAAAATCTGGCGGTCGACCTTGATGCCGCGCGCCTCCATGCGCGCCAGGACCGGGATCAGCGGGCGCTCCAGCGTCTCGTACACGGTCGTCATGCGCTCCGCAGTCAGGCGCGGCTTCAGCGCGGTCCACAGGCGCAGCGAGACGTCGGCATCCTCGGCGGAATATTCCGTCGCCCTATCGAGCGGGACCTTGTCGAAGGTGAGCTGCTTCGCGCCGGAGCCGGCGACGTCCTTGAAGGCGATCGGCTTGTGGTTGAGCACCGCGTCGGACAGCTCGTCCATGCCGGAGCCGCCCTTGCCGCCGTCCAGCGCGTAGGAGATCAGCATCGTGTCGTCATAGGGCGCCACATCGATGCCGTGGCGCGAGAAGACGACGTAGTCGTACTTGAGGTTCTGCGCGATCTTGATGACCGACGGATCCTCGAGCAGCGCCTTCAGCTTTGCCAGCGCCGTCGGCTTTTCCTTCGCTGCGATCTGGCCTTCCAGCCGCTCGTTGCCGAGCAGGTCGCTCTCGCCCTTCACGTGATCCAGCGGCAGGTAGGCGGCCTTGCCGGGTTCCAGCGCGAGGCTGACGCCGACGATATCGGCGCGCATCGGATCGAGCGAATTGGTCTCGGCGTCTATCGCGACGCGGCCGTTGGCCTTCGCCGCGCCGATCCAGCGGTCGAGGTCGGCCATGCTGCCAATGGTCTCGTACGCCTTGTGGTCGAAGGGCTTCGCGGTCGCCGCGGCCGCGCCAAGCGCGACGGCCTTCGCCGGGCCGCTGGCGCCGTTTGTTTCGGCGGGGCGCTTGTCGCCGGCGTTGAAATATGGGCGATAAACAGGGCGGGCGGGCACCGCTTCCTCGGTGACGTCGGCGCGATCCTTCTTCTCGGCCAGCGCCTGCGGTTCTTCGTCGGGGAAACCCGGCGCGACGCTGTCGAGGTCGGTCTTGGTCGCCTCGGCGACGCGGCGGCTGAGCGCGGTGAATTCCAGGATCTTGCAGAACGCGACGAGGCGCGGGCCATCGCGTTCCTGCACGGCGAGGCCTTCGATCGGCACATCGAGGGGAACGTTGGCGTCGAGTGTCACGAGCTTCTTCGACAGGCGCGCGTTTTCGGCGTGGGTCTCCAGCGCCTCGCGGCGCTTCGGCTGCTTGATCTCGGCGGTGCGGGACAAGAGGCCCTCGAGGTCACCGAAGTCGGCGATGAGCTGAGCCGCCGTCTTCACGCCGATGCCCGGCACGCCCGGCACGTTGTCGGTGGTGTCGCCGATCAGCGCCTGCACTTCGATGACCTTGTCGGGTAGCACGCCGAACTTCTCGACGACCTCGGCGGGGCCGATGCGCTTGTCCTTCATCGTGTCGAACATCGTCACGGTGGGCGTGACGAGCTGCATCAGGTCCTTGTCGGAGGACACGATCGTGACATCCGCACCCGCCGCCGCGCCCAGCCGCGCGTAGGTCGCGATCAGATCGTCGGCCTCGAACCCGGACTGCTCTATCGATGCGACGTTGAAGGCTTTCACCGCCTTGCGGATCAACCCGAACTGCGGCTTCAGGTCATCCGGCGCCTCGGGCCGATGCGCCTTGTATTCCTTGTACATCTCGTTGCGAAACGTGCGCTCCGATTTGTCGAAGACGACCGCGAGATGCGTCGGCTTCACGCCCGCAGAGGCATCGACCAGAAGCTTCCACAGCATATTGCAGAAGCCCAGCACGGCGTTGGTCGGCAGGCCGTCGGACTTGCGGTTCAGCGGCGGCAGGGCATGGAAGGCGCGATAGACGTAGCCGGAGCCGTCGACCAGAAAGACGTGGTCGCCGGGCTTTACGGGGCGGGCAAAATCGAGGGTTTGAGCCATATGGTGAATATGGCGACTCGCCCCTGCCAGCGGAAGGCAGGAGCGGCCCAATCCACCACGGCTTGCAGCGGCTTGTGAAACTTAACGCCCCCTTAAATCGCCATATTTAGCGTCGTTTTCGCTACTCCATGAGCGAGGACGACGGGCGGGGCGTGGCTAAGGGTGACGGGCGGAAGGCCCGCGGCCGCAAGGGCGGCAAGAAGCACAAGAAGAAGGGCCAGCGGCCGGGGCTGATCCGGCGGGTCGTGCGCAGCGTGCTCCTGCTCGGGGTCGTTGGCGTCGTTTCGCTGGCCGCTGTCGTCGCCTACTACGCCTCCAAGCTGCCGCCGATGGCGGACTGGACCGTGCCGCAGCGCGCCGCCAACGTGCGCATTCTCGCGGAGGATGGGTCGCTCATCACCAACCGCGGCGACTCATCCGGTCAGAGCCTGACGCTGGACGAGATGCCGCCGTACCTGCCGGAGGCGGTGATCGCGATCGAGGACCGGCGTTTCTACTGGCACTTCGGCATCGACCCGATCGGGCTGGCGCGCGCGGCAATCACCGATATCGCGTCGGGCGGCGTGGTTCAGGGCGGCTCGACGCTGACGCAGCAGCTCGCCAAGAATCTGTTCCTGAAGCCGGACCGTACGTTCGAGCGCAAGGTGCAGGAGGTGATCCTTGCGGTGTGGCTCGAAGCGCGGCTCAGCAAGAAGCAGATCATCGAGCTCTATCTCAACCGCGTTTATCTCGGCGCCGGCGCCTATGGCGTCGATGCCGCCGCGCACCGCTACTTCGGCAAGTCGGCGCGCAACGTGAATCTCGCCGAGGCGGCGACGCTGGCGGCGCTGCTCAAGGCGCCGACCAACTATTCTCCGATCCTCCATCCGCAGGCGTCGGAGGCGCGGGCACAGCAGGTGCTGAGCGCGATGCACGACGCCGGCTACATCGGCGACCGCGAGGCGACGCTGGCGCTGTCGACCGAGGTGAAGCCGGTGCGCGACGTTGCGGGCGGCAGCGGCCGCTATGTCGCCGACTGGGTGATGGACCAGTTGCCGGATTACATCGGCTCCATCGACCAGGACATCATCGTCGATACCTCGATCGATCTTCGTCTGCAGGGCGCGGCGCAGCGCGCGGTGTCGGATACGCTGAGCGAGGACGGCGCGAAATTCGGCGCCAGCCAGGCGGCGCTGGTGGCGATCGATCCGGATGGCGCAGTGAAAGCGCTGGTCGGCGGGCGCGACTATGCGACCTCGCCGTTCAACCGCGCGGTCGACGGCAAACGCCAGCCGGGCTCTTCGTTCAAGCCGTTCGTGTATCTCACCGCGCTGGAAAACGGATTGGTGCCGGAGACGGTGCGCGTCGATCAGCCGATCTCGATCAACGGCTGGAAGCCGCAGAATTCGTCCAAGAATTACAAGGGGCCGGTGACGCTGCTCACCGCACTTTCCCAGTCCCTCAACACGGTGTCGGCGGAACTCACTGCCGAGGTCGGACCATCCGCCGTGGCGGCTACCGCGCGGCGGCTCGGCATCACGTCGCCGCTGATGGCGACGCCGTCTATCGCGCTCGGCACGTCGGAAGTGACGCCGCTGGAGATGACGGCGGCGTTCGTGCCGTTCTCGAACGGCGGACGCGGGATCATCCCGCACGTCATCGATCGCATCATGACGTCGAACGGCGACACGCTCTACGAACGCGCTGGCTCCGGCCCCGGCCAGGTGATCGACCCGATGTACGTCGGCATGATGAACGCGATGCTGCGCGAGACGATCAACTCGGGCACCGGGCGCAAGGCGGCGTTGCCCGGCTGGGATGCCGCGGGCAAGACGGGTACGAGCCAGGATTTCCGCGATGCATGGTTCATCGGCTACACGCGCGTGCTGACCGCGGGCGTGTGGTTCGGCAACGACGACGACAAGCCGACCAAGAAGGCGAGCGGCTCGAACCTACCCGCGATCGCGTGGAACCGGTTCATGACCGACGCACTCAACGGCGTGCAGACGGCGGAGCTGCCGGGGAACTACCGCTACGGCGATGGCGGCGCCGTCGCCGGATTGCCGGTGCCGCCGGCTTCGCTCGGCGCTGACGGGCGGCCGCTGGTGCTGACGCAGGACCCGATCGGCGATGCGCTGGCGCAGGCGGAGGACGACGGATGGCTGGGCGATGAGCCGACGCCGCCGGGCGATGTCGGTGGCCAGCAGCAGCCCAAGCGCAAGGGATTCTTCCAGCGCCTGTTCGGCGGCTAGGCGGCGCGCACGCGCATTGTCGCGAGATAGACAAGCGCCGCGGTAACGCCGCTGACGCCCAGCACGCAGACATTGGCGAGCGGATCGGCGCCGAAGAACGTGCCCGCCGCCCAGAGGACGATCGCGCCGCTCCCCATGTGGAGGAATCCGAGCAGCGACGATGCGGCGCCTGCGCGCTCCGGGAATGGCGTTAGCGCCGCGGCGAGCGATTGCGGGATCACGATGCCGATGCCGATCATGTACACGGCCATCGGAACGACAAACGACGCGACGTGCAGCGGGCCGAGGGCAACGCAGAGCGGCAGCAGGACGCCGCCCGCGGCGAGAAAAGCCACGCCGAAGCCAACGGCGCGGCTCAGTGTGCCGTGCTTTGCGATGCGGCGGCCGAGCACCGTGCCCCCGACGAACGCGACGGCGCCACAGGCGAACGCGAGGCCGTAGGCGACAGCCGACAGGCCGTAGCGTCCTTGCACGATGAAGGCGGACGTGCCGACATAGATGATGAGACCGGAATAGGCGAAGCAGATGAGCGCGGCATACGCGAGGAAGATGCGACTGCGCGCGACCACGGCGTAGGACTGCGCGATGCTCAGGATCGACAGCGGCTCGGTCCGGCGTTCACGGATGGTCTCCGGCAATGCGATCGCGACGATGCCAAAACCCGCGACGCCGGCCAGGGTCATCACCCAAAACGTCGACTGCCAGCCGAAGTTGGCTTCGAGGAACCCACCGGCGACGGGAGCAAGGATCGGTATCAGTCCCATGATCGACGCCATCACCGACAGAAGCTGCCCGGCGCGCACGCCGCTGTGGATGTCGCGCACGATCGTGCGTGCGAGGATGATCGGGCCCGCCGCGGCAACCGACTGGACGAAGCGGCCGGCCACCAGAAGCTCCACGCTCGGCGCGACGATGCACAGGAACGAGGCGATGGTGTACGCGGCCAGTCCGGCGATGAGCACGGGGCGGCGGCCGATGCGATCGGAGATCGGGCCATGGGCCAGTTGTGCCAGCGCGAAGCCGATGAAGTAGGCGGTGAGCGTTGCCTGTATGGCGGCGGGCGTGGTGTGGAAGATGACCGCCATCGCGGGCATCGACGGGAGGAAGATGTCCGTCGACAGCGGCCCGATCATCGTCAGGAACGCGAGCAGCAGGACGAACGCGGGCGTGTCGGGCTTCAGGCGCATGGTGTGGGAAGTAGTCGGAGGGCGGTCGCGGTCCAGTGCTTACGCCTTCCGCGCGGCGGAGCCTAACGCGGAGTGCGCGTCCCTACTCCGCACCTATGGCGTGGAGCGCGGCGCCATTCTGGCTGAGCCAGGCGCGGGCTGCGTCGGACTGCGGCGCGAGCGCCTTGCACAGGCGCCAGAAGCGGTAGGAGTGGTTCAGTTCGACGAGGTGGGAAACCTCGTGCGCGGCGAGATAATCGAGCACCGCCGGCGGCGCCATGACGAGACGCCACGAGAACGACAGGTGCCCGTCGACCGAGCAGGAACCCCACCGGCTGGTCTGGTCGCGCAGTTTCACGGCCTTGGCGCGCACGCCGGCGGTCAGCGTGTGGCGGATCACCGCCCATTCGAGGTCGCGCTTGGCCTCGCGCTTCAGGAAATCGATCACCCGGCGGCGTACCTGCCCGGCATCGCCAAGCCCTGGCGTGGGCACGACGAGCGACGGGCCGGTCGGATCCATGCCGATGCTCACCACGCCGCGCGTGCCGGGCTCGTGGCGGACGACGTGCATGATACCGCGGAGCGGCAGCATGGCGCCGTCGGCGATGGCGGTCGGCGCCGGCAGCTTGTCCATCTGTCGCTGGAGCCAGTCGACGTGGCGGTCGAGGAACCGGCGCGCCTCATGGAGCGTGCCGCGGCGCGGAATGGTGAGCACCGGTGGCTTGGCGGGGCCGGCGACGCGCAACGTGTAATTCCGCGCGCGCGGGTGGCGGCGGAGGTCGACGGAGACGACGCCGGAATCGGTCGCGATCTCGAAGCTGTCGGGTATGGGCTCCGCCGGACGGCGGGCAAGGAAGGCCATGGCAAGTCGGCTCGAATCAGATGATGCCGCCGATCATGACATGACGAGAACAGGACGGAAACGAAAACGGCGGGGCCTTGTGGCCCCGCCGGCACTCATACGCAACGACTAGAGGTCGATGCTCTCGCCGCCCTTGCGCTTCTGACGGTCCGACATGAAACGGTCGAACTCTTCCTTGTCGCGGGCGCGGCGGAGGTCGCGGACGTAACCGTCGAATTCGGCCCGTTCCTCCTCGAGCTTGCGGCGCTCCTCGTCGAGGCGCTTCAGCTCAGCTTCGCGGTAGTCGTCGAAGGCGGTGTTGCCGCTACGGAAGCCGTAGGAACGATCCGAGCGGAAACCGCCGCGCGGGCCGCACCACGCGTCGTTCCAGTCGCGCTTCATGCCCTCGAAGTGGTTGCGAACACCGGGGAAATTGTTGCCCCAAAGGATGTAGGCGAGGACCAGAAGCCCCAGCGGCCACGCGACGGCGAAGCCGAGGACCATCAGTATGACAGTGAGCGGCGTCCAGGCCGGCCGCATGGCATGCGCATAGGTCATTTCAGAACCCCTTCCCTCCTGTATCGTACGTCAGTCGTACGTAACAGACGACGTGGGAAGGGCGCGGGAGTGATTCAAGCCAAAAGCGACGGGAGCCAAGGAAAAAGCGACATGCGGGCCGGAAACAGCCCTATCCGGCCTATTTCCCGTGGGTGGCGATGAAATCGGCAATGCGGGGTGCGATCTCGGCCCGAAAACGGGAGCCGTTGAAGACGCCGTAGTGGCCGACCTTCGGCTGCATGTAATGCGCCTTCATCGACGCCGGGATGCCGGGCGTGATGGTCTGCGCGGCCCTGGTCTGGCCGAGGCCGGAGATGTCGTCGTTCTCGCCCTCGACGGTCAGCAGCGCGACCTTGGTGATCGCCGCCGGGTCCACCTTCTCGTTGCGGTGGATCATCTCGCCCTTCGGCAGTGCGTGACGCAGGAACACCGTGTCGACAGTCTGGAGATAGAACTCAGCGGTGAGGTCCATCACCGCCAGGTACTCGTCGTAGAACTCGCGGTGCTTCTCCGCATCCTCGCCGTCGCCATCGACGAGATGCTGGAAGAAATCGCGGTGCGCCTGAACGTGGCGCTCCATGTTCATCGATAGGAAGCCGCTGATCTGGAGGAAGCCCGGGTAGACCTCGCGCATGAAACCGGGATGCGGGAACGGCACCTGCATGATGACGTTCTTCTGGAACCACTCGAGATCGTGATTGTTCGCGACCGTGTTCACCGCTGTCGGATTGATGCGCGTATCGATGGGGCCGCCCATCAACGTCATCGTCGCGGGAAGATTTGGATCACCGCGCGTCGACATCAGCGCAACGGCCGCCAGCACGGGCACCGACGGCTGGCATACCGCCATGATGTGCGTGCCGGGACCGAGCAGGTGAAGCATCGAGACGACGTAGTCGATGTAGTCGTCGAGATCGAAGCCGCCTTCGTTCAGCGGCACCATGCGCGCGTCGATCCAGTCGGTGATGTACACGTCGTGCTGCGGCAGCATGGTCGCGACAGTTCCACGCAGCAGCGTCGCATAGTGGCCCGACATTGGCGCGACGATCAGCAGCTTCGGCTGGTTGGCGATGTTGACGTTCTTGCCGGCGCTTTTCTCGAAGTGGATGAGGCGACCGAAGGGACGCTCCCATACTATGCGCTCGGTAACGGGAACGCGCACGCCGCCCATTGTAGTTTCAGCGATGCCCCATTCGGGCTTGCCGTAGCGGCGCGTGGTGCGCTCGAACAGCTCCGCCGCAGCGGCCATGGAACGGCCGAAGGGAGTCTGCGACAGGGGGTTAAGCGGGTTCTGGAAATAAAGGCGCGCGGCGTCCGCTGCGGCGCGGAATGGGCCCATCGCGGCGTGGTTCAGTTCGTAGAGCTGGTAGTAGGACAACCGGCGGGAATCCTGCGTTACCGGCGCTTCGCCAGCCCCCCGCGGGAAGGTTTTGCGCTGCAGCAGGATATGTCCCGCGCCGGCCGCAAAGCAAGGGCGGTGCGGACGACCTAGCTCGCGCCGTGGTTGCGGGAATAGGTGCTCGGCTGCGGCGGCTTCCAGCCGGCCAGCGCTTCCGGCTTCGGGCGCCATATCTCGACGCGCAGCGGATGGCATTGCGCCGCGTCGTCGGAGTGGGTGGCGCTGCAATCGCCGCCGGGACACGCGGATAACGCTCCGAGCAGATCGATCTCGGCGAACAGCTCGAGGTAGTCGCCGGGGCGAACGGGGCTCGCCTTCATGAAGTATTGATGCGTGTCGTGGGTGAAGCCCGTGCACATGAACACGTTCAGCACGTCGTGCACGTGCATCTCGGCTTCGGCGAGCGGCATGTTGCGCTCGGCCGCCAGCGCACGTGTCAGGTTCGAGTGGCAGCAGTGATGGTACTCGTCGCCCTTCAGCAGCAGGTTGGTGTACGGATCGCAGCGCGTGCCGATGACATCGTGGATGCCGGCGCCGTCATCATCGAAGCCGTACCAGCCAAGCGAGTCGTGCGTGATGGTGGCGAGCGGACGCAGGTATGGCAGCGTGCTCCACAGGCGATTGCCGGTGGTCACGTGCGTGGCATGGAGAGCGCGCGTTTTGCCGCTGAAGAAGCGCTCGGCGAGGTCGTGCGCATTCCACAGATTCAGGTCGCCGACCTGCGGGCCTTCGGTGCTGACGATGCGGAAGAAATGGCCCGCCGGGACGGTGAACGCGCGCCCGTCGCGCGGCGGCACGATCACCTCGGCGATCTTCTCGGCACCGCGACGTGCATTGCCGTAGAACTCCGAATCGTACGGCGGAAAATTTTCGCCCGTGTAGACGATGACCGGCGGCGCGGCACGGCGCTCGGCAGCGTCGGCGGGCGGCTTCACTTCGTCTCGTCGCGCCATGTTCCCTCGCGCCACAGTGCGGTGAGCCCCTCGCGATATGTCGGGTAGCGAAGCTCTACGCCCAATTCGTCTTTGATGCGGCGGTTCAGCACCCTTTTGTTGTCTTCGTAGAACGATCTCGCCATGGGGCTGAGATCAGCGTCCGCAAACTGGACCTGCGGTGGGGGCACTACGCCCATCATCGCGGCGGCGTGGGTCACGACGTCCTGGGGCGGCGCCGGCTCGTCGTCCGCGAGGTTGAAGATGCCGGCGGCGTTGCCCGCGACGGCGGCAGCCAGCACTGTAGCGATATCGTGTACGTGAATGCGGTTGAACACCTGGCCGGGCTTTACGACTCGGTGGGCTTTGCCTTCAGAAAGATTGACGAAGGTGTTGCGCCCCGGCCCGTAGATGCCGGCGATACGGAAAACGGCGAGAGGCACACCGCGCTGAAGCGCGAGGCCACCCCATTCCCGCTCGGTCCTGAGGCGCGCGACGGCGCGCGGAGATTTCGGATGGGGCGTCGTGCGCTCGGTGACCCACGCGCCGCCGTAGTTGCCGTAGACGCCGACCGAGGAGAGGTAACCGATCCATTGGAGCGCGGGCGCGGTGAGGATCGCCGCGCGGTATCGCGCCAGCACCGGATCCGCGTCGCCCGGCGGAACCGAAATGAGGAGATGCGTCGCGTCGCCGATATCGGCGGTGTCGAAATTCGCGCGGGTGACGCCTGCGATAATCCCGCCCTCGCCGAGGGCACGGGCGAAGGCGCGCGCCGTGTAGCCCATGCCGAAGACAAAGATGCGTGGTGCCGTCATTGCTTGTCGCCCGGCCGGCGCAGGTGCTTCACTTTCTTCCCGCTCGCGGAGTCCGCGATCAACGTCGCCAGCCGGCGCTCGCGGGTCGCTTCCTGCTTCGCCGAAACGACCCACCACACCGCGGGATGCTTGTACGACTGCGGCATCTTCTGGAAGTTCGCCCATGCCACATCGTCGGCGCGGAAGCGTTTGGTGTCGGCCGGGGAGAGCTTGGCGTCGGGATTCTCGAACGAATATTTCTTCTGCTGCCTCGTGTCGCGCGTCTCGAATACGGCGATGCCGGCTGCATGCATCCGTCCTTCCGCCGTCAGCTCCGCGATGCGCCTGATGTTGACCGCGCTCCAGATGCTTCGCGGCTTGCGCCGCGTGAAACGGATCGACCATGTCTTGTCGCCGCCGAAACGGACGGCGTCGATCCACCCGAATGCGAGCGCCTCGTCCAGCGCCTCCTTGTAGGTGATGCCCTTCTCATCGGAGCTCGCCTTGTGGAAGCCAATGAGCAGCTCCGTCGCCCTGGCATGATTTTTCTCCAGCCACGCGCGCCATTCCTTCGGCGCCTTGAAGAAGCGCGGCGTCGTCATGCGGGCGGCCTGTCCTCGCCGACGGGCTCACGGGGCAGGCGTTCGATGCGCCCGATCTGGAGTGTGCCCACGCGCAACCGGCGGACTTCGCCACGACCCACTGCCAACCGGCCAATCGCGGCACTGCCAATCGCCAGCGCGCCGATAGCGATCGCACCGACCGCCAGCGCGCCGAGGGCGCCAAACGCCAACGCGCGTGCGAGGCTGGCGTCACTGCGACGCCCGCGATCCATGTGGATGACCGGGAAACGGCGGCTACGCATCGGCTTTGCTCGGTGGCGGAGCCCGGTTGGAGGCAAGTTCGGCGAGCGCCCAGGTTGCCGCCTCGCGTACAAGGGGCGACGCGTCGGTGGTTCGCTCCTGCGCTACCGGCGCCAGCGCGGGATCGGCTGAGTTGCCGACGGCGATCATGACGTTGCGAACGAAGCGATCGCGGCCGATGCGCTTGATCGGCGAGGCGGAAAATTCGCGGCGGAAGCCGTCCTCATCTAGCGCCGCCAGATCGGCCAAGCGCGGCGAGATGCGATCCGCGCGCGCCTGGAGCTTCGCCTCGCGCGTCGTCTGGGCGAACTTGTTCCACGGGCAGACCGCCAGGCAATCGTCGCAGCCATAGATGCGATTGCCGATGGCTTTGCGGAATTCCAGCGGGATCGGGCCTTCGTGCTCGATCGTGAGATACGAGATGCAGCGGCGTGCATCGAGCTGGTAGGGCGCGGGGAACGCCTGCGTCGGGCAGATATCGAGACAGGCGCGGCAGGTGCCGCATGCGTCCGCTTCCGGAGCGTCGGGTGGCAACTTCATCTCGACGACGATGGCGCCGAGGAACAGCCACGAGCCGAACTGGCGCGAGACGAGGTTGGTGTGTTTGCCCCGCCAGCCGATGCCCGCCGCCTCGGCGAGAGGCTTTTCCATCAGCGGCGCGGTGTCGACGAACACCTTCACCTCGCTGCCGGTCTTCGCCTTGAAGCGGCCGGCCAGGACCTTGAGCTTGCCCTTGATGAGATCGTGGTAATCGCGGTTGCCGGCGTAAACGGAGATCGTTGCGCGGTCCTTTTGCGCGAGCGCTGCAAGCGGATTGCGGTCGGGGCCGTAGTTCAGGCCGACCATGACGACGGAGCCGGCCTCCGGCCACAACGCGCGAACGTCGGCGCGCCGGTCGGCCTCGGTCTCCAGCCACGCCATCGTGCCGTGGCGGCCGGCGGCCAGGAATTCGCGAAGACGTGGCGCGGCATTGGCTACGGCGTCGGGCGCGGCGACTCCGACGACGTCGAACCCGTCGCGTTTGCACTCGGCGACGATCCAGGCCTTGGCCTCAACCGGGTCTTCGATCAGAAGTCGAGGTCGGCGTAGTGGTTGGCGGCGGGCATGCCGCGCACCTGGTCGGTCAGCAGGGCGCGGAAGGACGGCCGCGATTTCACCCGCGCGTACCAGGCCTTCGCCATCGCGTCCTCGTCCCATGGCACCTCGCCAAGATAATCCAGCGCCGACAGCGCCGCGGCAGCAGCGAGATCGGCGAACGTCATCTCGCGCCCGGCCAGGCAGTTCCGCCGGGCCGCGAGATAGCCGACATAGCGCAGATGATACTTGATGTTGAGCCGGCCGGCGCGGATGGCGGCCGAATCCGGCTCGGCACCGTTGCCGTTGGTTACGGTCATGCGGCGCTTGTAGACCTTCTCGGTGAGCAGGTAGCCGGTCACCTCGGCGTCCAGCTTGGTCAGAAACCAGGCCATCAGACGGCGGGTTTCGGCGCGCTCGGCGGGTGTTTTGGGCATCAGCGTCGCTTCACCGACGCGCACGCCACGCGTCTCGGCGAGGTACTCCGCGATGACCGTCGCACCCGAGGCGACCGTGCCATCATCGTCGATGAAGATCGGCAGCTCGCCCGCCGGGTTAAGCTTCAACAGGGCCTCGTTACGCTCCCACGGCGCCTCCTCGGCCAGCACGACCTCCTCGCCGTACTCGGCAAGAATGAGGCGCACGAATCGCGAGCCGGCGAGCAATGGATAGTGATGCAGGGTCGGCATTGGCCTCGAATTTTTCCGGAATTTTGCCGCAAGGCGTGAGACACGCGATTTCGGGTATAGAGGCCGCATCGGGCAGGAACAAGGCGCGATTCGGGGAGAGCCATGGATCCAAAATCGATCATCGACGCGATCGTTCTCGGCGTTGTCGAGGGCGTCACCGAGTTTGTCCCGGTGTCATCGACGGCACATCTTCTGCTCAGCGCGCGGCTGCTCGGATTCACCGGTGCCGGACCAGCGTTCGAAGTGCTGATCCAGCTCGGCGCGATTCTCGCCCTGCTCTCGGTCTATGCGGCGCGGCTGTGGCAGTTGCTCACCGACCTGCCGCACGATCCGAACACGCGGCGTTTCGCGCTCGGCGTGATCATCGCGTTTATCCCTTCCGCGATTCTGGGCGTCATTTTCCATCGCCTCATCACCGAGGTGTTCTTCAATTCGATCACGCTGATCTCGATCGCGCTGATCCTCGGCGGCTTCGTCCTGCTGGCGCTCGACCGCATGACGCTGCGCCCGCGCCACACCGACATCATGCAGTATCCGCTCGGCCTCGCGCTCGGCATCGGCCTGTTCCAATGCCTGTCGCTGGTGCCGGGCGTCTCGCGCTCGGGCGCGACCATCGCCGGGGCGCTGATTCTCGGCACCGACAAGCGGTCCGCGGCGGAATATTCCTTCTTCCTCGCGATGCCGACGATGGCCGGCGCCTTCGCCTACGACCTCTACAAGAACATCGACACCATGAGCGCCAGCTCGGCCGGCCTCATCGCCATCGGCTTCGTCGTGGCCTTCCTGGCGGCGCTGGTGGTGGTGCGCAGCTTCCTCAGCTTCGTCGCGCGCTACGGCTTTGCGCCGTTCGCCTACTGGCGGATTGCGGTGGGTGTCGCCGGGCTGATCGCAGTGGTTTTCTTCGGCGCCGACCGGCAGCCGGTCGCGACGGCGTCAGCCCTGCCCCTGCACGGGCCGCGGGCGGTCGAACTCGCCGCGAGCGCGGAACCGGTAGAGGTACGATTCCAGTTGCGCCTCGAGGCTGGTCGCATTGATGCCGAGGCCACGCAGCGTCCGACCGTCGCGATTGGCGGCGTCTGAAACGACGTTATCCAGCATCAGCTGGCGAACCTGATCCGGCGTGACCAGCGCGCCCGGCAGGTACTGCGCGACCGCCGCGACGATCCGTGCGGTAAACCACGGCAGCGGCACGAGAAGGCGGCGGCGCTCAACGGTGGCGAGCATCAGCTCGAGGAGTTCGCGGAACGTCTTGATCTCGGGGCCGCCGAATTCGAAGACCTTGCCGGCGGGGACGCGCCCTTCGACGGAATCGGCGATTGCCGTCGCGACGTCGCCAGCGAACACCGGCTGGAATTTGTTCTGGCCGCCGCCGAACAACGGCAGCGCCGGCAGCACGCGCGCCATCGCCGCGAAGCGGTTGAAGAAATGATCCTCCGGCCCGAACATCAGCGACGGGCGGAACACCACGGCGCCGGGATTCGTCTCGAACACCGCGGCTTCGCCCTCGGCTTTGGAGCGGTAGTAATCCGACGACGACTTCGGATCCGCGCCAAGAACGGAGACGTGCGTGAGGTTGGCGATGCCGGCGGCGCGCGACGCCTCCGCCACGGCGCGTGCGCCGAAGACGTGAACGGCATCGAAGCGCTGGCGCCCGCGCTCGTAAGGGATGGCGACCAGATTCACCACGGCGTCTGCATCGGTGACGGCGCGATCAACCGACCAGCGATAGCGGAGATTGGCCTGCACCGGCTGCACCCAGCCGACCATGCCCAGCGGCTGGAGATGGCCCGCGAGATCCGGCCGGCGGACGGCGGCGCGGACGCGCCAGCCGCGCTTCAGCAGCGCGCGGACCACGTGCCGGCCGAGGAAGCCTGTGCCGCCGAAGACGGTGACCAAACCCTTGTCAGTGGTGGCAATGGGCATTTGTCTTTGCGGGCTCCCGCGGTTGCTTCCCGGTCTCTTAACCGGCAGCCGGATTGGCGTCCAGCGGCCGGGCGGAACCTTTCCGCCGCAGGGGCAGGATCACCAGCGCCGCAGCCGCTGCGACAAGAGCGGCGAGGTTCAGCCAATCGGCCAGACGCTGGGCGAGCGGCGCCTCGAACGGGAACGCCTGGTAGGCGGCAAAGGCTTCCGCCTCGCGCTTCTGCGTGGCCTTGAACACGTCGCCAGGGCGGCACTGGTTCGCGCCGGGGAAGATGTAGCAGGCCGGATTTTTCAGGTTGAGGAGGCCGGCGCCATCGACGTCGTCGATCGGCCCGGCGTGGATATTGGCCCTGTCGAGGTGCTCCAGCGCGTAGCCAAACATCGGCTGGTAGCAGTCGATGTCGGAGTGGCCGTCGACTATCGCGACGTTGGGTTCCACGCCCGCGGCGCGCTGGCTGAGCGCGGTCACCGGCGGCACCGCATGGGTCTCCGCTACCGCGCGCCAGGCGGCCACGATGCGCGCCGCGTCGTAGCGCTGGCCGGTGTAGTACGTTTTGTTGGTCCACGCGTTGGACGCGATAACCACTAGCGCGATCAGCGGCAGCGCGACGAGCGCAACGCGGGCGGGCGCCGCGCGATCGACGGCAAGGCCGGCGAAGAGGGCTGCCAGCGGAATGTAGAGCGCGAACCAGCGGATGAGGCTGCTGCTCGAGGCAAGCAGCGGCACGTCTTTCAGGAACGCATTCCAGCCCGGCGCGTACCAGTTGAGCGCCAGCGGCAGAAACAGAATCGCGGCGATGACCAGAGCAATGGGAAGTGCGCGCACCAGCCTCGCGTTGCGGTCACGCTTCCGCCACCACGCCATGACCAACGCCACCGCGCCGACGGCGAGAAGCTCCGCCGAGATGATGCCGACGTTGTACTGCCACTCGTGCCGATCGAGGGCGTAGAGCTTGTTGGTGAGCGCCGCCCAGCCGGCCTCGGAGGGATCGTCGGTGAACAGCGACAGGAAGGCTAGTCGCGCGGCATCAGCGAAACTGGCAAAGCCGGGCAGCGGATATTCGTCACGCGGGAAATTGCGCAGGAACGCCAGCGCCGCAGCCAGGCGGGCCGCCGATAGCGCCAGCGAGATCGCGATTGCGGCAGCAAGGCGTAACCAGGGACGCCACGCGTGGCCGAAGATGAGGCCATGGGCCAGCAGGATCACAACGACGATGAGCGCGATGGGCGCCAGCTCGTGCACCATCCCGGCGTGGAACATGTACGCGAGAATTGCGCCGCCGATTACTGCCGCGACAATGTCGCTGGCGATGCTTCGCGCGCGCGGCCCGGGGAGGACGACCAGCGCCAGCCACGGTGTCAGCATGAAGGGATGGAAGGTCAGATGGCCAATCGCCATCCGGTATGCGTAGAAGCCGTTGAACAGGAAGATCACGGCGGCGACGCCGGCGGCCGCTGGCGAAGCGCGAAAACGCGACAGCGCCAGCAGGTACATGCCGACGCAGCCGAGCGCAGCGAACACGACAAATGTGATGCGGACGGCCGCGAGCGGATCGACCACGAACGCGAGCGCCTGCGGTGCCGAGTAATACGCGACGTTCAGGTCGGCGAAAAACGGGACACCGCCGCATTGCCCGGGGTTGAACCAGGGCACAGCGAGCAGCCCGTTGCGCAGGTAGAAAAAATAGCCCGCCAGGAGGTTGGGCAAATGCAGCGCGTAGTCATGGCCGAGGTTGCGACCGTCGGCCGGAAGCAGCGGTAGGAAAATGGCGAGGTACGCGGCTAAGGCGACCGCCATCACCAGCCATGCCAGCCATTCGCCAGCGTTGCGCCCCGCCCGGAGAATCATGCCCGCGAGGATAGCTCAGCCGCCGCGGGGGCGCCGTTTGACAAGGCCGGGAGCCATCCTTAAAGCATCCGCCCCAAGGCCCAGGTGGCGGAATTGGTAGACGCGCACGGTTCAGGTCCGTGTGCCGCAAGGCGTGAAGGTTCGAGTCCTTTCCTGGGCACCATCGGTTTCGACATGGCTCCTCATCGGGGAGCCATTTTCTTTTTTGTGGTCGGCCTTTAGCCGACCAGCGTCGGGGCCGCTTCCGGTTCCGGCGGCGCCGTTTCCCTCGCCGTCACCGCCTTGAGGACGATGCTGAAGCGGGCGCCGCCGCCTTCGGCATCTTCGATCTGGATGCGGCTGCCGTGCTGCTCGACGATGCTTTGCGAGATGGCCAGCCCGAGGCCGGCGCCCTGCGGCTTGGCGGTCATGGCGTCGCCGATCTGGCGGAAACGTTCGAATACCGCTTCGCGATCGCGGGGCGAGACGCCGGGGCCGTTGTCGGCTACGGCGAGTTCGTAGCCCTCGCCGAGACGGCGCAGCGACATCTCGGCTGTGCCCTTGAAGGGCGGAGCGAACTTGGCGGCGTTGCCGAGAAGGTTGATCAGCACCTGGACGAGGCGGTCGTGGTCGCCCATCACCAGCGCCCGGTTCACGTCGACGCGCGTGCGGAGCGCGACGTTGCGGGCGGCGAACAGCTGCTGCGTGGCTGCCGCCGACTCGCGCACCACGGCGACAAGATCGGTCGGCACGACCGCGGACGGCAACGCGCCCGTGGCTTCGATCTTGGCGAGATCGAGCAGCTGGTTGATCAGCCGTGTCAGGCGCTCCGACTCGGTGACCACAACGCGCAGGAATTCCGCGCGCTGCTCACCGGGCAGATCGGGATGGTCGCGCAGGATCTCGGAGAATGCGCGGATGGAGGCGAGCGGGGTGCGCAGCTCATGGTTCACCGTGGCGACGAAGTTGTCCTTGAGCTGATCGAGTTCGGTGAGGCGGGCGTTCGCGGCGCGGAGGTCCGCGGTGGCCGTCTCGAGCGCGCGTGATTTGTCCTCGAGCTGCCGGTTTGCCTCCATCAGGCGCGACGTCTCGTCGAGGATGCTCATCAGCTCGTCGACGCCGACCGGCTCCTCCTCGACCAGGGCACCTACCAGAACGCGGGCCGATGCCGCGCCGATGACGCTCGCCAGAAGGCGCTCGTAGAACAGCACCGTCTCGGCATCGGCGGTGACCGCCGTGGCGGGATCGACGCCGCGGCCGCGCGCCCAAACGGCGAACGCGCGGTCGACGCGGGGGCGGCCGAGGAAGCGGGAGGCGAGCGCGTGGAGATCGGGGATCAGCGCGGTGCGCCGCCAGAGGTTCGCCGCCTCGCCCGGATTGTCCGCGTCCATGAAGGCGGCAGCCTGGGCGCGATCGACGGGCTGCTGCCGGCTGAACAGGGATACCGCGAGCAGGCCGCAGATGTTGAACAGGATGCTCCAGAAGACACTGTGCGTGACGGCATCGAGGCCGGTGAGTCCGAACAGGCTGTACGGCTTCAGCAGCGGGATGACGAACAGCCCGTCGGTCACGAAGGAAGGCGCTTCGGCGCCCGACTGGAAAAAGGACGGCAGCAACAGGGTGTAGCACCAAGCTGCGAACCCCACCGAGATGCCGACAACGGCGCCGGCCTTGGTGGCGCCGCGCCAGAACAGGCCGGCGAGCATCGCCGGTGCGAACTGCGCTACGGCGACGAACGACATGAGGCCGATCGACACCAGTGCGGTCTGCGCACTGTCGTGGCGCATGTAGAGGTAGCCGAGCGCCGTGACCGCGACCATCACACCGCGGCGAACCCACAAGAGAAGTTGCGTGAGGTCGGAGCGCTCCTGCAGCCCGAGCGACTTCACGCGCAGCAGTGCGGGCATCACGACGTCGTTGCAGACCATGATCGACAGGGCCGTGGTCTCCACCACGACCATGCTGGCGGCGGCCGAGACGCCGCCAAGGAAGGCGACCAGCGCCAGCACCGGCTGGTTGCCCAGCAGGGGCAGCGCGAGCACGAGGTTGTCGGGGTTCTCGGTGCCTGGGAGCAGCAGGCGGCCGGCCACCGCGATGGGCAGCACGAACAGGTTGATGAGCAGCAGGTAGAGCGGGAACTGCCACATAGCGCGATCGAGGTGCCGCTCGTCGACGTTCTCGACGATCATCATCTGAAACTGGCGCGGCAAGCAGAAGGTCGCCACCATCGCGAGCAGCGTCATCGCCACCCAGGCGAAGCCGTAGCGATCGGGCGTGTACGCGAAAATCTGTGAGGCGCCGGGGTTGGCACGTGCCTCGGCGAAGAGGTCGCCGAAACCGTGAAACAGGACATAGACGGTGAACAGGCCGATGACAGTGAGGCTGAACAGCTTCAGGACGGATTCGGCGGCGATCGCAACCACCATGCCCGGATGATGCTCGCCGGGATGGATCGAGCGGCTGCCGAACAGCATGGCGAATACGGTCAGCATCACGGCCGCCCAGAGCGCGCCATCGAAGAGAAGAGGGTGGCCGGCGCCGCCCGGCGTGGTCGCCGTCAGCGTGGCGAAGCCGTTGGCAATCGAGCGAAGCTGCAGCGCGATGTACGGCACGAGGCCAACCACGGCGATGACGGTGACCAGCGCCGCCACGCCCGCAGAGCGGCCGAAGCGCGCGCCGATGAAATCTGCGATCGACGTGATCTGGTTGGCCTTGGAGATCCGCAACATGCGCCGCAGCACGATGGGGCCAAGGCAGAAGGCGAGCGTCGGTCCGAGATAGATTGGCAGGAAGTCGAAGCCATTCTGCGCGGCGCGCCCGACGGCGCCGTTGAAGGTCCACGAGCTGCAGTAGACGGCGAGCGACAGCGTATAGACCAGACTGGAGCTGGTGAGGCCGCCGAGGCGGCGCACGCCATGTTCGACCAGCCACGCAATCGCGAACAGCGTGAGCAGGTAAGCGACCGATACGAAGAGAATGAACCCCTGCGTCATCGCCGCGGCGCAGTTGGTCCGTCGGGCGGTCCCGGGCTGCGCTCGACCACCAGCGCGATCCCGGCGATGACGATTGCCCAAGCCGCGAACAGATAGCCGAAGAGCGCCGGCCAGCCGAAGACCGAACCGCCGACGAGGTTGAGGATGGGCGGGTTGAAGAGCACGACGCCGACGACGAACAGGCCGATCATGCGATCGCGACGCATTACCCGGCGAAGCATGGTCAGCTCACCTCGCGCTGTTTCGCCAGCATCGCGCTGACGCAATCGACGACGTC
This sequence comes from Bauldia sp., assembly GCA_035548515.1. Taxonomy (GTDB): domain Bacteria; phylum Pseudomonadota; class Alphaproteobacteria; order Rhizobiales; family Kaistiaceae; genus DASZQY01. The sequence goes on along the minus strand of DASZSW010000009.1, from coordinate 155,498 downwards.
GTTGATCGCGAACGGCTTGGTGACGTAGGCGTCGGCGCCGGCGGCAAGGCCGGTGCGCTGGTCGTTGTCCTGCCCGCGCGCGGTCAGCATGACGATGCGGACGTTGTTGTACTCGGGCGAAGCCCGCAGCGTGCGGCACACCTCGTATCCGTTGCCCCGCGGCATCATCAGATCGAGCAGGAGAAGATTGGGCGGACTTTCGGCCACGGCGACCAGTGCTTCCTGGCCATCGGCGGCGGTGCGCACGCGATGCCCCTGCCGCTCCATCAGGAAGGTCAGCGCGCGCAAGATGTTCGGGTCGTCGTCCGCGATGAGGATCGAGGCCGAAATCTGTTGTTCCTCCGATATTTGCGGGACACTAACGTTCCTTTGGCGGGAACGGTATTCCCCTTGTGTTTCACTCACAAGCCTCACACAATCGCAGATATCGGCGCGCTGGGAGGAGTGTGACGATGGCCTTTGACGCTGGTGCCGCCGAGAGTGCGGTAGCCGCCGGGCGCCAGGCAGCCGAGCTGCCTCAGGCGCGGATTCTTATTGTCGAGGACGACGATGACATCGCCGCTTTGCTCGGCCGCGAGTTGCGCGGCCTTGGGCACACCGTCGATGCCGTGGGCTTTGCCGGCGACGCGCTGCTTGCCGCGCGCGCCAACGACTACGCGCTCATGATCGTCGATCTCGGATTGCCGGATGGCGATGGCCTCGATTTCGTGCGCGAGATGCGCCGCCGCTCCGTCGACGCGCCGATCCTGATGCTCACCGCCCGCCGCAAGGTCGAGGACCGCGTCATCGGACTGAGCAGTGGCGCGGACGATTATCTGGTGAAGCCGTTCGCCGTCGCGGAAGTGCGAGCGCGCGTTCTGGCGCTGCTCCGCCGACCCTCGCGCCTGCGCGGGCATCGCACGTCGCTCGCCAACATCGTCGTGGACAGTGACGCGCTCGAGGTCGTGGTCGACGGCGTCAGCCTCGCCCTGCCCCGCAAGCAGTTCCAGCTGCTCGAACTGCTGGCGCGGCGCAAGAATCACATGACGCCAAAGCGCATGATCGAGGAGGCGCTGTATGGCTTCGACGACGAAGTGTGCGCCAACTCGATCGAGGCGCAGGTGTCCAAACTCCGGCGCGCGCTGCGCATGGCCGGTGCGGCTGTGAAGCTCGAGACGCGCCGCGGTATCGGCTACCGCCTGGTGGCTGCCGGCGCGATCGCGCCGCACTAGGACAATGAAGGCGCCCTCGCTTGCCGATCTGGCGCTGATCGATCCCGACGGCGCCTTTCGCGACCGGCTCATGCGTGATCACGACAGCATCGTCGCACTGTCGCAGCAAGGTGCCCTCCGCGAACTCGAGACGGTCGTGCACCGCCTCGCCGGGGCAGCTGCCACGTTCGGCTACATGGAATCGGCACCATCGCGACGAAGCTGGACGATGCCTTTGTTTCCTCGCGGGAAAAAGGCACTGAGGCGCCAGACGTCGCCCCGCTGATACGGGCGCTGGCTGCGTTCACGAAGCCCAGGCGTTAAGCCAAGGTCAGCTTCAGGTCAGGCTCACGTCAGGAACCTATCAGGGTCGTCGCCTCTACTCTCATCGGGAGCTGATGGGAGGAAGGCAGTCGCGCGGCCGTGGGAGCGGTCGCGACGACGTAAACGCCTGTTCCGATTCCACCAGCGAAAACCGCGCACCACCGAAAGCGGCGGTGACACACTTGGGAGGAATCGCATGACTAAGACGCAGGAACTGCGCGCCGGTATCAGCCGCCGCGCCATGCTTGCCGGCACGGCAGGGCTCGCCGGTGCGGCCTTCGCGACCGGTCTTCCGAAATGGGCGTTCGCCGACGACTATCCGGCGCTCGGCACCTTCCCGGCCGGCCAGGCCGGCGACAGCGTATTCGTCGGCATCGACGTGCCGCTGACCGGCACCTATGCCGCGGCCGGCGCTGACGAGCAAAAGGGCATCGAGCTCGCCATCGAGCATCTCAACAACGGCGACGACCTGATCAAGGCGATCTCGCCGAAAACGACGAAGGGCGTGCTCGGCAAGAAGGTAACCTCCGCGGCGGCCGACGAAGCGGCCAAGGCCGATCTCGCCGTGCAGAACGCGACCAAGTTCGTGCAGGACAACAAGGCCTCGCTGCTCATCGGTTCGGTGTCGTCGGGCACCGCCGTGGCGCTCAATCACTTCGCGCAGGAGCAGAAGGTCATCTACCTGCCGGGCATTTCCGGCTCGAACGACACGACCGGCAAGGACTGCACGCGCTATTCGTTCCGTTCGTGTTTCTATGCCTATTCCGCCTCCGCAGCGCTCGCTCCGGTGCTGATCAAGGAGCTGGGCAAGGACCGCAAGGCGGCCTACCTGACGCCGGACTACACCTACGGCCACACCGTTTACGACTCGATGACCAAGTTCACCGAGGCCGGCGGTTGGAAGACGGTGACCAACCAGCTCTTCCCGCTGGGCGCCACCGACTACTCGGCCTACGCGCTGAACATCGCCAACTCCGGCGCCGACACGCTCGTCGTCATCGGCTTCGGCAACGACGCGGTGAACTCGATCAAGCAGGCCCAGCAGTTCGGCCTGCTCGACAAGATGAAGCTGGTGGTGCCGTACATGTCGCCGTACCTGGTGCAGCAGGTCGGCCAGGACCTCATCGCGGGCGTCTACGCCGGCCTCGATTTCTACTGGGACATCGGCGACAAGTTCCCGCTCGCCAAGCAGTTCGTCGACAAGTTCGAGGCGAAGTACGGCGCCAAGCCCGAGTGGGGCGCGCACGCCGGCTACCTGCAGATCGCGCTGTGGGCGGACGCCGTCGAGACCGCCGGCACCTTCTACCCGCCGAAGATCATCGAGGCTTACGAGTCCGGCAAGAAGTACACCGACACGACCGTCGGCCCGATCTCCTGGCGCGCTGCCGATCACCAGCTCATCCGTCCCGTGATCGTCGTGCAGGGCAAGAAGGCCGCCGACATGAAGGGCAAGGACGATTACTATCAGGTGGTCGAAATCGTCCCCGGCGACGGCATCATGCAGGACCCGAGCGCGTTCGGCTGCAAGATGGGCGACGCTACCTGATCCACAGCGTCCGCGTTTTTCACGACATCGGCCCATCCCCGCCAAGGCGGGGGTGGGCTATCGTATTCTCTGGGGGCGGCAGCGTTGATTGAAGCAAAAGGGACACAGGGGGCCGCGACGTGCTGAACTGGGGCAATTTCGTCGCCCAGCTCTTCAACGGCCTCGTGTCGGGTGCGCTGCTCGCCCTGATCAGCGCCGGGCTCACGATCGTCTACGGGACGCTCGGTGTCCTCAATCTCGCGCACGGCGCGTTGTTCATGCTCGGCGGGTACGCCGGCTTTGTCGCATACCAGGCGACGGGCAGCTTTATCATTGCCGCGATCGTTGGCGCCCTTTTCGTCGGCTTCGTCGGGCTGATCTTCGAGCGCATCATCGTCCGCTACTTCTACGATCGCCCGGAGGAGGACCAGATCCTGGTGACCTTCGGCACCGGCATCGTGATCGTCGAACTCGTCCGCTACTTCTTCGGCAGCCTTGCCAAAACGGTGCAGGCGCCGGTCATCCATAGCCCGATCGTCAATCTCGGCTTCACGATCTATCCGGAGTACCGGCTGGTAGCGTTCGCGGTCGTGGTCGTAGCGCTCGGCGGCCTCTACCTGCTTCTCTATCGCACGCGGCTCGGCATGGTCGTACGCGCCGGCATCGAAGATGCGCCCATGGTCGACATGCTGGGCATCAACATCCAGCGCACGTTCATGCTGGTGTTCGGCATCGGCGCGATGGCCGCGGGCTTCGCGGGCATCATCAACGCGCCGATCATCTCCATCACGCCCGGCGTCGGCGACGACATCCTGATCGAATGCTTCGTCGTGATCGTCATAGGCGGCGTCGGGTCGTTTCCGGGTGCGATCGTCGGCGGCATCGTGGCCGGTGAAATCATGAGTCTCACCTCGATGTTCAATCCGCAGCTGTCGCAGGTGATGCTGTATGCGGCGATGACGCTGGTTCTGATCGCCAGGCCTCAGGGCCTGTTCGGTACGCGATGATGCTGGCGCGTCTCCGCGTCCACGGGCGCCTCACCGAAATCGTGCTCGCTCTGGTGCTTATCGTCGCGCCGTTCGTGCTCCCGGCGATCGGCGGGACCTCGGACACGCTGAGCCGGATCCTGATCTGGGGCCTGTTCGGTCTCGGATTCGATCTGATCTTTGGCTACACGGGCCTCCTCTCGTTCGGCCAGTCGGCGTTCTATGGCACGGGCGGATTCGTCGCCTCGTATCTGCTCGTCTCGCACAAGATTCCGGACGTCTTCCTCGGCCTGCTCATCGGCACGCTTGGCGCAGCGCTCGTCGGCCTGGTGGTTGGGTTTCTCGCGCTCCGGCGTTCCGGCATCTACTTCGCGATGATCACGGTGGCGTTCGGGGAGATGTTCTTCTTCCTGGAAAACTCGGTCATGTACCCGTGGACAGGCGGCGAGAACGGCCTGCCCAACGTGCCGAAGCCGAAGATCGCGCTGCCCGGCTTCACCTTCGCCTTCACCGATCCGTGGGCGATGTACGGCCTGCTGGCGGTGATCTTCTTTATCGGTTTCGTCATCGCGCGCCGCATCGTCGGCTCACCGTTCGGCCATGTGCTGACCGCCATCCGCGACAATCCCGTGCGCGCCAGCGCCGTCGGCCACGACATCTGGCGCTACAAACTGAGCATCTTCGTCATCGCTTCAGCTTACGCCGGCCTTGCCGGCGGGCTCGAGGGCACGCTGCAGGGCTACATGTCGCCGGAGGCATTCTCCTTCGATACGTCGGGCCAGCTGGTGATGCAGACGGTGATCGGCGGCGCGGGAACCCTGCTTGGACCACTGGTCGGCGGTGCGTTGTGGCTGTACCTGCGCAACGAGCTGCAGTCGGCGCTGAGCCTCGGCGCGGCGTGGAAGCTGGTGCTGGGCGTCGTGTTCGTCGTGCTGATCATGTTCCTGCGCCGCGGGATCGTTGGCGGCGTCAGCGACCTGTGGCATTGGCTGCGGCCCGGCAAGGCCGAGGAAACTGCCCCGGCGGAGATTGTTGCGCACGGCGAGATCACGGCACACCGGCCGCCGCCCAATCCCGACAAGATCGCCATCGAGACCAGGGCGCTCGGCAAGCGCTACGGCGGCATCGTCGCCAACGAGAACGTCGACTTCCGGGTGCACGAGGGAGAAATCCGCGGGCTGATCGGCCCGAACGGCGCGGGCAAGAGCACGTTCTTCAAGATGCTGACCGGCGAAATCCGGCCCACCACGGGCAAGATATCGATGTTCGGTCGCGAGACGACCGATCTCGACGTCACGGAAGTCTGCCAGCTCGGCGTCGCCAAGAGTTACCAGATCAACCAGCTGTTCGCGAAGCTCACCGTCCGCCGCAACCTGATGATCTCGGCGCTGTCGCGGAGCCGCGGCGCGTTCCGGCTGGACCTGCTGCGCGATGCCGACCGCATGGCCGAGCTCAACGCGGATATCGACGAGACGCTGCGTCTGCTCGACCTGACCGGACGCGCCAACGTGCCGGTCAGCCAGCTTGCCTACGGCGAAAAACGCCGCCTGGAGATCGGCCTCGCGCTCGGCACCGATCCCAAGATTCTGCTGCTCGACGAGCCGCTCGCCGGGATGAGCCCGCAGGAGCGCGCCAATACCGTGCAACTCCTGAAACGGCTGGCGATCGGCCGCACGCTGGTGGTCGTCGAGCACGATATGGATGCGCTGTTCGGCATGGCCGACCGCGTCACGGTGCTGGCGCAGGGCCGCATCCTCACCGAAGGCACGCCGGCGGAGGTGCAGGGCAGCGCGGCGGTTCAGGAAGCCTATCTCGGGGGCGTGCACACGTGAGCTACCTCGAGGTCGACAAGATCAACGCCTTTTACGGCGACTCACACATCCTCTTCGACGTCTCGATGCGTCTGGAGCAGCGCGAGGTGGTGGCGCTGCTCGGCCGCAACGGCGCCGGCAAATCGACGACGCTGAAATCGCTGATGGGCGTTGTCGATACACGATCCGGCAGCGTGCAACTCGAGGGCAAAGAGTTGCGCGGCGCGCGCCCGCACAATGTCGCCAATGCCGGCATGCAGCTGGTGCCGGAGGAGCGGCGAATATTCGGTGCGCTGTCGGTGGAGGAGAACATCATCCTCGCCGGCCTGACGGCAAAGCCGGCATGGCCGCTGGAACGCATCTACGCGATGTTTCCGCGCCTCAAGGAGCGGCGCACCAGCCGCGGGCGTGAGCTTTCGGGCGGAGAGCAGCAAATGCTGGCGATCGCCCGGGCGCTGACCCGGAGCCCGAAAGTGCTGTTGCTCGACGAACCGTTCGAGGGACTGGCCCCCATCATCGTGCGCGATCTGCTGGCGGTATGCGAGCGGCTGGCGGCCGAGGGACAGACCATCATCATCGTCGAGCAGAACATCGCCGCGGCGCTGTCGATTGCCGCGCGCGCCTACATCCTGAACAATGGGCATGTGGTGTTCGACGGCACCAGTGCCGATCTCAAGGCGTCGCCCGAAATCCTCGCCCGCTATGTCGGGGTCTGAGCCGCGAGCCACGGCGCAAGGTCGGCGAGGCTCGTGCCCACGGCCGACGGCGCGGCGCCCATGCGTTCGACCGGCGCGCCAAGGCGGTTGACCCAGAAGGTACGGAAGCCGAAGTGCGCGGCGCCGGCGACGTCCCACCCGTTGGACGACACCAGGACGAAGTCGCGCGGCTGGCCGCCGAAGCGGGCCATGGCGATGCGATAGGCCTCGGGCGAAGTCTTGTAGTGCCCGGCAGCCTCGACGCTCAGCAGCGCCGCGAAATGATCGCGCAAGTTCGTGGATCGGAAGGCCGCCTCCAGCATCGACGAGGTGCCATTGGACAGCACAGCGAGCGGCACACCCAGGCGCGCCACCGCGGCCAACGCCGGCGGCGCGTCCGGAAACGGCGTCAATCTTTCGTAAGCACCGACAAGTTGTTCCCGCGCCTGTCGCGTCAGCGCCAGACCCAGCTTCTCGGCGGCATAGTCGAGCGCGTCACCGGTGACCTGACGGAAATCCGCGTACTTTCCGGCCATTGTCCGCAACCACGAATACTGAAGCTGCTTCTCGCGCCACAGCACGCTGAGTGCATCGCCGGAACCGGGAAAGATCGTCTCGCCGAGCCGCGCGACGCCGTGCACGTCGAGCAGCGTGCCGTACGCGTCGAACAGCACGGCGCGGAGCGGGCGAGCGGTGTCGGACATGACTTCCGGCTATCCTAAAATATGAACGGCGGCTAGCCACCGCCCGCGCCGATCAGGTTTCCAATCTCGGCGGGACGCTTTCCAGGCGCATGCCCGACAATCCCGGCAGGGTGCCGAACAGGCGCTCCAACGCATGGTGCAGCTCGCCATCGCGCTGACCCTGCTCCTCCGGGAAATCAGCATCGGACAGGTTCAGGCGCCGCAGCGGTTCCAGCGCCTTCCGCCGAACCCAGAACATGGTCCCCGCAAAATAATCAAGATGCGAGATCTCGCCGAGCCCTATGCGTTTTGTCAGCGCAAGGATTGCCGCACGGTTCGCACCCCACGCCGCTTGCTCAGGCACCGCGCTGCCCGGTGCCCGGAAACGCGCCGAACCGATCATTCCGATGGAAGGGTCGGCAGCGAAGCGCGCCAGGATGCGACGGATCGTTTCGTCAGATCCGGCGAGATCGATGATGCTGGCGCGCCGCCAGACATGGCCAAGCGCGCCGTGGTGCCGAGTGATGGCGGTCCGTTTGCCGTGCAGCTTCAGGACGAACTCGAAGCCGTCGAAGGCGCCCTCGTTCAACAGATGGAGAAAAGGCGCCACGTCGCGGCCGCGATTGGGCAGCGTCGCGATCCGCGCAGACGGGAACGCGCGTCGCGCTGCGTCCGCGAAGATTGGCGCCCCGTGCGGCGTCGTGATGATCAACCGGAATGGCAGCCGAATGCGGCTGAGGAAATGTTCAAACTCCGGCCAGAGATCCTCGTAGTACAGATGCAGGACGATGACGAAGCGCGGTTCTCCTGCCGGCAGCAGCGGCGGGTGCATTTCGCTTGCGGTGTCGTGGTCGAACAATAGCTCCGGCGTTTGCTGGAGATTAGCGCTTGCCAAGCCGAAGCCCCAACGGGTCAGAACGCGCATCGCCTTGGCCAGCGCCCGGCCCTCGGCGCCCGTCCCGCGCAGCAGCGGGCGGATCGCAATGCCGTCCACCGCCAGCCTGATGGGCCGCGACACTCGCGGTCGCTCGATCGAACGCAGGCGATCGAGAAGCCCCGCCCGGCGAATCGTCAGGGCGCTCGCTTCAGCGTCGTCGACCGTGAAGCGCGCGGTGTTCGGGACGCTGACCAGATAGTCCGTACTGGCGAGCGCCGGCACCAAAATGGATCGTTCAGCCGTGCCAGCAGCAATGCCAAGCCGGAGAAGCGGCAACTCGGCCTGGCGGCGCTCGACGTGCAGCACGTAGAGTCCGGGACGCCCTGCAGCCGCCTCCAGCGGCACTGCTACCCTCGACCGATAAGGCAAGCCAGCCGCGTCACGCAGCGATTGCCGCGGCCTCGCCCAAATCCCTCAGGGCGGGGAACGCCTTCAACAATTCATCCTGCCGCCAGCGGTGGTAGCCGAAGTAGAGAGCCAGATACCAGAGCGTCCGCGGAGCATGGCGAACGCCACCACTCCGCAACGCCTTGGTCACATAGCGCCAATAGGGACGGTTCACCACGCGTGGGCCGGTCGTCAGCAATGGCGCATAGCGCATGAAGCGCGACATGTTGTGACGAACGGGCGCGGCAAGCGCGTCGCACTGGTCGAGATACGTGTCGATGAATCGCGCGGCGGAAACCACGAGCGGTTCGCCGCTGTGGACGATATCCTCGCCAAACGTCACGCGCGAGAGATGCGAAAGGTAGGCGATGGCGCGCGCAACAACCTGAGCGGCGCGCTGCGAGCTATCCTGCGTGACCGCGGCGGGATGGATGCGCTTCAGCAGCACGATGTCCGCGATGTTCGCCATCTGATGATGCTCCATCAGGCGAAGCCAAAGGTCGTAGTCCTCGGCGTACGGCAGGATCGAGCGATAACCGCCGAGCGCGCGCACGGCGGCAGTCCGCATCATGCTGGTGGGGTGAATCACCGCGGTCGACGTGCGCATGGCCGCTGCGACGTCGCTCGGCTTCAGAGGGCGATTCTTTCTGCGGCCGCCGTTGCCATGCTCGTCGATAAGCCGCATGCCTCCGCCGACAAGCACGATGTCTTCATTGCCGCCGAGAAAGCTGGCAAGCTTCTCGAGCCGATCCGGCAGCGCAATGTCGTCCTGGTCCATTGGCGCAAAATAAACGCCGCGCGCGACTGCAAGCGCCCGGTTCATTGCTGCTGCGATGCCGCCGTGGCACCCGGCAACCAAGACGATGCGTGCGTCACTGGCAGCGTAGGCTCGCGCGATCTCCTGGCTCCCGTCAGTAGAGCCGTCGTCAGAGATGATCAGTTCGAGATCGCGATGTGTCTGCGCCAGGACGCTCTCGATCGCCTCGCCGAGGAACCTCGCCCCGTTGAATACGGGCATGGCCACCGATACTACCGACATGCGCGTTCCCTCATGTCAGGTCGTTGCAACCGGCTACGTGCGTAAGTTGAGTTTCCCGCGTTCGCGCAATGGTTGTCAACGATTGTGGTGGGCAGAGCCGCGAGATGGGTGCGGCTATGTCCAATGGCCACAAGCCGCTGAATTGAAACGGAAAAATCGGCGCGCCGAGGGCGCCGTTCAGTCAGTATCCGGCACGAATTCCGCTGCCACTGTCCGACGGAGTGCCGCATGGACGCCATCCTCGGGAAAGACCTCCGCCAACGCGTCCGCGCGATCGACCAGGATCTTCCTTTTCGTGGAGAGCAGCGCGGCTGCCCTCTTCAACGCACCCACCTTCGTTCGACGCTTAAGCTCCGCCAGGTCGATGATCTCCGGCGCGCCCTCGAACCAGGCTTTCCGTTTCGCAAAACGGCTGTCTGGATTGCTCTCAAGTTCGTAGTTGGCGAAGCCCCCTCCCGTCTTCATGTATTTGAAGTGCCAGTAATGAAATCCACAGAAGACGCGACGGGAGCGGAAGCGTGGCGCGCGTTCGAACCGCGGGTCGTGGGTGAAAAACGTGGTGTCGGACACATCGAAGAATCCGATCTCGCCGCCGCCTGAGAGCGGATCGCGCGCCGGGATGCCGAGACCGCCGCCTGGGCGGCGAAACAGATTGACGCCGGAGAAGCAGTGCATGATCCCACCGGCGCCGTCACGCGCGCGCAGGTCTGCAACGATCCGTGCAACGCTGGATGCTATGGCTACCTGATCGTCATCAAGCTTCGTGACCGTGCGCCGCGTGGTCATAGCGAGCGCGAAGTTCGAATACGTCACCATGCTCGACGGCGATTCCGCGGGCGTTTCGGCGTGGCCGCGACTGCCGGGCGGATAGACCCGATCCATGTAATGGAAGACGCGGAGCTTGGGCCCGATTTCCTGCTCGAGCCTCGCCAGGACCTGCGGGGTCGCGTCGGTGCACTGATTGTAGACCGCAACGATTTCATCGAAGTACTCGAGGTGGCTGCGGATCGTCGCCTCGACGAAATCCGCCCCGTTGCGAATACGCATGAACGCCGCAAGCCCGGCTTGCCGCTGCGGCACCTTCAGGTCGGTTGGCCGGAATGTGTACCCCGACACCGTCTCCATCAGCGGATCAGCCGATACGCGGGAAGGCGGTGAAAAAGGCGCCGTGGCAGATCGCGATCCGAAGGCAGCGCGCGCCGGCGCCCGGAGCAACGCGGCAGCGGCCGCTATGCCAAGGGTCGGCACATCGTACAGGATCGGACATATCCGCTATTCGCCCAGCGGCCACTGAAACGCAATGCGCCGCGCTTACTATCCGCATTTATCCAGAGCGAAGGTCCGATGCTCCCGCTCTGGTTGTCAAGCGCCGTCCCCGTACGCTTGAGTACAATGTCCGGAGGGAGAAGAGCGCCGCGCTCCTCTCCCTCCGGTCTCGCGGGGGGAGTTCTACGCCTTGCCGAGGTCGGCGCAGAACGCGAGGGTCTCTTCGCCGGCCATGGTCGGATGCGTGTCGTAGGTGCTGCACGCATTCTCGATGACACGCCGCTCCCGCGGCGACTGCTGGGCCATGTAGGCGTGCACGCCGGCGGGCGAGATATTCACGCCCGTCAGATCGATGCCGAGGGTATCGACGCCGGCGGCATCCGCCTCGTTGTTGCCGACGGCTTCAGCATAGGCAGCCGGCGCGAGGGCGTACGACATGGACGCGGCAGCGAGAGCTGCCGCCAGGATAAGACGACGCATGTTCAGTTTTTCCTTCCGAAATCGCCACGGGCCGACGTCAGGGAGGGAAGTCGGGCCGCAGCGCGATCGTGTGACGCGGTCCTGGCTCGTCGGGTCGCGTTTGGCTTCGAGCCATCCGCCGGCGGGTCACCGTTCACGCCAAAGACGGTAGGGTGCGCAAACGCACAAACCAACTTACAGAAAAATAATCAGCCGGAGGCGTAGGACCGCCGTGCCGCCACAAATCTCGCGAGGGCCGGCGGCCTTAAAATCTTAAGCATTTGCGGCTATAGAGCGCGGCTATGGCGATCCGTTTTCATAAAGGCGACCTCGCAGCCGACGTGCGCTACGGCAACGCGGTTGCGATCGATACCGAAACCCTCGGCCTGATGCCGCATCGCGACCGCCTGTGCCTGGTGCAGATTTCCGGTGGCGACGGCAACGCCGACGTCGTGCAGATCGCGGCGGGCCAGAGGCACGCGCCGCGCATCGAGGCAATGCTCGGCGATCCCGCGGTGACGAAGATATTTCATTTCGCGCGCTTCGATATCGCCGTGCTGTTCCACGCGTTCGGTGTGATGACCGGCCCCCTGTTCTGCACCAAGATCGCCTCGCGGTTGACGCGCACCTATACGGACCGCCACGGCCTCAAGGACCTCTTGAAGGACATCCTCGACATCGAAATCTCGAAGCAGCAGCAGAGCTCCGACTGGGCGGCCGAGACGCTTTCCGACGCGCAGCTCGCTTACGCGGCTTCCGACGTGCTCTACCTGCACCAGCTGAAAGACAAGCTGGAGCAGCGGCTGGCGCGCGAAGGCCGTGCCGAATTGGCGGCCGCGTGCTTTGGTTTCCTGCCGACGCGGGCGAAGCTGGACCTCGCCGGCTGGGGCGAGGAAGACATCTTCGCGCACTAGGCGCATTGCGGCTGGGGGCGGGAAGCCCCACAATAAGCCCTGAGATGAGCGCCGTGGACGACGACGAATACGTGGACGACAGGGAGCGCGGAGGCCCGCGCGCGCCGCGCATTCGCTATACTCCGCCGAAGGAGCGCGATCCGGACATCTATGCCCGGGCGGCGCGCCACTCATCGCTCGTCCGTAATCTCCGATACATCCTTCCGACAATCGCTATCATCGCTGTAGTGGGTTTCTGGGCCTCGGCGCGCGTGATCCCCGGCGATCTCAAGTCGCTGGTGAACGTGGCCACCATCGATCCGAAGTCGAACAGCGTAGTGATGGATAAGCCGCACATCTCCGGTTTCGAGGGGACGCGGCGCGCCTACGAGGTGAAAGCCGACAGCGCCCTCCAGAGTCTCGACGATCCGAAGGTGGTGACCTTCAAGACGATCGTCGGACGTTTCGGACTCGAGGATGCCGGCATCGCGACCGTGAACGCCGCGGTCGGGGTCTATGACGGAAACAAGAACACGCTGCAGCTCAAGGACGGGATGAAGCTCGAGACGACCAACGGCTACTCGGGTCAGTTTCGCGAAGCGGCGATCGACCTCGGCAAGGGTACGCTTACCTCATCCTCGCCCCTCGAGCTCACCACCTCCGACGGCACTATCAAGGCGAATGCCGTCAACGTCACGGAAAACGGCAAGCGGATAGTATTCAGCAACGGCGTGTCGGTGACTTTCCTGCCGCCCGGCGATCTGGTGCAGGCACCAGCCAATGATGGAGCGACGGCGCAATGAAGTGGCGACTCGCTCTGGCGACTACCTTGATGTTTATCGCATCCGCGGCGTCTGCCGATCCGGCGGCTGACATCTTCCAGGGCTTTCAGGCGAAGTCGACGGATCCGATCCAGGTCGATGCGCAGTCGCTGGAGACATACGAAGACGGCCCGCAGCGTGTTTCGGTGTTCAGCGGCGGCGTGACGGTGAAGCGCGGCAACACGCAGATGACGGCGAACGAGATCAAGCTCTACTCCGGCAACGATCCGACCGCGTCGTCGTCTTTCTCGCGCATCGAGGCGAGCGGCAAGATTCGTGTCGCGTCGGAAGGACAGGTTGTGACCGGCGATACCGCGGTGGTCGACATGAAGACGAACACGATCACTGTCGAAGGCAACGTCGTGTTGTCGCAGGGACCCAACGTCATTAGCGGCGCTCGCCTGGTGGTCAACCTCGCGACCGGCCGCGCGCGTGTCGAGCAGGCGCCGGGGAAACAGATCCGCGGCGTGTTTACGCCGTCGAACAACTAGGCGCGGGTGCCCAGAAGTTGAGCGCGGCGCCCCTCGACAGCCAGCAGTCGCTCGGCTTATCTGCGGCCTGATCTGTCAGAAGGTGCAACGCCTTGGCGGTTTCCAGTTCCTTTGGCCGCGGTGAGAAATCCGCCGGCAAAGCGCAGCCGAGCGGGCGCCAGGCACAGCGCGAACGGCAGGAAGAGGCGCCGCCGCGTGGCCGCCGAAAACGCGGCGCCTCTGAGAAACCGCCATCGCGGCTGATCCCGGATGCCGGCGGACGCGGTTGGCTGGTGGCGCGCGGTCTGGCCAAGGCTTACCGGGGGCGTGTCGTCGTTCGCGATGCGTCGCTGGCAGTAGCGCGCGGCGAAGCGGTGGGCCTGCTGGGCCCGAACGGCGCCGGCAAGACCACGATCTTCTACATGATCACCGGGCTGGTGCGCGCCGACCGTGGCGTCATCGATATTGACGGACACAACATCTCCGGGATGCCGATGTACCAGCGCGCGCGGTTGGGTATCGGCTACCTGCCGCAGGAAGCCTCCATTTTCCGGGCGATGACTGTGGAGCAGAACATCCGCTCGATCCTCGAGGTCGTGGAACCCGACCGGCACCAGCGCGAGGACCACCTGGAGGCGCTGCTCGCCGAGTTCCGCATCGCGCATCTCCGCCATGCGCCGGCGGTGTCGCTATCCGGTGGCGAGCGGCGGCGAGCGGAGATCGCGCGGGCGCTTGCCTCGCGTCCTGCGTTCATGCTGCTCGATGAACCCTTCACTGGCGTCGATCCGATCGCGGTCGGCGACATCCAGAACCTGGTGCGCCACCTGACCAGCCTCGGGATCGGCGTGCTGATCACCGACCACAACGTGCGCGAAACCCTCGGCCTGATCGACCGGGCGTACATCATTCATTCGGGGGAAGTGCTGTACGAAGGCCGCCCGGACGACATCGTGGCAAGCCCGGACGTGCGCCGGCTTTACCTTGGCGAACAGTTCAGCCTTTAAATCCGGCTACCGATCGGTTACCAGAGCAGTGCTACAAGCAATTTCCGGACCAGTTTCCCGGGAATTCGCGCTGTTAAGTACCGTTGGGGCGTATGGCGCTTTCGCACAAGTTAGAGCTTCGCCAGAGCCAGTCGCTGGTGATGACGCCGCAGTTGATGCAGGCGATCAAGCTGCTCCAGCTGTCCAATCTCGACCTCATCGCCTACGTCGACGCCGAACTTGAGCGCAATCCGCTGCTCGAACGAGCGGATGGCGAAAGCGATAGCGACGATGGCCCAGCCTCGGAGCGCGACCGCGAGGATACCGGCGCCGATGCCGAAGTGAATGGCGCCGACGACGGCGAATGGATGGAGACGCGGCTGGAGGAGCCGGCGCGGATATCCGAGAAGATGGACACCGACCTCTCCAACGTTTTCCAGGATGACGCCGGCAAGGCCGCCGAGGAGACCCCACCAGGGTTGCCGCCCGAGACGTGGCAAACGACGCCCTCGCGGCAACCTGTGTCGTCGGAGGACTACAATCTCGAGGCCTTCGTGGCCGAGGAGAAGTCGCTCGCCGACCATCTTTCCGATCAGCTCGGCCTTGCGCTCGAAGACGCGGCGATGCGGCTCATCGGACAGACGCTGGTAAACGAGATCGACGAGAGCGGGTATCTCCGCGCCGACATCGCGCAGGTCGCCGAGCGGCTGGGAACAACAGTCACCGAGGTGGAGACGACGCTCGCGATCATCCAGACGTTCGAGCCGGCGGGGGTTGGCGCCCGCGATCTCGCCGAGTGCCTTGCGATCCAGCTTCGCGAACGCGACCGCTACGATCCGGCGATGGCGGCGCTGGTCGCGCACCTCGATCTCGTCGCGAAGCGTGACGTCGCCGCGCTGAAACGCCTGTGCGGAGTGGACGACGAAGACCTCGCCGAGATGCTGAAGGAAATCCGCGCGCTCAATCCGAAGCCGGGCGCATCATTCGGGTCAGCGCCAGTGCAGCCCGTCATCCCGGACGTGATTGTGCGCATGGGACCGGACGGCGGCTGGCTGGTGGAACTGAACTCGGGCACGCTGCCCAAGGTGCTGGTCAACCAGAGCTACTACGCGACAGTGGCGCGGCAGAAGAAGACCGACACTGAGAAGGCATATCTCGCCGAGGCGCTGCAGACGGCGAACTGGCTCGTGAAGTCGCTCGACCAGCGGGCGCGCACTATCCTGAAAGTCGCCACTGAGATCGTGCGGCAACAGGATGCGTTCCTCGCCGAGGGCGTGCAGCACCTCAGGCCGCTGAATCTGAAGACGATCGCCGAGGCCATCTCGATGCACGAGTCGACGGTTTCGCGCGTGACCTCGAACAAGTACATGGCGACGCCACGCGGCATCTTCGAGCTCAAGTATTTCTTCACCGCGTCGATCGCGCATGCCGAAGGTGGCGAGGCACATTCGGCGGAAGCAGTGCGTTTCCGCATCCGCAAACTGATCGACGACGAGCCCGCGTCGTCCATCCTTTCCGATGACACGATCGTGAAAATTCTGCGCGAGTCCGGTGTGGATATTGCCCGGCGCACAGTCGCCAAATACCGCGAAGCGATGCGCATCCCCTCGTCGGTGCAGCGGCGCCGCGAGAAACTCGCAAGCCTCTAGAAGCAAAGCGAAATCTGGCGCGGAAAGCGCGCCGGAACAGAGGCCGGCTCCGTCGGTTGACTTGTCGATGCCGCCTCCCTAGAAGGAGCGCCCAACAGCACCCGGGCGGGCGTTCGAGACAAGAAAATCCGCGCCGGAGTGGCCCAGTCCGACGCGAGCCCCATTGCCCCGTTCGGCAGCCGAAGCTGGCGAACCACGACACAAGCCAGAAGGTTCGAAGCCCCGATGGGCCTGCGTATTTCCGGGAAAAGCGTCGATGTCGGAGACAGCTTTCGCAGTCTTGCGGAAGGACGCATTGGCGAGGCGCTGGAGAAATATTTCGACGGCGGCTTCAGCGGACACATCACCGTCGAGCGCGAAGGCTCCGGCTTCAAGACGGAATGCATGATCCATCTCGATACCGGCATCGTCCTGCAGGCGGAGGGGCGCGGCCAGGACGTGCACCAGAGTTTCGACCAGGCGGCGGAGCGGATCGAGAAGCGGCTGCGTCGCTACAAGCGCCGGCTGAAGGAACACCACCACCATTCGCGTCACGAGGACACCATCCCGGCGACCGAATATGTGATCGCGGCGCCGGATGAGGATGACGAGGCGACGCCGGAGGATCCGACGATCATCGCCGAGCAGACGACCGACCTCGAAACGATGACTGTGGGCAGCGCGGTGATGGCGATGGACCTCACCGACGCGCAGGTGAAAGTCTTCCGCCACGCCGGGCACGGTGGCGTCAACATCGTCTACCGGCGGAGCGACGGCCATATCGGCTGGATCGATCCGTCGCTTGGCGCAAAAAGGGAAACCGCCAAGCACTGACGTGTGCGCGGCGCTCACTGGAAGCAAACCCATGGACCTCAGCGATCTCGTCACGCCGGAAGCGATCATCCCGTCGCTCAAGGCCAACAGCAAGAAGCAGGTGCTGCAGGCGATCGCCGAGAAGGCGGCGGGAATGACGGGCGTCGAGGAAAAGGACATCTTCGACACGCTGGTGAAGCGCGAGAAGCTGGGCTCCACTGGCGTGGGCGGCGGCATCGCGATTCCGCACGGCAAGCTCGGCAAGCTGGAGCGCATCTTCGGACTGTTCGCGCGGCTGCCCAAGCCGATCGATTTCGAGGCGCTGGACGAGACGCCGGTCGATCTGATCTTCCTGCTGCTCGCGCCGGAAAACGCGGGCGCCGATCACCTGAAGGCGCTTGCCCGCATCGCGCGACTGTTCCGCGAGCCCGGCGTAGTGCAGAAGCTCCGCGCCTCGTCGGACGCGTCGGCGCTTTACGCGGTGCTGACGGAAGGCGCCACGCACAACGCCGCGTAGGGGACAGTGCCGAGACAGGCACCGCCTCTCCCGTAGAGTCACCCCGCCTCTCCGATAGGGAGAGGGCCATGAGCCTTCGCGAACCGAAGGTGAGCTTAGGCGAATGGGGTGAGGGGTTGTGCGCTATCCGGAGAGGGCCGAACCCCTCACCCAACGCCTCTAATTCGCTCCGCTTATAAGAGGCGTGGCCCAATCCCTATGGGAGAGACGGTGTTCCTTTCTGCGCCGTTCGCACAAAACAAAAGGCCGGGCGATTGCCCGGCCTTCTTCATTCACGCCGCCACGATGAACTAGTGCAGGCTCACCGCCTCCAGCTCGTTCTCGCTCGCGTTCATCACCACGGCCTCGCGACTGTCGGCGAGCATGATCGGCGAACCGTCGGCGCCGAGCAGCGCCCACAGTTCGAGGTCGGGCGCGAGCGTCGGCATCTGCGGGAAGAGGCCGCGCGCCTGCTCGGCGTTGAGCGGACGCACGTAGGCGATCTTGCCGCCGCCAAGTCCGGCGAAGCTCTCGTCGCTCATGTGAAACTTTTCTGTCTCGTTGTTCATCTCACTTACCTCCTGGACCGGCCTCAGCCGCGTCCGTTGATGGCGATCCGCTGCGCGACGCGCGCGCTTTCCGGCCTCGCCAAATCGATCGACAACAATCCATCCTTCAGGTCGGCGCCGATGACTTCGATGCCTTCGGCGAGCACGAACGTTTTCTGAAACTGGCGCGCGGCGATGCCGCGATGAAGATAGTGGCGCTCGGCTTCGTCCTTCTGTTTGCCGCGCACGACCAGTTCGTTTTCCTCAACCGTCACCTCGAGCTGGCTTTCGGTGAACCCGGCCACGGCCAGCGTGATGCGCAGGCGCTCCGGACGATCGGCCGTGCGGGCCAGGCGCTCGATGTTGTAGGGCGGGTAGCCGTCGCCGGCCGCCTTAGACAGGCGGTCGAGCGCGCGTTCGATCTCGTCGAAGCCGAGCAGAAGCGGGCTGGAAAACGCGGAAATTCGCGTCATTGCGGCGGTCCTTTCAGAAGCGACCCAAGCGAGGCTCCCGGGCCCATGAAGGCACCCGGGACGCCTCAAAATATGGGGGTTTTCGCCCGCCGTTCAAGCCAATGTCGCGCCTACGGTTTCTCCCAGTTCCCGCTCTTTTCCGAGCGGAACATGGCGTCGATCACGCGCATCTGAAGGATGGCATCGTCCAGTCCGAATTCGAGCGGCTTGCCGCGGACGGCGCGTGAGAAGGTCTCGCCCTGAAGCTGATATTGGTCGGCCCTGGGAAGCTTGATCGGCTTGGCTGCCTTGCCCGCGAATTCCTTGCCGCTGTCCTGCCAGAGGGTCATCGCCGCGCCCTGCGGGGCGTTGAACGGGATGACGACCTCCAGCCGCGCCTTGGTGCCAAGGATATTGATGCGCTGGAAATTGGCCGCCTGGGTCGACGTGGTGAACGTGAGGTGGCGGCCGGCGCCGAAATCGAGCAGTCCGCTCGTCGTGCGGTCGGTGCGGAAATTCGGATCGCGGTCGATCAGCGAGACGACGCGCTGAGGCTCGCCGCCGAAGATGTAGCGGCCGATGACGATCGGGTAGCAGCCGATGTCGTAGAGGGCGCCGCCCCCGATGTCGGCCATGTTGCGCACGTTGTTGGGATCGACGTTGTAGTACGAGAACAGGCCCTGCACGGCGCGCAATTCGCCGAGCTTGCCTGAGCGCACGATCTCGCGCGCCTTGATCCACTGCGGGTGGGCGCGAACCATGAAGGCCTCGGCGATGATGATGCCTGGCGGGACATCGCGCAGCTGCTCCGCCTCAGGCGCGGTGAGCGACAGCGGCTTCTCGCAGAGCACGTGCTTGCCCTTGCGGGCGGCGGCGAGCGTCAGCGGGACGTGCAGATGATTGGGCAAGGGGTTGTAAACGGCTTCGATCTCGGGGTCGTCGAGCATCTCCTCGTAGCTGCCGTAGGCGACGGGGATGCCCAGCTTTTTCGCGGTTTTCCTGCCGGTCTTCAGATCGCGCGAGGCGATAGCGCGGATCTCCAGCTCCTTCGATTTCAACATCCCGGGGATGACCTTGGCGACGCCGATGTTGGCCGTCGAAATGATCCCCCAGCGCACCTTGTTCTTCGTCGCCATGACAGTCGCTCCCCGTTTGTGTGGGCGGAGGAAGCCGCGAATGCGGGGGATTTGCAAGCGGGAGGAACGGCTCGGCGTGGATGGCCGGGACCAGCCCGGCCATGACGGACGTGGGTCAGATCCCCGCGTACCAGTCGTAGCCGCGATCCTCCCAGAAGCCGCCGCGGCCGCGGCTGATCTTCGAGAAGTCATCGATCGCGTCGATCGACATGATGTACTTGGCCATCTTGTAGCCGAGGGTACGCTCGGTCCGCAGGCGCAGCGGCGCGCCGTGGGGAACGGTCAGCGTCTCTCCGTTCATGTCGTAGGCGAGAATGGTCTGCGGGTGGTAGGCGTCCTCCAGCCCGTGCGTCTCGTAGTAGCGGCCGGTGCCGTCGAGCGTCTTCTCGAGCTCGTCGGCGCAGGTGAAAAGGATGTAGCGCGTCTCGGGCTTCAGCTTGACCATGTTGAGGATGGTCGCGAGCTGGACGCCCTTCCATTTGCCGATGCAGCTCCAGCCTTCGACGCAGTCGTGGCGCGTGATCTGCTCGCGCGATGGCAGGGCGCGGAGATCGGCCAGGGAAAACTCCATCGGGTTCTCGACCAGCCCGCCGACCTTCAGCTTCCAGTCGGCGAAGTTGTTCGCGACCATCGCCTGATATTCGGGGCTGTCGGGGTTGGTCGAGCCGTTGGCCTTGAACTTCGGCGAGATATCGGCCTCGGTGAACTCACGCGCCAGCGACGTCGGGTGCAGGAAGAAACGCTGGACGGCCTGGTTCAGGTCCTCGCCCAGGTGGAGCACGTTCTCGCGGAACCAGCCGCCCTGAAGGCCGGCGTTGTCGAACGGCTTACATGCGGCCGCGAGCAGTGCGGTGGCGGTCGCGCCGAGGCCGCGGAGGACGTCGCGCCGGTTAGTCATGGCTGACCTCCGTGCGGCTTTCGGCGCGGATGGCGTAGCGGCCCGTGATCATGGAGCGGAGGTTATTCCAGACACCGGACACAAGAACCATCGCGACGTGGACGATGACAAACAGGACGATAAGCGTGGCGGCGACGAAGTGGACCGTGCGGGCGGTCTGGCGGCCGTGGAATAATTCGACCAGCCACGGGAAGGCGGTATCGAGACCCGGCGACATCGTCATGCCGGCAACGACGATGACGACCAGCACGACCAGGATGCCGAGGTAGGCGAGCTTCTGGAGCGGATTGTATTCGCGCACATGGTCGAAGTGCAGCTTGACGTGCTCGACGAAGGTGCGCGGGAGGGCGCGTAAATCGGCGAGGCTCGGCACCATGTCGCGCCAGATATGGCGGTTCCAGAGATTGGCGATGAGATAGATCGCGCCGTTGATTGCGAAGAGCCAGGCGAAGAAGAAATGCCAGCGGCGCCCTGTCGCAAGGTCCTGGTAGCTCGGGATCGTAGCCCACGACGGGAAGGCGCGCACCTGCCACTGGTTGTTGTCGACCGAGAGGCCGAGGAAGCCGGTGGTGTTGAAGTGGATGCCGAACAGCATCGTCTCGCCCGCCGGGCCGTCCGGCGTGTTCTTAGCGCCGAAACTGGCGATCGGATGATCGAAATCGGAGAAGTGGCCGATGTAGAGGGCGGGCGTTGCGTTGAAAATCTGCAGCCCGCTCATCAGCAGGAACAGGATGCAGACGACGTTTATCCAGTGCGTGACACGCACCAGCAAGGAGTGACGGCGCACGAGGACGCGCCCGCCGGGCAGCGGCCTGTCACCCTTCTCCATTTCTGCCGTGGCCGTCATCGCACCCTCGCCTGCAAGGCTCAGCTACGACTGATTGCCAGCGAAAGTTTCAGGGCGCCAATCAAGATTCGGTGGCGGCAACGTCAGCGGCGCGTAACGTGCGCTCACCGCTGCGTGAGCGTCACGACCCCAGGCGGAAGTTGAACCCGAGCCGAACTGAATCGTCGGTGACGTGTTCCAAGTAGGTGTCGTAGGGCTGCGTGCCGAAATCGGTGTGGCGGAGTTCAAGCCGGACGCTTGTCTTCTGGTTCAGCGCCATCTCTCCGCCGAGGCCAACAGTCCAGCCGACCGGCGTGAAGCCATAGGTGTCGCCGGCGTAGACCATGCGTACTGAGCCTGTCGCCACGCCCGCGGTTATGTACGGCGAGAAGTAACCCGCATTCCAGCCAAGGCGGCCACGGAGCGAGGCTTGCCAATCAGTGTAGTAGGTTGAAGACCATTGCGAGGGGCCGGATTGGGCGTTCCAGCTGCCGTCGGCCTCGACGCCGACGATCAGCGAACCGACCGCGAGGTTGTAGCCGATCTGTGCGCCGACGCTGGCGCCGTTGGCCATGCCGCCATAGTAGCTGTAGACCTCGTCGACGAAGTTGGTGGCTCCGATCCCGGCGTTGACACCAACGTAGGCACCCGGAACCATGCCGGGCCCCGCGGCAAACGCGGCGGTAGACGACAGAGCAAGGCCAAGGGCAGCGGCGGCAGCGCGCAGCGACATGGGAACCTCCATTTCGGCTGTCCCAATCTTCGGCGAAAAGGCTTGCGCTATGGTTAAGAGAACACAAAGACGTGCGCGCCCTGCCGCTCCGATATGTCAATGCTTACATATCGCTTACAGCAGAGGGAGATAAGAAGAATGGAGAAGCAGTTCCCCTTCCACCGGACAGATGCCGAGTGGCGCAAGGCGCTGACCGCCGAGCAGTACCAGATCATGCGGGAACACGGGACCGAGCGGCCGGGCACCTGTGCGCTGCTGCATGAAAAGCGCGCCGGCACGTTCTCCTGCGCCGGATGCGGGCAGCCGTTGTTCCGCTCCAAGGTGAAGTTCGAAAGCGGCACCGGCTGGCCGAGCTTCAACGATCCGATTGATGGCGCGGTGGAGACAAGCGTGGACCGGAGCTACGGCATGGTGCGGACAGAGTGCCACTGCGCCAACTGCGGCAGCCATCTGGGGCATGTCTTCGAGGACGGCCCGGCGCCGACCTACCTGCGCTATTGCATCAACGGCGTGGCGCTGAACTTTACGCCGGAGGCGAGCAACTAAGCATCGACCGATTTACTTCGCCTCGCGTGGGTTACTTGGCGATTGCCAGATGACCCTCGCGCGATATTTTTGCCACGTAAGTAGTTTTTCGCGCACGAGGCCTTCCTACCTATCGGCTGCTCGCTTCGTCGTTAATTATTCCGATCTCACTTCGGACTTACCGTGCCGGATACGCGGATTCGCGGCGAATCTGCCGGCGGTTACCGACCGTTAACGGTATTGCTCTGGAGGCCACTCATGACTGCGCGTAGTGAACTGCTGGCCGCTGTGTCAGCGTTGGTGATTGCGGGCGCACTTTCCACAGGGACTGCCGGCGCGGCGAGTCTCGGGGCGCCGGTGGTGCCGGCCTGGACCGGCTTCTATGCCGGCTTCGGCACTGCTGCGGCGATCAACAAGAGCACTGCGGATTTCGTATGGGTCCCGTCGACGGTTGACGGCACCAATGATTTCTCCGCCACCAACTTCGCCGGGTCGGTCGATGGAGGTTATGACTTCCAGGCCGGGCGGATGGTGTTCGGCGCGACGGCGAACTTCGACTTCGCTTTCTCCCACGACACGGAGATCTGGGGGAAGGATCCCGACCACCACCAGCGCATGACCAGCGACATCGGAACACAGTGGGGCATTGGCGTCCGCCTCGGCGGGCTCCTGACCGACACGACGCTGCTCTATGGCGCGGCGGGCTACGCCGGCGCGTCGGCCCACATCACCGCGTTCGACGACGCGGCGACAGCCAAGGCTTACGACGGCAACTTGACACTGTCGGGCTACTACCTTGGCGCCGGTATCGAAACGATCATCAGCAACGGATGGTCCCTGAAGACGGAATACCGGGTCAGCAAGTACTCCAACGGCTTCATGACGCCGGTGTTCGATGATCCGGATACCGCCGCCATCAACTTCCACGATTTCAGCAGCCAGACGGTCAAGCTTTCGCTCGATCACCGCTTCTAATCGCTCATCATCATTGAAGGCCGCGGAGGGTATTCCTCTGCGGCCTTTTTGTTGTCCGGGCCGCGGTGGCGTACGCAAGCCTGCTGTGCTGTTGTCGATCGTCGCGCGCAGGCGGAGGTCGTGCCGAATGAATACGTCGATCGAGAGCTGGGATAACCTTGTCGCCTGGTTCCGGTCTCTGGGCGGCGTACTGGAAAACATCACCATCAGGTCAGAGAACGGCTATCGCAGCCTGGTCTCGATCGATCGGCAACGCGATTCGCGCATTCACGTTCCGAACTTCATGCTGATCGACGCGGATGACGTGCGCGTCGAGAACGGCCAGCTGAAACTGGCGCCGGAAACCCGAGCGAGCGCCGAGGCGCGAGCGTTCTTCGAGGCGTATCACCGCTTTACTTCATGGTCGGACGGCGGACGCTCGTCCGTCGAGGAATTCTTCACCGGACTACAAGCGCTGCCGACACAGGCTAAGACGCTGCTGTCGACCGGGCTCGACCTTGGCCACTGGTTCGAGCCCATCAGCGATGCTTTCCTGATGCGCCATTTTCTCGACGCGCGGCGGTTCACCTACGAAGGCCGGCAGGTGCTGGCGCCGCTGATGGAATTCACCAATCACGATGGAAACGGAACCAGACTCTCCGCCGGCACGGACGGCCTGACGCTCAACGGCCGGTTCGCCGGCGAGATCGCCTGGCGCTATCGCACCGCCGACACCTTCCAGATTTTCCGCATGTACCGCTTTCCCAGTATTGAACGCTTCGCGTTCAGCCTTCCGTTCGACGTTTCGGATAAACGGCTGGGTCTCAAGATTCACGTCGGGATCGATACCAACGCGCGTCAATCGACGCCGGCGCCAATTCCGCTGCCCGTGATGACCAGGACAAGCGGCAAGATCGACCTGAGCTTCATCGTGCTTGCCGACCGCAATGATCCGCGGCTGCCGTTCAAGTATTTCAAAGAGACGCTCGGCCAGCACCTGGGGCGCGGTACTCTGGAGTTTTTCGAAGGGCTGCTGTTCTACAACCGCCAGCGATTCTTCGAGCTGATGTCCACGGTCGAGGGCAGCGACGGACCGGCGGCGCAAACAATCCGCAAGGTGTGCCGGCTGCAGATCGAATCATTGAACATGGTCAGCTTGCAATAGCGCGCCGCAGGCGGCGACCGCATCCAAAGCCGAAGATTTGGTGGAGCCAAGCGGGATCGAACCGCTGACCTCCTGCATGCCATGCAGGCGCTCTCCCAGCTGAGCTATGGCCCCTACCTTGGGAAATTCCACCGGGTGTTAAGGCCCCGGCAGCGGGCGCGGACCATATTCCGCGCCCCTTTGAGGATCAAGCCTACTGCTCCTCGTCGTCGACGTCGCCGACGATATCTTCGACGTCCTCATCGTCCTCGTCGTCTTCCTCAAGGAAGGTGTCGTCATCACCCTCCTTGTCGTCGTCGATCTCCTCGTCGTCTTCGCCGGGCTCGGTCTTGACCTGGCCGCTTTCCGCGGCCTCGTCATCGGCCTCCTCCAGGGAGACGGTCTCGACCTCTTCCTTCTCGGCCTCGACCTCAGGTTCGGCGACCGGCTTCGGCGGCGGGGCGGCGGCCCGACGCGTGGTCGGCGCTACCTCGAATTTGGTCCCGCAGTGCGGGCAGATGATCGGACTGCGGTTGAGGTCGTAGTACCTCGTGCCGCAATTCGGACAGACACGCTTGGTGCCGAGCTCTGCTTTCGTCACGGTTTGCCTCGTTCCCCGGGCGGTTGAGCGGCCTCCCATAGTCCGCTCGCCCTTTGGTGTCAAAAGCATTTCGCACAGGCCTTTTTGAGGGCATCCGTCGGCCGTGACGGCCCGCCGGGGCTGTGCTATCGGGACGACACCCGAGCAACCCGCAAGCTGACCAAGCGGAGCCGATATCCGACATGCCAACTGAGGACGCCGCGAGGCCGCTTCGCGCCAAGCGATCCGGTCCGCTCAACGGGACTATCCGGCCGCCGGGCGATAAGTCGATTTCGCATCGTGCCATCATGCTGGGCGCCATGACCGTCGGCGAGACCGCGATCGAGGGCCTACTGGAGGGCGAAGACGTATTGGCGACAGCGGAGGCCATGCGCGCCTTCGGAGCCACCGTCACGCGTACCGGTACCGGCACATGGCGCGTGCAGGGCGTGGGCGTCGGCGGGCTGCTGGAGCCCGACCATGTCATCGATTACGGCAACGCCGGCACCGGCGTGCGGCTGGCGATGGGCATCGCGGGGAGCCATTCGTTCGCGACGACCTTCACGGGCGATGGCTCGCTGGTGAAGCGGCCGATGGGACGTGTGTTCGACCCGCTGCGCCGCATGGGTGTGCAGGTATTGGCGCGCGCCAGCGACAAGCTGCCGGCGACGATCAAGGGTCCAGACGCGCTGATCCCGATCGATTTTCGCCTGACTGTGCCGTCGGCGCAGGTGAAGTCGGCGGTGCTGCTCGCCGCGCTCAACGCGCAGGGGCTGACGACGATCATCGAGCCGACCGCGACGCGCGATCACACCGAGCGGATGCTCACAGCATTCGGCGCGGCGATCGAGATCGAGACCGACGCCGACAACAACCGGGTAATCAAGCTGGAGGGCGGCCAGGCCCTGAAGCCGCAGGCCATCGTCGTGCCCAGCGATCCGTCTTCGGCGGCTTTCACCGTGGTGGCGGCGCTGATCGTCGAGGGCTCTGACGTCACCGTCGAGAACGTGATGCTCAACCCGACGCGCACGGGGCTTTTCGATACACTTATCGAGATGGGCGGCGACATCGCGATCGAGAATCGTCGCACCGTCGGCGGCGAGGAAGTCGGCGACATCCATGTGCGGGCGAGCCGGCTCAAGGGAATCGCCGTGCCGGCATCGCGCGCGCCGTCGATGATCGACGAGTACCCGATCCTCGCTATTGCCGCGGCGTTTGCCGAGGGCGACACGCTGATGCAGGGGATCGGCGAGATGCGCGTGAAGGAATCCGATCGCGTTGCGACAGTGCTGGCCGGGCTGCGCGCCAACGGCGTTACGGCCGAGGACACGCCCGAGTCGCTGACCGTGCACGGCGCCGCGAAGGTCGAGGGCGGTGGCACGGTCGCCACGCATCTCGACCACCGCATCGCGATGTCGTTCCTGGTACTTGGCATGGCGAGCGAGAAGCCCGTGACGGTGGACGATGCACGGCCGATCGCGACCAGCTACCCGGCGTTCCGCAGCCTGATGACGGGCCTTGGCGCAAGCTTCGCTGATCCGGACGACACCTGACGTGATCATCGCAATCGACGGTCCCGCGGCGGCCGGCAAGGGCACGCTCGCCCAGCGCCTGGCGAATTACTACAAGCTGCCGTACCTCGACACGGGTCTGCTGTACCGCCTCGTCGGCAGGCTGGTCATCGAGCGTGGCGACGATCCGGACGATGCAGCCGCAGCCTCCATCGTCGCGCTCAACATCGATCCCGCGGCGCTGGCCGATCCGAACCTTCGCGGGCGCGAGGCGGGCGAGATCGCATCGCGGGTGAGCGTGCACGCGGGGGTGAGGGCGGCGCTGCTCAAATTCCAGCGCGATTTCGCTAACCAGACCGGCGGGGCGGTGCTCGACGGGCGTGATATCGGCACCGTGATCGCGCCGAACGCCGACGTGAAGATTTACGTCACGGCCAGCCCGGAGGTGCGCGCCCGGCGGCGGACTGACGAGTTGCTCAACAAGGGCCGCAACGTCCGCTACCGGACCATCCTCTCCGAGATCAAGGAGCGGGACGAGCGGGACGCGGGACGCAGAACCGCGCCTCTGGCGCAGGCGCCCGATGCATTTTTGCTCGACACCTCCCATATGAACCCGGAGCAAGCGTTTCAGGCGGCCATCGCCATCGTCGAGAAGGCCAAGGCCGACCGCTGAGCTAAGCCTTGCCGGGTCAACCCGACATCGCTATAGAAACGCCGGTTCCAGCGCGGATTTGCCGACATTGTCGGTTGCCGCCTTTCCGCCTTTGGCGGGGGAACAAGACTTCGCCTCACTTTCGAGACCCGATCGTGCCGCACCGCCATGAAGCGCGGGCACCCTTTCGGGCAGGGTTTCGGGTGAGGCTTCGATCAACGCCAACCGCCGGACGGCACAGCCGGCGTAACAGGAGTGAGAATGCCAGTAGCCAATACCGCGACCCCGTCGCGTGAAGATTTTACCGCCCTCCTCAACGAAGTTTTCACCGCCGATGCCCTCATGGAGGGCAGCGTTGTCAAGGGCACCGTCGTCGCCATCGAAAAGGACCTTGCGGTCATCGATGTCGGGCTGAAGACGGAAGGGCGCGTCGCGCTCAAGGAATTCGCCGCCCCCGGACGTGAGTCCGAGCTGAAGGTCGGCGACGAAGTCGAGGTCTACCTGGAGCGCATCGAAAACGCGCTCGGCGAGGCAGTCCTCTCCCGCGAGAAGGCCCGCCGCGAAGAGAGCTGGGTCAAGCTCGAGGAAAGCTTCAACAAGAACGAGAAGGTCACCGGCGTGATCTTCAACCAGGTGAAGGGCGGCTTCACCGTCGATCTCGACGGCGCCGTGGCCTTCCTGCCGCGTTCGCAGGTCGACATCCGCCCGGTGCGCGACGTCACCCCGCTGATGCACACGCCGCAGCCGTTCCAGATCCTCAAGATGGACAAGCGCCGCGGCAACATCGTCGTGTCGCGCCGCACGGTGCTGGAAGAGACGCGCGCCGAGCAGCGTTCGGAACTCGTCCAGAGCCTCGAGGAAGGCCAGATCATCGACGGCGTCGTCAAGAACATCACCGACTACGGTGCGTTCGTCGACCTTGGCGGTATCGACGGCCTGCTGCACGTCACCGACATCGCGTGGCGCCGCATCAACCATCCGTCCGAGGTGCTGAACATCGGCCAGACGGTCAAGGTGCAGATCATCCGCGTCAACCACGAGACGCACCGCATCTCGCTCGGCATGAAGCAGCTCGAGGCCGATCCGTGGCAGGGGATCGAGGCGAAGTACCCGGTAGGCGCCAAGTTCAAGGGCCGCGTCACGAACATCACCGACTACGGTGCGTTCGTTGAGCTGGAGCCGGGCATCGAAGGCCTGATCCACGTCTCCGAGATGAGCTGGACCAAGAAGAACGTGCACCCCGGAAAGATCGTCGCCACTTCGCAGGAAGTGGAAGTGATGATCCTCGAGGTCGACCCGGTGAAGCGGCGCATCTCGCTTGGCCTCAAGCAGACGCTCGCCAATCCGTGGGACACCTTCGCCGCCAAGTACCCGGTCGGCACGATCGTCGAGGGCGAGGTCAAGAACAAGACCGAGTTCGGCCTGTTCGTCGGCCTCGACGGCGACGTCGACGGCATGGTGCACCTCTCCGACCTCGACTGGAACGTTCCGGGCGAGCAGGCGATCGAGACGTACAACCGCGGCGACAAGGTCAAGGCGCAGGTGCTCGACGTCGACATCGAGAAGGAGCGCATCTCGCTCGGCATCAAGCAGGTGAACGGCGCCGATCCTTTCGAGGAGGCTTCCGCCTCCGGCGAAATCCGCAAGGGCGCTGTCGTGACCTGCGAAGTGCTCGACGTGAAGGAAGCCGGCATCGAGGTGAAGATCGCCGACACGGACCTGACGGCGTTCATCCGCCGCTCGGACCTGTCGCGCGACCGCTCGGAGCAGCGTCCGGAGCGTTTCGCCAAGGGCGAGAAGGTCGACGCACGCGTCACCGCCTTCGACAAGAAGACGCGCAAGGTCAGTGTGTCGATCAAGGCGCTCGAGATCGCCGAGGAGAAGGAAGCCGTGGCGCAGTACGGCTCGTCCGACTCGGGCGCGTCGCTCGGCGACATCCTTGGCGCGGCGCTCAAGGCCCGCGAGGAGGACGAGGAGAAGGCGTAAGCCGGCCTCTCTTCGGTTACGATTTCGGCCCGCCGGGTTCGCGCCCGGCGGGCTTTTTGTTGCGGACTTGCCCCTGCCCTCATTCGGCGCTAACCCCTCGCCCTGGGACCAACGCGAGGCCACGCAATGTCCATGACCGCCGACCAGATCGTCGATCGCCGCCGCTTGCGGCGGAAGGTTTCCTTCTGGCGCTTCATCGGCGTCGTCGCCGTCGTTCTCGCGGTGGGCGGCGCTCTGCTGGCGGCAGGTGTTGGCAACGGCAAAGGCGGCGGCTTTGTCACGCAGCCGCAGATCGCGCGGATTTCCGTCTCCGGCTTCATCGCCGAGGATCGCGACCAGGCCGAGATGCTCGCCAAGCTGGCGAAAAACGACTCCGTAAAGGGCGTGATCGTCGCCATCAATTCGACGGGCGGCTCCACGACCGGGGGCGAGGCGCTGTACGAAGGCCTGCGCAAGCTCGCGGCGGCCAAGCCGACGGTGGCGACCATCGGCACGGTCGGCGCGTCGGCCGCCTACATGGCGGCGATCGCGACCGATCACATCGTGGCACGGCGCACGTCCATCACCGGATCGATCGGCGTGATCTTCGAGTATCCAGAGGTCAGCGCGCTGCTCGACAAGCTCGGCGTCAAGGTCGAGGACATCAAGAGCGCGCCGCTGAAGGCGGAACCGGATCCGTTCCATCCGACCAGCGACGAAGCGCGCGCGGTGGTCCAGGGCCTGGTAACCGACACGTTTAACTGGTTCGTGGATATCGTCGCAGAGCGGCGGAAACTCGACCGCGCGGTGGCGCTGACGTACGCCGACGGGCGCATCTATACGGGCCAGCAGGCGCTGAACGTGAAGCTGATCGACGAGCTGGGCGGCGAGGAAGCGGCGATTGCGTGGCTCGGCAGCAAGGGCGTCGACGCGAAGCTGCCGGTGAAAGATTGGGAGCCGCAGCGGCCGGGCAAGGGGCCCTTCTCGCTGAGCGCGGCGGCGACCGACTGGCTGCTGCGGACTATCGGACTGGCACCGGCCGTGTCGCCCGCGCTGATCGACCGCCTGCTTCCGGATGGCCTGAAGCTTGACGGTCTCCTGTCGGTTTGGCAGGGTTCGTCGGGCGGGGACACGTGAGACGTGACCTGCGGGGGGCGGCGTAATGATTAAGTCGGAACTGGTCCAGCGGATCTCCGAACGCAACCCACATCTGTACCAGCGCGACGTCGAGCACATCGTCAACGCGATCCTGAACGAGATAACCGCGGCACTCGCCCGTGGCGACCGCGTCGAGTTGCGCGGCTTCGGCGCCTTCAGCGTCAAGAATCGGCCGGCCCGCACCGGGCGCAACCCGCGCACCGGCACGAAGGTCGCGGTGACCGAGAAGTACGTGCCGTTCTTCAAGACCGGCAAGGAAATGCGCGAGCGGCTGAACAGCTGACGCGTTTGACATACCCGTCCGCAGGGTCGATGACTCGATAGATGCGGCGCTTCCTCACCTACCTCATCGTCATCCCCATCGCGGTTGTCGTCGTCGCGCTTTCGGTCGCCAATCGTGCGCCCGTGACATTCTCGCTCGACCCGATCGGATCGATCGCGCCGGGGTGGTCGGCGACCGGGCCGCTATACGTCTTCCTTTTCGGGGCGGTGATCGTCGGCATCATCATCGGCGGGGCGGCGGCATGGCTGCGCCAGAGCCGCTGGCGCCACGCGGCGCGCGCCGAGCGCGCCAGCAACGAGCGGCTGCGGAGCGAGATCGGGCGGCTCCGGCAGCAGATTGAATCCACGACGCCCGCCCTGCCCTTCCCGCGCGACCGCGACGCGGCTTAGTCGATGCGCGTCATCAGCGCTGCCGAGATCAACGCAACGCTCGACTTTCCAGGCCTGATCGCCGCGATCGGTGATGCCTTCCGCGCCGGCGTGTCGGCGCCTCCCCGGCACCACCATCGGATCGGCCAGGCGACGCTGCTGCTGATGCCGGCGTGGCAAGCGGCGGGCGGCGGCTTCATCGGCGTGAAGCTCGTCTCGGTGTTTCCGGATAACGCGACGCGGGCGCTCCCCACTGTGATGGGCACCTACGTGCTGATGGCAGGCGACAGCGGCGCGCCGCTGGCAGCGCTCGACGGCGTGTCGCTGACGCTGTGGCGGACCGCTGCGACCTCGGCTCTGGCGGCGGATACCCTGGCGCGGCCGGAGGCATCGCGTCTCGCCATGATCGGAGCAGGGGCGCTTGCCCCTTATCTCATTCGCGCACATGCGTCGGTACGCAGATTGAACCGCGTTACGATCTGGAACCGGACCTTTGAGCGGTCCGAGCGCGTTGCGGCTGAAGTGGCGGAGATCGGAATCAAGGCCACCGCTACATCCGACCGCGCCGATGCGATCCGGGGGGCGGACATCGTGTCCGTCGCAACGCTCAGCGAAGCACCTTTGGTCGAGGGCGCGTGGCTGAAGCCGGGCACGCACGTGGATCTGGTGGGCGCGTACACGCCAGCGATGCGCGAGGCGGACGACGAGGCGGTGCGGCGGGCCAGTGTTTACGTGGACACACGCGGTGGTATGCGCGAGAGCGGCGACATCGCGCAGCCCCTTGCCTCGGGAGCCCTAAGCGAGGGCCGCATCGCCGGGGATCTGTTCGACATCGCGGCGGGCCGCGCCCGGCGGCGATCGGCGGACGAGATCACGCTGTTCAAGTCGGTCGGCTACGCCGCCGAGGACCTGGCCGGCGCGGTGGAAGTCTGGCGGCGGCTGAACCCATAGGGTTTGCCCAAGCCCTTGGACTCATGGCCGGTTTCGTGCCAAATCCCGGCGCTATGAGCCTGACCGTCAAAATCTGCGGCCTCTCGACCGAGGAGACGCTCGACGCGGCCCTTGCGGCTGGCGCCGACATGGTCGGATTCGTCTTTTTTCAGCGCACGCCGCGGTTCGTTTCGACCGAAAAGGCAGCCGCGCTCGCGCAGCGAATTCGCGGGCGGGCGAAGACTGTAGCGCTGACCGTCGATTTCGATGACGCAACGCTCGATGCCATCGTCACCGCGCTCAACCCGGACTGGCTCCAGCTCCATGGCCACGAGAGCGTGGAGCGTACCGCTGCGATACGGCACCGCTACGGCAAGCACATCCTGAAGGCGATCGGGATCGCGAGTGCCGCCGATCTCGACGCCACGCAGCCGTACGCCGAGGTCGTCGACGCGTTCCTGCTGGACGCAAAGCCGCCCAAGGACGCGACGCGGCCGGGCGGCAATGCGCGTTCGTTCGACTGGACCATCCTCTCCGGCTTCCACTCGCCGGTCCCGTACCTGCTTTCGGGCGGGTTGAACCCGTCGAACGTCGCCGAGGCGATCCGCATCACCGGCGCGCCGGGCGTCGATGTGTCTTCGGGGGTCGAGACGACGCCAGGCGTCAAGTCTCCCGATCTCATCCGCGCGTTCATCGCCAATGCCCGCGCTGCGGTCGCCAAAGAGAAGGTCGCGTCGTGAACGTTTCCCAGCCCAACAGCTATCGCACCGGGCCGGACGAGCGCGGCTTCTTCGGCATCTTCGGCGGGCGTTTCGTGGCCGAGACGCTGATGCCGCTGATCCTCGATCTCGAGGCGGCGTACAATGCGGCGAGAAACGATCCGGCGTTCCACGCCAAAATCACCGAGCTCAACACGTATTACGCTGGACGGCCTTCACCGCTCTATTTCGCGGAGCGGCTGACGCAACGTCTCGGTGGCGCGAAGGTGTACCTCAAGCGCGAGGAGCTGAATCACACCGGCTCGCACAAGATCAACAATTGCCTCGGCCAGATCCTGCTCGCTCAGCGCATGGGCAAAACGCGCATCATCGCGGAGACGGGCGCGGGGCAGCATGGCGTCGCGGCAGCGACGGTGTCGGCGCGTTTCGGCTTGCCATGCGTCGTCTACATGGGCGCCACTGACGTCGAGCGGCAGAAGCCGAACGTGTTCCGTATGCGCATGCTGGGCGCCGAGGTGCATCCGGTGACGGCGGGCAACGGCACCCTCAAGGACGCCATGAACGAGGCGCTCCGCGACTGGGTGACCAACGTGGAGAACACGTACTACCTGATCGGCACCGCAGCAGGTCCGCACCCCTATCCGGAGATGGTGCGCGATTTCCAGTCGGTGATCGGCATCGAGACGCGCGAACAGATGATGGAGGCGGAAGGCCGCCTGCCCGACGCGATTGTCGCCTGCATCGGCGGCGGCTCCAACGCCATCGGCATCTTCCACCCGTTCCTCGACGACAAGGAGGTCGCGATCTACGGCGTCGAGGCCGGCGGGCATGGGCTAGACGTCGAGAACGGGCATGCCGCCTCGATGAACGGTGGACGGCCGGGCGTGCTGCATGGCAACCGCACCTACTTGCTGCAGGACGGCGACGGTCAGATCCTCGAAGGGCACTCGATCTCCGCCGGGCTCGACTATCCGGGCGTTGGTCCGGAGCATTCGTGGCTTCGCGATACCGGCCGCGTGAAGTACGTGCCGGCGACGGACAAGGAGGCGCTCGACGCCTTCCAGCTGCTCACCAAGATCGAAGGCATTATCCCGGCGCTGGAGTCGGCGCATGCGCTTGCCTACGTCACCAAGCTCGCGCCGACGATGAGCAAGGATCAGACGATCGTCGTCAATCTTTCCGGCC
Organism: Bauldia sp.; assembly: GCA_035548515.1. Lineage (GTDB taxonomy): Bacteria > Pseudomonadota > Alphaproteobacteria > Rhizobiales > Kaistiaceae > DASZQY01. Next base: position 121,525 of record DASZSW010000009.1, on the reverse strand, counting down.
GCGGCGACAAGGACGTCTTCACCGTCGCCAAGCATCTCGGGATGGACATATGACGCGCTGGCTTGTGGTGTTGGCTTTCGCCGCGCTCACCGCTTCGGCGGCGTCGGCCGAGGACGCGGACTGGACCTACGACCCGGATAACAACAAGGCCGTGGCTATTCAGAAGGACCATCTGCTCGCGGTTCTCTGCGGCGAGAACAACCTCGTCACCGTCTACTACTCCGTGCCGGCAGCAGTGCTCGAGAAGACTCTGGCGGAGCGCAAGACGCCATATCTTGCGATCAGCATTGACGGCGATCTTTCGGGGCTGTCCGGATACTCGATAAAGGCGTACCCGCGCGACATCGACGACGTGCACTACTTCGTGTTTCAGGGCAAATCCGCGGTGGACATCGCCAAGAGGATGGCCAAGGCCGACGATCACGTGCTGGTTACGGTATCGACGAAAAATCCCGCGACGAGCGGCAAGAATTATCCAAGGTACCAGACCAACGTATTTCCGGCGGCGGGCGCGGAGGATGCAATCGCCGAGATGTTCGAGAATTGCCCGCAGGATTGAGCATGACGACCCGCATCGACCGCCGCTTTGCCGCACTGAAGAAAGAAGGGCGCCCTGCGCTGGGCTGCTTCGTCACGGCTGGCGATCCCGATCACGATACGTCGCTGGCGCTCCTGAAGGCGCTACCGAAGGCGGGCGCCGACATGATCGAATTCGGCATGCCCTTCTCCGATCCGATGGCGGATGGGCCGGCGGTGCAGGCATCGGGACAGCGCGCGCTGAAAGCTGGGCAGACGCTCAACAAGACGCTGGCGATGGTCGCCGAGTTCCGGAAGGGCGACCAGGACACGCCGATCATCCTGATGGGCTACTACAACCCGATCTATATCCACGGCGTCGACAAATTCGTCGCCGACGCGCTTGCGGCCGGCGTCGACGGGCTGATCGTCGTCGATCTGCCGCCGGAGGCCGACGACGAGCTTTGCCTCCCCGCACTAAAGGCGGGGCTCAACTTCATCCGGCTCGCGACACCCACCACCGACGACAAGCGGCTGCCCGCCGTGCTCAGGAACACGTCGGGATTCGTTTACTACGTCTCGATCACGGGCATCACGGGCACGGCTTCGCCAGACCCCAACCGGGTGGCGAAGGCAGTGGAAAGAATTAAACGGCACACCACATTGCCTGTGGCCGTCGGTTTCGGGGTGAAAACCGCGGAACAGGCGGCCGCGATCGGGCGCGCGGCCGACGGCGTCGTGGTAGGCTCGGCGCTGGTTTCGGCCGTTCGCGATTCACTGGATGGCAACGGCCGGGCCACCAAAAAGACGGTTTCGGCCGTCACCGACCTGGTTGCCGAGCTGGCGCGCGGCGTGCGCCAGGCGAGTGTCGAGCCGGCAGAATAAGGAAGAAGCCTTGAGCTGGATCAGCAACGTCGTCCGACCCAAGATCCGCAGCCTCCTCAACAAGCGCGAGGTGGCGCAGAACCTCTGGATCAAGTGTCCCGAGACCGGCGAGATGGTGTTCCATCGCGATCTCGAGGCGAACCATTTCGTCATCCCGGGCTCCGGCTACCACATGCGGATGACAACCAAGCAGCGGCTGGATCATTTCTTCGACGGCAGCGAATACGAGTTGCAGGCACTACCTGACGTGCCGATGGACCCGCTGAAGTTCCGCGACGAGCGGCGTTACACCGAGCGCCTGCGCGACGCGCGCGCCAAGACCGGCTCGGCCGACGCCGTGCAGGTCGCGACCGGCACGGTCGAAGGCGTGCCGCTCACGGCGACGGTGCAGGACTTCGCCTTTATGGGCGGTTCGCTCGGCATGGCGGCCGGCGAAGCAATCATCACCGGCATGCTCGGTGCCGTAGAGCGCAAGCAGCCGTTCGTGCTGTTTGCCGGCTCTGGCGGTGCGCGCATGCAGGAGGGTGTGTTCTCGCTGATGCAGCTGCCGCGCACCACGGTGGCGGTCGAGGCGCTGAAGGATGCGAAGCTGCCGTACGTGGTGGTGCTTACCAACCCGACCATGGGTGGCGTCACCGCGTCGTACGCGATGCTGGGCGATGTGCACGTCGCCGAGCCCGGCGCGCTCATCGGCTTCGCCGGCCCGCGCGTGATCGAGCAGACGATCCGCGAGAAGCTGCCGGAAGGCTTCCAGCGCAGCGAATTCCTGCGTGAGCACGGCATGGTCGACATGGTCGTGCATCGCCACAAGCTGCGCCCGACGATCGCGCGGCTCTGCCGGCTGCTCGGCGCGGAAGCCTCGCCCGCGAACCTGCCCGTAGCAGCGGAATAGCCGCGCTTTCCATGGAACGTTCGGATGCGATCCTGGAGCGTCTCACGACGCTCCATCCGAAAGAGATCGACCTGTCGCTCGACCGCGTCGAGCGGCTGATGGCCGACCTTGGGCATCCCGAGCGGCGGCTGGCGCCGGTGATCATCGTCGCCGGTACCAACGGCAAGGGGTCCACGACCGCATTCATGCGCGCCATGCTGGAGGCGGCGGGCAAGCGGGTGCACGTCTACACCTCGCCGCATCTGGTGCGCTTCCACGAGCGCATTCGTCTGGGCGACGGCGGGCGCAGCCACTTCGTCGACGAGGATGAGCTGGCGGATACGCTGGTTCACGTCGAGAAGGTCAACGCCGGGCGGCCGATCACGCAATTCGAGATCACCACCGCCGCTGCGTTCGAGATATTCGCGCTGCATGCGGCCGATATCGTACTGCTCGAGGTCGGGCTGGGCGGGCGGCTGGACGCAACTAACGTCGTGCAGTCGCCATTGGCGTCGGTGATCACTTCGGTGGCGCTCGATCACGAGAAGTTCCTGGGCGCGACGCTGACCGCCATTGCGCACGAGAAGGCGGGCATCCTGAAGCGCGGACGCCCGGGCATCATCGCGCCACAGACTGAAGAAGCGCTCGCCGAGATCGAGCGTGAGGGCGCGCGGCTGCGTGCCGATCTGTTCATCGCCAACCGCGACTGGATGGTGCATCCGGAGGGCGGGCGGCTGGTGTACCAGGACGAGGACGGACTGATTGACCTGCCCGCCCCGCGCCTTCTCGGCCGGCACCAGTACGCCAATGCCGGCACGGCGATCGCGGCACTCAGGCGCGCGGGACTGCGCCTGGCGACGGAGGCCTACGAGCGCGGCCTGGCGACGGTGGAGTGGCCGGCACGGCTCCAGTCGCTTTCCGGCGGCGCGTTGTTCACGCGGCTGCCAGATGCCGAGATATGGCTGGACGGCGGGCATAACCCGGCGGCCGGCGCGGTCATCGCCGAAGCGATGGCTGACCTCGAGGAGCGATCGCCAAAACCACTGGTGATGGTGTCGGGCATGCTCAACACCAAGGACCCGGTGGGGTTCTTCACGCCCTTCGCGGGGCTGACCGAGCGCGTTTACACGGTGCCGGTACCTGGCTCGGCGGCAAGCCGCACAGCCGAGGAACTGGCGGGCGCGGCGCGCGCTGCGGGGCTGGAGGCGCAGCCGATGGCCGACGTTCCCGCCGCGCTCGCGGCCATCGCCGCGAACCAACGCGCGACGCCGCCGCGTGTGCTCATCGTGGGGTCGCTGTATCTCGCAGGCACGGTGCTGGCGGCGAACGGGACGCCGCCGGCTTAGTCACGACAGTCATTCCCGCGAAGGCGGGGATCCAGCAACCGCTGCCGGATGATTTGAAGCACTTTCGCCGACGCGCCCGCATAGGCATGCGAGGCGGATACTGGGTCCCCGCCTTCGCGGGGACGACAGTCGATGTTCCTAGATCGCCGCCTTGATCCAGTCCGCCAGGCGGTTCTTGGGCTGTGCGCCCACGGTCATCGCGGTAGGCTCGCCGTTCTTGAAGACGATCAGCGTCGGCATGGAACGGACGCCATAGCGCGTCGAGATGCCGGGATCGGAGTCGACGTCGAGCTTGACGATCTTCACCTTACCGGCGAGTTCGTCCGAGATCTGCTCGAGCGACGGCGCGATAGCATGACAGGGCGGGCACCACTCGGCCGTGAAATCGACGAGTACCGGGATGGGCGCGCCGAGTACTTCCTGATCGAACGAAGCTTCAGTGACGGGAATGGTGGCCATGGCGCATCGCCTCCAGAAAAGGAAGCGGCGACGCTAGTGGCCAGCGTCGCCGGATCAAGGAATGAAATTGCGCGCGGGGCTGATCAGATCGCGGACTTGATCCAATCCTGGAGGCGGCCCTTGGGTGCAGCGCCGACCTGCATGGAAGTCGGCTCGCCGTTCTTGAACATGATCAACGTCGGGATCGAACGGATGCCGTAGCGCATCATGATGTTCGGATTCTCATCGACGTTGAGCTTGGCGATGGTGACCTGGCCGTCCATCTCCTTCGCGATTTCCTCGAGCGCCGGGGAAATCAGGCGGCAGGGACCGCACCACTCAGCCCAGAAATCTACGACGACCGGACCCGGGGCGCCGAGCACGTCCTTGTCGAAATTGGAGTCGGTAACGGTCGCGGACATGGCTTGGCCCTCAGGTGCGTGAACGACGAACGGAAGGTAGGTGGCGGGGGCTTGAAGTCAAGCAATGCCGCCACTTTGGCCGGGCTGCCTTGCGAATTCGGCATGCGCCGCGGCGGGAAAAATCGCGGATTCGGCGAGAATCAGACGCTGCTCGGGAATCACTACCAGCGCGGGCGTATCGGTCCAGATGAGGGCTGCCGCGACGGGCCTGTCCGGATAGAGGCGGGCGAGCACGGCGCGATAGAGGGCGAGCTGCGCCACGTACTCTTCCGGCGGCTCCGGCGGCGGCGGCCGGTTGGTCTTGTAGTCCACGATCAGCACGCTCTCGGGCGTCACGGCGAGGCGATCGGCACGGCCGGAGATGACCGCGCCATTGATGCGGCCCGCTATCTCAACCTCGGCGCGGCTGCCCGGCGCGAAAGCGGCTGCGAAGGCGGGACCGGTGGTGATGGCGATGACTTCCGCCAGCAACTTCGCACGATCCCCGGGGCTCCACTGTTCAGCGGCAGCATCGAGGTAACGCGCGCCGATTTCCGAGCGACGATCCGGCGCCACGTCCGGTAGCGACTGAAGCAGGCGGTGCACGAGTCGCCCACGCTCCAGCGCCAGGGTCGCGCCGGTCTCACGGCGGGCGCGGACAACTGGCGGAGATGCCAGGACGGTCGAGGGCGTGATGCGCACCGGCGGCGGCGGTGCCGGAGAAGCCGCCGCTTGTATCCACGGAGGTAGAGCAATAGCCGACATCGCCGTCGTGGCGACAGCGATCGACGGCGGTGGGGCAAGTTCCGCGCGCCATTCGCGCTCGACGTCGCCGTTGGCCAACGTGCGGTCGGTGAAACCGCCGGCCAGCGCCCGCTCGATGAGCGGATGCCATCGCATGTCGGTCTTATCCTTCCCCACCTTCTGCCGCTGCATGCCCACGACGTACAGGCGATCGCGGGCGCGCGTCATGCCGACGTAGAGCAAGCGGCGATATTCCTCCTCGTCGCGCTGCTGCTCCTGCTTTACCCGCGCAAGGACGGAATCGGGCATCGCTGGCGTGCTGTAGTTCCATACAATCGGACCCGGGCGCGTTGGATCGCCGTCATCGGCGAGTGGCACCACGCGATCGACGTAGCTGCCGATGACCGGGGGCGTGCCGTTGTCGACGAGAAAAACGATGTCGGCCTCGAGACCCTTGGCGCCGTGCACGGTCATTACGCGCACCTCGTCGCGCAGGGTGTCGGGGTCGCGTTTCACCTCGCTCTCGCCGGCTTCGAGCCAGGCAATGAAGCCTTCCAGCGACGGCACGTTCACCCGCTCGTAGGCGAGCGCCTCGGCGAGGAACTCGTCGAGCACGTCGTCGGCCTCAGGACCCAGCCGGGCGAGAAAAGCGCGGCGCCCGCCATCCGCCGCAAGCATGCGGGCGAAGAAAGCGTGCGGATCGGCAAAGTCGGCACGGGCGCGCCAGAGGTCGATCTTTTCCTTGGCGGCGGCAATGGTCGCGTCGGTTTTTGCTTTGACGTTCAGGGCTTCCCACAGCGTGCCGGTGCGGGCGTATGCGAGGTCGTATAGCGCCTGTTCGTCGATACCGATCAGCGGGCTCTTGAGCAGCGCCGCGAGGGACAGATCGTCCTCCGGCAGCAGAACGACGCGCGCCGCCGCCATCAGATCCATCACGGCGATGTGCTCCGTGAGGCGTATGCGATCGGCGCCGGCGATCGGCACGTGCTTCTTCAGCTCGCGATTGATCGCGTCGGTTAGCGCGCCGCGCGACCGTGTCAGAATCAGGATTTCGCGGGCACGTATAGGGCGTGGCGTACCATCGTTGGCCTGCGCGTCGAGCAGCTCGCCACGCGACAGCCAGTCCTTCACGGTCAGTGCGATGCGCCTGGCGATCTTCACCTCCGGACTCTCGTCGCCGAGATGATCCAGCGGCTTCGCCCAATCGTCGGTTTCGGGTTTCGGCGGCGCATCGTAGCGGGGCCACAGCACGACGCGGCCGGGCTGATTGCGCCGGCGGGCGTCGTGCGCAGTGGGCCGCGGCTCGGCGGTGAGGCCCTGATACACCTCAGGCGCGGAAAAGACGGCATCGACGGCGTCGAGAATCTTCGGCACCGAGCGGAACGACAGGTGCAGCTCCAGGTCTTCCCACGCGTATGTCGCGCGCTTCGCCTTGTCGCGCAGTGCGCGCTGCATGCGCGCGAACCAGGCGGGGACTGCACCCTGGAAGGAGAAGATGGACTGCTTCTCGTCGCCGACGGCGAAGATCGTACGGAGATGCTCTGCGCTGACGGCTTCGCCGGCGAAGAATTCCTCAACCAGACTGGCGATCACCTGCCACTGGCGCGGGCTGGTGTCCTGCGCTTCGTCGACCAGAATGTGCTGGATGCCACGGTCCAGCTTGTAGTGCACCCAGTGACCGGCGTCGGCGCGGGCGAGGAGGGTGGCGGTGCGCACAATCAGGTCCTCGAAGTCGAGAACGCCACGCTGCATCTTGAGTTGCTCGTATTCACCGGTCGCTCCGTCTGCGAGGCGCAGAATCGCCGCGGTCATCTCGTTGAGATCAGCCACGCGGATGCGGTCGACCAGCGCGACGAGACGTTGCGCCTCAGCGGCGAGGATGCCTTCCAAACCGGGGATAGAACCCAGTATCTTATTGGTAACAAAGGCGTTTCTCAGCTTGCGCTCCGTACAGAAAAAATCTGTCCAGGCTTCGGCCTTCGTCGCAAGGTCGCTGCTTTCCCGGAATAGGGACAGGCGCCTGGCGGCGGCGTTGTCCTGTGAGGAGCTAGCGGCAAGCTTATCGATGAGGCGCAGCAGTTCCACGTCGTCAAAGGGGACGCCATCGACAAGCTCGCGGCGGAGACGCTGCGACGTTTCCGCCGCATCGAGACCGAGTGACTCGCGCAGGGAGACGATGGCCGCATCGAGGTCGTCGGTCGAGACGAACCAAGCGCGCAGCGCGTCGCGCGCAGCGACGAATTGAGCGAGGCTCTCCTCATGCAGCCGGTCGCTGACGCGAGCAAGGACGGTCGCGAGTGCGCGCCCTAACGGGCCGTCGGGATCATCGGCGGCGCGCGCGAGCACCGCGCGCCGCGCATCGTCCATCAGGCCAGCCGCGTTGCGCTCGTCGAGGACATCGAAATGGCCGGGGACGTTCGCCTCGAACGGAAACTGGTGGAGCAGCCGCTCGCAGAACGCGTGGATAGTCTGGATCTTGAGACCGCCCGGCGTATCGAGAGCGCGCGCAAACAGGCGGCGGGCGGCGGTCAGCTTCCGCGGCCCGGGTTCGGCCCCTTCGATTGCCGCGATCTCTGCCGCGAGCGCCTCATCGTCCAGCGTGGTCCAGCGGGCGAGATCGGCAAACACGCGCTGCGCCATCAACGATGCGGCCGCCTTGGTGAAGGTGAGGCACAGGATGCACGACGGGTCCGTGCCCTGCAGCAGCAGGCGGACGACGCGGCGCGCAAGGACGAACGTCTTGCCCGAACCGGCATTGGCGGAAACCCAGGCCGATTGCGCGGGGTCGGTGGCCTGCGACTGAGCGTGAAGGGTTGCGGCGTCGATCTCGCTCATGGAGCTTGCGCCCCCATCGCCGCAACGTCTTCGAGGCTTTCGATCAGAGCCCATTCGCGCACACGGGCGAGGTGATCGTAGTCGCCGATGTAGCGCGCCTTCTCCATCATGGGGCGGGCGCGCGAAAGGTAGCCGGTGCCGGGATCGGCGTATTTCGCCATCAGGTCGCGGAGCAGACGGGTGGCGGATTCGGCCAGCAGGTCGGGCGTTTGCTTTTTCTGTTTCGAGGCCGCGGACTCATACGGTTCGTCGAGGCCAATTCTGCCGACCTTGAGCCATGCCAGTTCGCTGATGCCGGCGCCCGCGGGAATTCCGGGAAAGCCGCCGGCTTTCGCCATGGCCGCCTCGAGGGACATCTGCGGGGTGAGGCCAGCAAAGACGGTGCGTTCGGTCTGCGGCGTCGACGTCTTGTAGTCGTAGATCGCGACGCTGCCGTCGCGCATCAGGTCGACTCGGTCGGCGCGGCCGCGCAGCGTAAACCCCGGGATGACGGGCATCGTACCGTCGATCTCGGCATGCCGTGCGGCGACGTTCACATCGCGCGCGGCCTCGAAGGCGATCAGCCAGCGGGCGATCGCGCCAAGGCGAAGCGCCCACACCGCGTGGACGTCGGGGAAATCGGCGACGGCCTTCAGCGCCTCGCCGGCGATGGCGCGAAGCCGCGCCTCGGCCGCGGCATCGTACGGCCCGCGCCACTCGGCGGTGAAGTTGCCCAGCGCCTCGTGCACGATGTTGCCGCGCAGGCCGCCATCCGGCGCGCGGCCAAGCGGCTCGAGCGGCTCCAGGTTGAGGATGCGGCGGGCGTAGATGGCGTAGGGATCGCGGATCAGGGTCTCGATCTCGGTGATCGAAAGGCTTGCCGGGCGGGCGGCAAGCGGCGGCTTTGGCTCGGGGCGCGGTGTCAGCGTCGGCGGTTTGTCGGCAACGTCGAGCGAGCGCGCCCAATCCAGGTACCGCCGGCCGCGACTCGCGATCGTGTCGACGGCGGCCTTGCCGGCCAAGGCACGAAGCCGCTGCAGCCAGCGCGACTCCACTGTCGGGGCGCCGCCGCGTTTCTCCGCCCGGGTGACGATCACCTGCGGCGCGGCGACGCCCTGCATGAAATCGTGCGCGGCGAGGCCAAGGCGGCGTTCCGGCGGGGGCAATCCGATTTCCGCGCGCATCGCGCGCGACAGCCATGGGTCCGTGCGCGTCGTGGCGGGCCATATGCCCTCGTCAAGGCCGCCCAGCACGAGGACATCGACAGACTGGAGGCGCGCTTCGAGCGTGCCCCAGATGTGCAGCCGCGGGTCGACCGCAGTGGGTCGAGATACGGCGATATCGGCGAGCAGGGCGCCGAAAAAGAAGGGCGCATCGGCGGGGCCAAGCATTAGCGCGGCTGCTTCCGGATCGTCCGCGACGCCCTCCAGAAGCTCCGCCAATGCGGCACCGCCCTGCCCCTGCCAGAGGAGGTCGTCGGCGCCTTTGTGATCGGTGGCGGCGAGGACCAGCGCCGCGGCTAGCAGGCGTGCAATTTCAGCCGCGCTGGCGCCCTTCGTGGAGGCTTCTTCCAACGGCGCAAGACAACTCGCCAGCCGAGCAGCGAGATGCATTGCGCGATCCCAGTGCCACTGCTTCAGGCGGCGGCGAGCCGCGGCAGCGTGCCGGTCCGAACGGGCGGCATAGGCTGCACTCAACGCAGTCGCCAGGCCACCAATGCCACCGGCAATGCGATGACCGCGGAACAGCGCCAGCTCGAGCGCGCGCGCGGCCTCACGGCACTCGGCGCGCGCCATACCGAACGCAGCGAAGGGATGCTTGGCCAGCGCCAGCAACTTGACCGGGTCGGCTTCCGACGCCGCGGCATCCAGCAGGAGCCGCGCGAACACGCCGTGCGGCTCGCGGTCGAGGCGCGTGCCGGCGGAATCATCGACGACAAGATTCCACCGCGCCAGCTCGGCAGCGACCCGGCGCGCCAGCGTGCGATCGGGCGTGACCAGCGCCGCGGTTCTGCCGGGAGTCTCCACCGCCTCGCGCATCGCCAGCGCGATAGCGGTTGCCTCCTCCTGCTCCGTACGCGCGACGATGAGGTCGAGGCCATCCAGCGAGCCGGGCGCCGTGCTCGCGCCGTGCGCCCATTTTTCCAAGGTCGCGGCCGGGCGCATGACCTCGGACAGCAGCACCGCGCGGGCTTGCGCGGCCGGGACGGGGGCGCCTAGAGGCGCAACCGCGTCGCGTTCGATCCCGATAGCGGTGAGCAGCTGCTTCAGCCCGAACTGTGGGTGGCCGTAGGTCGCGGCGGGCGCATCCTCGCCGGCACCGACCGCGTTCCAGCCGGCATCGTCGAGGTGCTGGTCGAGGCCCGGCAGAACAACCGCGCCGTTCGGCAGACGCGCCACGGCACGAAGCAGCGCCGCGGTCGCGGGGATGGAGCCCGTGGAGCCCGCCGTAACGATGGGTCCCGGCGAGCCGTTGCGGGCAAGGTGAGCGGCGGCGCGGCGGATGAGCGCGTCGCGACGCTGCCCGGGATCGGCGCGATTGGTGTCGCGCAGATATTCCGGCCACCGCTCCGAGACGATCGCCAGGAACTCGAGCGTGAGACGGAAATAATCCGCGTGATCGTCGGGGACGAGCTTGGCGATTCTGACCCAGCCGACCTCGGCGGTCGCCATGTCGTCGAACAGGCCGGCGAGATCGGCGGCGAGGCGCGTGGCATCGCCCGCGGAGGCCGGGACGCGGAAGGGCTCGTCCACGTCCATCCCGAGCGGGCGATGGCGCAGGCCCTTGGCCCAGGCGAGCGTCAGCCGCGTCAGTGCCAAGCGGCGCGACAGCGGTGTGATCGCGGGCGGGAGCACAAGGCCCTCCTCCCCCGATACGACCTCGGGATCGAGCAGGGCCTCATCTTCGTCGATGTCGCCGATAGGCCTGATCACCGGCAGGATCGCTGCGCCCGTCTTCCCGGCGAGGCGTGCGGCGAGTACGTCGCTGAAGGCGCGGGCGGCACGGCGCGTCGGGAGCAGGACCGTGACGCCGGCAAGCGCCAGCGGATCACCGCCCGGCAACGGCACGAGCGCGCCGCCGAGCAACGCATCGGCAAGCACCGTCAGGAACGGCGCCCCGGCCGGAATGGTGAAGACGCGCGGCTGGCCGGTGTCGGCCATCGCCTCAGGCAGCGCTGTCGGCGATGCTCAGCTCCGCCTCGCCGATCGCCTCGGGCGTGCCGATGTGCAGCCACAGACCATCGAGGCGAACGCCGAACAGACGGCCATTCTCCATCGCGGAATCGAACAGGCGATTCAGCGAGAAGGCATCCAGCGGAGCATCGGCAAACAGGCGCGGATGCAGGATCGCCGCGCCCGCGTAAACGAATGGCGCTACCTCGCGCTCGGCGCGGCGGATAAGTCTGCCGGCGGGATCCATGCGGAAATCGCCACGGCCGGTGTAGCCGACGGCGCGCACCGTCGCGGCAACGAGCAGGAGCGCGTCCATCGCTTCGTCGCGCCAACCGGCGGCGAGCCAATCAAGGTTGGGACGCGCGCCCTCGATCCAGAACGAATCCGAATTCATCAGATAGAAGGGCGCCGGTCCGATGCGCGGCAACGCCTTCGCAATGCCACCGCCGGTGTCGAGCAGGCGGTCGCGCTCGTCGGAGATCGCGATCGCTGGACGCCGGCGCCGGGCGAGATGCATCTCGACCTGATCGGCGAGGTAGTGGACGTTCACCACCGTTTCCTCGACGCCAGCCCGCTCCAGCCGGTCGAGGCCGTAGTCAATGAGGGCGCGGCCGCTCACTTCGATCAGCGGCTTCGGCGTGGTCACCGTCAGCGGGCGCATGCGCTTGCCGAGGCCGGCCGCGAGGATCATGGCGCGCTTCGGTCTGGCGACGGTCATCGGATGCGCCCGGCTAGTGCGAGGAGAGGTGCTTCTCATACCAGAGGGCGAAGGGGGAAAGAACGGCGAGGCGAAGGTGGCGCACGAGATATGCACGGAGTCGTGGCAAGTGGCTGATGTATCTATTGTTTCCGCCCTGCGCCGAGCGCGCGAAAGCGCCCAAAATTTTGGCAATGCGCAGTGTGCCGGTAACCGCGTAGGCGGCGCGGAAAGAATCGGCATCGAGGCCGGCGCCACGGCAGGCGAGGTAGTGGGCAACGAGCGTCTCCTCCAGCTCAGGCGCCACCGTTACACGGGCGTCCTGACAGAGTGAGGCAACATCGTAAGCGGCCGGGCCGACGAACATATCCTGGAAGTCGACGAAGCCGATGCGGCGGACGCCTTGCCGCTCGGGCAGCCAGAACAGGTTGGGCGACTGGACGTCGAACAGCACCCAGCTCTGCTCGGTTGATTGGAGCCAGGTGTCGAGGGCGCGCCAGATATCGAGCAGCCCGGCATGGGCTTCCTGCGGCAGTGGCGTGCCGGTGACATAAGGCGCGTAGAAGTCGGCGAAGATGCCTATCTCGGCGAGCAGCACGTCGCCGGTGAGCTGCGGCAGGCGATGGCCGGGTATGTCGCGCATGCGCGGCTCGTTGTGGAGGGTCGCCAGCGCCTCGACCGCAACGCGGTAGCGCTCGGCGATGGGTGCGCCTTCAACGACGACGCCCTCGCTGCCGAAATCTTCCATCAGCACGAGGCCATCGTCGCGCGCGTATATTTGCGGCACCGAAAGGCCGGCGTCGTCGAGCGCGGCATCGACGGCGGCGAAGATGCGCGCGTCGTGGGCGCGATATTTCGCGCGGGGATCGCCCTCCGTGAGCTGGCCGCGTGGTGGCCAGTCCATGAGCACGGCGCTCGTCTCGCCCCGGCGGATGCGCTCGTAGCTGCGGGTGGAGGCATCGCCCTGGAGGTGGCGGCGTTCGGCGCCTGCCCAGCCGTTTGCGTCGAGCAGCGCCCGCGCCCTGCGGCTCTGCGCGAACCGCGCCATCAGCTGCGCGCCGCCGCTAACCGTCGCGCGGCGGCCGCTGCCAGCGACGGCCAACGCTACATCCAGACGCTCGGCGGGCAGGCGGTCCCCTGCTCTTTCCGGCCATTCGACCAGCACCGCGCCGTTCAACGCCGCATCGTCGAAGCCGATCTCGTCGAGGTCATCGGGGCCGAGGCGGTAGAGGTCGAAATGCGCGACGGCAAGCCGCGGCGTGGCGTAGGTCTGAACCAGTGTAAAGGTCGGGCTCGGCACCTCCAGAAAGGCGTCATCCGCGAGCGCGCGAATGATGGCGCGGGCGAGCGTGGTCTTGCCTGCACCGAGGTCGCCGGACAGCGCGACGATGTCGCCCGGAATCAGGCGCGCGGCGATGTCTTCCGCCAGCGCGACGGTGGCCGCTTCGTTCGGCAGGTCGATGATGATGGGCTGCTCCGGCACCGCGCCAGAGGTCACGCGGCGACGGTCTCGTCAAGCGCGGGGCGCACGGGGAGGCGCACCTTGGCGGTGGTGCCCTTGCCCTCCTCCGATGCGATCTCGACCGTGCCGCCATGGAGGGCGACGAAGCTTTTCACGATCGACAGACCAAGGCCGACGCCGCCGCGCGCAGCGCCGCGCGACAGGCTGGCGAAACGGTCGAAGACCGAGTCGATGAAGGCGGCCGGAATGCCGGCGCCCTCGTCGGCGACGTTGAACTCGATGAAGCCGCCGACGCGGTTCGCCGACAGTTGAACTCGGCCGCCCTCGCGCGAGAACGCGACGGCGTTGGCAAGCAGATTGAACAGGATCTGGCGGACGCGCTTGGCATCCGCGACAAGTCCGCCGACATCCGGCGCGATGCGCATGTCCAGCTTGATGCGATTCTCGTCAAGCTTCGCCTGTACGTCGTCGACCGCGCCGTGGACCGTGGCCGCCACATCCACCTCGGCGAGATCGAGGCCCATGATGCCGGCGTCGATGGTGGTGAGGTCGAGGATGTCGTTGACGATCGCCAGAAGCTGCGCGCTCGACGACATGACATAGCCGGTGTACTCGCGCTGGCGTTCGTTAAGCGGACCGAGGCGCACGTCGGACAGGAGCTGTGTGAAACCGATGATGTTGGTGAGCGGCGAACGCAATTCGTACGACACGTGGTGGATGAACGCATTCTTCAGGCTGTCGGACGCCTCCAGCGCCTCGTTGCGCTCGACCAGCGCGCGCTCGACCTGCACCGAGTCGGTGACGTCGAGGAAGGTGACCATCGTCTGCCCATCCGGCAGCGGCACCGTGGCGTAATCAACGATGCGGCCGTCCGGCCGCTCCATGCGCCCGGAAATCGAGGCGCGCGTTTCATCAAGGCCCGCGACGCAAGCGGTGAAGCGGCGCCACATCGCCTCGTCGTCGCCGGGTTTGCGGAAGGCCGAGACGATGTCGGTGACGTGCGGACGCGAATCGAGGAACGCCGCGTCGAGGCGCCAGATGGCCGCGAAGGCCGGATTGTGTAGCCGCAGCCGCCCATCCGAACCGAACACGCCGACGCCTTCGGCGAGGTGATCCAGAGTCTCGCCCTGCACGCTGACCAGCGCGTTGTACCGACTTTCGAGATCGAGCCGCTCAGTGACGTTTTCGTAGACCCAGGTCGCGCCGCCTTGCGGATGCGGGCTGGCGATGACGCGTAGCGTCTGGCCGTCGGGCATGTGCCACCACTGCTCGCGCGGATCGGTCGAGCGGTACGCGGCGAAAAGATCGGCGCGCCAGGAACGGAAATCGGCCTGCTCGGGCAATTTTCGTGCAGCACGCAGACGATCGAGGATCGCGGACTCATCGGGCGCCGATTCGAGGAAGGCGGGATCGAGCTCGAATAGCGCGCGATAGGCGGCGTTGTACGATTTGAGCCGGCGATCCGGACCAAAGACGGCCACTGCGGTCTGCAGCCGGTCAAGCGTGCGCGCGTTGAAATCGACCTCGCGGCGAAGCGCGGCCTGCGCGGCTTCGACTTCGGTAACGTCGACGGCGATGCCGGCGCTGCCACCCTCGGAAACAATGTCGGCGACGTCGAAGATGCGGCGCGCGCCGGCAACGATCGCCGACAGACGCTTGGTGAACACCGGACTGTCGGCATGCGCGGCCGCGATCACGCCGCGGCTGTTGGTATCGAGCAGCTCGAGGCCGTGCGCGACGGCTTCCGTGTTGTCCTTCGCTTCCACAGCGGCGGCATAGGCGGCGTTCGCCCACACCAGTGCGCCTTTCTTGTCCCGCAACCAGATCGGCATCGGCGCGGCGGCGAGCATCGCGCGCATGGCTACGATCTCGGCGGCGAGCAGATCGTGGCGCGCTTCGATTTCGGCGCGGGCCAGCCGTTCACCGGTAAGATCGCGGAAGCGGGCGACGGCGGAACCACCCACCGTGCGACCGCGTACCTCGATCAGGCGACTGCCTTGCGTCGCTATAACCTGCTGGAAGTGCTCGCCATTTTCCCGCAGAAGTGTGAGCGCCTGGATCAAGCGGACGGCCGATTCCGGCTGGAGCCAGCCTTCGAAGTTGAGAAACGCTGCGCGGTCTTGCGGAGCATCGGCGCCGCGTGGAAGCGAGCCGGCGACGAGCGGCGGATCGCCCGGCGCGCCCCACGCGACGAGACGCTGGTCTTCTTCGTTGACGAGAGCCTCGGCGCGATCGGAGAACGACTTGAGGTCGCCGATCTCGAGCCGCAGACGCGCGTTCTCCTGCTCGGACTTGCCGCGCGCGCGGACCAGCTGAATGGTGGAAAGGATGACGAATACGAACGCGCCGACGAGCGCCGCCATCAGCACGACCTGGCTGAGGTCGAGCGCGCCGGCCGCGGTGAGGTGATCCGATGAAGCTGCGAGGGTGAGCGACGGGGTCGATGCGGCGACGAGAAGGACGGTGAGTCCTGCCCGGCGAATCGCTATCGCGTTCCCGCCATGCTCCCGCATGAGTAAGGGCCCCTCCGCCGCGTCCCTATACTCATGGGTGGCTTCGACCCGCGAACCCCCGGACGCGGAGTGCGCCCCTTTCGCGAATCACATCAATTTATAGCCCCAGCGGGAATCGCGATGGAAGCGGCACGGCGCGGAAAAGTGGCGGCGTGTGACCCCGTTACACCGAGCGGGGCCGCATCTCTTCCCGCTTTCCCCGCGAAAGCGGGGATCCCGATGAGGACGAACGCAAGCGGCAATGGGGAAAGTCGCGACCTTCTGCCTGCCACCTGGACCCCGCTTTCGCGGCGGACGCGGAGGGCGCGGCGCGGGCGCCCACATCGCCCGGATCAGTAGCGATAGTGGTCCGGCTTGTATGGACCCGCGGTGCCAACCCCGATGTATTGGGCCTGCTTGTCGTTCAGCTCGGTCAGGTTGGCGCCTATCTTGGCGAGGTGCAGGCGGGCGACCTTTTCGTCAAGGGCCTTGGGCAGCGTGTAGACCTCGTGCTTGTACTGGCCCTGCTTCGTGTAGAGCTCGATCTGCGCCAGCGTCTGGTTGGTGAAGCTCGCCGACATGACGAAGCTTGGATGGCCCATGGCGTTGCCGAGGTTCACCAGGCGGCCTTCCGACAAGAGGACGATACGCTTGCCGTCGGCGAATTCGATTTCATCGACCTGCGGCTTGACGTTGTGCCACTTGAGATTACGCAGCGCGGAGATCTGTATCTCGGAATCGAAGTGGCCGATGTTACAGACGATGGCGCGGTGCTTCATCTTGCGCATGTGCTCGATGGTGATGACGTCGACGTTGCCGGTGGCGGTGACGAAGATGTCGGCGCGTGGCGCGGCGTCGTCCATGGTCACCACCTCGTAGCCTTCCATCGCGGCCTGAAGTGCGCAGATCGGATCGATCTCCGAGACCAGCACGCGAGCGCCGGCCTGGCGTAGCGATGCAGCCGAGCCTTTGCCCACGTCGCCGAAGCCCGCGACCATCGCGACCTTGCCGGCCATCATCACGTCGGTGCCGCGGCGGATGCCATCGACCAGAGACTCGCGGCAGCCGTAGAGATTGTCGAACTTGGACTTGGTGACGGAGTCGTTGACGTTGATCGCCGGGAAAAGCAGCGTGCCCTTCTTCTGCATCTCGTAGAGGCGATGCACGCCCGTGGTCGTCTCCTCGGTGACGCCCTTGATGTTCCGGGCGAGGGCCGAATAGAAGCCAGGCTTCGACTTCAGCCGCTTCTTGATCGCAGCGAACAGCACCTCTTCTTCTTCGTTTGTCGGCTTGTCGAGGAATGCGGTGTCGCCCTCTTCGGCCCGCTTGCCGAGATGAACGAGGACAGTGGCGTCGCCGCCGTCGTCGAGGATCATGTTGGGCGTGCCGCCGTCGGCCCACTCGAAAATCTTGTGGGTGTACTCCCAATAATCCTCGAGGCTCTCGCCCTTCACAGCGAAGACCGGCGTGCCGCCGGCGGCGATGGCGGCAGCCGCGTGATCCTGCGTCGAGTAGATGTTGCACGAGGCCCAGCGGACGTCGGCGCCCAGCGCCTTCAGCGTCTCGATGAGCACCGCGGTCTGGATCGTCATGTGCAGCGAGCCGGCGACGCGGGCGCCCTTCAGCGGCTGCTTCGGGCCGAACTCCTCGCGGGTCGCCATGAGACCCGGCATCTCGGTCTCGGCCAGCGAGATTTCCTTCCGTCCCCAGTCGGCCAGCCCGATGTCTTTCACGACGTAATCGGCGGACGCGGGCATGGCGGAACTCCTCGGTGGATCGGTCAAATTGGATAGGTGAGCGGGCTTATAGCCGGGCGAACATGCCGTGGCAATAATCATATAAAGATTTGTTTATACGCCAAGAATTCCGCGCGCCGCAGCGATGCTTTTTGCTACCGCAACTCCGGTCGCGTAGGCGCCATGCGCGGTCGAGTATTCGGTCTTCGAGCAGGCCTCGCCGGCAAAATGGATGCGGTCCTCGATCGGCGTGGCGAGCTTCTGGCGATCGTTCGCGTGGCCGGGCCTGGCGTAGGAATACGAGCCGCGGGCGAAAGGGTCAGCGCGCCAGCGATGCGACGCCAGCGGCGCGATGCGCTTGCGGAAGTCGCTGCCGTAAAGCGCCGCAAGTTCGCCGGCGGCGAAATCAAACAGTGCTTCGCTGCCGCCGTCCTCGAGATCTGCGGCAAGCTTGCCGCCGAAGTACACCTCGATCTCGGCGCGACGAAACGGACGAAAGTGATACGCCGCCGTTGCCGTGCGATCCGTGTGACCGAACGTGCGGCTCTCTTCGTGGAACTCGTTGGCGTTTTCGAGCGACAGATAGAGCTTGTCGGCGAGACCTAGGGGCAGGCCCATCGCCGCTTCCACTTTCTCGGGCAATGCGGGGAGAAACAGATCCGGCGTTTGCGCGATGACGTCGGTCGGCAGCGTGACGATCACGCGATCCGCCTCGATGGCGCCCGCGTCCGTCTCGACGCGCAGGCGCTTTCCGCGGCGATCGATGCGCGTCACGATGGTGTTGAGCTGCACGGGCAGGCCCGCTGCGTAATCGGTGATCAACGCACCGTAGCCGTTGACCACCCGCCAGTTGACACCGGTATCGTCGTAACGCGCGAGATCGTGGAGGGAGATGAATTCGAGTTCGGCGCCGCTGTAGTAGGTGCTGACCGCGTCGAGCAGGCCGTTCCAGCGGCCGCCCGGTTCCAGGTACGTCGAAGCGGCGCGGTCCGGCTCGGTCTCCGGGAAGTCGGCGATAGCGCCGCGGAAGCGGCCGATGGCCTCGCCGAACTTCGCCTGCTCGGGCGTCGGCGCACCCTTGGGCAGCGTCGGCCGTGACCACGGCGGCGGCGTGTGATCCACCGCCCAACCCTTGGCTTCGGCGATTTCCCGCCACGGATTCTGGTCGGCGGAATGAAGCCAGCCGCAGCCCAAATCGATAGGGAAACCAAGGCCGGAATCCACCGTCCACGCGCGACCGCCGACACGGTCGCGCGCTTCGACAATGAGTGCATCGATTCCGGCGTCGCGTAGCGTCTTCGCCGCGCCGATGCCAGCGGCGCCGGCGCCTATGATGACGACTTCGGTCATTCTTCCTCGCCGAATTTGCCGGCGACCAAGTCGACCAGCGCAGCGACCGCCGCATCGGCATCGGCGCCTGCCGCACTGATGCGGATAGTGGAACCGTGGCCGGCGGAGAGCATCATCAGTCCCATGATCGACGTACCACCGACGCTCGAGTCATCCTTGGTGACGGTGATCGCCGCAGTGAACCGTTCCGCGCATTGGACGAACTTCGCCGAAGCGCGCGCATGCAGGCCCTTCTTGTTGACGATGAGGACTTCCTCGGAGCGGGTGGCGGAAGCCTCGCCGGCCATCGACACTATTTCCCGTGCAGGACCTGGCTGGCGACGTTGATATATTTGCGGCCGGCGTCCTGCGCGTATCCGATTGCATCGGCGAGCGGCTTTTCGGCGCGCACCTTGGCGAGCTTGATCAACATCGGAAGATTGACGCCGGCAACGACCTCAACCTTGCCCGCCTCCATAACCGAGATCGCGAGGTTGGACGGTGTGCCACCGAACATGTCGGTCAGCACGATGACGCCTGCGCCGGTGTTGACGCCGGCAACGGCGTCGAGAATTTCCTGGCGCCGCCTTTCGACATCATCGTCGGGGCCAATGGCGATCGTCTCGATCTGAGTCTGCGGACCGACGACGTGCTCCAGCGCGGCGCGGAATTCGACCGCAAGCCGCCCGTGGGTGACGAGCACGAGTCCGATCATCGACCTTTTTCCACGGGCAACCTCAGCGCCGTCCGAATGAACCCCCCGGGACGGCGGGCGCACATCTTGGCCAATCGTTATTGCAATGCAAGAGGCATGTATAAAGCCTTGTATGTCAATGACTTACGTTGAAACTACGGCTTCCGGACGGGCGAGCGCACCCAACACGCGGGCCACCCCGTCGTGTGCGCCAATGGCGACAAAAATGCGCGGGACGGCGACGCCTTCGAGGATCGCATGCGCCTCACTCTCGTCGGGCAAGCGCGGACATTCGGCGAGCGGCAGGAGATCGACGACCAGGTCGACGGGCGCCGATGATGCGTAAGGTTTGCGTACGATGCCGACGCCGCGAATCTCCATCTGACCGGCAATCGTCGCGGGGGGCGACGCAGTGAGACCGGCGTCATGCGCGACGAGGTACACCCGATCGTCGGCTACCAGCGTGGCTCCGGCGTGTTCGATCAGCGACAGAAGCAGTGATGATTTCCCGCTCCCCGATCTGCCGCGGATGAGGACGCCACGCCCGCGCAACGATGCGACGCTGGCGTGGATCGTGTCGCTCATGCCGCCGGGAGGCGCACCGTGAACCGCGCACCGAGCACGAGCGGCGGTTCGCCTGGCGCGCCGGGGCGCGTGCGGTTCTCCGCCCAGATGCGGCCCTTGTGCGCCTCGACAATCTGCTTCGAGATAGCGAGGCCAAGGCCCGAGTTCTGACCGAAGGATTCGGCGCCGCCATCGGCGCGGTCGGTGTAGAACCGCTCGAAGATTCGCTCGAACTGGTCGGGCCGGATACCAGGCCCGTCGTCTTCCACCACGACCTCGACACCATCCTTGCGCGGGCGCGCGATGACACGCACGACACCATCCTTGCGGCAGAACGAGCGCGCGTTATCGACCAGGTTGTTGAACACCTGGCCGAGGCGGCTGTCGTGGCCGAGCACGTAGTAGGCGGCCGGATCGGCGGCAGCGAACTCAAGCCGGATCTCCGGGCCACCGGGCGGCGCCGCGTCGCGGATGATCGCCACCACCGTTGCGAGAAGCTGGCGGATATCGACGGGCGCGGAATCCTGCCGCGCCAGTTCTGCGTCCAGGCGGGAGGCGTCGGAGATGTCGCTGATCAACCGATCGAGGCGGCGGACGTCATGCAGGATGACGCGCGACAGCCGGTTCTTGGCGTCCTCGGTGCGGGCGAGCGGCAGCGTCTCGACGGCGCTGCGCAACGACGTGAGCGGATTCTTGATCTCGTGCGCTACATCGGCGGCGAACGATTCGATCGCATCGATTCGGTTGTAGAGCGACGTCGTCATCTCGCGGAGCGCCTGGCTGAGGTGCCCGATCTCGTCACGGCGGCGGGTGAAATCCGGGATCTCGGGGCGCGAACGCAGGCCGCGGCGCACGCGATCGGCGGCGTCCGCGAGCCGACGGAGCGGCGCTGCGATCGTACTAGCGAGCAGGATGGAGAGCAGGATAGTGACGCCCGCCGCCACGACGAACACGCGCACGATGGCAAGGCGCTCGGCGTGGACAATGTCGTCGATGTCGCCGCCCTGCGTCGACAACAGCAGCGCGCCGTGGACGGAACGATAGCGCTGGATGGGCACGGCGACAGAAACGATCAGCTCACCCTTGTCGTTGATGCGCACGATTCGATTCGCCTGACCGTTCAGCGCGGAGACGACTTCGGAGTAGCCGCGGCCGTTGCCGCCGGCGAGTTCCTGGTAGCGCGGCAGGTCGCGGCTGGACAGCCACAGGTTCAACCGCTGCCAAAGGGTCTCGATCCACGACTTCGAGTCATTCTCGTCAGGCGGCGAGAGAGGATAGGCGAGAATCTGGTTGCCGGCGTCGAGATGCTGCGAATCCACCACCAGCGTACCGTCGCGATCGTAGATGCGGGCGCGCGTGCGGGTGGGCGAGATGAGGCGGCGGAGGACTGGCGCGACCTTTTCGGGATTGATCGAGAATTCGGTGCTCTCGAACGGCAGGTCGTTCGGCGAGATCGACTGGCCGGTTTGCAACTCCAGCAGTTTGTCGGGATCGACGTTGATGGTGTCGGTGTCGGCGGTCGCCTGCGCGGCGATGGCGCCGGCGATGATCTCGCCCTGGATGAGCAGGCTCGAAACGCGCGCATCGATGAGGCCAGCGCGGAACTGATTGAGCAGCAGGATGCCGGAGACCAGCACGATCAGCGCCGCGAGGTTCAACACCACGATGCGGCGCGTCAGGCTGGTGAAGATGTGCAGCGTGATGAAGTGCGAGAAGCCGACAAGCGTGCGGCGCACGACGCCGACCTTCGGCGTCGCGGATTCCTCCGGGGCGGTGAGCGGGCGTTCCTCGATCCCGGCAGTCATCGGGCCAGCGCGGCGCGCTTCTCCTTACGCTTCCTTGAAGCGGTAGCCGACGCCGTAGAGCGTCTCGATCATGTCGAAGTCGGTATCGACGGCCTTGAACTTCTTGCGCAACCGCTTGATGTGGCTGTCGATGGTGCGGTCGTCGACGTAGACCTGATCATCGTACGCGGCATCCATCAGCGCATTGCGGCTCTTCACCACGCCTGGGCGATGTGCGAGGGCAAACAGGATGAGGAACTCGGTGACCGTAAGCGTCACCGGCAGGCCCTTCCACGTGCAGGTGTGGCGCTCCTGATCCATCGACAGCGCGCCGCGATCGAGCACGCGCTGGGCAATGACCTCGTCGCTCTTCTTCTCGGCCGGGTCGCGTACCTGGAAGCGGCGAAGCACCGCCTTGACGCGTTCGACCAGCAGGCGCTGCGAGAACGGCTTCTTGATGAAGTCGTCGGCGCCCATCTTGAGACCGAACAGTTCGTCGATCTCGTCGTCCTTGGAGGTGAGGAATATGACCGGCAGATCGGTTTTCTGACGCAGGCGACGGAGCAGCTCCATGCCGTCCATGCGCGGCATCTTGATGTCGAGGATGGCGAGATCGGGCGCGGCGGCCTCCAGCCCGTCCAGCGCGGAGGCGCCGTCGGTGTAGGTCTGGACGCGGTAGCCCTCGGATTCCAGGGCGATCGAGACCGAGGTCAGGATATTGCGATCGTCGTCGACAAGGGCGATCGTCGGCATCCGGGCGTCTCCAATCTGGGGCGCAACCCCTTGGCAAATGAGGGAAAAGGCGGAGATCCCGCGTTTGCCGTCACAATGCGCATGAATTGTGGCAGAGGGTACCGGATTGCGAGGGAAAGCGCCAACTTCCAACCGCCATACAAGGGCGGTGTTACACGGATGGTTGGGCCAATATGTCGCGGCCAACCTCCGGTTCAGGCTTCACCTGAAATAGAAGGACGCCACGCAAGGACCGCGCCGGACGATATGGCGCGTGACCAATGCCGTATGACATCGAAATTGATGCACGCGCCTCAGATTGAGGTCCTTCGCGAAGAAGCGACCCGGCGCACTTTGTGTTGCACGATGTTCGAATCTCGATAAGTGGAGACGCCCTAAGCAACGCCGCTCGGCTCAGGGTAAGTGCCATGACAAATCGATCGGAGGACGCGCTCGCGACGCGCGTCGCCAGACCGCCGCCGTCCAACATGACCGCGGCGGCGCTGTTTGAGGCTGCCATCCAGCGCGGCGAGGGCGTGGTGGTCGCAGGTGGCG
The DNA here is from genome assembly GCA_035548515.1 of Bauldia sp. Classification (GTDB taxonomy): domain Bacteria; phylum Pseudomonadota; class Alphaproteobacteria; order Rhizobiales; family Kaistiaceae; genus DASZQY01. Next base: position 98,292 of record DASZSW010000009.1, on the reverse strand, counting down.
CGCTCGCCGTGAAGACGGGCGCCCACACCGGACGGTCGCCGCGCGACAAGTACATCGTCGAGGACGACGCGACGCGCGCTCACGTGTGGTGGGAGGCGAACAACCGCATGACGCTAGACGCCTTCGACCGTCTTGCCGCCGACCTGATGGCGCACACGCGGGACATTCCGTTTTACACGCAGGACCTCGCGATCGGTGCCGACCCGGCGCATCAGGTTCGCGTGCGCGTCTCGACCGAGCTCGCATGGCACGCGCTGTTCGCCCGCAACCTGCTTGTGCGGCCGGAGACGACCAACGTCGCGCCCGAGCTGACCATCATCGACGTGCCGAGCTTCAAGGCCGATCCCGTTCGCCACGACGTGCGCAGCGAGACGGTGATCGCCTGCGATTTCCGCCGCGGCATCGTGCTGATCGGCGGTACGGGCTATGCCGGCGAGATTAAGAAGGCGGCGTTCACCTACATGAACTTCCGCCTGCCGGCGCTGGGCGTCATGCCGATGCACTGCTCGGCCAATGTTGGTCCGGGCGGCGACGTGGCGATCTTCTTCGGGCTGTCGGGAACGGGCAAGACCACGCTATCCGCCGATCCGCGCCGCACGCTCATCGGCGACGACGAGCATGGCTGGAGCGAGGACGGCGTCTTCAATTTCGAGGGCGGCTGCTACGCCAAGACGATCAACCTGTCGCCGCATGCCGAACCTGCGATCCATGCGGCAACGCAGAAGTTTGCGACCGTTCTCGAAAACGTCGTGGTCGACGCGCCGTCGTCTGTGCCGAACTTCGACGACGCCACGCTGACCGAAAACGGCCGTGCGGCATACACCCTGGACGTCATCGCCAACGCCAGTTTGACCGGACGCGCCGGGCATCCTCGGAACATCGTGCTGCTCACCGCCGATGCTTTCGGTGTGATGCCGCCGATCGCCAGGCTGACGCCGGCGGAGGCTATCTACCACTTCCTCTCCGGGTACACGGCGAAGGTAGCCGGCACAGAACGGGGCGTGACCGAGCCGTCGGCGACGTTCTCCACCTGCTTCGGTGCACCGTTCATGCCGCGCCATCCTGCCGAATACGGGCGGCTGCTCGAGACGCTGATCGAGAAGCACCGGGCGCAATGCTGGCTGGTGAACACCGGCTGGACGGGGGGGCCGTACGGCGTCGGGCACCGCATGCCGATCGCGGTTACCCGGGCGCTCCTTTCCGCGGCACTGGACGGCTCGCTTGCCCAAGCGCGATTCCACGACGAGCCGGCATTTGGCTTCGCTGTGCCGGAAGCCGTCGCCGGGGTTGAGACGAAGCTGCTCACGCCGCGCGAAACATGGGCGGACAAGGCCGCATATGACCAGCAGGCGGTGAAGCTCGCCGGCATGTTCGCCGACAATTTCCGGCGGTTCGAGAAGGATGTGGCGGGCGAGGTTCTGGCCGCCGGCCCGCGGCGCGCCTGAAAAACAAAAGGCCCGGCGCGGTGGCCGGGCCCTTCCTAATTCGCGTTACTCCAGCGCCTAGCCGTTGGTGCCTTCGGCGCGTTCCGGCTTGTCCTGCTTGATCTCCTGGCCGGTCGCCTGGTCGACGACTTTCATCGACAGGCGGACCTTGCCGCGCTCGTCGAAGCCCAGAAGCTTGACCCAGACCTTGTCGCCTTCCTTGACCACATCTGTGGTCTTGGCGACGCGGCCGGGGGCGAGCTGTGAGATATGGACGAGACCATCCTTGGCGCCGAAGAAATTGACGAAGGCGCCGAAGTCGACGGCCTTCACCACGGTGCCCTGGTAGATCGCGCCGACTTCCGGATCGGAAGCGATCGACTTGATCCAGTTCAACGCGGCGGTGATCGCCTTGCCGTCGGCCGACGACACCTTGACCGTACCGTCGTCCTCGATGTCGACCTTGGCGCCGGTCTTCTCCACGATCTCGCGGATGATCTTGCCGCCAGTGCCAATCACTTCGCGGATCTTGTCGGTCGGGATCTTGATGACCTCGATGCGCGGCGCGAACTCGCCAAGCTGGGCGCGGGCCTGCGGCAGAGCCTTAGCCATCTCGCCGAGGATGTGCATGCGGCCGCCCTTCGCCTGATCGAGGGCGATGCGCATGATCTCTTCGGTGATGCCCTGGATCTTGATGTCCATCTGCAGCGAGGTGACGCCTACTTCCGTGCCCGCGACCTTGAAATCCATGTCGCCGAGGTGATCCTCGTCGCCAAGAATGTCGGAGAGCACGGCGAACTTGCCGTCGTCTTCCTTGATCAGACCCATGGCGATGCCCGCCACCGGACGCTTCAGCGGGACGCCGGCATCCATCAGTGCCAGCGAGGTGCCGCACACTGTCGCCATCGAGGACGAGCCGTTGGACTCGGTGATCTCGGAGACGACGCGGAGCGTGTACGGAAACTCGTGGTGCGGCGGCAGCATCGGGTGGATGGCGCGCCACGCCAGCTTGCCGTGGCCGATTTCGCGGCGGCCGGGCGAGCCCATGCGGCCGGTCTCACCGACCGAGTAGGGCGGGAAGTTGTAGTGGAGCAGGAACGTCTCCTTGTACGTGCCCTGCAGCGCGTCGATGTACTGCTCGTCGTCGCCGGTGCCGAGCGTGGCAACCGCCAGCGCCTGCGTCTCACCACGCGTGAACAGCGCCGAGCCGTGGGTACGCGGAAGCACGCCGACTTCCGCGAGAATCGGGCGGACCGTCTTCAGGTCGCGGCCGTCGATGCGCGTGCCCTTGGCAATGATGTCGCCACGGACGATCGCCTTCTCGAGCTTCTTGAACATCTCGCCGATGAGCTGCGGGGCCGGAGCATCCGTCGCGCCTTCCGGTGCCAGCGCGGCCTTGAGCTTCGCCTTGGCGGCCTCGATCGCGTTGTGACGCTCGGTCTTGCCCGTGATGGCATAGGCAGCGCGCAACTCGGTCTCGACCAGCGACTTGCTGCGGCCGTAGAGGGCGGAATTGTCCACCGTCTTCATCGGGCGCGGTTCCTTCGCTGCCTTCTCGGCAAGGCGGATGATCGCGTCGATGACCGGCTGGAAGCCGTTATGGCCGAACATCACGGCGCCGAGCATCGTCTGCTCGGACAGCTCGGCGGCTTCGGACTCAACCATCAGGACGGCATCGCCGGTGCCGGCGACCACGAGGTCGAGCTTCGACTCGGCCATCTGATCAAGCAGCGGGTTCAGCACGTACTCGTTGTTGACGTAGCCGACGCGGGCGGCGCCGATCGGGCCCATGAAGGGCACGCCGGAGATGGTGAGCGCGGCGGAGGCAGCGACCATCGAAACGATGTCGGGATCGTTCTCGAGGTCATGCGACAGCACGGTGATGATCACCTGCGTCTCGTTCTTGTAGCCATCGGCGAAGAGCGGGCGGATCGGGCGGTCGATGAGGCGGGAGGTGAGCACCTCCTTCTCGGTCGGGCGACCTTCACGCTTGAAATAGCCGCCCGGGATCTTGCCGGCGGCGAAGGTCTTTTCCTGGTAGTTCACGGTGAGCGGGAAGAAATCGATGCCGGGCTTCTCTTCCTTGGCGGCAACGACGGTGGCGAGCACCGAAGTCTCGCCGTAGGTGGCGAGCACAGCGCCATCAGCCTGGCGGGCGACGCGCCCGGTTTCCAGCACGAGCCGGCGGCCGGCCCAATCAACCTCGACACGTTGGATGTCGAACATGGCATGTCCTTTCAGGCGTCATTCGACGCCGGGTGGCAGGACAGCGACCCAAGAGCCATGAGCAAGATGACGAGACGCTCTCTCTACTGCGGCGAGGAGAAAGCGGCTGGCGATCCTGCCATGGCTCCTTTTGCTGTCCATATGGAATCGCGACGGCCCCATTGCCGCCGCGCGAACAACCGCCTCCGCGCGTTCACAACGCGCGAAGCGGGTACTTAGCGGCGCAAGCCCAGACGATCGATGATCTGCTTGTAGCGGCCGTCATCGGCCTTCTCGAGGTAGTCGAGAAGGCTGCGCCGCTGGCTCACGAGCTTGAGCAGACCACGGCGGGAATGATTATCCTTCACGTGGCCCTTGAAGTGTTCCGTCAGGTTGGCGATGCGCTCCGAGAGGATCGCGACCTGCACCTCCGGCGAGCCGGTATCGTTGGCGCCCTTGGCGTATTCCTTGATGAGCGCCTTCTTGCGCTCGGCAGTAATCGACATCGGACACTCCTTTATGGTTCGGAATAAGCCCACCGGTCGGCGGCCAGGGCCGGGATGTCGTCCAGCGCGGTCGGGATCGGGGGTCGCTGCCGCTACTCGTGGTAGCGAAAGCGCGCGGAATATGGCGGAAAGGTCATGTGAATTCCAGCGAAAAGCCCTGAGACGATAAGTCTCTGATAATTCAAGACTTTATGCCTTGAATACGCGCTTCGGGTGGAACGCTCCCTCGGCAATTTCGCCGACCGCGATGCTTTGCCCGGCGTGGGTGGCGTGGGCAGCAGCGGTTGGCGTCGGGGCATCCCGACCGCGCATGAGCACAGACTGGCCGCGCGCGATGCGGGCGGCATCGCTGGCGTTCACCGCCACCTCGGGAAGCTCGGCCAAAGCCACGCCAATCGGGAGCAGCATTACGTCGAGGCTCAGCACATCGCCCTCCTCGCGCGCGGCGATCAGGCGATCGAGCGGCATGAGAGTCGCTTCGCCGAACGGGCCAACCGTCAGCCGGCGGAGCGCCGTCACATGGCCGAGGCAGCCCAGCCGCCGGCCGATATCGCGCGCGAGCGCGCGGACGTAGGTGCCCTTGCCGCACTCCGCTTCGAAGACGGCGTGGTCAGCATCGGGCATCTCTGCCAGCGTGAGGCGATGGACGGAGATCAGGCGCTCGTCGAGCACGACCTCGGAACCGGCGCGAGCAAGATCGTAGGCGCGCTCGCCGTCGATCTTCAGCGCGGAGTATGCCGGCGGGCGCTGCATGATATCGCCGGTAAATTCGGGAAGGAGCGCGACGATTGCCTCGCGCGCCGGGCGCTCCGCCGACGTCGCGGTGACTTTGCCCTCGGCGTCGTCGGTGTCGGTTTCCGCGCCCCACGCGACGGTGAAGCGATAGACCTTGCGGCCATCCTGCACGAAGGGAACCGTCTTGGTCGCCTCACCGAGTGCGATCGGCAAGGCACCCGTGGCGAGCGGATCAAGTGTACCGGCGTGGCCCGCCTTGGCGGCGCCGAAAAGGCGCTTCACCGAGGCGACGGCCTGAGTGGAGGTGACGCCCGCAGCCTTGTCCAGGCAAAGCCAGCCGGAGACGTCGCGCCCCTTGTTCCTGCGGCCCATCAGCTGCGCGGGGAGTCCTTGCCGGGCGGGACGTCATCGTTGGCCGCCGAGCCGTTGAGGTCGCGTTTGACCTCGGGGGAGTCGAGCATCGCGTCGATCCTGGCGCCTTCGTCGAAGGACGTATCGACGCGGAAGCGGAGATCCGGAGCGCTGCGCAGGTTCACCTTGCGGGCGACCTCGCCGCGCAGGAAGCTTTTGTTGCGGTCGAAGGCAGCGACCACCTCGTCGGTGTTCTTGCCGCCAAGCGGCATCAGGAAGACGGTGGCGCACTTGAGGTCAGGCGCCACGCGTACTTCCGGCACGGTCACGACATTGGTTTCGAGGACCGGATCGTGGACGTCGCCACGCTGGAGGATCTCAGCCAGGGCATGGCGAATAACTTCGCCGACACGAAGCTGGCGCTGCGAGGGCGCGCGGGAGGCTTTGTTCTGTTTCATGGGTCCTTAACTCGGAAAGGGCGGTCGCGTTTCCTTGATTTTGCCGCAAGGGCTATAGCGACCGCGCAATTTCCTCGATGCGATAACACTCGATGACATCGCCGACACGCATGTCTTCGTACTTTTCGAAGGCCATGCCGCATTCCTGGCCGGCGGGAACCTCACGCACTTCGTCCTTGAAGCGCTTGAGGGTCTTCAGGGTGCCTTCGTGAATGACAACGTTGTCGCGGATCAGGCGAACGCCGGCGCCGCGCTGCACGACGCCATCGGTTACGCGACAACCAGCGATCTTGCCGATCTTGGAGATGTCGAAGATCTCCAGGATCTCGGCATTGCCGAGCATGGTCTCGCGACGCTCGGGCGAAAGCATGCCCGACATCGCGGCTTTTACGTCGTCGACCAGGTTGTAGATGATGTTGTACTGGCGGATTTCAATGCCATCGCGCTCGGCCAAGGTGCGGGCCTGCGCATTGGCGCGGACGTTGAAGGCAATGATCGCCGCCCGCGACGTCGCGGCGAGCGCCACGTCGGATTCGGTGATGCCGCCGACACCGGCGTGAATGATGCGCGCCGTGACTTCGTTGGTGCCGAGCGCGTTCAGCGCCTGGCTGATCGCCTCGACCGAGCCCTGCACGTCGCCCTTGATGACCAGCGGGAAGACCTTCTGGCCGGAGGTGGCGAGCTGACTCATCATCTGCTCGAGCGAGCTGCGCTGGCCGCCTGACGCGATCGACTTGTCGCGCTTCATCCGCACGCGGTACTCGGTGACCTCGCGGGCGCGGGCTTCCGACTCGACGACCGCGAGACGATCACCGGCATCCGGAGCCTCGGCGAAGCCCAGCACCTCGACCGGCGTGGACGGGCCGGCTTCCTTCACCTGCTGGCCGCGATCGTTGATCAACGCGCGGACGCGGCCCGAGGCAGCGCCGGCGACAACAATGTCGCCGATCCTGAGCGTGCCCTGCTGGACCAGGACCGTGGCCACCGCGCCGCGGCCCTTGTCGAGGCGAGCCTCGACAACGGTGCCTTCGGCGGGACGATTCGGATTGGCCTTCAGTTCGAGCACTTCGCTCTGGAGCAGCACCGTCTCGAGCAAGCGATCGAGGCCAGTGCCCTTGGTGGCGGAGACCTCGACGTCGAGCACCTCGCCGCCCATCGATTCCACGAACACCTCGTGCTGGAGCAGCTCGGTGCGAACGCGATTCGGATCGGCGTCGTTCTTGTCGATCTTGTTGATCGCCACGATGATCGGGACGTTGGCCGCCTTGGCGTGATTGATGGCTTCAATCGTCTGCGGCATGACGCCGTCGTCGGCCGCCACCACGAGGATGACGATATCGGTGACGCTCGCGCCGCGGGCGCGCATGGCGGTGAACGCGGCGTGGCCTGGCGTGTCGATGAACGTGATCTTGTGGCCGTTCACCTCCACCTGGTAGGCGCCGATGTGCTGAGTAATGCCGCCGGCCTCACCGGAGACGACGTTGGTCTTGCGGATGGCGTCGAGCAGCGACGTCTTGCCGTGGTCGACGTGGCCCATGACGGTGACTACCGGCGGACGTGGCTCGAGATCGCCCTCAATATCGGTGTTGGCCTTCTGGAACAGGCCCTCCTCTACGTCGGACTCGGCGACGCGGCGCACTGTGTGGCCCATGTCCTCGGCAATGATCTGCGCAGTATCAGGCTCGATGTAGTCCGAAGCCTGAACCATCTGGCCCTGCTTCATCAGGTGCTTGATGACATCGACGGCTCGCTCCGACATGCGGTTCGCCAGTTCGGCAACGGTGATGCGCTCGGGAATGACGACCTCGCGCAGCACCTTCTCGCGCGGGCCGTCCTGACGGGCGCGTTCGCGCTCGCGACGGCGGCGAATGGAGGCCAGCGAGCGGGCGCGTTCCGTGTCGTCGAGGGCGTTGCCGAGCGTCAGCTTGCCGCGACGGCGATCGTCGCCGACGCGCTTGACCGGCTTCGGATCCGCGGTCGTTTTTGTTTTGACGCGGCCGCGCAGCGCGTTCGGGCGCTCCTCGTCATCCTCCTCGACTTCCTTGCCGACGCGGGCGACGACACCCGGACGGGGAGGCGTCTCGGTCTTCGCCGGCGCGGGTTTGGCGTCGTCGCCGAAACGGCGACGGGCGGCTTCCTCGGCGCGCGCCTTGACGCTGTCTTCGGCCTGATGGCGGGCGTCTTCTTCAGACTTGCGGCGCTCGGCATCGGCACGCTCGCGGGCAAGACGCTCATTCTCGGCGGCACGGCGCGCAGCCGCATCCAGCGCAGCCTTGCGCTCCTCGGCCTCGTGGACCTTGGCGTCGGCGAGCGCGCGGGCGCGGGCATCGATCTCGTCGGTGGAAAGCTGGCGAAGCACCAGGCCGGCGCGCGACGAAGGCGTCGCGGCCGGTTCGGCCGGCGCTGCGGGACGTGCAACCGGCGCCGGTGCGGGTGGCGGCGTTTCGGCTCGCGGAGCCGGAGCGGGCGCGGCCTCGGGCTTCTCGCCGGGCAGCGTTATGCGGCGCTTCTTGCGCTCGACCTGCACCGTATTGGTGCGGCCGTGAGAAAAGGTCTGGCGGACCGAATCGCGCTCAACTCCGCGCGGCTTCAGGCCGAGGGTGCGTTTGGGGGGCGCCAGTGTCTTGTCGCCGGTATTTTCACTCATGCCGTGCTTCTTGCTTCCTATGGTCCCGCGGACAGGTCATTCACTTCAGTAAGGGCGTCGAAAGAGCGGCCAAAGTTGCCGGTCGGCAGGCCTTCCTCGCCACGGTAGCGGACGAGATCCTGGACCCTTGCCAGCACGTTCGCGCCCGCCGGCCCGGCGAGCAGCGCAGCATGTACCACATTTGACATGCCGAAGGCCAAATCCAATTGGTCGCCGCCAAATACGCGAATGGCGGGAACCGCCCGTTCACCAAAGCGGCGAACGGCCGCGGCCTTGAGCTTTGCGACGCCGTCAGCCGCTGCATCGCTGGCATGCACCAGCGCAATCACATTTTCCGAGCCAATCGTCTTCTCGACCTTGCCGAAACCGCCGACGAGGGCGCCCGCCTTGCGGGCGAGAGCCAAGGCGCCTGTGGCAGCGGCGAGAAGCAGTGCGTCGACGCGGTCAGCAAGATCAGGGGCGACCTGCACCCTGCCGTCGAACGCCCGCTCCAGATGGTGCTTCTTCACCGCCAGCGCAACCGTGTTGCGATCGCCAGTCAGCCAGGCGCCCCGGCCGGGCAGTTTGCGCTTCAGGTCAGGCACGACCATGCCGTCCGGTCCGGCGACGAATCGGATCAGCTCCGCCACGGGCTTGGCTTCCCGTGTCATGAGGCAGGTCCGCTCGGCCGGTTCGCTGAGACGCGGCAAGATCTGGGCGCCTCCCTACATGGCGGGTGCCGCTTCCGCCGGCGCAGCTTCCTCGGCCGCGGGCGGGTTGAGATCAGCCTCGGTGATCCAGCCGGCCTTGACGCGGGCCTGCATGATCATCGCCTCGGCATCGGCGCGGCTGAGCTGGAACGAGTCGAGCGCGCCGCCGTGGCGGGTCTGCTCACCGTCCTTGCGCTCCGTCCAGCCGGTCAGCTCGTCCGGGATCGAGCCGGCGAAATCTTCCACCGTCTTGATGCCGGCCTTGCCGAGCGCGACCAGCATGGCGGTCGTGAGGCCGGGCACGTCCTTGAGGCCATCCTCGACGCCGAGGTTCTTGCGCTCCTGATCCTGCTCGCCCTCGATCTTGTCGAGATATTCGCGGGCGCGGGTCTGCAGCTCGTTGGCGGTTTCTTCATCGAAGCCTTCGATGCCGGCCAGGTCATCGATATCGACGAAGGCGATTTCCTCAACGGAAGCAAAGCCTTCCGAGGCGAGCAGCTGGCCCACCACCTCGTCCACGTCGAGCGCGGTGATGAAGAGCTGCGAGCGCTCCTGGAATTCCTTCTGGCGGCGCTCCGACTCTTCCTGCTCGGTGAGGATGTCGATGTCCCAGCCGGTGAGCTGCGAGGCGAGGCGGACGTTCTGGCCGCGGCGGCCGATGGCGAGCGACAGCTGCTCGTCCGGCACCACGACCTCGATGCGCTCGGCGTCTTCATCGAGCACCACCTTGGCGACCTCGGCCGGCTGCAGCGAGTTGACGATGAAGGTCGCGGCATCCTGCGACCACGGAATGATGTCGATCTTCTCGCCCTGCAGCTCGTTCACCACCGCCTGCACGCGCGAGCCGCGCATACCGACGCAGGCACCGACCGGATCGATGGAGGAGTCGCGCGAGATGACCGCGATCTTGGCGCGGCTGCCCGGATCGCGGGCGACCGATTTCACCTCGATGATGCCGTCGTAAATCTCGGGCACTTCCTGCGCGAACAACTTCGACATGAACTGAGGATGCGTGCGCGACAGGAAAATCTGCGGGCCGCGCTGCTCGCGGCGGACGTCGTAGATGTAGGCCCGGATGCGATCGCCGTAGCGGAAGGTCTCGCGCGGGATCAGATCGTCGCGGCGCACGATGCCTTCGCCGCGGCCGAGATCGACGATGACGTTGCCATACTCGACGCGCTTGACCTGACCGTTGACGATCTCGCCGATGCGATCCTTGAATTCCTCGTGCTGGCGGTCGCGCTCGGCGTCGCGCACCTTCTGCACGATCACCTGCTTGGCCGACTGGGCGGCGATGCGGCCGAAATCCATGGGCGGCAGCGGCTCGGCGATGAAGTCGCCGACCTGGGCGGCCGGGTTCTTGGAGCGGGCGTCTTCGATCAGGATGTCGGTCGCCGGATTCTCGATCTTGTCGGCAACCTTGAGCAGGCGCTGCAGCTTGATCTCGCCTGTCTTCGGGTTGATTTCGGCGCGGATGTCGGTCTCAGAGCCGTAGCGCGAGCGCGCCGCCTTCTGGATGGCGTCCTCCATCGCGGCGACGACGATCATACGGTCGATCGCCTTTTCGCGGGCGACCGCGTCGGCGATCTGCAGAAGCTCCAGCCGGTTTGCACTGACTGCCATTGTCCGTCTCCAAAAATGCCGGGCGACTTTAGGCCTCGGCGTGATCCTGTTCCTGTTCACGGGCCTTGCGCTTTTCGTTGCGCAGCGTCTCGCGAATGAGGGCGTCCGTCATGGTGAGCTTCGCCTCGCCGATATCGGCCAGCGGCAGCGTCACTAGCTCCGGACCCTCAATTTTTGATTTCTTTTCGAGTTCAAGTTTCAGTTTGTCGCCATCGAGGCCGGCGAGTTTGCCCTTGAAGCGCTTGCGGCCATCGAGGGGCATCGCCAGCTCGATCTTCGCCTCATGGCCCGACCATTTCTCGAAATCCGAGCGGCGCACCAGCGGACGATCGATGCCGGGCGAGGAAACCTCGAGATTGTACGCCGCGTCTATCGGGTCCTCGACATCGAGGGCCGGCGAAATATCGCGCGACAGGGTTTCGCAATCATCGACGGTCATGGAACCATCGCCACGCTCGGCCATGATCTGCAGTGTCGCGCCGTTCAATGACGAGAACTTTACGCGCACCAGCCGGTACCCGAGGCCCAAGGCGACCGGCTCGACAATGCGCGCGACGCGGGCTTCGATGCCCGTCTCGGTGATGATGCGCGGTTCTTTCAGTTCGTCCACTTACGCCGCCTGACCGACCTAACACCGAAAGGAGCGGGCCCGGGCGGACCCACTCTCCAACGATCAGATCGTTTGAGGGTGACGGCGGGGGATATAGGCCCAACGTTAGGGAAATGCAACTCGGGCGGCGGGCGCCTAGGTCTTGGCCTCGTGGAACAACCACCAACGATTGGGCAGCACGCTGATCCGGTCGCCCTTCTTCGACTTGGGCTCGTCGGCGCGGACGTCGACCTCGATGCGGTGGCGTTCGGTGCCGATCTCGACCTCCAAGCGGCGGACGGCGCCGTGGCGGCGCTCGGAGATGACCCAGCCGCCGATGCCGCCTGGCTTGGTGCCCATGACGTCGACGTGATGCGGGCGGAAGACGAGCGTGCGCGGGCCGGCGAGATCCGGCGTGCCGGCGAGATCGAGGGCGCGGTCGTCGAACAGGAGATTGCCGTTCTCGGCGATCACCGGCAGGGCGTTCGATTCACCGATGAAGCCCGCGACGAAGGGCGAAGCAGGGTTGTCGTAGATCTCGTCGGGCGTGCCGACCTGCTCGATCTTGCCCTGGTTCAACACGACGATGCGATCGGCGAGCTCGATCGCCTCCTCCTGGTCGTGTGTGACGAAAACCGTGGTATGGCCGGTCTGGTCGTGAATCTCGCGGAGCCAGCGGCGAAGCTCACGGCGCACCTTCGCGTCGAGCGCGCCGAACGGCTCGTCGAGGAGCAGGATGCGCGGCTCGATGGCGAGCGCGCGGGCGAGCGCGACGCGCTGCCGCTGGCCGCCGGAGAGCTGCGACGGATAGCGCCGATCGAGACCGTCGAGTTGCACCAGCTTCAGAAGCTCCAGCACGCGGGCCTTGATCTCGTCCTTCTTCGGGCGGCGCGACGATGGGCGCACATCGAGACCGAAGGCGACGTTGTCGAAGACGCGCATGTGGCGGAACAGCGCGTAGTTCTGGAAGACGAAGCCGACGTTGCGCTGCTGGACGGTGAGGCGCAGCGCGTCCTCGCCGCCGAACATCACGCGGCCGGCGTTCGGAAAATCGAGGCCGGCGAGGATGCGTAGCAGCGTCGTCTTGCCGGAGCCGGAGGGGCCGAGCAGCGCGACGAGCTCGCCCGACTTGATCTCCAGCGAAACGCCATGGAGGGCCGGCGTCTCGCCGAAGGCCCGCTCTACATTCTCAATCGAAACGTCCACGCGCTCGCCCCAAGTCGCGGCACCCGTGCCAGCGGCGAACGTTTCATCATTTTCGACGCGCGCGTCCAAGAGTTTTTTCCTTTCAGTGACGGCGCTGGGCGGCAATTTCGCCGGCATAGCGCCATTCCAGGAAAGTCTTCACGGCCAAGGTGATAAGGGCGAGCAGGGCGAGCAGCGATGCGACGGCGAAGGCCGCGCCATATGAATACTCGTTGTAGAGAATCTCCACCTGCAGCGGCATGGTGTTGGTCTTGCCGCGCACGTGACCGGAGACCACCGAGACCGCGCCGAATTCGCCCATGGCGCGGGCGTTGCAAAGCAGCACGCCGTAGAGCAGCGCCCATTTCACATTGGGCAAGGCAACGCGGAAGAACGTCTGCCAGCCGGAAGCGCCGAGCGAGACGGCGGCTTCCTCTTCCTTGGTGCCCTGCTCCTCCATCAGTGGGATCAGCTCGCGCGCGACGAACGGGAAGGTGACGAAGATGGTCGCGAGCACGATGCCGGGCACTGCGAAGATGATGTGGATGTTGTGATCGGACAGCCACGGGCCGAGGTAGCCCTGCGCGCCGAATATCAACACGTAGATCAGGCCGGAGGTGACCGGCGAAACCGAGAACGGCAGATCGATGAGGGTGGTGAGGAAGCTCTTGCCCGTGAACTCGAACTTCGCGATCGCCCACGAGGCGGCAACGCCGAAGACAAGATTGCACGGCACCGAAATCGCGGCGATCAGCAGTGTCAGGCGGATGGCGGCCAGCGCATCCTTATCGCCGAGCGCCTTGAAGTAGGCGCCGAAGCCGCCGCGCAACGCCTCGACGAATACCGTTACCAACGGCAACAGCAGAAAGAAAAGCAGGAACACGACGGCGACTGCGATCAGCAGCACGCGCGTAGCCCTGCGTTCGCTGGTGGGCGCAGCGCGCAAGACCAGCGGCGATGCGATCGTATCAGCCACGCGACATCCCCCGCCGAACCCAGGCCTGCAGGCCGTTGATGAGGAACAGCAGCGCGAACGAGATCACGAGCATGATCGTCGCGATCGCCGTGGCGGCAGCATAATTGTATTCGGTGAGCTTGATGACGATGAGCAGCGGCGCAATCTCCGAAACGTACGGGATGTTGCCGGCAATGAAGATGACCGAGCCGTACTCGCCGACGGCGCGCGCGAAAGCCAGCGCGAAACCGGTCAGCAGCGGCGACACAAGCGCCGGCATCACGATCCACAGCACGGTAGTGAGGCGATACGCACCAAGCGTCGCGGCGGCTTCCTCAACCTCGACGTCGAGATCTTCCAGCACCGGCTGGACAGTGCGCACGATAAACGGCAGGCCGATGAAGATGAGGGCGATGAGAATGCCGAGCGGGGTGTAGGCGATCTTCCAGCCGAGCGGCGCGAGAAACTGGCCGACCCAGCCGTTGGGCGCGTAGATCGCCGTCAGCGAAATGCCCGCCACCGCGGTCGGCAGCGCGAAAGGCAGGTCTATGAAGGCGTCGAGCAGTTTGCGCCCGGGGAACTCGTAGCGCACCAGTACCCAGGCGACGAGCAGCCCGAAGACCACATTTACCGCGGCCGCGGCAAGCGAAAGGCCGAACGAGGTGCGCAACGCGGCAACCGTGCGCGGGTCAGTCGCGAGCTTCCAGAAATCGTCCCAGCCCAGCGAGGCGGTCTTGATGATGAGAGCGGCCAGCGGAATGAGGACGATCAGCGACAGGTACGTCAACGTGAAGCCGAGCGCCAACCCGAAACCCGGGATGACGCTCGGCCTCCTGAACGTGCTTGCGGCTACCGCCTGACTCATCGACGCTACTATTGCGCGGGCTTGTAGATCTGATCAAACACGCCGCCATCAGCGAAGTGCTCCGCCTGCACCTTCTTCCAGCCGCCGAAGATCGGATCCTCGATCGTGGCAAGCTTGACGTCGGCGAAACGCTTGAGGTCGTTCGCGTCGGCCGCTTCCGGCTTGATCGGGCGATAGAAACTCGCCGCAATCAGCTTCTGGGCCTCATCCGAGTAGAGGTACTTGAGGTACTCCTCGGCAACCGCACGAGTGCCTTTCTTGTCGACGTTAGCATCGACCACGGCGACTGGCGGAACAGCTTTGATCGAAAGCGAGGGCACGACGATGTCGAACTTGTCGTCGCCCAGCTCCTTCAGAGCCAGGAAGGCTTCGTTCTCCCACGAGAGGAGAACATCGCCGATGCCACGCTGGGCAAAGGTGGTCGTCGAGCCGCGGGCCCCAGAATCGAGCACCGGGACGTTCTTGTAGAGCGCGCCGACGAAATCCTTGTCCTTCTGCTGATCGCCACCAAACTTGGCATCGGCGTAGGCCCAGGCCGCGAGATAGTTCCAGCGCGCGCCCCCCGAGGTCTTTGGGTTGGGCGTAATCACCTGAATGCCGGGCTTCACCAGGTCGTCCCAATCCTTGATGCCCTTGGGATTGCCCTTGCGGACCAGGAACACAATGGTCGAGGTGTAGGGAGCCGAACTGTCCGGTAGGCGGCTTTGCCAATCCGGCTTGATCAGGCCCTTGGCCGCCACAGCATCGATATCGGCCTGCAGCGCCAGCGTGACGACGTCGGCCGGCTGGCCGTCGATGACCGCGCGGGCCTGCGCGCCCGAGCCGCCGTGCGACTGATCGACAGTGACGACCTCGCCGTTGTGGGTGTCGGCCCAGTGCTTGGCGAACAACTCGTCGTAGGCCTTGTAGAGTTCGCGTGTCGGATCGTACGACACGTTGAGAATGGACTGATCGGCGAAGGCGGGGGCGGCAAGGCCGGTCACCAGCAATGACACCGCAGTCAGCAGCTTCAGTTTCGAGATCATCGGAGAACCTCCGGTTGGAACGCTTCCTTATCTCGACATGATCAGTCGTATTTAACAACGCGGCTCGTGGCGAAGTTTTGGCCCGCATTGGAAAACGAATCTATTCGCCCACCAATTGGGGAACCGACTTGCCGAAAGTACCCCGGCCGGGCGCGCCGCTGAAAAGAGCATCCGCCAGCGTGGTTGCCTCCCACAGCGCCAGCGTAGCTGCATAGGTTTCAGCGAACAGGCGGTGGACGCTGCACGTCTTCTCGTCCTTGCAGTCCTCGCAGCGGCGATAAGCCGTGCGCGAGATGCAGGGCAGCGGGGCGATCGGGCCGTCGATGGCGCGGAGCACATCGCTGATCGTCATTTCCGCCGGTCGCTTCACCAGCATGTACCCGCCGGAGCGGCCGCGGCTGGAAACGACGATGCCCTTCTTCTTCAGGTCGAGCAGAATGTGCTCGAGGAATTTGCGCGGGACGCCGGCGCCGTCTGCGATCTCCTCGATGCGCATGGACGTGCCATCCGGCGACGACGCCATGTGAAACAGCGCCTTGAACGCGTACTTGGCCTTCTGCGTAATCATGTAGCTGGAGATACTCGACTCTGGGGGTCGTGTATAGGCCGCGCTCCCGCTAGGTTCGGACAAACTCCAGATACGTCGGCACCCTGCCCGCGCGCCGCGCTTTCGCCTCGTAGCGCGTACCCGGCCAATCGGGGAACGGATGCATCCAGTCGGCAGCGCTCTCAGCCGTCCACCCCAGGCGGACGTCGTGTGCCACATGCATCAGCGTCCACTCGACGTACGACGGGATGTCGCTGGCGAAGCGGAAGACGCCGTGCGGCTTCAGCACGCGCGCCATGCGCTCGAGATTTTCCGATGAGACGAAGCGGCGTTTCCAGTGCCGCTTCTTGGGCCACGGATCGGGATAGAGCAGGTCGATCTCGTCGAGCGATGCGTCGGGCAGCCAGTCGAGCAGCAACGCAGCGTCGCGGGAGAAGAGGCGCACGTTGTGCACCTCGCGTTCGGCGATCGCCGTCACCGCTTTCGCCATGCCGTTGAGAAAGGGCTCGACGCCGATGAAGCCCACGTCCGGCTGGCGCAGCGCCTCGGCGATGAGATGCTCGCCGCCGCCGAAGCCGATCTCCAGCACGACGCGCGACGGCTTGTGCGGAAACAGCGCGGCGAGGTCGCGCGTCGCGGTGTCCGCGACGTCCAGGGTCAGCTCGGGCAGCAGCGTCGCCATCAGGCCGGCGCGGCGTGGCGAAAGGGGTTTGCCCTTCCGCCGGCCGTGCAGGCCGCCGAGACGTTCGCTCAGGACAGAGCCGAGCGCAGCGCCTGCGCGAGATCGGTACGTTCCCACGAGAAGCCGCCGTCGGCTTCGGGCGCGCGGCCGAAATGGCCGTAGGCCGAGGTGCGGGCGTAAATCGGCCGGTTGAGGCCGAGATGCTCGCGGATGCCGCGCGGAGACAGGTCCATCACGTCGCCGAGCACCTTCTCCAGCTTGGCTTCATCGACGCGACCGGTGCCGGCGAGGTCGACGTAGATCGACAGCGGCTTGGCGACGCCGATGGCGTAGGAAAGCTGGATTGTGCAGCGATCGGCGAGATCGGCGGCGACGACGTTCTTGGCGAGATAGCGCGCGGCGTATGCGGCCGAGCGGTCCACCTTGGTGGGATCCTTGCCGGAGAAGGCGCCGCCGCCATGCGGAGCCGCGCCGCCGTACGTGTCGACGATGATCTTGCGTCCGGTCAGGCCGCAATCGCCGTCAGGGCCGCCGATGACGAATTTGCCGGTCGGGTTGACGTGCCATTCGGTGTGGCCGTTCACCCAATCGGCGGGCAATGCCTTGCGCACGTACGGCTCAACGACCGCGCGCACGTCTTCCGACGTCATGCGCTCGTCGAGGTGTTGCGTCGAGACGACGATGGAGGTGGCGCGCACCGGCTTGCCGTCGCGATACTCGACGGTGACCTGACTCTTCGCGTCCGGGCCCAGCACCTTCGCCTCGCCTGAGCGGCGCGCTTCCGACAGCAGCTTGAGAATGCGGTGCGCGTAGTAGATCGGCGCAGGCATGAACTCCGGCGTCTCGCGGCAGGCATAGCCGAACATGATGCCCTGATCGCCGGCGCCTTCGTCCTTGTTGCCGGCGGCATCGACGCCCTGCGCGATGTCGGAGGACTGCGCGTGGAGCAGCACCTCGATCCTCGCGCTTTCCCAATGGAAGCCGGCCTGCTCGTAGCCGATGTCGTGGATTGCGGCCCGCGTAAGACCCTCGACCCTGGACAGGATCGCATCGGGCCCGCGCACTTCGCCGGCGATGACGACGCGGTTGGTGGTCGCCAAGGTCTCGCAGGCGACACGCGCCTCCGGCATCTCGGCGAGATAGGCATCGACGATGGTGTCCGAGATGCGGTCGCACACCTTGTCGGGGTGACCTTCGGAAACCGATTCAGAGGTGAAGAGATAATTTGAACGAGACAAGGGACACGGTTCTCCCGTAGCGAAACGATCGCGGCCGCGGGAAAACCTTCCGCCCCCCGGCCATCCAGCCAGTGGTTCTGGCAGCGAATTTGCCGGTGGTCAATCTGCGCGAACTAGCCCTCGTCGTCGCCCGCCATCGAGCGGACGAGGTCGATCACGCGACGGCGCAACTTCGGGTCCTTGATGCGGACGAACGCCTTGTTGAGCTGGATGCCCTCGGAGCTCGAGAGGAAATCGACCACGTGGGACGTTTGTTTTGCTTCGCCCATTCCAGTGGGCGCATCGCCGGATGCACCGGGGGCATCCTCGAAGAAAAACGATACCGGGACAGAGAGCACACGCGCGATGTGCTGAAGGCGGCTGGCACCGATTCGGTTGGTGCCCTTTTCGTATTTCTGGATCTGCTGGAACGTGATGCCGAGGTTCTCGCCGAGTTTTTCCTGGCTCATGCTCAACATCATGCGGCGGAGGCGGACCCGACTCCCGACATGAATGTCGATCGGGTTAGGTTGCTTCTTGCTAGCCATCGATCCGTGCTGCTTCCTGTGGCCCTAGCCGCCGCACGTGCCCGCTGGCAGCCAAACTGTCAACTGAAATGGGGTCATCGCCCAATCCCGTATAGCGGGACAGCGTAACGCTTTGACCCCAGATGAACTAGGCAATAATGAGCCGCGCACACGATTTGTGTCAATTGTCCGTCATAAGCTTGCGCGTTGCAGCCGCCTGCCCAAACGCCGCACCGCCGGCGGCGACGAACAGCAACCCGACAAACATCCAGTCGCCAAATCGCGCATACGGCGTCGGCGGCAACGCCACCGGCAGGCCCCCATCCACGCTGCCCACTTTGTCGAGGTCGAGACTGGCGAGAACGCGCCCGTGGGCATCGACGATTGCCGAGATTCCCGCGTTGGCGGCGCGCACCAGCGGCAAGCCTTCCTCGACAGCGCGCACACGCGCCTGCTCGAGGTGCTGATACGGCCCGGGTGTGCGGCCGAACCACGCATCGTTGGTGACGTTGAGCATCCACTGCGGGCGAACCGGCCCCGGGGCGACCACCGCGCCTGGGAAAATAATCTCGTAGCAGATGAGCGGCGCGAACGGCGGCGTGCCCGGGACGGACAGGGTGCGGAGCGTTTGTCCGGGCGAGAAGCCGACGGGCGCTGCGATTGCCTGGCGGATGCCCACCGCGCGAAGCAGCGAGGCAAACGGCAGGTATTCGCCGAATGGAACGAGGTGGACCTTGTCGTAGGCGGCGCGAATCTCGCCGGCATCGTCGATTGCGTAGATCGAGTTGTAGACCATCGGCGGATCGTCGCTGCCGATCACGCGCTCGGCTCGCGCTGCGCCGGTGAACAGGGTCGTGCCGGGTGGCAGCAGATCGGCGATCGTCTTCAGCGCCGCCGGATTTTCCGTCAGCAGGAAGGGAAATGCCGACTCGGTCCAGATCAGATGCGTGATGCCCTCCAGGCCTGTGTTGCCCCGGCTTAGCTCGGCGTAACGCGCCATGATGGTTGCAGGAGGTGCGCTCTCCCAGATCTCGTCCTGAGGGATAGCAGGCTGCACGATGCGGAACGTCACACCGGGGACCATTGCGTCGGGACCGGCGGAGAGGCGAACGGCGCCGTAGCCGATGTGGGCGACATACAGAACCGCAGCCAGAGCAAACGCGACACGGCTGGCACGGCGTGTGTGGTGACGATCCGGCAGCAACAGGACCGGCGCCGCAAAGATAAAAAACGCTGCCAGCGTCAGCCCCCAGGTGCCGACCAGTGACGCGGTCTGCATCATCAGCGGCATGGGGGTCAGGGCGTAGCCGAAAGCATTCCACGGGAAGCCGGTGAGCAAGTGGCCGCGCAGCCACTCGGCCGCCGCCATCGTCACCGCGAATACGGCGAGGCGCGGCCAGCCTTCCGTCCAGAACGCACGCGCAAGCGCTGCCCCTAAGGCCCAGAACAGCGCGAGGACGGCTGGCAGGCCGGCTACGGCGAGCGGCAGTGCCCACGCGAACGCACCCGCGTCGACGAGCAGCGCGCTGCCGATCCACCACAGGCCCGCGACAAAGAAGCCGAAGCCGAACGCGAAACCGACGATCGCCGCGGGCACCAGCTTGCGCCACCAGGACGCACCTTCACTCACTTCGCTGCCGTCGATCAGCCAGACGAAGACAGGCACCGTGATCCACAGGATCGGAAACAGGTCGAACGGCGCGAACGCCAGCGCCGAAAATGCGCCCGCGACAAACGCCACGGCGAAGCGCCGCCAACCCCACAGAACGATGATGGCGCTGGCAAAGGCTTGCACGGCGGGCGCGTGACCTTAGCGGTGGCGAATCAGGCGGGAAGCCTCGGTTCCCGGTAAGGCCCGGTCAAGGCACGCCAGCGCCCGCCGGCGGCGGCGCGCCTTCCGGCGTTGGGCGGCGGCGGCGCTGTTCGGGTGCACGGCGGTAGATGCGCAGACGCTTGAGGCGCCGCGGATCGGCATCCAGCACCTCGATCTCGTAGCCGTTGGGGCCGGCGATCAGCTCGCCGCGCACCGGGATGCGGCCGATCAGGTTGAACACCAAGCCGCCGATGGTGTCGACGTCTTCGCCGTCCTCGCCGGTCGCCAGGTCCTCGCCGATCGCGGCGGAGACCTCGTCGATGTCGGCGCGGGCATCGGCAAGGAAGCCGCCCTTGCCGTCCGACACGATCATGGGTCCGGCGTCCTCGTCGGACTCGTCTTCGATCTCGCCGACGATCATCTCGACGGCATCCTCCAGCGACACCAATCCGTCTGTGCCGCCGTATTCGTCGATGACCAGCGCCATCTGCATGCGGCTCGCTTGCATGTTGGGGAGCAGCACCGCCACGGGCATGGAGGGCGGCACGAACAGGATGTTGCGCACCAATTGCGTCTCGGACAGCTTCTTATTGAGGTCGAGGCGCGAGAGATCGAACTTTCCGGATTCGCCTTCCATCGCCGCCTGCTCGGTGATGTAACCCATCAGATCCTTGATGTGGACGAGGCCTACAGGATCGTCGAGGCTTTCGCGGAACACCGGCATGCGCGAGTGGCCCGAGTTGCGGAAGCGGGCGAAGAGATCGCCGAGCGTTATGTCGATGTCGACGGCCTCGATGTCGGCGCGCGGTATCATGATGTCGTCCACGCGCACATCGCGCAGATGGAGGATGTTCGACATCATCGCGCGTTCTTCCGGCGAGAAGCCGGCGGCGACGTCCTCCGTCGCCAGCGCGACCGCCAGGTCCTCGCGGATCGAGCCGCCCTTCAGGCCGATGGCGTTCCTCAGCTTGTCGAGCCAGTGCTGTTCCTGCGGGGCGTCGGGAGCGCCTTCCGCTTTTCTGTCGCCGTCGCTCATGCAGCCTCCCCACCGTAAGGATCGGCGATGCCGAGGCGGGCGAGTATAGACGTTTCCAGATTCTCCATCACCGTCGCCTCGCTTTCATCCTCATGATCGTGGCCCAGAAGATGGAGGAAACCGTGGACGACAAGATGGGCGAGATGATCGTTGAGACTGATGCCGTCGCGCTCAGCCTCCCCCGCGATCGTCTCCGCGGCAAACACCAGATCGCCAAGCTGGGGGCCGAATTTCCCCCTGACCGCGGCCGGCGCCGGGAAAGACAGGACGTTGGTTGGCTTGTCTTTTCGCCGGTAGCGCTTGTTCAGGACGCGGATATGGGCGTCGTCGGTGAACAGAAGGCTCAACTCCGGCTCGGGCGCCAGCTTTAGTTTCGCCTTGGCAACGGCGGCTGTGAGGCTGCGTTCGACCAGACCCTTCAGCTTCGCGCGTGAGGGCCAGTCCCCCGCCTCGACGCGGATGTCGAGAGCGATGCCGCTGCTACTGTCCGCCTCCTTGGGCATCAGGGTTTCGCCTTCGCCTTGTCGGCGGCGTCGTATGCGTCGACGATGCGGGCGACGAGCGGGTGGCGCACCACGTCGGCGGCGGTGAAGCGCACCTGCGTCACGCCCTGCACCCCCTCCAGCAACCGCACGGCCTCGACCAGTCCGGATGTCTGCCCCGGGGGCAGATCGATCTGGCTCGGATCGCCGGTAACGATCATGCGCGAATTTTCGCCGAGGCGGGTGAGGAACATCTTCATCTGCATCGACGTGGTGTTCTGCGCCTCGTCGAGAATGACCACGGCGTTGCCGAGCGTGCGGCCGCGCATGAAGGCCAGCGGCGCAACTTCGATCACGCCCGAGGTCAGCCCGCGCTCGACCTTGTCGGCGGGCATCATGTCGTAGAGCGCGTCGTAGAGCGGACGGAGATATGGGTCGACCTTCTCGCGCATGTCGCCGGGCAGGAAGCCCAGGCGTTCGCCCGCTTCCACGGCGGGCCGCGACAGGATCAGGCGATCCACCGTGCCGCGCTCCAGCATCGCGGCGGCGTAAGCACACGCGAGGTACGTCTTGCCCGTGCCGGCAGGACCGATGCCGAACACCAGCTCGGATTTATCGAAGGCGCGGATATAGGCGTCCTGCGTCGGCGTGCGCGCCATAACGGTACGACGGCGCGTGCCGACCTGGGCCATCGTCAGGCGGCCCTTCGGCTCGAGGCTCGGCAGGTGCATCTGCTCCTCGCTCGCCTTTGCCATACGGATGGCGCCATCGACATCGCCGCGGCTGATCGAATGGCCGCTCTGCAGGCGGACGTAGAGCATGTCGAGGGCGAGGCGTGCGCGCGCCAGCGCCTCGGGCTCACCGCGCAGCGTCACCTGGTTGCCGCGCGCCACTGCCTCGATGCCGAGCTGCTGCTCGAGGGCGGCAAGGTTCTGGTCGAACTCGCCGAACAGCTCCTGGATCAGGCGGTTGTCGTCGAACGACACCACGATGTGGTTGCCGGGAAAATCAGGCCGTGCGGTCAAAGGACGTTCTCCAGTGCCGGTTTCACCGGCGCATCGGCGAGCGTGCCGAAAAGGCTGTTGGTGCCGGCGCGGGCGACGGTGACGCGCTGGATGGTGCCGATCATTCCGGCGGGCGCATCGACGTGCACGGGCATCAGCCATGGCGAGCGACCAACGATCTGGCCGGCCTCGCGACCGCGCCGCTCGAACAGCACGTCGATATGGGCGCCGACTTGCGCCTGCATGAAGGCGGCGGCGCGGGCGTCGATTTTCGCCTGCAGTTCGTAGAGGCGGGCACCTTTCACGGCTTCGGGAATCTGGTCATCCGCGGTGGCCGCCGGTGTGCCCGGCCGCGGGCTGTACTTGAAAGTGAAGGCGCCCATGTACGCCGCCTCGTCGACGATGCTCAGCGTGTCGGCGAAATCCGCGTCCGTCTCGCCGGGGAAGCCGACGATGAAGTCACCCGCCAGTGCGATGTCCGAGCGCGCGGCGCGGATTTTCTCCACCAGACGGAGGTAGTCGGCACGGGTGTGCCTGCGGTTCATTGCAGCAAGCACGCGGTCGGAGCCGGATTGCACCGGCAGATGCAGGTACGGCATCAGCACGTCGAGGTCGCGGTGCGCGGCGATGAGATCGTCGCCCATGTCGCGCGGGTGGCTGGTCGTGTAGCGCAGGCGATCGACGCCGGGGATCTCGGCGAGGCGGAACAGCAGGCGCCCGAGGCCCCAGTCATTGTCGCCGTGCCAGGCGTTGACGTTCTGGCCGAGCAGCGTGATCTCGCGCACGCCTTCAGCTGCGAGCCGCGTCGCCTCCGCGACGATGGCATCGACGGGACGCGACACCTCGGCGCCCCGTGTATAGGGCACGACGCAGAAGGTGCAGAACTTGTCGCAGCCTTCCTGCACGGTGAGGAAAGCGGCGACGCGCTGCTGATGCTTCGCGTGAACCCGCGCCAGTGCCGCGAACTTTTCCTCTACTGCGAATTCCGTTTCGACGATTGCGCGGCCCGGGCGTACCTCTGCGAGCAACTCCGGCAAGCGATGGTAGGATTGCGGGCCAACCACCAGATCGACGCGACCCTTCGCGCGGTGCGCGATCTCCTCGCCCTCGGCCTGAGCCACGCATCCGGTGACGCCGACCAGAATCTCGCGACCTGAGGCGGTACGCATCTCGGCAATGCGGCCAAGCTCGGAGTAAACCTTCTCGGCGGCCTTCTCGCGGATGTGGCAGGTGTTGAGCAGGATCAGGTCGGCGGATTCCGCCGTCTCGGTGGGCACGTAGCCGGCCGGCGCCAGCGCGTCCGTCATCCTTTCGGAATCGTAGACGTTCATCTGGCAGCCGTAAGTCTTGATGAAGACTTTCTTCAGTTCCTCGCCCGTGCGGTTCATCAATTCGCCAGTGCCAACCCCCGGCGCCCCAACGGGTTCCCTTTAGCCCCTTTCCCGCGGCAAATGAATACCACGCCCCGCATGGCCGGAGCGTGACGGCGGAAGCGGGCGGCGGGCCAACCCACTCCGCTCATCCCCGCGAACGCGGGGATCCATCGTGGTGCCGGCTCGGCCGAGGCGGCGTTTGTACCCCGGCATGGGTCCCCGCCTTCTCGCAGACGAGCGTGGAAGTGGAGCGGCGCTTACTTCCCCTTCGTCTCCTTGAGCGGCACGCCGTAGAGCTCCAGCCGGTGATCCACGAGGCGGAAGCCGAGGCGATCAGCGATCGCCTGCTGGAGCCGCTCGATCTCCTCGTCGCGGAACTCGATTACCTGCCCTGAGCGCAGATCGATCAGATGATCGTGATGCTCGTCCGGGATCGGCTCGTAACGCGAGCGGCCGGCGCCGAAATCGTGGCGCTCCACGACACCGGCATCCTCGAACAGCTTCACCGTCCGGTATACGGTTGCGATCGAAATCTTCGGGTCGATGGCCGAGGCGCGGCGGTAGAGTTCCTCGACGTCGGGATGGTCGGTCGCGGCCTCAAGCACGCGCGCGATGACACGACGCTGCTCGGTCATGCGCATGCCTTTGGCGACGCAGACTTCCTCGAGGCTCTGGGGCTTCGTTTCCGCCATGCCTACGGGCTACCGAACCTGGAGGCGCATGACAAGCGCGGTACCATCACCGGCGGTGGGCTCTGCGTAGTAGTTCCGCCGCTCGCCGGCGACCGCGAAACCGAGCCGCTGGTAAAGTCGCACCGCGGCGCGGTTGGCGCGATCGACCTCGAGGAACAGGCGCGCGATGCGCTCGCGGTAGAGGCGGCGGATGACGTCGTCCATCAGCATTCGGCCGTAACCGCGGCCGCGGTATCGCGGCGCCACGGCGATGGTCAGGATCTCCGCCTCGTCGGCGGCAAAACGCACCGTGACGAATCCCGCGAGGCGCCTGGCGCCCAGCGGCAATTGCAGGCGCAACGCCAGCACAAAGACCGACGGGTCGCGCATCATCGTCTGGAAGTCGTGCGCGCTCCAGGTGCGGCGGAAACCGGCGCGGTGAATCTCGGCCAGTTGCTCCGCCTCATCCAGCCGCGCGCCATCCACATGCGCACGCCACCACAGCCGCCCGATCATCGGTGCGCGATCCTTGCGCCAGTCTGCGGCTTGGCGTCGGGCAGCCGGAGGTAGAGCGGCTTCGGCGGTGTCGACGTTTCGGATGCCGCCAGAGCGAGACGGCACAGCGTAGCGATATCAGGCGAGGCGTGGCGGTGGATCACCGCGTGGCGCACGTCCATCGGCAGCGCGGCGATGACAAGATCGGCGCCGGAGCCGGCGAGCAGCGTGTCGGGCCCCATCTCCGCGGCAAACACCTCGGGCGAGGCGGCGCGCGCGGGGGCGGCCTCACTGCCGTCAGCGGCGAAAAACTGGCCGTAGATTTCGCCCCGGCCTGCGGTAAGCGTCGCCAGCACCGGCTTGCCGGCCACCGCGGCGGCGTGGATGGCGAGCGTGCCGATGCCCACCGCGGGCTTGCCGGCGGCGAGCGCGAATCCGCGCGCGGCGGCGATGCCCACACGGAGGCCGGTGAACGATCCCGGGCCGACAGTGACCGCGATGCGGTCGAGGTCGGCGAACGCCAGCCCCGCCTCGCGCATTGCCTCGTCCACCTGTCCCATCAGAATCTCGGCGTGGCCGCGGCCGACGTTGGCGGAGCGCACAACGATGCGCTCACCGTCGATGACCCCGACGGAGCATGCTTCCAGCGCTGTATCGATGGCGAGCAGTCGCATGGAGCGGGGATAGCACACCGTCTCCCCTCTCCCATAGGGAGAGGCGCACCCAGCGTCGTGCTACGCGACTTCCTGGATCTCTCGCACTTCCGGGACGAAGTGGCGGAGCAGGTTCTGGATGCCGTGCTTCAGCGTCGCGGTGGACGACGGGCACCCGGCGCACGAGCCGCGCATGTTCAGGAACACGACGCCATCGCGGAAGCCTTGGAAGGTAATGTCGCCACCGTCCTGCGCCACCGCCGGCCGCACGCGCGTCTCGATCAGTTCCTTGATGGTCGCGACGGTATCGGCATCTTCGGCGGCGAAAAACTCAGCGCCGGACGTCTCAGCCGGCGGCTGCTCGCGCATCACCGGCATGCCCGACATGAAGTGCTCCATGATGGCGCCCAGTACCGCCGGCTTCAGGTGCTGCCACTCCCCATCGGTCTTAGTGACGGTGATGAAGTCGCCGCCAAGGAAAACGCCGCCGACACCATCGACCGCGAACAGCCGCTCGGCGAGGGGCGACGTCGCCGCCTCATTGACGTCGCGGTACTCGGCTGTGCCGGTGCCGAGGACGACACGGCCGGGCAAAAACTTGAGACTGGCGGGATTCGGCGTGGCTTCGGTCTGGATGAACATTGCCCTGCCCTTTCAGGCTTGATCTGACAGGGATTTAGGCCGCCACGGCGTGAACATCAAGTTTTCGCCGCGGCCCGGCCCGACCGCCACAAACCATAAAGGCTGATCGCAGCCCAGAACGCCTCGATCACGGCGGATGGCAGATTCCACTCGGCGTAGAGCGACGCCAGGATCAGCAACGCGCCGACGAGGTTGGTGAGCGCGTACCGACGGTCGGATGCGGCGAGCCAACCCTGCTGATTGGCGAAGAACGCGGCGATCACCAGCGCGGAGCCAACGAGACCGACGCCAGACATCAGCGCATAGTAGTCCATCACGAACCTCCAGGTTCATGCCATGGCCGTCCACGACGTTTGTTGGATGCCAGGGGTCGTCCCCGCGTGCCTCAGTTAGTGGGCCGCGCGACCGCGATCAAGCGGCGTGCAGCTTCGGGGGCGCCCATGCGGCGCCCCTTTTGCTTTTACGAGATGGCGGCAAGCGCCTCGTCGTCGAGGTTGCCCGGGACGATTGTGATCGGCACGGGGAATGTACCCGACGCTTTCCCGGCAATGGCCGTGACCAGGGGGCCGGGCCCTTCCTTTTCGGTGCCTGCGGCCAGCACCAGGATGGCGATATCCTGGTCGGCCTCGATCAGCCTCACGATCTCGTCGGAGCGCAGGCCCTCACGGATCACCGGCTCGGGCTCGATGCTGCTAGCGGCGCGCACGAGATCGGAATATTTGCCGAGCGATGTTTCGGCCGTTTCCATCGCCTCGGCGCGCATGATGTTTTCCACGCCCGCCCAGCTTTGCGGATCGGCGGGCGTGATCACGTAGAGCAGCACGATGGAGCCGCCGGTGTGCTCGGCGCGCCGCGCCGCGTAACGCACGGCGCGCGCGCACTCCGGCGTATCATCAATGATGACCAGGAATTTGCGGCGGTGGCCGGCCTCGCCGCTTCTGCGTTTCGTCGCCATGGCAGCGATGGTAGCAGCTATTTCGCGCCGACGAAGCCCAGCACCTGCTTGACGTCGGCGAGCACCGGTTGGGCGATCGCGTCGGCGCGCTCCGCCCCATCTTTCAGGATCGCGTCAATGTGGGCGGGATCGGCGAGCAGGCGGCGCATTTCGCCGGCGATCGGCGCGAGCTTCGCCACGGCGAGATCGGCGAGCGCCGGCTTGAACTGCGAGAATTGCCCACCGCCGTGGTCGCGGAGCACGTCTTCCTTCGTGATGTCGGCAAGCGCGGCATAGATGCCCACGAGGTTATCGGCTTCGGGGCGCGCCTTCAGGCCCTCCGTGTCGGAGGGCAACGGCTCGGGGTCGGTCTTCGCCTTCCGCAGCTTCGTCGTGATGGTCTCGGCGTCGTCGGTCAGGTTGATGCGCGAATAGTCGGAGGGGTCCGACTTCGACATCTTCTTGGTGCCATCGCGGAGCGACATGACGCGCGTCGCCGGGCCGGTGATGATCGGCTCGGTGACCGGGAAGAACTGGTCGCCGTGGCCGTTGGCGGCGATCGCCTCGGCGAAGTCGTTGTTGAATTTGATCGCGATGTCGCGGCAGAGCTCGAGGTGCTGCTTCTGGTCGTCACCGACGGGCACATGCGTGCCGAGATACGTGAGAATGTCGGCGGCCATGAGGACGGGATAGTCGTAGAGCCCGACCGACGCCGCCTCGCGGTCCTTGCCGGCCTTCTCCTTGAACTGGGTCATGCGGTTCAGCCAGCCGAGACGCGCCACACAGTTGAAGACCCATGCCATTTCGGCGTGTGCGGAAACCTGGCTCTGGTTGAAGACGATGTGCTTCTTCGGGTCGATGCCGGCGGCGATGAAAGCGGCGGTTACCTGCCGCGTCGCGCTCGCCAGCTCCTGCGGCCCGCCCCAGACCGACATCGGCACGGTGATCGCGTGGAGATCGACCACGCAATAGATGCACTCGTGCGTCCTCTGCAGCTCGACGAACCGTTTGATCGCGCCGAGATAGTTGCCGAGGTGCAGGTTGCCGGTCGGCTGGACGCCGGAGAATACGCGAGGGGTGAATTTCGTCATGGCCGTTCCAATGAGAGGCGCGTTCCAATAGGGCCGCATCCCGCGGCGCGCAAGCGTCAGACTTTGCGGCGCGTCGGCAGCGACAGGCGGATGACGCGGCGAAAGTCGACGACGCCCGTGAAATGGCAGAACAGCGCGAAAAATACGACGCCAATGGCGACCAGCGCGACCATCACCAGCGCGCGGACGATCAGGCTGTCGTCCAGCAGCCAAGGACCCAGAGCCCACGCTGCTGCGTAAACCACGACGCCCATCAGGATCGACGCCAGCGCGAGCAGCGGCAGGCGGCGGCGGAGAGCAGGGTCCGAATTCATGTGTCCGCGCCTGCGCAACGCAACGTAGAGGATGGCTGTGTTAACCCACGCGGCGAGCGACGTCGCCGCGGCGATGCCGACATGCGCGAAGTAATGGAACAGCGCGAAGGCGGCGACGACGTTGACCACCATCGACACGGCGCCCGACCACATCGGCGTCGAGGTGTCCTCACGGGCGAAGAAGCTCGGTTGCAGCACCTTGATGGCGACGAACGCCGGCAGGCCGAGGGCGTAGGCGGCGAGCGCAGGCGCGGTGGCGGCCGTGTCCGCGGCGGTGAACGCGCCGCGCTCGAACAGCACCGCGAGTATCGGCGTCGGGATGACGAACAGCGCCACGGTCGCCGGCAGCGTCAGGGCGGCGGCGAATTCGATGGCGCGATTCTGGGTGTGGTCCACGACGTTCTGCTGCCCGGCCGACAGAGCCCGCGCGAGATCGGGCAACAGCACGATGCCGATGGCGATGCCGACGATGCCGAGCGGGAGCTGATAGAGCCGGTCGGCATAGTAGAGCCACGACACGGCACCAGGCTGCAGCGACGCGATTATCGTGCCGACGACGATGTTGATCTGTGTAACACCGCCGGCGAGGATCGACGGACCGGCAAGCCACGTGAGGCGGCGGACGCCCGGGGTCCAGCGGGGGCGGATCATCCGAAACTTCAGGCCGGCGCGGTGGCACGCCCACCAGAGCGCGGCGAGCTGCAGCGCACCGCCGATCGTGATGGCGGCGGTGAGCCAGATGCCGGCCGAAACGGTGCCGACATCGCCCCAGATGTAGATCGCGATCAGCGCACCGATAAGCACGACGTTGAGCAGCGATGGCGAGAATGCCGCGGCAGCGAAGCGGCCAATGCCGTTCAGCGCGCCCGACAGCAGCGAGACCAGCGAGACGAGGAACAGGTAGGGAAATGCTATGCGCCCCAGCAGCACGGCGAGATCGAATTTCTGCGGGTCAGAGGCGAAGCCAGGGGCGAGGCCGTAGGTGAGCCAGACCATGCCGACTTCGGCGAGAATGGTGACGACGAGCAGCGCGGCCGAGAGCGAGGCGAGCGCCTCCTCCGCGAATTTCTTCCCCGCCTCGGGACCTTCGATCTCGTGCGATTTGGTGAACAGCGGCACGAAGGCCGATGCGAAGGCACCTTCGGCAAACAGGCGGCGGAAAAGATTGGGCAATCGCTGCGCGACGAAATAGGCATCGGCGACGTAGCCAGTGCCGAGCGCGGCGGCGATGAAGATGTCACGGACGAATCCCAGCACGCGGCTCGACGCCGTGGCGATGCCGACGGTGGCGAAGTTTTTCAGCAGCGACATACGGGCGGTTCCCCCTCTCCCATGGGGAGAGGGCCATGAGCCTTGGTGAGCGCAGCGAACTTAGGCGAATGGGGCGAGGGGTTATGCGCTATCCGGAGAGCGCCGAACCCCTCACCCTTCCTCACTAAACTCACTTCTTTCGTTAAGTTCGGAAGCCCTCTCCCTATGGGAGAGGCGACCCCGGGGGTTGTGCCGTCCCTCACGCCAGTTCCCGCCTCTTGCTCTTCGCCGCCTCGCCCTGCCCGCTACCGTTGAAGGCGGCGATGAGGCGGCGGCGGACGGCAGCTTCGCGCGAGGCGTTGGTGATTTTGTGGCCAACGATATCGGTGACGTAGAAAGCATCGACGGCGCGCTCGCCGAAGGTGACGACGTGGGCGGAGGCGATGTTGAGATTGAGGTCCGAGATGGCGCGCGTCAGGTCGTAGAGCAGACCAGGCCGGTCGAGACCGGACGCCTCGATCACGGTGAACTGGTTCGACCAGGAATTGTCGACGACGATGTTGGTTTCCAGCGTAAAGGCGCGGTTGCGCGAACGCGGCTGGCTGCGCGCGGCGACGATCTCGGGCAGGCGCACCGTGCCAGCCAGCGCCTGCTCGATCAGTTCGCCGATCTTGCGCGCGCGGCGCAGCTCGTCTTCCTCGTCCTCGAACTCGCGGCTGACCGAGATCGAGTCCAGCGCCTGCCCATCGGTCGTCGTGAACACCTGCGCGTCGACGATGTTGGCGCCCGCCGCCGTGCAGGCGCCGGCGATGATCGACAGAAGGCGCGGATGATCCGGCGCTACGACCGTGATCTCGGTTATGGCCTCGAAGGCATGCGTGGCGACCGCCGTCGCCAGCGTGCGGCCAGTGCGCGAAGCCTCGCGGAGCAGCTTGGCGTGCGCCAGCTTGTGCTCGAGGTCGACGCGCAACAGATACGCCGGGTAGTGGCGGCGCACGTAAGCCTCGCGGCTGCCCTCCGACCAATCGGGGTATTCCTCCGCCAACGCCGCGGCGAGCTCAGTCTGCGCCTCGGCGACACGGCGGTCACGCGAGACCTGGCTATGGCCGCCAGTGAGGACGGGCTCGGTCTCGTAGTAAAGCGTACGCAGAAGCTGGCCTTTCCAGCCGTTCCAGACACCCGGCCCGACCGCCTTGATGTCGGCGACCGTCAGCACCAGGAGCATGCGCAGCCGCTCCATCGACTGCACCACCGCGGCAAAGTCGGCGATGGTCTTGCGGTCGTTGAGGTCGCGCGACTGCGCGGTGATCGACATGACCAGGTGGTTCTTGACCAGCCAGGCCACGGTTTCGGTCTCAGCGGCGGAGAGCCCGAAGCGCGGCCCGAGCTTCCGCGCGATTTTCGCGCCGGCCTCGGAGTGATCCTCCGGCCGGCCCTTGGCGATGTCGTGCAGGAACAGCGCAACGTAGAGCACGGCGCGATCCTTGATGCCGGGCACGATCTCGTTCGCGAGCGGATGCTGCTCGGCAAGGTCGCCGCGCTCGATCTCGGCGAGCACGCCGATGGCGCGGATCAGGTGCTCGTCGACCGTGTAGTGGTGATACATGTTGAACTGCATCATCGACACGATCTTGCCGAACTCGGTGACGAAATGGCCGAGCACGCCGGCCTCGTTCATGCGGCGCAGGACAAGCTCGGGGTTGCGCTTCGACGACAGAATCTCGAGGAACAGGCGGTTGGCTTCCTTATCCTCGCGCAGCTTCGCGTCGATCAGCTTCAGCGAGCGCGCGATCTGCTCCATCGCTTCGGGATGGAACGCAAGTTCGTAACGATCGGCGAGATGGAAGATGCGGATCAGGTTGACCGGATCCTTGGCGAAGACGCGCGCGTTGGCGGTGTTGATGCGGCCGTTGTCGACCACGAAATCCGTCGTATCAGGGATCGTGCGAGTGCGCCGGCCGATGCGGAAGAAGCGGTTCAAGCCCGGCGTCGCCTTGGCATGACGCTCCTCGAGCGCGGCGCAGAAGATGTTGGTGAGGTCGCCGACGTCCTTCGCGATCAGGAAGTAATGCTTCATGAAGCGCTCGACGTCGCGCATGCCGGGATGCGAGGTGTAGCCAAGCCGCTTGGCCATCTCGCGCTGCACATCGAACGAGAGGCGCTCCTCCGCCCTGCCGGTCAGGAAATGGAGGTGGCAGCGCACCGCCCAGAGGAAATCCTCCGCCTTGCGGAAGAGCTGCAGCTCGGCCTTTGAAAAAACGCCGGCCTTGACCAGCTCGTCGCGGGTTTTGACGCGATAGTAGTATTTGGCGATCCAGAACAGGGTGTGGAGGTCGCGGAGGCCCCCCTTCCCTTCCTTGACGTTCGGCTCAACCAGGTAGCGCGAGGTGCCCTGCTGGCGGTGGCGCTGATCACGCTCGGCGAGCTTGGCGGCGATGAACTCGCGCGCCGTGCCCTTCACGACCTCGGCGTCGAAACGGGCGCCGAGATCGTCGGCCAGTTTGCGGTCGCCGACAATGTAGCGCGCTTCCAGAACAGCGGTGCGGATCGTCATGTCGGAACGCGACAGGCTGATGCACTCGGCGACGCTGCGCGTGGCGTAGCCGACCTTCAGGCGCAAGTCCCAGAGGAAATAGAGAATGAAGTCGACGATCGCCTTGCTGGTTGCCGTCTGCTTCGTCGGCAGCAGGAACAACAGATCGACGTCCGATCCCGGCGCGAGCATGCCGCGGCCATAGCCGCCAACCGCGATGACGCTCATGCGCTCGGGCGACTTGGCGTTCTTGTCGAGTTGCTCGACCGCCAGACTGAAAAGCGCGACGATGATAGCGTCCTGCAAATCGGACAGCCGCTTCGCACACTCGGTGCCGCGACCGTCGGCGATGAGCTGGCGCTCGGCTGCGGCCCGGCCGTCGGTCAGTACTTTCTTGAGGTGGGCAACGACCGCCGCGCGGCCCTTGTCGGAAAGCTCGCCCTTGCCGGCCAGCGCGACCAGCCGCTCGCGCAGGGCTTCGCCATCGATTTCAAAAGGCGCGACAACCGGCTTGTTCATAGGCGCCAAGGACTTAGGGATTCGCGAGGGCGGAAGCTATAGGTTTCGGCGGTGCGGTCAATTCATCGCCTGGGTGGGCGTGCTGGCAATATATGGCGATGCCGCCGTGCCCGCTTATGCGGGATTGTCTCTGGCAATCCCTTTCAGCCTGTACAGCGCCTCCAGTGCGTCCTTCGGCGACATTTCATCGGGCCGCATGGCGGCAAGCATCTCGCGCACGGCGTCGGTTTCCGGCCCGGCGGCGCGCGCCGCCGAGAACAGGGGCAGGTCGTCGATCAGCGTGTGCACCGGCGCCTTGCGATCGGTTGCCTCCAGCTGCGTCAGCACCTCGCGGGCCCGGTCGACCACCTTGGCCGGTAGGCCGGCGAGACGCGCCACCTGGATGCCGTAAGAACGATCGGCGGAGCCCGGCACGATCTCATGCAGGAATATGACGTCGCCCTTCCACTCCTTGACGCGCACGGTGACGTTGACGAGGCGCGGGAGGCGCTGCGCCAGCGCGGTCAGCTCGTGATAGTGCGTCGCGAACAGCGACCGGCTCCTGTTTACTTCATGCAGATGCTCGATGGCCGCCCACGCGATCGAAAGACCGTCAAACGTCGCGGTACCGCGACCGATCTCGTCGAGGATGACGAGCGCGTGCGCGCCGGCTTGATTTAGGATTGCAGCCGTCTCGACCATCTCAACCATGAACGTGGAGCGGCCGCGGGCGAGGTCATCGGCGGCGCCGACGCGGCTGAACAAACGATCCACCGCGCCGATGTGGGCGGCGGTCGCCGGCACATACGAGCCGAGCTGCGCCATCACGGCGATCAGCGCGTTCTGGCGCAGGAAGGTGGACTTGCCCGCCATGTTGGGACCGGTGACCAGCCAGATGGTCCCTGCTGCCGCGCCGTCGTTTGGACCGAGATCGGCGCTGTTCGCGACGAACGGCGTGCCGGTAGCGCGCAGCGCCTGTTCGACCACCGGGTGCCGGCCACCCTCGATCGCGAAGGCCAGCGAGTCGTCCACGATGGGCCGCGTGTAGTTCTCCGCGTCGGCCAGCAGGGCCAGTGAAGACGCGACGTCGATGACGGCCAGCGAATCCGCAATGTCGCGAATGATGGCGGCGTTGGCGGCGATGTCGACGACGAAGCCGAGGAAGACGTCAAGCTCGATGGCGAGCGCGCGTTCGCCGGCGCCAGCAATCTTCGCCTCGAGTTCAGTGAGCTCGCTCGTGGTGAAGCGTACCGCCGAGGCCAATGTCTGACGATGGATGAAACGCGCGTTGAGTGGCGGCTGGAAGAACGGCGGCGCCGCGTTGGCGCCTACTTCGATGAAGTAACCCAGCACGTTGTTATGCTTGATGCGGAGCGTCCGGATGTCCGTCTCGGTTGCGTATTTCGCCTGCAGCGTTGCTATGACCCGGCGGCTGTCGTCGCGTAACTTGCGCGCCTCATCCAGCTCGGGCCGATAGCCGTCGCGAACGAATCCGCCGTCGCGTTTCAGGTGTGGCAGGTCGTCGGCAAGCGCGGCGGACAGAGACGCCACGAGATCGGCAGGCGCGGCCGCGAGCCGAGATACGGCCTCGGCGATCTCCTCCGGGACGTCCTGGCCCGTCCCTATCTTCGACGCGATAGCAATGCCCATGGCGAGACCGGCGCCGATGGCGGCGAGATCGCGCGGGCCTCCCCGATCCATGGTCAGGCGAGCGAGGGCACGCGCGAGGTCCGGCGTGGCCTTGAGATCCGCGATGATGGCGGTGCGGCGTCCAGCGTCCGTGAGCATCCACGCGACGGAATCGTGGCGTTTGGCGATGATCCATGGGTCGGTAGACGGGCCAGCCAGGCGGCGCCCCAGGAGCCGCGCGCCCGCTCCGGTGACAGTGCGGTCGATGGCAGCGATCAGGCTACCCGCACGGCCCCCCGCGAGCGTCGCGCCGAGTTCGAGATTGGCGCGCGTCGCGGCGTCGATCAGCATTGTATCGCCAGCGCCTTCGGCAACCGGCGGCGACAACGGCGGACGCTCCTTGATCTGGGTCTTCTCGACGTAAGCCAGAACGGCGGCGGCCGCGGTCAACTCCACGCGCGTGAAGCTGCCGAAGCCGTCAAGCGTGCGGACGCCGAAGTATTCAGCAAGGCGGCCGCTGGCAGTGGTGCCGTCGAAGAACGCCGCCGAGAGCGGCGTCACCGCGGTGCCGAGGCCGCGCCAGAAGGCGGCGAGGTTCTCATCGCCAAACAGTGCATCCGCGACCAGCACCTCGCGCGGGTCGATGCGTGCAAGGTCCGTCGCGAGGCGGGCGGCATCGGTCGCGGCGATGCGAAACTCGCCCGTCGATATGTCGATCCAGGCGAGCGCGTAGATATCGGCACCGTCGGCGCCGCCTCTCTGGCGCGCGACCGCGGCGAGGTAGTTGTTGCGCCTGCCGTCAAGCAGCGCGTCCTCGGTCAGTGTGCCGGGAGTGACGAGGCGAATCACATCGCGACGCACCACCGCCTTGCCACCGCGCTTCCGCGCCTCGGCGGGATCCTCCGTCTGTTCGCACACCGCGACGCGATGGCCGAGCGCGATGAGTTTCTGGAGGTACTGGTCGGCGGCGTGTACCGGCACTCCGCACATCGGTATATCGGCACCCTGATGCTTGCCGCGCTTCGTCAGCGTGATGCCGAGCGCCCGCGAGGCGACCTCGGCGTCGTCGAAAAACATCTCGTAGAAATCGCCCATCCGGTAGAACAGCAGGCAATCCGGATTGGCCGTCTTGATCTCGATGTACTGCGCCATCAT
Organism: Bauldia sp.; assembly: GCA_035548515.1. Classification (GTDB taxonomy): domain Bacteria; phylum Pseudomonadota; class Alphaproteobacteria; order Rhizobiales; family Kaistiaceae; genus DASZQY01. The sequence continues at coordinate 62,488 of DASZSW010000009.1, read as the reverse complement.
CGGCGTCGAAGGCGCAGGCGCCGCCGGTGCGGCAGCGTCGTCGTCCTCGGCAAATTCGGGGCGCGTGTCCATCGGAGGATCGTAGCAGACGGAAAGTATCGCGACGATCAGCGTTGCTGATTGACGGCCGGTGAGTGCTTCACCGCCAAAACCGCGAGATGGGCCATTATCGGCCTCGACTGCGGCGGCAACGTCCCGAAAAGCACGGGTTCCCGTTCGGGCGAGCGATAGCGCTCGCCGCGGAGCCTTTCATACTCGGCAGCGAACAGTGGCAGCGTGTCGCTGCCGGTCGCGCTGCCGTGCAGCTGGTGGAACGTAGCCTCGCCCAGCAGCAGAATTATTTCGTTGGAAGCATCCGCGCAAAGGCGCCGCCAAATGTCCAGATTGACGAAGCCACCGCCTGGCGTTTGAAAGCGTTCGTCGAAGCCGCCAATTTCACGCCAATGTTCAGTGCGCAGGAACAACGAGTTCGTCTCGTTTGGCACGAAACTCCAACCCTTGGCAGACGATGGATCAGGGGCGCAGTTGAGATAGAGATTGTAACCGTCCTGGGTCCAACGGTTGGCGAGCAGAAGAGAATCCTCGACGCGCTGATTGTAGCCTTCGCGGACACTGATCTGCTGGACCTTAGGCCCGAGGTGAAAGGACAGCGCGCCGATCACCGGCCGCGGGTGCAATGACGAAGCCTGTATCGCGCGCGCCAGGAGACGTGGTGTCGCCATGCGCGCGCCGTCGATAAAGACGCCGACGAGTTCGCCGCGCGCTACAGACAGACCAAAGTTCAATGCCCCGACCGGCGATCGCGACGTCGTTTCAATGCGATGAAATTCCATACTGGGAATAAGACGCCTGCAGCGCTCGACATCGGGAGGCTCGGTCGAGCCGTTGTCGATCAGGATCACCTCATACTCGGCGCTGGCTATGTCGCGCTGAATCGACGTGGACAACGACTGGATCGTTCGCGGGACCTCTCGCGCCATGTTGTGGCAAACGACAACAACCGAAAGTCGCGGCACGGACGGCATCGAACACCTGACCATCGACAATTCGCTGCGAAACGGCCGCGGCAGCGTTTGGCTTGCGATCCTTCGTGAGCATACTATGGTCGTCAGCCCAAAGCGATGATGTGCCACCTGCGGGTGTCGCCTCCGAGGGGGTTTCCGGAAATGGCTGAGAAGAAAAAACCGGCGAAAGCCGGTGTTTCCGTCACTGATCAGGAGGCGCTGAAATTCCACGCCGAGGGCCGGCCGGGAAAGCTCGAAGTCGTCGCTACGAAGCCGATGGCGACGCAGCGGGACCTTTCGCTGGCGTATTCCCCCGGCGTCGCGGTGCCGGTGAAGGCAATCGCCGAAGATCCCAACGCCGCGTTCGATTACACCAGTCGCGGCAACATGGTCGCCGTCATCTCCAACGGCACTGCGATCCTCGGCCTCGGCAATCTCGGCGCGCTCGCCGGCAAGCCGGTGATGGAAGGCAAGGCGGTGCTGTTCAAGCGGTTCGCGGATGTCGACTCGATCGATCTCGAGGTTGAGACCGAGGACGTCGACGAATTCGTCAACTGCGTGCGTTTCCTCGGCCCCTCCTTCGGCGGCATCAACCTCGAGGACATCAAGGCGCCGGACTGTTTCATCATCGAGTCGCGCCTGCGCGAACTGATGGACATTCCCGTTTTCCACGACGACCAGCACGGCACGGCGATCATCGCGGCGGCCGGTCTCATCAACGCGCTTCACCTGACCGGCCGCGATATCACGACCACGAAGCTCGTGTGCAATGGCGCGGGTGCGGCGGGCATCGCGTGCATCGAGCTGGTCAAGTCGCTTGGCATGAAGGCGGAGAACATCTTCCTCTGCGACACGAAGGGCGTGGTCTACGAGGGCCGCAAGGAGGGCATGAACCAGTGGAAGGCGGCCCATGCCATCGCTACCGACAAGCGCACGCTGGCCGAGGCGATGGAAGGCGCCGACGTCGTGTTCGGCCTCTCAGCCAAGGGCGCGTTCAGCGAGGACATGATCAAGTCGATGGCGGAGAGGCCGATTATCTTCGCCATGGCCAACCCCGACCCGGAGATCACGCCGGAGGAAGTCGCTGCGATCCGCGATGACGCGATCGTCGCCACCGGCCGTTCGGATTATCCGAATCAAGTCAACAACGTGCTGGGCTTTCCGTACATCTTCCGCGGCGCGCTCGATGTGCGCGCACGTACGATCAACGAGGACATGAAGAAGGCGGCGGCGCACGCGCTTGCGGCGCTAGCGCGCGAAGACGTGCCGGACGAGGTCGCAGCAGCCTACCAGGGCGTGCGCCCGAAGTTCGGCCCACAGTACATCATCCCCGTGCCGTTTGATCCGCGGCTCCTGTCCGAGATACCGGCCGCCGTTGCGAAAGCGGCAATGGATTCGGGCGTGGCGCGGAAGCCGATCGACGACATGGCGGCGTACAAGATTCAGCTGTCCGCTCGCCGCGATCCCATCGTCGGCACGCTCCAGCGCATATTCCAGCGTGTGCGGCGCGCGCCAAAGCGCGTCGTCTTCGCCGAGGGCGAAGAGGAGCAGATGATCCGCGCCGCGGCTTCGTTCGTGCACAACAAGCTTGGCACTGCGATCCTCATCGGGCGCGAGGAAACGGTGCGCGGAGCGGCTGATCGTGCCGGTATCGACATCCGCGAGGGGATCGAGATCCACAACGCGCGCCTGTCGAAGCGCAACTCCGATTACGCCGATTTCCTGTACGCGCGGCTGCAGCGCAAGGGCTACTTGTTTCGCGACGTGCAGCGTCTGATCAACAACGATCGCAACCATTTCGGCGCGTGCATGGTGGCGCTCGGCGACGCCGACGCGATGGTCGCCGGCGTCAGCCGCAACTATTCGGTCGTCCTGGAGGACGTGAAGCGCGTCATCGACGCCAAGCCCGGTCACCGCATCATCGGCGCGTCGATCATCCTTGCGCGCGGGCGCCTGGTCATCGTTGCCGACACGGCAGTGCACGACCTGCCAACGCCGTCCGAGCTGGCGGACATTGCCGAGGAAGCCGCCGGCATGGCGCGGCGCATGGGCTACATGCCGCGCGTGGCGCTGCTGGCGTATTCGACCTTCGGCCAGCCTGAAGGCGAACGTGCCAAGAAGATCCGCGAGGCGGTGGAGATACTCGACCAGCGCCGCGTCGACTTTGAATACGACGGCGAGATGGCTGCAGACGTGGCGCTGAACCCGAAGGCGATGGCAGCCTATCCGTTCTGCCGCCTTTCCGGCCCCGCCAACGTGCTGGTGATGCCGGCGTATCACTCCGCTGCGATCGCGACGAAGATGGTGCAGGAACTCGGCGGCTCGACAGTGATCGGCCCCCTCCTCGTCGGCCTGGACAAGCCGGTGCAGATCGTGCCGCTCAACGCCATGGATTCCGACATCGTCAACATGGCGGCGCTGGCGGCGTACAATCTCGGCGGGTGAGCTAATCCAGCGCGGTCAGATATCGCCGGTCGGCGCAGGTCAGGCCCTGCTCGGGCGTGCAGTCGTGCAGCGAATAGAGGATCGCGCGCGAGCGGCCGATGAGGTTTTCGATCGGCACATAGCCAAGCGACTGGAAGCGGCTGTCGGCGGAGTTGTCCCGATTGTCGCCCATGACGAAGATGTGGCCCGCCGGCACCGTGTAGACACCGGTGTTCTCCGCTGGACGCGCATCGGATTGCATGATCACCGGATGGGTGAAGCCGCCGGGCAACGTCTCCTCGTATTCGGTCACCTCTACCGGCGCGCCCCCATACTGGCGATAGGCATACGTCTTCACGAATTTACGTGGGGCGATGACACCGTTGATAATCAGGCGCCCGTCGGTGACCTGGATCGTATCGCCGGGGAGGCCGATCAGGCGCTTGACCAGAGTCTCGCCGGTGGTCGGGTGCTGGAACAGAACGATGTCGCCGCGGTTCGGCAGATGGCTGAAGATGCGGCCGTCGGCGAATGGCAGGCGCGGCAGCGTGACCAGCGGTGCCGAGTACGGGCCAAAGCCATAGTCGAATTTCGTCGCGATCAGGCGGTCGCCGACTTCGAGCGTCGGGACCATGCTTTCCGACGGGATGTAGTAAGTGGCGAACGCCACCGTCTTGAGGATGAACGTCAGGAGCGCGGCCCCGACGATCGTGCGCATCCAGTCGTTCGCGATTTTCATTCACGTCCCTCAGCCGCCCGTCACCGTCGATCGAACGATATCCACCTTGGCGGCAGCATTGGGGCGGCGCAATGCGTCGCTTCAGCCCGGCCTGGTGACACGGCGTAGCGTGAGGTTGAGGCGGCCGCCGTTGGGGAACCAGCCGCCCAGCAATGTCGACGTGCCGGGATAGATGCGATCGACGCCATGGAAGGCGAGGCGCGAGGCGCCGCCCAGCACGACGACATCGCCCGACGACAGACGTAGCGAGCGCGTCGGGTCATCGCGCTTTGGGCCACCGATGCGGAAAAGGCACGTATCGCCAAGCGAGATCGAAACGACGGGCGCGGAGAAATCGGCTTCGTCGCGATCCTGGTGCAGACCCATCTTCGCACTCGTCTCGTAGCGGTTGACCAGACAGGCTTTCGGATCGTGCGGATAGTCGGCGACGGCCCGCCAGACCGCCAGCACCATCGCCGGGATGGGTGGCCACGATTTTCCCGTGTCTGGATGCGCTGGCTGATAGCGGTAGCCGCGTTCGCGGTCCGACACCCAGCCGAGGGCACCGAGATTGGTCATGCGCACGGAGAAAGGCTTGCCGGTTCGCCGCATCGTTGGCTGGAAGAACGGCGCCACTTTCTCGGCGGCGCGCAGCTCATCCACCAGGCTCGCTTGCGCGGCCCGATCGAGATAACCCGGAAAGACGCGAAAGCCGTCGCTCATCCGCCGGGGAAGACCTCCGGTGGGACCGGAAACTCGTCCTTCCACGGCGTCCAGACCACATCGGTGGCGCCGATGTCGTATTCGTAGACGAGCCAGCCGTTCGGCGTCTGGCGGAGCAGCGCGGTAACCACTTCATCAAAGGCGCCGTCGTCGATCCAGCGCTGGTAGCGGGTGTAGGTCCACTCGACCGGCGCGCCACCCCTGCGCTGGGGGCGGGCGGTGACGAAGGCCCATTCGCCGAGCACGCGGAGGTCGTAGACCTGGAACTCCACCGTGCCGCCGACCTCGGCCTGAACGATCGGCCGGACGGCGTCGAGGATCGCGGTGCGGAGTGGCGAGCCGGGCTGGGGCGTCGCGGCTTCGTCAGCCAGGGCCACAAAACCCGAGGAAAACAGCATCATCAGTGCGACAACCAGGGCGCGGACAGCCATGGAAATTCCCTCGCCAAATCAGCCGAAATCCGCCAAAAGCAGCGCTTGCGGCGCATTTCACCCGTTCTTATATACGCCCTGAAGCCACACGCCCTGTCCCGAGACGGGGACATTCTATTTCAAGCATCAGGGGCCGGATCGGGGGCCGCATTGGACCCGTTCGGTCTGCCGGAAGGAGACATGAGACATGGCTAAAGTAATCGGTATTGACCTCGGCACGACCAATTCGTGCGTCGCCGTCATGGACGGCAAGAATGCAAAGGTGATCGAGAACGCGGAAGGCGGGCGGACCACCCCCTCCATCGTCGCGTTTACCGACGACGGCGAGCGCCTCGTCGGCCAGCCGGCCAAGCGCCAGGCTGTCACCAACCCCGAGCGCACCTTCTTCGCGGTGAAGCGCCTTATCGGCCGCCGCTACGACGACCCGATGGTCGACAAGGACAAGGGCCTCGTTCCCTACAAGATCGTGAAGGCGCCGAATGGCGACGCATGGCTTGAGGCGGACGGGAAGAAGTATTCGCCCTCGCAGATTTCCGCCTTCACCCTGCAGAAGATGAAGGACACCGCCGAGGCCTATCTCGGCGAGAAGGTGACCCAGGCGGTCATCACCGTGCCGGCATACTTCAACGACGCGCAGCGCCAGGCGACAAAGGACGCCGGCCAGATCGCAGGCCTCGAGGTGCTCCGCATCATCAACGAGCCGACGGCGGCGGCGCTCGCCTATGGCCTCGACAAGAAGGAAGGCAAGACGATCGCGGTCTACGACCTCGGCGGCGGCACCTTCGACATTTCGATTCTGGAAATCGGCGACGGCGTATTCGAGGTGAAGTCGACCAACGGCGACACCTTCCTCGGCGGCGAAGATTTCGACATGCGGCTGGTCAACTACCTGGCCGACGAGTTCAAGAAGGACCAGGGCATCGACCTGCGCGGCGACAAGCTCGCGTTGCAGCGGCTGAAGGAAGCCGCCGAGAAGGCGAAGATCGAACTCAGCTCCGCGACGCAGACCGAGATCAACCTACCGTTCATCACAGCGGATGCTTCCGGTCCGAAGCACCTCACCATGAAGCTCACCCGCGCCAAGTTCGAGGCGCTGGTCGACGACCTGATCCAGAAGACCGTCGGCCCGTGCAAGGCCGCGCTGAAGGATGCGGGCCTCACCGCCGGTGAGATCCAGGAAGTCGTCCTGGTCGGCGGCATGACGCGCATGCCGAAAGTGCAGGAGATCGTGAAGTCGTTCTTCGGCAAGGAACCGCACAAGGGCGTCAACCCGGATGAAGTCGTCGCTGTCGGCGCCGCCATCCAAGCGGGCGTGCTGCAAGGCGACGTCAAGGACGTGTTGCTGCTCGACGTGACTCCGCTGTCGCTGGGCATCGAGACGCTCGGCGGCGTGTTCACGCGCCTCATCGACCGCAACACGACCATCCCAACGAAGAAGTCGCAGGTCTTCTCGACCGCCGAGGACAGCCAGAACGCGGTGACCATTCGCGTCTTCCAGGGCGAGCGCGAGATGGCGGCGGACAACAAGCTGCTCGGCCAGTTCGACCTGGTCGGCATCCCGCCGGCGCCGCGCGGCGTGCCGCAGATCGAAGTCACGTTCGACATCGACGCCAACGGCATCGTCAACGTCAGCGCCAAGGACAAGGGCACCGGCAAGGAGCAGCAGATCCGCATCCAGGCTTCGGGCGGCCTGTCCGACGCTGACATCGAGAAGATGGTGAAGGACGCCGAGGCGCATTCCGCCGAGGACAAGGAGCGGCGCGCGCTGGTCGAAGCCAAGAACCAGGGCGAGGCGCTCGTGCACTCGGCCGAGAAGTCGCTCAAGGACTACGGCGACAAGGTTTCGGCCGCGGACAAGACCGCGATCGAAACGGCGATCGCCGACCTCAAGTCGGCACTCGAAGGTGACAACGGCGAGGCCATCAAGGAAAAGACCAACGCGCTGGCGCAGGCTTCGATGAAGCTCGGCGAGGCGATGTACGCCGCCAGCCAGGCGGGCGCGACCCCGGGCGGTGACGCTCCGGGCAGCGATGCTGGCGCCAAGAACGAAGACGTAGTCGACGCCGACTTCGAGGAAGTCGACGACGACAAGAAGAAGTCGGCCTAACGCCGTAGCACTCGGGTAGCCGCCCCATGGACATCACTCTTCGCCCGGCCCGACCGGAAGACGCGGAGGAGATGGTGCGCTGGTTCCAGGATCTTTCGGAGCTGGCGCAGTGGGGCGGTCCCGATGTTCGCTTTCCCCTCTCGGTAGATCAGATGGCCGGATGGATCGCCGAGATCGCGCGTGAGCAGCCGCGCATCTGCCTGACCGCGGTGGACGAGCGCGATGTGCCGACCGCACACGTGCAATATCTGCGCGACATTCCACGCAAGTGGGCTCGGATTGGCCGCTTCGCTGTAGCGCGCGATCGCCGGGGACAGGGGTTCGGCCGCGCGTTCTTCAATCAGTCGGTTGCTTATGCTTTCGACACGCTGGGCGTCGAGCACCTGGTGTTGGCCGTAGCGGTGGAGAACAGCCTGGCACGCGGCATGTACGAGCGCTCCGGCTTCCGCGACGAGGAACACAGCACCAGTGTGCGGAGTGACGGTGTAGCGTACGCAGTCGACATCATGGGCCTGAAGCGGGCCGACTGGATCAAGCGGAGCGCGCCGACTGGCGCAGCGAAGGTGGCCTGACGTGGCGGTGAAAGCGGACTTCTACGAGGTGCTGGGCGTTACGCGCACGGCCGACGACAAGACCCTGAAGGCGGCCTTCCGCAAGCTCGCCATGCAGTATCACCCGGACCGCAACCCCGGCGACAAGACGGCCGAGGTGAAGTTCAAGGAAGTCGCGGCGGCGTACGAATGCCTGAAGGACCCGCAGCAGCGCGCCGCTTACGACCGCTACGGCCACGCCGCCTTCGAGAACGGCGGCATGGGCAATGGCGGCGGCTTCCCCGGCGACTTCGGCGCGACGATGTCGGACATCTTCGAAAACATCTTCGGCGACGTCATGGGCGGTGGCCGGCGCGGCACCAACGCCTCGCGCAACGGGCGCGAGCGCGGCGGGGACCTGCGCTACAATATGGAGATCACGCTCGAGGAGGCTTACGCCGGCAAGACCGCCGAGATCGCGGTGCCGACCAAGATCGTGTGCAAGACTTGCTCCGGCTCGGGCTCGAAGCCTGGCTCCAGCCCCAAGGTCTGCCCGACGTGCGATGGCGCCGGGCGCGTGCGCGCCAGCCAGGGCTTCTTCTCTATCGAGCGCACCTGCCCGACCTGTCAGGGGCGCGGTGAGGTGATCGCCGACCCATGCGTCGAGTGCCACGGCGCCGGCCGCGTGACGCAGGACCGCAAGCTCAGCGTCAACATTCCCTCCGGCATCGAGGACGGCACGCGCATCCGGCTCGCCGGCGAGGGCGAGGCCGGATTGCGGGGCGGACCGTCGGGCGACCTCTACATTTTCCTGTCGATCAAGCCGCACGAATTCTTCCAGCGCGACGGCGCCGACATCTTCTGCCGCGCGCCGATCTCGGTGACGACGGCGGCGCTCGGAGGTGAGTTCCAGGTGCCGACGATCGACGGTGGCCAGACGCGCGTGAAAGTCCCCGACGGGACGCAGACCGGCAAGCAGTTCCGCCTGAAGTCGAAGGGCATGCCGGTGCTGCGCTCGCAGCGCGTCGGCGACATGTACATCCAGGTAGCGGTCGAGACGCCGCAGAACCTGACCCGGCGCCAGCGCGAGCTGCTGCAGGAATTCGAGCAGCTGTCGTCGGGAGAGAACAACCCGGAGTCAACGGGCTTCTTCGCGCGGGTGCGCGATTTTCTCGAGGGTCTCGGGGGCTAGTCTCGTCGGGCACCCCCTCTCCCATAGGGAGAGAGCCATGAGCCTTAGTGAGCGCAGCGAACTTAGGCGAATGGGGTGAGGGGTTATGCCCTCTCCGAATAGCGCATAACCCCTCACCCTTCCTCACTAAGCTCGCTACGCTCGCTAAGTTCGGAAGCCCTCTCCCTATGGGAGAGGCGGTGCCCTATTCTTCCTGTTCAGCCCCTCTCAGGCGTCTCCCATCATGCCCGCACGCATCCTCGTCTTCTCCGGCTCCATCCGCAGCGGCGCCCTCTCGTCCAAGCTCGCCGCCGCGGCGGCGAAGGAGATCGCGCTGAACGATGCCGAGGTGACGACCATCTCGCTCGCCGACTATCCACTGCCGATCTACAACGGCGACCTCGAGCATGAGAAGGGCGTGCCGGAGAACGCCACCAAGCTGGCGCAGCTCATTGCCGCCAACCAGGGCGTCTTCGTTTCGACGCCCGAGTACAACCACTCCGTCCCGCCGCTCCTGAACAACGCCATCGCGTGGGTCAGTCGCCTGCGCCACACCGGCACGCTCCCCTACCGCCACAAGGTCTACTGCCTCGGCGGCTCGTCCGACGGGCGCTACGGCGGCGCGCGGGCCATCATCGATCTCCGCAAGATCATTGCTATCGGCCTGCAAGGCGTCATGATCCCGCTCCGCGTCGAGCTGCCGATGGCGCAGCACGCCTTCGATGAAGCCGGCGCGTTGATCGACGAAGGCGCCGAGCGCGCCCTGAAGTCGGCCGCAAAGCAGCTCGTGGATTTTTCGCGGCGGCTCGCCGACTAGGCCATCTCGTGGCGCGAGGCGTGGCGGAGCAGAAACAGGCCGAACAGAAAATTCGGCACAATCACCGCGACGGGCAGCGCCAGCGCCGCGAGCGGCAGCGAACTCGCCGAGGGGACTTGCGCCGCGGCCTCGGCCCCAAATCGGGCGGCGAGCCCGGTCACTGCCACGATCAGCAGGAAGTCCCATAGCGCGTGCAGGACAATCGCGGGATAGAGCGAACCGGTGCGGATGCGGATACCCATGAAGGCGATGCCGGTCATGAACGCGGTCACCGCCTGGATCGACGATGCCAGGAAGTCGCCGGTGGCCAGTCCATTAAGGATGTGCACCGCGCCGAACAACAAAGTGCTGAGCAGGATCGAGGGCCAGACCGGCAGCGAGTGGCGCAGGCCTTTGTAGAGCACGCCGCGGCACGCGACCTCCTCGGACAGGCCGGCCAGCGCCGTGTTCGCGGCGATGACCAGCAGGACCGAGGGCGGCGGGAAGCCGGCGAATATCGCCAGCCCCAGGAACGCAAGGAGATACAGCCCGGGAAACCACAGCACCCGCAGCGAGCGCCAGGAGCGCGGCGCTCCCAGGCCAATATCCCACCAGCCCAAGGCAACAATAGCGACGACGAGAAAGACGACCGCCGCCAGAAGGTTCATCTGCACCGACTGGGAAATCGGCACGTTGAGCGGCTGAGGCGTGCGCGCCCCACCACCGACGAAATCGCCCGAGAAGACGGTGATCGCTATCCAGCCCGCGAAGATCACGAGCGAGAGCGCGGTCCGCAGCCGCGCGGACGAGACGAGTGGCTCCATCGCCGCATGGTGGCAGCAATGAGCGGCAGACGCGAGGGCCATCGTTGCCTCCCGCAAGGCGGCAGGTCTATTTAGCCGGCGCAACAAAACGGCTCGGAAAATGTCCGCGGCGGTCTTCGTCATCGTGCTCTTCGCCGCGGCGTGTCACGCCGTGTGGAACGCCATCGTCAAGAACGCGCCCGACAGCCAGGCCGGAGCCGTGCTGGTTGCGGGCTGCGCGGGTGTGATCAGCGCGATCGCCCTGCCCTTCGTGCCCGTGCCGGCGGCCGCGAGCTGGCCTTATCTCGCCGCCGCGCTGGTGCTTCACACCGTCTACTACACGCTCGTCGGCAAGGCGTATCGCGCCGCCGACATGAGCCAGGCCTACCCGTTGATGCGGGGTACAGCGCCGCTCATCGTCGCTGTCGTCACGGCGTTCTGGCTGGGCGAGGCTTTGTCCGTTCCGGCGTGGGCCGGTGTGGTGCTGGTTTCGTCGGGCGTGCTGACAACCGCCCTTGGGGTCCGGCGCGGCGACAGCTTCCGCGGCGTCGCTCTGGCGCTGCTGAACGCGCTCGTCATTGCCGGGTATACCATCAACGACGGCCTTGGCGTCCGTGTCGCGGGCTCGGCCGCGGGCTACATCATGTGGCTTTCGCTTGCCGCTTCTGTGCCGCTCATTGCCCGCGAGATCATCAGCCGGCCGGGCTACTTTCGCGCATACGCGACGGCCAATCTCCACCTCGGGCTGATAGGCGGCGCGGGGACGCTGGTTTCCTACGGCCTGGCGCTGTGGGCGATGACGCAGGCGCCGGTGGCGATTGTCGCGGCGCTCCGCGAGACGGCCATCGTTTTCGCAACGGGCATCGCGGTTTTCGTGTTGCACGAGAAGGTGACGCCGGCACGGCTCGCCGCCATTGCACTGATCGGCCTCGGGACCGTGGCGCTGAAGCTTGCCTAAGGTTTTTCGTTGACCGCGAACGCGCCTTCCGCGACAAGGCGCACCGCATGAAGATTCCCGCGCGCGACCGGCTTATCGTTGCCCTCGACGTGAAAAGCGTCCCTGAGGCGGAAGCCATGGTGGCGCGACTCGGCGACAGCGTCAGCTTCTACAAGGTCGGGCTGCAGCTCACGTTCGCCGGCGGACTAGCCTTCGCAGAGCGTCTGGGGCGAAGCGGCAAGCAGGTGTTCCTCGACGTCAAGCTGCTCGACATCGACAACACCGTGGCCGGCGCTGTGGAAAGCATCGCCGCCATGGGCATGACATTCGTCACCATCCACGCCTACCCGCAGGCAATGCGCGCAGCGGTTTCGGCGCGCGGCCGCGCCAGGCTGAAGCTGCTCGGCGTCACGGTGCTGACGTCGATGGACCAGAGCGACCTCGCCAATGCGGGCTATGCCGGCACGGTAGCGTCGCTTGTGGCGATCCGCGCCGCCGACGCCCGCGCAGCAGGAATGGACGGCGTCGTCGCCTCGCCGGCCGAAGCCGCGGCTGTGCGCCAGATCGTGAGGCCGGAAATGGCAGTGGTGATCCCCGGCATCAGGCCGAGCGGCAGCACCGCCGGCGACCAGAAGCGCATCGCGACGCCCGCCGACGCGATACAGGCCGGAGCGGATTACCTCGTGGTGGGTCGCCCGATCACGGGGGCGGCGGATCCGAAGTCCGCGGCGGACGCGATCATCGCTGAGATCGCGCTCGCCAGCGGTGGCAAGTAAGGAGCAGCAACGTGGCGAAGGGCTACTGGATCGTCGGCCTCAAGATCAACAAGCCGGAGCAATATGCCGCCTATCGGGAGGTCAACAGCGCCGCATTCCGAAAATTCGGCGGTCGTTTCCTCGCCCGTGGCGGCAAGTTCGAGAACCCGCTCGGGGAGGCGTGGCCGGTGAACACCATCATCGAGTTTCCGAGCTTCGAGGCGGCGACGGCCTGCTTTGCTTCGCCGGAATACAAGGCGGCGCTGGCGGTGCGCGGCGATGCCATCGAGACCGATCTGGTGATCATCGAAGGCTACGACGGGGCGCAGCCTTAGCGTCTCGCGGCGTTCGGGCAGGTTTGCCCGGCGGCTCTCGCCCGGATATACCCCGCCCCATCACGGGAGCAGCTTTCATGGCCGACATGCGACTGATCGTCGTCGGCGCCGCCGGGCGCATGGGGCGGACGCTCGTGCGCCTCATCGCCGAAACGCCGGGCGTGACCCTTGCCGGTGCGATCGAGCGGAACGGCGCAGCGGAACTCGGCGCGGACTCCGGCACGCTGGCTGGCCTGCCGGCCAATGGCATCGCGGTGACGGACGATGCCTTGCCGATCTTCGCGAAGGCCGAAGGTGTTATCGATTTCACCGCGCCCGCGGCGACGGTTTCGTACGCGGAACTCGCCGCGCAGGCGCGCATTGTCCACGTCATCGGTACGACCGGGCTCAGCTCCGACGACGAGGCGAAAATCAGCGCCGCGTCGCGCCATGCGGTCGTCGTGAAGTCGGGCAACATGAGCGTCGGCGTGAACCTCGTCGCCGGCCTCGTGCGCCAGGCGGCGAAGGCGCTCGGCGACGATTTCGACATCGAGATTCTTGAGATGCACCACCGTTCCAAGGTGGACGCGCCGTCAGGCACCGCGCTGATGCTGGGTACCGCTGCCGCAGAGGGCCGCGGCGTCGATCTGAGGGGACGCTCGGTGCGCTCGCGCGATGGTCATACCGGCGCGCGCAAGCGCGGCGACATCGGCTTCGCGACGTTGCGCGGCGGCTCCGTGGTCGGAGAACACACCGTGATTTTTTCCGGCGACGGTGAGCAGATCGAGATCGCGCACAAGGCGACGGATCGCGCGCTGTTCGCGCGGGGAGCCCTGCGTGCGGCGCTGTGGGGCCGCGACAAGAAGCCCGGGTTTTATTCGATGACCGACGTGCTCGGATTGAAGGACTGACGAATGGATCGCCTGCTTGTGCTCGTCCGCCACGGACAAAGCGAATGGAACCTCAAGAATCTTTTCACCGGCTGGCGTGATGTCGACCTCACGCCGGCGGGCGTCGAAGAGGCGAAGACGGCAGGCCGGAAGCTGAAGGCCAAAGGTCTCGGCTTTGACGTGACCTTCACATCGGCACTGAAGCGGGCACAACGTTCGCTCGATCTGATGCTCGGCGAGCTCGGGCAGACCGGCCTGCCGGTGACGCGCGACCTCGCCCTCAACGAGCGCGACTATGGCGACCTCAGCGGTCTCAACAAAGACGACGCGCGCGCCAAGTGGGGCGAGGATCAGGTGCACACTTGGCGCCGGTCGTATGCGACCGCCCCTCCGGGCGGCGAGTCGCTGCGCGACACCGGTGCGCGCGTGTGGCCGTACTATATCCACATCATCCAACCGCATGTGCTGCGCGGCGAGCGCGTGCTAATCGCCGCGCACGGCAACTCGCTCCGCGCCCTCATCATGGCGCTCGACGGGCTTACCGCCGAGGAGATCGTGAAGATGGAACTCGCGACCGGGGTGCCGGTGGTCTACCGGCTCAACGCTGATTCTACAGTCGCGAGCAAAGAAACGCTGGGATAGTGCAAGCGGTGAGGTGGGTGGGGCAGGCACCCCCTCCCCGGGAAAGGCCGGCCGACTGTTATGTCGATAGCCTTTTAGCTACTTGTATTAGCCACACCGGCTTCCCACCCAAGAATGGCGCGTTTCCGCGTCAAACCCCAGTGGTAGCCGTGGAGGCCGCCGTCCTTGCCGATGACCCGATGGCAGGGGACAACGAATGAGATCGGATTCTTGCCAACCGCGGCGCCCACCGCGCGCGAGGCGTTGGGCCGGCCGAGATGCGTGGCGATATCCCCGTAGGTCGTAACCTTGCCGAGCGGCAGCTTGAGCAGCGTCTCCCAGACACTCACTTCGAAGTCGGTGCCGATCATCACAACGCGCAGAGGCTGCTCCGCTTTCCAGCGCGTGCGATCGAAGATGCGACGCACATACGAGACCGTCGCGGCCGAATCCTCCACGTAGACCGCCTTCGGCCAGCGCGCGGTCATATCGGCGAGCGCGGCCTTTTCGCCGCCCTCGTCGGCGAAGGCGAGGCCGGCGAGACCGTATTCCGTCACCATCACCAGCGCCGTGCCGAAGGGCGACGGATGGAAGCCGTAGCGAATGGTGACGCCCTCGCCGCGCGCCTTGTAGGCGCCGGGCGTCATCGCCTCGTGCGTGACGAACAGATCGTGCAGGCGCCCGGGGCCGGACAGGCCCAGCTCGTAAGTCACATCGAGCACCGAGGCAGAGTCGGCAAGCAAGCCGCGCGCGTGATCCAGCGTCACCGCCTGGAGAAAGCCTTTCGGCGACAGACCCGCCCAGCGCGTGAACAGGCGCTGCAGCGACAGCGGCTTCATGCCGACGTGCGCAGCGATCTTTTCCAGCGACGGTTGCTCGCGCCAGTCGCGTGAGATGTACGCGATGGCGCGCGAGACGATGGCGTAGTCAGACGGATGCTCGTCGCGAAGCTTCGCGGAGACGTCCTTGGCGGGGGTGAAGCGGGCGGTGGACACGGTCGCGGTTTCCATGATCGTTGCTCCTCTGATGCCGCGTCAGATACGTCGCGGCGTAGGGCGCAACCACCCGTTTCTTGCGTATCACACCAGCCCGGGCGTGGCGCGTGCTTCCGCCAGCGCAGCGGAGAATTCGCGCGCGAATTTTTCCCGCTCGGGCGCGCCGAGGAAACGGCCGATGGCGAGGCGATGGCCCTGCCAGGCGATGGCCATGCGCAGGATGCCAAACTCGGGATGGCGGTCGACCTCCAGCCGCGCCCAGTATGGATTCAGCCCCATTTCGGCCGTGGTGCCGTCAGGCCCGATCCGTCGCACGGTCAGCGCCGAACGTGACAGGCGGATCTCTTCCGCCGCGCGCGCCTGGCGGTAGCTCAGCCGGAACGCGACGTAGACCAGCAGAACGTCGAGCCCGAGAAAGCCCGGGATCGGCCACGCCCCAATCGACCAGAAGATCAGGCCGACCATCAACGACATGGCGGACAGCACCGCCATTACGGCGAGAAAGCCGCGCCGCCCGAGCGAGCGGTGCGGGGTGAGTACCGCCGCGTAGATCGGCGGCTCGGTCTCTGCGTTGGCGGATGCCATTGCCGAGATTATAGAGGGAGGCGCGGCGGAATCACGTGGGGCCAAGGGGCGCAGACATGGCGGCAGCGGACGGCGTGGAACGGATCGAGTCATCGTTTCGGCACGGCAGCATTACCGCCGTTGGCGTGTTCACCGCGTTCTCGCTGGGCTTCCTGACGGCGTGGGGAGCCAACCCCATCCCGTGGGGCCTCAAGGATCTCCTGCCGCTCACGGCGATCGCGATTGGCGTCATCTTCGAGATGGTGGCGCTGGCCCGCCTACTCGATCCCCAGGTGCTGGAGGTGCCGCGCTATCGTGCGGCGATCCGCGTTTTCCTGATCGGCATGGTGCTGGTGGCGATTGGCGTCGCCGCGGCGCTGTTCGTCGATTTCATCACGACGCTGGAAGGCGGCGCGTCCGCCGCGGTGACAACGCCCGACGTGCCCGATTGAGACGAGCGCCGCAGCCGAAGCATTTCGACGGCGGCGTGATGCCTGCGGCCGATATCGCCACCGCATTCCGCCGCTTCAAGCAAGTGTCGCCATCGCCGAAGACCGAACTCCACTACTCCGATCCGTTTACGCTGCTGATTTCGGTCGTGCTGTCGGCGCAGGCAACCGATGCCGGCGTGAACAAGGCGACGCCGGCGCTGTTCGCCAAGGCGAACACGCCGGCGAAGATGGCGGCGCTAGGCGAGGCGAGGATCCGCGACTTCATCAAAACGATCGGCCTCTACCGCACCAAGGCAAAGAATGTCGCGGCGCTGTCGCGCATGCTGGTCGAGCAGCACGACGGAGTCGTACCGCGCATGCGCGAGGCGCTCGAGGCGCTGCCTGGCGTCGGGCGCAAGACAGCGAACGTGGTGATGAACGTCGCGTTCGGCGAGCCGACAATCGCCGTCGATACGCACATCTACCGGGTGGCCAATCGCACCGGCATGGCGAAAGGCGCCGACGTACGCGAGGTCGAGGATGGCCTGGAGCGGAACGTGCCCAAGCGCTACCTCAGCCACGCGCACCACTGGCTGATCCTGCACGGCCGTTACGTCTGCGTGGCGCGCAAGCCGCGCTGTCCCGAGTGCCTGATCGCCGATCTCTGCCGCTATCCGGACAAGACGCCGCCGGAGGCTTTCGGGTTCACGGGGCCGCAGCCGTTGCACCTGCCGCCTTCGTCGGTATAGTTCCGCCGCCCTTTCCTCCCGCCCCCGTCCGCCATGCCTGAAACCCGCTACGACGTGCTCGGCATCGGCAACGCCATTGTCGACGTGCTCGCGACCATCGAAGACGATTTCCTCGTCGCCGAGCGTCTCGCCAAGGGCACGATGCACCTCATCGATGCCGAACGCGCCGAGGTGCTGCACCGGCACATTCCGAGCGCCATCGAGCGGAGCGGCGGGTCGGCCGGAAACACGACCGCTGGCGTGGCGTCGCTGGGCGGGCGCGCGGCCTTCATCGGCAAGGTCGCCGACGATCCGCTCGGCCATCTCTACAAGAGCGACATGGCGCGCATCGGCGTTCACTTCGCCACTGCACCGCTGGCGATGGGTGCGCCGACGGCGCAGTCGATGATCCTCATCACGCCCGACGGCGAGCGCACGATGAACACGTATCTCGGTGCGTGCCAGATGCTGGGGCCGGATGACATCGACCCGGCGACCGTGCAGGGCGCGGCGGTCACCTACCTCGAGGGCTACCTCTGGGATCCGCCCGAAGCCAAGAAGGCGTTCCGCCGTGCGGCAGAGATCGCGCACGCGGCCGGGCGCAAAGTCTCCATCACGCTGTCCGATGCCTTCTGCGTCGACCGCTATCGCGCGGAGTTTCTTGACCTCATCCGCACGCGCGCGGTCGATATCCTGTTCGCCAACGATTCCGAGGTAAAGTCGCTGTACACCACGTCGAGCCTCGAGGCGGCGGTGGCGGCGGTGCAGAAGGATTGCGCGCTGACGGCGGTGACTGTCGGCGCCGACGGCGCGCTGGTGGTGACGCCCGAAGCCGTGACGCCCGTGGCCGCAGCGCCGGTGGGTGAGGTCGTTGACCTGACCGGCGCCGGCGATCTTTTCGCGGGCGGCTTCCTTTACGGGCTTACGCGCGGCATGGCGCTGGCGGACGCGGCTCGCCTCGGCAACCTCGCCGCCGGCGAAGTCATCGGCCACATCGGGCCGCGACCGCACGTCACGTTGCTCGAACTCGCGCGGAAGGCGGGGTTCGCGCTCTGACGACGCTAGTTCGGGGCGGAGGTGGTCTGGCCGGCCTCGGATCCCATCTGCTGACGGAACATCGCCACGAAATCCACCGGATCGATCAGCAGCGGCGGGAAGCCGCCATTGCGGCTGGCGTCCGCGACGATCTGGCGCGCAAACGGGAACAACAGGCGCGGGCACTCGATCAAGGCGACAGGGCGAGCCTGCTCGGCCGGGATGTTGGTGAAGCGGAAGACGCCGGCGTAGACCAGCTCGATGGCGAACAGCACTGTCTGGCCGTCGGCGGCGCGAGCGTCGATACGGAGTTCGACCTCGACCTCGTTGTTGCCGACCGGCTGGGACTGGACGCCGATCGATATGTTGATGGTCGGCGGCGTCTGGCGGGCGCGGAGAGACTGGGGCGCGCCGGGATTCTCGAAGGAAAAATCCTTCACGTACTGCGTGAGCACGCTGAGGTTCGGCTGGCCAGCCGGCGCCGCACCCTGTCCGCCGTTACCGGGCTCAGCCATCGCTCACTCCTCGCGCAATGCTCAAAAAATGGCCCACCCGGCCAGCTTCGCGGCGGTTGGGCTAACATGCCCGTCCCGGCGTTACAAGCAGCGGCGGGCGTGCTTGACGCTCTGGCAAGCGACCATAAGGTTCCCATATAGAATGCATCGATTTTGCCACGGCTTCTGTGCCAGAGTGACTTCGCCCATTCAGCGTCAAGGCGTACCCGACCGATGAGCGGTTTCATCGACATCTACAGCATCGCATTCCTGATCATCGCGGTGGTGGTGGTTCTCCGCCTGCGCAACGTGCTTGGCCGGCGCACAGGGAACGAGCGTCCGCCGTTCGACCCGTATTCGCGCCGCGACACGGCACCGACCGCTGGCGGCGACAAGGCGGCCGACAAGGTCATCAGCCTGCCGCCACGCCGGCCGGCGACGGCTGGCGCTACGGCCACCGACGCGGCGCCTGCCGAGGCGCGCATCAAAACGCTAGCGCCGGAAGGCTCGCCGCTCAGTGAGGGACTGAAGGCGGTGGTGGCTCTGGACCGCAGTTTCGATCCGGCGGAGTTCCTGGCCGGCGCCAAGACGGCCTACGAGATGATCGTGACGGCGTTTGCCGAAGGCGACCGCAAGACGCTGAAGCAGCTTCTGTCGCGGGAAGTGTTCGACGGTTTCGTCAGCGCCATCACCGAGCGCGAAGGGCGCGGCGAGACGATCGAGTTCAAATTCGTCGGCATCGACAAAGCGGATATCACCGGCGCGTCCGCCAAAGGACAGAACGCGCAGGTGACGGTGCGCTTCCTGTCCAAGCTCGTTTCTGCGACGCACGACAAGGCAGGGGCTGTGATCGACGGCGACCCGACGCATGTCGGTGACGTGACCGATGTCTGGACGTTTGCGCGCGATACGACCTCGCGCGATCCGAACTGGAAACTGGTAGCCACCGAGTCGGTCGAGTAGGCGACGGCGCAAGGGGCGGCGCATCGACACTCTGACACCGCTTACCTTCGGCGATCTCAGCGGCTGGGCGGAGGATGACCACGCCGCGGCTCTCGCCGCGTTTCGGCGTGGCGCGGCGGTTTTGCAGGACCACCCGCCCAAGCAGCGTCCGTTGGGCCCGGATCCCGTCGCGCTGAGTGCCCTGCTCGTGCGCGCGGTGAATGTTGCGCCTTCCAACGCACGCCAATTTTTCGAACAGGAATTCGCGCCGTTCGCGGTCAACGCCAACGGCTTCTTCACCGGCTTCTACGAGCCGGAGGTGGCGGGTTCGTTGACACAGACGGCTGAGTTTCGCGTGCCCCTCCATCGTCCGCCGGCGGATTTTCCCGAGGCGCGCGACCGCGCCGCTGTCATGGCAGGCGCGCTCGACGGGCTCGGGCTGGAGCTGGTGTGGCTCTGCGATCCGGTCGATGCATTCTTCATCCATGTGCAGGGCGCGGCGCGGATACGGCTGAGCGACGGTGGCATGATGCGCGTGACCTATGCCGCCAAGAGCGGGCACGCCTACACCGCGATCGGGCGGGTATTGATCGACAAGGGCGCCTTGACCCGAGAGACGGCCGATATGGCCGGCATCCGCGCCTGGCTGGCGGCGCACCCGGCCGAGATGCCGGCGATACTGGCCGCCAACCGTTCGTACATCTACTTCCGCGAGGCGCCGGTGGACGACGTGGCGCTCGGGCCGATCGCGGCGGCCAAGGTGCCACTCACGGCCAACCGGAGCCTCGCCGTCGACAAGGCGATCCACCCATTTCACACACCGGTGTGGGTCGAGACGACAGAACCGTCGGGCGGTGCGTTCCGCCATCTGCTCGTGGCGCAGGACACCGGATCGGCGATCGTGGGCCCGGCGCGCGGCGATATTTTCTTTGGCTCGGGTGACGCTGCCGGCGCGATCGCCGGAGCGATGCGCGCGCCTGGCCGTTTTGTCGTGCTGCTGCCGAGGGCGCGATGAGCCGCAAGCGCACACCATCGGGCGACGAGCTGGAACTCTGGCAGAAGGTGACCGAAACGGTCGCGCCGCTCGAGCCGCAGAAGCTGCGCAGCGCCAGGACAGCGACGGACAAGCCGAAACCGCCGGAGCCGAGGAAGAAGGCCACGCCGCCGGTTGCCCCGTTCGCCGCCGTTAAACCGCCGCCGCCGAAAACGCCGCCATCGCTGGCCCCGCTCGACAGGCGGACTCGCAGCCGCGTTGCGCGTGGCAATGTCGCGATCGACCGACGCATCGACCTGCACGGCCTAACGCAGGCGGCGGCCGAACGGCGGCTCGATACGTTCCTGCACGACGCACAGTCGGACGGCGCCAAGGTCGTGCTGGTCATCACCGGCAAGGGCAAGGCCGGCGACGATGCGCGCGGCAGCGAGCGCGGCGTGTTGCGGCGCATCGTGCCGTTGTGGCTCGGCTCGCCCGCGCTCCGCGGCGTGGTCATCGGCTTCGAGGAAGCGGCGCGCAACCATGGCGGCGCCGGCGCGCTTTACGTGCGGATCAGGCGGCCTAGGTAGCAGCGCCCGCTTTCCCGTAGGGAGAGGGCCATAAGCCTTACTGAGCAAAGCGAAGTTAGGCGAATGGGGTGAGGGGTCCGGCCCTCTCCGGAGAAGTCATAACCCTTCACCCTTCCCCAACTAAACTCACTTCGTTCGTTATGTTCGGAAGCCTCTCCCTATGGGCGAGGTGCGCCTTTTCTTGCCACCGCGCCCCTAGGACTTCGGCTTGGCCGGCGCCTCAATGGGCGCGGCCGATGCGGGCAGCAGCTTCCGCAAATCATCCACCCGGTCGTTGATCAGCCAGCCGTAGTAATTCTCCCGCGGGTAGACAGGCCCCAGACCCTGGGCGCGGCGCTTCTTGTTCTCGGCAGCGAGGGCGGCAGCGCGCTCCTCCGCCTCGCCAGTGTTGTAGAGGGTCGCCGTCAGGCCGGGATTGCCGGAAATGTCGAAGCCCGCGATGTCGCGATAGGCGTCGATGTCGGACTTGATCAGCGCCGCCATGTAGTTGAGCGACTTGTCGGGGTCCATGACCGCGGCATAGACCTCGGGCGCCTTGTTGACGTCGAGATCGGGCAAGCCGGTCAGCCCGTGCACCTTGTCCGACACCGACAGCGCCGCGAGCGGTGAAAGCTGGCCGAGGCCGAAAGTCTGGCCGGCGAGGTACGGCTGGAAGAACACCCGCTCGAAGCGATCGTCCGGCCAGTCGACGCCGCCGACGTTCTTGCCACGGAAGACATCGCGCCAGATACGATCGCGGCACGTCCACAGATCGTAGTCGTCAGCCGATGACGCGCATGACGCAAACTCGGGGCGCTGCACGAACGCGTCAACACCCTCGCCCTTGTACGCGAAACGCATGCCGCCAGCGTTGAGATACGACAGCGCCTTGACGTAGTAGCCCTGCAGCGTGTCGAAGACGTCGACGTTGTAGGTGTGCTCGCCGACGATGGCGCCGATGATATGGATCGGGTCGATGCCGTAGACCGCCGCAGTCTTCACGATCTTGTCCATGATCGTCGGGTCGCCGCCGAGCTGCTGATAGATGGCGTGGTACTTGGAATCGAACGTGCCCTTGGTGTCGGCCGTTCGCTTCGTGGCGCTGTAGGAGATCGCGGGCTGGGTCGCCGAACGATTGCCCGGCGGCACGACGATTATCTTCTTGGGCGCATCATCGGCATGCGCCGCGGCCGGCCCGAGGGCCAGACAAACCGCCAGTAACGACGACCGCAACAAACCCGGCATGGCGCTCCAACGCGAGGCTACAGGCCGGGTTCCAAGGCTGCCGGCCGGTCGATGATAGCTCGGCGGGCGTGGCCGCGGATAGGCGCGCTAACGCACCCTGTGTCGGCCGTCACATTGCGGCAACACCGCGCGGCGAGCCATTGTCCGTCTTCCGCTCATCCCCGCGCCGCCTAAAGGATGAACCGCGACAGGTCCACGTTCCGCGCGAGGTCGCCGATATGCGTCTCGACGTACTTGCCGTCGATGACCACGGTCTCGCCTTCCTGGTCCGCGGCGGTGAATGAGACTTCGTCCAGCACACGCTCCATCACGGTTTGCAGACGACGCGCGCCGATATTCTCAACGGTCGAGTTGATGCCGACGGCGAACGAGGCAATGGCGTCGATTGCATCGGACGTGATCTGGAGCTTGACGCCTTCGGTCGCCATCAGGGCGATGTACTGCTTGATCAGGCTCGCCTCTGTCTCGGTCAGGATGCGCACGAAATCTTCCTTGGTGAGCGCGGCCAGTTCGACGCGGATGGGCAGGCGGCCCTGAAGCTCAGGCAGCAGATCGGATGGCTTTGCCACGTGGAACGCGCCCGATGCGATGAAGAGAATGTGGTCGGTCTTCACCGGGCCGTACTTCGTCGCAACCGTGGTGCCCTCGATCAGCGGCAGCAGGTCGCGCTGCACGCCCTCGCGGGAAACGCCGCCGCCGAAGTTGCCTTCGCGAGCGATCTTGTCGATCTCGTCGAGGAAGACGATGCCGTCGTTCTCGACCGCAGAGATCGCCTCGCGCGTCACCTCCTCGGTGTCGAGCAGCTTGTCGGATTCCTCGTTGACCAGCAGGGGGTGCGAATCCTTGACCGAGACGCGGCGGGTCTTGGTCTTGCCGCCGAAGGCCTTGCCGAGCATCTCGCCGATGTTGACGACGCCGACGGAGCCGCCCGGCATATCGAATTGGGGGACGGCGGGACCGGCGTCCTTGACCTCGATCTCGATCTCCTTGTCGTCCAGCTCGCCTTCGCGGAGGCGCTTGCGGAACGATTCCCGCGTCGCGGGTGAGGCGGCCGGGCCGACCAGTGCGGTCAGCACGCGCTCCTCTGCGGCAAGCTCCGCCTTGGCGGCCACGTCCTTGCGGCGGCGCTCGCGGACCAGAACGATGCCGACCTCGACCAGGTCGCGGACGATGGAATCGACGTCGCGGCCGACATAGCCGACCTCGGTGAACTTGGTGGCCTCGATCTTGAGGAAAGGGGCGCCGGCGAGCTTGGCGAGGCGGCGCGAGATCTCCGTCTTGCCGACGCCGGTCGGGCCGATCATCAGGATATTCTTGGGCAACACCTCGTCGCGCATCGCGCCGGTCAGCTGCTGGCGACGCCAGCGGTTGCGGAGCGCAATCGCGACGGCGCGCTTGGCGTCGTGCTGGCCAATGATGAAGCGATCGAGTTCGGAGACGATTTCACGCGGTGAGAATGTGGTCATTCTAGGGGATTCCCGACGGGAGGAAGACGGAGAAAGAGGCCCTGGCGCGGCAGACGGGCGAGGAGCGCGCCTCGTATGGAGCGCCAGCCGACGCCGAGCGCGAGCACGACGCCGCCAGTCACGGCAAGCGTGGTGGCGATACCAACGCTGTTGTTGATGCCGGCTCCAGGCACGAGAACGGCAATGGCGAAGCCGAAGTAGCTGAGCGCGGAGACGAACAGGGCGCGGCGATCAATGACCAGCGCAACGAGCGCCAGCACGAGCACCACCGCCAGCACGATGATCGCGTCCTCGAATGAGAAATGCGAGCGCGCGTTGCGGACGGCGATGTTGAACACGGCGTGGACGATCATGGGTGCGGCGACGAGATGCAGCCAGAAGGCGTTGTCGGCGCGCAGCGTCCGGCGAAGCGGATCTGACAGGTCGAAGGCCATCGCCGCGGCGAAGGTCAGAAGCCCTGAGACAAGCAGCGCCGGCGCCCAAATAGCACCGAAGCTTTCAGGCCCCAGGACCATGCGCAGCGCCACGAAAACGATGGCGAGGCCGCCAGCGGCGATCAGGCCCAGAGCGAACGGCAGGCGGAACGACAAGAAGAACGCGAGCGCGGCGGCAAAGGCGCCGAGCGCGCCGAAAAGCGGCGCCGAGGCCTTGGCATCGCTGAAGACGTTGGTGCCTTCGCTACCGGCAAGCAAGGTCGTAACGCCGAGGCCGACGAACAAAACAAACCCGAGCGCCAGCGCCATCGAAGGCAGCACCAGCCGCCGGCGCTGGGCAAAGCCGATGGCGAGGAAATACGAGACGGCCGCCCCGACGAGGAAGCCGCCGAACGAGCGCAGGTAGGTGTTGCTCAGCACGCCGATGCCGATGAGCAGCAGGACGATGCCGATCGTCAGGAACACATCCTGGAAGCTGCGCACGAAGCGCGGTGCTTCTTCCCCTGCATCATCGGGCACGGCCACCGCCGGGGCGACGGCAGTCGGTCGCGCGGCGAGGAACGTTACGAGCTGCTCCGCCTGTTCGGCGCTGACGATCCCGGCCGCGGCAGCCGCTCGGATATCGTCAGGTAACGGCATCGAGTTTTTCCAGCGTCACGTTGTCGTTGGTGTAGATGCAGATGTCGGCGGCGATCTCCATCGCCTTGCGGGCGATCGTCTCGGCGTCCTTGTCCGAATCCATCAGCGCACGCGCGGCGGCGAGGGCATAGTTGCCGCCCGAGCCAATGGCGGCGACGCCATACTCCGGCTCCAGCACATCGCCGGTGCCGGTGAGCACGAGCGTGGTGCCCTTGTCGGCGACGATCATCATCGCTTCGAGACGGCGGAGGTAGCGGTCGGTGCGCCAGTCCTTGGCGAGCTCGACGCAGGCGCGGGTAAGTTGCCCGGGGTATTGCTCGAGCTTGGCTTCAAGCCGCTCGAACAGCGTAAACGCATCGGCGGTAGCGCCGGCGAAACCAGCGATGACGCCGTTGCCCTTGCCGATAGTGCGCACCTTTTTGGCGTTGTGCTTCATGGCGGTCTGGCCGACCGACACCTGGCCATCGCCCGCGACGACGACCTTGCCACCCTTCCGGACGGTCACGATCGTCGTGCCGTACCAGGTGGCGGGATCCTTGTGTTCCACGTCGGTACTGTCCTTTCTGGCAAGCCTGCGAGCGGTCCGGAAAACGGCCCCGCCAGCGGCCCCGCATGCGCCGGCTGGGAACCGGCGCGTGCGCTTATGTGGGTAGTCGCCGATGGCTCGCCAACTGCTCTTGGCCGCGGGTGGCTTCCAGTTCTGGAAATTTCGATTGACTTGGCTTCCAGATGTGGAAGTCTCTGGTGATTGGCCATCTCGGCCAATCGACTAGGGGAGTATCAATGAATGAACGCTTTCGAACTTAGGGGACCACCGACCGCGACCGACGACGACTACTTGCGCACGGTCGAGAAGTCGCTGCGGCGTGTCTACGAGCTTTTGAAGAAGCTTCCACCGAACGCAAACGAACCAGAGACGGCCACTGACTGCCTCGAAGGACTGCACGACGAAGAGACATACGACCCGCTGAATTTTTCGGAGGTCATCACGCTGGGTGTTGGCTTGATGTTGGCATATGGCAACAACGCGCTCAGCCAGTCGGACATCCTCGAGTACACGTTCAATCACCTGCCTACGCCGTTTTCTACTTCGGTCATCCACCGCGCCTTCGTGAAGCTGACCGAGCGCGGGCTGCTTTCTTTGATCGGAACACAGCCAAGCCCACGCAGCGGCAGACCTGCGGCGTTCTACGCCGTGAGCCCGAACGGCGAAGACGCGTTCGTGCTCGCCCTTGCTAATCACCGTCAGTTGGTTTCGAGCAGGCCACCGCGCCCCGGCCTCTCGGACTCGTCACGTCGTGAGGGGCCCAGAAAGGTAGCAATGTAAGATGGTAGTACCAACGAACCACAGATCGCGGGATGCACCCGCTATGCTGGCTCGGCTCGCCGAACTGCTGAACGGGCTACCCCACGCTGAGCGTGAGGTACGTCGCGTGATGTATCAGGATGTCGCCGACTGGTTCGCGTCTGCCAAAGAGGCGACTGATCACGCGGCGTGTGCCCGATGGTGTCGCTTCTTGGAAGACGAGTTGCTCGACGTTCAGCGATCGCTTGCTGAGCATGCGCGCGAGCAACGGAAGGGCCGCCTCGCCCTCCTCCGGGTTGTCCTGGAGGTTGGAAGCTCGACGGTCCTTCTCATCGTTGCGGTAATTATACATCTCGGGTAGGGGCTGCCTAACAGCCCCGCCCCGGCGGCGACATAAGACAATGGGGGTGTCGCCGCCAACTTTCTTAGGCAATCCGGTAAACAAACCGGCAAGCCATGTAAAGCATTTTCTGAACCGCACAACGGAAACGCACGCGGTTGCTAGAAGTTCCGCTCGGCCTCGGCGACACCTCTTCGGCTTGTCCGCCGCCCGGATCGCCGGATTTCGATGGCAATATGGCAATCGCTTGGCTCCGCTGATACAAGCCCGCCCCGAAAGGAGCGGGCCCATGCGCAGTGCCACGATCAAGCGCAAGACCAAGGAAACCGACATCGCCGTCACCGTCTCTCTCGACGGCGACGGCACGGCGAAGATTTCGACCGGCGTCGGCTTCTTCGACCACATGCTGGAGCAGGTCGCGCGCCATAGCCTGATCGACGTCACCATTGCTGCCAAGGGCGACCTCCACATCGACCAGCACCACACGGTCGAGGACGTCGGCATCGCGCTCGGCCAGGCGCTGAAGCAGGCGCTCGGCGACATGAAGGGCATCACGCGCTACGCCGACGTCCATCTGCCGATGGACGAAGCGATGACGCGCGCGGCGATCGATATTTCCGGCCGGCCCTACCTGGTCTGGAAGGTGAATTTCACGCGCGTGAAAATCGGCGAAATGGACTCGGAGCTGTTCCGCGAATTCTTCCAGGCGTTCGCGCAGAACGCCGGGATCACGCTGCACATCGAGAATCTCTACGGCAAGAACAACCACCATATCGCCGAGACATGCTTCAAAGCGCTCGCCCGCGCGTTGCGCGTCGCGGTCGCCATAGACCCGCGGCAGAAATCCCGGGTACCCTCGACCAAGGGCAGCCTCTAAGGCTAACAGGTGGATCATGGCCGTATACGCAATCCTCGCGCCGCAAGCCGGCGACGGTAGCTCGCTGCCGGAGCCGATGGACGTCGTCTTCGTTAAGGACGGCTTCAATTGGCCGGCGTTGTTCTTCGCCGGGCCGTGGCTGATCTACCGCCGCATGTGGTTGACCCTCATCGGCTACATCATCGCCGCGGTGGCGGTTACCTTTGCAGCCGCGCAGATCAGCGATGGCTACGGCACTCTGGCCGGGCTGGCCGTCCATCTCTTGTTCGCGCTGGAGGCAAATCAGCTCCGCATGTGGACGCTGGAGCGCAACGGCTATCGCCTCATCGCGGTCAGCGAGGGACGCAACGTCGAGGAGGCGGAGATCCGCTACTTCAGCGAGGCTGAGGTCGCGATGCCGCCAGCTCCGCCCGCCCCGCCCGCTCCGCCATCGGTGCCGCGCACGCCGCAGCCGCCGGTGAGCCCGTCGGCCGAGGCCGGCGACGTGGTCGGCCTCTTCCCCGCGCCGGGAGCACCGGCGTGAGCGTCGCGATCATCGACTATGGCGCCGGCAACCTCCGCTCGGCGGAGAAGGCGTTCCAGTTCGCCATCGCCCATGACGGTCTGGACGACAGCGTCACGGTCACGTCCGATCCGGCCGTCGTGGCAAAGGCCGACCGTGTCGTGCTGCCGGGCGACGGTGCCTTCGCCGATTGCAAGCGCAATCTCGACGGCATTCCCGGCATGATCGAGGCGATCGACGAAATGATCGACGTGAAGGGCCGCCCGTTCTTCGGCATCTGCGTCGGCATGCAGCTTCTCGCCACTCGCGGCATCGAGCATGCGGTCACTGCCGGCCTCGATCGCATACCCGGCGAAGTGCGGCCGATCGAACCGCGCGACCCGGCGCTGAAGGTGCCGCACATGGGCTGGAACACGCTCGCCAGACAGAGCGACCACACGCTGTTCGACGGCATCGAATTCGGCGAGCGCGGCTGGCATGCCTATTTCCTGCACGGCTACCACCTGGTCGCCGAGCGGAGCGACGACGTCACCGCGGTCGCCGACTACGGCGGGCCGGTGACGGCAATCGTCGCGCGCGGCACGATTGCCGGTACGCAGTTCCACCCCGAGAAAAGCCAGCGGCTCGGACTGAAGCTGATCGCCAATTTCCTGAAATGGAAGCCGTAGGATGATCGAATCCTGGGACAGCTTCTTCGTCGCCGAAACAGCCGCGGCCGCCGCGCTGCTCGGCCTGATGTTCGTCGCCATCTCGATCAACCTCAAGCAGGTGATCGAGTCCGGCGGGCTCGCTGATCGCGCGCTCGGCGCCCTGCTCCTGCTGCTTGCGATCCTGATCGCCGGGTTGCTGCTCGCCATGCCCGATCAGCCGGTCGCGGTGCTCGGCGTGGAATCGGCGGCGATCGCGATCATCACCGCCGTCATCGCAACGCTGCTGGGGCTGCGGGGTCTCCGCGCCTCCGACCCGCGATTTCGCGGCAACTTCGTGCAGAACATGGTCAGCAACATCGCCGCGCTGGCGCCCATCTTCATCGGCGGACTGCTGATGCTTGGCGGGGGCGAGGCCGGCTTCTACTGGGTCGGTGCCGGCATGTGCCTGACCATCATCAAGGCGGTGAGCGAAGGCTGGATCTTCCTCGTCGAAATCAACCGCTAGCGCCGATGATCCTCTTTCCCGCCATCGACCTGAAAGACGGCCAGGCCGTGCGCCTCGAGCAGGGCGACATGGCGCGCGCCACGACTTTCAACCGCGACCCGGCAGCACAGGCGCGGGCCTTCGCCGACGTCGGCTTCGATCGTCTGCATGTCGTCGACCTCAACGGCGCCTTTGCCGGCCGGTCGGAGAACGGCGACGCGGTGAAGGCGATCCTGTCGGCGACGGAGTTGCCGGTGCAGCTCGGCGGCGGGATCCGCGACATGGGGGCGATCGAGGCTTGGCTGGATCACGGTGTCGCCCGCGTTATTCTCGGCACCGTCGCGGTCACCGATCCCGACCTTGTCGCGTCGGCGGCGCTGCTTTTTCCCGGACAGATCGCGGTCGGCATCGACGCGCGCGGCGGGCAGGTGGCTGTGCGCGGCTGGGCCGAGACCACCACGATGCATGTCATCGACCTCGCGCGCCGCTTCGAGGACGCGGGCGTGGCCGCGATCATCTACACCGACATCGACCGTGACGGCCTGCTGAAGGGGCTGAACATCCCAGCAACGCTGGCGCTCGCCAACGCCGTCGCGATTCCCGTCATCGCATCGGGTGGCCTCGGCGGTCTCGATGACGTGCGCCGGCTGATAGAGCCGGACTGCGCCATCCTGGAAGGCGCGATCGCCGGGCGCGCGCTCTATGACGGCCGCCTCGATGCCAAGGCGGCGCTGGCGCTGACCAAGGCGAAGCCATGACGCTCAAGGTCCGCGTCATCCCCTGCCTCGACGTGAAAGACGGGCGCGTGGTGAAGGGCGTGCGGTTCGTCGATCTCACCGATGCGGGCGATCCGGTCGAGGCCGCACGCGCGTATGATGCGGCCGGCGCCGACGAGCTGTGCTTCCTCGATATCACCGCCAGCCACGAAAACCGCGGCACCATCCTCGACGTCGTCGCGCGCACCGCCGAGCAATGCTTCATGCCGGTGACGGTCGGCGGCGGCGTGCGTACCGTTGCGGACGTGCGCGCGTTGCTGCTTGCCGGCGCAGACAAAGTCTCGATCAACACCGGCGCCATTCAGCGTCGCGAGGTCGTGCGTGAAGCGTCGGAAAAATTCGGCGCACAGGCGATCGTGGTGGCGATCGACGCCAAGCGCGTCGGCAACGACTTCGAGATTTTCACGCACGGCGGCCGCAACGCCACCGGCCTCAACGCCATCCGCTACGCGGAGGAAGTCGCGGCGCTAGGCGCAGGCGAGATTCTGCTGACGTCGATGGATCGGGACGGCACCGGCGACGGCTTCGATCTGGAGCTGACGCGGGCCGTCGCCGACGCCGTGCCGATCCCGGTGGTCGCGTCCGGCGGCGTCGGCACGCTCGGCCATTTCACCGACGGCGTGCGGCGGGGACACGCCTCGGCGGTGCTTGCGGCTTCCATATTCCACTTCGGCACCTTTACGATCCGCCAGGCGAAGGAGCATATGGCGGCGGCCGGCATCCCCGTCCGGCTCGACGGATAGGCCCGAAATGGCGGATTTCAGCCTCGCCGACCTTGCGAAAATCATCGCTGAGCGCGCTAGCGCCGGTGATGCATCCGCGTCGTACACCGCGCGGCTGCTGGCCGATGGCGTGGAGAAATGCGCGCGCAAATTCGGCGAGGAGGCGGTCGAGGCGACCATTGCCGCCATCTCGCAGAGCGACGCGGCCCTGACTGGCGAGGCGGCCGACGTGCTCTATCATCTGCTGGTGATGCTCCGGGCGCGCGGTATCAAGCTCGAGGCCGTGATGGCGGAGCTTGAGTCGCGCACGCGGCAGAGCGGCCTTGCCGAGAAGGCCGCACGGGCGAAAAGCTGATGGACCAAATCGCGCCTACGGTGATTGCACCGCATCGCGTCTTCACGCGCGAGGAATGGGCGAAGCTCCGCGCCGATACACCGATGACGCTGAACGGCGAGGATCTGGCTCGGCTGAAGTCGCTGAACGATCCGATCTCGCTCGACGAGGTGGTGGAAATCTACCTGCCGATCTCG
This sequence comes from Bauldia sp., assembly GCA_035548515.1. Taxonomy (GTDB): domain Bacteria; phylum Pseudomonadota; class Alphaproteobacteria; order Rhizobiales; family Kaistiaceae; genus DASZQY01. The sequence continues at coordinate 31,561 of DASZSW010000009.1, read as the reverse complement.
CGCCTGCTTTCGCTCTACGTCGCCGCGACGCAGGGGCTGCACAACGCGACGCGCAAGTTTCTCGGCGCCGAGGATGGCGCGACGCCTTATATCATCGGCGTCGCCGGCTCCGTCGCGGTCGGCAAGTCGACGACGGCGCGCATCCTGCGCGCGCTGCTCACGCGCTGGCCGAACACGCCCAAGGTCGATCTCATCGCGACCGACGGTTTCCTGAAGCCCAACGTCGTGCTCCAGCGCGAAGGGCTGATGGAGAAGAAAGGTTTCCCGGAATCCTACGACCGCCCCGCCCTCTCCGCCTTCCTCGCCGACATCAAGGCGGGCAAGCGCAACGTCGTGGCGCCGGTCTATTCGCATCTCGCCTACGACATCGTGCCAGACGAGACGATCACCATCGACCGGCCGGACATCCTGATCGTCGAGGGCCTCAACGTCCTGCAGACATCCAAGCCGCCGCGCGACGGGCGCGTCATCCCGTTCGTCTCGGATTTCTTCGATTTCTCGGTCTATCTCGACGCCCAGGAAGCGGCGCTGCGCCATTGGTACATCGACCGTTTCCGCCGGCTCCGCGATACCGCGTTCCGCGATCCGAAGTCGTACTTCCACCGCTACGCCCAGCTCGATGAAGCCGAAACCGAGCGGATCGCGAGCGGCCTCTGGGAGCGGATCAACCTGGTGAATCTCAGGGAAAACATCATCCCGACCCGCCCGCGGGCTCACCTCATTCTGGTCAAGGGCGACGACCACCGCATCGAACGCGTGGCACTCCGCCGTATCTAGGCGTGGCTTGATTTTTCGCGCCGCAGACCTGATATCCCCGCCAACCCAACCGACACCAAGACGGAACCCGGATGATGGCCGACGAGACCACGCCCGAAACACCCGCCGCGAACGACACGGCCGCTGAAAGCAAGGCCTTCAGCATCGATGGCCTCATGGCCGAGGTCGCTGACATGAAGGACAAGATGCTGCGCACGCTGGCGGAGATGGAGAATCTGCGCCGGCGCACCGAGCGCGAGATGGCCGACGCGCGTGCCTACGCTGTCGCGAGCTTCGCCCGCGACATGCTGACCGTGGGCGACAACCTTCGCCGCGCCATCGACGCGGTGCCGAAGGAGCAACGCGATGGCCGCGATCCCGCGCTCAATGCGCTGATCGAGGGCGTCGAGGTGACTGAGCGCGGCATGGAGCAGGCGATGGCCAAGTTCGGCGTGCGCCGCGTCGAGACCAAGGGCACCAAGTTCGATCCTGCCATGCATCAGGCGATGTTCGAGGTCGAGTCACCCGACGCAACGCCCGGCACCGTGGTCGAAGAGATCCAGGCCGGCTACGCCATCGGCGATCGGGTGCTTCGCCCGGCGCTGGTCGGCATCGCGAAGAAGGCGAAGCCCGCCACAGCGGCGCCCATCGAAGATAAGATCGCGGCAGCGCCGGAAGGCCCGGAAAGCTAGCGCAACCCCGCTACACGGATTTTTCCGCGCGCCAAAGCATGGTCACCCCCCCTCTCCCATAGGGAGAGGGCCATGAGCCTTAGCGAACCGAAGGTGAGCTTAGGCGAATGGGGTGAGGGGAATGCCCTTTCCGCCAAGGTCATTCCCCTCACCCCACGCCTCTAATTCGCTGCGCTCATAAGAGGCGCGGCCCTCTCCCTATGGGAGAGGCGGTGCTGGTTCTGCGGCCTGTCCTACTCCGTCAGATCCGCTAGCGCCCGCCGCAAGGCATCCGGCGTCATCGGCTTCTCCAGCACGGCGTCTATGCCGGCAGCTTCCGCTGCGGCACGCGTTTCCGGCAACACGTCGGCGGTGACCGCCAGGATCGCCGAGCGCGGCTGGCGGAAGGCAGCCTCCCATTCGCGGATTGCGCGCGCGGCGGTCAGGCCATCGAGGCCGGGCATGTGAAGATCCATCAGGATCGCAGCGAAGCCGCCTGCCTTGCCGCGCGCCGCGGCCAGTGCGGCTGCGCCGTCGCGTACCTCCATCACCGTGTGGCCGAGGCCCTCGAGCACGGCGCGTGCGAGCAGCGCGTTGATCTCGTTGTCTTCGGCGAGCAGCACCTCGAGGCTCTGCGCCGCGCGGCGCGCGACCGCGGGCTCACGCGGGCGCGCATCGCTCGGATCGATGCGGAAATCGGTTTGAGACTCGGTCAGCTCGGCGGCGATGCGGAGCAGCGATCCGCGCCGCGCCGGCCGCACAAGATAGGCGTCATAGCCGGCGGCCTTCAGCGCCTCGACCTCCGCGCGCTTGCCCGGCTCGATCAGCACCGCCGCGGCGACGCGTTTGCCCGCGGCTTCGCGGAGCCGCGCCAATGCGTGGGCGGCACCTTGCGCGACACGTGCGTCGATGAACACCGCGTCATGGATCTCGTCGGCAGCCATCGCCGCGCCGAGAAGGCCGGCGGCTTCGTTCAAGGTCGAAGCAATGCGAACCGTGGCGCCGGCATCGGAAAGGTGGCGCGCGAGAGCCGGCGGTTCGGCACCGACAGGCGCGAGGATCAGGAAACTCCGCCCATTCAATATACCGGTGGACTGCGCTGCGGCGGCGACCGGCATCAGAGCGAGGGTGAAGGAGAAGACGGAGCCGCCGCCGGGTCGCGCCGCGAGGCTCACATCGCCGCCCATCCGCCGCACGATCCGGCGCGAAATCGCGAGCCCAAGCCCGGCGCCACCGTGGCGGCGCGTGATGGCGGTATCCATCTGCTCGAACTCATCGAAGAGGCGCTCGGCATCTTCGGCGGGTATGCCGGGACCGCTGTCGGCAACGGCGAAACGCACCGCGCCATCCTCGACCACCGTCACCGAAACGGTGAGGCCGCCCTTCTCGGTGAACTTCACACCGTTGCCGGCGAGGTTGATCAGCACCTGCCGGAGCCGCGCCGGATCGGCGATGACCGTCGCCGGTACGTCGGCCGCGATCTCGGCGGCGATGTCGATGCCCTTGATATGCGCGCGGCCCGCCAGCAGCTCGACGATCTCCTGCACTAGCGCCTCCAGGTCGGTCGGCTCCGGGTGCAGGTCAAGCCGACCGGCCTCGATCTTGGAGAAGTCGAGCATGTCGTCGACCAGCGCGAGCAGCGCCTCGCCAGAGGAATGCACGGCACGCGCGTAGGTCTCCTGGTCGGGCGTCAGGCTGGTTTCGCCGAGCAGGCCGGTGAGACCGAGGATGCCGTTCAGCGGCGTGCGGAATTCGTGGCTGACGGTGGCGAGCACGCGCGACTTCGCCTGGCTCGCGGCCTCCGCCTTCTGCCGCGCGTCGACCAGCGCCTGCTCGACGTCCTTGCGCGCGGTGATGTCGCGCGCGATCGAGTAAACCTCGTCGCGCATGCGCACGTCGACCCACGAGTACCACCGCCAGCCGTTGGCGGTGATGAGGCGTACGTCGCGCGCTGTGACGCCGTCGTGGGCTTCCGATGCGCCGTGCACCAGCGGCACGAGGGTCAGCGTCTCACCCACAAGGCTGGCGGGCGAGCGACCGAAGGCCTTGGCGAATGCGGGATTGACGAAGGTCACCGTGCCGCCGGCGTCGCGGCGCACGATGAGATCGCCCTGCGCGTCGATCAGGCTGCGGTAGCGCTCCTCGCTCTCGCGAAGTTCCCATGCCTTGTCCGAAAGCGCCTCGAGCTCAGCCGACAGTTGCCTGTTGTGGGCGGCGAGGCGTTCGTGTTCGGCGGCGAAGCCGCTGCTGTCCGTGCGCGCCGCGCCCCACAGCGCCGTGAGGGTGAACACGAGCGCGGCGGCGGCAATGAAGGGCGCGTATTCGGGGTAAAGATCGGCAAGTGCGAAGGCGACCAGCACCGCCAGACCGGCGAACGAGGCGAAGAGTGCGCCCACGATGCGGCGGCGCTGCAACTGCGGGGTGGCCGCCTCCGGCTGTGGTGCCGGCGGCGCGGCACGGGCGACGGGAGGCCGCGGCCTCAGGGGCGCGGAACGCGGTACGGCGGACGAACGCGGCATGACACGGCTTCCCGGGCGCGCTGGCGGTACGCCGGCACGGCAAGTCCAGAGTCGCAAACCATGCTTGCCAAATGCTTTATTTCCCGCGCCTGAGCCCCGGGTAATGGCGCGGAACCGCGGCTAGGCGGCCACGGGAAACTCAGGTATCGACAAGACAGTCGCTTCCGTCGCTCCCCCAGGGCGTCATGGTCAGCATCCGGTTCGGCCGTTTTCGCTTCGATTTCGACACCGGCGCCCTGCTCGCCGGCGAGGATGGCGTCGACCTCGGCCGCCGCGCGACAGCGCTGCTTCGTTTGCTGCTCGCCCGCCAGGGTCAGGTCGTGGCGAAGGCGGACCTCATCCAGGCCGCATGGGGCGGCGCGGCCATCGAGGACAGCAACCTTTCCGTCCAGATCGCGCGGCTCAGGCGAACCCTCGCTGATCAGCCGCCGTGGATCGAAACGGTGGGCCGCATCGGCTACCGCTTTCGTCCCGAGCCGCTTATCGCATCCCGTCCGGCTGGCGTGGGACTTTCCCTGCTCCCCTTCGCGAGCCTCGACAGTGAGGCCAGCACATTCGCGCACAGCCTTACCGACGACGTCGCCATTGCGCTGACGCGCTTCCCGACGCTCGACGTGATACTGGCGGGCCACGCCGCGCCCTATCAGCTGCACGGCAGCGTGCGACGCAGCGACGGCGCCCTTCGGCTGGCCGTACGGCTCACCGATGCGCAAGGTCGAATGATCTGGGGTGAACGGTGGGGCGGCCAGGGCCGCCTCAGCGACCGCTGGGTGGACACCATCGCCGCCTCCGTCGAGTTCCACGTGCGCAGCGCGGAAGCGGCGCGCTTGCTCCGCGCCGGGGATGGCGAGACCGCGCTGTCGACGATGCTCCAATACTACCGGCACGTCCCGGCAAGCCGCCCACAGCAAAACGCCGACGAAATCGCGCTGTTCGACCAGGCGCTCGCGCAACATCCCGACGACATCTCGATCGTCGCCGCGGCGTGCGAGGCGCGGGCGCATCGCATCGCGATGGGCTGGCCGGCGCTCGGCGACGATGACCTCGCGCAGTGCGAGGAACTCGCGCGCCGCGGCCTGAAACTCGCCGCGAACGACGCCGCCGCCTGGGCCCGCTTCGGCTTTGGCCTCTATCGCGGCGGCGATCGCGACGCCGCGCTCGCGATGCTGCGTCATGCGGTGGAGATGAACCCGAACAGCATCACGGCGCTCATCCACCACGCCACCAGCAACATGCACTGGGGACGCATCGACGTGGCCGAGACGCAATACCGGCGCGCCCTCCGCCTCGTGCCGCTGAGCCCCGACCAGACGCACGTGCTCGGCGGCCTGTCGCGCATCCGCATGATCGAGGGCCGCTTCGAGGAGGCGTTGTCGCTCGCCGAGCGCGCGCTTCTCTTCAACCCCAACTACGGCGGCGCGCACTGGACCCGGATCGCGGCCAACGCGCACCTCGGCCGGCGCGAGGCCGCCCGCCGTCACCTGGCGACATTCCAGCGTCAGCAACCCGGCGTGACCATCGCCAGCGTGCGGAGCGCCCAGCCGACGCGCGGCGCGCGCATGGCGACGACGCTGGAGGGACTGGAAGCCGCCGGCCTGCCAAGCGGCGCCTAACCCGCTTCGCGGATCACCGCGTCGAGACCAGCCAGGCTATCCAGCCGGCGATAGCGCGGCGAAGCCAGCGGCTCGTCGTCATGCTCCAGCACCCAGTTCAGCGCGTGCGGAATGTAGACGGCCCAGCTACCCGCGGCGATCGCCGGGACGATGTCCGACTTCAGCGAGTTGCCGACCATCATGGCGCGATCGGCGCCGTCGCCATGGCGGGCGAAGGCGCGGGAGTACGTCGCGACGGTCTTGTCGCTGACGATTTCGACGCCGGCGAAGAAATCGCCAAGGCCGGATTCGGCAAGCTTGCGTTCCTGGTCGAACAGGTCGCCCTTTGTGATCATCACCAGGCGATACGTCGCCGACAACGCCTGCAGCGTCTCGCGCGCGTGCGGCAGCGTCTCGACAGGATGGCGCAGCATCTCGCGTCCGGCCGCGAGAATCTCCGCGATCACCGCGGCCGGCGCCCGGCGCTCGGTGACCTCGAGCGCGGTCTCGATCATCGACAGCGTGAAGCCTTTGATGCCATAGCCGTAGAGTGCCAGGTTCCGCTTCTCGCTCTCCAGGAGCGTCGCCTCAATGCGCTCGGGCGAGGCGTACTCGGCAAGCAGGCCGGCGAAGCGATCCGTCGTCAGCTTATAAAAATGCTCGTTCTGCCAGAGCGTGTCGTCGGCATCGAAGCCGATGGTGGTGAGCGCGGCCATGGCGGGAGGGACTAGCTGCCTCAGGCCGCGGCGGCAAGCCGGTCGCCCGCGACGCGATAGCTCAGGGCTTCGGCAAGGTGTATGCGACCGACGGTGTCGGCGCCGTCGAGGTCGGCCAGCGTGCGGGCGACCTTCAGCACGCGATGGTAGCCGCGCGCGGACAGCCGCATCTGCTCGGCGGCATTGCGCATCAACGCAGACGCCGCCGCGTCCATCGCCACCACCGTCTCGATCATCGATGAGGGCACCTGCGCGTTAGTCGCGACGTCGGCGAGACCGAGCGCGGCGAACCGGTCGCGCTGCACGGCGCGCGCCGACGCGACCCGCTCCGCGACGGTCGCGGACGATTCCGACGGCGACGGTAGGATGAGATCCGTCGCCGATACGGCCGGTACCTCGATGCGAATGTCGATGCGATCGAGCAGTGGCCCGGACATGCGCGCCTGATAATCGGCGACGCAGCGCGGACCACGGCGGCAAACGTGGCCCGGCTCGCCGGCGAGACCGCATTTGCACGGGTTCATCGCCGCGACGAGCTGCATGCGCGCCGGGAAACTGATGCGGTAGTTGGCGCGTGCGATGATCGTCTCGCCGGATTCCAGCGGCTGGCGCAACGAATCCAGCACCTGCGGCGAAAACTCGGGAAGCTCGTCGAGGAAAAGCACCCCGTGATGTGCGAGCGACGCCTCACCGGGCCGCGCGCGTACGCCGCCGCCGACCATCGCAGCCATGGAGGCCGAATGGTGGGGCGAGCGAAACGGACGGCGCCGCGTGAGACGCCCGTTGCTGATCGTGCCCGCAACGGAGGCGATCATCGACACCTCGAGAAGCTCGGGCGGGGACAGCGGTGGCAGCAGCGACGGCAATCGCTGCGCCAGCATCGACTTGCCCGCGCCGGGCGGGCCGACCATCAGCAGGTGGTGGCCGCCGGCTGCGGCGACTTCCAACGCCCGCTTGGCGGATTCCTGCCCGCGAATGTCCGCGAGGTCGAGGAGCGGATCGCCCGTCTCGGCGATGCCGGCTTCCGGTCGCGACAGCACCTGAACGCCACGGAAATGATTCGCGGTGGCGATGAGGCTCCGCGGCGCGAGGATCGTCATGTCGCCGCTCGCCCATGCCGCCTCGCTACCGGACGCGGCGGGGCAGATCACGCCGCGGTTCATTCCGTTCGCGGCGATCGCGGCGGGCAGGACGCCGGCAACGGCGGATACGGTGCCATCCAGCGCCAGTTCGCCGAGCGCGACGAAATCGGAAAGCTGCTCGCCCGGGATGGCGCCCATCGCCGCCATCAGCGCCAGCGCGATCGGCAGATCGTAGTGGCTGCCTTCCTTCGGCAGATCGGCGGGCGCGAGATTGACGATGATGCGCTTGGAGGGAAGCGCGAGGCCCGACGCGTGAAGGGCGCTCCGCACACGCTCCGTGCTTTCGGCGACGGCCTTGTCGGGCAGGCCGACGATGATGAATTTCGGCAGGCCGGGGACCATCTGGACCTGCACGTCGACCGGGACCGCCTCGATCCCTTGAAACGCAACAGTCGTGACGTGCGCGACCATGTACTCGCCCCTCGAACTGGCGTGCACCTTACTCCATCGCACAACCGCCGACAAGAACAATACAGGAACGCGGTTGCATCTCGTGCAATCACACGAGGTTAGCTAGATTGGCGGCGCGGCAGGTATTCGTGAGGTTGACGTTGTCCCGGATATTGCTCGCTGCCGCCGTCCTTTTCGTCGCCGTCTCATCTGCCGAAGCGCGTCCCGTCTGGCGGCAGGTCCCGACCCCGCTGCCGCCGGTCATCCACACCACGAAAATTCGCCCGCCGTATCTGGGCCCAGCCTGGCGCACCGCGCCCGCGGTCGTCTCGTACACGCCGGCGCCGGAAGCGGAACCCACAGGGCAGGCACCGAAGGCGGTCGCCGTCGCGCCACCTGCCGCAGAGCCGCCCGCGGAGAAAGTCGTCGCGGCCGAGCCAACGCCCGCGCCGGTTAAACTGGCGCCCGTTGTCGCTCCGGCTCCCGCCGTTCAGACGCCAACGCCGCCGAAGCCCACGCCTGCCGTGGTGGCACAGAAGGCGCCCGACGCACCGGCCGCTGCAACGCCCCCGCCTGCGCCGAAGCCGGTGGCGCCTCCCACGGCGCCAGCGGCGACGGCGCAACCGGCCGTCGCGGAAGGCGCCGGGTTGCCGTGGGGTCAGATCGTGCTCGGCGTCCTGTTCACCGCCGCGGTCGCCGGCGCGATCTTCTTCCTCGGCCGTCGCGGGACAGCGGCCACCAGCTGACGCGACGCCTCAGGATCGTGCGCGGACGCGCTTCTCGATCGCGTCCCAGATCAGCGCCGCGATATCCGCGCCGCCGAACCGCTTCACCTCGCGAATGCCGGTCGGCGAGGTGACGTTTATCTCGGTGAGGTAGTCGCCGATGACGTCGATGCCGACGAAGATGAGGCCGCGTTCGCGCAGGTGCGGCCCGATGGTGTCGCAGATCTCCCGGTCGCGCGGCGTCAGCTCCACCGGCTCCGGCCTGCCGCCGACGTGCATGTTGGAGCGCGCCTCGCCGATCGCAGGCACGCGGTTGATCGCGCCGACTGGCTCGCCCTCTACCAGGATGACGCGCTTGTCGCCCTGACGCACCTCCGGCAGGTAGCGCTGCACGACGAACGGTTCGCGAAACGAGGTCTCGAACAGCTCGAGCAGGGCGATGAGATTCTCGTCGCCGCCGGCGATGCGGAAAACACCGGCGCCGCCGTTGCCGTAGAGCGGCTTGACGATGATGTCGCCGTGCTGGTGACGGAAGGCGACGATCTCGGCGCGGTCGCGCGTGATCAGCGTCGGCGGCATGAGTTGCGGGAACTGCGTGACGAACAGCTTCTCGGGCGCGTTGCGGACGCTGACGGGATCGTTGACAACGAGCGTGCGTCCGCCGATCTGCTCGAGCAAGTGCGTCGTCGTGATGTAGCCCATGTCGAAGGGCGGATCCTGCCGCAGATGCACGACGTCGAAATCGGAGAGACGCCGCACCTCCTTGTCGCTGAGCGTGAAGTGATCGCCTTCGGCGTCGCGCACGCGCACGCGCTCCATCGCGGCCTCAACGAGGCCATCGCGCAGCGCCAGTTGATGCGGTGTGTAGTGGTACTGCTCGTGCCCGCGCCGCTCGCCCTCCAGCATCAGCGCAAAGGTGGAATCGCCGCGGATGCGAATCCCGGCGATGTGATCCATCTGGAAGGCAACTTTCAGCGCCATGTCCGCTCCCCGTCTGCGCCAGCGCGCCGGAGTATCACGCGGCCCCGTCCGCGTCGAACGCGCCCTTGATATGGCGCGGCAGGCGACCCGGGACAGCGATGATCACGTCGAGCCGCAGCGTCCGTTCGGCCGCCGCGGGATGGGCCGCCAGCCACATGGAGGCGGCCCTCGCGACGCGCCGGCGGCCGGTTGGGGTTGCGGCCTCAGCAGCTTCCGCGTCCGTCGGCCGCGCCTTTACCTCAACGAAGGCGATAGTGCGGCCGCGTGAAACGATGAGGTCGATTTCGCCGACCGGCGTTTTGTACCGGCTCCCGAGCAGACGGTACCCCTTGGCGCGGAGGTACCATAGCGCCAGCGTCTCGGCGCGGCGGCCGCGCCGCTCGGCGGCACGGCGTGCATCAGCGCCTGCCACGCTTGTCCTTCATGGCGAGCGCGCGCTGGTACAGGTCGCGCCGCGGCAGGCCCGTGATCTCCGCTGCTTCGGCTGCAGCCGCGCTCACGCTCTTCTCCTCGAGCAGCGACTTCAGTACGCGATCCGCCTCGACGGCCGACGTCGCTTTCTCCTGCGGCGGCGACACGACGACGACCACCTCGCCCTTTGGCGGGTCTTCTTCCGCGTATGCGGCTGCAAGGTCGGCGAGCGCCCCGCGCCGGATCTGCTCGAACGTCTTGGTCAGCTCACGCGCGACGACCACGTGGCGCGGCCCGAGCGCGGCGTTCATGTCGCGCAGCGATGGCGCCAGGCGCTGCGGCGACTCGAAGAACACCAGCGTTGCCGGCACGGACGCGAGCTCTGCCAGCCGCTTTTTGCGCGCCACCGTTTTCGGCGGCAGGAACCCGGCGAAGAGAAACGCATCCGTCGGAAGGCCGGATGCGACCAACGCCGCCAGCAATGCCGACGCACCCGGAATCGGCACCACGTCGAAGCCCGCTGCCTGCACTTCGCCGACGAGGCGGTACCCGGGGTCGGAAACCAGCGGCGTGCCGGCATCGCTGACGAGCGCGACCGACTTGCCCTCGGCGAGCGCCGACAAAATCTTCGGCCTCTGCTCGGCGCCGTTGTGGTCGTGATACGGCATCAGCCGCGAGGCGATGCCGAACTGGCGAAAGAGGACCGAGGTCACGCGCGTATCCTCACACGCGACAATATCGGCGGCTGCAAGCGTGGCGAGCGCCCGCAGGGTTATGTCGCCAAGGTTGCCGATTGGCGTGGCGACAAGATACAGCGCCGCCTTTAACGGTTTTGCCTGAATGGCGTGCCCGTCAATGGCAAATGTTCGGTCAACTATGACAGTGCCGTTCATCTAGGCAGACCTCCGGAGGCCCCTCCCGGAAGTTACCAACGCGCGTCATGTTGTTTTGACAGCGCTCGGAAACTCCTTATGATTTAGGCATTGTTAGCGTCTAAGCGGCGAGCAGGGGAGAAATTCTTGTCCCGCCGGAATTTTGTGCGTCCCGGGCGTGCCCCGACCTTCCTCCGCTTCGCTGCCGGCGTCGTCGCCTTCGGCGCGATGGCGTTGCTTGCGGCATGCAACTCGTCGGGCACCTTCGGCTCCGGTTTCGGACGCGGCGGTCCCGTCGTTCAGGCGACCCAGCCGGTCACCGGCGAGACGATTGGGACTGGCACCGTCCGCGTCGCGCTGCTGTTGCCGCTGTCGGCCACCGGCAACGCGGGACAGATCGCGGTCAACTTCCGCAACGCCGCCGAGCTCGCGCTCCGCGACTTCAAGACCGCCAACATCCAGATTCTGGTCAAGGACGATCTCGGCACTGCCGACGGTGCGCGTGCCGCAGCGAGCGATGCCATCGCGCAGGGCGCGGAGCTGATCCTCGGCCCGCTGTTCGCGCGCTCCGTCAACGGCGTGTCGCAGGTGGCGCGCGCGGCGCGCGTGCCGGTCATTGCGTTCTCCAGCGACACGACCACCGCCGGACAGGGCCTCTACCTGCTGTCGTTCCTGCCGCAGAGCGACGTCGATCGCATCGTTTCGTTCGCCGCCACCCGCGGCAAACGCTCGATCGCGGCGCTGTTGCCCAACAACGCGTACGGCACGCTCGTCGAGGCGGCGCTGCAGCGTGCCGTGGCCAACGCCGGCGGCCGCGTCATGACGACGGCGCGGTACGATCTCGACAAGACGGCGATGCAGGCTCAGGCGACGCAACTGGCGCAGCTGGTAAAGGGCGGCACGGTCGACGCCATTCTCCTGCCCGATGCCGGCGACGCAACGCCGTTCCTGGCGCAGGTGCTCGCCGCTAACGGCGTGACGCCCGACAAGATGACGTACCTCGGCTCCGGCCAGTGGGACAACGACGCGCGCATCACCGCCGAGTCCAACCTCGCGGGCGCCTTCTACCCGGCGCCGGAAAACGGTGGCTTCGCCTCGTTCGCCCGCCGCTATCAGGCCGCCTTCGGCAGCGCGCCAAGCCGCACTGCTTCGCTCGCCTACGATGCCACCAGCCTCGCCGCAGGCCTCGCCGCCCGCTTCGGCGACCAGCGTTTCGCCCAGGCGACGCTCACCAACCCCAACGGCTTCATCGGCATCGACGGTGCCTTCCGCTTCCTGCCCAACGGCCTGAACCAGCGCGGTCTCGCCGTCTTCCAGATCGGCCACGGCCAGGCGACGATCGTCGACCCCGCGCCAAAGACATTCGCGCGCGAGCAGGGGACTTAGGGTCTCGAGGCCCTCTCGCTATGGGAGAGGCGGTGCCTCTTCCCGGTTCCAGCCTACGCCGCGAGATCCGCGACCACCGCATCGAGCACGGCAAATCCAGCGCGCGTTGCCTTCAGGCGTTCGCCAGGCGCCTGTTCCACCATCCCGTGCGCAACCAGCTCGCGGAGGCGTGACTCATCCAGCGAGCGGCCGGCGAATTTGCGGTAGCGGGTGAGGTCGATGCCTTCGGCGAGGCGAAGGCCCATGAGCAGCATCTCGTCGCCCTCCTCCTCCGGCGTCAGCAGATCGTCGACGATGACGCCGTCGCCCCACGCTTCGACCTTCGCCAGCCAGGCCTCGGGCACCTTCTCGGTCGCGGTCGCGTGCCGGCCGTCGGCGAGGAGAAGGCGGCCATGCGCGCCCGGCCCGATGCCGGCGTATTCGCCGTAGCGCCAGTAGACCAGGTTGTGGCGGCTTTCGGCGCCGGGCATCGCGTGGTTGGAAATCTCGTAGGCCGGGAGGCCGGCCGCCGCCGTCACCTCCTGCGTCACCGCGTAGAGATCGGCCGCGGTGTCCTCGTCGGGCGTTTTCAGCTTCCCCGCCTTGTGAAGGGCAAAGAAGGGTGTGCCTTCCTCGATGGTGAGCTGGTAGAGCGACAGGTGATCGGCGGCCAGCGCCAGCGCCTGCTTCAGCTCCGCCGACCACATCTCCGGCGTCTGGTTCGGCCGCGCGTAGATCAGGTCGAACGACATCCGCGGGAAGGTCGCGCGCGCCGTTTCGACGGCGCGAAGCGCGGTCGCGGTGTCGTGCAGGCGGCCCAGCAATTTCAGGTCGCGGTCGTTCAGCGCCTGGACGCCCAGCGAGACACGGTTGACGCCAGCGGCGCGGTAGCCGCGAAATCGCTCCGCCTCGACGCTCGAGGGGTTGGCCTCCATCGTGACCTCGGCGTCGCTCGCCACGGGCCAGTGCGCCGCAATCGCTTCGAGGATCGTGCCGACCGTCGCCGGCTCCATCAGCGACGGCGTGCCGCCGCCGAGGAAGATCGAGGTGACGGTGCGGCCCGGCGCTCGCTCGGCGGTGCGCGCGATCTCGCGCACGAACGCGCCGGCGTAGCGCGCCTGGTCGGGCGGCGAATGGCGGACGTGGCTGTTGAAGTCGCAGTACGGGCACTTGGCCGCGCAGAACGGCCAATGCACGTAGACGCCGAAGCCGGGGTTGTCCGGCCCTATCGCGGTGCTCATTTCAGCACCGCGTGGGCGAATGCCTGAAAGGCGCGGGCGCGATGCGATAGCTGCGCCTTCTCGTGATCGGCCATCTCGCCGAAGGTTCTGTCGTGGCCGGTCGGCACGAACATCGGATCGTAGCCGAAACCATTCGGGCCGCGCGGTGGCCACACCAGCGTTCCTTCGACCTCGCCGCGGAAGGTCTGCGTCGAACCATCGGGAAAGGCGAGACACAGCACGGCGATGAAACGCGCGGCGCGCTTGTCGGGCGTGTTAGCGCCCGCCTTCTCCAGCTCGTTTTCGATGGTCTGCATCGCGCCCGCGAAATCCTTGTTAGGCCCCGCCCAGCGCGCCGAGTAGATGCCCGGCTCGCCGCCCAGCGCATCGACCGCGATTCCCGAATCATCCGCCAGCGATGGCTTGCCCGACGCTGTGGCCGCGGCGACTGCCTTGATGATCGCGTTTTCCTCGAAGGTGAGCCCGGTTTCCTCCGGCTCCGGCAGTCCCAGCGCCGAGGCGGCAGCCACTGTCATGCGGAACGGCGCGAGCATCTCGTCGAGTTCGCGGATCTTCGCCGCGTTGTGCGTGGCGAAGACGATGGTATCGCCGCGATGCAGGTGGTTCATGTCACCGCAAGCTTCTGAAGCTGCACGAGTTGCTGGATGCCGTTCCGTGCCAGAGATTTCAGCGCCTCGAACTCGGCATCGGAAAACGGCTTGCCCTCGGCGGTCGTCTGAATCTCGACGAAACCACCGGCGCCGGTCATGACGAAATTCGCGTCGGTCTCGGCCTCGCTGTCCTCGGCGTAGTCGAGATCGAGCACCGGTGACCCGCGATAGATGCCGACGGACACGGCAGCGACGTGATCGAGCAGCACCGGCTTGGTGATCATGTCGCGCGTGCGCATCCATTCGATGCAGTCGCGGAGCGCCACCCACGCGCCGGTGATCGAAGCGGTGCGCGTGCCGCCGTCCGCCTGGATGACGTCACAGTCGAGCATGATCTGGCGCTCGCCGAGATCCTTGAGGTCGACCACCGCACGCAGCGACCGGCCGATCAGCCGCTGGATCTCCAGCGTGCGGCCCGACTGCTTGCCGGCGCTCGCCTCGCGGCGGGTGCGCTCGTTGGTGGCGCGGGGAAGCATGCCGTATTCCGCCGACACCCATCCCTTGCCGGCGCCGCGGAGCCATTGCGGCACCTTCTCGTCCAGTGAGGCGGTGACCAGCACATGCGTGTCGCCAAATTTCACCAGGCACGAGCCCTCGGCATGCTTGGCGACGCCGCGCTCGAGGCTAACGGCCCGCATGACATCGGAGGCGCGTTTGGAAGGCCGGGACACGGCCGGTTTCATCTGATCCATGCCGCCTTGTAGCCGCGGCATTGCGTCGGGGCAAAGGCGGAATCGCGCGGGTTGGTGAAGTTAACTTTCCTTCGCCGCCCGTTTCCGCCCATATATTCACCGCCATGCAGGACAAGCCCACCCTCACCCCGCAATCCTCGGCGCTCGCCAACCTCGACCGCCGCTCGCGCGACATCTTCAAGCGCATCGTCGATCAGTACCTAGAGACCGGCGAGCCGATGGGCTCGCGCAACATCTCGCGCCTGCTGCCGTCGGCGCTCTCGCCCGCCTCGGTGCGCAACGTCATGGCGGACCTAGAGCAGCTCGGGCTGATCTACGCGCCGCACACCTCGGCCGGGCGGCTGCCAACCGAATTCGGGCTGCGTTTCTTCGTCGACGCGCTGCTGGAGATCGGCGACCTGTCCGCGGACGAGCGCCGCCTGATCGAGGCGCAGGTGAAGGCGGGCGCCACCCCCGGCAAGACGATCGAGTCGCTGCTGTCGGAGGCCAGCCAGGCGCTGTCCGGCCTGTCGCGCGGCGCGGGCGTGGTGCTTGCCAACAAAGCCGACATCCGGCTGAAGCAGATCGAATTCATCCGGCTCGAGCCGACCCGCGCGCTGGTCGTGCTGGTTGGCGAGGACGGTTCCGTCGAGAATCGCGTCGTCGATCTGGACGCCGGCACGACGCCTTCCGCCCTGATCGAGGCGTCCAACTACCTCAATACGCATCTTCGCGGCCGCACGCTCTCCGGCGCGCGGACCGAGCTGGAACGACGCCAGGCCGCCGCTCGCGCCGAACTCGACAAGCTCACCGGCGACCTCATCTCCAAGGGCCTCGCCTCGTGGGCAGATGTCGCCGGCGGCCAGCCTGAGACGCTCATCGTGCGCGGCCGCGCCAACCTGCTCGAGGACGTCAGCGCCGGCGACGACCTTGAACGCATCCGCCTGCTGTTCGAGGATCTCGAGACGCAGCGCGAGCTGATCCGCCTGCTCGGCAACGCCGAGACCGGCGAAGGCGTGCGCATCTTCATCGGCTCGGAGAACCAACTTTTCTCGCTGTCTGGCTCGTCGCTGGTCGTCTCGCCCTATCGCGACAGCGAACAGCGCATCGTCGGAGTCCTTGGCGTCATCGGCCCGACGCGGCTGAACTACGCCCGCATCGTGCCGATGGTGGACTACACGGCGAAGGTGGTCGGGCGGTTATTGGGGTAGATGACCCGTGACATGTCGATTGTTCCTCGATGAGGTCGGCAACAACGACATGCGGAGCGAAAGCGAACGCTTTCTGAGCATCACTGCCATCATCACCAAAGTTCGGGCCGATCGGCGCCTAATCTCCCCCAAGATCGAAGAACTAAAGCGTGATTTGTTCGGTCACGATCCGCCGAACCGAACCGTTGTGTTGCATCGAAAGGAAATCGTCCGGAAGGAGCCGCCATTTGAGACGCTGCGGGACTCCGAGGCGAACACCAACTGGGAGCATCGGATACTCGGTCTCATCGAGTCGCTGCCGTACATCGCCATTACGGTGATGATCGATAAGGCGGCGCACATGGACAAATACGCGGTCTGGCACTTCGATCCCTACCACTACTGCGTTCGCGCCGTGGTCGAGCGATATGTGTTGTGGCTACGGAGACACGATCTCACTGGTGACGTGGTAGCCGAGCCGCGTTTCAAGCAGCAAGATAAACGCTTGAAGCGGTCGTTTGCTTACATCTACGACCATGGCACAGAGCACATTCCATCGAGAATCATCCAGCAACGTCTCACGTCCAGGGAGATCAAATTCCAAGCTAAGCAGGCGAATAGCTGTGGCTTGCAGTTGGTCGAGATGATTGCCCATCCGAGTCACCAGGCTCTCAAGTCGATGTACACCGGCGAGCCGATGACCGCGCCCTTTGGCATGCGCGTCGTCGACATACTTACTCGTGGCCGCTACGCGCGAAACCCGAAGACCGGCATCATTGATGGCTGGGGACAGAAACGGCTGCCCTGAAAAGAAACGGGGGCCTAAGTAGCCCCCGACGAGGGCGAAACACCCTCTCCCTCCAGCTCGCGCTGGATTAAACTAAATATAGCTCGATTAATCAATGGATTCAATACTTTGTAAGTGATTCAAATCGCTGGAGAAATCGCGTTTAGGCCAATGTCCGAGAAATCCGCCATCCTCACCCTCGCCGGCCGCGAGGTGCATGTTTCGCACCCGGACAAGCCCTACTTCTCCGCTGGCCCCGCGCATCTCACCAAGCTTGATCTGGTGAACTACTACGTCGCGGTAGCGGAGGCGGCGTTGCGGGGCGTGCGCGATCGGCCGTTTGTGCTCAAGCGGTTTGTCGATGGCGCCGAGGCGCCACCGTTCTACCAGAAACGGGCGCCGCCCAATCTGCCGCCGTGGCTGCGGACGACCACGATCAGCTTCCCGTCCGGGCGCACGGCCGAGGAGGTCGTGATCGACGATGTCGCCGGGCTTGCCTATGTCGTCAACCTCGGTTGCATCGAGCTTCACCCGCATGCGGTGCGCACGGGCGACCTCGACCATCCCGACGAGCTGCGCATCGATCTCGATCCGACGCCGGGCGTGCCGTGGGACAACATCCGCCGCGTGGCGCTCGGCGTGCGCGATCTGCTCGGCGAAGTTGGGCTCACCGGCTGGGTGAAGACCAGCGGCTCACGC
This sequence comes from Bauldia sp., assembly GCA_035548515.1. Classification (GTDB taxonomy): domain Bacteria; phylum Pseudomonadota; class Alphaproteobacteria; order Rhizobiales; family Kaistiaceae; genus DASZQY01. The sequence continues at coordinate 14,183 of DASZSW010000009.1, read as the reverse complement.
GGCATGCACATCAACGTGCGCATTCAACAGCGGTGGAGCTTCACCGACGTGCGGCGCGCGGCGCTGGCGTTGTCGCGCGAGATGGAGCGGCGCATGCCGGGCGTCGCGACGTCGAAATGGTGGAAGGAGGAGCGCCACGGCGTCTTCCTCGACTACAACCAGAACGCCAAGGATCGCACGACGTGCTCGGCCTACTCCGTGCGGCCGCTGCCCGACGCGCGGGTCTCAACGCCGCTCGCCTGGGACGAGGTCGCGGACTGCGACCCGGCCGATTTCACCGTCGCCACCGTGCCGGCGCGGCTGGCGAAGGCGGGCGATCCGCATGCGGAAATCGACCAGGCGCCCGGCTCGCTCGATGCTCTGCTGGAATTCGCGGCGCGCGACGAAACCGCGGGCCTGCCCGATGCACCGTGGCCGCCGAACTACGCCAAGGGCGAGACCGAGCCGCCGCGGGTGAACCCATCGCGCGCCAAGGGCGCGGCGGCGAAGAAGCCAGCGCGGAAGAAGATGCCGCTGATCGTGGTGGCGAATTCGCCGGACGAGGCCGCCGCGCTCGCGGGGCTCGAGAGGTGGAAGGCGCGTCACGCGGACGTGGTGGCGCATCTCGCGGTGGACGATGTGCTGGTCGACCGCATGCGCGGGCGCTCGTCGACGTGGACGCGGGTGCGGGTGAATCTCATCAACGTGCCGGCGAAGCTGCGCCCGAAGCAGGAAACGCCCGAACCGGACGATGACCCGACGCGAGAATGGCGCGAGGCGAGGAAGAAGGGATTGGGGACTGGGGACTAGGGATCCGGGCTTTGCTTAAGGCGCTGGCGCAACGTATTGAGTTGGCGACCAAGTTCATCCGCCATCTGCAGCGCCCGGACCGTTTCCGCCTCCGCCAATAGTGTTGTGCGAACCGCTAGCATCAACAGCGTTTCAGTCTCAGCAAGCGAACCTCGCGCGATGCTTATGAAGTTCGCGTAGTCTTTCCGCGTCCCTCGGGCATTGCCTTCGGCGATATTGGCGGGTACCGACGCGGCAGCCCGCACTATCTGGCTGGTCAATCGGTACTCCTCGTTCTTCGGCATCAATCGCGCGAGTCGGTAGACCTCGACGGCGAGATCCATTCCTTTCTGCCAGACCTGCAGGTCGCGATACGATCGTATCCCCGCCACGCCTTGTTGCTCCCCAATCCCCAATCCCCAGTCCCTAATTCCCTGCCCCGAAAATCTCCCGCAGCTCCGCCGGCGCGACCACCTCCAGCTGATCGAAGCCGCAATCCTTCGCCCGCTTATCCTTGCGCCACCTACGGAACTGCGCCGTATGCCGAAACCGGTTGCCCTGCATATGGTCGTAGGCGACCTCGACCACCAGCTTCGGCGCGAGCGGCACCCACGACAAATCCTTGCCCTGGCTCCAGCGGCTTTCCGCGCCGGGACGGCGCTGCGCCTCATCGCCTTCGCCAAGCGATGCCCAATCCTTCCAGGGATGGCCGCTCAGATCGTCGATGCGATAGGGCGCGAGGAACTCAACCAGCTCGGCGCGCTTCGCAGTGGTGAAGCTCGCGCAGACGCCGACGTGCTGCAGATCGCCGGCGTCGTCGTAGAGGCCCAGCAGCAGCGAGCCGACCAGCGTGCCCTTCCCCGTCTTGTGCCAGCGGAAACCGGCCACGACGCAATCCGCCTCGCGCTCGTGCTTGATCTTGAACATCACGCGCTTGTCGGGCTGGTAGGCGAGCTGCTCGTGCTTCGCCATGACGCCGTCGAAGCCGGCGCCCTCGAAGCGCGCGAACCAGTCTGCCGCGTCGGCGCGATCGCGCGTTGCCGGCGAGAGATGGATAGGCGGCTTCGCTTTCCGCAGCATCTTCTCCAGCGCGTTGCGCCGTTCGGCGAACGGGGCGTCGCGCCAGTCGCGATCGCCATCGGCGAGGAGATCGAAGAAGGCCATGGACGCGGGCGTCTGCCCGGCGAGCAACTTGACGCGCGAGGCGGCCGGATGAAGCCGCATCTGCAGCAGGTCGAAGTCGAGGCCGTGCGGCGTGACGATCACGATCTCGCCATCGAGCACGCAGCGCTCGGGCAGGCCCGCCTTCAGCGCCTCGCCGAGCTCGGGAAAGTAGCGGAGCAGCGGCTTGGCATCGCGGCTCTGGATGTCGATCTCATCGCCGTCGCGGAAGACCAGCGCGCGAAACCCGTCCCACTTCGGCTCGAACAGCCAGCCATCGCCTTCCGGCAGCGCGTCGATACGCTTGGCGAGCATCGGAAGGATGGGCGGGTTTACGGGCAGCTTCATGCAGGGAGCATAACACCGGCCGGTGCGGCTATCCGCGCATAACCTCCGCCACGATCTCGAAGGAGCGCAGCCGCGCGGCGTGGTCGTAGACCATGGACGCCACCATGATTTCGTCGGCCGCGGTGAGTTCCACGAACTTCCGCAGCCCTTCGCGCACGGTGTCAGGCGAACCGACGACGGCGTAGCGGAGCATATGGCTGGCGCGCGCCTTCTCGTCCGCGGTCCAGTACGTCTCGATGTCGTCGATCGGCGGCGGCATCTGTCCGCGCGTGCCGCGTTGCATGTTGGCGAAGGTCTGCTGCGTCGAGGTGAACAGGCGGCGCGCCCCCGCGTCGGTATCGGCGGCGATCACCTGCAGCGCCGGCATGGCGTAGGCCTTCGCCAGCTCGGGCGACGGCGTGAACCGTTCGCGGTAGATGGACAGCGCGTCCAGCAGGGCGTCTGGCGCGAAATGCGAGGCGAAGGAATACGGCAGCCCGAGATAGGCCGCGAGTTGCGCGCCGAACAAGCTCGAGCCCAGCATCCAGATGGGCACCTTGGTGCCGGCGCCGGGGTACGCATGGATGTGCTGGCCAGGTTCCGGATCGGCGAGCAGCGCGCGGAGCTCGATCACGTCCTCGGGGAAATGCTCGGCGGCCTGGTTCACGTCGCGACGGAGCGCCCGTGCGGTGAGCTGGTCGGTGCCGGGCGCTCGGCCGAGGCCGAGATCGATGCGACCGGGATAGAGCGAGGCGAGCGTGCCGAACTGCTCGGCGATGACCAGCGGCGAATGGTTGGGCAGCATCACGCCACCAGACCCGATGCGCATCGTCTTCGTCACAGCGCCGACTGCGGCGATCACCACTGACGTCGCGGCGCTGGCGATGCCCGGCATGTTGTGATGCTCCGCCAGCCAATAACGCGTATAGCCCCATTGTTCGGCGTGGCGGGCCAGATCGAGGGTGTTGGCGAGCGACTGGCGCGCGTCGCTTCCTTGCACGATGGGCGACAGGTCAAGCAGCGAATACGGGATCACGGGCAGGCTCCGGCGGCGGGTGCCGGAGATATAGGGCGGGCGTTCGTCGCGAGACGAATTAGGCCGCCTCCCCCCAGGGAGAGGCGGCGCCCTTCCCTGAAGAGGCTGAGCCGCTACCCGCGCTAGGCCTTCTTCACCCGATCCCGTCCATAAGGGTCGCCCAACACCGACTCCGTGTGCAGAGCGCAGACCCACTTGCCGTCCTGCTTCACCCAGGTCGAGGCATCGGCGGCCTGCATCGTCAGACGCTGGCCATCGACCGTTATTTCCTCGCGCACCTTGTAGGCAATCACCGCGACATCAGGCGTCACCTGCGTGACCTGCACATCGCTGAAATCGAACTTGTGCAGCTTCCAGGCGCCCTGCTCCATCATCTTGGCGAACGTCTTGCGGTCGATCTTGCCGACGCCCTGCGCGCCGGTGACGAGGCTCGTGTCGGCCATCATCGCGGCGCCTGCCTTGGCGTCCCTGTCGATCATCGACTGCCAGAATTCCTTTTCACGCGCGAGGATGTCTTGCTCGATGCTCATGCGGGGACTCCTGTGACAGACAATACCCGCCCGTAACGCTCCAATAAGCGCGCGGGTTCCCGCCGTCAGGCCGTCGCGTACTGGCGCCAGATCGCCTTTTCACCAAGCTTGGCGATAACCGCTGCGTGCGCCGCGAGTTCCTCGGCCGACACGTTGAACCGCCGCGGCGTGGTGCGTGCGCCGATCGCGATCGTGGAAGCCGGCGCGAGCGTGATCGGCACCTCGGTCTCGCCGCCCAGCACCAGGGCAGCCTGGCGTCCGCCGATCAGCTCGATATACACCTCGGACAGCAGCTCGGCGTCGAGCAGCGCGCCGTGGAGAACGCGGCGCGAAGCGTCGATCTGGTAGCGCGCCATCAGCGCATCCAGCGACGCGGGACTGCCCGGGTGCTTCCGGCGCGCCAGCATCAGCGTGTCGATGACGCGATCGTCGGTAAGAGGGCCTTTGCCGATGCGCGCAAGTTCCGCGTTGACGAAGGCGACGTCGAAGGTGGCGTTGTGGGCGATGAGATTGGCGTCGCCCAGGAACTCGACCAGTTCGTCGGCGATCGCCGCGAACAGCGGCTTGTCCTTCAGGAAGGCGTCGTCCAGCCCGTGCACGCGCACCGCGTCGATCGCGTTGGCGCGTTCCGGGTTTAGGTAGCGATGGAAATTGCGGCCTGTCGGGATGTGGTTGAACAGCTCGATGCAGCCGATCTCGACGATGCGGTCGCCCTTGGGGTCGAGCCCTGTGGTCTCGGTATCGAATACGATTTCGCGCATGATTCGGCCGAAATCCTAGGGGTATCCTCGGGCGAAACAAGGGCGAGCACCATGGACACGCACATCTTCGGGCCGACCGGCCGGGCCGTGCCCACCATCGGCCAAGGCACCTGGTACATCGAGCAGGCCGACCGGGCCGCCGCCATCGCCGCGCTCCGCCATGGCCTCGACGCCGGGATGTCGCACATCGACACGGCGGAGCTTTACGGTTCCGGCCGCGCCGAGGAGATCGTCGCGGAAGCCGTCGGCAACCGGCGCGAGGAAATCTTCCTCGTCTCGAAGGTGATGCCGCAGAACGCCTCGCGCACGGGCACCATCACGGCATGCGAGAAGTCGCTGCGGCGACTGAAGACGGATCGGCTCGACTGTTATCTGCTGCATTGGCGCGGTCGCCATCCGCTGGAGGAAACCGTCGCCGCGTTCGAGGAACTCCGCACGGAGGGCAAGATCCTGTCGTGGGGCGTGTCCAACTTCGACGTTGACGATCTCGCCGAAGCCGAAGCAATCGCTGGTGACGGCAAGATCGCCTGCAATCAGGTCCTGTACCATCTCGAAGAGCGCGGCATCGAGCATGCCGTCATCCCGTGGTGCGAGGCGCACAACGTAGCGGTTGTCGGCTACAGCCCCTTCGGCCACTCATCCTTCCCCGGGCCGCGCACCAAGGGTGGCAAGGTGCTCGGCGAGATCGCGTCGGCGCACATCGCTACGGCGCGCCAGATTGCGCTCGCCTTCCTCGCCCGCCGCCCATCGCTGTTCGCTATCCCGAAGGCTGCCGACCCGACCCACGTCGCCGACAACGCCGCGGCCGCCGCGATCCGCCTGACCGACGCGGAGATTGCCCTGCTCGACGCCGCCTTCCCGCTCGGACGGCGCGGCGGGCTTGCCATGATCTAGCCGCGCCCTCTAATGGCAAGAGACAAGGAGACAGCCATGGCCACCGACCAGAATGTCCTGAAGCACCTCAAGGAACTCGCCGACGAGGAGCATCACCTCTACGAAAAGGGCAACCTCACGGACGCCGAGCGCGAGCGGCTGAAGGCGATCAACATCGCCCTCGATCAGTACTGGGACCTCCTGCGTCAGCGCCGCGCCAAGGAAGAATTCGGCCAGAATCCGGACGAGGCGGAAATCCGCCGTCCCGGGATCGTCGAAAAATACGAGGGGTGAGACCTCCGGCGGAGGCTTGAAAATCGGCGGATTTGCGTTATTTCAACGCCGTTTCCGGTCTTCCCCGATTCCATAGAGCCACGAGCCGCAATGCCCGTTTTCAAGGACACGTTTGCCGACCGCCAGGGCAACTCCGCCGCTGCCAAGCGCGCGCTGCTGGAGAAGTTCAAGGCACGGCCCAAACCGGACGATCCGGAGGTCCAGAAGCGCATGGCCGAGCAGGTCGCGCTGGCACAGGCACGCGATCAGCGCGTCGCCGACAAGAAGGCCCAGAAGGAAGCCGAGCGCATCGCCGCCGAGGCTGAAGCCAAGCGGCTCGAGGAAGAGCGCATCGCCGCCGAGAAGGAAGCCCGCCGTGTCGAAGGCGAAAAGGCCCTGGCGCTGCTCGCCGAACAAAAGGCGGCCCGCGACGCGCGTTACGCGGCCCGCAAGGAGCGGCAGAAGAAGGGGAAGTAGCCCCTACCCTGCCGCCCTTCCAGCAAGCGCGCGCATCACGTCTCCGACCTGACGCCGCGTCGCGCTCATTTCCCCTGACGTGTCGATGATGAAATGCGCGCGCGTTCGTTTCTCCGCGTCGCTCATCTGGCGCGCCATGAGCGCGGCAGCGCGCGCCTGATCCATGCCGCGCTTGGCGATGCGTTCGCGCTGGATCTCGGGCGTCGTCGTGGCGACCACCACCAGGTCGACGCGTCGCTCGCCACCGGTTTCCAGCAGCAGCGGAATGTCGAGCGCTAGGACGCGGCGGCCGGCGGCCGCCATCTTCGCGCGGAATTCGTCTTCGCCGGCCCGCACCAGCGGGTGGACGATCGCCTCAAGCCTGGCAAGCGCAGCCGGATCGTTTGCCACGCGCGCGCCGAGCGCCGCGCGATCGACCTTGCCGTCGTGCACCACGCCGGGGAACGCCCCGCCGATCGGACCGGCCGCCGCTCCGGCGTAGAGCGCATGCACCGCGGCATCGGCGTTCCACACCGCGGCGCCGAACTCGGCGAACATCCCCGCGACCGTGGACTTCCCCATCGCCAGCGATCCGGTGACGCCGAGGACGAGCATCGCGTCAGCCCTCGTCGATCGACTTCTGCACGGCCGCGCGGAGCGCCGGCGTCACCGTCGGCCGTCTGCCGAACCAGTGTTCGAACCCCGGTACCGCCTGGTGCAGAAGCATGCCGAGCCCGCCGGCGACGCGGAGCTTCCGCTCGCGCGCCGCAGCGATCAGTCCCGTAACCGAGGGCACGTAGACGATGTCATTCACCACCGCGTTTTTCGGCAAAGGCGCGAGGTCGATCTTCAACAGCGGCTGCCCCGTCATGCCCAATGTCGTGGTGTTGACCAGAATGCGCGCGTCGAGCAGCAGCGACGGCACGTCCTGCCAGCGCGCCGGCTTCACGCGATCGCCGAACAGCTTGACCAGCGCCTTCGGCCGCGCCGGATCGCGGTTCACCACCGTCACCGGCGCGAAACCACGCGACAGGAGCGCCCACACGATGGCGCGCGCCGAGCCGCCGGCGCCCAGCACGACCGCCGGCCCCTTCTTCTCGTCCCAGCCCGGCGTCTCCTCGTCGAGATTGGCGAGGAAGCCGACCGGATCGGTTGATGCGCCGACCAGCACGCCGTCCTCCAGCCACAGCGTATTGAGCGCACCCGTCTCGGTCGCCGCCTGATCGCGGCGCGCTGGCGCGGCGAAGGCCGCTTCCTTGTGTGGCACCGTCACGTTGCAGCCGACGAATCCGGAGCGGGCGAAATCGGCGAAGAATGCGGCGATCTTCTCCGGCTCGACCGGATGCAGCACGTAATCGCCGTCGATGCCGTATTCGTTCAGCCAGAAGCGATGGATCACCGGCGAGCGCGAATGCTTCACCGGCCATCCGACGATACAGGCGACGGGTTTGGTCATTGGGACACCACGGTATTGGCAAACACGAGGCCCGCCTCTCCCATAGGGAGAGGGCCATGAGCCTTAGCGAACAACGTGAGCTTAGGCGAATGGGGTGAGGGGTTCGTCGCTATCCTGAGAGGGCCGAACCCCTCACCCTTCCTCGCTAAACTCACTTCGTTCGTTAAGCTCGGAAGCCCTCTCCCTATGGGAGAGGCGGCGGCGCCGTTTGCGATGGAGATCACCACCCCAGCACCCCCTCCTCCCGCAGCCGTGCCAGCACTGGCAGCAACGGCAGGCCGAGGATGGTGAAGTAATCCCCCTCGATGCGTTCGAACAGGTGCACGCCGGCGCCTTCCAGTTGATAGGCGCCGACGCTGCCGGTGATCGCGTCGCCTGCCGCCGCGAGATAGGCGTCGATGGCGGCGGCGGTGAGCGGGCGCATCGTCAGCGCGGCGCTCGCGACGTGGCGCCACGTGATCTCGCCCGCCCGCGCGATGGCGACGGCGGAATGAAGCTGATGGGTGTGCCCGGACAGCCGCGCGATCTGTTCGCGCGCGACCGCGATCGTCGCGGGCTTGGTCCAGCGCTCGCCGTCGAGTTCCAGAGTCTGGTCGGCGCCGATCACCACCGCGCTGGGCATCCTTGCACTGACGTCGATGGCCTTCGCGTCAGCGAGCGCCGCGGCGACCTCGGCCGGCGATGCGCCGCCCGCAATGAGGGGTGCCTCCACAGCGCGTTCGTCGACCGACGACGGCGCGGCGGTAAAAACAACGCCTGCCCCTGACAACAACGCAATCCGCGCGGCACTCCGCGAAGCGAGGACGATCGAGGTTGAATTCACAAAATCATCCCCAGGCCACTTGGCGAGCTGTTGGCGGAATCTGGACAAAGGGGCCGCGCGGGCCTTGTAGGCGAAAATCGTCCCCGACGCCTGTCCGATCCATCAACAGAGGCATGCGAACGAAGGCAGAATGCCCGCCGGGTGTGAATCGCGTAATTGCTTATGGGACAAAGAGTTAGCCTGTGGATAACTTCGCGATATCCAGAGCTGCGCTGGGCTGCGCTTATGGTTAACGGACTGTAAACGCAGCGCTAATTCGTCGTCCTTGTTATTTCGCTGATCGCCTGTATCGGTGGCTCCCCAGGGATATCTCGTTTGGTCGGCGTGGCACTTGATGGGGCGAAAAAAAGAGTGAGGCGGAATCCACCCCCAAGATGAAACAAAAGGAAGACTCAGAATCCTTATTGGAGAAAGACACGCCCAACGTCGGCGCCTCAGCAGCAGGCGGAAGAGTGCGTCAGGTCCTTGACGGTCCGGCGCTGTCTCCACCGCCGATCTGGCTGATGCGACAGGCCGGGCGCTATCTGCCCGAGTACAGGCAACTCCGCGCCACGGCGAAAGGTTTCCTCGACCTCTGCTTTGATCCACAGAAAGCGGCGCGAGTAACGCTACAGCCGGTCGAGCGGTTCGATCTCGACGCTGCGATCCTGTTCTCCGACATCCTGGTGATTCCGCACGGGCTCGGCCGTCGTGTCGATTTCGTCGAAGGCGAAGGACCACGGCTCGATCCGATCGATGTGCGGGCGATCGAGCGATTGGATGCAGGCTTCGTACTTGACCGACTCAGCCCGGTTCTGGAAACCGTGAAGCAGGTGCGCGGTCGATTGGCGGAGAGCAAGACGCTGATCGGCTTCTGTGGCGCGCCGTGGACGGTGGCGACGTACATGATCGCAGGACGAGGAACGCCGGATCAGGCGCCGGCGCGCGAATTCGCGGCGGCCAACCCGGAAGCCATGGAGCAACTGGTTGATGTGCTGGTCGAGGCGTCGGCGGAGTATCTCGTTGCGCAGATTCGTGCCGGCGCTGATGTCGTGCAGATTTTCGACACGTGGGCGGGTGTGCTGGATGCGGAAGGCTTCGAGCGCTGGTCGGTTCAGCCGACCGCCGAGATTGTGCGTCAGGTGAAGGCGAACGAGCCTGACGCACGCATCATCGGTTTCCCCAAGGGAATCGGCGGGAAGCTGGAGCATTACGTTGCGGAGACCGGCGTCGACGGCGTCTCGCTCGACTGGACGGTGCCGCTCGATCAGGCCGCCCGCCTCCAGTCGCGCGTCGCGGTGCAGGGCAACCTCGACCCGGCGATTCTGGTCGCGGGTGGCGCAGCCCAGGATGAGGCGGTGGACGCCATCCTCGAGGCACTCGCCGGCGGACGGTTCATCTTCAACCTTGGCCACGGGATAGTGCCGGAAACCCCGGTGGAAAACGTGGCGCGGCTGGTCGAGCGCGTGAGGCGCGCCGCATGAGCGCACTGTCCGGCGCCGCCTACGACTGGGTAAAGGCGTTCCACATCATTGCGGTGATCGCGTGGATGGCGGGGATCTTCTATCTGCCGCGCCTGTTCGTCTATCACGCGGATGCCGAGGTCGGCTCCGACAAATCCGAGACCTTCAAGGTCATGGAGCGGCGGCTCTACAACGCGATCATGACGCCGGCGATGGTTGCCGTGTGGTTCTTCGGCATCGTTCTGGCGACATCGGCCGGCTTCTGGTCCGCGCACTGGCTGATGGCAAAGCTGGTGTTTGTCATTGCCATGACAGGCTTGCACGTATGGCTCGGCCGTCGCCTCCGCGAATTTGCCGAGGACAGGAACACGCGGGCTGCCGGCACCTATCGCATGGTCAACGAGGTGCCCACGCTGCTCGTGATCATCATCGTTGTGCTGGTGGTGGTGAAACCCTTCTGACGGGCCTTGCCGCCGTCCCGGCAAGTGTTTATGTTCCCCGCACCGCACAAAAGCAGACAGGTGCTGGCCGTCAGGCCGATGCGCCGTCCCGGGCGGAAACTCCGATCCGGGCACAAGTTCTGCAAGCCTACCCTCCCACCTCCCGTGCCGGCTCCCCCCATTCAAGAGATTCGTGAATCCCAATGCCTGAAATGAAACTCCAGGACCTCAAGGCGAAGTCGCCGGTCGAGCTCCTTGCCTTCGCCGAAGAGCTGAAGGTCGAAAATGCGTCCACGCTCCGCAAACAGGAGCTGATGTTCGCCATCCTCAAGCAACTCGCTGCGCAGGATACCGACATCATCGGCGAAGGCGTCGTCGAGGTGCTGCAGGACGGCTTCGGCTTCCTGCGCTCGCCCGAGGCGAACTACCTCGCCGGCCCCGACGACATCTACGTCTCGCCCTCGCAGATCCGCCGCTTCTCGCTCCGCACCGGCGATACGGTTGAGGGCCAGATCCGGGGACCGAAAGACGGCGAGCGCTACTTCGCGCTCCTCAAGGTCAACTCGATCAACTTCGAGGATCCAGAGCAGAAGCACCACAAGGTGCACTTCGACAACCTGACGCCGCTCTATCCGACGCAGCGGTTCAAGATGGAAATCGAGAACCCGACGGGCAAGGACATGACCGCCCGTGTGCTCGATCTCGTGGCGCCGCTCGGGAAGGGGCAGCGCGCGCTGGTCACGGCGCAGCCGCGCACCGGCAAGACTGTCATCTTGCAGAACATCGCGCACTCGATCACGGCCAACCACCCCGAGTGCTACCTCATCGTGCTGCTCATCGACGAGCGGCCGGAAGAAGTCACGGATATGCAGCGCAGCGTGAAGGGCGAGGTGATCTCCTCGACCTTCGACGAGCCCGCCTCGCGTCACGTGCAGGTCGCCGAGATGGTGATCGAGAAGGCCAAGCGTCTGGTTGAGCACGGCCGCGACGTGGTCATCCTTCTGGACTCGATCACGCGTCTCGGCCGCGCCTACAACACCGTCGTCCCATCGTCGGGCAAGGTGCTCACCGGCGGTGTCGACGCCAACGCGCTGCAGCGGCCGAAGCGCTTCTTCGGCGCTGCCCGCAACATCGAGGAAGGCGGGTCGTTGACCATCATCTCGACGGCGCTCATCGATACCGGCAGCCGCATGGACGAAGTCATCTTCGAAGAGTTCAAGGGCACCGGTAACTCGGAAATCATTCTCGACCGCAAGGTCGCCGACAAGCGCGTCTTCCCGTCGATCGACATCACGCGTTCGGGCACGCGCAAGGAAGAGCTCCTCGTTCCGCCGGACATCCTCAAGAAGATGTATGTGCTCCGCCGCATCCTGATGCCGATGGGCACGGTCGACGCGATCGAGTTTCTGCTCGACAAGCTCAAGCAGACGAAGAACAACGCGGATTTCTTCGATCAGATGAACACGTAAGGCACCGGCGGCGTTATTCTTGCCGCCATGCCATCCACGGTCATCAGCGACTGGAGCTACGACGAGCCGCGCAACGAACTCACGGTCGCGTTCGTCACGGGCAAGGTCTACGTCTACTCGCTCGTGCCGGCGTCGGTGGCTGCGGCTATGCGCGCCGCCTTCTCCAAGGGGGTCTATTTCAACGAAAATATCCGCGACCGGTATAGCTATCGCCAGATCAGGGGCGATGCACCGAAGCCGAAGAAGACACCGGACCAGCCGTCGTTGCTCGACAGGCTGAAGGCATCCCGCGAAGACTAGAGTCCGCGATTTGGATCAACCTAATTACTTCATCATCTCCGGCGGCCCGGGCTCCGGAAAAAGCTCCATCATCGATCGGCTCGACGCGCGTGGCTTTACGACCGTCGGCGAAACCGGCCGCGCGATCATTCGCGAGCAGGCGGAGAGCGGCGGCAATGCCACCCACACAGGGGACGCCGAAGCCTTCGGGCTGCTGATGCTCGAGCGCGGCATCGCGGACTACCGCCGAATGCGGAAGGAGGACGAGCCGGTCTTCTTCGATCGCGGCATCGCGGAGCTCACCGGCTACTGGCGCCTCATCGGCAAGCCGCTGCCCGAACGCGTCGCCTTGGCGGCGCGGGAATATCGGACCAACCGAACCGTCTTCCTGGCGCCGCCCTGGCGCGAGATCTACCGGCAGGATGCCGAACGCCAGCAGGATTGGAACGAAGCCGTGCGCACCTTCGAACTGGTGCGCGAGGCGTACGACACCGCCGGCTACATGACGATCGAGATACCCAAGGACACCGTCGCGCGCCGCGTGAGCTTCATCCTCGCGGAAGTCGACGCCGCGATGGAAGACGGCTAGGGCGATTTCCGCTCGCCGCGCGATGGGTGGCTCTCGCCTTTCGCCGCCTTGGTGCGCTGTGCTTCACGATGCGGAGAACTAGTCCGCCACTCCATCCAATAGTGTGGCCAACTCCCCGGCTGTCGTCACCGGCAGTGAACACACTTCGCCGCGGCACACATATGCGGTGGCCTTTCCGCCGGCCGCGACTTTCCCCGCCGCCGGATGCGTTGCCGGCAACGCAACGGCATCGTCGTGAACCGACAGCACCACGCTGGGCGACCAGCGCCAGCGCACCGCGTCCAACAGCGCCGTCGCATCCGCGCCCGACGGCCGCACAATCGCGACGTCCACCGCGCCTAACCGCAGATCGAGGGCGTTGAGCAGTCCGGCAGTGGCGAACAGGTTGCCCGCGATCGCCGCGCCGGACGCGGTCAGGATCGCGTCGACGTCGGCGCGGTATGCATCGTTGCCGGTGAGACGCCAGAGCCGGATCAGGTTCTGCGCCATCAACGATGTGGCCGATGGGGTCGCTTCGTCGGCGACCGCTCGTGGCCGCACGATCAGCGCCGGCGCGTCGTCCGCGGAGAGGAAATAGCCGGGCGCGGACATGTCCCAGTGGTGCCGCCGCACCGCTCCGGCGAGGGCCTCGGCGCGTCCCACCCATGTGTCGTCGAGCGTCGCCGCATGGAGCGCCAGCGCGGCCTTGGCCATTGCGGCGTAGTCAGACGCGAGGCCGGGGCGCACCGCCTTGCCGTCGCGCCATGAGTGCGCCAGGCGGCCGCCTTCGCCCATCACGCCACTGACGAAGGCGAACGCACGCTCGGCCAGCGCGATCCATTCCGGGCGGGCGAAACTCGCGCCGGGAAAAGCGAGCGCCGCGATCATCAGGCCGTTCCAGTCTGCCAGTACCTTGTCATCGGTCGCGGGCCGGATGCGGCCGGCGCGGCGGGCAAGCAGCTTCGCCTTTGCCGCTTCGGCCCGCGCCGCTTCGGCATCGGACAGTGGCGGTTTGCCGGTCCGGTTGGGGATGGACACACCCTCCCAGTTGCCGCCCTCGGCGATGTCGTATGCGTCGGCGAAGAAGGCGCCCTCTTCCGGCCCGAGCACATCGAGCACCTCCGCCCGCGTCCAGACCGTGAACTTGCCCTCGTGGCCTTCCGAGTCGGCGTCGAGGCTGGCGAAGAAGGCGCCTTCGCTTCCGAGCATCTCGCGCGTCAGCCAGGCGATCGTTTCCTCGACCCGCGCCTTGAACACGGGTTCGCCGGTCGCGAGCCAGGCATAGGTCAACAGCTCCACAAGCTGGGCGTTGTCGTAGAGCATCTTCTCGAAGTGCGGGACGAGCCAACGCGCGTCGGTGGAATAGCGCGCGAACCCGCCGCCGATGTGGTCGTAGATGCCCCCGGCACTGATCTCGCGGAGCGACAGCAGGACGATGTCGCGGTAGCGCGGCTCGCTGGTGCGGATGCCGGCACGCCAGAGAAGCTCGAGCAGACCGGCTTGCGGAAACTTGGGTGCACC
>DASZSW010000008.1:0-92144 GCA_035548515.1 Bauldia sp. | reverse complement strand
GACGCCCTCTTTCTTGAGGTGGTCGGCCATCTCGCGCAGCGCGTGCTGCGCCTGCGCCACCGCCATGCCGTAGCCCGGCACGATGATGACCTTCGAGGCGTTCTTCATGATGTAGGCGGCATCCTCGGCCGAGCCGAGCTTCACCGGCTTCTGCTCTGCGCCTTCCGCCGCTGCCGCAGTCTCGCCGCCGAAGCCGCCGAGAATCACGGAGATGAAGCTCCGGTTCATCCCCTTGCACATGATGTACGACAGGATCGCGCCCGACGAGCCGACCAGCGCGCCGGTGATGATCAGCGCCGTGTTGCCGAGCGTGAAACCGATGCCCGCCGCCGCCCAGCCCGAGTACGAGTTGAGCATCGAGATGACGACCGGCATGTCGGCGCCGCCGATCGGCACGATCAGCAGCACACCGAGCACCAGCGCGACAATTGTGATCAGCCAGAAAACCGCGGCGCTCTGGCTGAAGAAGAAGGCGACGACGAGCACCACGAGCGCGAGGCCGAGGCCGATGTTTATCACGTGACGGTTGGGCAGCAGGATCGGCTTGCCCGACATCCGCCCATCAAGCTTCAGGAACGCGATGACCGAGCCGGTAAACGTGAGCGCGCCGATTGCAACGCCAAGCGACATCTCAATCAGGCTCTGCCCGTGGATGCCGCCGCCGGCTTCCGCGATGCCGAAGGCTTCCGGAGCGTAGAGCGCCGCGGCCGCGACCATGACCGCCGCCAGGCCGACCAGCGAGTGGAACGCGGCGACAAGTTGCGGCATGGCCGTCATGGCAATCGACCGCGCGATGAACGCGCCGATGCCACCGCCGATGAGAAGACCGAGCACGATCAGCCCGAAGGCACCCCAGCCGGGCGCCGCGACCGCGAGCGTCGTGAGGATCGCGATCGCCATGCCGGCGATGCCGAGGTAGTTGCCCTGCCGCGACGTCTCGGGATTGGACAGGCCGCGCAAGGCCTGGATGAAGAGGACGCCGGCAACCAGGTAGAGGATGGCCGCGAAATTAGCGTTGATCATCAGACCTGCTCCGTCCGCGCACGCATGCCAAGGCCGACCGCGACCAGCAGCGCGGCGAGCGCAAGAACGACAGCGCCCGCGCTCAAGAAGTTCCCATCCCGCGTGTCGAGGCCCTCGTAGACGCAGAACGCGCCGGCCGCGATCAACAGGATGCCGAACGCCTGCAGGCGTCCCGCCACGCCCTTGATGGCCGGGCGGGCCAGCAGACCGACGTAGAGCACCGCCAGGAACGCAATGCCCGTCGCGATTTCAAACAGCGCCGTCGCCATCAGGAGCCCGACTTCGCCGGTGCCGGCGCCTTCTTTCTGTACATTGCCAGCATGCGCTGGGTGACGAGGAACCCGCCGAAGATGTTCACCGACGCCAGGATCAGCGCGACGAAGCCGAAGCTGCGCGCCCACCAGTGCCCGGCGCCTGCGCCATCAACCAGCTGCACCGAGACGGCCAGCAGTGCACCAACGACGATGACCGACGAGATGGCGTTGGTGACCGACATCAGCGGCGTGTGGAGCGCTGGGGTCACCGACCACACCACGTAGTAGCCGACGAAAATCGCCAGCACGAAGATCGCCAGGCGGAAAACGAACGGATCGATCAGGCCACCGGTCGCGCCATGCACCGCGACACCCGCAGCCTCGGCAAGCTGGTCGGCGTAGACCTGCGCCTGCGCAGCGGAGGCCGTCGCTGCGTTGGCGGCGTCGTGCGCCATCTGCGCCGCGTCTGCGGCTGCCTTCGCAGCCGTCGCGGCCTGTTCCGGAGTGAGCGTCGGGTCCATGCTCTACTTTCCTTCGCCCGAAAATGCGGGATGAACGACTTTACCGTCGCGGGTCAGATCCGTCGCCTTCACCAACTCGTCGTCCCAATTCACCGCGATCGTCTTGGTCGCCTTGTCGATCAGCGTCTCGACGAAAGTGTAGAGGTTGCGGGCGTAGAGCGCCGACGCTGACGCAGCGATGCGTCCCGGCACGTTGAGGTAGCCCACGATCTTCACGCCGTTGGTCTCGACGACCTGACCCGGCTTGGCGCCCTCGACGTTGCCGCCTCGCTCAACGGCGAGATCGACCAGCACCGAACCCGGGCGCATCGAGGCAACCATTGCGGAGGTGACCAGCCGCGGCGCCGGACGCCCCGGGATCAGCGCCGTGGTGATGACGATGTCCTGCTTCCTGATGTGCTCGGCGGTGAGCACCGCCTGTTTGGCCTGATACTCCGCCGACATCGGCTTGGCGTAGCCACCGGCGGTCTGCGCGTTTTTGAACTCGTCGTCCTCGACCGCCAGGAACTTTGCGCCGAGGCTTTCGACCTGCTCCTTGGTTGCCGGCCGCACGTCGGTCGCAGTGACGACCGCACCTAAACGCCGGGCCGTCGCGATCGCCTGCAGGCCGGCGACGCCAACGCCCATGACGAAAACCTTCGCCGCCGGCACGGTGCCGGCTGCCGTCATCATCATCGGCAGCGCGCGTCCGTATTCGGCCGCCGCATCCACCACAGCCTGGTAGCCGGCGAGGTTCGCCTGCGAGGAGAGCACGTCCATCGACTGGGCGCGCGTGATGCGCGGCATCAGCTCCATCGCGAAGGCCGCGACATTGGCGGCGGCGATGGCCCTGATCTCGGCTTCATGGCCGTATGGATCCATGGTCGCGAATACCAACGCGCCAGGCTTATAGGCCCGCACTTCGGATTCGCTCGGGCGACGCACCTTCAGGACGATGTCGGCATCCAGCACCGCAGTGGCCGCATCCGGCGCAATAGTGGCGCCGGCGGCCTGGTAATCGGCGTCTGTGATCCGCGATTGCGTGCCCGCGCCGGCCTGCACGGAAACGGACGCGCCAAGGCCGACGAATTTCTTCACGGTCTCCGGCGTCGCGGCAACGCGCGGCTCATCGTGTTCCGCCGGAACGGCGATCTTCATGCGAGCGTCCTCAGGTCAGGCAGCGTCAGGGACTTCAGGCAGCGTCAGCGACTAAAGCAGAAAGAATGCCATCAAGATCAGGATGATGGCGACGGCGCTGGTGCCGTATTTCACGAGCGTCAGGAAGCCCCGGTACGTGCGCTCGTGGTCGGCGACATCGACGATGCCCCCCAGTTCGACAGCGCCCTGCGCGGCATGATCGGCCATGGAATCTGATCCCTCTCGCCCGGAAAAGCCGCCGCTTTATAGCAAAGACGGAGCATCGGGCAATCAGGGCCTAAGGTCGCGCCGCGCCTAGGTTTTGGGCATGCCGGGAATGCAGAAGGGTTCGCTGGCTGCGGAGCGCTACCGCACGCCGGCCAAAACCAGGATTCCGCCTAGCAGCAGCACCACCAGCAACAGCGGGATGAAGAAGACGAACATCAACGCTGCGCCAAGGACAGCAAACAGCGTGTGCCAGAAGCCGATCTGCGCAATGAGCAGGATCAGCAGGACGAAGAAGACGAAACGCATGTTCTCAATCCCCTCCAGCGGGACGAGAATGATGTAGGTGCACGCTTCCCCGGCACAAGATGAAATCGGCCCCCCGCCTAGCCGACAGGAGGGTCGCCTTCCATGGTTTCAAGCTCGGTGATCAGCCGCTCGATCACACCGAGTCCACGATTCCAGAAACCGGGGTCGGTAGCATCGAGACCGAAGGGCGCCAGCAACTCCTTGTGATGCTTGGTGCCACCTGCCTTGAGCATCGCGAAATACTTCTCCTGGAAGCCCGAGGCCGCCTCCTCGTAAACAGCGTAGAGCGAATTCACGAGGCAATCGCCGAAGGCATAGGCATAGACGTAGAACGGCGAGTGAATGAAGTGCGGGATGTACGTCCAGTACGTCTCGTAGCCCGGATGAAACTTGATCGCCGGACCGAGACTCTCGCCTTGCACGTCCAGCCAGATTTCGCCGAGGCGCTCTGACGTCAGCTCGCCTTCACGCCGTTCGGTGTGGACCTTGCGCTCGAACGAATAGAACGCGATCTGACGCACGACGGTGTTGATCATGTCCTCGACTTTGGCCGCGATCATCGCGCGGCGCTGCGAGGCATCTGTCGTGTCCTCAAGGACGGCGCGGAATGTGAGCATCTCACCGAACACAGACGCCGTCTCGGCAAGCGTCAGCGGCGTCGAGGCCATCAACGCACCCTGCCCCGCCGCCAGCACCTGGTGCACGCCATGGCCCAACTCGTGGGCCAGCGTCATCACATCGCGCACCTTGCCCTGGTAGTTGAGCAGCACGTACGGATGCGCTGACGGCACGGTCGGATGCGCGAACGCGCCGGGCGCCTTGCCCGGCCGCACCGGCGCATCGATCCACCGCTCGTCGAAGAAGCGCGACGCGATCCGCGCCATCTCGGGAGCGAACGCACCGTACGCATTGAGCACCGTGGCGCGCGCGTCGGCGAACGGGATCGTCTCCGCCGCAACGTCGGGAAGCGGCGCATTACGGTCCCAATAGTCGAGGCTTTCCCGGCCGAACCACTTGGCCTTGAGCTTGTAGTAGCGGTGCGACAGGCGCGGATAGGCTGCCCGCACCGCCGCTACCAGCGCATCGACAACCTCCGGCTCGACGCGGTTGGACAGATGCCGCGCCGCTGCGACGTCCTTGAAACCACGCCAGCGGTCGGAGATTTCCTTGTCCTTCGCCAGCGTATTGGTGACGTGCGTGAACAGCCGCACGTTAGCCCTGAACGTCGCCGCCAGCGCTTCGGCCGCAACCTTGCGCTTTTTGCCGTCGCGGTCCTGGAGCAGATTCAGCGTCGGCTCGATCGCGAGTTCCTTGCCCTCAACGTTGAAACGCAGCGCCGCCATCGTGTCGTCGAACAGACGGTTCCACGCCCCTCGCGCGGTCACCGACTTCTCGTGGAACAGAAGTTCGACGCGATCCTCGAGCTGGTACGGCTTCTCGGCGCGCACGTCGTCGAGCCATGGCTTGTAGTGACCGAGCGCCGGATCCTTGAGCGCAGCGGCGAGCTGGTCGTCGGGGATACGATTGAGCTCGAGCGCGAAGAAAAGCAGATGCGACGAGGCAAGCGTGATCCGCTCCTGCACGTCGCCGTAAAACTTGGACCGTTTGGGATCACTGGTATCGCCGGCGTGCACGAGACCGGCGAACGAAACGATCCGCCCGAGCAGCTCCTCCAGCGCCTCGTACGCGACCACTGCCTCGGCAAGCGTCTTTCCTCCACCGGAACCGGACGCGGCCTGCACCAGCTTGCCCTTGAACCGCGTCTCGAATTCCTCGCTGCGCGTCTGGGCCAGCTTGAGGTCGCGCGCCAGCGCGGGATCGTCGAGTCCCACGTAGAGATCGTCGAGATTCCACTCGGGCAGCGGACCGAGATCGACGGCGGTGTTGGTGTTGGCCATGCGTTGTTTTCCGAAGTTTGGGCGTTAACCGTTCCAATACGGCGCGATGGCGGCGATGAGCAAGTGCGCCCATAGGAGTGACGGCCGCGCCACAATCCCGAAATCGTTGGGGACAAAGTCCCTCGGGTTAAGCGCGGATTAACTGGCGGCTCTGAGTATCGCCGTCACATGTGCCGCTCCGGGACGCTGTCGCGCTGATGCCCACGGAAATCCTCATCGTCGACGACGACCCGATCCAGCGTCGTCTGCTTTCCGCGGCCGTCGAGCGCATGGGCCATGCGGCCGTCGCCGTGGAAGGCGGATCGGCCGCCCTCGATCGGCTGTCACGGGCCGAGGGCGAGGCGATCGCCCTTGTCATCCTCGACCTCGCCATGCCCGAGGTGAACGGCATGGCGGTGCTGGCCAAGCTCCGCGAGAACGAGCGCAACATCCCGGTCATCGTGCAGACTGCTCACGGCGGCATCGACACGGTCGTCTCCGCCATGCGCGCCGGCGCCGTCGACTTCGTCGTGAAGCCTGCCTCGGCGGAGCGACTGCAAGTTTCGATCGAGAACGCCCTCAAGCTTGGCGCGCTGGAAGGCGAAATCGCGCGCATGAAACGCGTGCAGACGGGCACCCTCACCTTCCGCGACATCCTCACCCACAGCCAGACCATGGAGCGGGTCATCCGCCTCGGTCAGCGCGCTGCTGCTTCGCAGATCCCGATCCTGATCGAGGGCGAAAGCGGCGTCGGCAAGGAACTGATCGCCCGCGCCATCCAGGGCGGCAGCGACCGTAAGTCGAAGCCCTTCGTCACCGTCAACTGCGGCGCCATCCCCGACAATCTCGTGGAGAGCATCCTGTTCGGCCACGAGAAGGGCGCGTTCACCGGCGCCGCCGACAAACATACCGGCAAGTTCCGCGAGGCCCATGGCGGCACACTATTCCTCGACGAAGTCGGCGAGCTGCCGCTCGACATCCAGGTCAAGCTGCTCCGTGCCCTCCAGGATGGCGAGATTGATCCCGTCGGCGCCAAACGCCCGTTGCGCGTCGATTTCCGCCTCATCTCCGCGACCAATCAGAGCCTCATCGACCTGGTGAAAGCGGGCAAGTTCCGCGAGGACCTCTACTACCGCCTCAACGTTTTCCCGATCCGCGTGCCGCCGCTGCGCGAGCGCCGTGACGACATCCCGGCGCTGGTGCGGCACTTCACCGCCCGCTTCGCCGCAGAGGAGGGCAAATCCTTTATTCGCGGCGTCAATTCCGCCGCTCTCACCATGCTGTCGCGCTACGACTGGCCGGGCAATGTCCGCCAGCTCGAGAACGCCGTGTTCCGCGCCGTGGTGCTGGCGGACGAGCCGGTGCTTACCGCGGACGAGTTCCCCCAGATTGCCGCGCATGTCGATGGCCACGCGTGGGCTGCTGAAGCGAAACACGATTCCACGCCGTCGACGCATGAACCCGTCGAGGACGTCGAACTCGATTTCGGCCTACCCCAGGCGATCGAGTCGCCCTCGGTCACGGGGCAAATCACTGCCATCGGCAACGATGGCGAGGTGCGTCCGCTCGCAGAGGTCGAGGCGCAGATGATCAAGCTCGCGCTGGAACGCTACGCCGGCCGCATGACGTTGGTCGCGCGCCGCCTCGGCATCGGCCGCTCGACGCTTTACCGCAAGCTCAAGGAGCTTGGCATTTCTGACACAGTTGCCGGAATTGCCGCCGAGTAGGCGGTAAAATCCGCTTGAAGCCGGCGCGATGTGCTTGAAATGGGCTGGCCTTTGGCCTCTTTTCAAGTCAAACGACGCCCGTTCTGCGACCCGAATTTCGAGGCTCGGCTGCCCATGATTCTTCGCACCCTTTCTGCCACGCTCGCGGGTGTTTCCGCGCTGATCCTGGCGACCTCGATGGCCGCAGCGCAGATCGCCGCGCCGACGCCGCCTCTCGGCCTGCCGAAGCCCGCGCTCGCCAAGCCACGTCCCGCCGCTACCGCCGTTGCCAAGCCGAAGCCGGCTGCGCCGGAGGTGCAGGTCGCGACGCCGTACCCGATCTACGACAGCATCATTGACCCCGAGACCGCAGCGATTCGCGCCGCGCTCGCCACCGCCGGCACGGTCGGCACCTTCCTCGACAAGCGGGATGCTGCCGCGGTCGCCGAATACTATGCCGAACAGGGCTACACCCCCTCATGGACCCTCGACGGTAAGCTGACGCCGCGCGCGCAGAACATCATCGCTGCGATCGGCAAGGCGGCCGACGAGGGATTGGATCCCACGATCTACAACTTGCCTGCGGCGGACCTGGGCTCCGCGGTTCCCGCCAGCGCCGCCGATCTGGCGATGGCCGACGTGCAGCTTTCCGATGCGATCGTAACCTACGCGCGCCACGTCCATTCGGGGCGGCTCGATCCGAGCACGGTCAGCGAAAACTTCAACTACGCCCCGCACCTGCTCGACCCGTTGGCCGTGCTGACGGCGATGGCGACGACCGCCGATCCGGAAGCGACGTTCGTTTCGTACGATCCGAAGCATAAGGAATTCGCCGCGCTGAAGGAGCGGTTGCACGAAATCCGTGACGATCCTGTCGAGACCCCGATCTTGGTTCCAGAGGGCGGCACGCTGAAACTCGGCGTGAAAGACATGCGCGTAGTGTTCCTACGCGCACGGTTGAAGGTCACTGCGCCGGCGGACGACCTGCAGCTCTACGACAAGGCGGTCGCCGACGCCGTGAAAGCATTCCAGACGTCCAAGGGCCTGAAGGCCGACGGCGCCGCCGGCAAGGGCACCGTCGTCGCGCTGAACACGCCGCCGCCGGACCCGGTCTCCACCATTCTGGTGAACATGGAGCGCTGGCGCTGGATGCCGGAGGAGCTCGGGCCGTTCTACGTCCGCGTCAACATCCCGAACTTCAATCTCGACATCTACCGCAACGGTAAGATCGACTACACGACGCGCATCGTCGTGGGGCAGACCGACAAGCAGACGCCGATCTTCTCGGACGAGATCGAGACTGCCGTGGTCAACCCGACCTGGAACGTTCCGGCCTCGATCGCCGTAAAGGAGATGCTGCCCAAGCTCCAGGCAACGGGGGGCGGCGCACTGCGCGGCTACCAGGTGTTCGCCAACCTCGACGGCAGCTTCCGTCCGGTGGACCCGACCATGATCGACTGGTCGACGATCGACATGCGCCGCGTCCAGATCAAACAGCCACCGGGCGATGACAATGCGCTTGGTTCGATCAAATTCCTGTTCCCGAACCCCTACGCCGTGTACCTGCATGACACGCCGTCGAAGTCGTTCTTCCAGCGCGACTACCGGGCGTTGAGTCACGGTTGTATGCGCGTCCAGAACCCATGGGATTTCGCGGCCGCCCTGCTCCGTGACGACCCGAATGTCTCGGTCGCCCAGCTCAAATCGCTGGTCGGCGGCAGGGAAACCGCGGTCAATCTGACGCACCACATACCGGTCAACATCACGTACTTCACGGCCTGGATTGACGACTCCGGCACGCTGCAGCTGCGGAACGACGTCTACGGTCACGACAAGCACATGAAGCAGATGATGGGCCTCGGCGAGCTTGGTTAAGCTCCGAAAGCCCTGCTTCACGGCCATTGATTCGGTGGAAAGTTGAATAATCCCGGGAGCTTATTCCGAATAAGGCTTCCCGAATCAGCCTTCTATTTGCCATGATCCCTCCGTATTCGGCCACCTACGGCATTTTTGCCGGGGGATGCGCCGCGGCGGGCGTATGAGGGAGTTGGTAAAGGGGCGTTAACCTAGCGTCCCGACAATGTGAGTTCCTGTGGGCTTGGGTTGGGCGGTTCGGGTTAGGGACGGAAGATTGCTCGGGCGGGGGATTCACCAGGGGTGGCGTAAAGGGCGCTCGTTCGCGGGCCGCCTCAAGGCGCGTGCCGCAGCCACTGTCCTCGGCTTCGCCCTTGCTGCCGTAGCTGTCGGGCACACCGACGCCACGCCGGAAGTTCTCTCGCTCCGCCTCTACAACATTCACACCCAGGAACAGGGCACGTTCGTTTTCAAGCGCGGCGGCGTTTACGACCGCGCCGGCCTCGCCGCGCTGAACAACTTCCTGCGCGACTGGCGCAAGGAACGGCCTACCACCATGGACCCGCGGCTGTTCGACCTGATCTACCAGGTCTATCGCGCGTCGGGCTCCCGCGATTTCATTCACGTCGTCTGCGGTTATCGCTCGCCTGAAACCAACGGCATGCTCCGCCGCCGTTCGAAGGGCGTCGCCGAGAACAGTCTGCACATGCAGGGCAAGGCGATGGACTTCTTCATCCCCGACGTCCCGCTCGCCAAGCTCCGCCAGATTGGCCTGCAGATGCAGACCGGTGGCGTCGGCTTCTATCCGACATCCGGCTCGCCGTTCGTACACATGGACGTGGGCAGCCCGCGTCACTGGCCGCGCATGACGCGCCAGCAGCTGGTGCAGATCTTCCCGAACGGGCGCACCCTCTACATCCCATCCGATGGCAAGCCGCTGCCGGGCTATGCCGAGGCGCTGGCCGAGTATAAGGCACGCAAGGCCAACGGCGCTCCGGTCGCAACCTTCGCCGTCGCCACCGCCAACATCGACAAGCCGGCGCCGAAGGCGGCGGTTGCCGATGCTGCACCGATCCAGCTCGCCGCCGCGGATGATGCCGGTGAAGACGACGGCATTGATGATACCGCGCCGGTCGCCGCACCGGTCCGCGCCAAGGTCGCCGTAGCGGCTGCCGCCTACGGCACCGGGCCGGTACCGCTGCCGAACCTTGCTCCGCGGCGCAATCAGCCCGCGCCGGTCGTAGTGGCTGCCGCTGCTCCTGCTCCCGCTCCGGTCAACAAGCCGACCTTCGCCGTGCTCGCCTCGGTCCAGCCCCGCGCCAAGACGCTGAACCCCGATTTCGATTTTGGCTCGCCGCAGGATTGGTCGTCGCCCGCCGTCCCCGCCGCCCTCGCCAAGGCGATGGCCGAGCGTGACCAGCTGCGCCGCGGTGCCTCGCTGCCGATCCCGCCGACTGCCGTCGTCGCCACCATCGACGTGAGCCGCCCGCTCCGCGCCGAGGCGATAACCACGGCCGTGCTGCGCACCAGCAGCGAGCCGGTGCCGACCGTTCCTCGTGTGATGGCCTACGCCGCCGAGGCCGAGCCGATGCCGCTCACCGGCGCTGTCGTCCGTCCGAAGGTTGCCAGCATCACCGGTGGCATCCCGCTGCCCTCCCTCCGCCCCCGCGCCGAGAACGATACCCGCGTCGCCGCGGTGCGCGCCGCGCGCCCGGCGATGGAAGCGCCCGATCTGACCATGACGTCGCTGGACACGCAGGGCCTGCGGATGTGGATGGCTCCGGCGTCCACCCGCCAGAAGGCTTACGCGCTGCTCACCATGCCTGACTTCGGTCAGATGCCCGACCTGTTCGCGAAGCCGACGGTTACCTTTGGCGCCGGCTTCTCGCAGACCGCCTACGGCGACCTGCGCACGGACCGCTTCTCCGGCCAGCTCGTGCAGCAGCCGAAGATGGTCGACCTGATGGTCGAACCGCTGATCGCCTCGATCCGCTAGTCGCGCCCCGCCGCCCTATTCTGCCGCCTCGGCGACCACCATCCCCAGCGCGTGCATGTAGAGGTCGAGCAATGCCTCCTGCTCGGCCCGCTCCGAGGAGTCCTGCTTGCGGAGCCTCACCACCGTCCGCAGCGTCTTCGTATCGAAGCCATTGCCCTTGGCCTCGGCGTAGACTTCCTTGATATCCTCGCCGAGCGCCGCCTTCTCCTCCTCCAGCCGCTCGATGCGCTCGACGATCGAGCGGAGCTGATCCTTGGCAAAGCTTGCGGGATTGGAATTGGCGGTAGCCATAGGGACCTCGTGAAATGCGACCAGGAAGTATGGGTCCGTTGAAGCCGCTGCGCCCTTTCCGGGCAAGCAGCCCCGCCCCGTTGTCCACGGGTTCCACCGCCGGCGAATATTCAGTCGGCCTTTGACCCGTAGCGCTCGACGCGGTGCACGGCGGGGTCGCGATTGAGTCGTGCCAGGATGTCCGCCAGCCGCGCCGTCCAGTTGGCGACGCCGGGGCCGTCAGCGATCAGGTCCTGCCGTACCTCGATCAGCGCATGTGCCAGACCTCGCGCCGTCGCATGCTGGTACATCGTGTCGTTGCGGAGCGCGCCCGCGTATGGCTCGTTGTCGCCAACGATCAGCGCGGGGTCGGCGCGGAGCGCCTCGATCATCGGTACCGCCAGCCGCGGGTCCATGTCCCAGAGAACACCCGCGTGCCATGGCCGCGGCACGCCCCGCCACACCGGGGTGAACGAATGGACGGAGAAGATCGCCGGCACCACGCCCGTCGCCATCGCCGCGTCGACCGTCTGCTCGATCGCGTCGTGATACGGGCGATAGAAGCGCGCGATGCGCCGCGCCCTCTCTGCGGCATCGACATGCGCGTTCCCAGGCAACACCGCCCCGTCAGAAAGGCGCATGATCAAGGTCGGATCGTCATCGCCCCGGTTGGGGTCGATGAGCAGCCGCGAGAATGTCGAGAGCACCGCCGGCGCGTTGAGCGACGCGGCGAGCGCGCGCGTCACTGCCGCCGCGCCCGGATCGTAGGCGATGTGGCGACGAAATTCGGACGCCGGTAGCCCCAGGTCGCCGTATTCCGGCGGCACGCGGTTTTCCGCGTGATCGCAGATGAGGATCAGCCCGCAGGCCGGATCGCCTGCCACGAGGCTGAACGCGTCCCCACTGGTGTCCGCCGCAGAAGTCTCGCCCCGCTCCATTTGGCGCGAATGTATTCAGCCCCACCCGGTACGCCAAGCCATGATGCCGCCGCGTTCCAATGCGGGTCTTCGCGTTGACGACCGTCATGCGGCCGCGCCATAACGGGCCGCCTGATTTGCCTGCTGTTTCAACCTCAAAAGCGACTGGAAGCCTCCCTAGCTCCGTGGCCAAGCGCTCGTTCAACTTCACGTCCTGGTACCGTCAGGCTGTCGTCATCGGCGCCGTCGGACTGGTCGTCGTGATTGGCGCGGTCGTGTTCTTCCTGATTCAGTCGGCCAGCGGCCGCGACCAAGCCGAGGCGCGCCTCCTTTCCGGCACTAGCGACACGGCAGGCGTGTCGGGCGGCATCACCACCGATGTCTCGGCGCGTGGGCTGCGCCTCTGCAACCGCACGGCCAGCCGGGTCGGCGTCGCCATCGGTTACAAGGAAAACCGCCAGTGGATCACCGAGGGCTGGTGGAACGTCGCGCAGAACAGCTGCGAAACGCTGGTCGCCGGCGCCCTCGTATCGCGCTTCTATTACATCTACGCCGTGGACTATGATCACGGCGGTGTCTGGGGTGGCAAAGCGGCGATGTGTACCCGCGACAAGATGTTCACGATCCGCGGCATTGAGGATTGCGTGGCCCGCGGCTATGAGCGCTCCGGCTTCTTTGAAGTCGACACCGGTGAACAGAAAAGCTGGACGGTGCAGTTGACCGAGCCCGGTCAGGCAAGCGCCAGCGCGGGGACTGACGACTGATGCGGCGCACGCGCAAGGTAAAGATACTGGCGA
The DNA here is from genome assembly GCA_035548515.1 of Bauldia sp. Taxonomy (GTDB): domain Bacteria; phylum Pseudomonadota; class Alphaproteobacteria; order Rhizobiales; family Kaistiaceae; genus DASZQY01. Next base: position 79,279 of record DASZSW010000008.1, on the reverse strand, counting down.
CGCTCGGCCCTTCTTCGGCCGACAAGGCGACCATCAACCGGCTGTTCCGCTCCGGCGCCGATGTCTTCCGCATCAACATGAGCCACACCGACCACGAGATGCTGAAGCGTCTGGTTGCGGCCATCCGCGAGGTCGAGACCGAAAACGGGCGGCCGATCGGCATCCTCGCCGACCTGCAGGGCCCGAAGCTGCGCATCGGCGCTTTCGCCGAACGCTCCGTGATCCTGACGCCCGGACAGATGTTCACGCTCGACTCCGACACGACGCCGGGCACGGCTGAACGCGTCGAGCTTCCCCACCCCGAAATCCTCGCGGCGCTGAAGCCGGGCCACCGCCTGCTGCTCGACGACGGCAAGGTGAGGCTCCGTGTCGTCGCCTGTACGCCGACGAGCGCGCTCACCACCGTCGAAGTCGGCACCGTGCTGTCCAACCGCAAGGGCGTCAGCGTCCCCGACACTACGATCGATACGCCGGCGCTGACCGACAAGGATCGCGCCGACCTCCACGCGGCACTCGACGCCAACGTCGACTGGATCGCGCTGTCGTTCATCCAGCGCCCCGAGGACGTGATCGACGTGCGCAAGATCGTCGATGGCCGCGCCGGCGTGCTCGCCAAGATCGAGAAGCCGCAGGCAGTCGACCGGCTCACCGAGATCATCGCCGCCAGCGACGCGTTGATGGTGGCGCGCGGCGATCTTGGCGTCGAGATGCCGCTCGAGCGCGTGCCCGGTATCCAGAAGCAGATCACCCGCGCCGCCCGCCGCGCCGGCAAGCCGGTCGTCGTCGCCACCCAGATGCTGGAGTCGATGATCAGCGCGCCGACGCCCACGCGTGCCGAAGTTTCCGACGTCGCCACCGCTGTCTTCGAGGGCGCCGACGCGATCATGCTTTCTGCCGAATCCGCCTCGGGCGCGTATCCCGCCGAAGCCGTCGCGACAATGGACCGTGTGGCCACCGAGGTGGAGCGCGATCCGTACTACGTCCAGATCCTGCGCGCCCAGCGCACCGAACCGGAGCCGACCGGCGAGGACGCCATTTCCGCTGCTGCCCGCCAGATTGCCGAGACGCTGAGCCTGGCCGCGATCTGCTCTTTTACCGCCAAGGGCGGCACCGCATTACGTGCCGCGCGCGAGCGGCCGACCACGCCGGTCGTCGCCATGTCGCCCGTTCAGGCGACGGCCCGCCGTCTATCGCTGGTTTGGGGACTGCACTGCGTCGTCGGCGAAGAGCGCCACGACGTCGACGGCATGGTGGTGCGCGCTTGCGAGATCGCCGAGTCCGAGGGTTTCGCCAAGCGCGGCGAGCGCATCATCATCACCGCCGGCGTTCCGCTCGGCACCCCGGGCGCAACAAACATGCTGCGCATCGCCACCGTCGGTAACGTCGAGACCTAAAGGTCCTTGCCGAGCGCCGCCTTGAGCTGCTCGATCACTTCCTTGCCATTGGAAATGACCGGATCGACCTCATAGGCGCGCTCGAACGCCTGCAGCGCGCGCTGCTTGTCGCCGATCTTGATCATGATCATCCCGAGCCCGGAGAGAGCGCCGAAATGGCGCGGCTCGAGCTCCAACGTCTTCTGGATGTCGGCGAGCGATTTTTCGTAGTCGTCAATCATGTAATAGACGGTCGCGCGCTTGTTCCAGCCTTCGGCGTAACCTGGGTCCTTGTCGATGATCTGATCGAGAAAGCCGAATGCCTGGTTGAGCGCGCCCGTATCCATCGCCACGATCGCCTTCAGCATCAGCGTGTCGATCTCCGGGTCACCAGACTTCAGCCACTCGCTGACGATCTTACCCTCGAGCGTCTTGCCGTCGGTCTCGGTTTTGGCCGCGTGCAAGTCGGCGAAAAGCGCGTCGATCCGCGCTGTCCTATCGGCACCGGCAGTGGTCGTGTCCGCCGCTTCTGCCGCGCAGGCCGCGGCCGTCAGCGCCAGGACCAAACCTGCGGCGGCTAGCATGCGCATCGCAGTTCTCCATGAGTGCTAACGCCAACGGCGGCGGTGCTCACAGGTTCCGTCCATCGACGCCCTTTTCGGACAGCTCGTCGATCTCCTTCTGAACGCTGTCCAGATGCGGATCGAGAGCGATCACCTTGCGATAGACTTCGAGCGCGCGCTTGTCGTCGCCCATCTCGCGCAGGATCGTGCCGAGGCCGGTCAGCGCTCCGAAATGGCGCGGCTCGATCTCCAGTGTCTTCTCGATGTCAGCGAGCGCGCGGCCATAGTCCTCGCGGAGGTAGTAGACCGTCGCGCGCGTGTTCCAGCCTTCGACGTAGTCGGGCTTCAGCGTCAGGATGCGGTCGAGGTAGTCGAGCGCCAGCGGATAGTTCTTGTCTTTCACCGCGTGCTGCGCCCAGTCCATCAGCAGATCGACCGTGTCGCTGCCGGACTTCAGCCACAGGGCGGCGATCATGGTCTCGGTGGATTCGGCCTGCGACTGGTTCTTTGCCGTCCGCAACATCTCGAACAGCGAGTCGAGCTGCTCCGCACGCGTCGGCTTCTTGGCGTCCTGCGGAGCCTCGCGCGTGCTCGCGACGGCAGCGTCACCGTCAGGCGCCGGCTTCGCATCGCCGACCCGTCCGTCTTCCTTGGGGGGATCGGCGGCGAACGCCATCACCCCCGGCACAATGCCAAGGGCCAGCGCAGCGGTGAGGACCGCGACGGGAATCCGCATGGAGAAAAGATAGGCCGGCTGTCCCGACCCGTCAAAACACGCGCGCGTGCTTAGCCCTGGCGGGCCTTAAAGCGGCGGTTGGTCTTGTTGATGATGTAGACCCGGCCCTTGCGGCGCACGAGGCGGTTGCCGCGATGGCGTGCGCGGAGCGAGCGGAGGGAGTTGCGGATCTTCATCGTGGCCAACTGGTTGCTTGAAATGGAAGGCGCGGGAAACGGCCCGCGCCCGGAATTGGCGCGGAAAATATGGACATGCCCCGGGGGTGTCAAGATTGGCGGGGAACGGCGGTTTCGCTGGTTTGTGTATTGCGGACGCCCGGTGGCCGGGGCACACTTTGTCGCAGTCACCCCCGGATAATAGGAGAACGCTCCAGAGTTCTCCGCGGGCGGGCAGGGAGACAATTCATGAGAAATGCCATGAGGATGGCGACCGCCAGCGTGGTCGCCCTGTCGTTCGCGTGGGCTATCCCCGTGAACGCCGCCGAGATGACCAAGGTCGGTCCCGGCGAGGGCGAAGTCGATATCATTGCCTGGGCCGGCTACATCGAGCGCGGCGACAGCGACAAGAATTACGATTGGGTCACGCAGTTCGAGAAGGACACCGGCTGCAAGGTCAACGTGAAGGTCGCCGGCACCTCCGATGAGATGGTGACGCTGATGAACGGCGGCGGCTTCGACCTCGCCACCGCCTCGGGCGACGCCAGCCTGCGTCTGGTCGCGGGTAACACGGTCCAGCCGCTCAACCTCGATCTCATCCCGAGCTTCAAGAACGTCGACCCGCGGCTTCAGAACGGCGCCTGGTACGTCGTCGATGGCAAGCACTACGGCGTGCCCTACCAGTGGGGCCCGAACGTGCTGGTCTACAACACCGATGTCTTCAAGGAGGCGCCGAAGTCATGGAGCGTCGTGTTCGAGGCGCAGGATTATCCTGACGGCAAGCCGAACAAGGGCCGCGTGCAGGATTACGGCGGGCCGATCTACATCGCCGACGCCGCGCTCTATCTGTCCAAGAAGAATCCCGAACTCGGCATCAAGGACCCGTACGAGCTGACGGAAGCGCAATACAAGGCGGCGACCGACCTGCTTCGCGCGCAGCATCCGCTCGTCCAGCGCTACTGGAAGGACGCGACCCAGCAGGTCGACGACTTCACCAACGAAGGCGTCGTCGCCGCCACTTCGTGGCCGTACCAGGCGAACCTGCTGATCGCCAACAAACAGCCGATCGCCTCGGTCATCCCCGAGGAAGGCTCCACCGGCTGGTCCGACACCACCATGATGCACGCCAAGGCGCCGCATCCGAACTGCGCGTACCTCTGGCTGGAGCATTCGCTGCAGCCGAAGGTGCAGGGCGACGTCGCCTCGTGGTTTGGTTCGGTGCCGGTCGTGCCGGCTGCCTGTAAGGGCAACGAGCTGCTCACCGATACCGGTTGCCAGGCAAACGGCGTCGATCAGTTCGACAAGCTCGCGTTCTGGAAGACGCCGGTCGCCAAGTGCGACGCCAGCACCTGCGTCCCCTACTCCCGCTGGGCCAGCGACTGGGTGGCGATCGTCGGGGGACAATAGGCCGACGGCATAACGCTTCGGGGGCGGCGGCGGCTATGGTTGGTGCGATGAGCGCGAACACATCCGCCGCCGTTTCCTTTTCCGGCGTCGCCCGCCACTACGGACCGGTGAAGGCGGTGGACGGCGTCGACCTCCAGATCGCGCCCGGCGAATTCTTCGCCATGCTCGGCCCCTCCGGCTCCGGCAAGACCACTTGCCTCCGCCTCATGGCCGGCTTCGAACAACCGACCGGCGGCAGCATCTCGATCTTCGGCGAGGCGATGGAAGGCGTGCCCGCCTACCGGCGGCCGGTGAACACGGTCTTCCAGGACTACGCGCTCTTCCCGCACATGAACGTGCTGGCCAACGTCTGCTACGGCCTCACCATCCGCGGCATGGCGAGAGCCGAGCGCGAGGAGCTCGGACGCGAAGCCCTGGCGCTGGTCAAGCTCGCCGGCATGGAGGACCGCCGCCCAGCGCAACTCTCCGGCGGCCAGCGCCAGCGGGTCGCGCTCGCCCGCGCGCTGGTCGTGCGGCCGAAGGTGCTGCTTCTCGACGAGCCGCTCGGCGCTCTGGACCTCAAGCTCCGCGAGGAGATGCAGGGCGAGCTGAAGGGACTGCACCGCACGCTGGGCCTCACCTTCGTCTTCGTCACCCACGACCAGGGCGAGGCCCTGTCGATGGCCGACCGCGTCGCGGTCTTCAACGAAGGCAAGATCGTCCAGGTCGGTTCGCCCGAGGACGTATACGAGCGGCCACGCACGCGCTTCGTCGCCGATTTCGTCGGCAGCTCGAATGTGATCGAGCCCGCAACGACGGCCGCCTGGATCGGCACCGCGAAGGCCGCCAGCCTGCGGCCTGAGAAGATCGCGATCGTGAATGGCGCGGCGCCGGCCGATGCGATCGTCGTCGAGGGCACCATCAGCGAAGTGCTGTACCACGGCGCCGTCAAGCGCATCGAACTGGACACCACCACCGGCCACCTGGTCGCAGCCGTTGCCTCCGCCAGCGCGGGCGAAGCCGGGCCGGGCAGCAAAGTGCGCCTCGCCTTCCCGCGCACCGCCCTGCACCTGATGGACAGCGCATGAGCCTCACCGCCGCCGAGATCGCCCCGCCGCGCGACGGCCTCCGCCGCCGCATCTCCGACGTGCTGGTGGCGCGGCACGGCTTCTATCTTTTCCTGCTGCTCCTGCCGCCGCTGCTCTGGTTGGGCGTCGTCTACCTCGGCTCGCTCTTCGCGCTGCTCGCGGAGAGCTTCTTCTCCATCGACGATTTTTCCGGCGTCGTCGTGCGCACGCCGACGCTCGCCACGTACGCCCAACTTTTCCAGCCCGCGAACTTCGCGGTCATCGTGCGTACCGCCAGCGTCGCCGCAATCGTGACGCTGCTGTCGACCATCGTCGCCTTCCCCATCGCTTACTACGCCGCCCGCTATGCTCGCGGCCGCATGAAGGCCGCCTTCTACGTCGCGATCCTGATGCCGCTATGGTCCAGCTACCTGGTCAAGGTCTACGCGTGGAAGCTGCTGCTCGCGAAAGAAGGCGTCATCGGCTGGACGCTGGAGCATATCCACGCCACGTGGATCCTCGATGGCGTCCTCGCGCTGCCGACCGTCGGCGGCCCGTCGCTGTCCACCAGCTACATCGGCATGGTGGTGGTGTTCCTGTACCTCTGGCTGCCGTACATGATCCTTCCGGTGCAGGCAGCGCTCGAGCGCGTGCCAGCCTCGCTGATCGAGGCGTCCGGCGACCTCGGCGCCAACCCCGGCCACACCTTCCGCAGCGTGATCCTGCCGCTCGCCGCGCCGGGTGTCGTCGCCGGCGCAATCTTTGTCTTCTCGCTGACCCTCGGCGACTACATCGTGCCGCAGATCGTCGGCCCCTCGTCGCTGATCCTCGGCCAGGTCGTCTACATCCAGCAGGGCACCGCCGGAAACATCCCCCTCGCCGCCGCCTTTTCGGTTGTGCCGGTGATCATCATGGGCGTGCTCCTCACCATCGCCAAGCGCACGGGAGCATTCGATGCGCTGTAGCGACGTCACAGGGCGCCTATCCCTCCCCGGAACGGGGAGGGGAGACCGCGCGAAGCGCGGTGGGAGGGGAAACCACGGCACTGATAATCGCGTCCATCACCCCGTCGAGGTTTTGCTCAACGTCGTTGTTCCAAACACGCAAGACTCGGAATCCTGCATCGCGCAACCGACGATCTCTCAATTCATCTCGTGGTCCGCCGTGGTGCCCCACGTCGACCTCCACGACAAGACTGGCTCGCAAACAAGCGAAGTCGAGCACATAGCCGAGCCTGGGTACCTGCCGGCGAAAGTGGATCCCTCGCTCGCTGCGCAATGCGCGAAGATGTACCCACAGCATCACCTCCTGCGGCGTCATCATCTTTCGCAACCGCCGAGCTTTGCTGTTGGCCATCGGCTTTCCCCACCCACCATGCTTCGCATGGTCCCCCCTCCCCGTTCCGGGGAGGGATGGGCGACTCTTTCTGTCGCAACAGCCCTACGTCAAGCATGACTCCGCGTCCCTCCCTCGGCCTTCGTCTCGCCGCTGGCGCTGGCCTCGCGTTCATCTACATCCCGCTGGCCTTCATCGTCCTCTACGCCTTCACCTCCGAGGACCGCAGCTTCCAGTTCCCGCCGCCGGGCTACACCCTGCGCTGGTTCGGCGTCGCGTGGCAGCGCGGGGATATCTTCGCTGCGCTTCGCCTTTCGCTGTCGGTCGCGGTGCTGGCGACCATTGCGGCGCTGGTGCTGGGCACGCTGGCCGCCGCCGCGCTGTCGCGCTCGCGCTTCTTCGGGCGCGACTCGATATCGCTGCTGCTCGTGCTGCCGATCGCGCTGCCCGGCATCGTCACTGGCATATCGCTGCGCGCCGCCTTCGATCTAGCCGGCGTGCCCTTCTCGTTCTGGACCATCGTCGCCGGCCACGCGACGTTCTGCATCGTCGTGGTTTACAACAACGCCGTGGCGCGCTTCCGCCGCCTGTCGCCGTCGCTGGTCGAGGCGTCGATGGACCTCGGCGCCGACGGCTTCCAGACGTTCGCCCGCGTCGTGCTGCCCAACATCGCGACCGCGCTCCTCGCCGGCGGCATGCTGGCCTTCGCGCTGTCGTTCGACGAGGTGATCGTCACGACGTTCACGGCCGGCCAGCAGGCGACGCTGCCGATCTGGATGCTGACCGAATTGGTGCGGCCGCGCCAGCGTCCGGTCACCAACGTCGTCGCGGTTTTCGTTATCGTCATCACGTTCCTGCCTATCCTCTTCGCCTACTACCTGACCGAGGGCGGCGAGCAGGTTGCGGGCAGCGGAAAATGACGCCGAAGGCGTCATCCCCGCGAAGGCGGGGGTTCAGAACAAGGAGACTTCCATGCACACCGAGATGCTGATCGGATCGCACCTCGCCAAAGGCGAAGGCCCCGCCGAGCCCGTCATCAATCCGCGCACCGGCGCAACGATCGCCTCGATTCCGGAAGCGACTACCGAACAGGTGAACGCCGCGGTCGAGGCTGCAGCCAAGGCCTTCGCAAAATGGTCGCGCACGACACCCGCCGAGCGTGCCGGCTACCTGATGAAGCTCGCCGACGCGATCGCGGCATCGGAGCAGGAGATCGCCGACCTCGAGGCGCTGAACTGCGGCAAGCCGCGCCACACCGTTACGCGCGACGAGACGCCGGCGATCATCGACGTCATCCGCTTCTTCGCCGGCGCCAGCCGTGTCGTCCCGGCGCTCGCCGCCGGCGAATACCTCCCCGGCTTCACGTCGTTCATCCGCCGCGATCCCATAGGCGTCGTCGCCTCGATCGCGCCGTGGAACTACCCGCTGATGATGGCGGCGTGGAAGCTCGCACCCGCCCTGGCCGCAGGCAACACGATGGTGCTGAAGCCAAGCGAAATGACGCCGCTCACGACGCTGCGGCTGGCGAAGATCGCCGCCGAGGTGCTGCCAGAGGGCGTGCTCAACATCGTCGTCGGGCGGGGCGCGACGACGGGCGACGCGCTCATCAACCATCCCAAGGTCGCGATGATCTCTCTGACCGGATCGATCGCCACCGGCCGAAAGGTGCTCGCCGCGGCGCAGGCGTCGATCAAACGCACGCACCTCGAGCTCGGCGGCAAGGCGCCGGTGATCATCTTCGACGACGCCGACATAAGCGCGGTCGTGGAAGGCGTGCGCGTCTTCGGCTACGCCAACGCTGGACAGGACTGCACCGCTGCCTGCCGCATCTATGCCGGCGCCAAGGTCTACGACAAACTCGTCGCCGATCTATCGTCCTCCGTGGCGACCATCGCCTACGACCTGCCCGACGACACCAAGAACGAGATCGGCCCGCTCATCTCAGCGAAGCAGCGCGAGCGGGTCGCGGGCTTCGTCGACCGCGCCGTTGCGAGCAAGCACGCCGAGGTCGCGACGGGCGGCAAGGTCGCCGTGGGCTCCGGCTTCTACTACCAGCCGACAGTGGTCGCCGGCGCGCTGCAACAGGACGAGATTGTGCAGAAGGAAGTCTTCGGTCCTGTGGTGTCGGTGACGCGCTTCTCCGAGCCGGAAGACGCGATCACCTGGGCGAACGACTCCGAGTATGGCCTCGCCTCATCCGTGTGGACCAAGGACGTCGGCAAGGCGATGGCGGTGGCGGCGCGCCTCCAGTACGGCTGCACGTGGATCAACTGCCACTTCATGCTCACCAACGAGATGCCGCACGGCGGCCTGAAGCAGTCCGGCTACGGCAAGGACATGAGCCTCTACGCGCTCGAGGATTACACGGTGCCGCGCCACATCATGGTGAAGCTGGCATGACGTGAACGTGAAGCAGCGCGGTGTGTCCTACACTTGATCCGAGTCGTCGGCGGATTCAGCATCGCTGTGTTTCGCGATCGAATGATTCGTCTGCCGGATGCCATCTCGCCACACGTCAGCGTTGTCGTTGTCCGATCTGCTGCAGCGGCCTTCGGCGGCGGGCCTCGTCAAGCGGCCGAGCCTAATGGTGGTGAGCCACGAGCGCTCCGGCACGCACTTCCTGATGAATTCGATCGCCGGCGCTTACGGCTATCCGCCCGGCCAGTTCCTCGACTTCGACCAGACCGCGTTGAACATCAATTATTTCCATCCGTCCGCCGTCGCGGAGGTGCTGAAGCGCGCCAGCGCGCGGCCGACGCCGACGGTGATCAAATCGCACCATGCCGTCGAGTTCTTCGATGGCATCCTTGACGAGGTTCTGGCGCACATGCCGCTGTTCTACATCCACCGCGATCCGGTCGATGTAATGATCTCGTACTGGCGCGTCGTCGGGTCGTGGCCTTGGCACGAAGGCCCGCGGCGCATGAGCGCGCTGGAGTTCGCCGCTGCGGAGCCGGAAGGCATGATGATGCGCTACCAGCAGACGCAGGCGCGCAACTTGCTCCATCGCTGGGCGCGGCACGTCGACGGCTGGACCAGCGCCGCCGAAGGCCGCCCGCGCCTGACGGTTGTGCGCTACGACGCGCTGAAGTCGCGCTACGAGCAGACCGTCGCCGCCTTTGGCGATACCCTCGGCGGGCGCAGCGGGCCGCTGGTGCCCCCCAACCGCAACACCAACGTCATCGCCGGCCCGAAATCGGATCGCCTGCCGCCGCCCGACCGCGATGCACTGCGCGCGCTCGCCCTCGCCGAGGTGGGTGACACGATGCGCCGGCTGGGTTACGCCTGACCGCAGCGGAACCTCCTGCCTCTCTGCCGCGTTGATGCCCGCGACTTTTCCCGAACTGGAGGGTGAATCATGGGTATCACGCGAGCTGTTATCGGAGCTGTTGCCGCCGCGGGTGTTGCGCGACTTCTGGCGCCGCACGAGACCGACAAGGTGGTGAAGAGCGCCAAGCGCGCCGTCACCGCCGGCGCCAAGAGCGCGTCGAAGAAGATGAAGGCGGCGATGCCGCGGACGGCTAAGGCGGCATCGAAGACGGCGAAGAAAACCGCGACCAAGGCGAAGCGCACCGTGCGCAAGGCAGCGAAGCGCGCACCACGGAGAGCCAGTCGCTAAGTCATTGATCTGGAAGGGATGGTGGGCGCGACAGGGATTGAACCTGTGACCCCACCCATGTCAAGGGTGTGCTCTCCCGCTGAGCTACGCGCCCATCCGTTCCATCGGGTCGTGCGGATATATCGGCCAAGTGCGGCCGTATCAAGCCTGCCGCCTGGCTACGCCGCCAGCAGCTTCTGCACTTCGTTGACCAGATCCTTGAGATGGAAGGGCTTGGACAGCACCTTTGCATCCTTCGGCGCGTTCGAATCCGGGTTGAGTGCGACGGCGGCGAAGCCGGTGATGAACATCACCTTCAGATCGGGATCGAGTTCCGTCGCCCGCCGGGCGAGCTCAATGCCGTCCATCTCCGGCATCACGATATCGGTGAGGAGCAATGTAAACGGTTCTTCTCGGATCCGCTCGTAGGCGCTGCGGCCATTGTCAAAGGCGACGACATCATGACCCGCATTCTGCAGCGCCTTCACGAGAAAGCGGCGCATGTCGGTGTCGTCTTCCGCGAGCAGGATGCGTGTCATCGCAGGTATTGCAAAACCCCTTGGGCGCCGTCTCCTGGCTCCCGCATCCGATTATTCTTACCCGAGTAAAGATCGCGTGAACAGCGCGGAAAAGTCACGTTTGTCGTGAGTGGACACACCCTGAGGATGTTGGCAACATTCACCGATGCAGCCTTCCGCAGCGTTCTCCGGCCAGCCACCGTTCGAGCTCATCGCGCCCGAGAAAAACCGGCTTCCCGTAGTCCTCAACTCGCCGCATAGCGGCCGTTGCTACCCCGGCGATTTTCTTGCTGCCTCGCGTCTGGACGAGAAAGCGATCCGCCGCTCGGAAGACTCCTACGTCGATGATCTGGTCGGGCCCGCTGCCGCGCTGGGCTGCGCGCTGCTCAAAGCCAATTTCCCGCGGGCGTGGCTAGACGTGAACCGCGAGCCATACGAGCTCGATCCGAAGATGTTCGCCGGCTCCCTGCCGACATATGCAAACGTACGCTCCGTGCGGGTTGCCGGGGGTCTCGGCACCATCGCGCGCATCGTCTCCGAGAGCGAGGAGATCTACGCCCGTCCCCTGGATGTCGACGACGCGCTCGCCCGCATCGACGGCGTCTACAAGCCGTATCACCGCGCGTTGCGCCAAGTCGTGCTCGACACGCGCGCCGAATTCGGCGTCGTCGCTCTGATCGACTGCCACTCGATGCCATCGTCGGTGCGCGGCGTGCACGGCCGTGTGCGGCCTGACATTGTGCTGGGCGATCGTTACGGCACGAGCTGTGCGCCCGAGCTCACCGACCTCGCCGCACGGGTCCTCACCGGCCTTGGCTACGCCGTGAGCCGCAACAAGCCCTACGCCGGCGGCTTCATCACGGAGCACTACGGCCAGCCCGCACGTGGACTCCACGCCGTGCAGATCGAGTTCAACCGCAGCCTCTACATGGATGAGAAGACGCTGGCGAAATCCGCTCAGTTCGGGAAGCTTGCGGCCGACGTCTCGAAGTTGGTCGCGGCCCTTGGCGCAGCGTTAAGGGACGGCCTGCTGGCGCGTCCGGAGGCAGCCGAATAATCAGGCAAGAAAAAGGGCCGCTCGCGGGGGCGAGGCGGCCCAAGTCTAGGGAGGAAACGCCCAAGGAGGGCATGCGGCATCACTGCCGCACTGCAATAATCATACAATGCACTGCACAAAAGCAAGAGGGGCCGCGGGTTTGGGGCTGGACAGAATGCCGCGGTCAGGGATGAGGGGCGACCCTCGAAAAAACGACAGGATTGCTGGCCTTTCTCGCTTTGAGGGACTTATCCAAACCATGTGGCCTGCTTGCCACCTCGCGAAAAAATGACCGACACGACCTCCCTCCCCGCCTTCCTCGACCGACTCGCCGATGTGGCGAGCGCGGCGATCATGCCCCACTTCCGCGCCGCCGCAGCCGTCGAGGACAAGGGCAAAGCGCGCTTCGATCCGGTGACCGTCGCTGACCGCGGCGCTGAGCAGGCGATGCGCACGCTCATCAACACCGAGTATCCGGCGCACGGGATCATCGGCGAGGAATTTGGCAGCGAGCGCGAGGACGCGGAGTACGTCTGGGTGCTCGACCCAATCGATGGCACCCGCTCGTTCATCTCGGGCCTGCCGACATGGGGCACGCTGATCGGACTGACGCGCCGCGGCAAGCCCGTCCTCGGCATGATGGCACAGCCCTTCACCGGCGAGCGCTTCGCCGGCGACAGCGCCCGCGCTTGGTACACCGGCCCTGGCGGCGAGCGCGCGATCAAGACGCGGCCTTGCAGTTCGTTGAGCGACGCGTCCCTGTTCACGACCACGCCGGCGCTATTCAAGGGCGACGACCGCGCCGCGTACGATCGTGTCGAGGCAGCGGTGCGCATGCCGCGCTACGGCTATGACTGCTACGCTTACTGCATGGTCGCGTCGGGCAACACGGATGTCGTCGTGGAGGCCGGGCTTCAACCGTACGACATCGTTGCGCTGATCCCGATCATCGAGGGCGCCGGTGGCCGTGTCACGGATTGGCAAGGTGGCCCGGCGGCCGATGGCGGCTACGTCGTTGCCAGCGGGGACGCGCGGTTGCACGACCAGGTACTGGCCAAGCTGGCGGGGTGACCCGACTTGTCACGCCTGTGAAGGCAGGCATCCAGTAAGCTACCCGCCCGGCACGAACGCATCGAACGCCGCGAACATCTGCTCGCGGATGACGTTGCGCTCCATCGGCAACTCGTGCTCCGCACCCGGGATCACGACCTGCGCCCCGGCGCGGATGCTTGACACCAGCCTCTCCGCGGCGGTGACCGACACCACCCGGTCGAGCGCCCCGATGATGGCCAGCGTAGGTACGCGGATGGTCTGCGCATAGCCCGGCGCAGCGGCTTCCGCCATCGCGCGGAACGCGGCGTAGACCCACGCGAACGTTGGGCCGCGCACGAAGATGTCCGGCAGCTTCTCCGTCATATCGGCGTTGCGCTCGTAGCGCGCACGATCGCCGGTAAGCTTGTTGCCCTCGAATGGCGTGTTGAGCAGCGTCTCGGCCGCCTGCCCCGGCGCATCCAGCTCACCGAGACCGATCGCCGTCATCGACGCAGCGAACCACTGCGCGAAAGGCGGCGGCGGATTGGTCGGCCCGAAATCGATGAGCGGCGACAAGAGCACCATGCGCTCGAAGCGCGCGCGGTTGCTTTGCGCGGCGCGGATGGCGATCAGGCCGCCGGTGGAATGCGCCAGCGCGTAGTACGGCGGCGCGCAATCCGGCAGCACGACCTGCTGCATGAAAGCTTCCAGGTCGCGGTCGTACTCCGCGAACGAATCGACGTGAGCCTTGCCCGGGTCGCGCAGTCGGCGCTCCGAACCGCCCTGTCCGCGCCAGTCGATCGCCGCCACCGCGAAACCGCGATTGCGCAGGTCGGTGATCGTCTCGAAGTATTTCTCGATCGCCTCGCCGCGTCCCTGAAACAGACAGATCGTGCCCTGCGACCGTCGCGTGCCCGAACGCCAGCGCGCGTAGCGCAGCCGCACGCCATCGGCAGCGACCACCGTGCCGACGATCGCGCCGTCGGGTTCCGGATTGCCGTCGGTTGGGTAGAGCTCCATGCCGGCCTGATTAGACGAGCACCGCCGCAAATGAAACCGGCGACGCCTTGGGAGGCGCCGCCGGCATTCCGTCCGGTGCCAGAGGGGGGCGGGGTTTGGCACCGGCTTTGTGCTGGGAACTGTGTGGGGCACTCCCTCAGCCCTTCAGCACGGCCGCGAGATTGCCAAACGCCACCCGAACCCAACCTGAAGCCGCCGTTCATTTTCAATTCAGCCGCGAGAAATGGCTCGTTTCGGGGGCCTTGAAGGCGGTTTTGACCGCACCTACCTAGTCATTGCGGGCGCCCGGATGGGGTCCGCGGGAACCACCGGGTCTGGCCAGAAGGCGGATCGCACGAGGTTCCCCATTCGCAACAGTCGCTTCTATGGAGGACTATCCATGCGCACTTTTGATCTCACCCCTTTCTATCGCTCCACCGTCGGCTTCGACCGCCTCTTCAACCTGCTCGACGCCAACGTCGGCGGCGAGGCGCAGACCTATCCGCCCTACAACATTGAGCGCACCGGCGAGGACGCCTATCGCATCACCATGGCGGTAGCCGGCTTCGGCGAGGCTGACCTCTCCATCGAGGCCAAGGAAAACACGCTCACCGTCAAGGGCGAGAAGAAAGCCGACGCCGAGAAGAAGGAATCCGAGTTCCTCTACCGCGGCATTGGCGCGCGCGCCTTCGAGCGCCGCTTCCAGCTTGCCGACTACGTCGAGGTGAAGGGCGCCAACCTTGAGAACGGCCTGCTCCACGTCGACCTCGTCCGCGTGGTGCCGGAGTCCAAGAAGCCGCGCACCATCTCGATCGGCAACGGCAAGGCCAAGCAGATCGATCAGGTTGCTGCCTGACCTCCCACGGGCATTCGTGACCTGACGTAAGCAGAGGGCGCTCCCCGAAAGGGTGAGCGCCCTTTGTCTTTTGGCTTAGCGCAGCAGCGCGGCGAACTTGTCGACGTCCGCCGCCGTCGTCTGCCAGCTGGTGACCAGCCGCACCATCGTCTCGCCCGCTCCCGGACGTTCGGCCACCGGCAGACTGGTTGGCACCCAGGGATGATACTTCGCACCTGCAGCGCGAAGTTTCTCGTCCAACCCATTCTCCAGAATCGCGAAAACCTCGTTGCCGTCCGGCCTGAAGGCGAGGCGCGCGCGGCCGGATGACGACAGTGCGCCGGCGAGTTTCGCCGCGGTCGCGTTGGAGTGGCGCGCGAGCTCGAGCCAGTGGCCGTCGCGGAGATACGCGTCAAGCTGCGCCGCGATGAACCAATTCTTGGAGAAGCCCTGCCCTGCCCGCTGTCGCGCGTAAGGCACGTCGCGCGCGTGCGCCGGGTTAAAGAACACCACGGCTTCCGCCGCGATGCATCCATTCTTGGTGCCGCCGAACGACAACACGTCAACGCCCGCCTTCCACGTCAGCTCCGCCGGGGACGCGCCGGTGGCGATGACGGCGTTGGCGAAGCGCGCGCCATCCATGTGCACCGCCATCTCGCGCGAGCGGGCGATCTTCACCAACGCAGCGACTTCGTCGGGCGAGTAGGCAGCGCCGAGTTCGGTGATGTTGGTGATGTTCAGCGCCACCGGCTGGCCTTGGTGCGCATCGCCGGGACGGAGCGACGCGATGCCCTCCGTCAGCGTCTCCGGCGCGATTTTGCCGGCGGCAGCGTCGAGGCCATGCACCTGCATGCCATTGCCGAAGAAGTGCACCGCCCCCGCCTCGTCGACGTTGATGTGCGCCTCGTGGTGGCAAAACACGACACCACCCGGCCGGGCATAGGCCGCTAACGACAGCGCGTTGGCCGCGGTGCCGCTGGCGACAAGGAACACCGCCACCTCGTGTTCGAAGACGTCGGCGATACGCTCCTCGACCGCCTTGGTGATGGCATCATTGCCATAAGCCGGCCCGCCTTTGCGCGCAGCATCGGCGAGCGCGGCGATGACGCGGTCGGAGGCGCCGGACCAGTTGTCGCTTGCGAAGATCATGTCGGCCGTTGTGGCGACGCTCCGCAGGCTGCGCAAGACAATCCTGAGGTCGCGCAACTTTATTGCGCGAAGGGAACCGAAGACATTCCGAAGCAGCCGCAGGGACGGCGCGAATGATAAGAACAATGCCAAGGACGCTTGATGGGCACTCTGAAATCTGTCATAGAGATGTAAATAGGACAGGATCACTGTCCAATTAGCCCGGCTAATCGCCGTGCTGAGCAGGAAGAGGGCGACCATGGAAACGTTCGGGAAGGCTGGAGCGCGTTTGGCCGGCGGAGCGATGGCTCCCGCTGCCAAAAACGCTGCCTACCCGGCGACCGGCATCGCCGAAGGGTTGTTCGACCCGGCGCTGGAGAAGGACTCCTGCGGCGTCGGCTTCATCGTCAACCTGAAGAACGCCAAGTCCCACCGCATCGTGCAGGATGGCCTGCGCATTCTCGAGAACCTCGAGCATCGCGGCGCCGTGGGCGCTGATCCGCTGATGGGCGATGGCGCCGGCATCATGGTGCAAATCCCGCACGCCTTCTTCGAGGCTGAGGCAAAGCGCGCCGGTTTCGCGCTGCCCGCCGTTGGCCAGTACGCCGTCAGCCACATCTTCATGCCGAAGGACGCTGCGATGCGTTCGGCGATGGAGAAGATCGTCGAGCAGGTGATCGTCGAGGAAGGCCAGACGCTGCTGGGCTGGCGCGACGTGCCGACCGACAATAGCGGCCTGTCCAAGGCACCGGAGATCGCCGTCACCGAACCTCACCACCGCCAGGTGTTCATCGGCCGGGGCAAGAGCGTCGCCGACGAGGAAAGCTTCGAGCGCAAGCTCTACATCGTCCGCAAGGTCATCTCGGCGCGCATCTTCGAGCGCTACTCCGGGCTGCAGAACGACTTCTACATCGTGTCGATGTCGTGCCGCACCGTCGTCTACAAGGGCATGTTCCTCGCCGCGCAGCTCGGCGCCTATTACCGCGACCTGCACGACGCCAAGTTCGAGTCAGCGCTCGCGCTCGTCCACCAGCGCTTCTCGACCAACACCTTCCCGTCCTGGCGCCTGGCGCATCCGTACCGCTTCGTCTGCCACAACGGCGAGATCAACACGGTCCGTGGCAACGTCAACTGGATGGCGGCGCGCCAAGCGTCGGTGTCCTCGCCGCTGTTCGGCGACGACATCACCAAGCTCTGGCCGATTTCCTACGAGGGCCAGTCCGACACCGCCTGCTTCGACAACGCGCTGGAGTTCCTCGTGCGCGGTGGCTACGCGCTGCCGCACGCCGCGATGATGCTGATTCCTGAAGCCTGGGCGGGCAACCCGCTCATGGATGAGGAGCGGCGCGCCTTCTACGAGTACCACGCGGCATTGATGGAGCCCTGGGACGGCCCGGCCGCGATCGCCTTCTGCGACGGCAAGCAGATCGGCGCGACGCTCGACCGCAACGGCCTGCGCCCTGCCCGCTATATGGTGACGAAGGACGACGAGGTGATCATGGCCTCCGAGGCCGGCGTGCTGCCGGTCGAGGAGTCGCGCATCGTCCGCAAGTGGCGGCTGCAGCCCGGCAAGATGCTGCTGATCGACCTGAAGGAAGGTCGCATCGTCGGCGACGACGAGATCAAGGCGAGCCTCGCCACGGCGCACCCCTACAAGAAGTGGCTGGGCCGCACGCAGATCCAGCTTGAGGAGCTACCCGAGGTCGAGCCGCATCCGGTCAGGAGCGACGTCTCGCTGCTCGATCGCCAGCAGGCGTTCGGCTACACGCAGGAAGACCTGAAGACGCTGATGGAGCCCATGGCCACCACCGGCCAGGAAGCCGTCGGCTCGATGGGCAACGACGCGCCGATCTCCGCGCTCAGCGACAAATCAAAGCTGCTCTACACCTACTTCAAGCAGAACTTTGCGCAGGTGACGAACCCGCCGATCGATCCGATCCGCGAGGAGCTGGTGATGAGCCTCGTCTCGTTCATCGGCCCGCGCCCGAACCTGCTCGACCTTACGGGTGCCGGCAAGCGCAAGCGTCTCGAAGCGCACCAGCCGATCCTTGCCAACGAGGACCTCGAAAAGATCCGCGCGATCGGTGCGATGGACGACAACCCATTCCAGTCGAAGACGCTGGACATCACCTACCCCGCCTGGGAAGGCGCGGCCGGCATGGAGAAGGCGCTGACGTCGCTCTGCGCTGCCTCCGAGCAGGCGGTGAAGGACGGCTTCAACATCATCATCCTGTCCGACCGCCAGGTCGGCCCCGACCGGATTCCGATCCCGTCGCTGCTCGCCACCGCGGGCGTCCACCATCACCTGATCCGCGCCGGCCAGCGCACTTCGGTCGGCCTCGTCGTGGAGACCGGCGACGCGCGCGAGATCCATCACTTCGCGGTGCTCGCCGGCTATGGCGCCGAGGCGATCAACCCGTATCTCGCCTTCGAGACGCTGACCGCCATGCAGGGCGACCTGCCGAAGGAGGTCGACGCCCACGAAGTCGTGCACCGCTACATCAAGTCGATCGGCAAGGGCATCCTGAAGGTGATGTCCAAGATGGGCATCTCGACCTACCAGTCGTATTGCGGCGCGCAGATTTTCGACGCGGTCGGCCTGTCGAGCGCCTTCGTGAAGCGCTTCTTCACCGGCACTGCCACCACCATCGAAGGCGTCGGCCTCGCCGAGATCGCGGAAGAGACGCTCCGCCGTCATCGCGACGCCTTCGGGCTGTCGCCGATCCTGCAGGACAACCTCGAGGTCGGCGGGGACTACCAGTTCCGCTTCCGCGGCGAGGCGCACGTCTGGCGCTCCGAGACGGTGGCCGCGCTTCAGCACGCCGCACGCGGCAACGCGCGCGACAAGTATCGCGAATTCTCGAAGATGGTCTACGAGGGCGAGGACAAGTACCTCACCATCCGCTCCCTCTTCCGCATCAAGACCGCGGAGGAAGACGGCCGTACGCCAGTGCCGCTCGACGAAGTCGAGCCGGCGAAGGACATCGTCAAACGCTTCTCCACCGGCGCGATGAGCTACGGCTCCATCAGCCGCGAAGCGCATACGACGCTGGCGATCGCCATGAACCGGATCGGCGGCAAGTCGAACACCGGTGAAGGCGGCGAGGAGAGCGACCGCTACAAGCCGCTGCCCAACGGCGACTCAATGCGCTCCGCGATCAAGCAGGTTGCCTCGGGCCGCTTCGGCGCCACCACCGAGTACCTCGTCAACTCGGACATGATGCAGATCAAGATGGCGCAGGGCGCGAAGCCCGGCGAAGGCGGCCAGTTGCCCGGCCACAAGGTCGACGCCGTCATCGCGAAGGTGCGCCATTCGACGCCGGGTGTCGGCCTCATCTCGCCGCCCCCGCATCACGACATCTACTCGATCGAGGACCTGGCGCAGCTCATCTTCGACCTCAAGAACGTCAACCCGACCGGCGACGTGTCGGTGAAGCTCGTCTCCGAGGTTGGCGTCGGTACCGTCGCCGCCGGTGTCGCCAAGGCGCGCGCCGACCACGTCACCATCGCCGGCTACGAGGGGGGCACCGGCGCCTCGCCGCTGACCTCGATCAAGCACGCCGGTAGCCCATGGGAGATCGGCCTCGCCGAGACGCACCAGACGCTGGTGAAGAATCGCCTGCGCGGCCGCATCGCCGTGCAGGTCGATGGCGGTGTCCGCACGGGGCGCGACGTGGTTGTTGGCGCCCTGCTCGGCGCCGATGAATTCGGCATGGCGACCGCACCGCTGATTGCGGCCGGCTGCATCATGATGCGCAAGTGCCACCTGAACACCTGCCCGGTGGGCGTGGCGACACAGGATCCGGTGCTGCGCAAGCGCTTCACCGGCAAGCCGGAGCACGTCATCAACTATCTCTTCTTCGTCGCCGAAGAAGTCCGCGAGATGATGGCCGCGCTGGGCTACCGCAAGTTCGACGAGATGGTCGGGCAGATGCAGATGCTCGACAAGACCGCCGCCGTTTCGCACTGGAAGGCGAAGGGCCTCGACTTCTCGCGCCTGTTCCACAAGCCGGCCGCGCCGGAAGGCGTCGCCATCTTCCACAGCGAGAAGCAGAACCACCCGATCCACGACATCCTCGACCGCAAGCTGATCGCCGAGGCGAAGGGCGCGCTGGAGCACCGGAAGCCGGTGAAGATTTCGGCGAAGATCGCCAACACCGACCGCTCCGCCGGCGCGATGCTGTCCGGCGAGGTCGCCAAGCGCTACGGCCATGCCGGCCTGCCCGACGAGACGATCGCCGTCAGCCTTACCGGCACTGGCGGCCAGAGCTTCGGCGCATGGCTGGCGTCCGGCGTGTCGCTCGATCTCGTCGGCCAGGCCAACGACTACGTCGGCAAGGGCCTCTCCGGCGGCCGCATCTCGATCCGCCCCCCGGCAGATTCGGGCATCGTGCCGGAAGATTCGATCATCGTCGGCAACACCGTGCTCTACGGCGCCATCAAGGGCGAAGCCTACTTCCGCGGCGTCGCCGGCGAGCGCTTCGCCGTCCGCAACTCCGGTGCCGTCGCTGTCGTCGAAGGCACGGGCGACCATGGCTGCGAGTACATGACCGGCGGCGTGGTTGTCGTGCTCGGCAAGACCGGGCGCAACTTCGCGGCCGGCATGTCGGGCGGCGTCGCCTACGTGCTGGACGAGGACGACACGTTCGCCTCCCGCTGCAACATGGCGATGGTCGAGCTGGAGCCTGTGCCGGAGGAGGACGAGCTGCTCGACCGCCTGCAGCACCAGGGCGGCGACCTCGAGTTCATGGGCCTGGTCGATGTCCTCACCGACATGACCGGCAACGACGCCGCGCGCCTCTACATGCTGATCGCCAAGCACGCCCGCTTCACCAACTCCGAGCGAGCGCGCGCGATCCTCGACAACTGGGCCGCCTACCTGCCGAAGTTCCGCAAGGTCATGCCGGTGGAATACCGCCGCGCCCTGGCCGAGCTGAAGGCACAGGAAGCCGTGCCCATGCGGCTCGCCGGCGAATAGACGGGCACGCATCATGGGCAAGGTAACCGGGTTCCTCGAAGTCGATCGGCGCGACCGCAAGTACGCGCCGGCCGCCGATCGCGTTCGCCACTACCGCGAATTCGTCATCCCGCTGTCCGTGGAAGCGACGCGCGAGCAGGCCTCGCGCTGCATGGACTGCGGCATTCCGTATTGTCACACCGGCTGTCCGGTGAACAACCAGATCCCCGATTGGAACGACCTCGTCTATCACGGCGACTGGCAGCGGGCGCTGGTCAACCTGCACTCGACCAACAACTTCCCGGAGTTCACCGGCCGCATCTGCCCCGCCCCGTGCGAGGCATCGTGCACGCTGAACCTCACCGACCAGCCAGTGACCATCAAGACGATCGAATGCGCCATCGTCGATCGCGGCTGGCAGGAAGGCTGGATCAAGCCCGAGCCAAGCGCACGCCGCACCGGCAAGTCCGTCGCCATCGTCGGCTCCGGTCCCGCTGGCCTCGCCGCCGCGCAGCAGCTCGCCCGCGCCGGCCATGACGTCCACGTCTACGAGAAGAACGCCAAGCCCGGCGGCCTGCTCCGCTACGGCATCCCCGACTTCAAGATGGAGAAGGTCCATCTCGACCGCCGCGTTGCGCAGATGGAAGCCGAGGGCGTCGACTTCCATACCAACGTCCACGTCGGCATCGAAATGGACGTCGCCGACCTGGTGAAGATGCATGACGCGGTCGTGCTCGCCGGCGGCGCCGAGAAGCCGCGCGACCTGCCGATCCCTGGCCGTGAATTGGACGGCATCCATTTCGCGATGCAGTTCCTGCCGCAGCAGAACCGCCGCGTCAGCGACGAGCCGCTGGGCAACGTCATGCCGATCCTGGCAACCGGCAAGCACGTCGTCGTCATCGGCGGCGGCGACACCGGCTCCGACTGCATCGGCACGTCGAACCGTCACGGCGCACTGTCGGTGACGCAGATCGAGATCATGCCGCGCCCGCCGGAGAAGGAAAACAAGCTGCTCACCTGGCCGAACTGGCCGATGAAGATGCGGACCTCCTCGTCGCAAGAGGAAGGCGCCGAGCGTGACTTTGCGGTCGCCACGGTCCGCTTCGAAGGCACGCCGGACGGCAAGGTGAAGGCGCTGCACTGCGCCCGGGCCGACGACAAGTTCCAGGCGATCCCCGGCACCGAGTTCGTCCTGAAGGCCGATCTCGTGCTGCTCGCCATGGGCTTCCTCGGCCCCGTGCAAGACGGGATGGTCAAGGACCTCGGCGTCGAACTCGACAAGCGCGGCAACGTGCTCGCCGACATGAAGTCGTACAAGGCCAGTCGCGAGAAGATTTTCTCGTGCGGCGACATGCGCCGCGGCCAGTCGCTGGTCGTCTGGGCGATCCGCGAGGGCCGCCAGTGTGCCCGCGGCGTCGACGAATTCCTGATGGGCACGTCGACCCTGCCCCGGTAGCGACCATGTCGCTCGACTACGGCTGCCATTGCCGCCTCCCGATCCCCGAAGCACAGCGGCGCATCGATTTCATGCGCCGCGTTCGCCCCGAGCTGTTCGGCGACGTGGTTCACATCACGGACGCCAGCCTCGGCCGTTTCGATGCCGAGATCGCGCGCGAATTCGGCATCGAAGCGCGATCAAGGTTCAGTATCCACCTGCTCAACAACGAATGGCTCGACGAATGCCGCGAGGCGATCGAGTACACCTACAAGGTGTTCGGCACGCGCGATCTCGTCATCACGTACGGCAACGACTCGATCCGCGCGCCGCTGCGGGAGTACGAGCCGATGGCGATTGCCTAGCTCGGATACCAGTCCAGTATCCGCACGTCCGCTGCGCCACCGACCTTCGTCTTGAAGGCCGCCACGTCGGTGCCGCGCGAGTGGTACGGATAGACCACCTTCGGCTTGAACGCGGCGACCGCGTCGGCCGCCTGATCCACAGACATCGTGTACGGCAGGTTCATCGGCAGGAAAGCCACGTCGATCCCGGTGAGCGCGCGCATCTCCGGCGTGTCTTCCGTATCGCCCGCGATATAGACGTGCTTGTCGCCGAAGGTCAGGACATAGCCGTTGTCGCGGCCCTTCGGATGGTACTGCTGCTTGTCCGTGCTGTTGTTGTAGGCCGGCACCGCCTCGATCGGCACACCGGCGACCTCCAGCTTGTCGCCGTTCTTCATCACCTTGGTCTTCGCCTTCAAATCGTCGGGCATCTTGTCGAAGGCGGACTGCGGGGCGACGATCGTGGCGTTTCCCGACACCGCCTGCAGGATCGGTACGTTGAAGTGGTCGCCGTGCTCGTGGGTAATGAGGATGAGCGCAGGAGCCGGCAAAGCGGTGAACTCGGCGGTGTCGACGTTCTGCCCGAGCGGGGCCGGATCGACGAGGATCGTCGTGCCGTTGAAGGTGAGCGTCAGCGCCGCGTGATGGATCGCGTGGATGGCAACCTCGCCGGCATTCGTGGTCAGCCTGTCGTCGCTGGCGGCAAGCGCAGCGGAGGTGCTCATCGCGACGGCCGCGACAGCGGAAGCAAGGCGGATGCTCATGGTGTCTCTCCGTGATGTCACGCGGCGAGGATAGACGCCTCACGCCAGCATCGGGGATCACGACCAGGTCGCCGGCTTTCACATAGGTTTGAAGGAACAAACGCCAGCTGGTCAGCCTTCGGGCACCCGCCTGTACGTTTCAGTTCGCGGCCGCCGTCGGGCCCGGCGGAGACACGGTGGGCGGCGGCCAGGTGAAATCGTCCGCCCGGCCGGCGACCGTCGGCAGCGCTGCGCCCTTTACGATCATCATGTATTGCGGCGTTTCCGATTCCTTCTGGACCTCGGGCACCGGGTCGGGCGCGCCCGCCAACGCGTCGCTGCCGGGCCGCGGATCTGTGAGCGAGAGCACTGGTCCCACCAGCCGCTTCTGTCCATCCGGCCCCACCTCGATCTGGTTGGCCTGGCTGGTCGAAGCAAGCAGATCAACAGCGCCGGCGCCAATGCCCGTCTGCCGGCGAATCTCGCGCTCGACGTAGAACGCCAGCTTCAGCCGTCCTGCGCGGGTGAAGTTGATGCCGTCGCTGGCGCGCAGCGCGCGCAGCTGACCGTCAACGTCGGGACCGGACGAAATGTAATTGCCCTCATCGCTGGTAAAGCCGTTCCAGATGTCGATGAAGTGGCCACCCGCCTCTTCCACCGCGTCGGTGTAAAAGCCGTTGAGATAGGTCATGTCGCGCGCAGCTGCCGCGAGCCGCATCGGTGGCGCGCTCACCCAGAAGAAAGGCCGGCCGTAAACCTTCAGCGTATCGGTAAGGCCCTTGAGCCGCTGTTGGTAGGTCGTCTCCCACGTTTCGGAGTGCGGAGCGATGCGGTCCCTTCCGATACGCATCTGCTGCCGATCGTTGGCGCCCATAGCCACCACGACGATATCCGGCTTGTCTTCGTTGAGGATTCTCGGCAGCTCGGCGTTCCAGTCGAAGAAATCCGTTCGCACCAGGCCGGAGTTGGTCTGCGACCGATCGAGGATCGCGAGCTTGGGCTCTTCCGCGAACGTCTGATCCAGGCCCCACGCCAGACCTCCGGCGACGAAATCGCCGATGACCAGAATCTTCTTGGCGTTCTTGTCCTTCTCCAGAATCTGGACCGTGGGCACCGGCGGCTCGCTGGGCACCGGCGGCCCCGGCTGCGGCGGGGGGATGAAGCCGTTGCCCGGGGCATTGTCGGGGCGGAAAGGACGCAGCAGGCTCGGACCGAACAGCATCTCGAGGAACCCGCCACGGCGCGGCTGCCCCTGCGCACCACCGACGTCGGCCGGCGGAACAGGCTGCGCAAAGGCGGCCGCCTCCGGCAATACGACCAGCAACGCCAGAAGGGCTGCGGCGGCAATCTTCACACGGGGTACGCACCAGACCATGGGTAATTCTACTTGCCGCTCTCCAGCCGCTGCAACAGGGCACGCGTGGGAACACCGTCGGGGTTTAGCCCCAGCTTGCGCTGGAAGCCGCGGATCGCCTCGCGGCTTCCTGAGCCAAGGTCGCCATCCACGGGCCCCGTATAGTAACCGGCCATGGTGAGCGCGAGCTGCATACGCTTGCCCTCCTCCAGCGTGAACGGCTTCTCATGCTCCGGCCACTGGCCGATGAACGCCGCACCGCCTTCGAGCCGGTCGGAAAGATGACCGACCGCAAGCGCGTACGAGTTGGAGTTGTTGTAGCGTTTGAGGACGCGAAAATTTTTCAGGATCAGAAACGCCGGCCCGCTCCGCCCGTTAGGTAAGTACAGGGTCGCCTTGTCGGTCTCGCGCGGATACTCCTTGCCGGCGACGCGTACGACGCCGCGATCAGCCCACCAGCCGAGCGCATGCTCACCGCCCTTCTTGACGTCGTAGGAGGCGGGCACCGTCACCTCGTAGCCCCAGGTCGCGCCGCTCTGCCAACCCGACGCGCGGAGATAATTCGCCGTCGAGGCGAGAGCATCCGCGTTGGACGTCCAGATGTTGCGGCGGCCGTCGCCGTCGAAATCGACAGCGTAAGACTCGAACGTTGTCGGGATGAACTGCGTCTGCCCCATCGCGCCCGCCCACGACCCGGTCATGCCGGCAAGGGTCACGTCTCCACGCTGGAGAATCTTCAGCGCCGCCACGAGCTGCTGCCGCCCGAACTTGGCCAGACGCCCGCCGGTGTAAGCGAGAGTCGCCAGCGACGGGATCGTCTGCTTGAACAGGCGCGGATTGGTGAGCACGGCACCGTAGTGACTTTCGATCCCCCATACGGCCATCACGGTATGGCGATCGACGCCGTACCGCTGCTCGATGCGCGACAGCAGTTTCGCGTTAGCGGTCAGCGCGGCCGCGCCTTGGGTGATGCGTTCGTCGGAGACCATCTGGTCCATGTAGTCCCAGATGGCCATGTTGAACTCGGCCTGCGCGCTCGCCCGTTTGATCACGTCCGGGTCGGGCTGGAAGTTGCCGAGTGCCTGCTCGTAGATCGCGCGCTTGATGCCCGCAGCCTTCGCCGTCGGCCAGAAGGCTGCCACCCATTCCGCCGGTGTCTGCGCAACGGCAGGCGCCGCGACGAGCGCGGCGATGACGGCGGCGGCGGCGGCGATGATGCGGACAAGGCGCATGGAGGCTCCCGAATCGTTGGGAAGCCTAGCATCCGGTTGCGGCGAAAGGCGGGCGACTAGTCCTTCTGGTTGCGCCGCGCCAGCGCCGCCTCCCAAGCGAGCGCGCTTTGTACGATCTCGTCGAGGTTGTCGTGCCGCGGCTGCCAGCCGAACGTCGATTTGGCGCGCGAGGGATCGGCGACCACCGCGGTCGCATCACCCGGTCGCCGGCCACCGATCACGACCTTGAAATCCCTGCCGCTTACCCGCTTCACGGTGTCGATCACCTGCAACACGGAGTATCCGCGACCGTAGCCGACGTTGGCGACCACGCTGGTGCCGCCGGCGCGGAGGTACGCCAGCGCATCGGAATGCGCGGCCGCGAGATCGGTGACGTGGATGTAGTCGCGCACGCACGTGCCGTCGGGCGTCGGATAATCGGTCCCGTGCACGATCATCGACTCGCGCTTGCCGTAAGCCGTCTCCGACGCGACCTTGATCAGCAGCGTCGCGCCCTTGGTCGACTGGCCCGTGCGTCCGCGCGGGTCGGCACCGGCGACGTTGAAGTAGCGCAGCGCCGCGTATCGGAAGTCGTGTGCGGCAGCCGTGTCCGCCAGCATCGTCTCGGTCATCAGCTTGGAGCGGCCGTAGGGCGACTCCGGAAACAGCGCGGCATCCTCCGGCACCGGCGTGACGTTCGGAGTTCCGTAGACCGCGGCCGTCGAGGAGAAGATGAAATGGCGCACGCCCGCCTTGACCGCCGCTGCGATCAGGGCGCGCGATTTGGCGGTGTTGTTGAAGTAATACTTCAACGGATCGGCAACCGACTCCGGAACAATAATCGAGCCGGCGAAGTGAATGATCGCGTTGATCTTGTGTTCCAGGATCAGTCGCGCGACCAGTACCTCGTCGCCGACATCGCCCTCGACTAATTTCGCTTCGGGCGCGACCGCCCACGCAAATCCGGTCGAAAGATTGTCGAGCACGACGACTTCCTCGCCCGCGTCGACCAGTTGCCAGACCATATGACTGCCGATGTAGCCGGCGCCGCCAGTGACAAGCACACTCATTTGAAACTCATTCTACGGGTGGAAAATTGGGCCAGGTGCTTCCGTCGCAGCGTAACCATAGGCATAGATTGTTGCCACGACCTTGCCGTCCGCGTTGACCGAATCCGCCGCGTTTATGATAGCCAAGGCCCCGATGCCATCGCCCATCCGCAAAGCCGTTTTTCCTGTCGCCGGCCTCGGCACGCGCTTCCTGCCAGCCACCAAGGCGATGCCGAAGGAGATGCTGACGGTGGTCGACCGGCCGCTGATCCAGTACGTGGTGGATGAGGCGCGCGCCGCCGGTATCGAGCATTTCATCTTCGTCACAGGCCGCAACAAGGCCGTGCTCGAGGATCATTTCGATCTCCAGGTTGAGCTAGAGGCGGCGCTACGCGATCGCGGCCGCACCGAGGCGCTGAAGGAACTGGCGCGCGACCTGCCGCCGCCCGGCGCCACCAGCTTCACCCGCCAGCAGGTCCCGCTCGGATTGGGCCATGCCGTGTGGTGCGCGCGCGACCTCGTCGGCGACGAGCCCTTCGCCGTGCTGCTCCCCGACATGATCATGCAGGGCGACCCCGGCTGTCTCGCCCAGATGGTCGCGGTCTATGGCGAGACCGGCGGCAACATCGTCGCCGTGGAGGAATGCGACCCCGCCCAGACCGGGCAGTACGGCATCGTCGGCGTCGGCGATGCCGTCGGCAGGGATTCGTTCCGCATCACCGCGATGGTCGAGAAGCCAGACCCAAAGGTTGCGCCGTCGAACCTTTACATCAACGGCCGCTACATCCTGCAGCCTGCAATCTTCGACCACCTCGCGCGCCAGCAGCGGGGCGCCGGCAACGAGATCCAGTTGACCGACGCGATGAAGAAGCTCGCGGAGACTGACGCCTTTTATGGCAGCCGCTTTCGTGGGCGCACGTTCGACTGCGGCTCCAAGCTCGGCTTCCTGGCCGCCAATGTCGCCTTCGGGCTGGCGCACAACGACTTCGGCCCGGCGCTGGCCGCCGAGATCCGCGCGCTGCTGGACAAGAGCGGCCGCTAGCGCTGCGCCTTGAGGCTCAGCTTGAATGTGTCCGAGGTGTAGTTCTGCGTGGGATCGGAGCTGACGTACCACTCGTGGGTATAATCGGCGGTGAGCCAGAACATCCGGTTCAGCTTCCAGGTCGCGCCAAGCCCGACATCGTAGGTGTTGTCGTCCTCCCCGGTGCCCTGGAACTGCTCGTTCGCAATGCTGGCCGTGCCGGTCAGCGTGACGTTGTCCCGCCAAGCGTAGGCGATTTCCAACGAACCATCGTGCTCGACCGAGCCTGACGAAGCCGGGTCGGTGTTCGGGTTGATGGTGGTCGATGTGTCTAGCGTTACGGTGGTCAGTTCCGTCGGCGCCCAGACGAGGTTGCCGTCTATGGTGAACGCCTGGATTCCGGTGAGGGCCGGATCGTCGAAGACCTCCTGCCGCGTGCCGAATGCAATCTCGCCGGTGAGCAGCGGGCCGTGATCGAACGCGACACCCGCTCGGAATGCGGTGCCCGTGCTGGAGCGCTGCAGGCTGTTGGTGTCGAACTGCCGGTCGTACGTGCGCCGCGCGATCTGGCCCTCGACGAAGGGCGAGAGCACCGGTGTGGCATCGAACCCGACGCGCAGCCGTCCGCCGAACACGGTGTTGTTGCGATCTCCCTGATCGACTGGCACGCCGGCGTTGGAAGCATCGCCATAGACCGAGCGGTCGGTGGTGCCTTCCACCGTAAAGTCAGCGCGGCCGAAGCTGCCGTTGAGCGCGGCAGATGACGTGAGTTCCGTCACCGGCGGTGCCGTATCGGCGCCATCCGGAATGTCGTCGAGCTTGTAGTCGACACCGGCAGCGAGATCGGACGTCCAGCCGTCGGCGAGATCGATGCGGCCCGTCGCTTTCGCCGACGCACTCGGCTTGTCCGCAGTCGTTCCGTCGAAAAAGCGCTCATACCCGCCGCTGGCGGTCAGCGTGAACTCGTGCCGGTCCCAGTCCGACTGGATCAGCAACTCCGGCTCCACGGTCGCGAACGTCGCGCCCGTTCCGCCGGCACTGGCGGCAGCGTTGGTGGTGTAGCCGCCGGTGATCGTCAGCGTCGGGTAGAGGATGAAACCGCCCGCGCGAATGCCCAGTGCCTCATAAGGGTCGACAGGCTCCTTCGCCGCCAGAGCGGGGGCAGTGGACGCAGTCGTCGTTGCGTCGACCCCTTCGGGGGCAATTGCCGGCCTCAGGCCAAATGTTTGCGCCGAGGCACCGCTGGCAGCGAGCGCCGTAAGAAGGAAGAGCGGCAGGACGCGCATGGGCGGACCTTGGCGAAGATGGCGGATATCCTTGCCGAAGCGTAAAGATTGATGGTTAACGCAAGGTTGCCTCGGTTCGGCGCGCCGTTTCGGGCTCCCGCCAAAGCTGCTAAACCCTCCCCGCAACCAGGGATTCACCGTGGCGTTGAAGCCAGCCAGCGCGAAACCAACCGACAGCACCGTCGCTTCAGGCCTCCGCACGCTCACCACGGAGCGCGCGGGGCTG
This sequence comes from Bauldia sp., assembly GCA_035548515.1. GTDB lineage: Bacteria > Pseudomonadota > Alphaproteobacteria > Rhizobiales > Kaistiaceae > DASZQY01. Next base: position 49,892 of record DASZSW010000008.1, on the reverse strand, counting down.
GACGCACTGGCGGCCGCGCTCGCCACGGACCTCGCCGGGCCATTCGCCGAAGCAGTGGCCCTGATCCGCGCCGCCAAGGGGCGCGTCATCGTCACCGGCGTCGGCAAGAGCGGCCACGTCGCCCGCAAGGTCGCCTCGACCTTCGCTTCGACCGGGACGCCCGCCTTTTTCGTCCACCCTGCCGAGGCGAGTCACGGCGATCTCGGCATGGTGACGCCCGACGACGTGATCGTCGCGCTCTCCTGGTCTGGCGAGTCGGCGGAGCTGAAAAGCGTGGTTGAGCACTCGCGCCGCTTCCGTATACCGCTGGTCGCCTTTACCGCCGCGCCCGACAGCGCGCTCGGCCGCAAGTCCGACATCGTGCTCCAGCTTCCCCGCGCCGAGGAGGCCTGCCCGCATGGCCTGTCGCCAACGACTTCGACGGTGATGCAACTGGCGCTCGGAGATGCGCTCGCCATCGCGCTGCTCGAGGCGCGCGGGTTCTCGGCGGAAGATTTCCACGTGCTCCACCCCGGCGGCCGCCTGGGCGCCAGCCTGCACTTCGTCCGCGACGTGATGCATGAAGGCGACGCCATGCCGCTCATCGGCCTCGGCGCTACCATGGGCGAGGCAATCATGATCATCGGCGAAAAACGGCTGGGCTGTGTTGGCGTGATCGACCAGCACGGCAAGCTCGCCGGCATCATCACCGACGGCGATGTCCGCCGTAACCTTGGCGCGCCGGATCAACTGACGCGCAAGGTCGAGGCGGTGATGACCAAGACGCCGAAGACGATTGCGCCCGACGCGCTGGTCGGCACGGCGCTTGATCTGCTGAACAAGACGAAGATCACCGCCCTGTTCGTGCTCGCCGAGGGCAAGCCGGTGGGTGTCGTGCACATGCACGACTTGCTGCGGATCGGCGTGGCGTAGCCGCCCTACTCCGCCTTCACCACATTGAGCACCGCGCCATCGGCGGCCGCCACGCGGATGCGCGTGCCCGACGGCAGGTCCGGCCCCGTCACCCGCCACGTCGTGTCGTCGATGCGGATGCGACCCTGCCCGCCGGTGATCGGCTCGGCCAGCACCGAATTCCGCCCAATCAAGCCCGCGGCGCGCTGGTTGAGAAATGGCTGCTCGCTCGGCGCCCTGTGCCACGAGAAATAGCGGCGGCCGGCGATCACCAGCACTACCGCCAGCACCACGAACAGCAGCGCATCGATCTGCCAACCGAAATCGGTGAAGTACACGAACCCACCGGTGATCAGCGCTGCGACGCCGAACCAGACGAAGACGTTGCCGGGCGCCAGAATCTCCACGCCGAGCAGGATCAGCCCGGCGATGATCCAGCCCCACGGCCCCCATTGCAGGATCGTGTCCATCATCTACGTCCCGCTGCCGGTCGTCGGCACGCGGCCCCGCGTCGGCGCAGGACGATCACCGCCACCGAACGTGTCCTTGGCGATCTCGGCTATGCCGGCGAGCGAGCCGATCAGCGACGATGCTTCGATCGGCAGCATCAGCACCTTCTGGTTGGGCGCCGACGCTAGCGCCTGGATCGCCGCGGTGTAGCGCTGCGCGACGAAATAGTTGATCGCGGTGACGTCACCTGACGCGATCGCTTTCGACACCATCTCGGTCGCCTTGGCTTCCGCTTCGGCCGAACGCTCACGCGCTTCGGCGTCGCGGAAGGCGGCCTCGCGGCGGCCCTCGGCCTGCAGGATCAGCGCCTGCTTCTCGCCTTCCGCCTTCAGGATCTCCGACTGGCGGAGACCCTCAGCGTCCAGAATGACGGCGCGCTTTTCGCGTTCCGCCTTCATCTGCCGGCCCATCGCTTCGACGAGGTTGGCGGGCGGCACGATGTCCTTGATCTCGATGCGCGTGACCTTGAGTCCCCACGCCGACGCCGCAGCATCGACCACATGCAGCAGCCGGTCGTTGATCTCGTCGCGATGCGACAGAAGCTGGTCGAGGTCGAGCGAACCCATCACGGTGCGGATGTTGGTCATCACGAGCTGGAGCAGCGCGTTCTGCAGCCCCTTCACCTCGTAAGCCGCACGTGCCGCGTCGATGACCTGATAGAAGGCGACGCCATCAACCGCGACCGTCGCGTTGTCTTTGGTGATGACCTCCTGCGTCGGCACGTCGAGCACCTGCTCCATCATGTTCATCTTCGCGCCGATGCGATCGATGAACGGGACGATCAGGTTGAGGCCCGGATGAAGCGTTCTCGTGAAGCGGCCGAACCGCTCGATGGTGTAGGTGTAGCCCTGCGGGATGGTTTTGATGCCGGCAAACAGCACCAGCACGACCAGCACCACCAAGGCAATGACGACCCAGCTGAAACCCATGGGTTCCCTCCCGCGAATCGGCGCTCGCGGCGCCGTACCTTCGATGTATGTATCGGCGGGCGGGTGCAACAGTGCGAATCGGAAAGGTGGCGCGACCCCCATCACCGCCTTCGGCGGTCCCCTCCCCGCAAGGGGGAGGGATGCTCGCTGCAATCGCAATGCTAATCACCTAGCCGGAGATGCCGCGGTCTTCCCTCCCCCTTGCGGGGAGGGTGCCGAGCGACAGCGAGGCGGATGGGGGTCTCGCGACGCTGCCAGCAGGCATCCTTTCAACCCCAGCCGGACAATTCCCGCCTGACCAGCGTCTCGATCAGCGCCATGCCTTCCGGACCATCGTTGAGGCACGGGATGGCGGCGAAATCCGTGCCGCCGTTGTGGAGGAACGATTCGCGTGCGCGGATGGCGATCTCCTCCAGCGTCTCAAGGCAATCGGCCGAGAAGCCCGGCATGACCACGGCGATCTTCTTCACGCCGGATTGCGCCAGCTCGACGATCGTCTTGTCGGCGTAGGGCTGCAGCCATTCGGCGGCGCCGAACCGCGACTGGAAGACGATGCGCAGCTTCTCCTTCGGCCAGCCGAGTTTGTCGCGCAGCAGTCGTGTCGTCTTCTGGCACTGGCAGTGATACGGGTCGCCTTTGTCGAGGTACTCGCGCGGCAGCCCGTGGAAGGACGCCAGCACCACCTCGGGCTCGAACGCCAACTTCGACAGCGACGCCGTGAGCGACGCGGCCAGCGCGTCGATGTATGCCGGATCGTCGTGATACGGCGGCAGCGTGCGCACGGCCGGCTGCCAGCGCATCGCACGCATCGCGCCGAAGCCGGCATCGTTCGCCGTCGCCGTCGTCGATGCCGAATATTGCGGATAGAGCGGCGCCAGCAGGATGCGGTCGCAGCCGGCTTCGCGCATCGCTGCAAGACGATCGCCGATCGCCGGATCGCCGTAGCGCATGCCAAAATCCACGACGATGTTGTCGCCCACGAGTTTCGCGGCAAGCTTCTCGCTCTGGCGCCGCGTGATGACGATGAGCGGACTCTCGTTCTGCGCCTTGTCCCAGATCTGCTGGTAGGCATGCGCCGACTTCGCCGGGCGCGTGACGAGCACCACGAGATTGAGAATCAGCAGCCACAGCGGCCGCCATATTTCGATCACCCGCGGGTCGGAGAGGAACTGGCGCAGGTACCGCCGGACCGACGCCGTATCCGGCGCCGAAGGCGACCCGAGGTTGACCAGCAGCACCCCGACGCGGCTCGGTTTCACCGAAGGGTGGCCGGGAGGCAGCGGGCTCTGGGCTTGGGAATCCTGCGTCATTGGCGGGGCGCAGAATAGGCAGCGAACCGCCGATGTCCACCGGCAAGGCGCCGCGGGGCGCCGCCCAGCCATGCGGCGGCGCTAGCACTTCGGCAGCGATTTTGCGCTATATTCCGACCATGTCACGCCACCAGCCGATCCCGCTCGTCGCCGTTGCCGCGGATGTGAAGGACATCGACGGCTACCGCTGGCACGCGGTCGCCGACCAGTACCTCCGCGCCCTGGTCGATGGCGCCGGCGTGCTGCCGCTGATCCTGCCGTCGCTGGACAACATCGACTTCGACGCGCTGCTCGAACGCGTCGATGGCGTGCTCTTCCCCGGCAGCAAATCGAACGTGCACCCGAGCGCCTACGGCGAGCCGGAGGACGAGAGAGCCAAGCCGTTCGACCCCGCGCGGGACGCCGTGAGCCTGCCGCTGATCAAGGATGCGCTGGCCAAGGGCGTGCCGATCTTCGCCGTCTGCCGCGGCATGCAGGAGCTGAACGTAGCAGCCGGCGGCGGGCTGGTGTCCGAGGTGCAGGAGCTGCCCGGCCGCAATGACCATCGCGCGCCGGTGTCGGACGACCAGACCGTGCGCTTCGCCATCCGCCAGGACGTCGACGTGAAGCCGGGCGGGCTGCTGGCGCGCATCCTCGGCACAGGCACGCATCGCGTGAATTCGCTCCACCGCCAGGCGGTGGGCCGCATCGGCGAGAATCTGAACGTCGAGGCGCTCGCGCCGGACGGAACCATCGAGGCGGTGAGCGTCAAGAACGCGAAGGCGTTTGCGCTGGGCGTCCAGTGGCATCCGGAATACTGGGTGACCAGCGACGCGCCCTCGCGCGCATTGTTCGCGGCCTTCGGTGATGCCGTGCGCCAGCGCATGGCCGCACGACTGGGTCTCTCTTCAGCCGCGGAGTAAGGCTCTAGGCCGGCAGGCCGCTCGCCAACGCGCCGCCGAGCAGCACCAGCCCGAACAGCAGTACACACGCCGCGCCGCCGATTTCCATGACGCGCACCAACCGGTAGGCCATGGGGGAATCGACCCCGCCGGCGAAGCGCAGCGCGGCACCGCGCGCCGTCACTGCCAATACCGCCAGCGCCGCGACTGTGAGGCCTGTCCCCAGTCCCATGACGATGGTCGCGGCAATCCCCGCGGCGAGCAGCCCCTGCGACAGGGCGAAGACGAGCACGATGATCGCGCCCGAGCACGGGCGGATGCCGACCGCGAAGACGGCGCCGAGCGCCTTGCGGAATTTGCCCTGGGCGACCGGCGCATGATCATCGTGTTCATGGTGATGATCATGGTCATGGTGATCGTGATGGTGATGATCATCATGTTCGTGGTGTTCATCATGATCGTGCGCGGCGTGATCGCGGCCGTCGTCCTCGACCTCCACGTGGTGGTGATGATGGTGATGCCCGCCACCGAACGACTTGGTCCACAGCAGCCACGCGCCGACCACAGCGATCGCCGCATACGACACGATCTCCACCCAATCCGTCGCAAACGTGATTGCCGTTGCCGTTAGCCTGAGCAGGATCGCGCCGACCGCGACGAACAGGATCGCGCTCGCCGCCTGCACCATCGCCGCCGCGAACGAGATCGCCACGCCGCGGCGCATCGAGTCGCCCGAGGCCACGAGATACGACGTGATCACCGCCTTGCCATGCCCCGGCCCGACCGCGTGGAACACGCCGTAGGCGAACGACAGGCCGAGCAGCACCCACACGCCAAGCGGATCCTGCTTCAGCGACGTGAGCGCCTGCGTCAGCGCCTGATAGAAGTGCGACTGGTGGACCGCGATCCACACGAAGAACGGACCGAGCGGCCCGCCGAAGCCCGCCCCGCCCTGCTCCGGCGTGCCGATGCCGAACGGCCCGCTGGCATGCGCCACGGCCGGCAGCATCAGCAACGCGGCGAACGGAGCGAGGCGGCGCATCACGGCGCGTTCGGCATTGCAATGTAGTAGGCGGCGCCGGCGAAGACGACAATGTGCGCCAATAGTCCGATGGCGACGCCGCCGAACGAGACGCTGCCGGCCGCCACCGACCAGAGGTCGCCGACGAAGCCGATGCCGTGGATCGCCGCATTGGCCCACAGCACCGCCTTCAGCGTCTCCGACATCGGGTGATTGCGGACCAGGAAGTTAAGCAGCGCCACGCCGAGCATGACCGCGCCGAGCACGCGGAAGATCGTATCGGTCGCCGGTGACGCGGTGAGCGTGAAGGCGCCCGCCGCGGTGCCCGGCGCGAGAAACATCAGCAACCCGAACAGGAGCGCCAGGATGGCGGCGACCCAGAAGTAGTATTCGCGTCTCATGTCACTTGCCTCCCCCAAATAGCTGGCCAAGCCAGCCCCAGAATCCCGTTTTCTCCGGCGGTTTGGCCGGCGCCGGCTTTGCCTCCGGCGGTATCTCGACGGTCGGCTTTTCCGCCGCGGCGATCTCCGCCGGCGAAGGTTGCGCGATAGCGGCGTCCGTCGCAGTCAGTGTGTCGACCGGTGCCTTCGGCGCAGCGGCGGCGCCGGCATCGCCGGTCGTCTCACCGCCGGGGCAATGCAGGTTGATGACGTTGGTGAGCAGCGATGCGGCCTGCACCAGCTCCGGCGGCAGGTCGCGCTGGTCCATCGGCACCTGCGACAGGATCGTCATGGTCTGCGCGTCGAGATCGTGCGGCGGCCTGTAGCTCGCGGCGCATCCCTTCGGCGCATTGTCGAAATGCACCTCGGCGTTCCGCACGAAGCTGATCGCGACGAAGTATTCCGGATCGCCGACCTCGAGCATCGCCGCGCCGTGCAGCGCCAGCGGTTTCGCCAACGGCAACGTGTAGAACAGCGTCAGCCGCTGGTTATGGAAATCGAGCCAGTATTCCTCAGGCTTGGCGAAGGCGACCTTCTTGTGGTCGGCGCCGACGTAGAGATGCGTGAAGTAGTCGTACTCCTTCAGCGCATCCATGTTGGTCTGCGCGAGCGGCGCCAGTTCGTCCTCGCTGAGCTTGCCGTCGTTGTTGGCGTCGAGGTTCAGCGTCGCATAGGCGGTGAAGTCGGGGTCGAACTGCCAGATGTGGCGGATCGCGGTGATCTCGCCCTCGGCGTCCCACACCACCTCCGCCTTGGCATCCACCCAGACGTGCGGATGCGCCAGCGCCGGCGATGCGGCAAGCGCTCCGGCAGCGACCAGCGGAAGAAGGCGCAGGAATCGGCTCAAATCGGTGCACCCCGTCGCCAGCATAGGCGACAACAACTGCGGCGGAACGTTGGCTGCGCGCGCCATAGCGCCGCGTCACGCCGCCATGACGCGCGCCGCCAGATCAATCAGCGCGCGATCGCGCCCGGGCGGGCCGATAAGCGACAGACCGAGCGGGCAGCCGTCGACCTTGGCCAGTGGCAAGGAAATCTGCGGCAGGCTCGCGAGCCCGGCGATGCACAGCATCGCGATGGCGCTGGTGCGCACCCGTTCGAACTCCGCCTCGCTGTCATCCAGCCGCGGGGCGATACAGGGTGTTGTAGGCAGCACCAGGACGCGATCCTTGCCGACAAGGTCCAGGACGCGCCGCATGACTTCGAGTCGGCTCGAACGTCCTTCGCGATAGGCCGCCTCAGTAACGTGGCTCGCGACCTCGAAGCGCCGCGCTATCGCTTGGTTGAGGTTGGGCTTCCGCGCAGTCAGCCACGGCCCGTGCGCCTTCCACGCCTCGTATCCCTGAAGGGTGCGGTAGAGCGTCTGCCATTGCAGCAGCCCCCCGGGCGCGGCGATCACCGACGTATCCTGCGTCAGGGCGGCACGCACACGCGCCAGAGCCGGCTCCAACGCTGCGCGTTCCTTCTCGCCATCGAGCAGCGCGAATGCGTCGTCGATCATGGCCATGCGCATCAACGGTGGCCCCTCGACGTCCTCGCCCAGCAAAACCGCGCCGACCCTCGCGTACATCTCCGGCGTGCGCGCAAACCAGCCGACCGTATCGAGCGACGGCGCGAGCGGCATCGTACCTGCGATGTCCACGCGGCCGAAGGTCGTTCGCAACCCGATCAGTCCGCACCACGCAGCAGGCGCACGGACCGAACCACCCGTGTCGCTGCCAAGCGCAATGTCGACGACGCCGGCAGCCACTGCCGAGGCCGAGCCGGATGACGAGCCGCCGGTCACGCGGCCCGGCGCTGCCGGGTTCAGCGGGGTGCCGTCGTGGTCGTTGCGGCCGTCGAGCGAGAAAGCGAACTCGGCCGTCTTCGTCTTTCCGACGAAGCGCGCGCCCGCCGCGAGCAATGCCGCGACCACCGGAGCGTGGGTCGTGGCGGGTGGGCTCTCTGCCTTCCGCTCGGGATTGCCGCAGCCGGTGACGTAGCCGGCAACGTCGAAGATGTCCTTCACAGCGAAGGTCAAACCGGCGAGCGGCCCGGACGGCGCATTCGCCACCGGCACGTCCGGATAGTCCACGAATGCATGCGTCGGATCGTTTCTCATCCCGCTAGCGCCTCGCCATCCGCGCGCGGATCAGCAGCGCCGGAGACACGGCCGTCGGCGCGGCGCACGATCGCGCCGGCGTGCCCCATGCTGTCGGCGTAGCCGTCGCCGAGCACCAGGACGTTGTGCCCCGCCCGCTCGAGCGCCGCGACCAGATCCGGATCGAAGCGATTTTCCATCACCAGCTCCGCCTGCGCCCTGCCCCACGCGCGACCCATGCGCCAGCGCGGCGCGGCGACGGCATCGCCAAGCTCCATGCCGAAACGCATCGCGCGCGTGAACACCTGCGCCTGAAACTGAGGCTGCCCATCGCCGCCCATCGAGCCGTAGACCATCGTGCGACCGTCGCGGAAACGCGCCAGCGCCGGGTTCAGCGTGTGGAACGGCTTGCGCCCGGGCATCAGCGGATTCCGTGCAGCGGGATCAAGCGAGAAACTGACACCACGGTTTTGCCACAGGATGCCGGTCCGCGGCAGCCAGACGCCGGAACCGAATTCGTGGAACAGCGACTGGATGAACGACACTGCGAGGCCCCTGGCGTCGATCGCCCCCATCCAGATCGTATCGCCCACCGGCGACACGCTAACCGATGCGCCGGCGCGCTTGCGGTCGATCTTCGCCGCTTCGGCATCGAGCCACGCCGGCTGCAGGTACGGCTTCACGTCGCTGCCGTAGGCCGGATCGGTGACGACGCCATCGCGCACGGCATTGGCATGGCGCGTCGCCTCGATCAGGCCGTGGTGATGCTCGAACCCCTCGCCGCGCTTCACGCCGAGCCGGTCGAAGAGCGCCAGGATGATCAGCGACGCCACGCCCTGCGTTGGCGGCGGCGTGTTGAACAGCGTCGCGTCCGAGAGACGCAACGACAGCGGCTCGCGCACCCGCGCCTCGTGCTTCTCAAGATCGGCCCGTACGATCGGTGCGCCGGCCGCCTCGAGGTCGGCGGCGATCTCGGCGGCAACGTCGCCGCGGTAGAAATCGTCGAAGCCGGTGTGCGCCAGATGATCGAGCGTATCGGCGAGCCGCGGCTGCCTGAACAGCGCGCCGGCCTCCGGCGATTTGCCCTCGACGAAGAAGCCACTGGCGAAGTTGGGCACCGCCTCAAGCTCCGCGCGATGCTCGGCCAACATGCGCGCGTGCGAACGTGACACCGGGCTTCCCTCGCGCGCACGGCCGATCGCGTCGCCGAGGAGATCGCGACGCGGCATGCGTCCGCCAAGCGACGCCGCCGCCTCGAGCGCCAGCGCCCAGCCCGATACTGTGCCGGCCACGGTCAGCGCCGCGTTGCCGCCGCGTGTTGGGATCGAGTCGTAACCGGCCCGTTCGTAGCGCTCGCGCGTCGCCAGCGAACCGGCCGCGCCGCATGCATCGATCACCAGCGGCGGCTTACCCGCCTCCGCAATCAGCCAGAAGCCGTCGCCACCGATGCCATTCATGTGCGGATAGACCACGGCGATGGTAGCCGCCGCCGCGAGCATGGCCTCGATCGCGTTGCCGCCTTCCGCCAACACCGCCGCGCCCGCCTGGGACGCGGCGCGGTGCGGCGCCGTGATCATTCCCTTCTCGCCGACGACCGTCTCGCTCATGGCCCCTGTTCTAGCCGGATTCGGACGACGCTTGACATGCAACCAAATGGTTGCCTATATGAGCGGGCGATGGACGACGTCTTCAAGGCCCTGGCCGATCCGACCCGCCGCGAGCTTCTGGATCGCTTGCGTTCGGAAAACGGCCAGACCCTTGGACAGCTCTGCGAGCGCCTGGACATGAGCCGGCAGGCCGTGACCAAGCATCTCGCGATCCTGGAGGACGCCAACCTCGTCGCGGCCGTGAAGCGCGGCCGCGAGAAGCTGCACTACCTGAACCCCGCGCCGATCGGCGAGATCTACGACCGCTGGATCGGCAAATACGAACGCACGCGGATCGCGGCCCTGGCCGATCTGAAACGCGCCCTTGAGGACAAAGACGATGGCTAAGCCCGAGCTTGTGTACGTCAACCACATCAAGTCGACGCCGGAGCGCGTCTGGCAGGCGATCACCGACCCGACCTTCACCCAACGCTACTGGTACGGCACCCGCGTAGAGTCGGACTGGAAGGTCGGCTCGCCGATCACCTTCAAGAAACCGGAGGGCATGGGCGCTCCGGACACCGGCAAGGTCCTCGTCGCCGACAAGCCGCGCAAGCTCCAGTTCTCCTGGCACATCGCCTGGGGCGAGATGAGCAAGGAGCCGGATTCCCGCGTCACCTTCACCATTGACCCGGACGGCGACGGCGTGAAGCTGACCCTGGTCCACGACGAGTTCACCGAAGGCAGCCAAGCCTACGAGAACCTGAAGAACGGCTGGAAGGGCATCCTTGCCGGCCTCATCAAGACGGCGGAGGAGTAGAAACCATGGCCAGCCGTTTCGTTTACGTGACCTACATCCGCGCCACTCCGGAAAGCATATGGGACGCGCTGCGGAAGCCCGAGTTCACCCGCCGATATTTCTTTGGCGCCACGCAGGAGAGCGACTGGAAGGTCGGCTCCGCATGGAAGATGTTCGCCGCGAACGGCAACCCGACCGACAGCGGCGAGGTGCTTGAATACGACCCGCCGCGGCGCTTCGTACTGAAGTGGCGGAACGAGTTCGTGCCGGAACTGAAGGCGGAAGGCTACACCCGCTGCGCCTTCGATCTTGTCCCGCAGAACGGCGTCACCAAGCTGACAGTGACCCACGAGATCGACATGGATAATTCGAAGACGATCGCGGGCGTCAGTGGCGGCTGGCCGAAGATCCTGGCCGGGCTGAAGACGCTGCTGGAGACCGGCAAGCCGATGGACTCAGACCAGGCCGCCTCCAAGCGCGCCGCTGAAGCCGCGAACTAGGAAGGTCGCCCAGCCCGAGGCGTGGCGCCACTGGTGAAAGGCGCTATGCTTTCCAGTTCCATGAGGAGAGTTGCCATGAAGAGCGTGCGCAAACCTGCGAAGAAAAAGGTCGAAACCTTCACCGCCGAGGAAAAGGCGGCGATGCGGGAATACGCCGCCGAGAAGCGGGGGCGGAGCACCGGCAAGATCGACGGCGAGGCCGAGGTCCGCACCAAGATCGCGGCCATGAAGCAGCCTGACCGCGGGCTCGCCGAGCGCATCCACGCGCTCATCACCGCCAACGCCCCCGCGCTCAAGCCGAGGACTTGGTACGGCATGCCGGCTTGGGCCCGGGACGACAAGATCGTCTGCTTCTTCCAACCCGGCCAGAAGTTCAAGACGCGGTATTCGACCCTCGGATTCAGCGACAAGGCGATGCTGGACGACGGCAACATGTGGCCCACGACCTATGCGGTGACGCAGCTGACGGCTGCCGACGAGACCCGCATCAAGGCGCTGCTGAAGAAGGCCCTCGGCTGAGGAAAAATCCGGCCGGCTACACCGTCGCCGGCCAGATGCCCTCCGCCAACTCGGCCTCCGCCATGCCGGGCCACGGCGGCATGGTTACCGCTACGGCATCGAGCGGCGAATCGCCGGTGGCGCGGAACTGGAACGACGTGCCGGGCGGGATGGAGAGCGACGTCCCGACTGCTACGGCGACGGTGCCCTCCTCTTCGCCGAGCCGGCGCCACATCAGCCCCTTGCCGCCAGTGAAGAACCAAAGCTCCTCGACGCTGCGATGCCTCACCGGCTTCGACGTCGCGCCTGCGGGAAGTCGGAAATGCGCCATGCTGCCGCGTTCCGAGACGGCGAGCAGACGCACCTCTGAACCGTCGGGGGCGATGACATCCGCCTCCTCGGAGATGCGGCGGGTGGCGAACGGGACCATCGGCGACTCCTCTCGCGTGAGAAATTTCGGGCAGACCCAAATTCGTTCTTGATTCCGCAATCTTTCGAGCATACATCGGCCCTTGCCCAAATTCGCACGTGCCTGTGGTCGCAAACTACGTCCGAGGGCGAACCGCCGGGAAGATCCCGGACGCTTCGAAGGACAGCGGCTTAAAGCAACGACGTAGCGGGCTTTTTTGGTCTCAACCGGCGCGTCCACTTCGCCGGGGTTACTGAAGAGGCACTACTTCTTGCCGGCCGTGCGGACGGGTCTCCCGATCCAAACGAAGGCAGCGACAGACTGGACGGCCCCGTCCACCTGACGACTGCCAACCGGAAAACCCGCTGGTGATGAGCCAGCAAACCGGTGTTCAGCGTCAACGGCACGATCGTCTCCATCGCGATCGGCCGAAGGCAAAGCGCACCGCGGTTTTCAACCCGTTTGGCTCTGGGAGAACCCCGGCAATGACTGACCGCATCCGCGAATTCCTCCGCGACCGACGACCCGAAGGCCCCTGTCTCGTCGTCGACCTCGAGGTCGTGCGCGACAACTACTTCGCCTTTGCCAAGGCGATGCCGGACAGCCGCGTCTACTACGCGGTGAAGGCAAACCCGGCACCGGAAGTCCTGAGGCTCCTCGCCTCGCTCGGCTCCAGCTTCGACTGCGCCTCGGTCAACGAGATCGACATGGCGCTCGCCGCCGGCGCGACCCCCGACCGCATCTCGTATGGCAACACGATCAAGAAAGAACGCGACGTTGCCGCCGCCTATTCCCGCGGCATCCGCCTCTTCGCGGTCGATTGCATCGAGGAAGTCGAGAAGATTTCCCGCGCCGCCCCCGGCTCGCGCGTGTTCTGCCGCATCCTCTGCGCCGGCGACGGTGCGGAGTGGCCGCTGTCGCGGAAATTCGGCTGCGATCCGGACGTCGCGATCGGCGTGCTCGAGCACGCCTACCGTATGGGCCTCGACGCCTATGGCATCTCCTTCCACGTCGGCTCGCAGCAGCCGAACACCGCCGCCTGGGACAACGCCCTGAAGGCGACGGCGGAGGTGTTCCGCACGCTGTCGGATCGCGGCATCCAGCTCCGCATGGTCAACCTCGGCGGCGGCTTCCCGGCGAAGTACCTGAAGAAGGTGCCGCTGGTGAAGCAGTACGGCCGCGCGATCTCGACGGCGCTGCGCAAGCACTTCGGCAACCGCATCCCGGAGACGATCATCGAACCGGGCCGCGGCATGGTCGGCGATGCCGGCGTGATCAAGGCCGAGGTCGTGCTCATCTCGAAGAAGTCGAAGGATGAGGGCGAGCCGCGTTGGGTCTACCTCGACATCGGCAAGTTCGGCGGCCTCGCCGAGACGATGGACGAGGCGATCCGCTACCCGATCAAGACGGTGCATGACCGCGACGCCAAGGCGCCGTGCATCATCGCCGGCCCGACCTGCGACTCCGTCGATGTGCTCTACGAGAAGGTCCCGTATGACCTCCCCGTATCGCTGTCGATCGGCGATGAGGTCCTGATCGAGGGCACCGGCGCCTACACGACGACGTACTCGGCCGTTGCGTTCAACGGCTTCGAGCCCCTGAAGTCGTACGTCATCTAGGACCGCGCCAATGATCCACTTCGCCACGGAGGCGCCGGCGGAAGCCGGCGCCCGGGAAGTGCTGCTCGACCGCGTCATGGGTCGGGCGCGCGTCCTCAAGCCATCCGAGAAGCTCCGCGCCGGCCGCGAACCGGCGCGCGGGCTGGCGCTCGTCGCCCGCGATCAGGGCAAGCTCGTCGGCTCCGTTCGCCTCTGGCATGTCGACGCCGGCGGGCGCCCTGCCCTGCTGCTCGGCCCGCTCGCGGTCGATCAGGCCGCCCAGGGCGACGGCGTCGGTGCCAACCTGATGCGCCTCGCGATCGCGCGCGCGAAGATGATCGGCCACAAAGGCATCATTCTGGTCGGCGACCCGGAGTACTACGCCCGCTTCGGCTTCACCGCCGATAAGACCACCGGCCTGCTGATGCCCGGTCCGGTCGATCGCCGACGGTTCCTTGGGCTCGAACTCGACCACAGCGCGCTCGCCGGGGCCAGCGGACGCATCATTGCAACCGGCGAGATGCTGACCAAGGCGATGCTCGCCGCGTGAACTCCGCGACCTAACCGCGCCCCTTGGACGTGCGCGTGATATGCCGCTAGGCTCGGAGCGACTACGCTTCCGTCAAGGGAAAGACATGCCGAAGACTGCGCTGATTGCTGCTGCGACGGCTGTGCTGCTTATAGGCGGTGCGACAACGCAGGCCGCGCCCGCAAGCCTCGATGGAACAGGCTGGATAGCCGACGACTGCGACTTCGACATCATCGAGTTCAATGCGCACGGGGCAGCGGTAGCGGTGGACACCGACGACCAGGGAGAAGACGACTACGGCGACGGCAAGTGGACCATCCAGGGCGCACAGGTCCACTTCAGCATTCCAGACTGGAACGAGAAATTTGACGGTACTTTGGAGAATGACAACGAGCTTTCCGGCGCAGTGACTGCTCACGACGAGAAGGGCCGGGTTATCCACCTGACGTGCCATTTCGCGAAGATGTAGCTGCGAACTGTCCTCGCCGAGCGGTGAATCAAAAAGCGCCGGTGCTCGAGCACCCCTGCCGGAGGCTATCCGGAGCGAAGGTTCTCTGCGACCGTGCCTAACAGGCGGTTTCCGTCAGACGCAATGACTCGGTTGTGATCGCTAAACCACGCCGAGCGCTGACTGCGCTGCGATGATGCGCTCCATCAGCTTCTCCTCATCGCTCATCGGAGGCGCCGGGTGTTTCAACCGCGCCTTGGCGTGGACCACCGACTCCTCGAGGATCTTGTCGAGGTCGGTCGATGCCTTGAAGTCACCGGCCACGCTCTTCACCTTCGAATTGTCGAACAGCGCCGACCACGACTTGTCGCCGAGCAGCGGACCTTCCCACGCGTGGTGGTAACGGATCAGCGTATCGGTCGGCACGTGGCAGTGGATCGCCTTGACACCGAAGGCTCGGCCGATCGCGTCGTGGATCTGGTCCCAGGTGAAGCCGCGATCCGATGTGATCTGGAAATCATCGTTTATCGCCTTCTGGTTGCCGAACAGCTTGACGAACGGCACCGCGAAATCCACCGCCCGCGTCAGCGTCCATAGCGACGTGCCGTCGCCGGCGATGATCAGCGGCTTGCCGGCGATCATGCGACGCAGGCTCGCGTCGGCGTCGCCCATCTGCACCGGCATGCCCGTGCGCACCGTGTGGCTCGGGCGCACGATCGTGTAGGGCAGCTTGCTCTGGCTCTGCAGCGCCTTCTCGCATGCCGCCTTGTTGCGGCTGTATTCCCAGTAGGGATTCTCCAGCGGCGTGCGCTCGGTGATGATGTAGTGCTTGGCGGGCTTCTGGTACGCCGACGCCGACGAGATGAAGATGTACTGGCCCGTCTTGCCGGTGAACGTCTGGATGTCGCGCTGCATTTCCGCCGGTGTGTACAGACGGAACTGGGCGACCACGTCGTAGTGCCTATTGCCGAGATTGGCGTAGGTCTCGCCGTGCATGTCGCCGACGATGGTCTCGACGCCCTTCGGCAAGCCGATGTCGCTCTTGCCCCGGTTCAGTACCGTCACCTTGTGGCCGGACGCGACCGCCTCGTTCACGCACGGCAGCGAAATTTGACCCGTGCCGCCGATGAACAGGATGCTGAGCGCCATGACGTTACCCCCGATTTGTTGGCGGAAGATTACACGCGCCCGGCACGGCGCGCGCGCTTCAAATGTGAAACGTCGGCGGCCCCTCCACCATGCTTCGCATGGTCCCCCTCCCCCGCTTCGCGGGGGAGGACCCGGCGGCGCCGCTAGCGCGGGTGCTCCCCCGTTTACGGGGGAGCTGTCGGCGAAGCCGACTGAGGGAGCGCGCCTCCGCGTCTACGCCGGCTTGCCGTCCAGCCCCCGCTTGCGCAGCAACGCATCCGATGTCGGCAGCCGCCCGCGGAAGCCAACGTAAGCCTCCTCCGGATCGCGCAAATACCCGGCTGAATAAACGTAGTCGTGCAACCGCTTGCCGGTCGCCGCGTCGAAAGCATCGCCGGTCTCGGTAAACGCCTCGAAAGCGTCAGCATCCAGCACCTCTGACCACAGGTAGCTGTAGTAGCCGGACGCGTAGCCGTCGCCGGAGAAGATGTGGGCGAAATGCGGCGTGCGATGGCGCATGACCATCGCGTCGGGCATCCCGATCTTCGCCAGTGCGGCCTTCTCGAACGCGATGACGTCAACGTCCTTGGCGCCCGGCAGCAAATGCAGGTCCAGGTCGACCATCGCTGAGGATGTGTACTCGACGGTGGCGAAGCCCTGGTTGAACCGGCGGGCGGCCAGCACCTTCTCGAGCAGCTTCTCCGGCATCGGCTTGCCGGTGTCGGCATGGACAGCAAAGGCGCGGAGCACTTCCGGCACCTCCAGCCAGTGCTCGTAAAGCTGCGACGGCAACTCGACGAAATCGCGCGCCACGTTGGTGCCGGCGATCAGCGGATAGGTCACGTCGGAAAGGAGGCCGTGCAGCGCATGGCCGAACTCGTGGAACAGCGTGCGCGCATCGTCGAAGGAAAGCAGCGCCGGTTGGCCCTTCGGCGCCTTGGCGAAGTTCATGACATTGACGATGACGGGACGGACGTCGCCGGTGAGCTTCTGCTGGTCGCGAAGCGCCGACATCCACGCGCCGCTGCGCTTCGACGCGCGGCCGAAGTAATCGCCGAGGAACGTGCCGACCGCCCTCCCTTCGCGCGTCACACTCCAGACGCGGACATCCGGATTGTAGAGCGGCGCGCCCTTCACCTCTTCGAACGACAGGCCAAACAGGCGGTGCGCCACGTCGAACGTCGCCGCGATCATCCTGTCGAGCTGCAGGTAAGGCTTCAGCTCGGCCTCGTCGAAATCGTACGCGCGCTTGCGCACGCGCTCCGAGTAGTGCCGCCAGTCCCACGGCGCGACCTTGAAGTTACCGCCCTCGGCGGCGACCTCGGCCTGCAGTGCCTCCTCTTCCGCCGCCACGCGCTTTTTCGCCGGCTCCCATACGGAGCTGAGCAGCTTGCCGACCGCCTCCGGCGTCTTGGCCATCGTGTCGGCCAAACGGAAGTGCGCATACGTCGGGTAGCCCATCAGCTTCGCCCGCTCGGCGCGGAGCGTGATCATCTCCGAGATCAGCGCGCGGTTGTCGGTCTTGCCGCCGAACTCGCCACGCCTGATCCACGCCTCGAACGCCTTCTCGCGAAGATCGCGTCGCGTCGAGAATTGGAGGAACGGCTCGATCGAGGAGCGCGAGAGGGTGATGACGTGCTTGCCCGACAGGCCGCGTTCGCTGGCCGCTTCCGCCGCCGCCGCGACGACGGAATCGGGCAGGCCGGCGAGATCGTCGGATGTCTCCAGCACCAGCTTGAACTCGGACTCGTCGGCGAGCACGTTCTGCCCAAACTGCGTGCCGATCTCGGCAAGACGTTCGGTGATCTCCGCCAGTCGCTTCTTGCCGGTGGCGTCGAGCGCGGCGCCGGAGCGAACGAAATTGGTGTGGTAGCGTTCGACGACCCGCTTCTCTTCCGCGCCCAGCGTCCCGCGATCCTTCCACACGGCCTCGATACGGCGGAACAGCGGCTCGTTCAGCGAGATAGCGTTGCCGTGCCGCGCCAGCACCGGGGCGATCTCCCGCTCCACCGCCTGCAGCGCATCGTTGGTGTCCGCCGACGAGAGGTGGAAGAACACCGCCGCCACGCGGTCCAGCCCAAGGCCGGACTTCTCCAGCGGCACGATCGTGTTGGCGAAGGTCGGCTGGGACTTGTCCGCGACGAGGGCGTCGATCGCCTTGAGCTGCGCCGCCATCTCCGCATCGAACGCGGGGCGGAAGTGCTCCGGCCTGATCTGGTCGAAGGGCGGCAGGCCGACGGGCGAAGTCCACGGGGCGGTGAGCGGGTTGGTCATAGGCGCATCCGGATGGAGGGATTGGGCAGAGATATAGTCGGGCCATGCGCACTCGGCCAGCGGCGGCAGCGTGGTGCGACCCCCACCCACCGCCTTCGGCGGTCCCCCCTCCCCGCAAGGGGGAGGGATGGCGACTCTTTCTGCGCGGTGATGCGAGGACACCGACGCCGGGGTGCTCCCCCGTTTACGGGGGAGCTGTCGGCGTTAGCCGACTGAGGGGGCATGCCACGGGGCCGTGGTGCCGGCCCCCGCCACCATGCTGCGCATGGTCCCCCTCCCCCGCTTCGCAGGGGAGGACCCGGCCCGCCGGGCATGGGCTCTCCTTCTCGCGACGCATTGGCGCCCGAGGCTTAAGCCGAGGGGTGGCGGGCGCCCGGCTGGTGCCGAGCGGGCAGTCCGCATTTGTGGGCACCTTCCGGGCGCCCGCCGCGGCCGTTATCGAGACATGACCGGCGCTTCGGTCCTCTTCGCGGCTAGCTCTACCCATTGGCGAGAGAGCGCCTTCTCCGGCTTCGCCGGCCAGGCCTTAACGCGACGTACCTAGAGCCCGACGTGGGCAGGCGGTCGTAGTGCCGCCGGTCCGCTCATGCCCGCCCCGCGACCCCGGTGCGTGTCCGGGTGTCGGCAGGGAACCGCATCCTCCCTCCGCCTTCAGGTCGCCACCGGTCGGCGCCCTCGTCGAGTGAGGATGGGCGGAGTGTACGCGCGGTTTTCTGCGCGGGGATAAGTTTGGAGTTATGCCCGGACGCCGCCGGTGCAGGCCCCCTCCACCATGCTTCGCATGGTCCCCCTCCCCCGCTTCGCGGGGGAGGACCCGGCCGGCTGGCAACGACCGGCGCGGCGCTCGTGGCTTAGTTCACGCCCGCCGCCAGCCGCTTGCCCATCGCGGCCAGCGCCGCGTCCATCTGCGGGTCGGCGCCGTTGGCGTAGCGCACGTCGAAAGGCACCGCGACCGTCGGCGTCACCGGGTTGGCCTCCAGGCGCTGGCCGTCGACGATGACGTCGGCAACCGCCAGCTCGAGAATGGAATCGTCCGGCAGCGCGAACGCCCGCGCGGCGAGCACATCGCCGGCGGTCGGCTGGCCGACCAGCGGAATGCCGTTCTTCTTCAGCCCATACGCCATGATCTCCATCGATGAGCGCGTGCCTTCGTCGATGATCGCCACCACCGGCTTGTGGAAGCGTGTGTTGATGTATTCCGGCTTGCCGTCATTAGCGACGACCTGCATGTCGGCGCTGCCGCCGACGAAGGTCTCCGCCGCATCGGCCGGCCCGCCGCCCCAGCGGCTGCGCATGTCGACGATCATGCCGTCGACGTCCTTCAGCTTCGTCGCGAGCTCCTGGTTGAGGATCGCGGTCACCTCGTCGCTGGTATAGACCCAGATATGCACATAGCCGATCTTGCGGCCGTCGCGGTCGATGATGCGCACGCTGTCGCGGATGGCGTCCATGTACGTCTGCATTGGGTCGAGCTTCTCGACGCCGACCTTGAGCGTCATCGGCGCGGCATCCGCGGTGTGCCTCACCTCCAGCGCGACCGCGCCGCCCGACTTGCCACCAAAGGAGCCGACCTCGGAGAACGGCTTGCCGTCGACGGACAGGATCTCGTCACCGGCTTTCACGCCGGCGAGCGCGGCCGGCGCGCCATCGTAGACGTCGGTGACGAAGCGGCGGCCGTCGATGACCTTGGACGCGATGCCGATGCCTTCGTAGACCACCTCACCGCGCGGGTATTGCCGGCGGACGAGATCGCGGAGCGGAAAGCGGAAGACATTGCTGAGTTCGTAGTAATCCACCTGGTCAGGCGTGTAGCGCCCAGTGTGTGAGACGCCGAGAGCCGCGATCAGCTTGTCGATCGCCGGGCCGGTGACCAGAGGCTTGCCGGTCGCGTCATTGACCACCGCGGTCGCCGCCGCATCGAAGGCAGGCAGCGCCGCCGGTGAGTAGAAATTCTTCTCGATCAGCCCCACCGCCGCGTCGAACACGGCGTTGCCCGATTTCGGCACGTCGGCGAAAGCCGGCGTCAGCGACAGCGGTAATAGAAGCAGGAGAGCGGCGCCGCGCGCCGCGTGACGGAGTGTCATGTTCGCGGATCCTGATGCGTAGTCGCCAGCCTTCAGCTTAGAAGCGACCGCCATCGTGTCAACGCCGGGTTGACTTGAGGCGCGGATTCCCGCCATCAGGTGCGGATAAATTCTGCGCGAGGAGACGCCCATGGATTGGCCCGTGCACGGCAAGATCGACGGCCCCATCGTGATGATCGGCTTCGGCTCGATCGGGCGCGGCACGCTGCCGCTGATCGAGCGGCACTTCCAGTTCGACAAGAAGCGATTCGTCGTCGTCGATCCGGATGACGACGGCGCCTCGATCCTCGCCAACCATGGCGTCCGTCATGTCCACAAGGCGGTGACGCGCGAGAACTATCGCGCCCTGCTGACGCAGTTGCTGACCGCGGGCGGTGGCCAGGGATTCTGCGTCAACCTCTCCGTGGATACGTCCTCTCTCGACATCATGCGGCTCTGCCGCGAGATCGGTGCGCTGTACGTCGATACGGTCGTCGAGCCGTGGCCGGGCTTCTATTTCGACAAGTCGCTGGGCGCGGATGCGCGTACCAACTACGCGCTCCGCCAGACGGTGCGCGTCGAGAAGGCGAACAATCCCGGCGGGCCGACGGCCGTCTCCTGCTGTGGCGCCAATCCCGGCATGGTCTCGTGGTTCGTGAAGCAGGCGCTGGTGAATCTCGCGAAGGACACTGCCCTCCCCAGCTTCAAGGAACCGAAGCAGGACGATCGCGAGGGCTGGGCGCGGCTGGCGCGCGACCTCGGCGTGAAGGGCATCCACATCGCCGAGCGCGACACGCAGCGCGCCCGCAAGCCGAAGCAGATGGGCGTGTTCGTCAACACCTGGTCGGTGGAAGGCTTCCTCTCCGAGGGCATGCAGCCCGCGGAGCTGGGCTGGGGCACGCATGAGACGTGGATGCCCGACAACGCCGGCACGCTCGGACCCGACGGTCAGGCGATCTACCTCCGCCAGCCCGGCGCCAACACGCGTGTGCGCTCGTGGTGCCCGACGCCCGGCGCGCAATACGGCTTCCTCGTCACCCACAACGAGGCCATTTCGATTTCGGACTACCTTACGGTGCGCGAGGGCGGCAAGGCGACCTACCGGCCGACCTGTCACTACGCCTACCATCCGGCGAACGACGCAGTGCTGTCGCTGCACGAGCTGTTCGGCCGCGCCGGCGTCATGCAAAAGGAGCATCACATCCTCGGCGAGGACGAGATCGTCGACGGCATCGACGAACTGGGCGTGCTGCTCTACGGGCACGAGAAGAACGCCTACTGGTACGGCTCCCAGCTTTCGGTCGAGGAGACGCGCCGCATCTCGTCGTACCAGAACGCCACCGGCCTGCAGGTCAGCTCAGCGGTGCTGGCTGGGATGGTGTGGGCTCTGGAAAATCCGAAGGCGGGGATCGTCGAGGCGGATGAGATGGACTATCGCCGCTGCCTCGAGGTGCAGCTTCCCTATCTCGGACCGGTCAAGGGCGTCTACACCGACTGGACGCCGCTCACCGACCGGCCCGGCTTTTTTCCCGAGGACATCGACGCTGCGGATCCCTGGCAGTTCCGCAACGTCCTCGTGTGTTAGCTACACCGCGAAGGCGACGCCCAGCAGCGCGGCAACCGCCACGAACACGAGCAGCGCGGCAACGATCAGGCCACGGCTGGCGGCCGCATCGTCGCGGCGCGGCCACCCGTCCCGCGGCCAGTTGGCGCGGCGCTCGGCTGCGTCATAATCCTCGTCAACGGCGTCGGGCACGATCATGGTCGGCTCTGAGCCATAGACGTCGCCGATGACTTCCGGCTCCGTCGTGGGCTCCGGCCGAGGCGGGCGTCCTTCGGCGCGCCGTTCCTCTTCATCGAGGTCGCGCCAAGACAGGGCACCACCTACCTTTGCCATGGTGTTCTGCGATACCTCGGCCATGGGTCAACGCTCCTTACGGATGCCCCTGACCCATAACCACAATCCTTGGGAAAGGTTTCGCTACTCCGCTTCCTCGGTCGCATAAAGATCGCGACTGCGCCGCCGCCGCCGATGCCCGGGCCGGAATATGGCACCGAGGAAGGCCAGCAGCCCGTAGACCACGAAAAAGCCGATGACGGCGAAAACGACGCCCTCGGAAGTCACCGGCACCGCCGGCTCGTAGTTGCGCAGCGTGGACTCCACGAGCGGCCGGTCGAAGTCCTGGAAAAAGGCGGTCAGACGGACGAAGGGCGTGGTGTCCTGGAACGCCGCCTGCTGCTTCAGCAGCCGGTCGTAGCGGATGATCGTCCGCGCCATGGTGACGGCCTGCGCCCGCACCAGCGGTTCGCTGTTCTTCGCCATCAGCGCCAGGCCGCCCAAACGGTCAGTACCGGACGCGGTGGCGTCATTGTCGAAGCTGTCGATCACGCGCGCCAGCTCATCGACAGCGCCACCGAGACGCTGGCGATACTGCTGCGCAAACTCAGGTGCCTGCGAGGCGACGAACGCACCGGCGAGGGCAATGACCAAGGCTACGGTGCGAAAGATCATGGCCCGGATCGTATATCAGCCGGCCAAGGTGACAATGCCCGCTGCACCATCCTCACAGCCAAAGAGGAGCCGATCGCCCGCCTTGTCCCAGGCAAGGGCCGATACTGCGCTGCCGCCTGCCTTGCGGAACACGACTTCCTTCGTGTCCGCGAAACGAACGGTCAGAACCACGCCGTCGGCGTACCCGATTGCCACGGTCTCCTCGCGCGGATGACAAGCGACACGCGTGACCAGCTGCTCGCGCGGGCCGAGCTGCAGCGGCGGGCGGCCCATCGGGCCGTCCTTGTAGTGAAACGGCCACAGGATCGCCGCCGGCGCGCCCGACGATGCCAGGAAGCGGCCTTTCGCGGACCATGAAAGCGACCGTGGCTTCGCAGGGTAGCCGGTCATGCGCATGTCCTTGCCATCGCCGAGGCGCCAGCCGTGCAGCGCGTTTTCCTGCATCGTCGTGACGATGTACTTGCCGTCCGGCGAGAACATCGCGCCGAGATGCGCGCCCTTCCAGTTCAGCTCGACCGGCGCGGCCGACTCGGTGCCCCCCCACCACAGCGTGACGCCGTCGTAGCGCGCCACCGCGAGGCGCAGCCCCTTCGGCGCGAAGGCCAAACCGCCGACGCTGCGCTTGTGCTCGAAGGCGCGCTCGCGACCGTCGGGATGACGCAGCGTCGCGGTCTTTCCGGAGGAATACGCGATGACGCCATTCGGTCCCGCCGCGACGTGGTCGATCCACTTTTTTTGCGGCGTCTCGATCTTCTCGACGCTGCCATCGGCGGAGGTCAGCGCCACGACGCCATCATCGCCGCCGGTCAGCAGGCGGCCGTCCGCGACCGTTGCCTCGAGGATCGCCCCGGTATGCACCGCCACCGGCTCGGCCGCGCCGCCCACCACGCGCCGCACAAGACCGTTGCCCAGCGCGAACACGGGCGTGTCGCCGAGAAACGCGGCCTCGACGACAAACGCCGCGAGAGGGAATTCCTGAATCGTCGCCATTGGGAACCGGCTCGAGCCTCAAACTCTGGATGTCATGCCCGCGAAGGCGGGCATCCAGTATCCGCCCTCAGGGCGGAATATGGAGCCTTGGCGGATACTGGGTCCCCGCCTGCGCGGGGACGACAGGTAGAGGTTCTCGCGAATAGCGGCAACGGGTCGATTGCGCGAAGAGCCGAAGGCGTTTCGACGCCAGTTTTCCGAGGAAGAACGGCTACGCCAGGCAGGCTTCCATGCCGGCCCGCAGCGCCTGCTCGTCCAGCTTGCGGCCGATGAAGACCAGGCGCGAATCGCGCTTCTCGTCGGCGCGCCATTTGCGCTGGTGGTTGCCCTCCAAGATCATGTGCACACCCTGGAGCACGTAGCGCTCGTCGTCGTCCTTCATCGACAGGATACCCTTGAGCCGCAGGATGTCCGGCCCCTGCTCCTGCGTCAGCTTCTCGATCCACGGAAAAAACTTCTTCGGGTCGAGCGTGCCCATCCTCAGCGACACGGACGAAACGCCCTGCCCTTCAAGGTCGTGGTGGTGATGGTGGTGATGATCGTGATCGTGGTCATGCCCATCGTGATCGTGATGATCGTGGTCGTGATCATGGTCCTCGCCCTCGAGGAAATCGGGGTCGAGCGACAAGATGCGGTCGAGATCGAACGCGCCACGGTCCAGCACGCGGTCGAGCGCGATGCTGCAGCGCTCGGTCTTGTGGACGGTCGCGTGCGGGTTGATCGCGCGGATGTGGCCCTCGACCTGCGCCAGCTCGTCCGGCGAGACGAGATCGGTCTTGTTGAGCAGGATCACGTCCGCGAAGCCGATCTGCTCCTGCGCCTCGGGGCTGTCCTTGAGGCTGCCGAGCAGGTGCTTGGCGTCGGCCACGGTCACGACCGCGTCCAGCTTGGCCTTCGCCTTGACGTCGTCGTCCATGAAGAAGGTCTGCGCCACGGGCGCGGGATCGGCGAGCCCCGTCGTCTCTACCAGGATGCCGTCGAAGCCGCCCGGCCGCTTCATCAGGCCCTCGACGACGCGAATGAGATCGCCGCGCACGGTGCAGCAGATGCAGCCGTTGTTCATCTCGAAGACTTCCTCGTCGGACTCGACGATGAGGTCGTTGTCGATGCCGATCTCGCCGAACTCGTTGACGATGACGGCATACTTCTTGCCGTGGTTCTCGCTGAGGATGCGGTTGAGCAACGTGGTCTTGCCAGCGCCGAGGTAGCCGGTGAGCACGGTGACGGGGATTTGGGTATCAGCCATTTTCAAAGCTCCGAAGGCGGGTAAAGGCCGCCGGGAAACGCGGGTGGTGGTTTTAGCGCCGAAGCCGCCGTCAGGTAAGCGGCGGCTCCGTGAGCAGGTCTTCGAGATCGAGCCACTCGGTCTTCATGGCGAGCGAGCCATCGGCGTTGCGCGGCCACAGCTCCGAGGCCCGGTCCCACGCCAGCTCCAGGCCGTTCTCGTCCGGGTCGCGGAGATAAAGGGCCTCGTGCGTGCCGTGGTCGCTCGCGCCATCGAGCGGGATGCCCGCAGCAATCAGGCGGCGGAGCGCATCGGCGAGCGAGGCGCGCGTCGGATAGAGGATGGCGGTGTGGTAAAGGCCGGTCGTGCCGCGCGCCGGCGGATGACCATTGCGGCTCTCCCACGTGTTGATGCCGAAATGGTGGTGATAGCCGCCGGCCGAGAAAAACGCCGCCTGCGTGCCGTAGCGGGCGGTGAGCTCGAAGCCGAGAACGCCACAGTAAAACGCGAGCGAACGCTCAATATCGGCGACCTTCAGATGAACGTGGCCGATGCGAACACCGGGATCGATGGGCTTTGGCGTTATGGCGGTCGCGGGCTTTTCGGCGGTCAGCACGTCGGACAAGGACAATCTCCTGCGAGGGGTCTCCTGCATATAGGGAGCGGCCGCCTTTCCGCGTAGGGCCTGCCCCGCCTCGGCGCGCAGGTCCCGCCGCGCGCCGAAAAAGGGACACTGCGCGCCCGCATCCACAGAACATCAACAAAACATCAACTATAGCGAGTATGTGATGAATTTGCACAACTTATTGTAGTTGGACGGCAACACATCAATCCAGCTCGCGAATCACACAACGCGCACAAGTGCTTGGAGCTGTTGATAAGTGCGAGGTGCTGTTGCGCTCCGACAACACAGCGCCGGGAAACGGAGTTCTCCCGGCAAATCACATCGCGCGCGCTTAACGGAGTGTTAACGTGAACTGGTTGGACGCCTGCCTGGGTGGGTGGGCGAAAGCGCGTACGTTGTGGGGTTGCGTAATGCGTAGCGTATGGTCCGGCGGACTCGCGTCCGCCGTGGTGCTGTTTGCCGTTTCGACGGTTCCCGCCTTGGCCGCCGATGCGGCCGGCACCTACGGGTTCGGCGGACCCTGGCAAGGCGTCTATCTCGGTTTGAACGGCGGCGGTGGCTGGGAAACGGCTGCCAACACCTACGGCAAGGACGGCAGTGCCGCGCCGGGGATCAAAGGCAACGGCTGGGTAGCTGGCGGCCAGGTCGGCTATAATTGGCAATATGCCAATTTCGCCGTCATCGGCCTGGAAGCCAGGGCCGACTACGCCGCGATCAAGGGCAACGTCGCCGACAGCTTCGACCCGGGCGGCGGCATGGGCACCCAGAACGTCACCGATACCGCGACGATCAACGAACTCGGCGATTTCCGCGCCAAGGTCGGCTTCGCGATCGGCCCGGTAATGCCGTACTTCGCCGGCGGCGTGGCCATCGGCCGCGCCAGCTTCGACGTGACGGGCGACATGACCGGCAACGCCAGCAAGACCTTCACCGGCTGGACCGCCGGCGGCGGCGCTGAATTCGCCCTGACCCCGCATTGGTCCCTGCTCGCCGACTTCAGCTACTACGACCTCGGCACGCAGAACTTCATGGTGCCAGGCCCGGGCGGCGGCACCAACGTGCATCTCACCGCGAGCACGGTGACGGGGGGACTGAACCTGCGCTGGTAGGGCCGTCGGTTGGACGACGGTTGTGAGTTCGTAGGGCGTTTGGAGTCGGGGCAGTGAGCAAGCTTCAATCTGTAATGCGGTGGGCGGCGGCAGCTGTGGGAATCGCGCTGCTGACGACATGCTTAGCCGGATACGGGATCGCGCCGGCAATCGCCTCGACTACCGCAGTAGGCCCCGCGCCGACCAATAACCCGCCGGACACCGACCCAACCACCGACGGCGCGCCGCTGTTCTTCGAAACCTCGACCACGCCCGTCAATGGCATTGATCCCGACCTTCAGTCGGCGATCGATGCCTCGCGCGATGCGTCAAACACCGTCAATGACTACCAGAATACGCATCCGGGCATCGGATCCGACGGCGACGACGCGGACACCTGTGACGACTATGTCGGATGCGAGCCGCCGAACGACTCCCAGCATGCTGCCGAGCACGCTGCATGGGCCACTCGCAACGCCGACCTGCAAACCTACAAGGGCTTGGAATCCGATGCCAAGGACGCAGCCAACCACGTGAAGGCTGAGTACCTCCAGCATCCCGTCAACGCATCGGGAACCGGTGCAACGTGTTCCGAGCAGCTCGACGACGTCAGCTATGGCCTGGGTGTGGCTGGCTTCGGTACAGATCTCGCCGGTGCCATTGTGGAAGCCGCCACGAGTCCCGCGGCGGAATTCGGCGCCGAAGTCGCCGGCAATATTATCGAAGTCGCCGGCCTCAGTCTGAATCTCGCGGGCCAGATCGTTTCCGGCGTGCAGCTTGGGCTACCCGATTGTGAGGGCACTTTCACCGGGACCGTTCAGACTTACGCCAACTTCGACTCGCATATGGGGGTCAACGCTTTCGACGGTGCCATCAATCTCGGCTATACCGACTACAGCGACCCGAACAA
Organism: Bauldia sp.; assembly: GCA_035548515.1. Classification (GTDB taxonomy): domain Bacteria; phylum Pseudomonadota; class Alphaproteobacteria; order Rhizobiales; family Kaistiaceae; genus DASZQY01. Next base: position 22,648 of record DASZSW010000008.1, on the reverse strand, counting down.
CCTGCAACAGTTCTACTATGACGGCATCACCTTGGGCGGTGGCTCGCTCGGTGGCGCCGGCAACGGCGGCGCACAGGCGTCCACGGACGATGTGAGCGACATCGCGATCGGCAATGGCGCCCACGCCGGCAACAACGCCGGCGCTTCTTGTGACGACAACGACCCCGATTGCGGCGGCAACCTCGCGCTCGGCGACGGCGCGCAGGCGACCGGGGGGCACGCGACGGCCCTTGGCGAGGGCGCCGATGCTTCCGGCGAGTATTCGACCGCGGTTGGCTACAACTCCCATGCCGAAGGGGATTCGTCGGTCGCGATCGGCAACGGCGCCGATGCGCACGCCGAGGGATCGATCGCCATCGGCGAAGGCGCCAACGCCTACTCCCAAGGTTCCGTGGCTATCGGCGAGGACGCTCTGGCCGACGGATCGACCGCGGTCGGTTGGGGCGCGCAGGCGCTCGGCACCGAAACGGCAGCGTACGGCAAGAACGCCCACGCCTGGGGCACCGATGCCACGGCGCTCGGCGAATACTCGCAGGCGCTCGGCACCGACGTCACGGCGACCGGCGCCGGCGCCTACGCGATCGGCACGCAGGACTCGGCCTATGGTTCCGGCGCCGGGGCGCAGGGCGTGAACAATACCGCGCTGGGCTACGGCGCGGCCGCCTACGACGTGATCGGCGGCGACTTCACGAACGGTAGCGGCATGACCGCCATCGGCGCCGGCTCACTAGCCTTCGCGGTCAATTCGACCGCCGTCGGCCAAGGCGCCGCGAGCTTCGCCCTCAATGGTACGTCCATCGGCGAGGGTGCCCTTGTCCAGGGCGAGAACGGCACCGCCGTCGGACAGGATTCGCGCGCCGATAATGACAACAGCAGCGCCTTCGGCCAGCAGGCAGTGGCCGAGGGCATCGAGAGCATCGCGCTCGGCACCGGGGCTTTTGCCAACGGCAGCGACTCCAGTGCCACGGGCTTCGAAGCGATCGCGCTTGGCAACGGCGCGACCGCCACCGGCTCGCATGCGCTGGCCCTCGGCAACGGCTCGACCGTCGACGGCTCCAGCTCGACCGCAACCGGTATGCAGGATGTCGTCGTCGGTACGGTGAACCATACCGACGCCGGCGGTCTCAACACCGTGGTCGGCACCGGCATCCAGATCACCGACGACAGCAGCACCGGCAACACGGTGCTCGGCATCGGCCACCAGGTCACCGGCTCCGACAACCTCGTCGCCGGCGATCCGAACTATGTCAGCGGCCTCGGCAACCAGGTGCTCGGCGACAACAACGGCACGCTCGCGGCACCGATCATGGGCGATTTCAACTCGATCGTCGGCAACCAGAACGTCGTCGGCACCGGCTTCGTCAACAGCAACGAGAACAAGGTGCTCGGTGACGGCAACAAGATCACCAACACGTTCAACGGCGACGACGCCGAATACAACGCCGTGGTCGGCAACGGCAACACGATCAACGGCAACCAGAACTTCGCCGGCGGCAACGGCGAGATCGTGAACGGCAACTACAACGTCACCCTCGGCCTCGATGCGACGGCGAGCGGCACCAACGGTGCGGCCATCGAGCAGGCGGTCAGCATCGGCTCCGGCTCGAGCGTCGACTCGACGCTGGGCACCGCACTCGGCGGCAATGCCGCCAGCTCGGGCGATCGCGCCACGGCGCTCGGCGGCGACAGCACCGCCACCGGCAAGTTCGCGACCGCGACGGGCGCCGAGTCGCAGGCGACCAAGGACCGCACGACGGCGCTGGGCTCGATCGCGATCGCCAGCGCCGACACCGCGACCGCCGTCGGCTATGCCTCGGGCGCGCTCGGCTTCGGCGCCACCGCCACCGGCGGCCTGGCGCAGGCGACGACCGGCGCCACGACCGCCAACGGCTACAACGCGCAGGCGGTCGCCTACGGCGCCTCGGCGGTGGGCGAGAGTTCCTACGCCTCCGGCGTCTACTCGACCGCCATGGGCGAGACGGCGCACGCCACCAACGACTACGCCAGCGCTTACGGCAACAACGCCTCGGCCGGGGGCTACGACTCGACGGCGATCGGCACGAACACCGTCGCCGATCTCACCCACTCCGCCGCCTTCGGCTACGGCGCCACCGTCACCCGCGACTACCAGCAGGTGTTCGGCACGGCCGACAACACCTACACCATGCCGGGCATCAGCAGCTATGCCAGCACGGCGGCGCAGAGCGGCCAGCTCGGCCTGGTGACTTCCGACGCCAGCGGCAACCTCGCCTCCGACCCCGGGCTCTACAACCAGATCTTCAAGAACCGCGAGGGCGTCGCCATGGCGATGGCGATGAGCGGCTTCTGGGTGCCCGAGCACAAGTCCATGTCCGCGGCGCTCAACGTCGGCACCTGGGACGGCGCATGGGCGGTGGCCGCCAACGTCGGCGGCAACGTCAACGACCACTTCAGCGTCACCGGCGCTCTCTCGATCAGCGAGACGGGCCTGATCGGCGGACGCGCCGGCGGCCAGCTTTCCTGGTAGCGCGGGTTACCACGCGGCCAAGAGGCGCCTTGTCAGCGGCGCCTTTCCGCTGAATGCTCGGGCCATGTTCAGGGTCACAATCGCCGCGTTGCTGACGGCGCTGATCGCCACGGCGGCCGCAGCGCAGGCACCGGCCGACGGCGGCCCGCCGCCAGCGGCGGCACAGCCCCCGGGACCGCCGGCGCAGGTGGGCGGCGCGGAAATCAGCATCCTCATCCGCACGGCGCTGGTGACCCTGAACGACGCCAACGTCACCGGCAACTACACGGTGCTCCGCGATCTTGGCGCGAGCATCCTGCAGGTGAACAACACGGCGGCCGATCTCGCGGCGCAGTTTGCGGAATTCCGCAAGCAGCGCATCAACCTGGCCGGGACAGTGCTGTTCGACCCCGTGCTCGACGAGAAGCCGCAGCTCTCCACCGACGGCGTCTTGCACCTCGTCGGGCACGTGCCGACCAAACCGCAGGAAGTGATCTTCGACCTGACGTTCGGCTATGAGGCCGGCGCCTGGCGGCTGGCGGTGATCAAGGTGGGCACGAGGATGGCAGGCGACGCGGCGACGACGGGGCCAGCGTCCGCAGACGACAGCGGCGGGAGCGCGGCGGCAGCACCGATGCCGACCCCTCACCCGCGGCCTAAGTAGCGATCGCGGCCTCGGCCCGTCTCACCTCGCCATCGGCGTCGACGGCGAAGCAGGCGACCTCAGCTCCACCCTTGCGCTCCAGCTCCGGCCGCTCGACGCGGCAGCGGTCGAACGCCAGCGGACAGCGCGGATGGAACGCGCAGCCGGCGGGAGGATTGATCGGCGACGGCAGCTCGCCCTTGAGCCGCAGGCGCTCGCGCGGACGCGACGGATCGGCGACCGGCGTCGCCGACAGGAGGGCGCGTGTGTAGGGGTGGCGCGGATGGGCGAAGATCTCGTCGCGCGGACCGACCTCAACGGCGCGGCCGAGATACATCACCATGACGTCGTCAGCCATGTGGCGCACGACCGAGAGGCCGTGGCTGATGAAAATATAGGAAAGCCCGAACTCATCCTTGAGGGCGGAGAGCACGTTGAGCACCTGGGCCTGCACCGATAGATCGAGCGCCGACACCGGCTCATCGAGGACGACGATGCGGGGCTTCAGCATGAGCGCCCGCGCGATGGCGACGCGCTGGCGCTGACCGCCCGAGAACATGTGCGGATAGCGGCTGTAGTGCTCGGGCCTGAGCCCGACCCGCTCCATCATGGCGATCGCCGCCTGGCGGCGCTCCGCCGCCGGAATGTCCGGACGGTTGATCTTCAGCGGCTCCTCCAGAATCGAGCCGATCTTCTGGCGCGGGTTGAGCGAGCCATAGGGATCCTGGAAGACGACCTGCACCTCGCGGCGCAGCCGCTTGAGCTCGGACGGCGAGGCGCGCGCCACATCGACACCGTCGATGATGACGCGCCCGCCGCTCGCCGGCTCGATCATGGCGAGCACGCGCGCCAGTGTGGACTTGCCACAGCCGGACTCGCCGACGATCGCCAGAGTCTTGCCCGCCTGGAGCACGAGCGAGACTTCGTTCACCGCCTTGAGGGTAGCGCTGCCACGGAAGGCGCCGAGGCCAATCTTGTAGAAACGCGAGACCGCATCGGCCTCGATCAGCGGCCGCGCCGCGGCCGGCTCGGCGGGGAGCAGAGCGGCGGCGCTCATGCCAGCTCCACGACGGGCTTCTTGCCGGGGTGGCCCTGCGGCTTGCCGTCGACCAGCGGGTAGTGACAGAGGGCAAAACCCAGCCGCTCATCCTGCCGCGGCGGCACCTTCTCCACGCAGCGCGCGGTGGCGTACTGGCAGCGCGGCGAGAACAGGCAGCCGCGCGGCCGGTTGAACTGGCCCGGGACGACGCCCGGAATCGACGGCAACAGCCGCGTCGTCGCCCGCTCCGGCAAGGCGGCGAGCAGCGCCGCGGTGTAGGGATGGTGCGGATTGGCGAACAGCGCGCCGACCGGCTGTTCCTCGACCTTCTGGCCGGAATAGAAGACGGCGACGCGCTCCGCCGTTTCCGCCACCACGCCCATGTCGTGCGTTATCAGCACGAGCGCCGAGCCGGTTTCTCGCTGAAGCTGGAGGAGCAGCTCCAGAATCTGCGCCTGGATGGTGACATCGAGCGCCGTCGTCGGCTCGTCGGCGATGAGCAGCTTCGGATTGCAGGCGATCGCCATGGCGATCATCACGCGCTGGTTCATGCCGCCGGAAAGCTGATGCGGAAAGGCGCGCAGCCGCCGCTCGGGATCGGTGATGCCGACGGCCTTGAGCAGCGCCAGCGTGCGTTCGCGGCGCTCGCCGCGCGTCAGCCCGAGGTGCGTCTTCAGGCTCTCGCCGATCTGGTAGCCGACGGTGAAGCACGGGTTGAGGCTGGACATCGGCTCCTGGAAGATCATCGCTATGTCCTTGCCGATGATCCGGCGGCGATGGGCGGTGGACAGGCCGAGGAGATCGGTGCCGTCGAAGGCAAGACGCTTCGCCTTCACCGTCGCGGTCCACGGCAGGAGGCCCATGACGGCCAGCATCGCGACCGACTTGCCGGATCCCGATTCGCCGACGATTGCCTGTATCTCGCCGCCGTCGACGCTGAGCGAGACGTCATCGACGGCGCGGAACGAGCCCGTGCTGGTGGCGAACTCGACCGTCAGTCCACTGATCTCGAGCAGCGCCACCGGCTATTTCTTCTTCCAGCCGATAGCGTCTTCGAACTGGCCGGTGGCGGTATCCCACCAGTCCAGCGTGTCGTCGAAGTTGTCGAGGCTGACCCCGTAACGCAGGTTCACGGTCATCGACAGGTGCGGGTCGCCGTGTTCGTCGCGATAGGCGACACCCCACAGCTTGGTCTGGTTCCACTTGTCGACGACGCTCGCCTGAACGCCGTTCTTCAGGTCCCACCACGTGTCAAACTCGATGTAGGTGCAGTCCTTCCCGTCGGTGCAGCCGTGAAAGAAGACCGTGAACGGCGCGCTCTGGTCGTTGACGTCGATCTTCGGATTGCCGTCCCCGTCCTTCAGCACCTCGACGCCGTCATAGAGCCAGAGCTCATCGGCGATGCTTTGCGGATCGGTGGCGTCGATCATGTCCGTCGCGTCGCTGTCGCTGTTCTGTGCCGAATTGGAATTCGCTCCGCCCGGCCCCTTCTGGCCCTCGCCCCACGCCAGGTCCGACAAGGCCCCGATCGTCAGGCTGCTCGCCAGAAACAGGCCGGCGGTGCGTACCGGTGTCGCCCAGATACCCATCTTCCCGCTCCTCTTTTCTGCTGGTGCTGTCAAAATACCGACCGCCGGACCTACTGCTTGTCCCAGCCGATGTAGCCCTTGAAGTCGTCGAGCGTATCGGCCCACAGGCCGACCGTATCGGCGAAGTTCACCGGTGTGACGCCACCGCGGAGATCGACCGACAGCCCGAGCACCGGGTCATTGTCGCCGTCGCGCGTCGCCACGCCCCAGACATGATCGCCGTTCCACTGCGCGATCTTGCCGGCATCGATCCCCTTGGGCAGGTCCCACGCCGACACGAACTGGATGTAGGCGCAATCGAAGCCGCCATTGCAGCCGTAGAACTCGATAGCAAACGGCCGGTCCGCATCCGTCGAGGTGATCCGCGGCGCGCCGCTTTCGCTTTTCGCCACGCTCACGTCGAATCCGGCCTTCTCCAGCGCCGCCACGATGAGATCGACGCGCGAGGCGGTGACCAGACCCGGCGCCACCGCTGCGTCGACGGCACCCGGCTTGTTCAGGCTGTCGAAGAACCCCTGGTCCTGGACGCTGGCGGCGCCGGCCGAGACCGGCAGGAGGAGCACCGTCAGCACGGGTAGAATGGCTATCCGCATGCCTCAGCTCCGTTTCAGCTTGGGGTCGAGCGCATCGCGCAGGCCGTCGCCGACCAGATTGATGGCCAGCACGGCGAACAGGATGGCAAGACCGGGAAAGGTGACCACCCACCACGCGCGCAGGATGAACTGGCGGGCGTCGGCGAGCATCGTGCCCCACTCCGGCGTCGGCGGCTGCGCACCCATGCCGAGAAAACCGAGCGCCGCGGCATCGAGAATAGCATTGGAAAAGGACAACGCCGCCTGAACGATGAGCGGCGCCATGATGTTGGGGAGGATGGTGATGAACATGAGGCGCGGCAGCGAAGCGCCGGCGACCTTGGCCGCCGTGACGTAATCCTTGGAGCGTTCCGCCAGCACCGAGGCGCGTGCCAACCGCACGTAGTGCGGCTGGTAGGAGATGGCGATGGCGATCATCGCATTGGTCAGCCCGGGCCCCAGAATGGTGACCAGCACGAGCGCGAGCAGCAGGCTCGGGAACGCCAGGATGACATCCATGATCCGCATGATGATCGTGTCGATCGCGCCGCGGGCGAAGCCGGCGATGAGGCCGAGGATGATGCCGCCGGCCAGCGAGATCGCCACCACCACGACGCCGATGAACAGCGAGTAGCGCGAGCCGTAGATCAGGCGCGAGAGCATGTCGCGGCCGATCGAATCGGTGCCGATCGGATAGGTCCAGGTGCCGCCCGGCTGCCACGCCGGCGGCACGAGCAGCGCCGAGGGCACCTGGTCGTTGGGATCATGCGGGGCGAGGAGCGGCGCGAAGATGGCGACGAGGATGACGAAGACGAGAAAAACCGCGCCGATCACCGCGCCGCGGTTTTCGCGGAAATAATACCAGAACTCCGCCAGTCCCGACGGCGGCGCCCGCTCCTCGGTGGCGAGCTCTGCGGGCGTCGGGTCGGGGAGCGCGGTATCGGCCATGGTCAGCGAACGTGCCGGATGCGCGGGTTCACGACGCTGTACAGCACGTCGACGAGAAGGTTCACCACCATGACGAACAGCGCGATCAGCACCATGCCACCCTGGACCGCCGGATAGTCGCGCTGCTCGATGGAATCGACCATCCACTTGCCGACGCCCGGCCACGAGAAGATCGATTCGGTGAGGATGGCGCCGGCGAGCAGATAGCCGACCTGGAGGCCGATAGTGGTGACCACCGGAATGAGCGCGTTGCGCAGGGCGTGGATGCCGATCACACGCCACGCCGGCAGGCCCTTGGCGCGCGCCGTGCGGACGTAATCCTCGCCCAGCACCTCGAGCATGGCGGAGCGCGTCTGGCGCGCGATGACGGCGAGCGGGATGGTGCCGAGCACGATCGCCGGCAGGATGAGATGCGAGACCGCCGAGGCGAAGGCGCCCGCCTGGCCGGAGCGCCAGCTGTCGATGAGCATGAAGCCGGTCACCGGCTTGATGAAGAAATCCGAGCTGATGCGGCCGGACACCGGCGTCCAGTGCAGGATGCCGGAAAAGACGATGATGAGCAGCAGCCCCCACCAGAAGATCGGCATGGAGTAGCCGACGAGCGCGCCGCCCATGGCGAGCTGATCGACCAGCTTGCCGCGGCGCACGGCGGCGATGACGCCGAGCGGAATGCCGATGACGATGGCGAAGACGATGGCGGCGAGCGAGAGCTCGATGGTCGCCGGAAAGAGAATGGCGAACGATTCGCCGATCGGCCGGTGATTGAAGATGGAGTAGCCGAAATCGCCGTGCAGCAGCCCCCAGACGTAGTCGAGATACTGCTGCCAGATCGGCCGGTCGAGGCCGAGCTGATGCATGAGCTGGGCGTGGCGCTCGTCGCTGATGCCGCGTTCGCCCGACATGGCGACCACGGGGTCGGCGGGCAACATGCGGATGAACCCGAAAGACACGATCGTGATGCCGATGAACGTCGGCACGATCAGCGCCAGGCGGCGAAGCAGGAAGCGGAGCATGACCTCGGGCAGCGAACGCGGGGACGCTACGGTCCCCGCGCCGCGTTGGCGTGAAGTGCGCTAGTCGGCCAGACCGACCTGCTCAAAGTGATGCAGGCCGAACGGGTCGATGACGTAGTTCTGGACCTTCTTGCTCATCGCCATGACGACGACCGAGTGGTCGAGCGTCGCCCACGGCGCGTCCTTCTTGAAGATCACCTGAGCCTGCTCGTACATCGCGGCACGCTTGGCCTGGTCGGTCTCGATGGCCGCCTTGCGGATCAGGTCATCGAAGTCCTTGTTGCACCATTCCGAGCGGTTGCCGTGATCGACGGCATTGCAGCCGAGGTTGGGCGTCAGGAAGTTGTCCGGATCGCCGTTGTCGCCGGTCCAGCCCATGATGACCGCGCCGTCATGCGTGTGCGGCGAGGAGTCGGCGAGGTACTGCTTCCAGTCCTCCGAGAAGATATCGGCGGTGACCCCGACGTCGGCGAAGTTCTTCTGGATGATGGTCGCGGCGGTCTTGGCGTCCGGCATGTACGGACGGGCCACCGGCATCGCCCAGATCTTCATGTGCAGATCCTTGACGCCCGCCTTCGCCAGTGCCGCCTTGGCGGCCGCCGGATCGTACGGATCGTCCTGCACGTCCTTGTTGTAGCCCCACATGGTCGGCGGGATCGGGTTGATCGCCGCCTGGCCGAGGCCCTGGAGCACAGCGTCGATGATCGCCTTCTTGTCGATCGCCATGTTGAGCGCGTGGCGGACATCGGGATTATCGAACGGCTTCTGCTGGGTGTTGTACATCAGGGCGCCGATGTTCAGGCCCTGCTGCTCCTGGGTGGCGAGGTTCGGATCGGCCTTGATGCCGGCGACGTCGGCCGGATTCGGGCTGACCATCACGTCGCACTCGCCGGCCTTCAGCTTCTGCAGGCGGGTGGCGGCATCGGTCGTGATCGCGAAGACCAAGTTGTCGATCTTGGCTTTGTCACCCCAGTAATCGGGGTTGGCCTTATAGTGGATGTCGGCATCCTTGTTGTAGCCGACGAACACGAACGGACCGGTGCCTACCGGCTGCTGGTCCATGTTGGCCGTCTGGTTGGCGGCCTGCAGCTTGTCGGCGTATTCCTTGGAGACGATCGACGCGAACGTCATGGCGAGGTTCGCCAGCATCGGCGCGCTCGGCTGCTTCAGCGTGAGCTTCACCGTGTAGTCATCGACCTTGGCCATGTCGACGACCTGGTCCGGCATGCTCATGTCGCCCCAGTACTGGTAGACGGCGTTGGGCGCTTCCGGATTCCACGGCGTGTTGGCGTCCATCTGGCGATGGAACGAGAACACCACGTCATCGGCGTTGAAGTCGCGCGTCGGCGTGAAGTAGTCCGTGGCGCCGAACTTGACGCCGTGACGGAGATGGAACGTGTAGGTCAGGCCATCCGGGGAAATTTCCCACTTTTCGGCCAGCGCCGGGATAACTTCGGTGGTGCCGGGCTTGAACTTCACCAGGCCCTCGTAGACCGGCAGCACGGCGTCCAGGGTATTGCCGCCCTCGTACAGCGCCGGGTCGAAGCCTTCGGGCGAGGCTTCCGCGCAATAAGTCAGCGTCTTGGCGTTCGCGCCGGCAGCCATGCCAAGCGCGAGCACGGCCGCAGCCGCGTAATACAGCGTCCTTTTCATGCAGTCCTCCAACTGGTGCCGCTTTCAGCGGCCGTTCGTTTCCCTTGAACCCCGGATCCCGCGGTCCCTGCGGGCCAGCCCCGGGAGGGTTGTGTTCAATCGACCGCAGGCTGTGGCTGAAAGCAAGCCGTAAAATGCCGCTGCGCCGCCGCATTGGTCGCCGGCATGCGCAGTTTCCGCAGGTTTCCGGTCGGCCGGACTAGGGCGAGATATCGGCTTTCGCGAAATTGTGACGGCCGAGCGGATCGGCGACAACGCCGCTGACCGCCTTGCGCATCGGGACGATCGACAAGGTATGAACGAGGCCCGTCAGCGGCACTTCGCGGGCGGCGATCGTCTGCGCCTCGTTGAGCCCGGCGAACTCTGCCATCGGGTCGGTCGCCGCCCGGGCCGCCGTGATCGCCTTGTCGAAATCGGCATCGCACCATTGCGCCCGGTTCGATTTGCCGACCGCATCGCAGGAAAGCAGCAGGGCCAGAAACGAGGCGGCATCGCCGTTGTCGCTCGCCCAGCCGATGACGACGGCACCGTCGCGCTTCTTGTCGCTCGACTGACGAAGATATTCGCCAAGCGTATCCGGCAATTCGACGGTGGCGTCGACGCCGACCTTGGCGAAATCTGTCGCGATGAGGTTGGCGGTGGCGGCGAGATCGGGGCTGTAGGGCCGGGGCGCCTTCGTGGCGAGCAGCTTGAGCTTGAGATTGCTGACGCCGGCGGCGGCCAGCAGTTGCTTTGCCCCATCGACATCGTAGGTCTCGTCGGCCGCGGCTTCGCCGTTGGTGCCGGCCATGGTCGACGGAAGCAGCGCCTTTGCCGGCGACGCCGTCCCGCCGTAGACGGCGTCGACGATCGCCTGCCGATCGATGGCCTGCCCCAGCGCCTGGCGCACGCGCGGATCGTTGAAGGGCGGCACGGTCGTGTTGAAGGCCAGCGTCACGACATCGGCCCGCTCGGCGGTGGCGAGGGTGAGATCGGGATCGGACTGCGCCTCTTTCAGTGTGGCGGCGTCGGGCTCGGCGGCGACATCGCACGCACCCGACTTGAGCCTGGCCAGCCGCTCCGCCGGGTCGGCGACGGGCAGGAAGGTGACGCCGTCGATTTTCGGAGCGCCGCCCCAGTAGCCGAGGTTGGCGACGGTGACGACGCGGCCGCCATCGTTACGCGAGAAGATGAACGGGCCGGTGCCGACTGGGACGGTGTTGAGCAGGTCCGGCGTCTTCGCCTTTATCAGGGAGTCCGCATATTCCTTGGACAGGATAGACGCGAAATCCATGGCGAGATCGCCAAGGATCGAAGGATCCGGGCGGGTCAGCGTGATCCGTACCGTGGCGGCATCAACCTTGACCACCGATTTGACGAGCACGTTGAGGCCGAGCGCCGAGTAGTACGGCCATGTCCCGCCAGCATAGGAGAAATAAGGATTCTTCGGGTCGAATTGGCGGGTGAGGCTGAAGACGACATCATCGGCGTTGAGCGGCCGTGTCGGCGCAAACCCGATGCCCGCAGCGAAGGCGACGCCGTCGCGAAGATGGAAGGTGTACTGCTTGCCATCCGGCGACACGTCCCAGCTCGTCGCGAGCCCGGGCACGATGGCGGTGGAGCCTGGCGCAAACTCGACCAGGCGGTCGTAGAAGGCCTGCGAGGAAGCGTCGAGGGTCGCACCGGCGGTGTACAGCGCCGGATCGAAACCCTCCGCCGGCGCGTCGTTGCAGAACGTTAGCTGCTTTGCCTGGGCGGCCGGCACAATAATCAGAGCCAGCGCCGCTGCCAGCGCCGTCGAAATTGCAAAACGCATCATCCCCTCGTCGTGTGATTCCCGGCGCCCGCAGGGTGGCACTTTTATCGCGGCCCTTGCGGCCTGTCATCGCCCGCTGCGGCCCGGTGTGACCGACGCCTCAGGTGGCCCGCCACAGCCGCGCCGGATCGAAAGCGTGCACATCGGCGCACAGTTCGACGAAGCCGCGCGCCTGGTGATCGACGATCGCCCTGCCCTTTTCCGCCGTCGCGCGTGCGGCATTGCCGACGGTGCCCTTCGGGTTGAGGTCCTGCGCCTTCCAGCCGAACTGGTGCTGGCCATGGGCGCGCAGATGCTTGAACTCGCGCACGAATGACTGCTGCGCCGAGCGGAAGTCTTCGGCGAGCTCCATCTTCACCAGGTCGGGCCGGAAATGCAGCATCTCGGAGGTTTCGTAATCGCCGCCGTGGATGCCGAAAGCCGATTCCTCCGCGGTCGCGACGCTTTCCGGATAGCCGAAGCGCGACCACGCCGTGCCAACCGCCAACATGTCGTGGCGAACGCGCAATTCGCGCGTGACGATGTCGATCATCGGGACGTTGCCGCCGTGAGAGTTGACGACGATGAGCTTGCGCAGCCCGGCGCGGTGCACACTGTCGCCGATCTCCAGCCACAGCTTGGTCGTCGTTTCCCAGGTCGAGGTCACGGTGCCCGGCGACGAGATATGCTCGTTCGACTTGCCGACGGCCTGCACCGGGAGGAAGGTGACCGGCAGATCGTCCGGCAACAGCTCTATGACGCGCCTGACCATGCCCTCGGCGATACAGGTGTCGGTATAGACCGGCAGATGCGGCCCGTGCTGCTCTATTGCCGCGACGGGCAGCACCGCGATCCAGCGCGACGCGTCGCCGTCCGCGAAATCGCGGGTGGTCATTTCGGGCCAGTATCGCCTGGGGAGCATGGGTGCTTGTCCGTGAGGCCTCACGCAGCCGAAACTAGGCCGGGAGCAACGCCATGAACAATACCGTGATCTACCTCATCGGCCATAGCCCGGCGGCGCGGCTGGCCGTCGCCCAGGCGATCGCCGCCGCGACCGGGGCGCGGATCGTGGACAGCCAGGCGCTCTACGCCCCGATCTTCAACGTCATCGACCATGCCGACCCGGCCACCCTGCCCGAGTCCGTCTGGGCCGAGGTCGATGCGGTCCGTGGCGCCGTGCTGCGCACGATCGAGAACGCGTCGCCGAAAGACTGGAGCTTCGTTTTCACGCACGCCGGCTTCGACATTCCCGCCGACGTCGGCGTCTATCGCACCGTGCGGGCAACGGCGCACAGCCGCAGCGCCCGCTTCGTGCCGGTGACGCTGACCGGCGGCACATCGAAACGGCCGCTGCTCCGCTTCGCCGAAAGCGACGCGCTGGCTGTGGCCGGCGACGACAGCGCGCGAACGGCAGCAGCGATCGTCGCGGCAGCGACGAGATAACGGCGGTTACTTCAGGCCGGCGGCTTTGCGCAACGCCGCGTTCATGCGCCCCTGCCAGCCGGGACCGCCGGCGCGGAACCTGGCCAGCACATCAGGATCGAGTCTCAGCGACACCTGCTCCTTGGTCGGTGCCTTCTGCTTGCCGCGCGCCCGACGTGCTTCCAGTGCATCGAAGAAGCTCTTCGGCAGCATCTCGCGCGCCGGCCGGGCACGACGAAAATCCTCTTTCGTCCATTCATGCTTCTCTGACACGACCTTCATGTCGGCGGCCGTGTAGCCTCTGCTATCTTTCTTCATACTGCTGCCGCTCCCTGTCGCTTGCCCGGCGCATACCGATGATCGAAATCGCTTCGTCGCCAAGCCGCGCGTAAATCACGATGATGATGCGGTCTCGAAACAGCCCGATCGCCTTGAAGCGCCGTGCGTAGGTGGGCGTTATGAGCGCGTTCTCCCACCCGAAATCGTCAATATCGGCGAAGTCAAATCCGTGCTTATCGACATTCGCGAGACGCTTCGGCTCATCCCAGACGATCCTCACGGCTCCCCTCTATCTGATACCGATGCAACCGCACGTCAAGCAGATTGTATATACAATACGCTTACAGCGCCGCTAGGAAAGCCTTGGCCGCGGCGCCGTGCTCGGCCCTGAGCTTCGCGATGTCCATGCCGACGGGGTTGCGGTCCACAACCTTCCACGCGCCCTTCACCATGACGCGGTCGGCGGCGTAGGCGCCGCAGAGCACGATCGCGGCCAGCGGATCGCCGGCGCCGGAAAAGCGCAGCTCATCCAGCGTGTACATCGCCAGATCGGCCTGCTTGCCGACGGCGATGGCGCCGATGTCGTCGCGGCCGATACACTTCGCCGAGCCGGCGGTCGCCCAGCGCAGCGTATCGAAATGCGTCACCGAGGCGGCGTTATAGGTAAGCCGGTTCAGCATCAGCGCGTGGCGCACGCCCTCCATGAGGTTGGAGTTGTCGTTGGAGGCAGAGCCATCGACGCCAAGACCGATCGGACTGCCGGCAGCCTCCAGTTCCTTCGTGCGGCACTGGCCCGAAGCCAGCGTCATGTTGGAGGTCGGGCAATGGCACACCCCGACGTGATGCCGGCCGAGACGATGCACTTCGTCGTCGGTGAAGTGGATGCCGTGCGCCAGCCAGACGCGATCGGTCAGCCAGCCGCACTCCTCGAGATAATCCACCGGGCGGATGCCGAAATTGGACAGGCAGTACTCGTCCTCATCGTGGGTCTCGCCAAGGTGGGTGTGGAGGCGGCAGTTGTATTTCTCGGCCAGCGCCACGCTGTCGACCATCAGCCGCTTGGTGACGTTGAACGGCGCGCACGGCGCCAGCGCCACCTGCAGCATCGAGCCCTCCGCGGCGTCGTGATAGCGGCCAAGCACGCGCTCGCAATCGGCGAGGATCGTGTCCTCGTCCTGCACGACCGTATCCGGCGGCAGGCCGCCGTCCTTCTCCGACAGGTTCATCGAGCCGCGGTTCAGCGTCATGCGCACGCCGAGCGCCGTCGCTTCCTCGGCCTGTATGTCCATCGCCGACTCGAGACCGGCCGGATAGAGGTAGTGGTGGTCGGACGAGCAGGTGCAGCCCGAGAGCAGCAACTCCGTCAGCGCGAGGCGCGTCGCCTGGCGAAACGCTTCCGGCTTAACGTTCTTCGCCCAGATCGGATAAAGCGACTTCAGCCAGGGAAATAGTTCCTTGTTGATCGCGGCGGGATGGGCGCGCGTCAGCGTCTGGAAGAAGTGATGGTGGGTGTTGATGAGCCCTGGGATGACGACGTGGCGCGAGGCGTCAAATGTCTCGTCGATCGGCCCATCCGGTGTCTTCCCCGCAGCGACCAGCGCCACGATCCTGCCGTCCTCGATCACGAGGCCGCCGCCGGCATTGTCGGCCAGGATGGCGAGCGGGTTCTTGATCCATTGGCGCATCGGAAAAGTCCTAGGGTTCTACCGCCAGCCTGAGGCCGAAGAGGATGAAGACGACGCCGGCGACCTGCGACAGGCGGCGGCGGGCAGCCATAAGGCGCGCGACGAGCGGCGGCAGCGAGCCGACAAGCGCGACGCCGAGATACCAGCAGCTCGAGATTGCGATGAGCATGACGAACGCTTCGCCGCCGAGTCCGGGGGAAGCGTCGGCAGGCAACCCCGCCGCAAGCAGCGACGCAGCGACCGCTGCCGACTTGGGATTCGACAATGTCGTGGCCAGGCCCGAGCGGTAAGCGGCCATGCCCGCGCCGGTGGAAGCACCGCCTGCGCGGTCCGGGCGCAAGAGCATCTGCAATCCGAACCAGACGATATATGCCGCCCCGAGTAACCGGATTGCCGTGCCGGCGACCGGCAGCGCGGCGAACAACACCTTGAGGCCGAACAGGCCGGCCGCGATCCAGAACAGCGCACCGGTCAGCACGCCGAGCGCGGCCGCCAGCGCCGGGCGACGGCCCCGCGCCGCCGCAGTCCACACGATGACGAGGAAGTTCGGGCCGGGCAGCACGACGGCGAGCGCCCACGCCGCGGCCAGTGGCAGGAGAATGTGGAGCGTCGTCACGGCACCTTCGCCGCGACGGCTTCGACTTCGACCAGGAATTCCTCGCGCGTAAAGCCGGCCACCACCATCAGCGTCGAGGCGGGCAACGGCTCCGAGACATAGCGATCGCGGACGCTCATGTAGGCACGCATATGCTCCCGCCGGGTGACGTAGGCATTGATGCGCACGATATCGGCAAGGGTCATGCCGTCTTCGGCGAGAATCGCGGCGATGTTCTGGAAGCAGACCTCCGCCTGTCCCTCCACCGTCGGCGGCAGCATGTCGCCCGGCTTCAGGCCGAGCTGGCCGGAGCAGAAGACCAGCCGCGCCCCCGCCGGAACCGCCACACCGTGGCTGTAACGGCCAAAAGGCGCGCGGATGGCCGCCGGATTGAGCGCACGCATCATTCTTGTAGCTGGCCGCCCCTGTTAGCTGGCCGCCCCTGTTCAGGCACCCACGCTACGATTGCCGCCGGCGCGGTTGCAAGCGGCCATCGGCCGCTCGCGGGACTGCTGCTTTCTTGTGCAACCGCCATGCCCTAAAGTGCGCCGGAAGGGAGACCTGGCGGGCCGCACCGTGCGCGCCGCCGTGGCATACGTCTTGCGACCACCATCGAATGCGTTGCGGGGCCGCCCGGGGAGCGGCACCGGGGTCCAGAGGAACGCGTGGCGATGAATGCTAACTCCCCTGCCACGCCATGGAGGCGGAGAAAAAACATGACCACAATCAAGCACCTGACGATGGCGCTGGCGGCGGGGGCGACGGCGCTGGCGCTCGCCGGACCGGCGTTCGCCCTCGACGAGGTTTCCTTCGGCACCAACTGGCTGGCCGAAGCGGAGCACGGCGGTTTCTATCAGGCGGTCGCCGACGGCACGTACGAGAAGTACGGCCTGCACGTCACCATCGTTCAAGGCGGGCCGCAGGCCGCGAACCGCCAGCTCGAGCTGGCCGGCAAGGTGACCTTCTACATGGCGGGCAATCTGCTCGAACCGTTCAATGCGGCGGCGCAGGGCGTGCCGCTGGTCGAGGTCGCAGCCATGTTCCAGAAGGACCCGCAGATCCTGATGGCGCATCCCGATGCCGGCGTCGACACGTTCGCCGATCTCGCCAAGCTGCCGACGCTGTTCATGGGCAAGGACTTCTTCGTCAGCGATTTCGCGTGGATGAAGTCGGCCTATCCGGGCTTCAAGGACGAGCAGTTCAAACCGTACAACTTCAATCCCGGTCCGTTCATTGCCGACAAGATGTCGGGCCAGCAGGGTTACGCTACGTCGGAGCCCTACGCCGTTATCCACGCGGACGGCGGATTCGAGCCGAAAGTGTTCCTGCTCGCCGACAACGGCTGGACCACCTACTCGACCATGATCGAGACGACGTCCGACTACCTCGCCGCCCACAAGGACGTGGTGCAGCGCTTCGTCGATGCCAGCACAATCGGCTGGTACAATTATCTTTACGGCGACAACACCGCCGCCAATGCGCTGATCAAGAAAGACAACCCGGACATGACCGACGACCAGATCGCCTTCTCGATCAAGACGATGAAGGACTCGGGGCTGGTGGTCTCCGGCGAGGCGCTGACCGGCGGCATCGGCTGCATGAGCGACGCCACGGTCAAGGACTTCTACGACAAGATGGTCAAGGCGAACGTCATCGCCGCCAATCTCGACCTGTCCAAGTACTACACGACGGAATTCGTGTGTAAGAAGGTCGGGATGGAGCTGGCGAAGTAGCCGGCACCTTGCGACCGAGGGGCTGGCGGAGCCATCCGCCGGCCCTCTGTTTTGTGAAGGACGAGCCTTGTGACTGACGCGACCGCAACCGCAGCCGCTGCCGGCCAGCGCCGGATGCCTGCCCCGGCCGGCGCGCGCCCGCTCGTCTCGCTTCGCGGGATATCCAAGACCTTCTCCAACGGCACGCTGGCGCTGAAGGACATGTCGCTGGACGTCGGCGCCGGCGAATTCATCAGCCTGCTCGGCCCCTCCGGGTGCGGCAAGTCGACGGCGCTGCGCATCATCGCCGGCCTCGGCGAGCCCAGCTCCGGGGCGATCGAATGGCCCGGCGCAACGCACGATGCGCGTGGCAAGCCGGAGCGCGAGATCGGCTTCGTCTTCCAGGAGCCGACGCTGATGCCGTGGGCAACCGTCGCCGCCAATGTCTGGCTGCCGCTGCGGCTGAAGGGCATGTCGCAGCGGACTGCGCGCGACCAGATCATGGAGGCGCTCGCCATGGTCGGGCTGGAATCCTTCGCCGACGCCTATCCGCGCGAGCTCTCCGGCGGCATGAAGATGCGCGTATCGATCGCACGCGCGCTGGTCACCAAGCCGAAGCTGCTGTTGATGGACGAGCCGTTCGCGGCCCTGGACGAGATCACGCGCTTCAAGCTGAACAACGACCTGCTCGAGTTGTGGGAGCAATTCGGCTGGACCGTGATCTTTGTGACCCATTCGGTGTTCGAATCGGTCTACCTGTCCGAGCGCATCGTGGTGATGGCGCCACGGCCCGGGCGCGTGTTCCGCGAGCTGACCATCGGCGCGCCCTATCCACGCAGCGAGGAGTTCCGCACCTCGCCGGAGTATGGCGACTATTGCCGCCTGACCTCCGACGCCCTGCATGCGGCCATGGCGGCGGGCGAGACATGAGCGCGATCGCGGCCGCCGGCGAGCGTCAGAACCGCGAGGCGGCGGAAGCCGTGCCCGAAGCCGGCTTCCGTGAGACGGCCGGCGTGCGCGCGCTGCGCATCATCGTACCGACCGTGATGCTGGCCATCGTGCTGGTCATCTGGCAGGTGTGGACGACGCTGGCCCATGTCCCGCCATACATCCTGCCGGCTCCGTCGCGCATCATCCAGTCGCTGGCGACCGACTGGCCGATCCTGCTGCCGGCGTTGCTGGTGACGCTGAAGATTACCTTCACGTCGCTCGCCCTGGCGCTGGTCGGCGGCGGCGCGCTCGCGATCCTGCTCGTGCAGTCGCGCTGGATCGAGCTCGCGTTTTATCCATACGCCGTGATTCTCCAGGTGACACCGATCGTCGCCATCGCCCCGCTCATCCTCATCTACACGCCGACGACGCAGATCGCGCTGCTCATCTGCGCCTTCCTGGTCGCCTTCTTCCCGGTGCTCTCAAACACGACGCAGGGCCTGAAATCGACCGACCACAATCTGCTCAACCTGTTCGAGCTGTACGGCGCCAGCCGCTGGCAGACGCTGTGGCTGCTCCGCCTGCCGGGCGCCCTGCCCTATTTCCTCGCCGGGCTCAAGATTGCCGGCGGTCTCTCGCTGATCGCAGCGGTGGTGGCTGAATTCGCGGCCGGCTCGTCGGGAGCGGGTTCGGGGCTCGCCTTCCGACTGCTCGAAGCGCAGTACCGGCTGAACATCCCGCGCCTGTTCGCCGCGCTGGTCCTGCTCTCGGCGACGGGAGTCGCCATCTACGGCGTCACCAGCCTGATCTCGTGGCTGCTGCTCAGGAAGTGGCACGAGAGCGCGGTCCGCCGCGAGAACTGACGGCATGGCGAAGGGCTTCGCAGCAATTCCGCGCGTTTCGCGCTACGTGCTCGCCAACGCCACGCTGCCGGCTGTCCTTGTTGACGGTTACACGGCGGCCGCCGACGGCGACGGCCTCGTGAGCGCCGACATCACCGTGAAGGACGGGACGATCGAGCGGATCGACCGGCCGGGCCGGCGCACGAGCGCCGTGAAGCTCGACCTCGACGGCGGCATGGTGTGGCCAGGCTTCGTCGACATGCACACCCACCTCGACAAGGGCCACATCTGGCCACGCAAGCCGAACCCCGACGGAACCTTCGACGGCGCGCTCGACGCGGTCGAGGAGGACCGCACGACGCGCTGGGAAGCAAGGGACGTCGCGGCGCGCATGGATTTCGCCATCCGCTCGGCCTACGCCGGCGGCACGACGCTGATCCGCACGCATCTGGATTCGCGCGCGCCCCAGCATCGCATCTCGTGGCCAGTGTTCGCCGAGATGCGCGAGAAGTGGGCCGGCAAGGTGGACCTGCAGGCGGTATGCCTGGTCACCATCGATGAGTTCCTGAACGAGGCGTCGGACGACCTTATCGACGTCGTTGCGGAGCACGGCGGCATCCTCGGCGCCGTCACCTTCATGATCCCGGAACTGGAGCGGGCGCTGGAGACGCTGATGCTGCGCGCCGCCAACCGCGGCCTCGACCTCGATTTCCATGTCGACGAAACCGGCGATCCGGATGCCAGCTCGCTGCGCGCCATCGCCGATGTCGCGCTGCGTATCGACTTTCCGGGCAGCATCGTCGCCGGCCATTGCTGTTCGCTTGCCGTCCAGCCGGAAAGCGAAGCCTCAGCAACCATGGACCGTGTCGCGGAAGCGGAGATCGCGGTCGTCTCCCTCCCCATGTGCAACATGTACCTGCAGGACCGGCAGGCGGGGGTGACGCCGCGCTGGCGCGGGGTGACGCTGGTGCACGAGCTCGCCGCCCGCGGCGTGCCGGTGGCGGTCGCCTCCGACAATACCCGCGACCCGTTCTACGCCTACGGCGACCTCGACATGGTCGAAGTCTTCCGCGAGGCGGTGCGCATCCTCCACCTCGATCATCCGATCGCCGGCTGGCCGGCGGCCGTGGCCAGGACGCCCGCGGCGATCGTCGGGCAACCGCAGCGCGGGGTGATTGCGGCCGGCGCGGCCGCCGATCTCGTGCTGTTCCGCGCGCGCTCCTTCACGGAGCTGCTCGCCCGTCCGCAAAGCGAGCGCACGGTGCTACGCTCGGGCAAGGCGATCGACACGACGCGGCCCGACTATCGCGAACTCGACGATCTCATGGGCCCGAGGAGAATGGGGCGAAAGCGATGAGCGAACGCTATGACATCCCGCGCCTGAAGGCCGCGCTCGCGGGGCTCAAGATCGAGGACAACCCGGCGATCGTGAAACAGAAGAGCCGGGACTTCTTCTGGTATTCGCCGGTGCTGAAGCGCCAGCTCGATCATGTCAGCGCCGATATCGTCGTCTCGCCGCGCGATGAAGGCGAAGTCATCCGCGTGCTGGCCGCCTGTTTCGATCTCGCCATTCCGGTTACGCCGCGCGGCGCCGGCACCGGCAACTACGGCCAGGCCATGCCGCTCGCCGGCGGCGTGCTCCTCAACCTCGCCGACATGAACAAGGTGAAGTCGATCGGCCGCGGCCGTGTCGTGGCGGAGGCCGGCGCCGTGCTGGCCGAAATCGACCGCCAGACGCGTAGCGGCTCGCAGCAGGAAATCCGCCTCCATCCCTCCACCTACAACACCGCCTCGCTTGCCGGCTTCGTCGCCGGCGGCTCGGGCGGCATCGGCTCGATCAACTGGGGCGGACTGCGCGACGTCGGCAACGTGCTGTCGCTGCGCGTCGTCACCATGGAGGCCAAGCCGCGGGTGCTCTCGATCAAGGGTCGCGAACTCGGCAAGGTGATGCACGCCTACGGCACCAACGGCATCATCACCGAGGTCGAGGCGCCGCTCGATGCCGCCTACGACTGGATCGACGTCATGGTGGGCTTCGACGACTACATGCAG
This sequence comes from Bauldia sp., assembly GCA_035548515.1. Classification (GTDB taxonomy): domain Bacteria; phylum Pseudomonadota; class Alphaproteobacteria; order Rhizobiales; family Kaistiaceae; genus DASZQY01. The sequence continues at coordinate 1,415 of DASZSW010000008.1, read as the reverse complement.
GCTGTGCGCTTCGCCTACGCCATGGCGCACCAGGACGGGCTGCTGTTCAAGGAAATCGCCACCGTCGCGGCGCCCGCCCCCTACGACTATTTCCTGCGTCACCAGAAGTTCCTGCGCCGCGCGCAATCGGTCGTGCTGATGATGGTCGCGCCGCACGCCATCGAGCCGTTGCTGCCGCTGATCGCGCGCGACAAGGGCGAGCTGCTCTACCGCTCCGACACAGCCAGCGATGCAGAGAAGAAGGGCCTGCCGCCGGTCTACGAGATGACCTGGAACCACACAACGCTGAGGGGGCTAAGGGTCGATCCGACGATCACCTACCTGCAGGTGCTCTACCCTTACCCGACCACCGTCGACGACGTCGCACGCATGACGGCAATGTTCGGCGACGAAGTGCCCGGCCATCTCGAGTTCATCCGTTTCGACGGCAACGTCGTCGCCACCGGCCTGCCGATCGTGCGTTTCACGAGCGAGACCCGGCTGGATGAAATCATTCGTCTGCACGAGGACAACGGCTGCCCGATCTTCAACCCGCACCGTTACACGCTGGAGGAAGGCGGGATGAAGCGCACGGACGCGGTGCAACTCGCTTTCAAGAAGGAGGCCGATCCGAAAGGCCTGCTCAACCCCGGCAAGATGATCGCCTGGGAGAATCCGGACTTCGACCTCAACTCCGACAAGGTCTATCTCTTCCCGGGCATGCAGGCTGCGGAGTAGATGCGCGTCTTCGTCCTCTACGCCCACCCGGTCGAAACGAGCTACAGCGCCGCCCTCCACCGCGCGACGATCGAGGCGCTGACGGCGAGCGGCTACGAGGTCGACGACTGCGATCTCTACGCCGAGGGCTTCGATCCGGTGCTGTCGCGGCAGGAGCGCCTCGACTATCACGACCAGGCGATCAACGCGAAGCCGGTGCAGCAATACGTCGACCGCCTCAATGCCGCCGAGGCGCTGGTGCTGTGCTGCCCGATCTGGAACTACGGCTACCCGGCGATCCTGAAAGGCTTCAGCGACCGCGTCTTCCTGCCCGGCGTCTCCTTCAAGCTCGAGAATGGCAAGGTCGGCCCCAACCTCTGGCACATCAAGAAGATCGCGGCGGTGCATACCTATGGCGGCACCCGCTTCCGCACCATCCTGATGGGCGACGCGCCGCGCAAGGCGTTCAAGCGCACGCTGCGGGCGCTGGTCCATCCGCTTGCCCGCTCGCGCTATCTCGCCCTCTACGACATGAACCGCAACCAGGAGCCGGCGCTGAAGGCGTTTCTGGAGCAGGTGTCGGCCGCCATGCGCGCTTTCTAAGCCCATGCCGGAACAGCGGGATTTGCTGTCACACGGGCGACATCTGCCGCCCTTAGCCTGCTCAGCATCATGGGCTTCGATCACCGCCGGACTGTCACCCACCGGCTCGCCCAGGC
>DASZSW010000007.1:0-46176 GCA_035548515.1 Bauldia sp. | reverse complement strand
GATCGGCGACATCAACTCACGGCGCGGCCAGATCATGGGGACCGACACGCGCGGCAACGCGCAGATCGTCAACGCGACGGTGCCGCTCGCCAACATGTTCGGCTACGTCAACCAGCTTCGCTCGATGTCGCAAGGTCGGGCGAACTACACGATGCAATTCAGCCACTACGCCCAGGTGCCTGCGGCGGTGGCGGAAGAAGTCCAGGCGAAGTTCGCCTGATCCCTGAACGGATTAATTGAGAAGAACGGAGAGCCCCGATGGCTAAAGAGAAATTCGAGCGGAATAAGCCGCATTGCAACATTGGGACGATCGGTCACGTCGACCACGGCAAGACGTCGCTGACCGCGGCGATTACCAAGGTCCTGGCCGAGACGGGCGGGGCCACCTACAAGAAGTATGACGAGATTGACGCAGCGCCGGAAGAGAAGGCGCGCGGCATCACGATCAATACGGCCCACGTCGAGTACCAGACCGAGAAGCGCCACTACGCGCACGTCGACTGCCCAGGCCACGCCGACTATGTGAAGAACATGATCACCGGCGCCGCGCAGATGGACGGCGCCATCCTGGTCGTGTCGGCCGCCGACGGCCCGATGCCGCAGACCCGCGAGCACATCCTGCTGGCCTACCAGGTCGGCGTGCCGGCGCTAGTCGTGTTCCTGAACAAGTGCGACATGGTCGACGATCCGGAACTGCTCGAGCTCGTCGAGCTCGAGGTGCGCGAGCTGCTCACCAAGTACAAGTTCCCGGGCGACAAGGTTCCGGTCATCCGCGGCTCGGCGCTCGCCGCGCTGGAAGGCACGGACCCGAAGCTCGGCCATGACGCGATCCTCGAGCTGATGAAGGCCGTGGACAGCTACATTCCGCAGCCGGATCGTCCGATCGACCAGCCGTTCCTGATGCCAATCGAAGACGTGTTCTCGATCTCGGGCCGCGGCACCGTGGTCACCGGCCGCGTCGAGCGTGGCGTCGTCAAGGTCGGCGAGGAAGTCGAGATCGTGGGCATCAAGCCGACGACCAAGACGACCGTCACCGGCGTCGAGATGTTCCGCAAGCTGCTCGACTCCGGGCAGGCCGGCGACAACATCGGTGCGCTGCTCCGCGGTGTCGACCGCGAGGGCGTCGAGCGCGGCCAGGTGCTGTGCAAGCCGGGTTCGGTCACGCCGCACACCCACTTCAAGGCTGAGGCGTACATCCTCACCAAGGAAGAGGGCGGCCGTCACACCCCGTTCTTCACCAACTATCGTCCGCAGTTCTACTTCCGCACGACTGACGTGACGGGCGTGGTGTCGCTGCCGGAAGGCACCGAGATGGTCATGCCGGGCGACAACGTCGCCATGGAAGTGACGCTGATCGTGCCGATCGCTATGGAAGAGAAGCTGCGCTTCGCCATCCGCGAAGGCGGCCGCACCGTCGGCGCCGGCGTGGTCTCGTCGATCATCAAGTAAGGCCGACGAAACCGAGACTGAATAAGAGAGTGACGTGGATGACCGGGAGAGACCCTCCCGGTCACGACGGACGAGAGAAAAGATGAACGGCCAGAATATCCGCATCCGGCTCAAGGCGTTCGATCACCGCATCCTCGATGCGTCGACGCGCGAGATCGTGAATACCGCCAAGCGGACGGGAGCGCGTGTGCGCGGGCCCGTGCCGCTGCCGACCCGGATCGAGAAGTTCACCGTGAACCGCTCGCCGCACGTCGACAAGAAGAGCCGCGAGCAGTTCGAGATGCGCACGCACAAGCGCCTTTTGGACATCGTCGATCCGACCCCGCAGACCGTGGACGCGCTGATGAAGCTCGACCTCGCCGCGGGCGTCGATGTCGAGATCAAGCTCTAGGCCGGACCTAAGGAAACGAGAAACGCCAATGCGTTCAGGTTTGATCGCACAGAAGGTCGGCATGACCCGCGTCTTCACCGACGCCGGGGAGCAGGTCGGCGTGACCGTGCTGAAGGTCGATAATTGCCAGGTGGTGGCGCAGCGCACCGTCGAGAAGAACGGCTACGCCGCCGTCCAGCTCGGTGTGGGCGTGCGCAAGGTGCGCGGCACGCCGAAGGCGCTCCGCGGCCATTTCGCCAAGGCTTCGGTCGAGCCGAAGAAGAAGCTCGCCGAGTTCCGCGTCTCGCCGGACAACCTCATCGATGTCGGCGCTGAGCTCACCGCCGACCACTTCGTGGTCGGCCAGTTCGTGGACGTGACCGGCACCTCGCTCGGCAAGGGCATGCAGGGTGTCATGAAGCGCTGGAACTTCGGCGGTGGTCGCGCGACGCACGGCAACTCGCTGTCGCACCGCATCGCCGGCTCGACCGGCCAGCGCCAGGACCCCGGCAAGGTGTTCAAGGGCAAGAAGATGGCCGGCCACCTCGGCGACGAGCGGGTGACGACGCAGAACCTGAAAATCGTGCGCACCGACGCCGGCCGCGGCCTGATCATGGTCGAGGGCTCGGTGCCGGGTCACAACGGCGGCTGGATCCTGGTGCGCGATGCCGTGAAGCGCGCGCTGCCGAAGGAAGCCCCGAAGCCGGGTGCGATCCGCAAGGCGCAGGCTGCCGAAGCGGCGCCGGCCGAAGTGAAAGAGGGGGCGTAAGTGGACCTCAAGATCACGACCCTCGACGGCAAGGCCGGCGACACGGTCTCCCTCCCGGACGAGATTTTCGGGCTGGAGCCGCGTGCCGACATTCTCCAGCGCATGGTGCGCTACCAGCTTTCCAAGCGGCAGGCCGGTACGCACAAGACCAAGACGCGCGGCGAGATTTCGGCAACGACCAAGAAGATGTACGCCCAGAAGGGCACCGGCCGCGCGCGTCATGGCGCGAAGTCGGCGCCGCAGTTCCGCGGCGGCGGCAAGGCCTTCGGCCCCGTGGTGCGCAGCCATGCTCACGATCTGCCGAAGAAGGTGCGGGCGCTGGCGCTCAAGCATGCGCTGTCCGACAAGGCGCGCGGCGAGAAGATCATCGTCATCGCCGACACCAAGGTGAAGGAAGCCAAGACCAAGGCGCTCGCCGGCCAGTTCAAGAAGCTCGGCGTTTCGAGCGCGCTGATCATCGATGGCGCCACGGTCGAGCCGAACTTCGCGCTCGCCGCCCGCAACATCCCGGCGATCGATGTGCTGCCGGTGCAGGGCATCAACGTCTACGACATTCTGCGCCGCGACACGCTGGTGCTCACCAAGGCCGCGGTCGACGCACTGACGGAGCGCTTCAAGTGATCACGCTCAGCCACTACGACATCATCCGCAAGCCGGTCATCACCGAGAAGTCGACCGCCGTTTCGGAGCACAACAAGGTGATCTTCCAGGTCGCGCCGTCCGCGACCAAGGGCGAGATCAAGGCGGCCGTCGAGGCGCTCTTCAAGGTCAAGGTGAAGAGCGTCAACACGCTGATCCGCAAGGGCAAGAACAAGCGCTTCCGTGGCATCGCCGGCCGTACCGGTGACACCAAGCGCGCGATCGTGACGCTGGTCGAAGGCCAGATGATCGACGTGACGACGGGTCTGTAAGGGTAGAGCGATGGCACTCAAAACCTACAAGCCGACGACGCCGTCCCAGCGCGAGCTGGTGCTGGTCGATCGCTCGCACCTCTACAAGGGGAAGCCGGTGAAGGGCCTGGTCGAGGGCAAGAATTCGACCGGCGGGCGCAACAATGCCGGCCGCGTGACGGTCCGCTGGCGCGGCGGCGGGCACAAGCGCGCCTACCGCATCATCGATTTCAAGCGCAAGAAACTCGACGTCGTGGCGACGGTGGAGCGGCTCGAGTACGACCCGAACCGCACCGCGTTCATCGCGCTGGTGAAGTACGCGGACGGCGAGCTCAGCTACATCCTGGCGCCGCAGCGCCTCGCGGCCGGCGACACGATCGTCGCGTCGAAGTCGGCCGACGTGAAGCCGGGCAACGCGATGCCGCTGTCGGCGATGCCGGTCGGCACCATCGTGCACAACATCGAGATGAAGCCGGGTGCAGGCGGCCAGCTCGCGCGTTCGGCCGGCACCTACGCTCAATATGTCGGCCGCGAGAACGGCTACGCCATCCTCCGCCTGCAATCCGGCGAGCAGCGCCTGGTCCACCAGAACTGCTTCGCGACGGTCGGTGCGGTGTCGAACCCGGACCATGCCAACGAGAACATCGGCAAGGCCGGCCGCAACCGCTGGAAGGGCAAGATGCCGTCGGTGCGTGGCGTGGCCATGAACCCGGTCGACCATCCGCTCGGCGGCGGCGAAGGCCGCACCTCGGGCGGCCGCCACCCGGTGACGCCGTGGGGCAAGCCGACCAAGGGCAAGAAGACCCGCAACAACAAGCGCACCAACAAATTCATCGCGCGCAGCCGTCATGCGCGCAAAGGCTAGTCGGAGAAACTGATCGTGGCTCGTTCAGTCTGGAAAGGTCCGTTCGTCGACGGTTACTTGCTGCGCAAGGCCGACAAGGCGCGCGGCAGCGGCCGCAGCGACGTGATCAAGATGTGGAGCCGCCGCTCGACCATCCTGCCGCAGTTCGTCGGCCTGACGTTCGGCGTCTACAACGGCACGAAGCACATCCCGGTCCTGGTGTCGGAAGATATGGTCGGCCACAAGTTCGGCGAGTTCGCGCCGACGCGGTCGTTCCATGGCCACACCGCGGCTGACAAGAAGGCGAAGAAGGCGCCGGCAGCAGCATCATGAGCAAGCCGAAACGCGAACGGCCGTTGACGGCCACCGAGGCACGGGCGCGCACCAGCACGATCCGCATCTCGCCGCAGAAGCTGAACCTCGTCGCGCAACTGATCCGCGGCAAGAAAGTGGCGACGGCGCTCGCCGATCTCACCTTCTCGCACAAGCGCATCGCGCGCGACGTCAAGAAGACGCTCGAGTCGGCGATCGCCAACGCCGAGAACAACCACCAGCTCGACGTCGATTCGCTGGTCGTGGCGGAGGCTCACGTCGGCAAGTCGCTGGTGATGAAGCGCTGGACGCCGCGCGCGCGTGGCCGCGTCGGCTCGATCAAGAAACCGTTCTCGCACCTCACCATCGTGGTGCGCGAAGTCGAGGAGACTGCCTGATGGGCCAGAAGATTAATCCGATCGGGCTGCGCCTCGGCATCAACCGCACCTGGGACTCGCGCTGGTTCGCCAATCGCGGCGAGTACGGCAAGCTGCTCCACGAGGACATCAAGATCCGCAAGGCCCTGATGGACGAGCTGAAGCAGGCGGCGGTGTCGAAGATTGTCATCGAGCGCCCGCACAAGAAGTGCCGCGTCACGATTCATTCGGCGCGTCCGGGCATCGTGATCGGCAAGAAGGGCGCCGACATCGAGAAGCTTCGCCAGAAGGTCGCGAAGATGACCGACAGCGAAGTGCACATCAACATCGTCGAGGTGCGCAAGCCGGAGATCGACGCCAACCTGGTCGCTGCGTCGATCGCGCAGCAGCTCGAGCGCCGCATTGCCTTCCGCCGCGCGATGAAGCGGTCGGTGCAGTCGGCTATGCGGCTTGGCGCCGAGGGCATCAAGATCACGTGCGGCGGCCGTCTCGGCGGCGCCGAAATCGCGCGCACGGAGTGGTACCGCGAAGGCCGCGTGCCGCTGCACACGTTGCGCGCCGACGTCGACTACGGTTCAGCGACGGCGAACACCGCCTATGGCACCTGCGGCGTGAAGGTGTGGGTGTTCAAGGGCGAGATCATGGAGCACGACCCGATGGCGTCCGAGCGTCGTCAGGCCGAAGCCGCCGACCAGGGTGGCGGTCAGCGACGCCGCGAGCCGGCGGGCGAGCGGGCCTAAGAGAGAAGAGCGATGCTGCAACCCAAGCGCACCAAGTTCCGCAAGCAGTTCAAGGGCCGCATCCACGGCACCGCGACTTCTGCGGCCGAGCTGACCTACGGCCAGTACGGCCTCAGGGCGCTCGAGCCGGAGCGCGTTACCGCCCGCCAGATCGAGGCGGCTCGTCGCGCCATCACGCGCGAGATGAAGCGTTCGGGCCGGGTGTGGATCCGCGTGTTCCCGGACGTGCCGGTGTCGAAGAAGCCGACCGAAGTGCGCATGGGCAAAGGCAAAGGCACGCCGGAGTATTGGGCGGCGCGCGTCAAGCCGGGCCGCATCATGTTCGAGATCGACGGCGTGCCGGTGGAGCTCGCCAAGGAGGCGCTGCGCCTCGGCGCCGCCAAGCTGCCGATCCGCACGCGTTTCGTACAGCGTATCGCCGACTAGGGATTGAGACGATGAAGGCCGCAGATATCCGGTTGATGACCGCCGACCAGCAGGTCGAGGAGATCGATCGCCTGAAGAAGGAGCAGTTCAATCTGCGCTTCCAGCGGGCGAGCGGCCAGCTCGAGAACACGGCGCGCGTGCGCCAGGTCCGCCGCGATATCGCGCGGCTGACGACGATTGCGTCGCAGGGCGCGAAGCAGCCGGCCAAGGCCAAGGCTGCGCCGAAGAAGACAAAGGGTAAGTAAGGCCATGCCGAAACGCGTCCTGCAGGGCACCGTCGTCAGCGACAAGAACGACAAGACCATCGTCGTCCTGGTCGAGCGCCGCTTCACGCACCCGGTGCTGAAGAAGACCATCCGGCGGTCGAAGAAGTATCACGCGCACGACGCGGACAATAAGCACAAGGTCGGCGAGACGGTCTTCATCCAGGAGAGCGTGCCGATTTCCAAGAACAAGCGCTGGGTCGTGCTCGACCAGGCGGTAGCGAAGTAGACGAACGAGGAAAGGAGACCAGTCGGAGCAGCAGCTCTTTCCGTCATCCCCGCGCAGGCGGGGATCCAGTAACCGCGGTGGCGGTAATGCTGGAGACGACGGCGGATACTGGGTCCCCGCCTACGCGGGGACGACAGGGGTGAGTGGAGCGCAGGGCTGAGAAGGCTGGGATAGATACGATGATCCAGATGCAGACCAACCTCGATGTGGCGGATAATTCCGGCGCCCGCCGCGTCATGTGCATCAAGGTGCTCGGCGGTTCGAAGCGGAAGTATGCCTCGGTCGGCGACGTCATTGTCGTGTCGGTCAAGGAAGCGATCCCGCGCGGCCGCGTGAAGAAGGGCGACGTCATGAAGGCGGTCGTCGTGCGCACCGCCAAGGACATCCGCCGCCCGGATGGTTCGGTGATCCGCTTCGACCGCAACGCGGCGGTGCTGATCAACAATCAGGCCGAGCCGGTCGGCACGCGCATCTTCGGGCCGGTGCCCCGCGAGCTGCGCGCCAAGAACCACATGAAGATCATCTCGCTCGCCCCGGAGGTGCTGTAATGGCCGCGCGCATTCGCAAGGGCGATACCGTCATCGTCATCGCCGGCCGCGACAAGGGCAAGACCGGCGAGGTGCTGACCGTCAGCCCGAAGGATTCCAAGGCGACGGTGCGTGGCGTCAATGTCGTGCGCCGGCACCAGCGCCAGACGACGAGCCAGCAGGGCGGCATCGTGACGAAGGAGCTGCCCATCCACATTTCGAACATCGCGCTCACCGATGCCTCCGGCAAGGCGACGCGCGTCGGGTTCCGCGTGATCGACGGCGGCCGCAAGGTCCGCTTCGCCAAGCGGACGGGAGATACGATCGATGGCTGAGACCAACTACGAGCCGCGCCTGAAGGCCGTCTACCGGGACAAGATCCGTTCCGAGATGGTCAAGCAGTTCGGCTACAAGAATGCGCTGGAAGTGCCCAGGATCGACAAGGTCGTCATCAACATGGGCGTCGGCGAGGCGGTGAACGATTCCAAGAAGGTGACCTCGGCGCTGGCCGATCTCGCCAAGATCGCCGGGCAGAAGCCGGGCGTGACCCGTTCGCGGAAGTCGATCGCGACTTTCAAGCTGCGCGACAACATGGCGATCGGCGGGCGCGTCACACTGCGCCGCGAGCGCATGTACGAGTTCCTCGACCGCCTGGTGAACGTGGCGCTGCCGCGCGTGCGCGACTTCCGCGGCCTCAACCCGAAGAGCTTCGACGGGCGCGGCAACTTTGCCATGGGCATCAAGGAGCACATTGTGTTCCCGGAGATCAACTACGACGACGTGGATGAGATCTGGGGCATGGACGTGATCGTCTGCACGACCGCCAAGAGCGACGACGAAGCGCGTGCGCTGCTCAAGGCCTTCGATTTCCCGTTCCGCCAGTAGGACCTGACCTGATGGCAAAGAAAAGTTCGATCGAGAAGAACAATCGCCGCCGCAAGATGACTGCGCGGCTCGCCGGCAAGCGGGCGGAGCTCAAGGCGCGCGCCAAGGACCAGAGCCTCAGCCTCGAGGACCGGTTCCAGGCGCGGCTCAAGCTCGCCGAGCTGCCGCGTAATTCTTCCGCCGTGCGCATCCGCAACCGCTGCGAAGTCAGCGGCCGGCCGCGTGGCGTCTACCGCAAGCTGAAGGTGTCGCGCATCGCGCTTCGCGATCTCGGCAACAACGGCATGATCCCCGGCCTCGTGAAGTCGAGCTGGTAGGAGCTAGACACAAGATGACGATGACCGATCCACTCGGCGATATGCTGACCCGCATACGGAACGCGCAGCTCCGCAAAAGCTCGAAGGTTTCGACTCCGGGCTCGCAGCTCCGCCGCAACGTGCTCGACGTGCTTCAGGCCGAGGGCTATATCCGCGGCTACTCGACGACCGAACTCGACAACGGGCGCTCGGAGTTCGATATCGAGCTCAAGTATTTCGACGGGCAGCCGGTGATCAGAGAAATCGAGCGCATTTCGCGCCCGGGTCGCCGCGTCTACGCGTCGGTGAAGAACATTCCGCGCGTCAACAACGGGCTGGGTGTCTCGATCCTGTCGACGCCGAAGGGCGTCATGTCGGATGCCGAGGCGCGCGACCAGAACGTCGGTGGCGAGGTGCTCTGCCGCGTGTTCTAGCGCGAGGCGGACGAACAGAAACTGGATCTGGCAAGATGTCGCGAATTGGCAAGAAGGCAGTGTCGGTACCGAAGGGCGTGACGGCTAACGTCAACGGCCAGTCGGTAACCGTGAAGGGGCCGAAGGGCGAGCTGTCGTTCCTGGCCAACGACGACGTGCACGTGAAGTTCGCAGACGGCAAGATTTCGGTCGAGCCGGTGAACGAGACGAAGCGGGCGCGCGCCGCGTGGGGCATGTCGCGCACGATGGTGTCGAACCTGATGAAGGGCGTCACCACGGGCTATGAGCAGCGGCTGGAGATCAACGGCGTCGGTTTCCGCGCCGCGCTCGCCGGCAAGAACCTGCAGCTCAATCTGGGCTTCAGCCACGACGTGCTCTACCCGATCCCGACCGGCATCAAGATCGAGGTGCCGAAGCCGACCGAAATCATCATCAGCGGCGCCGACAAGCAGAAGGTCGGCCAGGTTGCCGCCGAGATCCGCCAGTACCGCAAGCCTGAGCCTTACAAGGGCAAGGGCGTGAAGTACGCCGACGAGTACATCTTCCGCAAGGAAGGCAAGAAGAAGTAGCCGCCATGTCGCTCACCAACAAAGATCGCCGCATCTTCCGCGTCCGAGCCGCCGTCAAGAAGGCGTCGCACGGCCGTGTTCGCCTGTCGGTGTTCCGCTCCTCGAAGCACATCTACGCGCAGGTCATCGACGATGCCGCCGGCAAGACGGTCGCCGCCGCGTCGACCCGCGATGCCGACCTCAAGTCGCTGAAGACGGGCGCCGACGTCGAGGCCGCAACCGCGGTCGGCAAGCTGCTCGCGGAGCGAGCGGCCAAGGCCGGCGTCAAGGACGTGGTCTTCGACCGCGGCCGCTACCTGTTTCACGGCCGCGTGAAGGCGCTGGCCGACGGCGCCCGCGAGGGCGGTCTCAATTTCTAGGGCGCCCTTGAAGGCGGCCGCTTAGGCAACGATATCGGACGAACGGACAGCACGAATGGCCAGAGAACCACAACAGCGCGGTGAGCGGGGCGAACGCGGCGACCGGGGTCGGGACCGCGAGGAGCGCGACAGCGAATTCGTCGACAAGCTCGTCCACATCAACCGCGTCGCCAAGGTGGTGAAGGGTGGCCGGCGCTTCGGTTTCGCGGCGCTGGTCGTCGTCGGCGACCAGAAGGGCCGCGTCGGCTTCGGCCATGGCAAGGCGCGGGAAGTGCCGGAAGCCATCCGCAAGGCGACGGAAGCCGCCAAGCGCGCGCTGATCCGCGTGCCACTCCGCGAAGGCCGTACGCTGCATCACGACGTCAACGGCCGTCACGGCTCGGGCAAGGTGGTGTGCCGCGCTGCCCCTCCGGGCACCGGCATCATCGCGGGCGGTCCGATGCGCGCCGTGTTCGAGACGCTAGGCGTCCAGGACGTGGTCGCCAAGTCGTTCGGCTCGTCGAACCCGTACAACATGGTGCGCGCGACGTTTAACGCGTTGACCAACGAAGACAGCCCGCGCGCCGTTGCGGCTCGCCGCGGCATCAAGGTGTCGACGCTGCAGTCGCGCCGCCGTGACGTCGACGCCACCGAAGCGGCTGAGGCGTAATCATGGCCAAGAAGGCATCCTCCTCCAAGACGATCACGGTCGAGCAGACCGGAAGCCCAAACCGGCGGCCGGAAGCGCAGCGCTCAACGCTGATCGGGCTCGGCCTCAATCGCATCCGCCGCCGCTCGACGCTTGAGGACACTCCGGCGGTGCGCGGCATGATCGCCAAGGTTCAGCACCTCGTCCGCATCGTGGACGAGGCCTAAGGGTTACGAAGATGAAGCTCAACGAGATTGCCGACCGCCCCGGCGCCACCAAGGACCGCATCCGCGTCGGTCGCGGTATCGGCTCGGGCAAGGGCAAGACCGGCGGACGCGGCGTGAAGGGTCAGAAGGCCCGCACCGGCGTTGCCATCAAGGGCTTCGAGGGTGGCCAGATGCCGCTCCACCGCCGCTTGCCGAAGCGCGGCTTCAACAACATCTTTGCTTTGAAGTACAACGAAGTCTCGATCGGGACCGTGCAAAAGGCGATCGACGCCGGCAAGCTCGACGGCAAGGCGACGGTGACGGCGGCTGCGCTGAAGGCGGCTGGCATCATCTCCAAGGCGCGTCACGGCGTGCGCATTCTCGGCAACGGCGAGATCAAGTCGAGCGTGAAGTTCGAGGTCGAGGGCGTGTCGAAGCCGGCCGCCGCGGCCATCGAAAAGGCGGGCGGGTCGGTGACGATCGTGGGGGCGAAGGCAGCGGAGAAGTCGGCCGAATAAGCGGAAGTCTGTTTATGTCGCAATGCCGGACGGAAAAGCGGTACCCACTTTTCCTGGCATTGCACTAGGCCGGAACGGAGCAACCCCATGGCATCGGCGGCAGAACAACTCGCAGCGAACCTCAACTTCGGCGCGTTCGCCAAGGCGGAGGCGCTCAAGAAGCGCATCTGGTTCACGCTTGGCGCGCTGCTGATCTACCGTCTCGGCACGTACATCCCGATCCCGGGCATCAATCTCGCGGCGCTGGAAGCGGCGTTCAACGCCAACCAGAGCGGCATCATCGGCATGTTCAACATGTTCGCCGGCGGCGCCGTCGGCCGCATGGCGATCTTCGCCCTCGGCGTCATGCCGTACATTTCCTCGTCCATCATCATGCAGCTGATGACGTCGATCATCCCGACGCTCGATCAGCTCAAGAAGGAAGGCGAGTCGGGCCGCAAGGTCATCAACCAGTACACCCGCTATGGCACTGTCGTTCTGGCGGCGGTGCAGTCGTACGCCATCGCGGTCGGTCTGTCGGGCGGCAACAACATCGTCGTCCATCCCGGCCTGTTCTTCGTGCTAACGACGATCATCACGCTCACCGGCGGCACGATGTTCCTGATGTGGCTTGGCGAGCAGATCACGGCGCGCGGCATCGGCAACGGCCTGTCGCTGATCATCTTCTCCGGCATCGTCGCAAACCTGCCGCATGCCATCACCGGCACGCTGGAACTTGGCCGCGAGGGTGCATTGTCGCCGGTCATCATCGTCGCGGTCGGCGTCATGGCGATCGCGGTGGTGGCGTTCATCGTGTTCGTCGAGCGCGCGCAGCGCCGGCTCCTGATCCAGTATCCGAAGCGTCAGGTCGGCAACCGCATGTTCCAGGGCGAGGCATCGCACCTGCCGCTGAAGCTCAACACGTCGGGCGTCATTCCGCCGATCTTCGCGTCCTCGCTGCTGCTGGTGCCGGTGACGATCGCCAACTTCACGGCGGGCGCCGGGCCGGGCTGGCTGACGACCGTGACGGCGCTGCTCGGCCACGGGCAGCCGCTGTACATGGCGCTCTACGCCGGCCTCATCATCTTCTTCTCGTTCTTCTACACCGCGGTCGTGTTCAGCCCAGTGGACACTGCCGACAACCTCAAGAAGCACGGCGGCTTCATCCCGGGCATTCGTCCGGGCAAGAACACTGCCGACTACATCGACTACGTGCTGACGCGCATCACGGTGCTCGGCGCGCTGTACCTGGTGGCGGTGTGCTTGCTGCCCGAGACGCTGATCAACGCAACCGGCGTTCCGTTCTACTTCGGCGGCACGTCGCTGCTGATCGTGGTCAGCGTGACGCTCGACACGGTGGCGCAGGTGCAGGGTCATCTGCTGGCGCATCAGTACGAGGGCCTCGTCCGCAAGTCGAAGCTTCGGGGCCGGACGCGATGAGACTGGTGCTGCTCGGGCCGCCCGGTGCGGGGAAGGGTACGCAGGCCGAGCGGCTCGTGAAGCGGCACGGCATCGTGCAGCTTTCCACCGGCGACATGCTCAGGGCGGCAACCGCTGCCGGCACCGACGTCGGCAAGCGCGCCAAGACGATCATGGATCGTGGCGATTTGGTGCCGGACGAGGTGATGGTCGAGATCATTTCGGACCGCATCGCCAAGCCGGACGCCGCCCGGGGGTTCATCCTCGATGGCTTCCCGCGGACGATTGCTCAGGCAGAGGCGTTGGACGGGCTGCTCAAGTCGCGTGGCTTGCAGCTGGACCGGGTCATCGAGATTGCGGTCGATGAGGGCATCCTCAAGGACCGGATTGAAACGCGGGCGAAGCAGACTGGCGGGGCGCGGGCAGACGATACGGCCGCGACGCTGCACAACCGGATCGCCGTTTACCGCAAGCAGACCGCCCCGGTGGCCGATTATTACCGGCAGAAGGGTGCGCTTTCGCAGGTTGACGGCATGGGAAGCATGGACGAAGTGACCGCTGCCATCGACGGGGTGCTTAAAGCCCCGGCAGGTGGCGGAAAACGAGGATAATTCACTACCCGCCCCAGTTGACGGGGCAGGGGGGAATCGCTATCTACCCGGCACATTTCTGCAAGAAATGCCTTGCGGTGCCGGTGGCCTTGGACGGGTGACCGGGGCCGTATTGTGCGTTTTAGGCCGAGTCCCGGCGGCAGCGACAGGTAAAGCGGAGAGACAGGCCTTGGCCCGCATCGCAGGCGTCAATATCCCGACCAACAAGCGCGTGATCATCGCGCTGCAGTACATCCATGGCATCGGCCCGGCCGCCGCCAAGAAGATCGTCGAGGCGGTGAAGATCCCGCCGGAGCGCCGCACCAACCAACTCACCGACGCCGAGGTGGTGCAGATCCGCGAGATGATCGACCGCGATTTCCTCGTGGAAGGTGACCTGCGCCGCGAGGTGGCGATCAACATCAAGCGGCTGATGGATCTCGGCTGCTACCGCGGCCTGCGTCACCGCCGTGGCCTGCCGGTGCGCGGCCAGCGCACCCACACCAACGCGCGCACCCGCAAGGGTCCGGCGCGCGCGATCGCCGGCAAGAAGAAAGCAACCTAACGGCGTCGCCGTTCCCTTTTAGGCACACAGGTTTCAGGAATAGAAATGGGCAAGCCAGAGACACGCGTACGCCGCCGCGAGCGCAAGAACATCACGTCGGGCGTGGCGCACGTGAATTCCAGCTTCAACAACACGATGATCACCATCACCGACGCGCAGGGGAACACGATCTCGTGGTCCTCGGCCGGGCTGATGGGCTTCAAGGGTTCGCGCAAGTCGACGCCGTACGCCGCGCAGATGGCGGCGGAAGATGCCGGCAAGAAGGCGACCGAGCATGGCGTGAAGACGCTCGAGGTCGAAGTTTCCGGTCCGGGGTCGGGCCGTGAATCGGCGCTCCGCGCTCTCCAGGCCGCGGGCTTCACCATCACATCGATCCGCGACGTCACGCCGATCGCGCACAATGGCTGCCGGCCGCGCAAGCGCCGCCGCGTCTAGCGTACCCACGATTTCAGTTTGAGCGGCGAGGCAATCCGGCCTCGCTCGCCAGTCGCCCGGCCACAGGCGGCGCCACAGGAAAGGAACAGGCTCATGACCATCCAGAAGAACTGGCAAGAGCTGATCAAGCCGAACAAGCTCGAGATCGCGCCGGGCAACGATGCCCGTCGCTTCGCCACCGTCGTCGCGGAGCCGCTGGAGCGCGGCTTCGGCATGACGCTCGGCAATGCGCTCCGCCGCGTGCTGCTCTCCTCGCTCCAGGGTGCGGCCGTGAAGGCCGTCCAGATCGACGGCGTGCTGCATGAATTCTCGTCGATCGCGGGTGTTCGCGAAGACGTCACCGATATCGTCCTGAACATCAAGGAAATCGCCATCAGGATGCAGGGCGAAGGCCCGAAGCGCATGGTCGTGCGGAAGCAGGGCCCGGGTGTCGTCAAGGCCGGTGATATCCAGGTCGTATCGGACATCGAGATTCTGAACCCGGAGCTGGTGCTGTGCACCCTCGACGAGGGCGCCGAGATCCGCATGGAGTTCACAGTCGACACCGGCAAGGGCTACGTCACCGCCGACCGCAACCGGCCGGAAGATGCGCCGATCGGGCTCATCCCGGTCGACAGCCTCTACTCGCCGGTGAAGAAGGTTTCCTACCGCGTCGAGAACACGCGCGAAGGCCAGGTGCTCGACTACGACAAGCTGACGATGTCGGTCGAGACGGATGGCTCGATCCGCGCCGAAGATGCGGTCGCCTATGCCGCGCGCATTTTGCAGGACCAGCTGTCCGTATTCGTCAACTTCGAGGAGCCGGCGAAGGTCACCACCGAGGCTGCGATCCCCGAGCTCGCCTTCAATCCGGCGCTGCTCAAGAAGGTCGACGAACTGGAGCTGTCGGTGCGTTCAGCCAACTGCCTGAAGAACGACAACATCGTTTACATCGGCGACCTGATCCAGAAGACCGAGGCGGAGATGCTGCGCACTCCGAACTTCGGCCGAAAGTCGCTGAACGAGATCAAGGAAGTGCTGGCACAGATGGGCCTCCACCTCGGCATGGAAGTGCCGAACTGGCCGCCGGAAAACATCGACGAGCTGGCCAAGCGCTACGAAGACCACTACTAGTACCGCCGGCTTCGGCCGGGTTGTGAAGGATGCTGTGACATGATGCACGGAAAACGGGGCCGCCGGTTCAGCCGCACGGTCAGCCACAGGAAGGCGATGTTCGCGAACCTCGCGTCTTCGCTCATCCAGCACGAGCAGATCGTCACGACGCTGCCCAAGGCGAAGGATCTCCGCCCGATCGTCGAAAAGCTGGTGACGCTGGCCAAGCGTGGCGATCTCCATGCCCGCCGTCTGGCCGTCTCCGAGATCCGCGACATCGGCTCAGTGAAGAAGCTCTTCGACACGATCGGCCCGCGCTACAAGTCGCGCGCCGGCGGCTACACCCGCGTGCTGAAGGCGGGCTTCCGCCATGGCGACAACGCGGCGGTGGCGGTGATCGAATTTGTCGATCGCGACGTTGATGCCAAGGGCAAGGCCGACAAGGCCCGCCACGCCGAGGCGCAGGCTGCGGCTGGCGTGCCGGCCGAAGCTACGGCGTAAAGTTCAGCAACACTAGGATGCGCGAAAGGCGGCTTCGGCCGCCTTTTTGTTTTGAGCGCCTCCAGCAGTGTGTCAGTTCCCGCTAGTCGGCGAGCGCCGCATAAATCGCGTCGCGGATGGTCGTCGGGAACACGCCGCTGACGCCTTCGACCGCCGTATTGGTCAGCGTCACCACGGACAGCCCGCGCGCCTTATCCATGAAGCCGGAGTGGCCCCAGGCACCGCCGAAGGTGAGCGTGCCGGCGCTCTGCGGGGTCTTGGCGGCGATCGGATCATCGATCATGCCGCCGAAGAGCGCGTTACGCAGGCCGGCGTCCTTTGGTTCGCGCGGAATGGTGCCGATGTGGTTGCGCGCGGCCATGGCCACCGTTTCCGTTTTCAGGATCGGACCGCCATCCATGCGGAGCGCCTCCATGAAGCGGGTGTAATCGGCGGTCGTACCGTTCATTCCGGCGCCGCCTGACTGGAACGAGTCTTCGTCGAAGACGCGGGCTGGCGAGAAGACCAGATGCGTCTCCGGATCCTCCGGGCGCGCGACGCGCTGTGGGTCGCCCATGCGCACGGGCGTAGCGCCGCCGTCGGCATACGGCGTCACGAGCCTCGCGCGATCGGGTGGGGCGAAGCCGGTGTCGCTCATGCCGAGCGGCTCCGTCACGTACCGGCGAACCGCCTCGGCAAGGGTCGAGTCGTTGGCCGCGGCTATGACGGCACCGAGCACGTCGATGCTGACGGAGTAGCCCCACGCGGTGCCGGGGGCGAATTCCAGCGGGACCGATGCGATGCGCTGGAGATTCTCCGCCATCGACAGGCCGGGCTGGTCCATGCCGTCCGAAACGTTGGCGCGATGGTAGGGGTGGCCCGGCCTCTGGACGAAGCCGTAGGTCAGCCCTGAGGTGTGCGTCATCAGCTGGCGCACCAGCAGGTCCGGCGCAGTGCCGTCCTTCAGCTTCGGGCGGAACGTGGGCAGGTAGCGGGAGGCTGGGTCGTCCAGCCCGAGCTTGCCGCGCTCGACCAGCGCTAGCGCGGTCGCGGCCACCATCGACTTCGACATGGACGCAAGGCGGAAAATCATGTCGTCGTGGAGCTTCACGCCCGCCTCGCGGTCGGCGAAGCCCAGCGCGCGGGTGTAGACGAGGCGCCCGTCCAGCGTGACGCGCGTGGCGGCGCCGACGATTTTGCCGCCGGCGATGCCGGCTTCCGCGGCTGCGTCCACCGCGGCCGTCAGCCGCGTCTCAAGATTGGCCATTTTGCCCACGCTCCGGCCGGCGATGTCACGCCGACGCCGTATTTGGTGTAGCATTTCTGCCTCGTTCGGCGACACGAACCTTGAGGATTCCCGCTTCCATGTCTGCCCGTATCGTCCTTTTGGCGATGTTCGCCGCGTTTGCCGTGCCGGCGGGTGCGGCCGAGCGTCAGGTGCCGGCCACCGCCGGCGAAATGCAGTTGTCCTTCGCGCCGGTCGTGAAGCGCGTGTCGCCGGCCGTGGTGAACGTCTACGCCTCGCGCACCATCCAGCAGCAGACGTCGCCGTTTTTCTCCGACCCGTTCTTCCGCCAGTTCTTTGGCGATCCGTTCGGCGGACAGACGAGCACGCGCGTGCAACGCTCGCTGGGCTCAGGCGTCATCATCGGAGCGGATGGGCTGATCGTGACCAACTTCCATGTCATCGCGCAGGCCGATGAGGTGAAGGTCGCGCTCTCCGACAAGCGCGAGTTCGCGGCCGACATCGTGCTGAAGGATGAGCGGTCCGATCTGGCGGTGCTGAAGATCAAGGGCAACTTCGGCAGCCTGCCGGTGATTGCATTCGCCGACTCCGATCAGGTGCAGGTGGGCGATCTGGTGTTGGCGGTCGGCGATCCCTTCGGTGTCGGGCAGACGGTGACCAGCGGCATCGTCTCGGCGTTCGCGCGCGTGCCGGGCAGCCCGAACGAGGACCAGTACTTCATCCAGACCGATGCGGCGATCAACCCGGGCAACTCGGGCGGCGCGCTGGTCGACATGGAGGGCCGGCTGATCGGCATCAATCGGATGATCGTGTCGCCGTCGGGCGCTTCCTCGGGCATCGGCTTCGCCATCCCGTCCAACCTGGTCCACACGGTGATCGCCGCGGCGGCGACCGGTGCGGCGCCACGGCGGCCGTGGCTCGGCGCCGAGCTGCAAAGCGTCACCCCGGAACTCGCGGCCAGCCTGAATCTCGACACGCCCAGCGGCGTCCTGGTTGCTTCCGTGGTGACGAGCGGGCCTTGCGCAGTGGCCGGCATGAAGGTTGGCGATCTCGTTACCTCGATCGATGGCGATGCGGTCGACGATCTCGGCGCGCTGAACTATCGCCTGGCGACAAAGCCGATCGGCGGCGAGACCAAGCTCGGCGTGCTGCGCGACGGCAAGAAGTACACCGCCACCGTGGCGCTCGAAGCCGCGCCGGAGACGCCGCCGCGCGAGAAGCGTCTCATCGCCGGTGACACCGCGTTCGCGGGCCTGACGGTGCTGAATCTCTCCCCCGCGGTGGCGGAGGAGCTCGGCTACGACGGCGGCGGCAACGGCGTCATTGTCAGCGACGTTGCCGACAACTCGAACGCCGCCGAAGCCGGCTTCGCGCGCGGCGACGTCATCGCGGAGATCAACGGCGCGGCGATCACCTCGACCAAGGGGCTGGCTGACGCGGTGGCGGAGAAGCGGCGCTACTTCGATCTGGTGGTGAAACGCGACGGGCGGTCGATCCGGCTGCGCATGGCGGGCTGATGGCATCGCTGTTCGAGGCGGCAGGTCTGGAGAAAGCGGCGCCGCGGCCGCTCGCCGATCGCCTGCGCCCCGAACGGCTCGCCGATGTGGTGGGCCAGGACCATCTGCTCGGTCCCGATGGCGTCATCACCCGCATGCTTGCGACGGGCTCGCTTGGCTCGCTGATCTTCTGGGGACCGCCAGGCACCGGCAAGACGACTGTGGCGCGGCTGCTGGCCCGCGAGACCGATCTGCACTTTGAGCAAATCTCGGCCGTCTTTTCCGGTGTCGCCGATCTCAAGAAGGTGTTCGAGGTGGCGCGCAAGCGTCGCGAGGCGGGGCAGGGGACGCTGCTGTTCGTCGACGAGATCCATCGCTTCAACCGGGCGCAGCTCGACTCGTTTCTCCCCGTCATGGAAGACGGCACCGTCACGCTGGTCGGTGCGACGACGGAGAATCCGTCGTTCGAGTTGAACGCGGCGCTCCTGTCGCGCGCCCGGGTGCTGGTTTTCCGGCCGCTGGACGAGGAGGCGCTGGCGAAGCTGCTGGCGCGGGCCGAGGAGATCGAAGGCCGGAAGCTGCCGCTCGATGCGGACGCGCGGCAGATGCTGGTGTCGATGGCCGACGCGGATGGTCGCGCGGCGCTGACGCTCGCCGAAGAGGTGTGGCGTGCGGCGCGGCCCGGCGAAGTGTTCACGCCGGAGCAGCTGCAGAAGATCGTCCAGCGGCGGGCGCCGCTTTACGACAAGAGTCAGGACGGCCACTACAACCTGATCTCGGCGTTGCACAAATCGGTGCGGGGGTCGGATCCCGATGCGGCGCTCTATTATCTCGCGCGCATGCTCGATGCCGGTGAGCAGCCGCTCTACATCGGTCGGCGTCTTGTCCGCATGGCGATGGAGGACATCGGTCTCGCCGACCCACAGGCGCTGGTCGTCGCGCTCGCCGCGAAGGACGCGTTCGACTACCTCGGCTCGCCCGAGGGTGAGCTGGCGCTCGCCGAGGCTGCGGTCTATCTCGCGACCGCACCGAAATCGATCGCGGTCTACTCGGCGTTCGGTCAGGCGCAGCAAGTGGCCAAGGAGCACGGGTCGCTGGCGCCGCCGAAGATCATCCTCAACGCGCCAACCAACCTGATGAAGTCGGAAGGCTACGGCTCCGGCTATCGCTATGATCCGGACGAACCGGACTCCTTCTCCGGCCAGAACTACTTCCCGGAGCAGCTTGGCCGGCAGAGCTTCTACGAGCCGGTAGACCGCGGCTTCGAACGCGAGATCCGCAAGCGGCTGGATTATTGGGCGAAGCTCAGGAAGGAGCGCGGGCAGACGTGATCCTGTTCGCCTATGGCGCCAACATGAATCCGGGCCTCATGGCGGAGCGCTGCCCGGAGTTTCGCACCATCGGCGTGGCGCGCGTCATGGACTACCGCCTGTGCTTCCCGCGCTTCTCGCGCGAGCGGCAGTGTGCGACGGCGAGCATCGAGCCGGCGCAGGGCAATGCGGTGTGGGGCGTGCTCTACGAGATACCGCCCAACGATATCCCGGTGCTGAACTATCACGAGGGCTATGACCCGGCGGTTCCGGTCGCGCGGAATGCCCGGATATTGCGCGAAGTGACAGCGTTGCGGCTGGGCGGATCAGAGGCGGTGAAGGCGATGGCGTATTTTGCCGTTCCCGATGGCACGGACGCATTGCCGTCCCGCGCCTATCTGCAATCGATCATTGACGGGGCCGAATTCCATGGTCTGCCCAAG
The DNA here is from genome assembly GCA_035548515.1 of Bauldia sp. Lineage (GTDB taxonomy): Bacteria > Pseudomonadota > Alphaproteobacteria > Rhizobiales > Kaistiaceae > DASZQY01. The sequence goes on along the minus strand of DASZSW010000007.1, from coordinate 26,030 downwards.
GCTTGCATCGCCGGGCTGATGGCGGTGCGCACCGCCTAGCCGGCAAACTATCCACAGGTCATCCACAGGCCGGATTTTCGGCCGTGCAACGCGCCGCTTCTCGTCCAATGATGCAGTTGGACGAGGGGATGCGGCGGACATGTACTACTTTGCTTACGGGTCGAATCTCGACCTGCTCCAGATGCAGTTGCGGTGCCCGGACGCGCAGTTCGTCTCAACGGCGAAGCTCGACGGGTATCGCCTTTGCTTTCCGCGGCATTCGTTCATCCGCGATTGCGCGGTGATCAGCATCGAGCCATCGGTCAGCGAGTCGGTGTGGGGCGCGCTGTACGAGCTGGATGGCACCGACATTCAGCGGCTGGACGAGCGCGAGGGGTACGACAAGAAGCGCGACCGTGCGCTCAACCAGTACAATCGCATCACGGTGCGCGTGGAGACCGCCGACGAACGTGCGGTGGTGGCCGAGGTGTACGTCGCGACGGCGACGCCCAATCCCGGCCTGCCGTCGCCGCAGTATGTCGGCTACCTTGTTGCCTCCGCTGCCGAGTGCGGATTGCCGAAGTCGCACCTGGTGAAGCTCGCCCAGCACATGCCGGTGCCGCAGGCGGCGTAGCGCCGGTTTGACCCATCTGCGAATTGCTGCGAAATTCGGCGGCAGAGGGAATGGAGTCTCCCCTTAACCGCCGGCGTGGCCGGCTGATGACTCCTACCGTGTCAACGCGCGGTGGGAGTGTGCCCTACCGTGTCAACGCGCGGTGGGAGTGTGCCCGGAACCCAGCGCGATCCTGTTCCGGGCGGGAGCGAATGATGATCCAGGTCCTTCTCGTCTTCATCGGCGGCGGCATCGGTTCGGTGTTCCGCCATGGCGTCAATCTCGGAGTCGGCCGGGTCTTCGCCGGCACGTTCCCATTGGCCACGTTTCTGATCAACGTTGCCGGCTCATTTGCAATGGGGCTGGTGGCGGCGTGGTTGGCTTTCCGCACCGAGCTCGGCTGGTCTCAGCACGTGCGGCTTCTGCTCACCACCGGCTTCCTCGGCGGCTTCACTACCTTCTCGACCTTCTCGCTCGACGCGGCCTTCCTCATCGAACGCGACGAATACATGGCGGCGGCGGCCTATGTGCTGCTTTCGGTGGGGCTCGGCCTCGCAGGCCTGTTCGCCGGGCTGTGGCTGGTACGCGCTGCCGGCTGAGTGTATAGGCCGCGCATGGCCGCCATCGAGACGATCACCGTCGAGCCGGACGAAGCCGGCATGCGCGTCGACCGCTGGTTCAAGACGCACTATCCGGAGCTGTCGTTCGGCCATCTCCAGAAGCTGCTGCGCTCGGGCCAGATCCGCGTCGATGGCGGACGTGTGAAGACGAATGCACGGCTGGAGCCGGGGCAGGCGGTACGCGTGCCGCCGCTTGGTGCCGGTGATCCTCCCCCGCAAAGCGGGGCGGGGAGACCCCGCGAAGCGCGGGGGAGGGGGCGGGATGGGCGCGAGGACAAGCCCCCTTCGTCACCGATTCGCGGCGACAATTCCCCCGCTGTGCGGGGGAAGACCGGCGGCGTGGATGCGGCTGCCCTTCGGGCCATGACCCTCCACGAGGACGACGACGTGCTCGTCCTCAACAAGCCTGCGGGCCTCGCCGTGCAGGGCGGCTCGGGCCTGACGAAGCACGTCGATGCGATGCTGGAAGCCTTGCGCGACCGCAAGGGCCAGAAGCCGCGGCTCGTGCATCGCCTCGACCGCGACACCAGCGGCGTGCTCGTGGTGGCGAAGACGCGGCTGGCGGCGCAGCGACTGGCGGCGTCGTTCCGGTCCCGCTCGACGCGGAAGATTTACTGGGCGCTGGTAATGGGTGTGCCCAAGCCGAAGCAGGGCCGCATCTCGACGTGGCTGGCACGCGATGAAGGCGAAGAGCGCATGAAGATCGCGCGCCACGGTACGGATGATTCCAGCCACGCGGTGTCGCTTTACTCGGTGGTGGAAACCGCCGGGCAGAAGCTGGCCTGGCTGTCGATGCGGCCCGTTACGGGACGCACGCATCAGCTCCGCGCCCACGCCGCCCATATCGGCCATCCGATCATCGGCGACCCGAAATATTTCGAGGCGGAGGAGAGCTGGGATTTCCCCGGCGGCATCCAGAAGAAGCTGCACCTGCACGCGCGCCGCATCGTCATCCCACATCCGAATGGGGGCAAGCCGCTGGATGTCACGGCGCCGCTGCCGCCCCATATGCAGCAGTCGTGGAACCTGCTTGGGTTCGATGCGTCTCTGGGAGACGCGCAACAGGACGAGGACGACTAGATGGCAACGCCGGGCGAGGTGACGCGGGTCAGGATGCACCCGAAGGGGCCGGAATTCTCGTCGGTCATCTGGGGATCGATGCGATCGGAGGAACAGTTCGATTCACCGGCAAAGCTCGCCGATCTGCTCCGTTTTCTGCTCGACCGCGGCGTGACGACGCTGGACACGGCGAACACCTACGGCATCCCGCACCCGTACACGACCGAGGAGTTTTTCGGAAAGGCGGTCAACGAGGTGGGGCGCGACAAGTTCGAAATCGTCACCAAGGGCGGCATCATGCGCGTGGGGCCACACTGGCCGTCGAACCGCATCCGCCACTACGATTTCAGCGAAAAGAACATCCGCACATGGATGGACCGGTCGCTGCAGAAGCTGGGCGTCGATCACGTCGATGTCTACCTGCTTCACCGGCCGGACTACCTCATGGACCCGGACGAAACGGGTGGCGCGCTCGATGCGCTGATCGCCGAGGGTAAGACGCGCTACGTCGGCGTTTCCAATTTCTCGCCATCGCGGATCGATCTGCTGCAGTCGCGGATGAAGGCGCCGCTGGTGACCAACCAGGTGGAGTTTTCGCCGATCTATCTCAATCCGATTTCCAACGGCATTTTCGACCACGCGCTCCGCCTCGGTTACCGGCCGATGATCTGGTCGCCGGTCGGCGGCGGCAAGCTGCTGACCAGCGACGAGCCGCGCGTCGTCAAGATCAGGGCGCTGCTCACGGACATCGCCAAACGCACGGGGCTCGCCGGGCCGGCGGAAGCTGCGATGGCATTCGTCGCGCGTCATCCTGCCGGCGGCGTGCCGATCGTCGGTTCGGGCAAGCGGCAACGGGTCAAGGATGCGATCGCGGCAATCACATCGGTCATGGATCGACAGGATTGGTACGCGATCGTCACCGAAACCAGCGAGATGCTGGAGCTGTGAGCGACACGAACGATCCGGTCGAGACCTCGCAACGCCTGTCGCGGCCGGAGCTGCCGAAACGGTTCTACAAGTCGGCTACTGCGGGTGCGCATGACCTGGGATTTACGCTGCTGCTCGACGGCCGGGCCGTCAAAACACCGGCGCGACGCGCGCTTACCGTCCCGCGCCGCGAGGTCGCCGAGGCGCTGGCGGCCGAGTGGGACGGGCAGGGCGAGCGCATCGATCCGGCGACCATGCCGCTGACGCGCATCGTCAACGCGGCCATCGACCGCGTCACCGAAGAAATGACGGCGGTGCGGGCGGAGATCGTCAAGTATGCCGCGACCGACCTCATCTGCTACCGCGCGGAGTCGCCGGATGCGCTCGCGGCCATGCAGGCGGCGGTCTGGGATCCACTGGTGAAATGGGCGCGAGAGTCTCTCGGCGCCCAGTTCCGTCTCGCGGCGGGCGTTGTTCACGTGGCGCAGCCGCCGGAGGCCCTGTCGGCGATAGCGCGCGCCCTGGATGAGTACGATCCGCTGACCTTGGCTGCGATTTCGACTGTGACGACCCTGACCGGCTCGGCGGTCGTCGCGTTGGCACTCGCCCATGGTCGCATCAGCGCCGAAGAGGCGTGGACGGCAGCGCTGGTCGATGAGGAGTGGGAAATGAGCCAGTGGGGGCGGGACGAGGTCGCTATGGCGGCGCGCGCGTTCCGCTGGCGTGAGATGGGGGCGGCGGCGCTTATCCTCGCGCCGCCGTGACTGTCCGCATCGGCACGGCAGGCTGGCAGCTTGGCGCCGAGCAGCGCAAACACGCGCCGCAGCAGGGCACGCACCTCGAACGTTACGCGACCATCTTCAACTGCGTGGAAATCACGTCCAGCTTCTATCGCGCGCATCAGCGCAAGACATACGAGCGGTGGGCAGGGTCTGTCCCGGCCGGCTTTCACTTCGCGGTGAAGGTGCCTCGCACGATCACGCATGAAGCGAAGCTCACGGGAGCGATGGCGCTGCTCGACGCGTTTCTGGAGGAGACGGGTGGGCTCGGCGACAAGCGGGGACCGCTGATCGTGCAGCTCGCTCCGCGTCACATCTTCGACGCCGCCATCGTCGATGCGTTCTTCGCGGATTTTCGGAAGCGTTATGCCGGGCCCATCACCTGCGAGCCGCGGCATGTTTCTTGGTTCGACGGCGAGGCGGACGGGCTGCTCGCCGAGCATCGGGTCGGACGTGTCGCTGCGGACCCGGCGCTGCATCACGGGGCTGAACTTCCGGGTGGTTGGCCGGCACTTGCTTACTTCCGCTGGCATGGTTCGCCGGTCGTCTACCGGTCGGGGTATGACGCCGCGGCGATCGCAACTCTGGCCGAGCGCGTCGCCGGCCATGCCAAGGCCTGGGTCATCTTCGACAACACGATGCTGGGCCGGGCCTTTTTCGATGCCGTCGCCCTCCAGGCGCGATTGGCTTAGTGCTTGGCGCTAAAGGGAGATTTTTTCCGGGCTGCCGCCGCAAAAGCTTCACTGGACTCACCAAAACCCGCTGCTAATAATTTGACCACCACGCGTTCCCGGGCGGAGTAGGCCACGCCCGGATGATGTGGAGTTGGTCGCCGCCTGCGGCACGGCGTCGTTGCCCGGAGTCACGTCTCCGGGCGCGTTAGAGGCGTTGCGCGGGCGATGGCGGGGGTCGTTCATCGTTTCCGGATTCTGCGACCGCTGTCGGGCGATCTCCCGGCGGCGCGGCGCGTCGCGACGTCTCTCATCTCAGCTACCGGCGGCCGGTTGGCGCGCATCATGCGCACCTTGCGGCTCGCCTCAATGGATGGCGGCGTCTGGACCTCCTTCGGTACTAGTTTTCGCGTAACCGAGGGCGCATCTCCTTTTTTCCAGCTTCAGACGCCGTCTTTGAATTTCGCCAGCGTGCACGTGGGGGTGCAGTTGGCGAGACGGTGATGGGGATGACGTCGCTCGCGCCCGCTCGGCGGCGGGTGGGCGACGTGATGCGGAGAGGAGGCAACAGCATCTTGGGTCCCCTGCGAAGGGGTGGGGTGGATAGTCGTGCGTTTCTTATTCAGCCTCTTCTTTGTCGTTCTGATCATAGCTTCCGGAGTCGCGGTCGTTGTTTTTTCGACCGCAGAGCAAGGTTCGCTCGCGCTCAATTTTCCCATGCCATGGGCTTCGACGCCTGCGGCGGCTTCACCCGAAGCCGTTTCCGCGGATCAGGCTTCGAAACCCGCGGTCACGGTGTTGCGGGGCCAGCCAATCGGCGACTGGGTGTTCAATTGCGGGATGAATCCGCAAACAGCCAGAAAGCAGTGCACTATCGCGCAACAGCTCACGGACGAGAAATCCAAGTCCGTTGTTTTTGCATGGTTGATCGGGAATGACGGCTCGGGAAATCTGGTTGCCATTTGGCAGACCCCGACCGGCATCCTGGTCAACCGTGGAGTTGTCGTGAACCTCGGTGCCGACAAGCCGGTGGCCGTGCCTTTCACATCGTGCATCACGGGACATTGCGAGGCGATCGCTAACCTCGCTCCGGACTTCGTACAGACGCTGGCCAAAGCGACCAGCGCCTCTGCGACCGTCTACACGGTCGCCGGGCAGGGTTTGACGTTCAAGCTGAGCGTCAACGGACTGGCCCAGGCTATCGACGCTGTAAAAGCGCCGACGGCCAGCTGAGCGCGGGCGGCAGCCGGGTGAAACTGGCGCCGCCCTGTCGCTCATGATGCGGGATTTTGCCGCCACCCGACGCTGGTGATATTACTGGCTGCCACAACTGCGGGTGGGCTGCCATGCGCATGTTACTGACTCAAGTCGTCGGTATGGTTCTGGGCTTGGTCGCGTGGCCGGCAGCGGGACATGCGGCAGCCGCAGTGAAAGCGCCGCCGGCGATCTCCACCGACGAAGTTCTCCGCCACTTCATCCCCCAGGACGTCCTCGATATCGTCCACGGCCTGAAGCCTGCGGACAGGGAACGGGCCTGCCAGACAAACTTCGATAGCCGGACGACTTTCGTCACGCTCAAGCCGCAGAAAAAAATGCAGGGCATGAGTTCGCAGATGAAAGATACCGCGGCGCTTGGCGAAGCGCTGGATCAGTTTGCCGGCGGTGCGTCGATGATGGGCGCGGCGGTGGTGGTCCGCGACGACGATGCCCAGAAGGCGATCCTGTTCGACATGATGACGCGCTGGGCCAAAGCCGGCGCCTATCTCGGCACGATAGACTGCTCCAAGGTGACGTGTCCGCAACAATGGACGAGCAAGCGGGGATATGAAAAGGCGCCGGTGAAGGATGCCGAGTTGGTGCGCGATCGTATCGCCACGGTCGCTCACACGTACTTCTCGGTGGTCAAGGACTATGCGCCCGAGAGAGCCGAGGATCACCGGCTGGTGGAGACCTGGCTTCATCTGATCGGACAGCGGAACGATCGGGATATGTTCACGGCGGACCCGGCCGTCGGAGTCCAGCACCACAACGTCTACAACTTCGAAATCTGGGACAACCTGATCTACGATCTGGTCGACCACGGCGACGCGTTTTTCCAGAAGCGTCTCAGCGCGATCTATGCGCGCATGGACAAGGAGACGCTGGCCGACGGGTCCTTCGATCAGAAGACCGCGCGGGGATCGACGGCGCTGGAGTATCAGTTCTCGGCCCTGGATCGCGCGTTCGGCTACATGGAGGTCGCCCGCGCGAACGGCGTCGATCTGTATCCGCATTATCGCGATCGCCTGGACAAAGCCGCCGCGATTTTCCTCGACACGCTCGACGACATATACGCGGGCCACAACGACGCAAAACATCCGGCCGCTATCTATAAATGGGCGAAAGCGGACTGGCGCGGTGCCGGCGACCCAACCGTCCAGAATTTCCTGGACCTCGGCAATTTCCACGACCAGATCGCGGGGTCGAGCTGGCTCTACATCTACGCCTATCGTTTTCCGGACAGTCCGCTGACCGCGAGAATCCACAAACTCCTTTCCGGCCCCGAGTTTCGAACGCTGCACGCGACCGACTCTTTCTTCGGGGTCAACATCGGCTGCCTGTACCGGCTGGGCGATGCTGCGTTTCTGAAACAAGAGCTGAGCCAGCCTTTGATCGATGAAGCCTCGTTGAAAGCGATGGACGAGGCGATGAACATTGTCAGCGCGCCGGTGACGACGAAACCGATGTCGATCGAAAAGATCGCGGCTTTCCTTGGCGGCGGCGACCGCGAGTCTGATGTCTTCTATGTCGTGCTCAACGGGGTCAGCTACGACTCAAAGCCGATCGGATCTTTGAATTTCAACATTATCGCCAACTACGACCAGGGCTCGCCAAAGAATCTCAAGACGCTCAACGCGCTTCGAATTTCGCAGCCCCTCGCAATGCTCGGCGATCCGGCGAGTCGCGTGGCGAAATACCAAGGGTGTGGCGACATGGCGTTCGATGGCCGGACGATACGGCTGCACTACGGCGTGGATGCAAATCTCAACGACTGCGTTATCACTTTGATGGCGCCAAGCGACCGGGAATTCTGGACCAGCGTGTTCCAGGATCTGCCGGGCTGGATCAAGCAGGCAGCCGCGAAGGGCGGTGGCGACGCTCCGATCGTGATGCCTGGCGTAAAAGACGCCATCCCGTTGCTTGAGCCGATGTTCGAGAAGAAACTGGCCGAGGCTAGCCGGTAGCCTGATCGCACTACGACGCCGGGCTCCGTTGCGTCGGGCCGAACGTCGCCTCGAACGCGCGGCGAAGTTCCACGTCCACGTCCGCCATCGTCGCAGTGATCCCGAGATCGGCGAGGCTGGTCAGGCCTTGCGTGCTGATCCCGCATGGCACAATGCCGCTGAAATGATCGAGCACGGGATCGACGTTCAGCGCGATACCGTGGAACGTCACCCACCGGCGGATGCGGATGCCGACGGCCGCGATCTTGTCCTGGCGGCCTTCGCCCTTGTCGGGACGCGCCACCCAGATGCCGACGCAATTCTTGCGGCGCCCGGCGCGGATGTTGAAGGCGGCGAGCGTCGCGATAACCCAGTCTTCGAGCGCGGACACGTAGGCGCGGACGTCGCGCCTGCGGCGATTGAGGTCGAGCATCACGTACGCCACGCGCTGACCGGGGCCATGGTAGGTGTACTGGCCGCCGCGGCCCGTCTGGAAAACGGGGAAGCGCCCCGGCTCGAGCAGGTCGACGGGATCGGCGCTGGTGCCGGCGGTGTAGAGCGGCGGATGTTCGACGAGCCACACGCGCTCCCCGCCCGTGCCTGCTGCGATCGCGGCGACCTGTGCCTCCATGGCGGATACGGCTTCGAGGTACGGGACCTGACCGTCAGCAATGGTCCAGGCGACCGGGCCGGCGGCCGCCATCGGCGGAACTTCGCGATGCATCGGGGCGTTCATGGCCCGGGAATATGGTCCCGTGCGACCGGAAATGCCATCGGAGAGCAGCCATGATCAGGAAGCTCAGCTCAGGCCAGTATCGGCTTTACTCGCGCAAGACCGATCCGAAGACGGGCAGGCGCCGCAATCTCGGAACCTTTGCCTCACGGGCTGCCGCGGAGAAGCACGAGCGGGCCGTTCAATATTTCAAACGCCGCGGGTGATGCGTCATGCCGGCGTCCAAGTATTGGTCCGGGGCCGTCACCAAAAACAGCAACGCACTTGATCTCGATCGCGGCGTCTTCAGCTGGAAGGATCCGGCACGCATCGCACGCTCCTTGAAGCGATCGGCGGAACACAGCAAGAGGCGCAAGGGCACTGCTTATCAGTCGGCGATGTCGATGCTCACATTCTACATCAACCGCGCCGGCCGCGACCTACCCGCCAGTCAGAAGAAGGTGCTCGCAGCGGCGAAGATCAAACTGCGCAAGGCGTTCGGCCGCGACAGCGGAACAACCGCTCGCAGCTCGCGTTAGGGATGCGGGCGGGCGCTTGCTTGGGCACAGGAGTGTTCTGCCATGGGCATTTTCTCGAAAGACATCAAAACGCTCGACGATCTCTTCGTCCACCAGCTGCGTGACATCTACTACGCGGAAAAACAGATCCTGAAGGCGCTGCCCGACATGATCGAGCAGGCGACGAATCCGGAACTGAAGGAAGGTCTCCAGAACCATCTCGAGGAAACGCGCGGTCATGTCGAGCGGGTCGAGGAAGTCTTCCGCATGCATGGCGCCGAAGCCAAGGCGGTCGACTGCCCGGCGATCGACGGCATTCTCAAGGAGGCCCGCGAAGTGACCGGCGATGTGGCCGAGGAAGACGTCCTCGACGCTGCGATCATCGCCGCCGGCCAGGCGGTCGAGCACTACGAGATCACACGCTACGGCACGCTGGTCGCGTGGGCGCGTGAACTCGGGCGCGAGGATTGCGCTTCTGAGCTGGAAGCGAACCTCGAGGAAGAGAAGGCGGCGGACGCCAAGCTCACCGAAATCGCGGAAAGCCGCGTGAATGACGCTGCTCTGACGGCCTGATTCCGCAAAGCGGCTCGCTTGTAAGGCTTGGGCCGATTTGTTACACGGGGCCGCGATTTCGCGGCCATGGCGGAATTGGTAGACGCGCTAGCTTGAGGTGCTAGTGGGTAACACCGTGGAGGTTCGAGTCCTCTTGGCCGCACCAGATATGCCAAACCGGCGGTCTCAGGGCCGCCGGTTTTGTTTTGTGCCAACGCCTGCCTCTCGCCCCGTTAAGCCTCGCAGCAAATCGTTATCCGGCGGGGCGAGGGGTCCAATCGACTTTGGGCGTGAATCGGATATGCCTCGCCTTGCGGCGTCTTCTGGGGGAGGGCCTATGCCCTCGCAAGGTTTGACTGGCGGGCCTATTCGCGTTGGCGTCGTAGGCCTTGGCTCGTTCGGCAAGTACCACGCGAAACACTACGCGGCGAACGCGAAGGCGCGGCTTGTGGCCGTCGCCGACCAGGACGCTGCGCTCGCTGCCGCGCGGGGGCAGGGCGCTGAAGTTTTCGGCGACCATCGCGACCTGATCGGGAAAGTCGATGCCGTGTCGATCGCCGTGCCGGCGAGCGGGCACGCCGCCGTCGCGCGTGATTTCATCGATGCCGGCGTCCACGTCCTCATCGAGAAGCCGATCGCAACGAATGTTGACGATGCGCATGATCTTGTCGCGCGCGCCGACCGCGCCGGCGTCGTGTTGCAAGTCGGGCATGTCGAGCGTTTCTCTCCCGCCGTTGGCGAGCTGCAGGCCAGGCTGACCAATCCGCGGCGCCTGTCGGCGCGGCGCAGGGTGCGCTGGCATGGCCGCATAACGGACGTCGACGTTGTTCTCGACCTGATGATCCATGACCTCGACCTGGTGATGACGCTCGCCGGCGCGCCGGTGGCTTCGGTGGCGGCGAGCGGCAGCAGCAGCGTCTCCGGCGTCACTGACGAAGCCGAAGCATGGCTGACCTTCGCCAACGGTGCGATCGCGACGCTCTCAGCGTCTCGCGTGGCGGCAGAGGGCGAGCGGCGGCTGACAGTCACCGAGCCGGACACCGTTTTTGCCGCCGACCTGGCGGCTCCGACACTGACCATGACCAGCCGTCGCGCGCCGCGTGCGGTGCCGGTGCCTGTCTTTCTCCAGCCGCGCGACAATCTTGGCGCGGAGATCGATGCGTTCCTCACCAGCATTGCCATCGGCACGGCGCCGATCGTCGGTGGCGCCGCGGGCGTTGCGGCGCTGGAGATCGCCGAGCGTATCCGCGCGGCGATCGCCGAGGCCGTCCCCGCCCAACTCGCGGTTACCGCATGACGCAGCCTGCCCGTCCTCACCTCGCCGTCGCTGCCGAAGGCAAAATCCCGCTATTCGATCTCCAGCGTCAACGGGCGCGGCTGGAGCGCGACATTCGCCAGCGCATGGATGCGGTGCTGACCCACGGTCAGTATATTCTCGGGCCAGAGGTGGAGCAGCTCGAGCGTGAGCTTGCCGCGTTTGCGGGTGCCGGCCACGCCATAGCGGTGTCCAGCGGCCGTGACGCGCTCACGATCGCGCTCATGGCCATGGGGATCGGCGCCGGCGATGCCGTCTTCGTTCCGGCGTTCACCTTCGCGGCGAGCGCGGGAGCGGTGGTGAGCGCCGGCGCGACGCCGGTGTTCGTCGACGTCGATGCCAAGACCTACAACATGGACGCCACCGACCTTGCGCGTTCGATCGCAGAGGTAACGGCGGCCGGCGCACTGAAGCCGCGCGCGGTCATGCCCGTCGACCTTTACGGGTTGCCCGCCGACTACGCGGCGCTTGGCGCCGTGGCGGCGAAGGGCGGGCTGGAGGTTCTGGCGGACGCGGCGCAGAGCTTCGGCGGCGGTATCGGCAATCGCCGCGTCGGTAACTTGGCGCCGGTCAGCGCCACAAGCTTCTATCCGACGAAGCCGCTCGGCTGTTACGGCGACGGCGGCGCGATCCTTGCCGATGATGCGCGGATCGCGGAGCAGGTCCGGATGATCCGCTCCCACGGCCGTTCGGGCACGGGCGATGCGGCTGTGGTCCTTGGACTCACTGGCCGCTTGGATACGCTCCAGGCGGCGATCCTGTTGTCCAAGCTCAGCGTGTTTGGCGAGGAACTGGAGCGGCGCAACCAGATTGCCGCGCGTTACAGCGCCGGTCTGCCGTCGGCCGTGGTGAAGCCGCAAGTCGCCGATGGCTATCGCAGCGCGTGGGCGCTTTACACCATCCGTGTCGCGGATCGCGATGCCGTGCGTGCCAAGCTCGACGCGGTCGGGATCGGCACGGGCCTGTTCTATCGGCTCGCGCTCCACCAGCATCCGGCGCTTGCCGGGTTTAATACGCGGGCCTTGCCGGTGTCGGAGATGCTGGCAAACGCGGTGCTGTCGTTGCCGATGGGGCCGGACCTCACCGACGCCGAGGTCGATCGCGTCATCGCCGCGGTGACGGACGCCGTCGTTTAGCTGGTCCCTATTGGAATGCATCACGGCGTCGTTGACCGGCGTGGTCCTGCTGCTCCAAGATCACGGCACTTCCACCGCGATGGAGCCTTTTCTTGCAAACCGCGACCGCGCATGGCGCCACGATTCCCGTCATCGGCTTCGGCACCTGGAACATCAGCGGCGAACATTGCGCCCGCTCGGTCGCCGATGCGATCAAGATTGGCTATCGCCACATCGACACCGCCGCCGGTTACCGCAACGAAGATCGCGTGGGCGAGGGCGTTCGCGCCTCGGGCGTGCCGCGCGAGCAGTTGTTCATCACGACGAAGGTCGCGTCGGAGAATCTTGCCGAGGCCGATTTCAATCGCTCGGTCGAAAACAGCCTCAGGCAGCTGAAGGTCGATCAGGTTGACCTGCTGCTGATCCACTGGCCGAGCAAGGTGCTGCCGGTGGCAGAAACCATCGCCACGCTCAACGCTGCGAAGCGTAAGGGGTGGACGAAGCACATCGGCGTATCGAACTTCACGATCAAGCTGCTTGCCGAAGCCTGGCGCGCGACCAAGGAGCCGATCGTCACGAACCAGATCGAGTATCACCCGTACCTGACGCAGGAGAACGTGGTGGCCGCGATCCGTGGCCACGGCATGCTGCTCACGGCGTATTCGCCGCTTGGCCGTCAGGTGATCCTGGATGATCCGGTCATCGTCGATCTGGCGCGCAAGAAGGGACGCACGCCGGCGCAGATCGTGCTGCGCTGGGATACCCAGCAGGCGGGCGTCGTCACGATTCCGAAGAGCACGAACGAGGTGAACATCCGCGCCAACTTCGACATCTTCAACTTCGAACTGAGCGATGCCGAGATGAAGGCGCTGTCGGCGCTGGGCGCAAGGAAGCAGCGGATAGCGGGCTGGCCGCCAGCCGCGCCCGAATGGGATCCGTAGAAGCTACTGCGCTGCCTCGCCGCTGTTCGCGTTGAGCTGCTTCAACTCGTCGACCAGGCTCGGGCTCTGCTCGTCGGTGCGGACGTTCGCGAGCCGCCAGCCGTTGGGCGTCTTGGCCAGGTCGAGCACGACGACCGAGTCTTCCCCGTAGTTGTCGACGTGCGCGTCGATCACTGCGGTGGTGTCGGTCTCGGTTTCGACGGTGAAGGTCGCCTTCACGTCCTCGAAATCCTGCGCTTGAACCAGCGGGTCGTAGTCGAGTGCGGAGTCGAAATCCGTCTTGGCGTAGTTCGCCTTGATAAGCGCGCCGAGGTTGGGATCGAGGTACTTGGCGATCGCCGCGTCGTCGGCGGTCACGTCGCTCCACAACGCTGGCAGCGCATAAAGCGACTTGGCAAACTCCACCGCGGCGTCCGTGGCTGCGAAGGCCCAGCGGGGCAAGGTCAGCACTATTGCGACGGCTGAGGCTCCGGTCACGAACTGGCGGCGGGTGATAGACATGACGCGATCCCCTGGGGCTGAGCGTTCCGATCCTATTCCGGCGGTGCTGCGGGCGCTACTTGCCGGTAAGCGAGTGCCAGGCGTTCCCTATACCGTCCGTTGTCTGGCGCAGCACGGCGCCGAAAACGTCCCAGTTGACGATCTGCCGGTCGGTGAGCCTCGGATCAGTCGGGTTTGGCGCGACGTTGTTATCGTGGAAATAGGCGGCGCCGACCGTGATCAGCGCACCGAGCACGACACCGAAAAGCGTTCGCATCTGTCGGGAATCTCCTGCCGCAATTCGCGTCTTGCTTGGCGTGGCAATACGGCGGAACGTTGATTCCACGCGAAAGGCGCTGTCAGGCGCGGCGCGTGCAACGCGGCCCTGCACGCCTGGCGGATTGGCGAGAAAGTCAAGTAATATCATCGACTTGTGGGTTGCCGCGGCCCTGTGTCCAGTGGGCTACCATTCGCCCGTCCAAAGGTGCTAGAAGGCCGTTCCCGCTGCCTCAGTGCAGTGCAACAAGGTTGCCGCCATGGCCACCGACATGCCGGGTACGCTTGCCAGCCCGGCGCCGGCCAACGGAAACGGAAAACATTCTGAGACGACGGGAACGCTGGCGCTGACTGTGGGCGCTATCGGCGTCGTCTACGGCGATATCGGCACCAGTCCGCTCTACGCTTTCCGGGAAGCCGTGCTTGCGGCAATCAACGGCAACGGGCCGATCACCACGTCGGTCGTGCTCGGCGTGCTGTCGCTGATCATATGGTCGCTGCTGATCACGGTGACGCTGAAGTACGTCATCTTCCTCATTCGCGCCGACAACAACGGGGAAGGCGGCACACTTGCGCTGATGGCGCTCGCTATGCGTGGCGCCGCCGGGCGGTTCGCCGGGTTCATCGTGCTCCTCGGCATCATCGCGGCGGCGCTGTTCTACGGCAACGCGGTGATCACGCCCGCGCTGTCCGTTCTCTCCGCGGTCGAGGGCCTGGAGATCGCCGCGCCGCACCTCGATGCGTATGTGATCCCGCTGTCGGTCGTCATTCTGCTCGGGCTGTTCCTGGTCCAGTCGCGGGGCACAGCGCGGGTGGCGGTCTTCTTCGGGCCGGTCATGGTGCTGTGGTTCCTGGTTCTGGCGGTGGCCGGCGTCGTGCATCTGGTGCAGAACCCGGTCGTGCTCTACGCCCTCAATCCGCTCTACGGCGTGCAGTTTCTCTTCACGCACGGGCTCATTGGCCTCGTAACGCTGGGCGCGGTGTTCCTGTCGGTGACCGGTGCGGAGGCGCTCTACGCTGATCTCGGTCACTTCGGCCGCAAGCCCATCCAGATGGCGTGGGGCGCGCTCGTGCTGCCTGCGCTGGCGCTGAACTACCTGGGGCAGGGCGCGCTGGTGCTCGGCGACATGGAAGCCGCCGACGGTCCATTCTTCCTGATGTTTCCCGACTGGCTTCAACTGCCCATGGTGGTGCTGGCAACCGCCGCGACCGTCATCGCCAGCCAGGCCGTCATCACGGGCGCGTACTCGCTCTCCCGGCAGGCCGTACAGCTCGGTCTGCTGCCGCGCCTAGAGATACGGCACACGTCGGAATCCCAGTTCGGCCAGATCTACGTGCCGCGCGTGAACGCGTTTTTGCTCGTCTCCGTGCTGCTGGTCACGGGCCTGTTCCGTTCCTCCGGCGCGCTTGCAGGCGCGTACGGCATTGCGGTGACTGGCACGATGGTGGTGACCACGCTGCTGGCGTTCATCGTCGTTTGGCGGGTATGGCGGTGGAACCTGATCACCGCCGTTTTCGTGGTCGTGCCGCTGCTTCTGCTGGACTCCGCCTTCCTCGCCGCAAACCTCCTGAAGATTCTTCACGGTGGCTGGTTCCCGCTGCTGGCCGGCGGAGCGCTGATGGTGCTGATGCTGACGTGGCGCCGTGGCAGCCGCATCCTGTTCGAGAAGACGCGCCGGCTCGAGGTGCCGCTCGCCGATCTCGTACACAGCCTGGAAAAACACCCGCCGCCGCGCATCGCGGGCACGGCCATCTTCCTCACCGGCGACCCGGATTCGACGCCGACGGCGCTCCTCCACTCGCTGAAGCATTTCAAGGTGCTGCACGAGAAGAACGTGATCATGACGGTGAAGACCGTCGACACGCCGCGCGCGCCCGAGGAGGACCGCGTCACCGTCAGGCCGTTCTCGGATTCCTTCATTCGCATCACGGTGAAATACGGCTTTATGGAGACGCCCAACCTGCCGAAGGCGCTGGCGATCGCGCGCAAGGAAGGTTTCTCGTTCGACATCATGTCGACGACGTTCTTCCTGTCGCGGCGCTCGCTGAAGGCATCGGAAGCGGTGGCGATGCCGCTCTGGCAGGACAAGCTGTTCATCCTGCTCGCCCGCAATGCCGACGATGCGTCCAGCTATTTCCGCCTGCCGACCAACCGCGTGGTCGAGATCGGCACGCAGGTCATCGTCTGAGGCTTGTGGACAACGCCGCGCGGCCTATTTGACGCCGCGCGCCTCTCCCGCCAAAGCTTGCCGGCATGCCCCTTCACCTCATCAAGCTGTGCGTCGGCTGCGATTCGATCGAGGATCTCGCCGAGTGGATCGAGCAGCGCATTCGCGAGAAAAAGCGCAAGGGCGAGAGGCCGGTCCACAACCACATCACGCGCATGGTGCCCAAGCGCACTGCCGACCTGAAGGGCGGCTCGCTCTACTGGGTCATCAAGGGCACGGTGCAGGTGCGGCAGAAGCTGCTGGGCGTGGAGCCATTCACGGACAAGGAGGGCATCGGCCGCTGCCGCCTTGTGCTCGACCCGAAGCTTGTGCGGACCGAATGGCAACCGAGGCGACCGTTCCAGGGTTGGCGGTACCTTGAGGCCGACGACGCGCCGCGCGACCTGAAGAAGGGCAGGGCGGGCGACGACCTGCCGCCAGAACTCACCGCCGCGCTGGCGGAGATGGGGTTGCGGTAGATCATAGGGCAGCATTCCCTCTCCCTTGCGGGGAGGTAGGAGCTTCGCTCACACCGCGACGTTGTCGATCAATCGCGTCTTTCCGAGCCACGCGGCTGCGAGAATCCGCTTGGGCTCCTTCGTCTCATCCTCGACTGACGCCAGCGTGTCGGCGTTCCGCATCTTCACGTAGTCGACCATGAAGCCGACTGCGGTGAGTTTGGAATGCGCGGCCTGGAGCGCGACGTCAGAGGAGGTGCCGTACCGGATCGCTTCGGCAGCGGCCTGGAGCGCCGCATAGAGTCGCGGCGCTTTGGCGCGGTCGCCTGGCGACAGGTACGCGTTGCGTGATGACAGGGCGAGGCCGTCCGGCTCGCGGATGGTCGGCACGCCGGCGATCTCGACCGGGAACATCAGATCAGCGACCATCCGTCTCACGACGAGAAGCTGCTGGTAATCCTTCTCGCCGAACAGAGCGACATCCGGCGTCGTCGCCTGCAACAGCTTCGCCACCACAGTGGCTACCCCGCCGAAAAATTGCGGGCGCGAGATCGTCTCGAGGTCGGCCGAGGGGCCAGCGACATTGATCAGCGTACCCGGACCGTTGGGGTACATCTCAGCGACGGTCGGCGCGAACACTGCATCGGCGAGGTCGGCAAGCTTCGCGAGGTCGCCAGCTTCGTCGCGCGGGTAGCGGTCGAAGTCCTCCGCCGGGCCGAACTGGGTCGGATTGACGAAGATCGACACCACGACCTTCCCCGCCCGCTCGCGGGCGGCCCGCGCCAGCGCTACGTGGCCGGCGTGGAGCGCGCCCATGGTCGGCACGAGCGCTACCTTGGCGCCGAGGCCGCGCCAGAGCGTGATCCGGGCGCGCATGGCCTTGATGGTGCGATCGATGGGCGGGGTCGGCACGGCGGCGGATCTCCTGGAAAGGCGCGGGACGCTAGCAAACGGCAGAACCGCGGCACAATGCGGCGGATATACATTTGCCGTTGACGGAATATTGGCGTTTTTCGACAAATATCACGCGGCTGTTGCGTCCCTGTGTCCGGTATCGCCCCAATGGGCCTCATCTCCGCGTCGCCAAAAGCCGCCCACGTCATCGTCATCGGAAACGAGAAGGGCGGGTCGGGCAAGTCGACCACGGCGGTCAATATCATCGTCGCGCTGATGAAGGGTGGCCATCGCGTCGCCTCGATCGATACCGACAGCCGCCAGCTTTCGCTCACACGCTACATCGAGAACCGCTCGCGCTACGCCCGCAAGATGGGCGTCCATCTGGAGGTGCCGACGCATTTCTCGGCGCAGCTCGAGGAGGGCGAGGTGGTCGCCGAGGTCGAAGCGCGCGAGTTCGCGGCCTTCGCCGAGATCATCGAGCGGATGGGCGCACAGTTCGATTTCGTCGTCATCGATACGCCTGGCCACGACTCCTACCGGATGCGGCTCAGTCACGCGATGGCCGACACGCTGGTGACCCCCGTCAACGACTCCTTCGTCGATCTCGACGTCCTCGGCCGCATCGACGGCACGACGATGGCAGTGCGCAACGCCAGCCAGTACGCCGAGCTGGTGCTGGAGGCGCGCCGCAAGCGCGCGGTTGCCGGGCAGCCTGCGCTCAACTGGGTGGTCGTGCGCAACCGCATCTCGACCATCGCCAGCCGCAACCAGAAAAAAGTGATCGCCGGCCTGAAGGCCCTCGCGGGGCTGCTCGACTTCCGCGTCGCCGATGGCATCAGCGAGCGCGTCATCTTCCGCGAGTTTTTCCCGATGGGGCTGACGGCCTTCGATCCGCTCGACCCGGCGATCCTCGGCGTCAGGCCAACCATGTCGCATGTCGCGGCGCGGCGCGAAATTCGCGAGCTGGTCGACAAGCTGCGCCTGCCCGTGCGCTACTCGGTGTCCTCGCCGGTCACCGGCGTACTGGCGCCGACTCTTGTGGCAAACGCGCCGTTTCCCGCGTTCTAGTGCCTGTCATGGGGCCGAATCCATGCCATGCTCTGGTCGGGCTGGCTGGATTGTTCGAGCATGGCGCTACCCCCGCGCACGGCAGGCCCCGCGCACGTCATCGTTCTGGGTAATGAAAAGGGCGGCTCCGGCAAGTCGACCACGGCGATGCATATCGTCGTCGCGCTGCTCAAGTCGGGTGCGCGCGTTGCGTCGATCGACACCGACGGGCGCCAGCGCTCGCTCACCCGCTACATCGAAAACCGCGCGGTGTGGAAAGAGAAGACCGGCCTGCCGCTGGACCTGCCGACGCATTTCACCGTGCCCATCGGAGAAGGCGACACCGTCGCCGACATCGAGGGACGTGAGTTCCGCGCGTTCGCCGAGGCGGTGAGCCGTACTGAGTACGGCTACGACTTCATTGTCGTGGATACCGCCGGCAGCAACACCTACCTGATGCGGACCAGCCACGCGATGGCGGACACGCTGGTGACGCCGATCAACGACAGCTTCGTCGACTTCGACGTGCTCGCGCGCGTCGATCCGGAGACCTACGCGGTCCGGGGTCTCAGTCACTATGCCGACCTCGTCTCTGAAGCGCGGCGGCAGCGCGGGCTGATCGATCCGCGCCCGATGGACTGGATCGTGGTGCGCAATCGCCTCGGCAAGGACACGCGCAACCGTCGGAAGCTCGGTGCCGGCCTCTCGCAGCTCGCCGACCTTGCCGGCTGCCGCATCGCCGAGGGTATCAGCGAGCGGCTGGTGTTCCGCGAATTCTTCCCGCGCGGGCTGACTGCGCTGGACACGCTCGATCGGAAGACGCTGGGGACCGAGCCAACCGCCTCGCATGTCGCGGCACGGGACGAGATCCGCCGGTTGATCGCGACGCTGCGGCTGCCAATTGGCACGGGTTCGCCAAATGAGGCACCGCCTCTCCCATAGGGAGAGGGCGCCTCTCTTTGAGCCGTAGGTGCCGTGCCGCGAGTTGCGCTCGCCCCGTCCCCGCGCCACATATTGCCCATGCCCGATACCAAGCGCACGCCCGCCAAGCCGTCCACGACGCCCACCGGCGACGTGGCCGCGTTCCTGGCCGAGGCCCGCTCCCTGGCGCCCTCGAACACGAGCGGGCGCGGTCGCCTGATCTTCGCGCTCGATGCGACCATGAGCCGGCAGCCGACGTGGGATACAGCTCAGCGTCTCCAGGCGGAGATGTTCGAGGAAGCCGGCAAGGTCGGCTCGCTGGACGTGCAGCTCGTTTATTTCCGCGGCTTCAACGAATGCCGGGCGTCGAAGTGGGTCAGCGACACTGCCGGGCTCCGCGACCTGATGACGGGCATCCATGTCCGCGCTGGCAATACCCAGATCGGCAAGGTGCTGGGCCATGCGCGCAAGGAGACCGCCAAGCGCAAGGTCGACGTGCTGGTCTACATCGGCGATGCGCTCGAGGAGGAGATCGACAAGCTTGCCGCGACGGCCGGTGAGCTCGGCATGCTTGGTGTACGCATCTTCATCTTCCAGGAGGGGCGCGACGCCAACGTCGAGCGTGGCTTCCGCGAGCTGGCCCGTCTCTCGCGGGGCGCCTATGCGCGCTTCGATCCAAAGGCCGCAGGGGAGCTGGCGCAGCTGCTGCGCGCTGCGGCTGTCTATGCGGCGGGGGGCCTGAAGGCGCTCGCCAAGACCGCCGCCTCGCCGCTGCTGCTGGCACAGCTCAAATAGCCATGGCGCTCATCTATCTCGTTGCTGGAGCCGGTGCGCTTGGGATCCTCTACGTGCTGGCGACCGCGTTTGCCAACACGAGTCCGCGCGCGTTAGTGCGCACTATCCGCTACGGCATCGGCGGCGTGCTGGCGGCGATCGGTCTCTTGCTGATTCTGACCGAGCGATGGGGGCTGGGCGGCATTCTGCTGGCGGCGGGGGCGTCCGCCATCTCTACCGGCCGCATCGGTTCGTTCGATCTCGGCGGCGGCGTGCGCCATGCTGGCACCGGCTCCACGGTGAAGTCGGACTGGCTCGAGATGCGGCTTGATCACGACACCGGCGCGATGAGCGGCACGGTCAGGCGCGGCGAATTCACCGGCGACCGGCTGGACGATCTCGATGAGGATCAGTTGCGGGCGCTGGCCGAGGAGGTTGCGGCGTCGGCCGACAGTGCGGCGCTACTCGAAGCTTACCTCGACCGCCGGTTCCCCGGACGGCGCGAAGACTTCCAGGGTGACGCTAACACGGGGACGGGCGGCGCGGCGGATGCGGGCGCCATGACTGACAAGGAGGCCTATGAGATCCTTGGCCTTCTTCCCGGCGCCACTGAGGCGGAAGTCCGGGCGGCCCACCGGCGACTCATGAAGGCCGTGCACCCCGACAGCGGCGGCTCGACGCTGCTCGCTGCGAAAATCAACCAGGCGAAGGACAGACTCCTCGGCACTCATCACTAGGCCTACTCGTTACGAAACGACCTGGAAGCGAGTGTAGTGGGAAGTGGTTACCGGTCAGTCACTGACCGCGAGGCACGAGAAAGATTGCTTGGCGAGGTACGTGCAGGCGGCACGCGCATCGTCCTTGGAGGCAAAGCCGGAGAAACGGGCGCGGTAGAGGGTCGAGCCGTTGCGCTCGACCGGCTCGGTGTACGGCGCTGCCGACGCCAGCACCTTGCCGCCCTTGGCGAGCGCGCGGTCGAGGATGTCTTCCGCGCCAGCCTGGGTGGGTGCGGCGGCGATCTGAATGCGCCAGCCGGCCTTGTTGGGCGCCGGGGGTGCATCGGGCTGGTCGTCGTCGGCGGTGGTGTCGCCTTCGCCGGTGCCTTCGTCGGTGGTGGCGTCGAGTGCAAAGATTGAGTTGGCGCCGATCAGCGAAGCGACGGTCGCGGGTGCCGGCGGCACAGCCGTCGTCGACGCGGTAACGGCTGTGGCGTCGGCCGTGACATCGGCCTTGGCGACGACGATCGGGTCATCGGTCGCTTCGGCCGGCGCAGCGTTCGCGACAGCGGCGGCTGCGTTTGTTGCGTCGATCGTCGGGCGGGGTCGCGGCATCGGAACTTCAGCCGCGGCGACAGCGATCACCGCAGGCTTGGCGGTGGCGCTTGGCTTGCCCGGGATCAGCTTGGCGGTACGCGTGCCGGCGGTCGCGCGCGGCAGGTAGGTGTCGAGCAGATCGGCCATCTTGTTGTCGCGGGCGCGGGTGCTGGCGCCACCAAGGACGACGCCGACCACGAGGCGATTGTCGCGCTCGATCGAGCTGACGAGATTGTAGCCGGAGGCGCGGGTATAGCCGGTCTTGATTCCGTCGACGCCATCCATGCGGCGCAGCAGGCCGTTGTGGTTGCCGATGCGGCGGCCGTTCCACACGAAGCTCGGCGTGGAGAAGTAGTCGTAGTACTGCGGGAAGTGGTCGCGCAGCGCGCGGCCGAGGATCGACATGTCGCGCGCCGAGGTCCACTGCTGCGAGGCCGGCAGACCGGAAGCGTTGACGAAATTCGACTTGGTCATACCGAGAGCACGGGCCTGCTTCGTCATGCGCGCGGCGAAATTCCTCTCGCTGCCGCCGACGAATTCCGCGATCACCACCGCGACGTCGTTGGCCGATTTCGTGACGATGGCGAGGATGCCATCGCGGACGCTGATCGAGCTGCCCGGTTTCAGACCCAGCTTCGACGGGGCCTGCGCGGCGGCGTAAGCAGAGACCGGCATGCGGGCATCGAGGCTGGTCTTGCCCGACGCCAGCGCGTCAAACAGGAGATACAGCGTCATCATCTTCGTAAGCGAAGCAGGGTGGCGCTGGGCATCGACGTTGGAGCCGTAGAGCACCTTGCCGCTCTTGGCGTCGACGATGATGGCGGAACTGGGCACGGCGGCAGCCGCGGTCCCGAGCGCTACGCTCGAGCCAACCGCCAGGGCAACCGCGATCGCAAATGCCTTGAGGACCGAAGCCCGCAAATCCAGACGCAACCGCGGAAGCGCTCCTCTACGCTTCAGCATCTAATACCTAGCTCCGCACCTTGCCGGCTTGCCCAGAGCCAGCATCCAACTCAATACAAACCGGCACTCGTGTGCGCATTCCTCGACTGGGAAAGCCCCGTGCCGCCCGCAGCGGCTTACCGAGAATGCCCGACACGTACGCGGCGCCGTCCCTTGCGCCTGCCGGCCATCACGAATTCCGACAGTATGGAAGCCCCCTTACCTTTCCGTAAAGCGCATTTGGGCCACAGTCCGCGGCCTTTTTCTGCTCGTTTTGTGCGATGCACAAATTCATTTGACATTAAATGTTGCAGTGCACATATGTCCCGCCACAAGGGAAACGCCGGCTTTCGGCGCCCGTGACAAGGACACCAAAGCGTATGAGCAACACCTTCGATTTCCAGAACTTCGGCAAAGACAATGTCGACCTCGCCCTCAAGGCTGCCGATGCCGTCACCAAGGGATTCCAGGCGATCGCCTCCGAGGCCGCCGACTACGGCAAGCGCAGCTTCGAGGCTGGCACGGCTGCCTTCGAGAAGCTCGCCTCGGCCAAGAGCCTCGACACCGTCGTGGCCCTTCAGCAGGACTTCGCCCGCACAGCTTACCAAGGCTACGTCGGGCAGGTGACCCGTTTCGGCGAGATTTTCTCCGACATGGCCAAGAGCGCCGCGGCGCCTTACCAGTCGCTCTACGGCAAGTTCGGCAAGTAAGCCGCCGTTCAGCTTGGAACGTGACAAGGGGCCCGGCCGCAGCGCCGGGCCCTTTCGTTTTCCCGTCTACAAAATGCCGCGGCTGCACCTACATTAACAAACAATCGCGCGCCTCCCGAGGCCTCCTACCGCTGGCGCGGTCCTTTCCAATCGCAAAATTGATTGGCGGCGGATTGCGCGGCTGCCGGATTCTCGGCAGGATTCCACGGGATCGGTAACTTCGACCACGGCATGAGCAACTCGATTCGTCCCCCGAGCTTTGATGACGACGACTCCGGCACCGGAATCGCCACCAAGACGCGCACAAAGACGAAGCGGCCGGCTCTCTATCGTGTTCTGCTTTTGAACGACGACTACACGCCGATGGAATTCGTGGTTCTGGTCCTGGAGAAATTTTTTCAGAAGGGACGGGAGGAGGCGACCCATATCATGCTGCATGTGCATCAGCATGGCGTGGGCGAGTGCGGGATCTACACTTACGAAGTCGCCGAGACCAAGGTGACGCAGGTCATGGATTTCGCGCGCAAGCACCAACATCCGCTACAGTGCGTGATGGAGAAAAAGTGAGGTTCTAAGTGCCGTCATTCTCCCGCAGTCTGGAAAAGGCCCTCCATCAGGCGCTTTCGCTGGCGAGCGAGCGTCACCAGGAGTACGCGACGCTGGAGCATCTGCTCCTTGCGCTCCTGGAGGATCAGGACGCCGCCGCCGTCATGCGCGCGTGCAACGTCGACCTCGACATGCTCCGCCGTAATCTCATCGAATACATCGACACGGAGCTCGCCAACCTTGCGACCGGCGCCGATGAAGATTCGAAGCCGACCGCCGGCTTCCAGCGTGTCATTCAGCGCGCCGTCATTCACGTGCAGTCGTCGGGCCGCGAGGAGGTGACCGGCGCCAACGTGCTGGTCGCGATCTTCGCCGAGCGCGAGAGTCACGCCGCGTATTTCCTGCAGGAGCAGGACATGACGCGCTACGACGCCGTCAACTACATCAGCCATGGCATCGCCAAGCGGGCCGGCATGGGCGACGCGCGTCCGGTGCGCGGCGTCGACGACGACGCTGCTACGGTCGAGGACCGCGAAAACAACAAGAAGAAGGCCGACGCGCTCGAGGCGTACTGCGTCAATCTCAACGAGAAGGCGAAGAAGGGCCGCATCGATCCGCTGATCGGGCGCGACTCCGAAATCAGCCGCACCATCCAGATCCTGTGCCGCCGGCAGAAGAACAACCCGCTGCTGGTCGGCGATCCCGGCGTCGGCAAGACCGCCATCGCCGAGGGCCTCGCCAAGCGCATCGTCGACGGCAACGTGCCGGAGGTGCTGAAGAAGTCGACCGTGTTCTCGCTCGACATGGGCACGCTGCTCGCCGGCACGCGCTATCGCGGCGATTTCGAGGAACGCCTCAAGCAGGTGATCAAGGAGATCGAGGAATTCCCCGGCGCGATCATGTTCATCGACGAGATCCACACCGTCATCGGTGCGGGTGCGACGTCGGGCGGCGCCATGGATGCATCGAACCTGCTGAAGCCGGCGCTGGCTTCGGGCACGATCCGTTGCATCGGTTCGACCACGTACAAGGAATACCGCCAGTTCTTCGAGAAGGACCGGGCACTTGTCCGCCGCTTCCAGAAGATCGACGTCAACGAGCCGTCGGTGCCGGATGCGATCGAGATCCTGAAGGGCCTCAAGCCCTATTTCGAGGACTTCCACCACGTCCGCTTCACCAGCGACGCGATCAAGACCGCGGTGGAACTCTCGGCCCGTTACATCAGCGACCGCAAGCTTCCGGACAAGGCGATCGACGTGATCGACGAGACCGGCGCTTCGCAGATGCTGCTGCCCGAGGCCAAGCGGCGGAAGACCATCGGCGTCAAGGAGATCGAAGAGACGATCGCCACGATGGCGCGCATCCCGCCGAAGTCGGTGTCGAAGGACGACGCCGAGGTGCTCAAGCATCTCGACGCGACGCTGAAGCGCGTCGTCTACGGTCAGGACGCGGCGATCGAGAAGGTCGCCTCGGCGATCAAGCTGTCGCGGGCCGGCCTGCGCGAACCGGAGAAGCCGATCGGCTGCTACCTGTTCTCGGGTCCGACCGGCGTCGGCAAGACCGAGGTGGCGCGCGCGCTGTCGCAGGCCATGGGCGTGGAGCTGATCCGCTTCGACATGTCGGAGTACATGGAGCGGCACACCGTCTCGCGGCTGATCGGCGCGCCTCCTGGCTACGTCGGCTTCGACCAGGGCGGCCTGCTCACCGATGGCGTCGACCAACATCCGCACTGCGTCCTTCTCCTCGACGAGATCGAGAAGGCGCATCCGGACCTGTTCAACATCCTGCTGCAGGTGATGGACCACGGGAAGCTCACCGACCACAATGGCAAGCAGATCGACTTCCGCAACGTCATCCTGATCATGACGACCAACGCGGGCGCCGCCGACCTTGCCAAGCCGGCGATCGGGTTTGGGCGGTCGAAGCGGGACGGGGACGATCAGGAGGCGATCAACCGCCTGTTCGCGCCGGAGTTCCGCAACCGTCTTGACGCGGTGATCGCGTTCTCGAGCCTGCCGCCCGAGGTGGTGAACCACGTGGTGCAGAAGTTCGTGCTCCAGCTCGAGGCGCAGCTCGCCGACCGCGGTGTCACCTTCGACCTCGCGCCGGAAGCGATCCGCTGGCTGGCCGAGAAGGGCTACGACGAGCGCATGGGTGCGCGGCCTCTGGCCCGCGTCATCCAGGAGCACATCAAGCAGCCGCTGGCTGATGAGGTGCTGTTCGGCAAGCTCAAGAAGGGCGGCACCGTGAAGGTCACCGTCCGCGAGGATGGCTCCGACCTGAATCTGGAGGCGCTGGAAGACGGCCCGGTCACGCCGAAGCCGGAACCGACGCCGGAAGACGCGCCGAAGAAGAAGCGTGCGCCGCGTAAGCCGAAGGTCGCCGTCGCCAAGAAGCCGCCGGAAGGCGGCGAGGGCGGCAAACGCGGCCTGGTGCCGAAGGTGCCGCTGAAGAC
>DASZSW010000006.1:0-80015 GCA_035548515.1 Bauldia sp. | reverse complement strand
CAAGAACGCCTTCATCTCGGCGGAAGACAAAAACTTCTACCAGCACTCCGGGCTCGACTATCAGGGCATCGCCCGCGCGCTGCTGCAAAATGCCGAGGGTTACGCCACCGGCAACCGCAGCCGCCTGGTCGGCGCCTCGACCATCACCCAGCAGGTCGCGCGCAACTTCCTTCTGACGCTGGACCAGACCTGGCAGCGCAAGGTGCAGGAAGCGATCCTGTCGCTGCGCATCGAGCAGGCATACTCGAAGGACAAGATCCTCGAGCTGTACCTCAACGAAATCTTCCTGGGCCTCGGCTCCTACGGCGTCGCTTCCGCGGCGCTCACTTATTTCGACAAGTCGGTGCACGAGCTGACCCTCGCCGAAACCGCCTATCTCGCCGCGCTGCCGAAGGGCCCGAACAACTACAACCCGTTCCGCTATCCCGATCGCGCGCTCGAGCGCCGCAACTGGGTGATCGATCGAATGGTCGAGAACGGCTACGTCAGCGCCGCCGATGGCGAGAAGGCGAAAAAGGATCCGCTGGGTGTGAAGCTGCGCTCCACGGGCCCGACAATCTTCGCGGCGGATTATTTCGTCGAGGAAGTGCGCCGCCAGCTTTCGGCGATGTTCGGCGAGAAGACCTTGTACGAAGGCGGCCTCTCGGTGCGCACCTCGCTTGTGCCCGCGATGCAGGTGATGGCCCGCCAGGCGCTTGTCGATGGCCTGACCAGCTACGACCAGGAGCTCGGCTGGCGCGGCCCCGTGCAGCACCTCGATGATCTGTCCGGCGATTGGGGACCCAAGGTCGCGGCAATCACGCCGCTCTCAGACCTCACCGATTGGCGCCTCGCCGTCGTGTTGAAGGTCACGCCGGACGCTGCGGACATAGGGTTGCGGCCCGACATCACGGCCGGCACGACAAAGGTCGATGACGCACGCGATACCGGTACGATTGCGTTCAAGGGCACGAAGTGGAAGCAGATCGCTGGCGCTCAGGGTCACAAGGGTACGCCGGTGAAGGCGATGACCGATCTGTTGCAGGTCGGCGACGTGGTCTACGTCAGCGCCGCCAATGGCGCTGCCGGCACGTACAACCTCCGCCAGGTGCCGCAGGTGGAAGGCGCGCTGGTCGCAATGGACCCGCACACCGGCCGCGTGCTCGCCATGGTCGGCGGCTTCTCCTACGCCGAAAGCCAGTTCAACCGCGCCACGCAGGCCTATCGCCAGCCGGGCTCATCGTTCAAACCGTTCGTCTATTCCGCCGCCCTCGATAACGGCTACACGCCCTCGTCGGTGATCATGGACGCTCCGATCGAGATCGATCAGGGTAACGGCCTCGGCATGTGGCGGCCGGAAAACTACTCCGGCGAATTCTACGGCCCGTCGACGCTACGCACCGGCATCGAGCTGTCGCGCAACGTCATGACCGTGCGCCTGGCGCAGGACATGGGCATGCCGCTGATCGCGGAGTACGGCCGCCGGTTCGGCATCTACGACAACTTGCAGCCGGTGCTCGCGATGGCGCTGGGCTCCGGCGAGACGACCGTGCTGCGCATGACGGCGGGCTACGCGGTGTTCGCCAACGGCGGCAAGGAAGTGCGCCCGACGCTGATCGACCGCATCCAGAACCGCTACGGCCAGACCATCTTCAAGCATGAGGATCGCACTTGCGAGGGCTGCGACGCCGACTCCTGGCACGGCCAGGACGAGCCGACCATCGTCGACAACGCCGAGCAGGTTCTCGACCCGATGACCGCCTACCAGATGACGTCGATGCTGGAAGGCGTGGTCCAGCGCGGCACCGGCACCGCAGCCAAGGCAATCGGCAAGCCCGTCGCCGGCAAGACCGGCACGACCAACGACTACAACGACGCCTGGTTCGTCGGCTATTCGCCCGATCTCGTCGCCGGCGTCTGGGTCGGCTTCGACTCCCCGCGGAGCCTCGGTGAAGGCGAAACCGGCGGCTCGCTCTCCGCCCCGGTGTTCACCGAATTCATGCAGCAGGCACTGGCCGATAAGCCGCCGATCCCCTTCCGCGTGCCGCCGGGCATGAACTTCATCCCGATCGACCGCCACACGGGCCTCCGTGCGGAGGCCGGTGATCAGGGCACGATCCTCGAGGCCTTCAAGCCCGGCACCGCGCCGCCGGATACGTATTCGATCATCGGCTACACCGACACGATGGGCCGTCCGCTGACGGTCGCACCGGAATCGGACCGCGCGGTGATCTCGGGGACCGGTGGGCTGTACTAGCCGGCCGTGGACGACACTCCCGCATCCGCACGTGCCTGTTGCACGATGTTGGCCGCCAGCGCGTGATAGAGCGGCTCCGGCGCCAGGATTTTCGATGCCGCGAAGCCTACCGCGGATGCGAGCATCAGCGGGATGACGTTGGCGTGGTTGCCGGTCATCTCCAGGATGATGACGAAGGCGGTCAGCGGCGCCTGCACGACGCCGGCGAAATATCCGGCCATGCCGATGACCACCAGCAGGCCGGATGACGGCGAGCCCGCGAGCTGCGCTATGAAGTCGCCGAGGCCCGCGCCGACCGTCAGTGATGGTGCGAAAATGCCGCCGGGCACCCCGGACACTGCCGTGGCCAGAGTCGCGACCAGCTTTGCCGGCCAGAAGAACCAGGGTAGGGCGTGCCCCTCGACTGCGGCGCGCGCCTGCTCGTAGCCGGTGCCGTAAGTCATGCCTCCCGTCGCAACGCCGGCGATTGCGACGACCACGCCGCACGCCAGCGCGAACACAGCGACCCGCCGCAAGGGTTGCGGCGCGATCCACGTCGCCGCTCGGCGCATGCCCTCGACCAGCAGGCGCGAAAACGCGCCGCCCACAAGGCCTCCGACAATGCCGCAGATCAGCACGAGGGCCCAGTCTTCGACGCTGCTCACCGTAGCGCTCGTGGTGCCGAAATAGGTGTAGTTGCCGGACAGCGCCAGTGCAGCAATGCCGGCGATGATGACGGTGTAGAACACCAGGCCGCTGGTGCGCTGCTCGAACGACCGGCTCATCTCCTCGATGGCGAACACGATTCCGGCCAGCGGGGTGTTGAATGCTGCCGCGATGCCCGCGGCCGATCCCGCCAGGATCAATCCGCGTTCCTGCTGGAGCCTTCCCCAGCGCGCCACCTGCAGCATGATCGCGGCGCCGATCTGAACTGTCGGGCCCTCGCGGCCAACCGAAGCGCCGCACAGCAGGGCCGCCACGGTGAGCCCGATTTTCCCGGCGATGATGCGCGGCGACAGCAGCCGATCGCGGTCCTGTCGCGTGCGGAGCGTGCGCGCCGCAATCGCGTGCGGGATTCCACTTCCCTGCGAGCCAGGAAAGTAGCGGGAGGCGCAGAGCGCGCACAACATCATGCCGATCGGCGTGATCAGCACCGGCGCCCACGGATAGGGACCGCTGACCTTCGCGAACAACGCCTGCGCCCAGTTCGACGCGACTGCGAAGCCCACACCGACGACGCCCACCGCGACGGCACCCAGCCAGAAGACGAGCCGGCGGCGCCACAGGCGGCGCGACAGCCAGCCGGCCTTGAGCCGGCGGCGTTGGTGGGCGACGGGATCCACGGGGGCAATCCTTTCGTTGCCCGCAATAGCGCAGTCCGCCAAGGGTTTACAGCCTTCCGCCCTACGTCTAAGAGACGCGGCCTGAGAAGTGCCGCCGAGCAATGCGATGCGCCCCGAGATTCAATCCACCGTCGAGGAAATCCAGCAGGTTATCGGCCTGCTGAGGAGGCATCTTTGACTGGGATCAGGCAAAGTCCCGTCTTGCCGAACTGAACGCGGCAGTAGAGTCCCCCGATTTCTGGAATTCGCCTGACAAGGCGCAGAAGCTGATGCGCGAGCGCCAGGCGCTCGCCGACGGCATCGCCGCGGTCGAGAAGTTCGAGCGCGAGGTCAACGACCAGGTCGGCCTGATTGAGCTCGGCGAGGCCGAGGGTGACACCGGCATCGTCACTGAAGCCGAGGCGGCCCTGAAGGCGCTCCGTGCCGAAGCCGAGCGCCGCCAGGTCGAGACGATGCTGTCCGGCGAAGCCGACCACAACGACGCGTATCTCGAGATTCATGCTGGCGCCGGCGGCACCGAGTCCCAGGACTGGGCCGAGATGCTGCTGCGGATGTACACGCGCTTCGCCGAGCAGAATGGCTACAAGGTTGCGACGCTCGAATATCACGACGGCGAAGAAGCCGGCATCAAGTCGGCGACGCTGGAGGTGAAGGGGCCGAGCGCCTACGGCTGGCTCAAGACCGAGTCCGGCGTGCATCGCCTGGTCCGCATCTCGCCGTTCGACAGCCAGGCGCGACGCCACACCTCATTTGCCAGCGTCTGGGTCTATCCAGTCGTCGACGACGCCATCAACATCGAGATCGACGAAAAGGATGTGCGCACCGATACCTACCGCGCCTCCGGCAAGGGCGGCCAGCATGTCAACACCACCGACTCCGCGATCCGCCTGACGCACATACCGACCGGTATCGCGGTGGCCTGCCAGAGCGAACGCTCGCAGCACAAGAACCGCGCGACGGCGTGGAAGATGCTCCGCGCCCGGCTCTACGAACTCGAGATCGAGAAACGCGAAGCGGCCGCGCAGGCGACGGCTGACTCCAAGACCGACATCGGTTGGGGTCATCAGATCCGCAGCTACGTGCTGCAGCCGTATCAGCTGGTGAAGGATCTCCGCACCGGGGTGGAGAGCACGGACCCGCAGCGCGTGCTGAACGGCGACCTCATCCCGTTCATGGAAGCTTCGCTCGCCCAGCGCGTCGGTGTTGAAGCGGACGGGACCAATCCGAGTTAGCTGACCCGCCGCGCTTCGCCAGCGGTGTGGCCATGGCTTCGTCCGTTCGCCTTCGCCGGCTGCCCGTGCGTGGCGTCGAAGGTGCGCTGCGCCCGTTCGACCCGTTCGGCATTCTTCAGCGCCCACTCCGATAGCGCGCTCACCGGCTCGAGCAGATCGCGCCCAAGGCTGGTGAGGGCATAGTCCACCCGCGGCGGTACGGTGGGATACACAGTGCGCGTCACGAAGCCGTTGCGCTCCAGCGCCCTCAGCGTCGTGGTCAGCATCTTCTGCGAGATCGAGCCGAGCGCCCGGCGTATCTCACTGAACCGGCGCGGGCCGTCGCTGAGATCGCGCACCACGAGCAGCGTCCATTTGTCACCGATCTGCGCGAGCAGGGCGCTGATGCGCCGGCACGGTTCGGTGAGGTGCAGGGAAGTCGGTTTCATAAAGGTGCCCCCTTGTCGGACGGCTTCAGGCGGTCACTTATCGCTTGTCACTCACCTTTCTATACCACGTATCCAGGGGAAAGCGCCTGCCATGCTCAAGATCGGTATCATCGACGGCACCACACGTCCCAACCGCAAGGGGGCGACGGTCTCGAACTGGGTCCTCGACCTCGCCAAGGCGCGCCCCGCCGCCGACGTCAGCTACGAGCTGGTGGACATTGCCGAGTTCAACTTGCCTAACCTCGATGAGCCGTTCCCGCCGTCGATGCGCAAGTACGAGCACGAGCACACCAAGAAGTGGTCGGCCAAGGTCGATTCGCTTGATGCGTTCGTGTTCGTGACCCCGGAGTACAACCACAGCTTCTCCGGCTCGCTGAAGAACGCGATCGATTTCGTCTACCACGAGTGGACCAACAAGGCTGCCGGCTTCGTCAGCTACGGCACCACCGGCGGCGTGCGCGCGGTGGAGCACTTGCGCGGCGTCATGGCCGAGCTCCAGATCGCCGACGTGCGCGCACACGTCTCGCTGTCGCTCTACACCGACTTCGAAAATTTCTCGGTGTTCAAGCCGGCCGAGAGCCACAAGGCCCAGGTCAACCTGATGCTCGACCAGCTCAGCAACTGGGGCAATGCGATGAAGGGCCTGCGCGACAAGCTCGCCGCCGCGGCCAGCAAGGCGGCGTAGCGCCGCCTATTGGGCCGAGGCCAGCAGGGGCGCCAGTTCCTTGCCGGCTTTGATGTACGTCATCGGATCGATTGCGGCCCCGTCGACCCGCACCTCGTAGTGGAGGTGCGGGCCGGTGGAGCGCCCCGTCGAACCTGTGCGCCCGATAATCGCATCCTTCGCCACCACCTGGCCGACGACCACGTCGATCTCGGAAAGGTGGCCGTAACGTGTGGTGATGCCATTGCCATGGTCGATCTCGACCATGTTGCCGTAGCCGCCGGTGTATTCGGCAGTGATGACCGTGCCGCCGGCAGTGGCGCGGGCGTAGGAGCCCAGCGCAGCGCGGAAATCGACGCCGGTGTGCATGGCCGGCCGGCCAAGGAAGGGATCCAGCCGTGCACCGTACCCGCTGGTGATTGGCGAATTCATGGGACGGGCGAGGGGAAGCTGGCCAGCGATGCGGCGGATGGTGCCGTACCGATCGATCTCACCGGCAATCAGGTCCACGTTGGTGCGGAACGTCTCGGGGTCGGCGTCCTCGTCAATCTCAACCAGCGGACCGCCGACGCTATCGTCCATCGTTGCGTGGCTTGGCGGCACACGTTGACCCAGCCGCTTCAGTATCTCGGCGATCTGTTCGGTGTGCGCTGAGACCCGCGAAGCGATGGTGTCGACATAGGCCACCTGGTCCTTGGCCAGCGCATCGAGCGAAGCGGTGACGGCCTGGAGGTGAACCTCAGGGCCGCTCGCCTGAGTCGCCACAGCGGCGTCACCGCTGGTGCGCAGCCCGGCGAAGGCGAGGGGCAGCACGCCGGCCTGCACCGGCGCTATGCTGCTGGTCTGATCCTTGTCCACTTCCGAATCGGACGGTCCGTCTGTCTCGTTGTCTTGCGGATCGTCGGGCGTGGCGTCCGCCGTTGCGCCGGGAATGTCGGTCGGGTCGATGCCGGCGCGCTTGGCGGCCTGACTGAGCCCGGCGATCGAATCCTGGCGGGCGTCGAGTGCCGCCTGACGATCGGAGAGGCGGTCCATCTCGGCCTCGACCGCCTCTTGGTTGAGAAGCTGACGGCTGGTCAACCGATCGATGTCGGAACGGAGCGAGGCGATGCGATCTTCGTAGGCGTGCTGCATCCGCGCCTTGGAAGCGATGGAGGCGGCGAGCAGATCGTCGCGGAATACGAGGTAGCCGGTGGCGGCGAGGTATAGCGCCCCGAACAGGAATGCCGTTCCGCCCACCGTGGCGATGAGCCAAGGGCGGATCGTGAAGCTCCGTACATTCTCACCCTGCGCGATAATGATGCGGTGGGGAGGCTTTCTACGGGCGAAGGAATGCGTCGCACGAAGTCCAGCAGTCATTACGCACTCACCGATTGTTGCTGCGAGCAAAAAACCGATGAGCCGATTAGACCGGGTTAAGGTTAACAATCCCTAACGGGGCAGCGTTTCTGCGGGTTTTAGAGGGCCTCAGCAGCGGCGAGCACATCCTCGACGTGGCCTGGAACCCTCACTTTGCGCCATTCCTGGACGATTCGGCGGTCGGGCCCGATGAGGAACGTGGCGCGCTCCACGCCCATGTACTTGCGCCCGTACATGGATTTCTCCACCCACACCCCGTACGCCTCGATGGCAACCTTCTCCGGGTCGGCGGCAAGCGTTACGCCGAGCTTGTGCTTGGCCTTGAACTTGTCGTGCGCCTTCTCGGTGTCAGGCGAGATGCCGATCACCTTCGTGCCAGCCTTGGCGAAGGCCTTGGCAGCGTTAGTGAAATCGATCGCCTCGAGCGTACAGCCGCTCGTGTCGTCCTTCGGATAGAAGTAGACGACGACCTTCTGGCCGGCGAGGTCGGAAAGCTTTATCCGGCCACCGCCGTCTGTAGGCAGGTCGAAATCCGGTGCGAGCTTCGCCTTTGCCATTTCAGGCTCCGGGTTGTTGGGGTCTGCGGCACTCTCGCACTCGCGCCGTCGCAGTGCCAGCGCCCCTCGCATTGGCCGTTTTTCCTGATTATGAAGGGTGCGTGTGGCGACTGGCCGGGCTCGTGTGAGTCCGGTGTAAGCGCACGTCAGGTGAGGGCGTCATAAACATCAACCAGCGCCTCCAGCAGCAGCGTCCTTCGGAGCAGGCGGCCAGGCCGCTGCGCCAGCGCCCGCCGCGCGGACGCCTGGCTTTCCGCGTCACGCTCATCGTCGCGCTGGTGCTGCTCATCGCCGGATTGGGCGCCACGCTGATCGTCCTCGCGGGCCCAACCGATTTTGGAATCGTGCGCGATCGTGTGGCGGCCATCATCCGCAAGAGCCTCGGCGCAGGATACGACGTCGGGGTAGGGCGCGCAGTCGTCGACATCGACCCGGTGCTGGGGCTGGTGGTTCGCGTCGACAACATCGATGTTCGCGACAGCACCAAGGATGTGGTTGCCCACATCCCGTCGACGCGCTTCGCCATCGACCCGTTCGCGCTATTGCGCCTTCGTGTGGAGGTGAAGCAGGTCGAACTGTCGGGTCCCGAAATTTCGTTCGCCCGCGGCGGCGGCGGTTCCATCTATCTCGGCAACGCGGATACACCGGCACCGGCGAAAGCGGCAGCTCCACCGCCAACCTTGTCTCCGGCGGAGATCGACGCGGCCGATGGCGGCTTCCCCGATCTGCTGGCGGCCCTTTACATCATGGACCGCGGCATCGAACCGCAGATGGAAGCGGCGATCGACGCAGGCTTCGAACGCTTCGGCGTGGTCAACGGGACCATCAGCCTCTCGACCAACGGTCAGGAGCGCCGGTTCCCCGGCACAGATCTCAACGTCGCGCTCGACAAGACGACCTCGGCGCTGAACGTGACTTTGGCCACCTCCGGCTACGGTGGCCGATGGACCGCCACCATCGAGCGCGATCTCGATGCGAGTTCGGGTAGCCACATGATGTCGGCGGTCTTCTCGCAGCTCACTATCGCCGATATTTTTCCGAGCCTCGGGGACGATGACGGCCTGCTGACCGCGGACATTCCGCTGTATGGCCGCGCCAACATTCGCTTCGACAAGAACGGCGCAGTGCAGGATGCCAACGCGCGGCTGGACTTCGGCGCCGGCGTGATCCGCTTCGGCGAGGACCGCGACTCGGTGCTGCTCGATGAGGCGACGGTGAAGGTCCACTGGGACGTCGCCAGCCGTCAGATGATCCTCGATCCTTCGACGTTCTACTTCGGCCAGACGCGTGGGGTCGTGACCGGCCGCATTTTCCCGGAGGGCGATGCCGCCGACCGCCGCTACGGCTTCGAGATTGAATCGCCCGGAGCGGTGTTGGCGCCGGAAGATTCCGGCGAGCCGCCGATTATCTCGCAGCGCATCGCGGTGAACGGCGTGGCCGACATGAAGGCGAAGGTGATCAACGTCGAGAACGCGGTGATCCAGGCGCAGGATTCGGCGGTCGCCGCTGCCGGCAGCCTCGGCTTCAGCGGTGTTACCCCGTCGCTCGCCATGGCGGCGACCTTCTCGCCGATGGATGCCAGCGTGCTGAAGCAGATGTGGGTGCCGCTGATCGCGCCCGGCGCGCGCCGCTGGGTGCTGAAAAACGTCGGCTCCGGCCGGCTGGTCTCCGGCCGCTTCGAGGCCGCCATTCCGCCGGGCGTCCTGTGGACCGGCAAGCGGCCGGTGCTGCCGGACGACGCCCTTCGTCTCAACATGCAGTTCGCCGACGCGTCCTTCACCACCTTCGGCAAGCTGCCGCCGATCGTGAATGCATCCGGCAACGTCGTTGTCTCCGGCTCGACGGTGGGCATCGATCTGGAGAAGGGCGAGGTGAAGGTCCCCTCCGGCGTGGTCACCGTCGACAACGGCGCCTTCGCGGTGCCGAATACCTCGAAACGCCCCGCCGATGGACTGATCGAGGTGCAACTATCGGGCAGCGCGGCCGCGCTTGCCGAAGTTGCCGACTCCGACCCGCTCCGCGCGCTCGCCCGCCGCGAGATGGTGCCAGCCGATCTTTCCGGCAACGGAACCGCGAACGTCTCGGTCCGCCTGCCGTTGCGCGACGGCATCACCGACGCCGACGTCGACTGGAAGGTTGTGGTGAAGACCAACGACGTCGCCAGCAAGAAGCCGTTCGAAGGGCGCACTGTCAGCGCCGCCGACGTCGCTATCACCGTCACCCCCGACGACGTCGCGATCTACGGTCGCGCCAAGATCGACGGAGTCGGCGCCGATGTTTCGATGTCGTTCCCCATCGGCAACGGCAACGCCGACAACACCCCCGGTGATCGCCGTGTCCGTCTCCTCCTCGACGAGGAGGCGCGCAAACGTTTCGGCGTCGGCCTCGACGAGGTGCTGTCCGGCACCATCAGCGCGCTGGTCTCGGACGCCGCCGACGGCGTCGGCCAGCACTATGACCTCGACCTTCGCCGCGCCCGCGTCATCCTGCCGGGCATCGGCTGGACCAAGGGCATCGGCGTGCCGGCGACGCTGGCCTTTGACGTGAAGCCGGCGAACGAAGGCTACTCCGTCCAGAATCTTGTGCTGAGCGGCGATGGTTTCGGCTTCGCCGGATCCGCCAAGCTCGACGAAACCTACAACCTCCAGTCCGCCGACATCACGCGGATGTCGCTGCATCCAGGCGACTCGGTCTCGCTGAAACTTACGCGCGGCAAGAGCGGCTATGCGCTCACCGTGCGCGGCGATTCCTTCGACCTGCGTGGCATGATGGAGCATGTGCGCGACAAGAACGACCAGTCGGGCGGCTTCCCGGATTTGGCACTGGACGCGCGCATCGATCGCCTGATCGGCTTCAACCAGGAGGAAGTCGACAACGCGTCATTGACGCTGGTCTCGGTCGGCGGTGAGACACAGAAGGTCGCGTTCGCCGGCAAACTCGGTGGCGACGACATCGCCCTCAATTTCGCGGTGCAGCCCAACGGCACGACCTTGCAGGCGAACGCCGATGACGCTGGGCGGCTGCTCCGCTTCACCAACGCGTACACCCACGTCGAGGGCGGCAGCGTCGTCCTCACCGGCAAGGCGGCGCGTACGGGCCCGCTGCTCGGCACCCTCGAGATCAGTGGCTTCGATGTCACCAACGAACCCGCTCTGACGCGCGTGATTGCCAGCGACCCCAGCCAGACGCTCGGCACGCGTCGCGTTCACTTCGATCACATGGTCGCACGCTTCCGCCGTACCGATCACGTGATCGCGGTGGAAGATGCGTTGCTGTCCGGTGACGCGGTCGGCGCCACCTTCTCGGGGCGTTACGATCTTTCCGGCGCGCAGGTCGATATTGCCGGCACGTACATTCCGGCGTATGCGCTCAACAACTTCTTCAGCAAGATACCGATCATCGGCCTGGCGCTCGGCGGCGGCTCGGGTGAGGGGCTCTTCGGTGTGACGTTCCGCATCGCCGGCCCGATCTCGCAGCCGGAGGTGTTTTTCAATCCGCTCTCGGCGGTTGCGCCGGGCATCTTCCGCAAGATTTTCGAGTTCCAGCGGCCGACGCAGTAGCCCTAGACGAAATCGCCGCCGCCGCTTGGCCGCACCAGCACGTGCTTCTTGCGGCCGTGCGAAAGCTTCAGCACGCCATCCGCGTTGAGGTCGCTTGCCTTCACGACCATCGCGGCGTCGGCGAGCCGTACATCGTTGACGCTGAGGGCATTGTTGGCGACCGCACGGCGCGCCTCGCTGTTGGATGACGCCAGCCCCGCGCGCACGAACAGCGCCAGCACCGGTATCCCCGCGGCAAGCTCGGTGAGCGGAACCTCGATGCTCGGCAGCGCGTCGCCCGCGCCGCCTTCGGCGAAGGTCCGTCGCGCCGTCTCTGCCGCCGCCTCGGATGCCTGGCGGCCGTGGAGGAGCGCGGTCGCCTCGTTGGCCAGCACCTTCTTGGCCTCGTTCACTTCGGCGCCCTGGAGTGCCGCGAGCCGGCGGACTTCATCGAGCGGCAGCTCCGTGAACAGGCGCAGGAAGCGCTCCACATCGGCGTCCTCCGTGTTGCGCCAGAACTGCCAGTACTCGTAGGGCGAAAGCCGATCGGCATTGAGCCAGATCGCCCCGGCGGCCGTCTTGCCCATCTTGGCACCGGAAGCGGTGGTAATCAGCGGCGTCGTCAGCGCGTACATCTGCGGTAAGCCGAGGCGTCGGCCGAGGTCGATGCCGTTGACGATGTTGCCCCACTGGTCGGAGCCGCCCATCTGGAGGATGCAGTCGTGCCGCCGCGCGAGCTCGGCGAAGTCGTACGCCTGCAGCACCATGTAGTTGAACTCGAGGAACGAAAGCTCGTGCTCGCGCTCGAGCCTGAGCTTCACCGAATCCATCGCCAGCATCCGGTTGACCGAGAAGTGCCGGCCGACGTCGCGCAGGAAATCGATGTAGTTGAGCGGTGCCAGCCACGCTGCATTGTCGATCATCAGCGCCCCGGCATCGAAATCGATGAAGCGGGCGAAGACCTGCTTCAGGCTCTCCTTGTTCGCCTCGATGTCGTCGAGCGACAGGAGCTTCCGCGATTCGTCCTTGCCGGAGGGATCGCCAACGCGCGTAGTGCCGCCGCCCATCAGCGCGATCGGGCGATGCCCGGTCTTCTGCATCCACCGCAGCATCATGATCTGCACCAGGCTGCCGACGTGGAGGCTGGGCGCCGTGCAGTCGAAGCCGATGTAGGCAGTGATGCGCCCGGCCATGGCCTTCGCGTCGAGGCCTTCCGGATCGGAGATCTGGTGGATGAAGCCGCGCGCCGAAAGCGTGGCGAGAAGCTCGGACTTGAATGCCGTCATAACCGCGTTATCCCTGAGAGGCCGCCTCAATAGCAGGCCGGACGGCGAATTTCACGCGAAGGACCGGGAATGGCTTTGATGAGGGTCCTTGGCCTGATGAGCGGCACGTCGATGGACGGCGTCGATGCTGCCGTCCTGGAGACCGACGGCCAGCAGATCGGGGCCTTCGGCCCGCACCTTTTCCGCCCCTATACGGAAAGCGAGCGTGCCGTCCTCCGTGCAGCGCTGGCCGACGCGGCCGCGCTGTCCGACCGCGCCGCCCGACCCGGAC
Source organism: Bauldia sp. (assembly GCA_035548515.1). Lineage (GTDB taxonomy): Bacteria > Pseudomonadota > Alphaproteobacteria > Rhizobiales > Kaistiaceae > DASZQY01. Next base: position 67,121 of record DASZSW010000006.1, on the reverse strand, counting down.
GTTTGGCTGAGGCCGAACGAATCATCACCGACGCGCACGCCCAAACCGTCGAGCGGCTGCGCGCCGAAAACGGCGGCATCGGGGTCGAGCTCGTGGGCTTCCACGGCCAAACCGTGTTCCACGCGCCCGAACGCCACCTGACGGTGCAGATCGGCGATGGCGTCGCGCTGGCGCGTCGTGTCGGCCTGCCGGTCGTCTGCGATTTCCGCGCCGCTGACGTCGCGGCCGGTGGGCAAGGGGCGCCGCTGGTGCCCGTCTACCATCGGGCGTTGTTCGTGCGCACACGCTTTTCGGGCAGCATGGCGGTGGTGAACATCGGCGGCGTCGCGAACGTCACGCGTGTTGGCGCCGATGGTTCGCTCACGGCGGGAGATACTGGGCCAGGGAACGCGCTGCTCGACGACTTCATCCGTGCGCGCACCGGCGCGGCGATGGATAGTGGCGGCGCGATTGCCGCCCGGGGTGTCGTCGACGACGCGGCGCTCGACTCTCTGCTTGCCGACAAATGGTTCGCGCAGCCGTTTCCGAAGTCGCTCGACCGCAACGCGTTCTCCGCCGCGCCCGTCGCCGGGCTGAGCACCGAGAACGGCGCCGCCACGCTCGCGGCCTTCACTTCTAGAACCATCGTGAAAGGCATTGTGATGGCCGGCGGAGCCGACCGCATCGTCGTCGCGGGTGGTGGAGCGAGCAACCCGGTGCTGATGAAACGCATTGCGGGGGATGCGGGCATTTCCGTCGTCGGCGCGGCGGAACTCGGCTGGTCGCCGGATTTCCTCGAGGCGGAAGCATTTGCATTTCTCGCCGCGCGCAGCGTCCGGGGCCTGCCGCTGACTTTCCCGGGTACCACCGGTGTTCCCGCGCCAACGACTGGCGGCGTGACCGTCAGGCCGTGACAGAAACCGGCCCGTAGGCTATCAGCCGAACGATGAAACTCGCTGATGTTGCAAAGGCTTTGCGGACGGAGGTCTCGGGTGATGGCGCCCTCGAGGTGATCCGCCTCGTCCATCCTGCCGATGCCGCTACGGCGTCAGATCTGGCGATGGCGCTGACCGCCGATGCGATCCCGGCCTTGGCCACCACAAAAGCTCGAGCGGCGATCGTCAAGGCAGACGCCGCGGTCCCCGCCGGCCTCGCGACCATCGCCTACGCGGGCCATGAGCGCATGGCGCTCGCGATCCTTACGCGGTTGTTCGATCCGGGTCCGGCGCACGCCGCCGGCGTCGCTCCGGGCGCGTCGGTCGCTGCGGATGCAAAGCTCGCAGCCGGCGTCAGTGTCGGCCCGCTGGCGATGGTCGGCGCCCGCACAACGATCGGCGAGGGTACCGTCGTGCTCGCCGGCGCCAGCATCGGCGCCGACGTGATGATCGGCCGCAATTGCCTCATCCATCCCGGCGTGCGGATTGGCGACCGCGTCGAGATGGGCGACCGGGTGATCGTGGCCGCCAACACCGTCATCGGCGCGGACGGCTTCTCGTTCATCCCGGTTCGCAATCCCGACGGTTCGCGCAATCCGATCGATGCGCCGCTGCGTATTCACTCGCTGGGCACCGTCGTCGTCGCGGACGACGTCGAGATCGGCGCCGGCACGACCATCGATCGCGGCACGCTGCGCGACACCCGCATCGGCCGCGGCACCAAAATCGACAACCAGGTGCAGATCGCCCACAACGTCGTGGTTGGCGAAGGGGCGCTGATCTGCGGCATGGCGGGGATTGCGGGCAGCGTGACTATCGGCGACCGGGTTCTCGTCGGGGCGGCGGCCGGCATTGCTGATCACATCACGATCGGCAACGATGCCATGATTGGAGCGGCTTCCGGCGTGGCCACCAACGTCGCGCCGGGGGCTGTGGTCACCGGCAATCCTGCATCGCCACGTGCCATGACGCTGGAACGCTATATGAACGTCGGCCGGCTGAAGACGTTGTATCCCAAGGTTGCCGACCTCAAGAAGCGCCTAGAGGCTCTGGAAAAAGACGGCCGGGGCCGCTAGGCAAACGGGAAAGGAGCAACGAAATATGGCCGATGTCACGGCTGATGTGATTTCCGTCATCGCGAAGAAAGTCGCAGCGGATAAGCGCGACGCGATAAAGCCTGACGATAGCCTCAAGGATCTGGGCCTGGAGTCGATCGATGCCCTCGAGATGATCTTCGATCTCGAGGAGAAGTTCGGCATCCAGATTCCTTACAACGCCAATAGCGCGACCACCGAGTTCGCCACCGTCGGCGATGTCGTCAAGGCGATCCAGAAGATCGTCGACCAATCGAAATCCACGAGCGCCGCGACGTGAACGGCGGCCGCCGCGTCGTCGTCACCGGCAGCGGCGTGGTTTCGCCGGTTGGTCAGGATACGGCGACGTACTGGGCCAGTTTGAAGGCCGGTACCAGCGGCATCGGCACGCCGACCTCGGTGCCGCCGGAGCTGCTCCAGAAGGAAGTCGTGGCTGAGGTCAAGGATTTCGATCCTCTACGCCACTTCAGCGAGCGCGAGATTGCGCCGCTGGACCGCGTCTCGCAATTCGCCATTGTGGCGGCCCGCGAAGCTGTGGCTCAGTCCGGCATCAGCCTCGACGGCGGGATGTCAGAACGCACCGCCTGCATCATCGGGACCGGGATTGGCGGTGTTCACACCATCGACGATTCCTATAAGCGGCTCTATCAGGACAAGGCGTCTCGCGTTTATCCGCTGACCGTGCCGAAACTGATGCCGAATGCGCCGGCAAGCCAAGTGTCCATGCATATCGGATTGCGCGGCCCTGCGTTCGGCATCGTCAGCGCCTGCTCGTCCGCCAGCCACGCAATCGGCCTCGCCTTCCAGATGGTGCGCGCCGGCATCGCCGATGCTGCTGTCACCGGCGGCGCGGAAGCCTGCATTACGCTCGGCACGCTCAAGAGTTGGGAAGCATTGCGCGTGATGGCGCCAGATGCCTGTCGCCCGTTTTCGCGCGATCGCAAGGGGCTGGTCATCGGGGAGGGCGCAGCGGCGGTTGTCCTTGAGACGCTTGAGGCGGCGGAGGCGCGCGGCGCCGAGATCCTCGGCGAGGTCGTGGGCTTTGGCATGAGCGCCGACGCGGAGGACCTGACCAACCCCGACGTCGGCGGCATGACCCGCGCGATCGTCGGCTGTCTCAAGGACGCGGGCCTCACCCCCGCCGACGTCGACTATGTCAACGCGCACGGCACCGGCACGCTCGCCAACGACCAGAGCGAAACGGCGGCGTTGAAGTCGGCCTTGGGCGAACGGGCCGCGGCCATCCCCACGTCATCGACCAAATCCATGGTCGGCCACGCGCTGGGGGCAGCCGGCGCGCTGGAGTTCGTAGCGGCACTCATGGCGATCCGCGACAACCTCGCACCGCCGACCATTGGCTACCTCGGGCCTGATCCCGCCTGCGATCTCGATTATGTGCCAAATACCGCCCGCGAGGTGCCGATCGACGTGGCCTTGTCCAATTCGTTCGCCTTCGGCGGGCTGAATGCGGTCCTCGCTGCGCGTCGCTTCGCCTAGGGAAAAATTCCCGAACGAACGCCTCGACATCCGCGCTTAAATCATCATCTTTGATTGGGCGCTGCCGTGATGGGCGGACAGCGGAGCGGGACCCCGTGCGGCATGCTTCTCGACACGATGAACATCGCGATCCTGATCGGCGCTGCGCTGGTCGTGGCCGCGGCGTTCACCAGCCTTTTGTCGTTGCGCTTCGGCGCACCCTTGCTGCTCGTCTTCCTGGGGATTGGCCTGCTAGCCGGCGAAGACGGCATCGGTATCGAGTTTGACAATGTCCAGGCCGCCTATTTCGTAGGCTCGGTTGCGCTTGCGATCATCCTGTTCGATTCCGGCTACGTCACCCGGTTCGCCATGCTGCGGCTGGCGGCTCTCCCCGCCCTTGCGCTGTCGACAGTCGGTGTGCTTGGCACCGCGCTCCTGGTGGGCGTGGCGGCGCAGGTTATCTTCGGGCTCTCCTGGAGCGAGGGCCTGCTCCTCGGCATCATCGTGGCCCCGACCGATGCCGCGGCGGTGTTCTTCCTGCTCCGCGTTGGCGGCATCACCCTCCGCGACATGGTCCGCTCGACGCTGGAAGTGGAGTCCGGCTCCAACGATCCGATAGCGATCTTCTTCACCCTGGCCTTGATCGGCGCCATCGGCGGCGCGCAAGGGTTTGGCGATGCCGGCGCTGCTATCGTCGGCGAATTGCTCCTGCAGGGTGTTGTGGGTGCGGTCGTCGGTTTCGTCGGCGGTTTCGCGATCATCCAGATCGTCAACCGCACCAACTTCGAGGCCGGCCTCTATCCCGTTGTCGTGCTGGCTCTGGCATTGCTGACGTACGCGCTGGCCGCGATGCTCTGGGGCAGCGGCTTCCTTGCCGTGTATATCGCCGGCCTTGTCTCCGGCAACGCCCGCATGCGCCACACCGTTGCGCTGGCGCGCTTCCAGGAAGGCATCACGTGGCTGGCGCAGATCGCGATGTTCCTGACGCTGGGATTGCTCGCGACGCCCTCGGCCTTCCCGGGAATAGCCTTTGGCGCGGTGCTGCTGGCGGCGTTCCTTATCATTGTCGCGCGGCCGGTAGCCGTGTGGGTGTGCCTGATCTTCTTCCGCTTCAGCCGCCAGGAAATGGCGTTCATCTCATGGGTCGGCCTGCGCGGGGCAGTTTCGATCCTGCTCGCCACGCTGCCCGTTATCGCCAATCTCCAGAACGGGCGGTTGATGTTCAACGTCGCATTCGTGGTGGTGTTGGCTTCGCTGCTGGTGCAGGGCTGGACGATCGGACCGGTCGCCCGCTTCCTCGGCCTCATCGTGCCGAAACGTGCCGGCCCGGTTGACCGCATCGAACTCGAGTTGCCCGGCGCCAGCAACCACGAGATCGTCGCTTATGTCGTCCACCCGGAGAGTGCCGTCGCCAAGGGCCAGCGTATTCCACGCTGGGCCCGTCCATCGCTGGTGATCCGCGACGGCCGCACGCTGCGCCCGCACCGCTTCGGCCGTCCGCAGGCTGGCGACAAGATCTACGTCATCACCACGCCGGAGTATGTCGGTCTGCTCGACCGCTTGTTCTCCGGCAGGGAGCCCGGCGCCGACGATCCGCGCCTATACGGCGAGTTTGCGCTGGGCCCGGACACCAAGCTCGTGGATATCGCGCGGACATACCCGATGGAAATCGCCGCGACCGATGAGAATCTCACCGTCGGTGCGTTGCTCAGGCGCGAACTGAGCGGCGACATCGAGCCCGGTGACCGCATCTCCGCCGGTTCGGTCGATATCATCGTGCGCCGCGTCAACGCCGCGCATGAAGTTCAGGAGGTCGGCATCGCCATGGAACGCACCGCCGCGCGCCCGCCGCGCATACCGCTGTTCCAGTCGCCGCGCGAGCTCAGCGCGCTCGTCCGCGTCTTGTTTGGCAAGAAGGCCTAGCCGGTCGAGTCGAGCGTCAGCCGCGCGTCGAAATTGCGACCACGCACTTCCACCGTTGCTGCCGGCTCCCGCGTGAACCTGATGGCGACGAGCGCCATCGCCACCGGAAAGCTGATCAGCCACAACGCGCCTGCATAGATGAGCGACGGCCACGCTAGTTGCGCGATCAGAAAGGGAGCAAGGATACCATTGCCGGCCATCCACCACCGGACTGCGCGACCGCTGAACACCGGCGCGGCGAGCAACGTCGCAATACTCATCAGCGTGTAGCCCAACAGATCGACCCCGGTCAGGAATTGCCCCTGACCGCAGCAGGCGAGAAACGCCACCGCCGCGCCTTCGCCGCGGATATCGTGCGGGATGACGACGCTGAGCTGGGTGACGTACACGATGCTCACCAGGGTCGCGTACATCACTGAGACCCCGAGAGCGCCGAGACTGAATGCCTTCCACGGCGCCGACGCGGCGACATGCACTGCAGCCATCGTCAGTACGAATGACGGCGCCAGCGCCAGTGACGGTGCGAAGATGAAGATGCGATCCCACGGGTCTGGCAGAACGCCCGCGACCTGCAGAAGCTGCGGGACGCCATATGCCACGCTGGTGACGACTGCCGCCATCGCCGCCCAGAAGCCGAACCGATTGGTCATCGTTGTCCCCTCGCGAAAGGAATTTCGCGAGGACTATTTCGTCCAGCGGCGAGGGCCTTTGACCTGGATCAATTTGTCACCGCTCATCTCCGCTAAAGCGGCGATAAGGGGGAGGCGTCGTTAAGCCGCCGTCACGTCCATCGCCAGCCGCCGATCGACGTAAGCCGCGCAATCCTCGAGCAACTCGTCGACATTGTTCTCGAAGAAGTGGTTGGCACCCTTCACGATCTGCTGGTCGATCTTGATGCCCTTCTGCGTCTTCAGCTTGTCGACCAGCGCCTGCACATCCTTCTGCGGCACAACTTTATCCTGGTCGCCGTGGATGATGAGCCCGGAGGAGGGGCAGGGGGCGAGGAAGGTGAAGTCATGGAGGTTCGCGGGCGGCGCGATCGAGATGAAGCCTTCGATCTCGGGGCGGCGCATGAGAAGCTGCATGCCGATCCAGGCGCCAAACGAGAATCCGGCCACCCAGCAAGAGCGCGCATCAGGGTGCACCGACTGCACCCAGTCGAGCGCAGCAGCGGCATCGGACAGCTCGCCGGAACCATGGTCGAACTCGCCCTGGCTGCGGCCGACTCCGCGGAAGTTGAATCGGAGCACCGCGAAGCCGCGCTTCGCGAACATGTAGAACAGCTGGTAGACGATCTGGTTGTTCATCGTCCCCCCGAACTGCGGGTGCGGATGAAGGATGATCGCGATTGGGCCGTTCTTCTTCTTGGCGGGCTGGAAGCGGCCTTCGAGGCGTCCGGCGGGACCGGTAAAGATGATTTCGGGCATGGGGCCTCGAGTATGTCGGGGGTAGCGGCAGCGGGGGTCCCGCGTCAATCCGCGGCCCTCATATCACAACCGAGGGGGTCGAATTCAAGCATAACCGGTACCCGGGGACGCTTGAAAACTGCCCTATTGAGAAGGTGGCAGCGCCACAGCCGAGAGCGGGATCGGATGTGCCTGGATATCCCGAATGAGTTCCTCCATCTGCGCTATCTCGCGCACCTGGGCCTCAAGGATGCCATCGGCGAGCTTCCGGACCCGTGGATCGCGGATGGTCGCCCGCTCGCTGGTCATGATGGCGATCGAATGATGCGGGATCATCGCCTTCATGTAAGAGACGTCGTCAACCGTCACCTGGCTGCGCACCAGCCAAAGCGAAACTGCAAAGACGGCAACGCTGATGCCCACGATGGCGATGTTGGTGTTTCGATTCGGATACATCGACCACATGAAGGCCAGCATGATGACCGCCATCACGGCACCCATCACCAAGGCCATCCAGAACCGGGTCTGGCTGAACCACACGTGATCGAGGGCAAAGGTGTTGAAGTACATCAGCACGAACATGACGACGGTGGACGTTGCCACCATCGCCACGAAACGCGCGTAGCTCATTCCTGTCATAACGAGACGGTCTTGTTGTCGCCGACCTTCGGCTTCGCCCCGGTCACGGCTGCCGTCAGCATTGCGGCGTAGGCGGCGATCTTGCCGGCGCTGTCCCAGAACTCGGCGGATTGCGGGGTGACGCGAACGACGCGGATTTCGGGATCGTCCGGCCCGTCCCACCAGGCCTTGGCGAAGGGCGTCCACAATTCGCGGATCTTGGGCCGGTCGTTCTGAACCTCGGCGCGGCCGTTCAGCGACACGTACTTCTGTCCGCTCGTGTCGGCGAAGAGGACCGTGACCTCCGGGTTCGCCGCGACGTCGCCGGCTTTGGTGCTGTCCACGTTGGTGAGGAAATAGATCGCATCCTGATCCTTCTTCACCGTGACGCCCATGGGGCGGGCGCGGACCTGGCCTTCGGGATGGGTGATCAGCATGGCGATGGTGAATTTCTCCATCATCTCCCAGACGCGGTGGTGCGGTTCGTCGGCCATGGTTTTTCTCCGTTGTTGCGAACGCGAAACCAACGCGGCAGCCGGACGGTTCCAAGAAATCGCGGTTTGGCCTAGATATTCGCGCCATGTACCAGCCGACGCACTTCCGGGAAGACGACCCGGCCGTCCAGCATGCGCTGATCCGGGCGCATCCCTTGGGCCTTCTGGTCACGACGGGGGCGTCGGGCCTCCAGGCGAACCATATCCCGTTCGTGTTCGATGCGGCCGGCGGGTTGCTCCAGGGCCACGTCGCGCGGCCGAATGCGCAGTGGCAGGACTTCGACCCCGAGATCGAGGCGCTCGTCGTCTTCCAGGGCGCGGAGGCGTACATCACCCCGTCCTGGTACGCGACCAAGGCCGAGACCGGCCGCGTCGTGCCGACATGGAACTATGCGGTCGTCCAGGTGCGCGGAAAGATGCGCGCCATCGAGGATCGCGACTGGCTGCGCGCGCAGATCGAGGCGCTGACGCGCGCGCAGGAAGGCGGCCGCGAACACCAGTGGCACGTCGGCGATGCGCCGGAAGCCTTCATCGAGGGGCAGATCAAGGGCATCGTCGGCATCGAGATCGCGATCACCCACATCGACGGCAAGTGGAAGGTGAGCCAGAACCGGTCCGCGGCCGATCAGACGGGCGTCGTGGCAGGGCTGACCGGAATCGGCGGTGAAACCGAACTGGCGATGGCCGATCTTGTAGCGGCGCGTCGCAAGGCCGGCTCATGACGCGCGCATACCTCGATTACAACGCGACGGCCCCACTGCGTCCGGAAGCGCGCGCCGCGATGATGGCAGCGCTCGACGCGACCGGGAACGCCTCATCCGTGCACGGTGAGGGCAGGGCGGCCCGCAAGATCGTGGAGGCGGCACGGGCCGAGGTGGCTGCTCTTGTGGGCGCCGAGGGGAAGGCGGTGACCTTCACCAGCGGTGGTACGGAAGCCAACGATACGGTGCTGACGCCTGACTGGACCTTTGCCGGCAAGCCGCATCGCTTCGATCTTCTATTTCACGGCGCAACCGAGCATCCCTCGGTCACCGCAGGAGGCCGTTTTGCTTCCGACGCCGTTCGCGCGATCCCGGTCGACACTGATGGCGTTGTCGATATGGGCACGTTGGAGACGATGCTTGCCGAAGCCGAGCGGCAGGGCCAGTGCGCACTTGTCTCGCTGATGCTGGCCAATAACGAGACCGGGGCGATCCAGCCGGTGGCGGAGATCGCCGCGACGGCTCATGCCCATGGCGCGGTTGTCCACACCGACGCCGTGCAGGCCGCTGGGCGCATCCCGATCGACATCGCCAAGCTGGACGTCGATGTGCTGACGCTGTCGGCGCACAAGATCGGTGGCCCGCAGGGTGCCGGCGCCATCGTACGCGCCAGTGACGACTGGACGTTCGCTTCGCTGCTCACGGGCGGCGGGCAGGAGAAGCGGCATCGCGCGGGGACGGAGAACGTGGCCGCCATCGCCGGCTTCGGCGCCGCCGCTCGTGCATCTGCTGCCGGCGTTGTGGACGCGGCACGGCTGGCAGCCTGGCGCGAGCGCCTGGCGGAGATCATCGGCCCCAAGGCGGTCGTGTTCAGCGAGGGCGCGCCTCGCTTGTCCAACACCCTGTGCTTCGCGATTCCTGGCCTTGCGGCCGAAACCCTGCTGATCGCCCTCGACCTCGCCGGCGTGGCGGTGTCATCGGGTTCGGCCTGTTCATCCGGAAAAGTGTCCCCCAGTCACGTCCTGGCAGCCATGAAAGTTCCGCCAGCCCTGGCAAAATACGCCATTCGCATTAGCTTAGGGTGGGCCTCGACGGAGGCCGATTTAGATTTGTTCGCAACAGCATGGCGCGCCGTGCTAAGCCACGTCGCGCCCGGCGAGATTCAGGCGGCCTAGCCCGGTTTTCGCCAAGCATTGCGACCCGGAAGACCTCGACCCGCGGTCCTTGAAACCGCAGTGGATGGAGAGAAGGATGCCCGCCGTTCGCGAGACGGTCGATCAGGTCCGCCAGATCGACGTCGACCAATACAAGTATGGTTTCGTCACGGACATCGCGTCTGACAAGGCCCCGAAGGGCCTGTCCGAGGACACGATCCGTTTCATCTCGGCGAAGAAGGGCGAGCCCGACTGGATGCTCGAGTGGCGCATGGGCGCCTACAAGCGTTGGCTCACGATGACAGAGCCGACGTGGGCGCGCGTGAAGTATCCCAAGATCGACTTCCAGAACCTCTACTACTACGCCGCGCCCAAGAGCACGAAGGGGCCCAAGAGCCTCGACGAGGTCGATCCGCAACTACTCGCCACTTACGAGAAGCTCGGCATCCCGCTCCGCGAGCGCGAGGTGCTGGCCGGCGTCGAGGGGGCCAAGGTCGCCGTCGATGCGGTGTTCGACTCCGTTTCCGTCGTCACGACCTTCCGCGACGAGCTGAAGAAGGCGGGCGTCCTCTTCTGCTCGATCTCGGAGGCGATCCGCGAATACCCGGAGATCGTGCGGAAGTACCTCGGCTCCGTCGTCCCCGTCACCGATAATTTCTACGCCACGCTGAACTCGGCGGTCTTCTCCGACGGTTCGTTCGTCTACGTGCCGGAGGGCGTGCGTTGCCCTATGGAGCTGTCGACCTACTTCCGCATCAACGAAAAGAATACCGGACAGTTCGAGCGCACGCTGATCATCGCCGAGAAGGGCGCTTACGTCTCGTATCTGGAAGGCTGCACCGCCCCGATGCGCGACGAGAACCAGCTCCACGCGGCCGTCGTCGAGCTGGTCGCGCAGGAAGACGCCGAGATCAAGTATTCCACGGTCCAGAACTGGTACCCCGGCGACGCGCAGGGCAAGGGCGGCATCTACAACTTCGTCACCAAGCGTGGCGACTGCCGCGGCGACCGCTCCAAGATTTCATGGACGCAGGTCGAGACCGGCTCGGCGATCACCTGGAAGTATCCGAGCTGCATCCTGCGCGGCGATGACTCGGTCGGCGAGTTCTATTCGATCGCGGTGTCGAACGGCCACCAGCAGATCGACAGCGGCACCAAGATGACGCACCTCGGCAAGCGCACCAAGAGCCGCATCATCTCCAAGGGCATCGCCGCCGGCTTCTCTAACAACACCTACCGCGGGCTTGTCACCTCGCACCGCAAGGCGACCGGCGCGCGCAACTACACCAACTGCGACTCGTTGCTCATCGGCGACAAGTGCGGCGCGCACACGATCCCGTACATCGAGGCGAAGAATTCCTCAGTGACCTTCGAGCACGAGGCGACGACATCGAAGATCTCGGACGATCAGCTGTTCTACGCCAAAAGCCGCGGCCTCGACGACGAGGCGGCGGTGGCGCTCATCGTCAACGGCTTCGTCAAGGACGTGATCCAGCAGCTGCCGATGGAGTTCGCCGTCGAGGCGCAGAAGCTGATCTCCATCTCGCTCGAGGGGAGCGTCGGGTGAGCACCCAGTACTGGTTCGCCCGCCTACCGAGCCGCGGCCGGGGCGGTGCGCGCATGTCGCCCGTCAGTCGCGAGGGCTGGCTGGTCGTGGCCGGCTTTGTCACCGCCATGCTGGTCGGCGCGCTACTATTCGCGGCGTTGATGTTCGCCGATCACGTCGCAGCCGCGGTCATCACTTTCGCCCTGTTTGCGCTGGCCGGTGGGGGCGGATTCCTCTGGGCGTCCGTGGCGAAGGGCGACACCTCGCGCACCGTTGCGGACTACCGGGCGCTGCGCCGAGGCAGAACGACATGAGCGAAGCACCGAAGCCAGTCATCAATCTCGCGGACGTGCCGCTGCGCGAGGGCGGCAACGGCAAGGAGTTCCAGTCCAAGGTCGGTAGTTTCGGCCGCGCGATCGGCTCCACCGGTATCGGCGCGATGCTCCATGTCGTGGAGCCCGGCAAGAAGGCGTTCCCCTTTCACAATCACCACGGCATCCACGAGCTGTTCGTCATTATGGAAGGTACGGGGACGTACCGCTACGGCAACGAACGCTATGAGGTGAAGGCGGGCGACGTGCTGGCCGCCCCTTTCGGCGGTCAGGAAACGGCGCACCAGATCATCAATACCGGAACGACGACGCTGAAGTATCTCGGCATCTCTGCCGCCGTCGGCGAAAGTCAGGTGGTCGAGTATCCCGACAGCGGCAAGTTCGCGGTCACCTCGCGCTACGATTGGGCGACCGGCAAGGGCGGCATCCGCCACATCACCCGGCCCGGCGACAGCCTCGACTATTGGGAAGGCGAGAAGTAATGGCCGCCTGGTTCAAGCCGCGGCGCTACGGCTATGGCGCCACGCCTGTCGCCTGGCAGGGCTGGGCCCTGACCTTCGGCTTCATCGCCGTCGTGGTGTTTGTCGGCTGGCTATTCCTCGGCCACGCAGATGCTGAACTCAGTGCCTGGAACTTCGTGGGCTTCTTCATGGTCGAAGCCATCGTCATTGCCGTCCTCTGGATCATCAGCGCACGCACCACCGACGGCGAATGGCGCTGGCGGTGGGGCGAGGAACAGCGGCGATGAGCGCATACGTTCGCCCGATCGGCATGCTCCAGGAAGAATTCGGCGAGAAGGAAATCGCCGAGATCGCCGAGGCCATGGTTGGCATTGTCACCAAATTCGCCGACCAGGCGCCGACGGTGGCCGCCGAAATCAGGCAGCGGATCGCCGACGGCGTTGCTCTGCGCAATCGCAATCTCGACGCGCTTCACGCCGTCCTCGGCCAGGCGAAGACGATGGCCGGCGGCGACAAGCTTGCCCGGCTCGAGGTCGAGCGCCGGCGAGCATCGGTCGCCTTGCGGGTCGACGGAACGGTCTGCGCGTATGTAACGGTTGACGACGGGCTGGGCGAGTTCGGCTTGAAGGAGCGCGGGAACACGCCGCCTTCCGGCGACTATTCCGTCCGCGGCGACAGCGTCACATTGGAAGGCGCGCGGAGGCTGTCGCAGATCCCGAAAGCAGGAGGCCTGTTGCCGACGGTCGATCTTCTGGGCGCGTTCGTTGCGCTGCGGCTGGCCGGTCTGCAGCAAAATCCTGCCGTCGATTTCGGCACTATGATCGAGAGCAGCGAGCGGTGGATAATCCAATGAGGCTGCCGCGCTGGCTCTCCACGCAGGTCCGTAAGTGGTTCCCCGGTTACATCCGCCCGCCCACGATGCCGGAACGGCGGAAGTGGCAAGGCGTCGAGGCGTGGCTGCTGCCTATGTGGCGGTATGCGCCGCGCACCGTGATGTTCCTGTATCGGCTCTGGAAGATTTATCTCCAGCCGCTACCCCGGGAGATTCAGTACCGGAATGACCCGCCGGGTCGATTCCTCGATGCGCTCGAGAATAATCTCCGGCGGGCTCCCGCCTTTCTGGCCGAGCGTGAAGCTGCGGCCGCCCCTTACCGCGAAAGGCAATTGCGCATCGATGCGCTGAGGGAGGCGAGCCAGCAGCGCGACGGCCCGCGGCTGCAAAATCACGTCATCGCCATCCTGAACCGGTTCATCGGTCAGATCGGAGCTGCCGGCAAAGATCTGAGCGTGGACGTCGGCAACTTGCAGCATCCGAGACTTCCGCCAAGCGAGTCCACCCGTATCTTTGTTCGCCACCAGGGCAAAGCGGTGGTGCAACTGTATCCGAGGGTGGCCGACTATCGGGATCCGCCAGGCACCGAAGGCGCGCTGTGGGCGAGCTATGATGACGACCGGTTGGCCAGGATGCTCGGTATTCTTCAACACGGACCGGAGCCGGACGGCACGCCGCGTTCGCAGTTGAGACGCGTGGCGTCCTATCTCGCCCGCGTTGTCAACGATATCGCGATCCAACCGGGCTGGTTCGAAAGGACACAGCCCAAGCCCGCAGTTCCACAAACTTCACGCCCGTCTCCTGCTGGACAAGCCTCATGACCGCATTGCTCGAAATCCGCGACCTGCACGTCTCGATCGAGGATCGCGAGATCCTCAAAGGCATCGACCTCACCGTGAACGAGGGCGAGACGCACGCCATCATGGGCCCGAACGGCTCTGGCAAGTCGACGCTCGCCTACGTCCTCGCTGGCCGCGACACCTACGAGGTCACCGGCGGCTCGATCTTGTTCAAGGGCGAGGACCTGCTGGCCATGGACATCGACGAGCGCGCGGCGAAGGGCGTGTTCCTCGCGTTCCAGTATCCGATCGAGATTCCGGGCGTGGCGACCATGACGTTCCTCAAAGCGGCCCTGAACGCGCAGCGCAAGAAGCAGGGCCTCGGCGAACTGTCGACGCCCGACTTCATGCGCAAGGTCCGCGACGTCTCGGCCCGCCTCAACGTCACCGACGAGATGCTCCGCCGCCCGCTCAACGTTGGTTTCTCGGGTGGTGAGAAAAAGCGCAACGAGATCATGCAGATGGCGCTGCTCGACCCGGCGCTGTGCGTCATGGACGAGACCGACTCCGGCCTCGACATCGATGCGCTCCGCGTCGTCGCCGACGGCGTGAACACGCTGAAGTCGAAGGAGCGCGGCATCGTGGTCATCACCCACTACCAGCGCCTCCTGAACTACATCGTGCCCGACTTCGTCCACGTCCTTTCCGCGGGCAGGATCGTGCGCTCCGGTGGCAAGGAGCTGGCGCTGGAACTCGAGGCGAAAGGCTACGCCGAGTTCACCGGCAAGGCCGCGTGAGGAAGTGATGACCGCCGAGGTCCGCACCGTTCGCACGCCCGCCGAACAGGCGATCGTGGAGCATTTCGAGACGGCGTTACCGGCGCTGCCCGGCGGCGCCCGCGTGCGCCAGGCGCGCGAAAAGGCGTTTGCCGCGTTCCGCAAAACTGGCCTGCCACACCGTCGCGTCGAGGAATGGAAGTACACCGACCTCCGCGCGCTGATGAAGAGGGCCGAGGCTCCTGCGCCGCGTCCGTCTGCTGATCAAGCGGCGAGGGCCGCGGCAACGCCTGATCTGCTGCCCGGTGTAGATCGGTACCGCCTCACGCTCGTGGACGGATATTTCTTCCCCGCTCTGTCGGACGTCGACGCGCTGGAGAAGGCGGGCGTGCAGTTCGCTTCGCTCGCCGGCTTGCTCGCCGCAGACAACGAGATGAGCGCGCACATGCTGACGCATGCGCTGCTCGCCTCCGACGACACCGCACTGGTGCTGAACACGGCCTTCGCGACGGATGGCGTCGCGATCCGCATCGCGCCGGGCGCCATGCTCGGCAAGCCCATCGAGATCGCCCACGTATCGACCGGCGGGGCGAGCGCCGCGCGCCATGCCCTCGACGTGGGCGAGGACGCTAACCTGCGCCTGATCGAGACGCACCGCGGGGCGGCGGGCGCCGCCTATCAGGCCAACGTCGCCTGGGGCGGCATGATCGGGCAGGGCGCCACGGTGTCGTTCGCCAAGGTTCAGATGGACGCGCCTGACGCGATTCACCTCGGCACCACGATGCTGGGCATCGGCGAAGGCGTCGCGCTCAACCACTTGACGCTGACCGCCGGCGCCGCCGTCTCGCGCTCGCAGATGTTCCTGTCCACCGGCGGCGACCACACGCGCCTCGGCCTCTACGGCGCCAACATGATCGGCGGTCGCCAGCACGCCGACACGACGCTCCTGATCGACCACGCGCTGCCCGGCGCCAACACGCGCGTGCTGGTCAAGAGCGCGATCGACGACGAGGCGCAGGGCGTCTTCCAGGGCAAGATCGTGGTCGAGCCCGACGCGCAGAAGACTGACGCCAAGATGATGTCGAAGGCGCTGCTGCTGTCGGAGACGGCGGAGTTCGATGCGAAACCAGAGCTCGAGATTTTCGCCGACGACGTCCAGTGCGGCCACGGCGCCACCAGCGGGCGCATCGATGCCGAGCAGTTGTTCTACCTGATGGCCCGCGCCGTGCCGCGCGCCGAGGCCGAGCGGCTGCTGATCGAGGCGTTCCTCGACGACGCCATCGATGCGCTGGGCGACGAGGGCCTCGCCCCCTCGCTCAGGGGCATAGTCTCCGACTGGCTGGCGAAGCGCGGCACGAGGACGCCGTGAACGCGAAGGCCCCCTCAGTCGGCTTCGCCGACATCTCCCCCGTAAACGGGGGAGAACCCACCCGCCGCGGATATCGCGCGACGCCGGCGGTCCTCCCCTGCGAAGCGGGGGAGGGGGACCATGCGAAGCATGGTGGAGGCGGCACGCACGAGGCCGGCACATGACCGGGTACGACATTGACGCGATCCGCCGCGACTTTCCGATCCTGTCTCGCCAGGTCTACGGCAAGCCGTTGGTTTATCTGGACAATGGCGCATCCGCCCAGAAACCGCAGGCGGTCATCGACGCCGTCACCCACGCCTACAAGGACGAGTACGCCAACGTCCACCGCGGACTCCACTTCCTGTCGAACGCCGCGACCGAGGCCTACGAGAAGGCGCGCGAGACCGTGCGCCGCTTCGTCAACGCCAGGCACCTCGACGAGATCGTCTTCACGCGCAACGCGACCGAGTCGATCAACCTGGTCGCCGACGCGTTCGGCCGGCTCAACATCGGCGAAGGCGACGAGATCGTCCTGTCGATCATGGAGCACCACTCCAACATCGTCCCGTGGAACTACCACCGCGAGCGCGGGGGCGCCGTCATCAAGTGGGCGCCGGTCGCCGACGACGGCACGTTCCTGCTCGACGCGTTCGAGAAGCTGCTGACGCCGAAGACGAAGATCGTCGCGATCACGCACATGTCGAATGTGCTGGGCACCGTGGTGCCGGTGAAGGACGTGGTGCGCATCGCCCACGCCCGCGGCATCCCGGTGCTGATCGACGGATCGCAGGGCGCGGTCCACCTGCCGGTCGACGTGCAGGACATCGACTGCGACTTCTACGCCTTCACCGGCCACAAGCTCTACGGCCCGACCGGCATCGGCGTCCTCTACGGCAAGCGTGAGTGGCTGAAGAAGCTGCCGCCGTACATGGGCGGCGGAGAGATGATCGCGGAGGTGACGACCGAGCGCGTGACCTACGCCGACCCGCCGCATCGCTTCGAGGCGGGCACGCCGCCGATCGTCCAGGCAATCGGCCTCAGCGCCGCGCTGACCTACGTCGAGGGCATCGGCCGCGAGAAGATTGCCGCGCACGAGGCCGACCTCGCGGCCTATGCCCACGAACGGCTGGGGAGCATCAACAGCCTCACCATCTACGGCAAGGCCAGGGGGAAGGGCGCCATCGTCGCCTTCAACATGGCAGGCGCCCACCCCCACGATGTATCCACCATCATCGACCGCGCCGGGATCGCGGTGCGGGCCGGAACCCATTGCGCCCAGCCTCTGCTCGCCCGATATGGCACCACAGCCACCTGCCGGGCCTCGTTTGCGCTCTATAATACGCGGGACGAGGTGGACCGCCTCGCCGAAGCCTTGCAGAAGGCGCACGCGTTTTTCGCGTAATATCCGTGGAATCATGAGCGATACCGCCGCCACGCCCGCCGAAGTGAAGCCCGAGACGCCCGCCGCGTCCGAGGCCCAGGCTGTTGGCGCGCAGGCCGAAGCCGCGCCGCATCCGACCGGGTCCGCAATTCCCGCCGAGGAACTGGAGCGCTTGACGGCGGACATCGTGGCTGCGCTGAAGACGGTCTACGACCCCGAAATCCCAGCCGATATCTACGAGCTCGGACTGATCTACAAGGTCGACATCGACGACAGCCGCAACATCGATATCGACATGACGCTGACCGCGCCCGGCTGTCCCGTCGCCGGCGAGATGCCGGGCTGGGTGGAAAACGCCGTCAGCCTGGTGCCGGGCGTCGGCAACGTCACGGTAAACATGGTTTTCGAGCCCGCCTGGGACCAGTCGCGCATGTCCGACGAGGCGCGCGTGGCGCTTGACTGGTACTAGCCATCCGCTTGTTTTCACGAGACAAAGGCCTATCTTCCCGACCATGGCTCGCCCCAAGATCAACGTCATCTCACTGACCGAACGCGCCGCCGAGCGCGTGCGTGAGTTGGTCGACGGCAACGAGAAGCATCTCGTCGGCGTGCGCGTCGGCGTGAAGAATGCCGGCTGCGCGGGCATGGCCTACACGCTGGATCCGGTAGAGGTGCCGAACCCGGCCGACGACGTGGTGAACGACCACGGCGTCAACGTCTACGTCGACCCGAAGGCGGTGCTCTTCCTGCTTGGCGCAACCATGGACTTCGAGGCGACGAAGCTCCGCACCGGTTTCACCTTCAAGAATCCCAACGAAGTCTCGGCCTGCGGCTGCGGCGAGTCGGTTCAATTGAAGCCGGCGGCCGAGCGCGCCGCGGAAGCCGCGCACTAACTCCCGGGCGGGAGTCTCTCAATGAACGCATTCCTTGGCTGGACGCTGGCCGCGCTGTGGATCGGCTGGTTCGCATACTGGATGGTCGCGTCGTCGGGCACCAAGCCGACCGCGCGCGCCGAGAGCTGGCAGTCGCGCCTGGCCTACAGCCTGCCGCTCTGGGCGGCCACGATCCTGCTGATCGACCGCAACCTCGGATTCCTGTCTGGCCGCATCCTCCCCCATAGCTTTGGCATCGCGGTGTTCGGCGTGCTGGTCACCGCAGCGGGCCTGGCCTTTGCGGTGTGGGCGCGCCTCCATCTCGGGACCAACTGGAGCGCCGAGGTCACCGTGAAGCACGACCATGAACTGGTGCAGTCCGGCCCCTACGCCTGGGCGCGCCACCCGATCTACACCGGCCTCTCGCTCGCCTTCCTTGGCACTAGCATTGCTGTTGGGGAGTGGCGCGCGGTGCTGGCGCTGGCATTGGCGGTGGGCAGCTTCTGGTACAAACTCGGCATCGAGGAACGCGTCATGCGCGAGACATTCGGCGTCGCTTATGACGACTACGCGCGGCGGGTGAAGGCGCTGGTGCCTTTCCTCGTCTAGGGGAGGGCGCCATGGCCGATATCGATCACCTGACCGAGCTGTTCGCACCGCTCCGCGGCGTCACGTTCAAGCGCATGTTCAGCGGCTACGGCATCATGAAGGAAGGCATGATGTTCGCGCTGATCGCCCGCGACGTGCTCTACTTCCGCGCCGATGATGCCGCTGTGCAGCGCCACAAGGCAGAGGGCGCGCCGCAGTGGACGCCGCACATGCGCGGCAAGACGATGACGACCATGCCGTATTGGCAGGTGCCGGAGCGACTGTTCGACGAGCCCGAGGAATTCGTCGAATGGGCCCGCGAGGCCTTCGCCATCGCGAAGCGCCACAAGGCTGAGAAGTCCGCGCCCAAGCCGAAGAAAATGCGCGCAACTGCCGCCACGCGTTCGGCGAAACCGAAGCCAAAACCAAAAGCGGCGCCGAAGCGCCGCTGATCTATTCCGTCTCGCTGGGGATCTTCACCGGCCGGCGGAGAAAATCCGGCATGTGGTCGCCGAGGCCGACGACCGGCGGGCCATCGTCGCGGTCGTGGTGCTGCTGCCGGCGCGGTTCCTCGCGCCGGGGCGCGTTGTGCGGGCGCTGCGCGTCGCGCCGTGGGTGATGTTCCTGCCGCGGCTCCGCGTGGTGATGGCGCTGTTCAGGCGCCGGCGCCGGCTCGCGCTGCTGCGGCTCACGCGGCTCTGGCGCCTTGTGCTGCTGCGGCTCACGATGACGTTTCTCGCGCCGCTCGGGGTGCGCGTGGGCTTCTTCGCGCTCGGTCCGGCCTTTACTGAAGGCGACGGCGCGTTCCTCGCCCGCCTCGACCTCCATCGGCGGGATGGCGGTGCCCATCATCTTTTCGATCGCGCCGACATACTTGCGGTCGAGCGAGGTCGCGATAGTGATGGCCGTGCCCTTCAGGCCGGCGCGGCCGGTGCGCCCGATGCGGTGCACGTAATCCTCGGCATGCGTCGGGACGTCGAAGTTGAACACGTGGCTGACCGCCGGGATGTCGAGACCGCGCGCCGCCACGTCCGAGGCGACCAGCAGCGTGAGCTTGCCCTTGCGGAAATCGTCCAGCGTCTGCATGCGCGAGCGCTGGTCCATGTCACCGTGCAGCGCGCCGGCGTTGAAGCCATGCTTGGCCAGCGAACGCTGCAGCGTTGCGACGTCGCGCTTGCGGTTGGAGAAGATGATCGCGTTCTTGAAATCGGTCGCCCCGCGGATGAGGGCGCGCAGTACCGCACGCTTGTCGACCGGCTCGCGCCCGGACGCCACGATGTGCTGGCTGATCGTTGACGCCGCTGTCGCCGGCTTGGAGGCCTCTACGCGGATCGGATCCTTGAGGAAGGCATCCGCCAGCCGCTTGATCTCCGGCGGCATGGTGGCGGAGAAGAACAGCGTCTGCCGCGTCGGCGGCAGCAGCTTGCAGATGCGCTCGATATCCGGGATGAAGCCCATGTCGAGCATCCGGTCGGCTTCGTCGATGACCAGGATCTCGACGCCGTTCATCAGGATCTTGCCGCGCTCGAAGAGGTCGAGCAGCCGGCCCGGCGTCGCGATCAGGATATCGACGCCGCGGTCGAGCTTCTTGATCTGATCCTCGAACGAGACGCCGCCGATGATCAGCGCAACGGTGAGCTTGTGGTTGCGGCCGTAACGCGTGAAGTTTTCCTCGACCTGCGCCGCGAGCTCCCGGGTCGGCTCGAGGATCAGCGTGCGCGGCATGCGGGCACGCGCGCGGCCGGATTCCAGCAGAGTCAGCATCGGTAAAACGAACGAGGCGGTCTTGCCGGTGCCGGTCTGCGCGATGCCGACGACATCGCGCCGCGTCAGCACATGCGGGATGGCCTGTGCCTGAATCGGCGTCGGCGTCGTGTACCCGCTCGCATCGACAGCGGCGAGTACCTTCGCGCTAAGTCCTAGATCTTGAAAGCTCATTCTGAGGTTTTGGAACCTGTTGCCGCGGCCCCCGGAGGGCCGCTGGCGGGCGCGGGCGCAATGGCGCTCGCAGCCGTTGAATTAACTTGGCGGAACATAGGGACTCGCCATGTCATGTCAATGACTGTGATGCCGCGCGGTAAACGACTGGCGCGAAAGCGAAAAACTCAGTTGGAGGCTGGCCCGAACCGGTGCTGCGTGGGCGAGGTGACGAACAACTCGTAGTTCAGATCGGAATCGCCGTTGGGGTTGAGGGTCTGGATGAAGACTGAAAGACCGTCGGCATCTGATTCCGAGGTGAAATCGACGATGTCGACCTTGAGATCGGCCATCTCCTTGATCTCGACGGTATCCTCGACCGTCGCGCCGCCGGTGTCGTCGTAGGAGACCCACTGCACGAACAGCCGCGCCGTAACCGTGTCGCCGCCGCTCCGCGAAACGATGATGCGGTAGATACCGTTCTTGCCGCCCTCGTCCCACGTGCCGCCGACGCGGACGTCCTCGACGTTGCCAGGCAGAGTCTTCAGGCCGTCAAGCAGCGCATCGGCTTGCGCCGCCATGCTGGTCAGCAGCAGCGCCAATGCAACAATGATCGGACGGAGCGACATAAAGGGAAGCGTACGCCCCGTGCTTCGCCGTGTCATCCTCACCGCCCTGGCCTCGGTCTATATGTCCAGATCCTGCGCGAACTCGGCGCGCTCCTGGATGAATTTGAACCGCAGCTCGGGCTTGTTGCCCATGAGTGCGTCGACGGCGGTCGGCGTCTCTTTGCCGTCCGCGATCGCGACACGAAGCAGAGTGCGCTTCGCAGGGTCCATGGTCGTTTCCTTGAGCTGCCCGGGCATCATCTCGCCGAGGCCCTTGAAGCGGCCGATTTCGACCTTGCCGTTGCCCTTGAACTCCGACTTCAGCAGCCGCTCGCGGTGCGCGTCGTCGCGGGCGTAGATGGTCTTCGCCCCTTGTGTCAGCCGGTAGAGCGGCGGCACTGCCAGATAGAGGTGCCCGTTACGGATGATCTCCGGCATCTCCTGATAGAAGAACGTAAGCAGCAGCGAAGCGATGTGCGCGCCGTCCACGTCGGCGTCGGTCATGATGATGACGCGGTCGTAGCGCAGATCATCGTCGCGGTAGCGGTCGCGCGGGCTGACGCCCAGTGCCTGCAGCAGGTCCGCCAGCTGCTGGTTCTGCGTCAGCTTCTCGCGTCCGGCGCTGGCGACGTTCAGGATCTTGCCGCGCAGCGGCAGCACGGCCTGCGTCATGCGATTGCGAGCCTGCTTGGCGGAGCCACCGGCCGAGTCGCCTTCCACTATGAATATCTCCGTGGACTCCTTCGTCGAGGACGAGCAGTCCGCGAGCTTGCCGGGCAGGCGCAGCTTGCGTGTCGCGTTCTGACGGCCGATTTCCTTTTCCTGCCGGCGGCGGAGGCGCTCCTCCGCGCGTTCGACCGTCCAGTCCAACAGACGCGTCGCATCGTTGGGCGAGGCAGCGAGCCAATGGTCGAAGGGATCGCGGATGGCGTTTTCCACCAGCCGCGTCGCTTCCGCCGTGGACAGGCGATCCTTGGTCTGTCCGACGAACTCCGGTTCGCGGATGAACACCGACAGCATCGCCGCCGCCGAAGTCATGACGTCGTCGGATGTGACGATCCCGGCGCGCTTGTTGCCGGAAAGTTCGGCGTACGCTTTCAGCCCGCGCGTCAGCGCATTGCGCAGGCCCGTTTCATGCGTGCCCCCGTCACCGGTCGGGATCGTATTGGCGTACGAGCGGATGAAGCCATCGCCCGGATACCAGGCGACCGCCCATTCGACTGCGCCATGGCCCGACGCCTTCTCCGTCTTACCGGCGAAGATCGGCGCGATCGTCTTCTCGCCGCCCAACTCGGCCGCGAGGTACTCCGACAGTCCGCCCGGGAAATGGAACGTTGCCTTCTCGGGAACGTCCGTGCCCTTCACCACATCCGGCGCCGCCGACCAGCGGATCTCGACCCCGCCAAACAGGTACGCCTTCGCCCGCGCCATCGTGAATAGCCGCTGTGGCTTGAACGTGAGGCCCTTGAAGATTTGCGCGTCGGGCTTGAAGCGGATGCGCGTGCCGCGGCGATTGTGCACCTCGCCGAGGTCCTTCAGCTTGCCGGTAGGCACGCCGCGCGCGAAGCTCTGCTTGTAGAGGTGTCGCTTGAGTGCGACCTCGACCTCAAGCGACTCCGACAGGGCGTTCACCACCGAGACGCCGACGCCGTGCAAACCGCCGGATGTCTCGTAGACTTTGGAATCGAACTTCCCGCCCGAATGGAGCATCGTCATGATGACCTCGAGCGCGGACTTCGTCTTGAACTTGGGATGCGGATCGACCGGGATGCCGCGCCCGTTGTCGGTGACCGTGACGAAACCGTCGGCGTCGAGCTCCACCTCGATCCACGTACCGTGCCCCGCGACCGCCTCGTCCATCGAGTTGTCGATGACCTCGGCGAAGAGATGATGCAGTCCCTTCTCGTCGGTGCCGCCGATGTACATGCCCGGCCGGCGGCGCACAGGCTCCAGCCCTTCCAGCACCTCGATGTCAGCCGCCGAATAGCTGTCGTCGCCGACCGCGCGTTTCACCGGGATAGCGCGCTCACGCTTGGCGGCCTCGGCGACCACCTTCAGCTTGCCGATACCCTTCTCGACCTCATCGAACAGGTCGGCGCCGGCGCGCCCGGTTTTCTTGGGCGCACGGCTGGCGGCGGCACGGGATTTCGGCTTCTTTTTGGGCATTGGCTCTTGGGGCGGCGAATCGGAGCGGCAGTCTGGCACGCCGCGTCGCGCCTCAGGTAGCGCCGAGCGCGCCGTTTGCCTAGGGTTCAGGGATGGAGCTGACCTTAACGCCCTTCCGGCCAGGCGATCTCGCCGAATACGCGGCCTGGTTCGCCGATGCCGAGACATCACGCCGTGTCTCGAACCCCGACGCGTCGTGGCTCGCCCACGTCATGGGCGAGGGCGGCGCCTGGGCGATCCGCGACGGGGATGGGGTGCTGGTGGCGGTTATCGACACCGAGCCGCAGGGCGAACGCTGTTACGTCTCGGTCACCGTCGCGCCCTCGAGGCGCGGACAGGGCATCGGCGCCGAAGTCGTGCGTCGGTTCCACGCCGGCCCCGGCGTACACTTCGCTGTGCTGGAGGGACGCATCGCCCCGCACAATGTCGCCAGCGTCGGCATGGTCCGTAAGGCCGGATTCGTCCTCATCTCACCGGCACCGGACGCCGACGGAATGCTGCGCTTCGAACTGCGCAAGGAGCGCAGGTGACACGCGTCGCCGTCATCAGAGGCAGCGGCCACATCGGCACGTCACGTGGCTGATCGAGCACGGCCACGCGAGGCACCGGGGCGATAGCCCTCAGCGGAGAGGACGCGACCTACGGATGCTCCGGCGCCGCGCCTTCGATCTCGGTGCTTTCGATCTGCACGACCAGCATCTTCAGCGGCACGGTCCCGCGATTGAAGACCTGCGTCGGCTTGTTGAGCGGCTCGACCAGGGCCTCGCCGGCCTTGAACGTCTTGACCGTGTCGCCGTAGTGCAGCTCGAACTCGCCTTCGAGCACATAGACATACGTCGGCACCGGATGATGGTGCAGGAGCGTGCGGCCGCCGGGCTCGACCGTCAGCCGTATGGAGAACAGGCGCGCGGCGCCCACGGTAGGATAGGCCAGCGTCGTGCCGTCGACGGTCTCCGTAGCCTCTAGCAGCGGCTCACCGGACGAACCGAAGGCCTCGTAAGGCTCCTCCGCCACTGCACTGGATGCGACGAACGAGAATATGGCAGCAGCTACGAGCCATGAGGGGCGCATGCGGTCCTTCCGGTTGATGGCGCCGGGACGATGCCGGCTGGCGAGTGATACGGGATGACGCTAGCAGCCAGGCGATAGTCTGTCAGTGCGCGTAACTTTGACGATGGACCAGCCACCGCAACCCGCCTCGCCGATCGCGAGAAGGCCGCACGCGAGAAAGGCCGCGCGCGGCGTCGGCCTGCTCTGGGCACGCGCTGCCGGGTCCTGGCGCTTCGGCGGATGCACTGGCGCGGTGGCGACGACCTCGACGGATGGGCGGGACGGCCTACATTCTCCGCCGCGAAGCTCCTCCCGCTGCCGAAAGTCTCCCCGTGACCGCGAAACAGACCAAACCTATCGATCTGTATTATTGGACCACGCCCAACGGCTACAAAATCTCGATCCTCCTCGAGGAGCTGGGCGTCCCGTACACCACGCACTTCGTGAACATTGGCAAGGGCGAGCAGTTCAAGCCGGACTTTCTCGCGATCGCACCGAACAACCGCATTCCCGCGGTCGTCGACCCGGAGGGGCCGGACGGAAAGCCGATCTCGATCTTCGAGTCTGCCGCGATCATGATCTACCTCGCCGACAAGTTCGGCCGCTTCCACGGGCGCAATCCGCGCGAGCGTGTTGTCGTGGACGAGTGGTTGATGTGGCAGATGGGCGGTGTTGGTCCGATGTTTGGTCAGTATGGCCATTTCCGGAACGCCGCGCCGGAAAAGATACCCTACGCGCTTACCCGCTACGGCAACGAGACCCACCGTCTCTATCGTGTGATGAACACGCGGCTGGAGGGCAGGGACTACGTAGCCGACGACTATTCCATCGCCGACATGGCGCTGTTCGGCTGGGTGCGGAACTGGCATCTGCGCGACATCGACATCGCCGAATTCCGTAACGTCGAGGCCTGGCACGATCGCATCAACGCGCGCCCGGCCGTGCAGCGCGGGCTGGCGGTAAAGCCGCCACCCGCGCCGGAGACGAAGCTGGAGGACAAGGAAGCCGAGCGGAAAATTCTCTACGGGCAGCGGTAGGCAGCTATGCCTTCCGCGACGCCTTCCACACCGTCCAGAGGAAGATCAGCATCGAGATCAGCGTCAGCAGCGAACCCGGGATGACCAGCAGGTCCAGGCTCGGGTTCGGCGCCACGGCGCCTACGATGCCGAGCACGAGGCAGACCGCGCCGACCAGCGCCACCCAATAGTGTACCTCGGCCAACGTCGATCCGGCGGCGGCGGCTTCGCCGCGATACCAGAGGCCGAACAGCATCAACGTCGCCCAGCCGACAAGGTTGATGTGTGCATGCACGGGCGCGAAGTTGAAGACGGCCGGACCAGTTGATCCCATCCAGATGCCGACGCCCATTCCGACGATGGCAAACAGGACGCCGGTGAGCATGAAGCGGTGGGGAATGGTGATCATGGACGGAAGCCTCCTCAAGGAATCATCGCCGGGGAGTCTGCCTCGCAAACAGGCATACGTCGTGTGGCGTCGCCGCCACAGTGTTGCGAGAAGTTAACCGATCCGCTTTACTAACCATTCTGCACCACCTTTCAGCCATAAACTGAGACTGAAGGTGGAGGCGATCAGGCGACCTGCCGTAGGGGGGCAAGCAGCCTGGTATTCACGGGGTCAAGAACGGCGCCTAGGCGGCGAACGGGAGCCCGTGCCGATGCCAGGACGCTTGGGAGTCCGGTGCTTTTGCCGGGCGTTCCTTGGGTGTGTGTTGGCCTGACGAGGAAAGCATGGAAGCGCGCGTTGTCGACAAGCGGAAGTTGCCCAGCCGGCATGTGACGGAGGGGCCTGAGCACGCGCCGCACCGTTCGTACTACTACGCGATGGGTCTCTCGCCACAGCAGATCCACCAGCCCTTCGTCGGCGTCGCCACCTGCTGGAACGAAGCGGCTCCCTGCAACATCTCGTTGATGCGCCAGGCGCAGGCCGTGAAGAAGGGCGTCGCCGCCGCCAACGGCACGCCGCGCGAATTCTGCACCATCACCGTGACCGATGGCATCGCCATGGGGCACGAGGGCATGAAGGCATCGCTCCCGTCGCGCGAGGTCATCGCCGACTCGGTCGAGCTGACGATCCGCGGCCACGGCTACGACGCGCTCGTCGGCATGGCCGGCTGCGACAAATCTCTTCCCGGTATGATGATGGCGATGGTCCGCCTCAACGTGCCGTCGGTGTTCATCTACGGCGGGTCGATCCTGCCCGGCCGTTTCAAGGGCCGCGATGTCACCGTCGTCGATGTATTCGAAGCCGTCGGTCTCCACTCGGTCGGCAAGATGAGCGACGAGGACCTGCTCGAGCTGGAGCAGGTCGCGTGCCCGTCGGCCGGCGCCTGCGGCGGCCAGTTTACCGCCAACACCATGGCGATGGTCTCCGAAGCGATCGGCCTCGCGCTGCCGTACTCGGCCGGCGCGCCCGCTCCTTACGAATTCCGCGACCAGTTCTGCTACGCGGCCGGCGAGAAGGTGATGGAGCTCATCGCCCGCAACATCCGTCCGCGCGACATCGTCACCCGCCAGGCGCTGGAGAATGCCGCCGTCGTCGTCGCCGCGTCGGGTGGCTCGACCAACGCGGGCCTGCATCTGCCGGCTATCGCTCATGAGGCAGGCATCGAGTTCGACCTGTTCGATGTCGCCGAAATCTTCAAGCGCACGCCATACATCGTCGACATGAAGCCGGGCGGCAAGTACGTCGCCAAGGATCTGTTCGAGGCCGGCGGCATCCCGATGGTGATGAAGACGCTGCTCGACGCCGGCTACCTGCACGGCGACTGCATGACGGTCACCGGCCGCACGATCGCGGAGAACCTCAAGAACGTCGAGTGGAACCCCAACCAGGACGTCGTCCACGAGGCGACCAAGCCGATGAAGCCGACCGGCGGAGTCGTCGGCCTCAGGGGCAATCTGGCGCCGGACGGCGCCATCGTGAAGGTCGCCGGCCTGAAGATGCAGAAGTTCTCCGGCCCGGCGCGCTGCTTCGATACGGAGCAGGAGTGTTTCGCCGCCGTCGAGAAGCGCGAATACAAGGATGGCGACGTGCTCGTCATTCGCTACGTCGGCCCGCGCGGCGGTCCCGGCATGCCGGAAATGCTGTCGACCACGGCGGCGCTTTACGGGCAAGGCTCGGGCGAAAAAGTGGCGCTCGTCACTGATGGTCGTTTTTCGGGCGGCACGCGCGGTCTCTGCGTCGGCCACGTTGGCCCGGAAGCCGCGGAAGGCGGCCCGATTGGGCTCATCCGCGATGGCGACATCATCGACATCGACGCCACCACAGGAATGCTTTCAGTGCGTCTTGACGACGCCACATTGGCGGCGCGGAAGAGAGAGTGGAAGCCGCGGGAAAGTCACTACAAGAGTGGGGCCATTTGGAAGTACGCCCAGGGTGTGGGTCCGGCGCGCAAGGGCGCCGTCACGCATCCGGGTGGAGCGGCGGATGCGACGACCTATGCGGATATCTAGCGTTCTGAGTTCGGCGGTTGTGTTGTCGGCGCTCGGCGTCGGCTCCGCCTTCGCGTTCGAGATCAAGGACCTCAACGCCGAGACTCCTCCGGCCGAGGCCTTTACCTACGGACTCGACCAGTACAAGAGCGGCGACAAGACAACCGCCGCCGAGGCACTCGACTTCGCGGCCCAGAAGGGCATCGCCGGGGCGCAGTGGAAGCTTGCCCGCATGTACGCCGACGGCGATGGCGTCACCCGCGACGACGCCAAGGCGTTCCAGCTGTTCGGCGAGGTGATTTCCAATTCCAACGACGACGACTCGGTCGATGCCGAAGCCGCGCCGTACGTCTCCAACGCCTATGTGCGGCTCGGCAACTACTACAAGAGCGGCATCCCGAACTCGAAGGTGAAGCCCGACATGGGCCGCGCCCGTCAGGCGTTCACTTACGCCGCATCGCTGTTCGGCAATTCCGACGCGCAGCTCAATCTCGCGAAAATGTACTACAACGGCGAGGGTGGCGACCGCGATCTGGTGCAGGCCGCCAAGTGGGCAAAGCTTTCGGCTGACAAGGGCAACCCCGACGCCAAGGCGCTGGCGATCGAAGTGTCGCTCGAGCTGGCGCAGGATCACCTTGACGGCAAGGACGCGACCAAGAGCCCGCGCGAGGCGGCCAAGTGGGCGAAGCAGGCCGCCGACTATGGTTCGATCGATGGCGAGGCGTTACTCGGCCATATCCTGTTTGAGGGCGACGGCCTGTTCCGCCAGCCGGTGGAGGGCCTGATGATGCTCACCATCGCGCTGGAGCGTTCCGGCGGTGGCGTGCGCTGGATCGCCGACATGCACGAGGAGGCGCGCTCCGCCGCCACCGAAGACGAGTGGAACTCCGCCAAGCTGCGCGCCGATCAGTGGCTGAAGGCGAACGCCTCGATGGTTGCGGCCAACCCTCCGACGGCTACCAACTAGCGCTGCTTACTGTTGAACGCCACGAAGGCGAACCGCACGTCGGGTGCCGCCACGCTGCGATTGACGTTGACGGGCCGCGGCGACATGGCGGCGAGCGCCGGTACCTCCGACCATTCGCTTGGCCACGGCGGATTGATCATCGCGCTCGGGCAATTCTCCTGCACGTATGTCCAGGTGGCTTTCTCCGCCACCGCGTCGCAACGCGCCAGCCGACGCTCGCCGTGGCATGCCGCAATGCAGGCGAATTCTCCGACAGCGTAGTGGAGGCCGGCGTTGGTGCAGGCCAGCGTCGCCGGGGCAGGCGTGGTGCTGGCAGGCGGAGCCGCATCTTCCGCGAATGCCGGAGCGGCGAGCGACACGATGGCAGCGGCGAGGGCGGTGCGCATAGCCCGATGGTATGCGGCGAATGCGACGGCTCAAATCACAACCGCGAGACCAACTCAGAAATCGAGCTCGACGATCACCGGTACATGGTCCGACGGCTTCTCCCAGGCGCGCGTGCGTTTGTCGATCTCGGCGCCGCGGAGATGATCGGCGGCCTGCGGCGACAGCAGCACGTGGTCGATGCGGATACCGTCGTTCTTCTGCCACGAGCCCGCCTGGTAATCCCAGAAGGTATAGTGTCCCTCGCCCGGCTCGCAGGCGCGGAAAGCGTCGGTGAGCCCGAGATTGAGGAGACGCCGATACGTCATCAGCGTCTCGGGCTGAAACAGCGCGTCGCGCTTCCAGTGATCCGGAAACCGGGCGTCGAGATTTTCAGGGATGACATTGAAATCGCCGGCAAGCACGAAGGCTTCCTCGAGCGCCAGATGCGCCTTGGTCCATTCCTCCAGGCGCGCCATCCACGCCAGTTTGTAGTCGAACTTCTCCGTCCCGATCGGATTGCCGTTCGGCAGGTATAACGACACGACGCGTAGCGCGCCCCCCGCCACCGACACGACGGCCTCGATGAATCGGGCATGGTCGTCGCCCCCGTCACCGCCGGGCAATCCGCGCGACACATCCTCCAGCGGCAGCTTGGAAAGCAGGGCGACGCCGTTGAACCCCTTCTGCCCGTGCACCGCGACGTTGTAGCCAAGCGGCTCGAACATCTCGCTCGGGAAGTTCAGGTCCTCGGTCTTGATCTCCTGCAGGCACGCAATGTCCGGGCTGGCGTCTTTGATCCACGCCAGCGCCGTATCGATGCGGGCGCGGATGCCGTTGATGTTCCAGGTGGCGATCTTCATGGGGACGCAGGCTAGCCTCTCGTGGGGGCGAGTCCTAGATATGCGCCCCTGGTGAGTGGCGGATACAAGGAACGCGTGACAATGTCGGTCAGGACCTCTGAAGCGGAATGGCAGGGCAACCTCAAGGAGGGGCGGGGCCACATGCGCTTCGGGGGCGCTTACAACGGCGCCTTCTCGTGGGCCTCGCGATTCTCGGATGGCGGCGGCACCAATCCCGAGGAACTGATCGCCGCGGCACAGGCCGGCTGCTTCTCGATGGCGCTGTCGGCCGATCTCACCAATGCCGGCTACAAGCCGGTCGACATCCGCACCACCGCGGCGCTTCACTTCGACGTCGTTGACGGCAAGCCGACCATCACCCGCATCGATCTCACCACCGGCGCCGATGTGCCGGACATCGACCAGGCCACCTTCGCCAGGATCGCCGACGGCACCCGCCAGAACTGCCCGGTCTCTCGCGCGCTTTCGGCGGTGAAGATCACCGTCGATGCGACGCTGAAAACCTGACCATTCACGCCATCTTCAAGGTCGTCGGCTAGGCACCTTGACCCGGAGAGGGCGCTGGCAGACAGTCCGGCGCACCCTGAAAGGTGCCGACTCCATGAAATCCGACGACAGCCAGTTCGACCGGCCGCAGCCTATTGCCTTCGAAGCGTTCGAAGATGCGGAAGCTGCTGTCGCGCGGCTTGAGCTGATCTACGAGATACAGACGGCGTTCATCCGCGAGCGCTTCGCGTCGCTGCTGAAGACCAAGCATCTCCCCGGCCGCGTGCGCGCGACGTATCCGGAGATCAGGTTCGAGACGCTGTCCTATGCCAAGGTCGACTCGCGGCTGTCATACGGTCACGTCGCGGGGCCCGGGCAATACTCCGCGACGGTGACGCAGCCGTCGCTGTTCCGAGCCTATCTCACGGAGCAGATCCGCCTCCTCATTCGCAACCATGGCCGCCCGGTAGAGATCGGCCCGTCCGCCTTGCCGATCCCGCTGCATTTTGCATTCCCAGACGGCGTTCACGTCGAAGGCCAGGTCGCCGACAAGATCGACCGGCCGCTCCGCGATATGTTCGATGTGCCCGACCTGGCAGTGATGGACGATGCGATCGTCAACGGCACTTACGATCCGCCGCCGGGCGAGCCCATGCCGCTGGGGCCGTTCACGGCGCCGCGCGTCGACTATTCGCTCCATCGCCTGCCGCATTACACGGCGACCAAGCCGGATTATTTCCAGAACTTCGTGATCTTCACGAACTACCAGTTCTACGTCGATGGCTTTGTCGAGAAGGCCAGGCAGATGATCGCTACGGGCGAGGGCGGCTACGAAAGCTTCGTCGAGCCCGGCAACATCGTCACCACCCGCGGCGAGAAGCGGACCGCCGGCGCGGCGCTCCGCCTGCCGCAAATGCCGGCATATCACCTGACGCGCCCGGGCCACGCCGGCCTGACGATGGTGAACATCGGTATCGGCCCTTCCAACGCCAAGACCATCACCGACCATATCGCGGTGCTGCGCCCGCACGCGTGGCTGATGCTCGGCCACTGCGCAGGGCTGCGCAACACGCAGGCGCTGGGCGACTACGTCCTGGCGCACGGCTATGTCCGCGAAGATCACGTGCTGGACGCGGATCTCCCGACGTGGATCCCGATCCCCGCGCTTGCCGAAGTGCAGATCGCGCTCGAGGAGGCTGTCGCGGAAGTGACCGGCCTCGAGGGCTTCGAGCTGAAGTCGATCATGCGCACAGGCACCGTCGCCAGCGTCGATGACCGTAACTGGGAACTGCGCGATCAGCGCGAACCGGTGCGTCGCTTCTCGCAGTCGCGCGCGATCGCGCTCGATATGGAGTCGGCCGCCATCGCCGGGAACGGTTTCCGCTTCCGCGTGCCCTACGGCACGCTGCTCTGTGTTTCCGACAAGCCGCTCCACGGCGAACTCAAGCTGCCCGGCATGGCGTCGGACTTCTATCGCCGTCAGGTGGATCAGCATCTGGAGATCGGCATTCGTGCGATGGAGAAGCTCCGCGCAATGGCGCCCGAGCGGCTGCACTCCCGCAAACTGCGGAGTTTCGCGGAGTCCGCGTTCCAGTAGGTGCGGCGGCCAAGCTCCCTTGAAGGAGGGTTGGGTTTCTGTTCTGCTTCGGCCGAGTGAAAAGCCGCGCTACTTCTTCGTCACCAGCCCAAGCAGGTTCCCGCTCGGGTCCTTGAAGAACGCCATCCACTCCTCGTTGCCCTTCTTGCCGAAGTTCCCCGCTTCATCGCGGTGGATCATCGTGGGAGGATGGAGGAAGGACACCCCGCGCTTCTTCAACTCGGCCACCGCCCTGTCCATGCTGTCGACGATGAAATAGAGCGAGGCACTGGACGCCGTCGTCGACAAGAGCAGCCGCGCGCCGCCAGATAAGGCGAAGAACGCGAGTCCCGGCGGATCGAAGCGGGCGATGAACTTCAGGCCGAGCACATCGCGATAGAACTCGACGGCGATATCGAGATTGGTCGCCGTGAGCGCGACCTGATGCAGCTTGTCGAGGGTGAAGTCGCCCGCGGCCAGCGGCTTGGTCGGCACATGCGGACGGGCAGGGGCCGCGGGAAAGACGGGTGTCGGTGTTGGAGGCGGCGGCGCTGCTTTGACCGGCGCAGGCTTCGCGGGTGCGGATCGCGCAGCGGGCTTGACGGAAGGTTTGGGTCGGGCCGCAGGTTTCGCCGGCTTGGCTGGCGGCTTCTTTTTTGTTTTCCCCTTGGCCCCCGCCATTCGTCTCTCTCTGTTAGATGGAGAAACTCGTTCCGCATCCACACGATGCGGTCGCATTAGGATTGTGAATTTGGAAAGACTGCCCGATCAGGTCGTCCACGAAGTCGATTTCCGAGCCACCCATGTACGGCAGCGATACCGCGTCGATCACCACGACCGCGCCATCGCGCTCCACCACGACGTCGTCCTCAGCCCGTTTCGCGTCGAGGTCGAATCCGTACTGGAAGCCGGAGCACCCGCCGCCCGAGACGCTGACGCGCAGCGCAACCCCATTGGCTTCCTTTGCCAGAATCTTGGAGATGCGGCGCGCCGCCCGCTCGGACATTGTGACAGTGGAGAGTTCGGTCGTCGTCATGGGTATTAACGGCCAAAAACCGTAGCTTTACCTAGGACTTACTGGCCGAATAGTTAGGAGGCGAGGTATCCCGAGTCAATGCCGGCATGGGTTTGCTGGCTGCTTCCCTTAGGATTCCTTCGGCTCGCGAATTGTGGCCGTAACGTTTGGCGGCCATGATCCGGGCGGGACCTGGCCCGGAAAGGCTGCTGATTCGCGTGGAAACTCGTCTTGGTTGAGAGGCTGGCCGCTTTCGCTGCGGACCCGGCCGAAAGCCGCGGCCGGCTGTATCCCGAGCCGGTTAGCCCGACGCGGACCGAGTTTCAGCGCGACCGCGACCGCATCATCCACTCGACCGCATTCCGCCGGCTGAAGGACAAAACCCAAGTCTTCCTGTTCGACGAAGGCGACCACTACCGCACGCGCCTGACCCACACGATCGAAGTGGCCCAGATCGCCCGCGATATCGCGCGTGCCCTCACGCTGAACGAGGATCTCGCCGAGGCGCTGGCGCTCGCCCATGACCTCGGCCACCCGCCGTTCGGCCACGCCGGGGAGAGGGCCCTCGCAGCAGCCATGGCCGACGACGGCGGGTTCGATCACAATGCGCAAACGCTGCGTGTGGTGACGCTGCTGGAACGCCGCTACCCCGGGTTCGACGGCCTGAACCTGTCGTGGGAGACACTGGAAGGCCTGGTGAAGCACAACGGCCCGCTTCACCCGCCGTTGCCCTTCGCTGTCGCCGAATATGCGGCGACGCATGACCTCTGGCTCGGCACCCATGCAAGCGCGGAGGCGCAGGCCGCGGCGATCGCCGACGACATTGCCTACGATACGCACGACATCGATGACGGCCTGCGGGCCGGCCTGCTGACTCTCGATGCGATCGCCGAGGTGCCACCTATCGGCGAGCATCTTGCCGCGATCCGGCGCGAGCATCCCGATCTTTCGCTGAACCGCACCCGCGCTGAACTCGTGCGGCGCCTGATCAGCGCCCTCGTCAACGATGTCATCGACGAGGCGAGACGTCGGCTCGCCGACCTTGCGCCGCGCTCGGCCGACGATATTCGCCGTGCGGGACGCCCCATCGTCGGTTTTTCGGCCGGGATGTCCGCGGTCGATAGCGCGATCAAGGAGCGCCTCGGCCGCGACGTGTATCGCCAGTCTGGCGTGCTCGTGGTGATGGGACGCGCCGAGACCGTCGTGCGTGATCTTTTCGGTCACTATCGCGCGCATCCGTCAGCGTTGCCGGACGGCTGGCGCGAGGCCGAGGGCGACAAGGCCCGCGTGGTGGCCGATTTCCTTGCCGGCATGACCGACCGCTACGCGCTACTGGAACACGCGCGTTTCTTCGGCGGTGCGGCGGAGTTGCGTTAGGCGCTGAGCGCGGGGCGAATGGCTTCGGAAGCCAGCAGCTTGGTGATGAATTCCACGGGCCGAGCGCGGCTGAAATAGAAGCCCTGCATTTCCGTGCAGCCCAGTTTGCGCACGCGCTCCATCTGAGCCGCAGTCTCGACGCCCTCGGCGGTGGTGATCATGTTGAGACTGGCCGCAAGGCTCGCGACCGCGCGCACAATTGCGATTGAGTCTTCCCGGTCGGGCAACCCGCTGATGAAGGACCGGTCGATCTTGATCTTGTCGAACGGGAACGAGCGGAGGTTCGAGAGCGACGAATATCCGGTCCCGAAGTCGTCCATCGAGATCCGGATGCCGAGATTGTGCAGGCGATGCAGCGCCGTCAGCACCGTCTCGGTGTTCTGCATGAGCGCGGTCTCGGTGATCTCAATCTCCAGCCGTGACGCGGCAACGCCGCCGCTCGCCAGCGCATTGAGCACGACCGGCACAAGCCTTGGATTGAGCAACTGAATCGGCGACAGGTTCACGGCGACGCGAACATCTTCCGGCCAGTTGCGTGCATCGCTGCACGCCTGGCGCAGCACCCATTCCCCGAGCGGCACGATGAGTCCCATCTCCTCGGCGATCGGAATGAACTCGGTCGGCGAGATTTCGCCGCGCTCCGGATTGATCCACCGGATCAGCGCCTCACAGCCCGTGACGCGGCCGTCGCTGAGGTTGATGACCGGCTGATAGCAGAGGCAGAACTCCCCGGTCGCTAGCGCGTTGCGGATCGCCGCTTCCATCGAGCGGCGTGCCTTCATGCGCTCGTCCATCTCCGGCTCGAAGAAGCGCACCAGCCCGCGTCCCTCGGCTTTGGCGCGCTGCAAGGCCAGCTCGGCATTCTTGATGAGCTCGCCCGGGTCGGCCGCGTCGTCCGGCGCCACCGAGATGCCGACGCTGACCTCTACCGCTACTTCGCCGACCGGCATCTGGAAGGGCAGGCGCACCGCCTCGCAGACGCGCATGGCCAGCGCCGCAGCTTCCGAACCTCCGGCCGAAACGCCCGGCCGAACGATCGCAAATTCGTCGCCGCCGACGCGCGCAACCGTCGAGCGATCGTCCACGCAGGCCCTGAGCCGGGTGGCGACGGCCTTCAACAGCTCGTCGCCCGCGCTATGACCGCAGTCGTCGTTCACCGCCTTGAACTGGTCGATGTCGAGATAGAGGACGGCGATGCGCTCCTTCGGCATCGCCTGCGCCAACGCCTCGGCCAGCCGCTCGCGCAGCAGCACGCGGTTCGGCAGATCGGTCAGCGTGTCGTGGCGCACCATGTGGGCGATGCGCCGCTCGGCGTCACGCCGGTCACTGATGTCTTCGTGCGTCGTCACCCATCCGCCGTCCGCGATCGGGTGGAGGCGCACCGAGATGGTGCGGCCATCGGGCAACTCGTTGATCCAGCTCGTGCTGCGGCGGCGCGCGGCGGCGGCCAGCACGTTCTCCGCCAGCTCCAGCGGTTCGCCGATCAACGTGCGGGTGCGCACCTGCATCTCGATCAATTCAAGCAGCGACTTGCCGGGACGCACGTCGGCGGCGGTCAGCTCGTACATTTCGAGGTAACGGTTGTTGCAAATGACCAGACGCGCCGTCTCGTCGAACATCAGCAGCGCCTGCGACATGTTGTTGATCGCAGCATCGAAACGCATGTTCTGCGCCGACAGCTCTGCTTCCCGGGCGCGCAACGCTGAGGTCCGGTCGGCGACCTGTCGCTCGAGGTTGCGGTTTAGCACATCCAGCTCTTCGACCATGAGGCCGATAGCCCGGTCGGTGCGCCGCCGATCGCGGTCCGCCGACATGTAGTGTTCGACGACCAGCGCACGCAGCTTCTCGACGTCGAGGCTTCCGTCCGGCCTCAGCGCCTTTTCGAGCTGACGTGCGAAAAGCCGGTTCAACGGTCTACGCCGCCTCGGAGATGGTGGTGATGGTCATGGTTTGATTGTGCAACTGCGATATGCCCGAAGCTCGATGCGGCGAGATTTCGCCGTAGGAATAGAAGCCGATGCGCTTGGCATGCGCCCCCAATTCGGCGCTTGCTGCTTCGACCTCAGCAAGCGTGTTCTGACCCATAAGCAGCCGCCGCCCTATGCAGGAAACCAGCAGCGCCAACTCGTCGCCGCCCGAGGCAGCAGCGTCGATCTGCGCCTGCGCATCGCGCGCCGCCTGTGCCGCGCCGGCGGCCAGACGATCGAAGTTGCCGCGCATCAACTGCGCGACCCAACCCTCAGGCACATCACCAGCGAAAGTCATCGTACGCGCCTGGTGATCGACGGCGAGGATGGTGCGGACGATGTCGTGGTCGGGCCGGCTCGGGTCGTAGACACGAAGCGGAAACAGTAGAGCGGTGGAGGGAAGGCCCTTGGCGTCCTCGCCAAGATAGCGCTCGTACAGATCCAGCGCCGGCTCGCCGTCCAGCTCGTAGAGGACGTTGCCGACGGAGCGTGTGACACGACGGCGCGGACCGAACTGGTCCCAGCCGCCCGCGCTGCCGTGCCCGATGCGCACCGCCGCGCCGTAGAAGCCGACGGCCGCGATGACCCCCGGTCGCGGCGCGAAGTCGGCGCCGACGATGGTTTCGTTGAACGCATCGCCGTCGCCGGCGAGCCCGCCGGTCAAAGGTATGCGATTGCCGACGATGGAGGCGATACCGCTTACGAGGCTGCTGCCGTTGACGCTCAGTCCGTCGGACAGAACGAAGATGCCGGCGAGGTCGGTCGCGGCGAGTTTCGCGCCGATCGACGCGCCGCGCGCGAACGATTCCTCTGCGGCGCCGGCCTCCTCGTGAACGATACGGGTTCGGGTGCGATCGAAGGACAGCGCGACAGCGGCAATCTCATCGTCGAGGACTTCGTCGTCGCGGATTTGACCGCCGGTGCTGCACCCAACCAGATGCGACTCCGGAAACCGCTTACGCAACTCGTCGTAGCGATCCGTCGTTTCAAGATCGACGCGGGTGCCGAAGTAGAAGACCAACTGGGGCATGAACGGAACCTTGCCGCCGTTCGTCCAGCCGGAATCTTTCTTCCATGACAAGAGATGAGCACGCATGCGCAAAACGCTCCCGCCGGGGTGCGGAAATTGTTATGTCTGACGAGTACAATCAGGCGATGAACAATGGGTTATTTCGAACCCTTCAAAGTTCGGCACGAAGATTAGGGATTGCTTGGTGAACCGTGGGTGCTGGCGGTTTGATTTCATCGGGTTTTTCAGCTAGGTCGCTTGGCCAGCGGACGGTGCGGTGGTTTTTCCAATCCTATGAATATTTTCAATGACTTCGCGGCGCGTATCCGCGCTGCGGCGGCGCGGACAACCGGTGCGGCCGAAAGCGAACTCGCCCGCCTCACGGTCGAGCCGCCTCGCGATGCAGCAAACGGCGACCTCGCGACCAACGCGGCCATGGTGCTGGCGAAGCCTCTTGGCCGCAATCCACGCGAGCTGGCTACCCACATTGCGGCCGCGCTGGCGTCCGATCCGGATATCGACAGCGCCGAGGTGGCGGGTCCAGGTTTCATCAACCTGCGCCTCAAGCGCGAGACGTGGCAGCAGGCGCTCGGCGCGCTGATTGCCGAGGGCGATGCCTACGGCCGCAGCGCGATCGGCGCCGGCGCGAAGGTCAACGTCGAATACGTCTCCGCCAACCCCACCGGCCCGATGCACGTCGGCCATACGCGGGGCGCAGTCTTCGGCGATGCGCTGGCTTCGCTACTTGACTTCGCTGGCTACGCCGTCAGCCGCGAATACTACATCAACGATGCCGGCGCTCAGGTCGATGTGCTCGCCCGTTCCGCGTACCTGCGCTATCGCGAGGCGCTGGGCGAGACGATCGCCATTCCCGAGGGACTGTATCCCGGCGACTACCTGAAGCCGGTCGGCGCCGCATTGGCGGCAAGGTATGGCGACCGGTTCGTCGGGAAGCCGGAAAGCGACTGGTTGGCGATCGTACGCCAGGAGACGGTTGACGCGATGCTTGCGCTCATCCGGTCTGACCTCGACTTGCTCAACATCCATCACGAAGTCTTCTTCTCGGAGCGTTCGCTGCAGACCGGCAAGGATCGGGTCGCCGAGGCCATCGCCTGGCTGGCGAGCAAGGGGCTGATCTACCAGGGCAAGCTTCCCCCGCCGAAGGGCCAGCTGCCGGAAGATTGGGAAGACCGCGAGCAGACGCTGTTCCGCGCTACCGAATTCGGCGACGACGTCGACCGGCCGCTGAAGAAATCGGACGGCAGCTATACCTATTTCGCCTCCGACATCGCCTACCACTACGACAAGTACCTGCGCGGCTTTGCCGACATGATCGACGTCTTGGGCGCCGACCACGGCGGCTACGTCAAGCGTATGCAGGCGGCCGTGAAGGCGATCACGGG
This sequence comes from Bauldia sp., assembly GCA_035548515.1. Taxonomy (GTDB): domain Bacteria; phylum Pseudomonadota; class Alphaproteobacteria; order Rhizobiales; family Kaistiaceae; genus DASZQY01. Next base: position 28,204 of record DASZSW010000006.1, on the reverse strand, counting down.
CGGCGAAGGGCAGCTGGACGTGCGGCTCTGCCAGCTCGTGCGGCTGATGCGAAACGGCGAGCCGGTGAAGATGTCCAAGCGGGCAGGGGATTTCGTCACGCTGCGTGACGTGGTCGAGGAAGTCGGCCGCGACCCAATCCGTTTCATGATGCTCTATCGCAAGAATGACGCGCCGCTGGACTTCGACTTCGCGAAGGTGACGGAGCAGTCGAAGGACAACCCCGTCTTCTACGTCCAGTACGCGCATGCCCGGACGGCGTCCGTCTTTCGTCAGGCCGCCCAAGAAATACCTGCGCTTAAAGTCGACCCGGAGTCACTCGCGCGGGCACGGCTCACGAAGCTGGATGACGTCGGCGAACTCGCGCTCATCCGGCGCCTCGCCGAATATCCACGGATTGTTGAGTCGGCGGCCGAGGCCCACGAACCGCACCGCGTGGCTTTCTATCTCCATGATCTAGCGTCGGAATTCCACGCCCATTGGAATCGCGGCAAGGAGTTGCCGCAATTGCGTTTTATCAACGCCGGCGAACCAGATTCGACTTTGGCGCGCCTTGCTTTAGTGCATGGAGTGAAGCTGGTTTTGGCGTCGGGTTTGTCTATTCTCGGCGTCAGTGCACCCGAAGAAATGCGGTAGGGGGGCCACCTTACCGCGCGTGAGGAGTGGTCGGGGATGCCGGACCAATACGATCCGAAGGTATCGCCACGGCCGTCTGCCGACCGCCGGCAGAGCGGACGGGGAGGCGTAGCCGACGATCCGTTGGCTGAACTTGCCAAGATTGTGCAGGGCCGTCCCACCGGTGGGCCGCTTCAGGCTACCCGGCAGGTTGCGCCCGCCGCTCCGGCCGCCCCCGCGACCGCCGATCTCGAGGCCGAGCTTCTGAACGATCTCCAGGCCTCGTTTGCGGCTGTCCGCGACGTGTTCCCGACTGCTGCGCCGGCTCCGGCGCCTGTCGCAAAGCAGCCCGCAGCACCGCCGCCGGCACCGCTGCAGATGCGCCCCGCAGTTGCGGAGGAGCGGAACGAGATCCCCGAGCCTGCTCCGCCGCCACCCGCGCCGCCGCCTCGCCAGGAGACCCACCCCGAACTGCGCGATGAGTTCCGGCTCGAGCCCATCGACGAGACCCGGCTGGTCCCGATTCCAACTGCGCCGGTCATCCAGCCCATGATCCAATCGTCGGCCGAGCCGGCTCCGCCGACGCGGACGATCACGCGGCCGGCTGAACCGCCGCCCGCCGCTGAAAAGCCGGCCGCCGAGCCGGCGGTCGAGCGCCCGTCGATGCGTCCGCGGACGCCGCCTGCCGCGCCGGATCTCGGCGCATTTCAGTTGCGGGGTTCGGCCGCCCCGTCGCCCGCGACAGCCGTGCCTGCCGCCACGCCGGCGCGTCAACCCCATTCCCGCTGGGAGCGGCCGGAGCCGACCAAGGCTCAACCGGCAGCCGCCAGCCGCTTTGCGCCGCCACGGACGTCCGTGCCGCCGCTCGAAGAAGAGGCGGAACTCGACCCGTTCGCCGAGGGCGGCCTGTTTGCCGACAGTCTCGAGGTGCCGGAGGTAGCGGACGACGATTTCCCGCTGGAGGATCTCGGCACGCTGCCGGGATATGCCGACGACGAGCAGCTCCCGCCGCTGGAGGATGACCTCGACCCATTGCCGGCCCGCCGGGGTGTCAGCCGCAACCTCGTGATCATCGCCGCGGTGGTGTTGGTCGCGCTGGTTGGCGGCGTCGGCTTCGCGATGTTCAACGGCAGCAGCGGCACGGGCGGCGCGCCGCCCACGATCACCGCCGACGGCAAGCCGACGAAGATCACGCCGGACGATACGACGGCGGCGAACGACACCGACGGCCAGAACAAGCTCATCTACGATCGCGTCAACTCGAGCGATCAGGCGAACAACAACGACACCACCCTCCTGACGCCCGACAACGGCCCGATCAAGGATGTGGCTTCCAACACCGGCAACGGCGCGATTTCGCGCGTGATCATTCCCGGCGGTCCCGGCATCGACGCACCGGGCACCGGGGACGCTGCTGCCACCAACCAGCAGGCCACCACCGGGGCGGCTGCCCCTTCCGCGGCCACCGACCCCGTAGGTCAACTCGCCGCCAATGATGCTGCTGCCGCTACCGATGCGGCTTCGATCCAGCCGATCGGTCCGCGCAAGGTCCGCACCGTGGTCGTGAAACCGAACGGGGCCATCGTCTACAGCACGTCGCGGGACGCTGATCCGGCCGCCGACCTCGGGGCGACGACGCCTCCGGCGGCGACCGATGCGACGAAGCCGGCGACGGACACTGCCGCCAAGCCAGCCGTCACTGACGACGTCGCCGCGATCTCCGGCACCAGCTCCGACGCGCTGCCCATCACTGCGCCTCCAGCCGACGGCACGGCAGCGCCCGCCGCAACCGTCGACGCGACGCCGCCTGCGGCGACGACCGCCACTCCGCCGGCGAACACAACGCCGCCCGCCGCAACCGCTGCTGCCAAGCCGGCCGCGACCAAGCCGGCGGCGAAACCCGCTGCCAAGCCGGACCCGACGGATGTTGCCGACGACGGCGCGACGCCGATCGACATCGTCCCGGGCGCAACGGCAGCGGCCGCGACGAGCGGCGTGCTCGTTCAGATTTCGTCGCAGCGGACGGAAGATGCCGCGCGGGCGACCTACCGCGACCTGCAGGCCCGGTATCCGAACATCCTCGGCAGCTACGACGTGAACATCCAGCGCGCCGACGTGCCGGACCGCGGCACGTTCTACCGCGTTCGCGTCGGCCCCTTCTCCCAGGGTGATGCGCAACGACTGTGCGACGACCTCCGCCAGGCTGGGGGCGACTGCGTGCTGGCCAAGCGTTGACCGACTCCGGGCCGTTGATCAAAGCTTTCATTTCAGGATGCGGCGGCCCTCAGCTCGATGCCTGGGAGCGCGACTTCTTCGCCGCCGAGCAGCCCTGGGGCCTTATCCTTTTCGGCCGCAATTGCGTCGAGCAGCAGCAGGTGCGAGACCTGACCGCCGCCTTCCGCGACGCCGTCGGCCGGCCGGATGCGCCCGTGATGATCGATCAGGAGGGCGGCCGTGTGCAGCGGCTGAAGCCGCCACACTGGCCGAAGTATCCTCCCCAGCGCACCATTGGAATTCTCTCGCGCGAGGATCGGGAGGGCGGCGAGCGCGCCGCCTGGTTGCACGGCCGGCTGATCGCCGCCGACCTCCGCCGGGTGGGTGTCGACATGGACTGCGCCCCCGTCATCGATCTGCTGTTGCCGGACGCCAGCGATGTCATCGGCGACCGCTCGTATGGTCCCGATCCCTATGTCGTTGCCGCGCTTGGCAGATCGACCGCGGACGGCCTGCTCGATGGCGGCGTCGTGCCGGTGATGAAACACATGCCGGGTCACGGCCGCGCGGCCAGCGACAGCCATCTCAGCCTGCCCGTCATCGGCACCGACATGGCGACGCTCGACGCCACCGACTTCGTGCCGTTCGCTGAGCTGGCTGACCTCCCGGCCGCCATGACCGCGCATGTCGTTGTGAACGCAATCGATCCCGATCATCCCGCCACCACATCGCCGGTCGTGATCCGCGATATCATCCGTGGACGAATCGGCTTCGACGGTCTGTTGATGAGCGACGACGTGACGATGAACGCACTTTCTGGGGATTACTCGGCGCGCGCCGCATCTATCTATGCCGCCGGCTGCGATCTCGTGCTTCACTGCACTGGCCGGACCGAGGAGATGCGCGAAATCGGTGGTGCGGCGCCCGCTCTCGGAGGCAAATCGCGAGAGCGGGCGACTCGCGCGCTTAGCGCCCGACGCGATCCCCTCCCATTTGACGAACAAGCGGCCCGCGCCGAGTACGCGACGCTGCTTGCGCGTGTCGGCTGGACCGCGAGCTGAGACCATGACCGCGGCCGCGCCGACCAGCGAACAGGACCAGGAAAAAATCTGGGAGGCCTACGCCGTGCTCGATCGCGGCGCGTCGGACTCCGCGCTCGTAGTCGATGTCGACGGCTTCGAGGGGCCCCTCGACCTGCTGCTCGAACTCGCGCGGTCGCAGAAGGTCGACATCGCGCGCATCTCAATCCTCGCGCTTGCCGACCAATATCTTGCCTACATCGAAAAGATCCGCAGCCTGAGGCTGGAGCTCGCCGCTGATTATCTCGTGATGGCGGCGTGGCTGGCTTACCTGAAGTCGCGCCTCCTCATCCCGGAAGTCAGCGACGGCGAGGAGCCCACCGGCGAGGAGCTGGCGGCGGCGCTGGCGTTTCGCCTGCAGCGTCTCGAGGCGATGCGCGACGCGGCGGCGCGCCTCGCCAACCGCGATCGTCTCGGTCGCGATATCTTCTCGCGTGGCGACCCCGAGCCGGTCGCGATCACGCGCAAGAACGAGTATTCCGCCACGCTTCACGACCTGCTCGCCGCCTACGCAACGCAGCGTCAGGAAAAGGCGATCGCCGTCGTGACCATTGGGGCGCGCGCCGTCTGGTCGCTCCAGGATGCGCGCCATGCGTTGACGCGGCTGGTCGGCCACGTCGCGGAGTGGACGCCGATGGAGGTGCTGATGTCGCCGTACCTCTCGTCGCTCGGCATGCGCCGCAGCGTCACCGCCAGCGCCTTCGGCGCCAGCCTCGAGCTGGTTCGCGAAGGCAAGCTGGAGCTGCGCCAGACCGAACCCTTCGCACCGCTTTACGTCCGCGATCGTACGCCGCTCGCACTTGTGTCTTCGGAGACCGGAAATGGCTAATAGTGCCGCCGTCATGATCGCAGTCGACAACGATGCCAACGCGCAGAGCCAGTCGCCGGAGGAATGGCGGCAGAGCCTTCGCATGATTGAGGCGATGCTGTTCGCTTCCGCGGAGGCGCTCGCCGCCGAGGACCTCGCGTCGCGTTTGCCGGAAGGGGCCGACGTCGCCGGCCTGCTCGCTGACCTGAAGGAGACTTACGCTACACGCGGCGTGAACCTGATGCAGGTCGCCGGCAAGTGGGCGTTCCGCACGGCGGGCGACCTCAAGTTCCTGCTGGCGCGCGAGGCAGTGGAACAGCGGCGCCTGTCGCGCGCGGCGCTCGAAACGCTGGCGATTATCGCTTACCACCAGCCCGTGACGCGTGCCGACATTGAGGAGATCCGCGGCGTCGCCACCTCGACCGGCACGCTCGACGTCCTGCTGGAATCCGGCTGGATCAGGATGCGCGGACGGCGCAAGGCGCCGGGCCGGCCAATCACCTACGGAACCACTGAAGCTTTCCTCACCCATTTCGGGCTCGACACGGTCGCTGACCTGCCGGGTGTGGACGAGTTGAAGGCGGCCGGACTGCTCGACTCTCGCGTGCCGGCCAACTTCACCATCCCGGAACCGGGTGCCACGGAAGGCCTGGCGCCCGATGAGGATCCGCTGGATGAGGCGGATCTGCTCGGCGATAGCACCCCGCGCTGATTGCCATTGCCGGCGATAGCGCCTATGTGGTGAGGCAGGGCTGACGAGACGGCGGAATTCTGTTGCCGCCTCAAGGAATTGGTGGAGAAGGACCCATGGGTTCACTCAGCATCTGGCACTGGCTCATTGTTATCCTGGTGGTCGTGCTGCTTTTCGGCCGCGGCAAGATTTCCGACCTGATGGGCGATGTCGCCAAGGGCGTGAAAAGCTTCAAGAAGGGCCTCGCCGACGATGACGAGGCGCCGAAGCCGATCGAAAGCAAGGCCTCGGAAGAGACCAAGGTCTAGCGGAACTTCCGCTTTCCGCCGGAGTGGCCGGCGGTCACGAGCCTCGATCGCACATGTTCGAAATCGGCTGGACCGAGCTTGTCCTCATCGCGGTGGTGGCGATCGTCGTCATCGGCCCGAAGGATTTGCCGCGCGCCATGCGCATCGTTGGCCAGTGGACGGCGCGCATGAAACGCATGGCGCGCGACTTCCAGGGCCAGTTCAACGAGGCGCTGAAGGAAGCCGAGCTGGACGGTGTCCAGAAGGACCTCCAGTCGCTGTCCAAGATCGACCCCATCGGACGCGTCCGGAAGGAACTCACCGCGATCGAAACGAGCATCAAGAAAGACATGACGCCGCTCTCGGTGCCTGCGGTTCCAGCGGTGCCACAACCGCCTGAGGGCCCGGCGGTACCGCAGCCACCCGAGCCGCCGAAGGTTGCGCCGTGAGCGAGACGCCGCCGGACGAAGTGGAAGCCAGCCGCGCGCCGCTACTCTCGCACCTGATCGAACTGCGCGCCCGCCTCATCCGCGCAATCATCGCGATCGTCGTCGCCTTCGTCCTCTGCTTCATCTTCGCCAAGCAGATCTACAACGTGCTGCTTATTCCCTACGTCTGGGCGGCCGCGAACCACGGCGACGCGGCAAAGCTGATCTACACCGCACCGCAGGAATATTTCGTCACGCAGATGCGCGTCGCGCTGTTCGGCGCGCTGTTCATCGCTTTCCCGGTGATCGCGACGCAGATCTACGGCTTCGTAGCGCCCGGCCTCTACAAGAACGAGCGCAAGGCGTTCATCCCATATCTGATCGCGACGCCGCTGCTGTTCATCCTCGGGGCCGCGGTCGTGTTCGTCGTCCTCATGCCGCTGGCGCTGCGCTTCTTCCTGTCGCTGCAGCAATCCGGCAACGTGGATTCAGCATCGATCGAGGCGCTGTTCAAGGTGAGCGACTACCTGTCGCTGATCATGGGTCTCATCCTCGCGTTCGGCCTGGTGTTCCAGCTGCCCGTGATCCTCACGCTGCTGGCACGCGTCGGCATTGTGACATCGGCGTTCCTGAAAAGCGGCCGGCGCTATGCGATCGTGCTGGCATTCGTCGCCGCGGCGGTGCTCACCCCGCCCGACATCATCTCGCAGGTGGCGCTGGCGATCCCGACGCTGGCGCTCTACGAGGCCTCGATCCTGTCGGTCCGGATGGTCGAGAAACGCCGCGCCGAGGCTGAAGCCGCGGCGGCGAAGGCAAGTACCGCCACCTGATCGACGGTTGCCAGACCCCCGTGAATTTGCGATTTGCTGTCGTCCCCACGCAGGCGGGGACCCAGTATCGGCCGCCGATCCCGGTTATTTCTCCAGCAGCGGTTACTGGATGCCCGCCTTCGCGGGCATGACAATTGTGATTTGAGACCCGCCATGCTCGACATCAAATGGATCCGTGAGAACCCCGAGGCGCTTGACCGCGCGCTGACCAACCGCCGCCAGCAGCCGGCGGCCTCGCGCCTGATCTCGTTGGACGAAGCGCGTCGCACCGCGATCCAGAAGCTCGAGGAAGCCCAGGCTCGCCGCAACTCTGCCTCCAAGGAGATCGGCGCCGCGAAAGCCAAGAAGGACGAGGCCGCCGCGCAGAAGGTGATGGCCGAGGTCGCGGCGCTGAAGGACCAGATGCCGGCGCTGGAAGCCGCGCAGAAGGAAGCTGAGAAGGCGCTGGAAGATGCGCTCGCCATCATCCCGAATGTGCCGCAGGACGACGTGCCCGTCGGCGAGGATGAGCACGGCAACGTCGAATATCGCCGCCACGGCACTAAGCCGACGCTGAACTCCACGAAGGAGCACTACGAACTGGGCGAGGCGCTCGGCCAGATGGACTTCGAAGCAGGCGCCAAGCTCTCCGGCTCGCGCTTCGTCGTGCTGAAGAAGGGGCTCGCGCGCATGGAGCGCGCCATCGGCCAGTTCATGCTCGACCTCCACACGGAGGAGCATGGCTACACAGAAGTGCAGCCGCCGCTGCTGGTGCGTGACGAGATCCCGTACGGGACGGGAAATCTGCCGAAGGCGGCGGAAGACATGTTTCGCACGACGATGGACCTCTGGCTTATTCCTACGGCCGAGGTACCACTGACGAATCTCGTGCGTGAATCCATTCTGTCCGAGGACGAGTTGCCGCTGCGCTTCACGGCGCTGACGCCGTGCTTCCGCTCCGAGGCTGGCGCCGCCGGCAAGGATACGCGCGGCATGCTGCGGCAGCACCAGTTCGATAAGGTCGAGCTGGTGTCGATCACTACGCCGGAAAAATCGAAGGACGAGCACGAGCGCATGCTCGGCTGCGCCGAGGAGGTGCTGAAGCGGCTCGGCCTCCACTACCGCGTGATGACGCTCTGCACCGGCGACATGGGCTTCGCCTCGCAGAAGACTTACGACATCGAGGTCTGGCTGCCGGGGCAGGGGACGTTCCGCGAGATTTCGTCGTGCTCGGTGTGCGGCGATTTCCAGGCCCGCCGCATGCAGGGGCGTTATCGCCCGAAGGAAGGCAAGAACCTGCGCCTGGTGCACACGCTGAACGGCTCCGGCGTCGCCGTCGGCCGTGCGCTGATCGCCGTGATGGAGAATTACCAGAATCCGGATGGCTCGATCACCGTGCCCGATGCACTGCGCAAGTACATGGGCGGGATGGAGAAGATCGGCGCCTGATGCGCATCCTGATCACCAACGACGACGGCATCCATTCGCCGGGCCTCACTGCGCTGGAGCGCATCGCAGCACAGATTGCGGATGACGTGTGGGTGGTCGCACCCGAACTCGACCAGAGCGGCCTGTCGCATTCGCTGTCGCTGAACGATCCGCTCCGCTTGCGCACGGTTTCGCCGCAGCGTTACGCTCTCCGCGGCACGCCGAGCGATTGCGTCATCATGGGCGTCCGCCGTCTGCTCGCCGGCAAGCGGCCTGATCTCGTGCTGTCCGGCGTGAATTCCGGCTCCAACGTCGCGGACGACATCACGTACTCCGGCACCATCGCCGGCGCGATCGAGGGCACGCTGCTGGGCATCCCGTCCGTCGCGCTGAGCCAAGCCTACACCTACGAGGATGGCGAGCGCGTCGTGCCCTGGCATTGCGCCGAGGCACACGCGCCGGCGATCATCCGCAAGCTGCTCACCTTCGGCTTCCCGCCGGGCGTGCTCTACAACCTCAACTTCCCCAACCGCGAGCCTGGCGACACAGGTCCTCTGGTGGTCACGGCGCAGGGCAAGTTGACCCACGGCCTCCACATCGACGAGCGACGCGATGGCCGCAACCTCCCGTATTTCTGGCTGACGTACCGCCGCGAAAAGGCGCCGTTTGCGCCGGGCAGCGACGACGAGGCGATTGATCGGGGATTGATCTCCGTGACGCCCCTGCGCCTCGACATGACAGCGCACGACCTCGCCGATCCACTTCGCCATCATTTCCAGCGCGACAGAGCGGCCGGTCCGGCGTAACCATATCGCATGGTCGAGGCCGACGAGGACGAACGGCGGATACGGATCGCCGAGCTGATCCTGGGCCTTCGCCGTGCGGGCGTGACGGACCAGCGCGTGGTGGCAGCGATCGAGGCGACGCCGCGCGATTTGTTCGTCCCGGCAGAAAGCCAGCCGCATTCCTATGCTGCCGAGCGCGCGCTCCCGATCGACTGCGGTCAGACCATCAGCGCTCCTGCGATCGTTGGCATCATGACCGCTGCACTGGATGTCGGCGAGCGCGATCGCGTGCTGGAGGTCGGCACTGGCAGCGGCTACCAGGCAGCCGTGCTCGCCCGGCTCGCGCGCCGCGTCTACACGATGGATCGCTTCCGCACATTGGTGGAGGCGGCCGAGTCTCGCTTCCGCTCGCTGCGCATCGGCAACGTCACCACGCTGGCCGGCGACGGCATGCTGGGCTGGCCCGAGCAGGCGCCGTTCGACCGCATCATCGTGACGGCGGCCGGAGAGGAGGTGCCGCCGGCGCTGAAGAAGCAGGTGAAGGTGGGGGGCGTCATCGTGGCGCCGATCGGTCCGGCCGATGGCGTCCAGAAGCTGGTGCGGCTGGAACGAACCGAGGACGCGTTTACCGAAAGAGCGCTGGTAGACGTGCGTTTCGTGCCGCTCATTCCGGGCAAAGCCGCACGGCTCTGACTGTTCGATCCGTTTAAATCTTTGGCAACCTTACCGGTGTTAACTCGCCTCAGTTCCCGAGTTCTGTGTGTGCGAGTTGAGCAATGCGTAGCCCTGTATTCGCGTTCCGGTCGCGCCGGTTTGGCGGCGCTGCGTTGGTGGTCATCCTGGCCGGAATGAGTGCATCGTGCAGCAACTCGCTGCGCCTCCAGGAACCCTTCTTCACCAGCTCCACCGACAATCAGCGCCAGATCATCGGCGATAGCGGCGATGGCATGGCCTATCAGCAGCCAATGCCGCCGGTTGCGCAGAACAACAGCGTCACCCGCTCCGATCTTCCTCCCCCGCCGTCGACGCAGTATGCCTCCGTCGATCCGTCCGCGGACTATGGCGCGCCCGCCGCGACAGGCGAAGGCGCTTACGAGTGGTCGGCGGTCGGCGGCCGCGTCGTTACGATCGGCGCCGGCGAGAGCCTCGACTCGCTGACCGCGAAGTTCGGCGTGCCGGGCGAGCAGATCCTTGCCGCCAACCAGATGACTTCGCCGGCTCAGGTCAAGATCGGCCGCGTGATGGTGATCCCGCGTCGCGTCGCAATCTCGCCGGACCGTCTGCGCAGCACTGACGCGCCGATGGTCGCGGACGCCCAGCCGATCCCTGCGCCGATCAAGCCCCCGCCGCAGCAGACGATCGCGACGGGAGCCGCCACCTACACGGTGCAGGCGGGTGAGACCCTCTTCGGCGTTGCCCGCAAGACCGGCATGACGCCGATGGAACTCGCCAACCTCAACGGCATCGGCACCGATACCCAGCTCCAGGTCGGTCAGACGCTCCGCCTCAAGTCCGGCGCGATGGTCGCCTCCAATGACACCAAGCCGACGCAGCTTGGCGCGCCGCCGAAGCCACTCGGCCAGCTGGTTGTCAACAAGGATGCCGGCACCACGACCGCCGTCGCGACCACCGAACCGAAGCTTCGCCTGACCTCGCCGGCTGAGACCGCCGCGACCGGCCAGCTCGTCGCCAACGCGCCGAAGATTCCGGTCGTCCCGGCGATGCCCGATGCGACGCCGACCGACGTCAAAGCGACGGCCGACATTGACGACGCCGCTGATGCCGCCTCGGCTGATGGCAAGTCGTTCCGCTGGCCTGTGCGCGGCCGCATCATCTCCGGTTTCGGCTCTAAGCCGAACGGCGAGAAGAACGACGGGATCAACCTCGCCGTGCCGGAAGGTACCTCGGTCAAGGCCGTCGAAGCCGGCACCGTGATCTACGCCGGCAACGAACTCGCCGGCTACGGCAACCTGATCCTCATTCGCCACGCCGACGGCTGGGTCTCCGCCTACGCCCACAACAAGGACCTGTTAGTGAAGCGCGGCGACACCATCCGCCGCGGCCAGACGATTGCCCATGCCGGTATGACTGGTTCGGTAACGGCCCCTCAGGTGCACTTCGAGCTGCGCAAGGGCGCCAAGCCGGTCAATCCGCTCGACTACCTCGCCGGCGCGTAATTCCCGCCGGTGACGTGCACCTTGATCAGTTCCTGACCTCCGGAAGGGATCCTGGTCAAAACAGGGCTGGCGGGACGCCTAAGTCCCTAGAGGACGACCCCAAGTCGTCCCGCCAGATCCTGCACGAACTGCCAGGCGACACGGCCTGAGCGCGCCCCGCGCGTGGTCGCCCACTCGAGCGCTTCCGCCCGCCATGATTTCTCCGGCGACTTCAGTCCGTAGTGCGCGACGTAGCCGCGCACCATCTCCAGATATTCGTCCTGGCTGCACTTGTGGAAGCCGAGCCAGAGGCCGAAGCGGTCGGACAGGGACACCTTCTCTTCGACTGCCTCGCCGGGCGTGATCGCGGTGGACGCCTCGTTCTCCATCATGTCGCGCGGCAGCAGATGGCGCCGGTTTGACGTGGCATAGAACACGACGTTCGCGGGGCGCCCCTCGATGCCACCCTCCAGCGCCGCCTTCAGCGACTTGTACGACGCATCGTGTCCGTCGAAGGACAGGTCGTCGCAGAACAGCAGGAAGCGGTGCGGGGTGTCGCGGAGGAGGGCCATCACCTCGGGCAGCGTCTCGATGTCCTCGCGGTGAATCTCGACAAGCTTGAGCTTGTGGTCGCGGTTGACCGCAGCATGCGCCGCCTTGACCAGCGAACTCTTGCCCATGCCGCGCGCACCCCAGAGCAAGACGTTGTTGGCGGGCAGTCCCTTGGCGAAACGCTCGGTGTTCTCCACCAGGATGTCGCGTGGCCGATCGATGCCCTTCAGGAGGCCGATCTCCACCGCGCTCACGTGGTTCACAGCTTGGAGCACACGCGTCACCGGATGCCAGACAAAGGCGTCCGCAGCGCCGAAATCGGGACGCGCCGCCTCGGCCGGGACCGCGCGGGCGATGAGCCGCGTCAGTGTGTCCAGCCGTTCGGCAATGGCCTTCAGATCATCGTGATCCGACATGGGGGCGAGGGGTTAGCACAGCGGCCCGAGTGCCGTCACCCCGGCCTTTGCACGCGGTCAAAAGACGCCCCGTGCAACCCGCCATCCTCGTGCCTATATCGGTTGCAATGGGACGGGGCGTGGCTATAGTCCGCGCGCTTCGCGGGAAAGGCATATCTTTCCGCGAGTTAACGGAGAAGACCGGATGTTCATTTCCGAGGCCTTTGCACAGACCGGCGGGGGTGCAAGTGGCGGCGGCGGATTGGCGGACCTTTTGGCCAGCCCGCTTTTCGTGCTGGTTCCGATCTTCCTGATTATGTACTTCCTGGTTCTGCGCCCGAACCAGCAGCGCCAGCGCCAGCATCGTGAACTGGTCGCCAACCTTCGCCGCGGCGACACGGTCGTTACCTCCGGCGGACTGATCGGCAAGGTGGCCAAGGTCGACGAAGGCGAGGTACGGGTGGAACTTGCCGAGGGCGTGCAGGTACGTGTCGTGCGCGGCATGATCTCGGAAGTGCGCACCAAGGGCGAGCCCGTGAAGGAAAAAGAGGCGACCTGATCGTCGCCCCACAGATTGGACTGAGCGATGCTTCATTTCCCGCGCTGGCAAGTCGTCCTGATCCTGGGAGTCGTGTTCCTCGGCTTCCTCGCCGTCATCCCGAATTTCTTCTCGAAGGACACGCTCACCAACTGGCCGTCCTTCCTGCCGAAGTCGCAGATGGTTCTGGGCCTCGACCTCCAGGGCGGTGCCTACCTGCTCTATGAAGTCGATAAGGCTGACTATACGGCCAAGCGGCTGACGGAGCTGGTCACCGACGTCCGCAAGGCCATGCTCGACAACCCGCGCATCGGCTACACTGGCCTCGGGGTGCAGGGCGACGGCGTCCAGCTTCGCGTCCGCGACCTCGATCGCATGGCTGACGTCCGGAAGCGTCTCGAGGCGCTGAAGAACCCGCTCGACGCCAGTCTTCTTTCAGCCGGCAGCGTTAGCGAATTCGATCTCTCGATATCCGACGATGGCCTTGTGCGCTTTACCTATTCGCCGGCGGGCCTGACGCAGCGCATGCGCCAGATCATCCAGCAGTCGGTGGAAGTCATCGACCGCCGCATCAACGAACTTGGCACCACTGAGCCGTCGATCCAGCGCCAGGGCGATGACCGCATCCTGGTGGAGGCGCCGGGTGTCGGCGATCCCTCGCGGCTGAAGGCTCTAGTCGGCCAGACCGCGCAGATGACCTTCCATCTCGTGCAGGGCACCATCACGGCCGACCAGGCGGCTGCTGCGATCCCGAAGCCGGGCGTCGCGCGCTTCCCGTTCCAGGACAATCCCTCGCTCATCTACGAAGTCGACGAGACGCCGTTGATGACCGGCGAGGACCTGACCGACGCGCAGGCGGCCTTTGACCAGCAGACCACCGAGCCGGTCGTGAATTTCCGCCTGTCAACCGGCGGCGCCCGCAAGTTCGGTGACGTCACCGCCAAGAACGTCGGCCGACCGTTCGCGATTGTTCTCGACAACCAGGTCATCTCGGCGCCGGTCATCCGCCAGCCGATCCTCGGAGGCTCCGGCCAGATCAGCGGCAACTTCACGGTCCAGACCGCCAACGATCTCGCGATCCTGCTCCGCGCCGGTTCGCTGCCCGCGAAGCTGACCATCGTCGAGGAGCGCACCGTTGGCGCCTCACTCGGTGCCGACTCAATCCGCGCCGGCATCGCTGCATCGATCGTGGCGACAGTGTTCATCGCCATCTTCATGGTCGTCTGCTACGGCCTGCTCGGCGCCTTCGCCGATTTGGCGCTCGTCGCCAACAACTTCCTGATGATCGGCATTCTGACGACGCTCGGCGCGACGCTGACGCTGCCCGGCATCGCCGGCATCGTGCTCACCATGGGCATGGCGGTGGACGCCAACGTGCTGATCTACGAACGCATGCGCGAGGAATCGCACGCCGGGCGTTCGACGCTGGCCGCCCTCGATACCGGCTTCCGCAAGGCGTTCGCGACCATCATTGACTCGCACTTGACCGCGCTTATTGCCGCGATCGCGCTGTTTGAACTGGGCTCGGGTCCGATCCGCGGCTTCGCCGTGACGCTCGCCATCGGCATCATCTGCACGCTGTTCACCTCGTACCTGGTGACGCGGCTGATCGTGTCGTTCTGGGTCGCCTGGGCCAGACCGAAGGTGGTGCCGCTGTGAGCTACTGGAGATTCCCCCTTCGCCTGATCCCGGACAACACCAATCTGCCCTTCATGAAATGGGCGCGCATTCGCACGCCGATTTCGCTGGCGCTGATCGTGCTGTCGTTCGTGCTGTTCTTCACCGTCGGCGTGAATGAGGGCATCGACTTCAAGGGCGGCACGGTCATCGAGGTTCACTCGATCAACGGACCGGCCGATGTCGCGAAGGTTCGCGGCATTGTCGACCAACTCGGCCTCGGCGACGTGCAGATTCAGAACATCGGTAACGAAAACGATGTTCTGATCCGCGTCGCGACCCAACCTGGCGGTGAAGCCGCCCAGCAGCAGGTCGTGGAGAAGGTGCGCGGATCGCTGAGCACGAGCGAGTACGAATACCGCAACGTCGAGGTCGTCGGTCCGCGCGTCTCCGGGGAACTGGCCAGGACCGGCACCTACGCTGTGCTGTTCACCATCGCCGGCATCATGGCGTACATCTGGTTCCGCTTCGAATGGCAGTTCGGCATTGCCGCCGTCGCTACGCTGGTCCACGACGCGATCCTGACGCTTGGCTTTTTCGCCGCGACGCAGATCGACTTCAACCTGACCTCGCTTGCCGCCATCCTGACTATCATCGGCTACTCGCTGAACGACACCGTCGTTATCTTCGATCGCATCCGCGAGATCCTGCGCCGCTACAAGCAACTGCCGATCCGCCAGGTCATCGACCTCGCCACCAACCAGACGCTCGCCCGCACGATCATGACGTCGCTGACGCTGGAGCTGGCGCTGATCTCGCTTTACCTTTTCGGCGGCCCGGTCGTGCAGTCGTTCACCGCCGCGATGATCTGGGGCATCTTCGTCGCCACCGCCTCGTCGATCTTCATCGGCGGCCCGATCCTCGTCTACTTCAACATCCGTCCCCGCCCTGGCGACGCGAAGGTAGAAGCCGACGCAGCCGTTGAAGACAAGACGGGCGACACCTCAACCGTCGCCGGGGCCTGATCGGCGGGCGCGATGGCGGTCGTCATCCGCGCCGCGCACTATCCGGGTCGTGCTCCCATCACGGCTTACGGCAACGGCGGATTTCGCTTCGCCGGCATGTCGCACCGCGGCTCGTTGCTCTGCCTTCCCTCGGGCATCTACGGCTGGGATGCACCCCAGCCGATCGATGAGTCGAGCCTCGCAAAGGTCTTCGCCGAAGCGGATGGCATCGAGGTATTGCTGGTGGGCACCGGCGTCGAGCTGCGACCGCTGTCCACCGCGGTCCGCGATCGCTGCCGTGCTGCGTCGATCGTTGCCGAGCCTATGGCGACCGGTGCGGCCGTGCGCACCTACAACGTGCTTCTCGCCGAAGACCGCGCAGTCGCGGCGGCCCTGATAGCGGTCGCCTGATGGCCGAGCGCGCCGATCCTCTGGCCGAGGCCTATGCACGGGCCGCCGAAACGGTACGGGCGCAGGACAATGACCGCTATGTCGCCGATCTGTTCGCCCCGGAGCCGCTTCGCCAGCATCTCTTTGCCCTCCACGCCTTCAGTGCGGAGATTGCGCGGGTGCGCGAAGTGGTTAGCGATCCCATGCTCGGCGAAATCCGCCTGCAATGGTGGCGCGACGCTGTTGCGACCGGAGCAGGGGGTGGCCACCCGATCGCCACCGCGCTGAACGCGACCATCGTCAAATGCCGCCTGCCCAAGGATGCGTTTCGCCGGCTCATCGATGCGCGCCTCTTCGACCTCTACGACGATCCGATGCCGAGCCTGAACGACCTCGAAGGCTACGCCGGCGAAACCTCATCGGCTCTGTTTCAGCTCGCCGCGATAGTGCTCGCCGGCGGCCACGACCCGGGCACGGCCGATGCGTCGGGACACGCCGGCGTCGCCTACGCCCTGACCGGCTTGATGCGGAGCCTGCCTGTGCATGCGCGACGCGGCCAGCTTTACCTGCCGGTTTCCATGATCGCGACGCGTGGGCTTGATACACGCGCGCTGTTTGCCGGCAGATCATCACCGGAACTCATCACGCTGCTGGCCGATCTCCGCACCATCGCGCGCCAGCATCTGGCGGAAGCGGAGCGCGACATCGCCGACCTGACGCTGCCCGTGAAGACAGCGTTCCTGCCGCTTGCGCTGGTGCGCGCCTATCTCGATCGCATGGATCGGCCTGAATACGATCCGTTCGAAGCGCCCGCCGAACTGCCGCCGTGGCGTCGGCAGTGGATCCTGTGGCGGAGCGCCCGCCGGATGTAGTCACTCCGCCGCGTCAGCGATATCCGCTGCCAGCCACGCTTCGAGATCGCGGAGCGCCCGTGTCGTGATGGCGCGCCGCTTGGCCTTGCCGCGCTCGGCATGCGGCATCTTCCCTTGCGGCTCCGGAGGTGGCGGGAAGAGGCCGAAGTTGACGTTCATTGGCTGATACGACTGCGGCCCGTGATCGAGGTGGCCGCCGGTGATGTGTCCGAGGATTGCGCCGAAGGCGGTGGTCGCAGGCGGCGGCACAACGGCCTCACCCAGCCGTTCTGCGACGGCGAAGCGACCCGCGAGCAGGCCGACGGCTGCGGACTCGACATAGCCCTCGCAGCCGGTGATCTGCCCCGCGAAACGCAAACGCGGCTCCGCCCTAAGTCGCAATGCGCCATCGAGCAGCTTTGGCGAATTGATGAAGGTGTTGCGGTGCAAGCCACCGAGGCGCGCGAACTCGGCGCGCTGCAGTCCCGGGATAAGGCGGAAGGTCTCGGCCTGGATGGCATAGCGCAGCCGGGTCTGGAACCCAACCATGTTGAACAGGGTCCCAAGCGCGTTGTCCTGCCGAAGCTGGACAACGGCGTAGGGCTTCTCCCCCGGCTTGTGCGCGTTGGTGAGCCCGACCGGCTTCATCGGCCCGTGTCGCAAGGTCTCGCGGCCGCGCTCGGCCATCACCTCAATCGGCAGGCAGCCATCGAAGTAGGGCACTTTCTCCCAGTCGTGCGACTTGTGCTGCTCGCCGGAAAGAAGCGCATCGACGAAACGGTCGTACTCCGCCTTTGTCATCGGGCAGTTGATGTAATCCTTGCCCGTCCCGCCCGGTCCGACCTTGTCGTAGCGCGACTGGAACCAGGCGACGCCCATATCGATCGAGTCGAAATGCACGATCGGCGCGATGGCGTCGAAGAAGGCGAGGGCAGCTTCGCCGGTCAGTCCGCGGATCGCCTCCGCCAGTGCGGCGGATGTCAGCGGCCCGGTGGCGATGATGACGCTGTCCCACTCGGTCGGGGGTAACCCCGCGACTTCTTCCCGCGCCACGGTGATCAGGGGATGCTGTGCTATCTGTGCCGAGACCGCCTCCGAGAAACCGATGCGATCGACCGCCAGCGCGCCACCGGCAGGCACCTGGTGAGCGTCAGCCGTCGCCATCACCAGCGAACCGGCGCGGCGTAGTTCCTCGTGCAGCAGGCCAACCGCATTTTGCTCGCGGTCATCCGAGCGGAAGGAATTGGAGCACACGAGTTCGGCGAGCTTGTCGGTCGTGTGGGCTTCCGTCGTGCGGACCGGCCGCATCTCGTGCAGCACCACGGGAACGCCGCGCCTGGCGATCTGCCAGGCCGCTTCGCAGCCCGCCAGGCCGCCGCCGATGACATGGATAGGTAAGGTCATGACGCGGAACCTAGTGGGACAGCACGAGGGCCGCAAAAAGAAAAACGCCCGCCAGGGAGGAGTTGGCGGGCGTTTCTCTCAAGGAGCCGTCGATCTGGGAGGAACGATCCGGCCCCGCGACACCCGGGAAACCTTGGGAGGAAAGATCCCGGGTACGATACTTGGAACTTGGCCTAGATCTGCTGGGCAGACTGGCGGGCGATCGACGGGATATCCGCGCGGCGGATGCCGACATCGGCGAGATCGCGGTTGGAGAGCTGCGCGAGTTCCTTGTAGGTCTCGCGATACTTGCGCCAGGCCCGGTAGGAGGTGACGAGCTTGTTGGTCATGGAAGCGCCCTTTCAGTTTCCGCCTCGGAGGCGGGGAATCGCAAATCGGTTCCGCTTGTTTCAAGAAGGAAGATAGGCGCCGCACATCTGCTCATGCAGAGGAAATATCGCATACCCGCCATTCACTTGATGCAAAGCAGCACAATTTCGTCACATATGCTGCGATGCAGTAAATATGGACGAGAGACGGTTACCGACGACAATCTTTTTCCTTGTACCGGACAGTCGCGGAACGCCCGGCCCAAAACGAACACCCCCTCGGAAAGTGAACCCCGATGCGTCAGGCCATTCACCGGCTCGTGATCGAGCCACGGCGCGGCAAAGGATTGACCGAGATCACCGCACCCATCGTGCGCTGGGTGACCGAGCAGCGAATAACCACGGGCCTGCTGACCGCCTTTTGCCGTCACACCTCGGCGTCACTGCTCATCCAGGAAAACGCCGATCCGGATGTTCGCACCGACCTCGAAGCCTGGTTCGAGCAGGCCGCCCCCGAGGACGCGCCGTATGTCCACGACACCGAAGGCCCGGACGACATGCCGGCTCATATTCGTACTGCGCTGACTTCGGTGAGCCTGGCGATCCCGGTGGAAGGCGGCAGGCCTGCTTTAGGGATGTGGCAGGGCATATACCTGTTCGAGCACCGCAGCGGTCCGCATCGCCGGGAGATTGTCCTTCACCTCATCGGTGACTAGGCGACTCCTTCGGGTCGGCCAGCAGGTCCTGATATTCGCGGTGTCGCCCGATATAGCCCGCGATGAAGGGGCAAAGCGCCACGACCTTCAGCCCGGCAGCACGCACTGCGTCCAGCGCGCCTTTGGCGAGGTTCGAACCGATGCCCCTGCCTTCCAGCGCCGTCGGCACCTCGGTATGCGTGAAGGTGATGACGTTGCCCTGTAGCCGATACCAGCTCTTCGCGACCTGATCGTCGATCTCGAGCTCGAAGCGGTGGCTCCGGGTATTGTCGTGAACTTCGGTCGCCATCGCCGGAATCGCCAAACAGAAACGGCCCGGCAGCGAGCGCGCCGGGCTTCCACAGCGATAGATGGTGTTAGACTAGGCTTTCGCCAGGTTCGAAGCGGCCAGCTTGCCGCGCTCCGTCACCACTTCGTACGAAATCTTGTCCCCCTCGTTCAGGCCCGGCAAACCGGCGCGCTGCACGGCCGTGATGTGCACGAACACATCCTTGCTGCCGTCGCTCGGCTGGATAAAGCCGAAGCCCTTGGAGGTATTGAAAAACTTCACGGTGCCTACCGGCATTAGACTCTTCCCTTGAACAACACGGCCCCAGACCGACTGCCGCGACTGCCTTATACCTTAAAACCGGCCGCCTGCGTACCGTCGCCTTGCCCTTTCGTTGAAGCACGGGCTATGCCAGCCGCATGATCCAGGTCGTCTGCGTGAAATGGGGCGCCAAATACGGCGTCGCGGCGGTGAATCGACTGCGCCGCGCCATCCTGGAAAAGGCCACGGAGCCCGTGCGTTTCGTACTGGTCGCCGACTCTGCGGACCCCGAGCTTGACCCGGCGATCACCGTAAAGCCGTTTCCGCCGTTTCCGATCGCGTTCGAGGCGATGAAGGAAGGTTGCCGCCTCAAGCTCGCGATTTTTGCGCCGGGCGTGCTGGAGCCTGACCTACCGACGATCTACTTCGATCTCGATACGCTCGTGCGCGGCGATGTCGCGCGCATGGCCAGAGAGCTCCAGAGCCGGCCGGCGCTTTACATGCTCCAGAACCATTTCATCCAGTTCTGGCGAATCCAGCCGGTTCTGAAAGCCGTCGGCTCGAAGCTGTTCTACTACGGCAACTCGTCAGTCATGGCGTTCTATCCCGGCAGGTTCGCCGGGATCTACGAACGCTTCTGCCAGACGATCACGCCGGCGCCCCGCGCCGAGCAGCCGCGCGAACTCAAGAGCGACGAACGGTTCATCAGTTGGGCGGCGCAGGGCGAGGTCCGCGTGTTCCCGCGCAACCTCGCCGTAAAATTCGCCGAGGAGTACATGGCGCCTCTGCCTGTGATCGAGGAGGTGCGCCGCCGCTTGCCGTGGGTCGCGAAGCGCCGCCGCGATCTCGTCGCCATCACCTTCGTGGGCCCCTCCGTGAAGCCCAGCGAACTGGCGAAGCTGAAGGAGGGCGACATCGTGCGCTATCGCCACTTCCGCTATCGCTGGCACCCAGACACGTTCCGCGACTACTGGGACGCATCGGCCTAGCCGGGAAGCGGCGCCTTGAAGACGAAGAAGGCGCCCGCGGCGATGAGCGCGAAGCCGGCGATCGTATTCACGGTCAGCCGCTCGCCGAGATAGGCGATGGAGAAGACGGCGAAGACAGCCAGGGTGACGACTTCCTGGATCGCCTTAAGCTCGGCGCCGGAATAGATGTAGCTGCCGTAGCGGTTGGCGGGCACCGCCAGACAATACTCGATGAAAGCGATGCCCCAGCTCACGACGATCACCAGCCACAGCGGCTGCTCCTTGAACTTGAGATGGCCGTACCAGGCGAAGGTCATGAAGACGTTGGAGCAGAGCAGCAGGGCGATCGGGAGGGCGCGGGCGATCACGGTGGGTCCTCGGGTTGGTCGGTCAAATGGAATCAAGTTTTCCTAAAACCAACGGCCGCGCCTTGGATTTTTTGTCAATGTCCGTGCGTCACAGTGCCGTCATGAACCCGAGCCCCGCAGCCACCGAACGCAAGCCCCGCCGCGGCGAGCTGGACGGCATCCTGTCGCCGCATGCGCGCGTCGCGCTGCGCTCGATCTGCGGCGAGCTGCAGGATCTCCACCGCCGGGCCGAGATGATCGACGACCTCTATCTTGCCACCCTCATCGGCCACGCCGCGGACGAGGCGCTCGACCAGCTGCGCGATGATCTTGTGATGCGCGAAGCGGCCCCGCCGGACGATGAGGCCGCGCCCGAATAGCGGTACGCGCCTGCCTCCGCTTAGGTGGAAAGCCGGCGCGTCAAGGTCATTCCACCGGCAGTCCCGCCCGCGCCAGGACAGCCTTGGCGTCGGCGATCTCCTCCGCCGTCGGCGGCCGGCCGGGTGGCAGGTCGGCGCACGGGATATCCGGGCCCGTGCAGGCGTGGTGGCGGCGGCAGGCCGGATCGGGGCAGATGCGCCACTTCTCGTTCATCTCGCCACCGATACGCGCCAGACGCTCCGCAATCCGCTGGCGAACCTCGTCGGGATCGTACCGTCGATCGTCTTCTTCCTCGTGTTCCCATTCCTGACGGCGCGGCATTGGACGTGACTCCTCGTTCTCGCGGCCGGCGCGCGGCCCGAGGTGTGGCTTCGTCCCTTCCTCAATTTCGACCCGGCCATGAAGCCGGGGGTGCGGGCGCTCGCATGAGTGCCTCTGCGCGTCCTAGTGCGGCGCTCATCCGAGCGCCCGCGCGGCGATTTCTCGTCCCGCCGGCCAGGAACTTCGCCCGGCCGCGCGACCATGCGCGGCGAGCTTAAGCCCGCGAGGGGCAGACGGCGGAAACGCCGACGGCCCGGCCAGGGGTCGTCCCGCGCGGCCGGTCACGAACCGGACGGCGGGCGCCGCGTCCAGCCGGCAACGTGCCGGCACACCCGTTTCCGGGGTCGCTCCACCTAACGAACGCCTCCGGAAGGCGCCCCCGGGTGAGCGGGACGCGGCGAAGATAAGGGCAGCGGAGGGGGCCGGGGATAAGTACTTAGTTATCCCCGCAGGTGCGGGCCGCATTTCCGTGCTTTTCTGTGACCCCGCCGTCACAGGTACACCCCAAAAGCGGCTGTGCGCGCCATCGGGTCTGCCCAACGGGTGCCGATCGTGGCTAAATCGATGTGCGGCGTTGGGGACTTGTGTCGTGTTTGCGTATCGTCTTGCGGCTGCTGCCCTCGCGGCGGCATGCGCTGCCGTATCCACCGGCGCTGCTTTCGCTTCCGAGATCAAGATTTCCGCCGAGGCGGTCTACGCCTGGCGGTCGGTGTCCGGCACTGACGCGCCGATCATCGTCCCGAATGCCAGCGGAAGCCCGATCTACAGCGCGGCCATGACCCCAATCGGGCAGGGGACCGGGCTCGACATCCGCGCGAGCGGCGGCGGCGAACATCTCGGCGTTGAAGCGCGCTTCTTCGGCGGCTTCGGATGGAGCGGCGGGCCGACCGAACTTGGGGCGATCGGCAACGTCAGGATCGGCTCGCTCAGCAACTTCGGCGCCATCGCCGACCGCGCTTTGATCAGCGCCCGCCTCGACACGGCGGAGATCGACGCAACGCTGAAGGTGTCACAGATGCTGACGGTATTTGCCGGACCGCGCTGGCTGGCCTCCAGGGACACCTTCCTCAACAACATTACGTTTCCGACATTCAACGCCGACTACTTCATGGCAGCGGACTCCTCCGGCTGGGGTCCGCAGGTCGGCTTTGCCGCCGACCTCGGCGCCGGCGCGACGCGCATCGCGCTGGACGGACGCGCCGGCCTGTTCTTCCTCAACGACGAGACCGCATTTCGGCTGGCTCCTTCGACCGGCGGATTGCTCACCGGCGGCGCGACGGCAACCCACCAGAGCGGCTTTGCCGAGGCCGGCATCGGCCTGACGCAGACCTTCGGCGCGCTGACGCTCAAGGCCGGCTATCGCGCGCTCTACGTCGACAAGGTGCCGACCGGCGCGGGCAACATGGCGAACGCGACGGCGCTGCACTCGCAGAGCATGCCGCCCGTCTATGGCTCGCTGCTGGTGCAGGCGATCACGGCGGGCGCCGCGCTGCACTTCTAGCGCCCGTCGCCACTCCGTTGGTCGCGGGCTACTTCCGCGGATCGATGAAAGTGTAGAGCGCGGCGATGCGGCCGTCGCGGACGAGGATGACGTCGAGGCCGGTGAGGACCGGGCGCGCGCCGGGCGGGCCGAAGCCCCAGTGGACGCGGCCGGCGCCTTCGATGACCTGGAGTGGCGGCAGCTCGCTGAACACGAACGTCGGCATGCGGGCGTAGAGCGCGGCGACCGACGCGTTGAGCGGCTCGCGACCATCGTGCCGGCCGCCGTTCGGATCGACGAAGATCACATCGTCGGTGGTCAGCTCCGCGATCGCGGCGCGGCGGCGGGCATCGTCGCGCTCGGCGAAAATGTCGGTGAGGTTGCGGCGGAGGAGGGTTTCGATTTCGGGCATTGGGACCTCGATGCAGGCGCGGGGAAGCGTAGCACGGGTTGTGCTCTATTGGATCAAGGTTGGCGCTGTTCCAGGGGCACCCCTCCCCAAGCGGCATCGGCTGCGCGAACGGTTGAGAGAGTGAACCCTCCCCTTGAGGGAGGGTCAAAACCGCGAAGCGGTTTTGGGGAGGGGTGCGCCGGTTGATGCCGGTCGCCAATGTGCCCACGTGTGGTTACCCCCTCCCGAAATCGCTGCGCGATTTCGACCCCGGATCAAGTCCGGGGCAGGCTCTCCCCTCAAGGGGGAGGTTGGGTTCTAGTCTTCCACCGTTGCCGCGCACTGGGAGGCGCAGTCACTCCGGGCGAGCAGCGCCAGCGCGAGTCTTCCGGCGCGCTGCGGCGCGCCGACCGCTTCACGCACCGGCGAGATGCGCGCGCAGCGCGGCGAGGATGGGGAGCTGGCCGCGGGTGATCTTCTCCGCGGCGGCGTCGAGCGTGAACCACGCGCAGCGATCGGCCTCGGGGAAGGTCGCCATCTTTCCCGATTTGGGCGGCCACTCCATCGTGAAGGTGCCCGGCCGCGTGTCCGCCGGATCGAGATCGCCGCGGAGCGCGAAGGCGGTGACGATCTTGCGGCTGGGCAGGCGGAACTCGCCGAGCGGCACCATCTCGCCCTCAGGCGGCGGCAACCCCAGCTCCTCGGCAAACTCGCGCCGCGCGGCGGCGGGTGGCGTCTCTCCCTCCTCAACAAGGCCTTTGGGAATCGACCACGCGCCGGCGTCCTTCTTCGCCCAGAACGGGCCGCCGGGATGAAGCAGCAGCACCTCCAGGTGCGTAGTGATCTGGCGGTGGAGGATGATGCCGGCGGAGTGGAACCTGTTAGTCGGCACGATCGCGGACCATAGCGCAGGCGCTTCGGCTACACCTTCGCGTTGGGCAAGATTTGATCTTCAACTCGCTTGATTCCAAGCGGAGAGATTTTCACCGACTTTGTACGCTCGTCATATTCGATCAAGCGATCGGAATGGGCGCGGCGGAGCACGTCCCGCCGATACACGGACGGGTTGGAGTGCTCCAAACTTTTGATGAGCTGTTCCTCACTGAGCGGCTGCGCCGAGCTGAATAGCAAAACTAGAGTCTTTTCCAGCATTGATAAGCTGTTATCCAAGACGCGACGAACAGTACCCGCATCCCAGATCAATGAGATTTCACGCTCAGAAATGGCCTCGATTAGAGCCGCCGCCTCCTCAAATTTTACGCCGTGGAAGATGCGGACCAGTTCAGCCACAACCCATTTCGCCATCTGCAAAACGCAGGCGGCGTCCATCTGATTAGGATCGACATCTCCGCCGACGTGACCAACGTTTCGGCCGTTGCGAATTTCATAGAGTGCGATGAGCATGCGTGGCAGCTGTATTCGGACCGACCTTCCGAGAGAGGCCGGTTCCTTTTCCATCTTCACGCAAGCGTCATAGAAGTTAGATGGCTTGTGCGATTTAGCCGGGAACGTGCCATCTGCGTGGCCACGCAGAATGCAATAGGCCACTTCGCACAGTTTGCCGCCGTTGAGTTCGGCCGGTTCCCACCGGCGCTCACGATAATTGCGCTCTATCTCTCGGAGTTTTTCGAATAGTTCCTCCTCAAGAGACTCCGGCAATGCGCCGAGCAGGCGGATCACTTTGCTTTGGCCTTCGCCGGAAGCTGGTGCTCGACAACATTCTCTCCCGACGAAGTCAATTTGATATCCTGCATGTCGGCTGTATCCAGCCAACCTGACGTGCCAGCCTGTTGCAGCGTGTTCCGGAGATCCGCCGGAACCGGCCAATTCACGTGCTTGAAGAACGTGAATACGGCTTCAGTGGTGACCTTCGCCATCCCGATCGTTTCGCGGAGGTAGTAGACTGCGACAACACACTTGAGAAGCACCGTGGTCGGCGACTTGTCGGTTGCAAACTTCACGGCGGACTCTTTGCCTGACGGGTTGAGGTTCAGGCTCTTATCCATCGCAATGATGGTCTTCGTTTTCTTCGACTTCGGCTTGGCGCTCGCCCCGTTGGCCGCCGGGTTCTGTGCCGGCGCGACGGAATGCTGCGCGGTCGTCACCTGTCCGGAATCGCCGTACTTCTGCCGTGCCCAGGTCAGCACGCGACCGCGGGCTTCCGCGTCAAGGCCACTCAATGCATTATCGACCGCCTCGATGGCTTTGATTTCGCTCATTCTAATTGCCTCATCCTCGGTGGGTGCAACTTCGGTTCATCTATTTGCCGGGAACACCGCCATTCAGCATTTCTTGAACCCGACGATTTCCAGCGTCCGTGACTTTGTAGGTCTTCCGTGCTTGGCGGGAGCTTCCGCTCTTCGCCAGCTGGATGACCAGATTCGGCTTGTCGGCGATGAGCTGACTTAAGGCGTCGGTGATGTTCAAAACGCCGTATCCGATGTGCTTCAACTCGGCATTGATTTGCTGAGCATTGAATTGATCGACGCCGGCGGAGCGCTGAATCCAATAACCAGCCAGGAGCGCTTTCTCCTTCTCTGACCGCGGATTGGCGGCGTGAAACATCTCTGCGAAGGCTTTGAACCCCGCTTCCGTCGGCGCCGCCGCGGCGGGCTGGCCAGCGGTGGATGCCTCGGGCACCGTTGGCGTTGACCCGATTATCTGCAGAGCCTGCGTCACCCAAGCGATCGCTCGCGACCGAGCCTCTGGCGAGAGCGGCTCGAGCACCTCGGCGAGCTTAGCCATCGCCTCCAATTCTAAGTTGGCCATTTGACCTCCATCTGAAACCGCCCCGAAGTGAGGGTATCATGAACATTTGTCAACACTCGCCCAGAGAAAAATCGGCGTCTATTACCGAGAAATTGGCATACGCCCGAGCGCGTGTCAACGAACGCATATGAAACGACCAACGCCGCGAGTGGTGGTTATGTAAAGATTGGCGCACCGTTCCAGCGGAGGAAGTCGGAATGAAAGCAGACGCAAAGCCCCAAGAAATGTGAAAGCAGCAGGGCGTTCCGCGAGCCCTTCGGTCGCCCCTAACGAGTTCAAGTTAGACCGTAGGGACTACCTTCCAACTGAACGGCGACAACTCATATCTGTTACAAAATACAGAATGAATGTCGCGAGCCCAACCGACATTGGTTCAAAAATGGCAGAAAATATGGATAGAGGTCAAAAAATGGCGCATAACAAATCGCCACTTATCTTTGATACACAAAAAGTGGCATGAGTATCCTATGGAGGGGTAGCGCCAAGGAAACTCCCGGCGTCGGTCAGGATGCTCAGTTGGCCGTGGCCGGGAGATGGGTATCGCCGAGGTAAAATAAGGAAAACCCTAAAATATCAGGCGTTCCGCGAGCCCTTCGGTCGGCCCTAACGAGTTCAAGTTAGACCGTAGGGGCTACCTTCCAACTGAACGGAGACAACTCATATCTGTTACAAAATACAGAATGAACGTCGCGAGCCCAACCGACATTGGTTCAAAAATGGCAGAAAATATGGAGACAGGTCCAAAAATGGCGCATAACAAATCGCCACTTATCCTTGATACACAAAAAGTGGCATGAGTATCCTACGGAGGGGCAGCGCCAAGGAAACTCCCGGCGTCGGTCAGGATGCTCAGTTGGCCGGGGCGGGAGACTGACCTACTCCGCCGCCTCAACTCCAGCCGCGTCCCGCGCTGAAGCCCGCGCGCGTGCCAGCACCGGCTTAAGAAACGCCCCCGTATAGCTCCTCTTCTCCTTCGCCACCTGCTCCGGCGTGCCCGTGGCGATAACCTCGCCGCCGCCGTCGCCGCCTTCGGGGCCGAGGTCGATCAGCCAGTCGGCGGTCTTGATGACCTCGAGGTTGTGCTCGATGACGACGACGGTGTTGCCCTGTTCGACCAGCTCGTGGAGGACCTCGAGGAGCTTGGCGACGTCGTGGAAGTGGAGGCCGGTGGTCGGCTCGTCGAGGATGTAGAGCGTGTTGCCGGTGGCGCGGCGGGAGAGCTCCTTCGACAATTTGATGCGCTGCGCCTCGCCGCCGGAGAGCGTGTTCGCCTGCTGGCCGACGTGGATGTAGCCGAGGCCGACGCGGTCGAGCGTCTCCATCTTCTCGCGGATGGCGGGCACCGCGTCGAAGAAGCCCTTCGCTTCCTCGACCGTCATGTCGAGCACGTCGGCGATCGACTTGCCCTTGAACTGCACCTCGAGCGTCTCGCGGTTGTAGCGGTGGCCGTTGCAGACCTCGCAGGTGACATAGACGTCGGGCAGGAAGTGCATCTCGATCTTGATGACGCCGTCGCCTTCGCATTTCTCGCAGCGGCCGCCCTTGACGTTGAAGCTGAAGCGGCCCGCCGCGTAACCGCGCGTCTTGGCCTCGGGCAGCTCGGCAAACCACTCGCGGATCGGCGTGAAGGCGCCGGTGTAGGTCGCGGGGTTCGAGCGCGGCGTGCGGCCGATCGGCGACTGGTCGATGTCGATGATCTTGTCGATGTGCTCGAGGCCTTCGATGCGGTCGTGGGGCGCGGCGCCCTCGCTGGCATTGTTGAGTTTCCGCGCGATCGCGCGATAGAGCGTGTCGATCAGAAGCGTCGACTTGCCGCCGCCGGAAACGCCGGTGACGCAGGTGAACGTGCCGAGCGGGATTTCCGCCGTGACGTTCTTCAGATTGTTGCCGCGCGCGCCGACGACCCTGATCCGCTTGCCCTTGGTGATCGGCCGGCGCTTCTCCG
>DASZSW010000005.1:0-28465 GCA_035548515.1 Bauldia sp. | reverse complement strand
GCCCGCGGCATCTTCATTCCGATCGTGCCGGGCCTGATCCCGGTGCAGAACTTCAAGGCGATGACGGTGTTCGCCGAGCGCTGCGGCGCCTCGGTGCCGGCCTGGCTCGCCGAGCGCTTCGACGGCCTCGAGAAGGATGCGGCGACCCGCAAGCTGATCGCGGCGGCGGTGGCGGCCGAGCAGGCGATCGACCTGCTCGACCGCGGCGTCACCGATTTTCATTTCTACACGATGAACCGCGCCGATCTCGTTTACGCGATCTGCCACCTGCTCGGCCTGCGGCCGATGCCGGTCAATACCTCCGCCTCTCGCAGCGAGTGGGAAGTCGATCCTGCTTCCCTCTCCCAGGGGGAGAGGGTGCCCGAGCGAAGCTCGGGCGGGTGAGGGGATATGGTGTCGCGTATCACAACTGCGCGTAGACTCCGGCGCGATCAAACCGACGCTGAACGAAAGCTATGGCTGCGCTTGAAAGATCGCCGGCTCGCGAACCTCAAGTTTCGCCGGCAAACGCCGGTTGACCGCTATATCGCTGATTTCCTGTGCGTTGATGCACGGCTCATCGTCTAACTCGATGGTGGTCAGCATGACAGCGAATCCGAAAATGACAGACGGCGCACAGACCAGCTCGAAGCAATGGGTTATCTCGTGGTGCGATTTTGGAACGATGATGTTTTGAAAAATATCGACGGTGTGTTGGAACGCATTGTCGAAACGGCGCGGCCTGTGGGGCTTTCTTCCCCTCTCCCAGAGGGAGAGGATGCCCGAGCGAAGCGAGGGCGGGTGAGGGGTGACGGTGCCCACTTGCGTCGTGCGGTAACCCCCTCACCCCGACCCTCTCCCCCACAAGCGCGTTTACGCGCGTCTTCGACGCGCTCTTGGGGAGAGGGGGAAGCGAAGTAGCATGCCCACAGCGTCCCATAGCAAGGCCCGAACCATGCTCGCCGCCGCCGCGCGCGAGCGCATCCTCATCCTCGACGGCGCGATGGGGACGATGATCCAGGGCCTCAAGCTCGACGAGGCCGGCTATCGCGGCGCGCGCTTCGACGCCTGGAACCGCGACGTGCGCGGCAACAACGACCTGCTCAACATCACGCGCCCCGATGCCGTGCGCGACATCCATCTCGCTTACTTCCGCGCCGGCGCCGACATCGTGTCGACCAACACATTTTCATCGACCACCGTCGCGCAGGCCGACTACGGCATGGAAGAGCATGTGCGCGAGCTCAATATCGAGGGCGCGCGGCTCGCCCGCGCCGCGGCCGACATCGCCGAGAAGGAAGACGGCAAAACGCGCTTCGTCGCCGGCGCGCTCGGCCCGACCAACCGCACCGCCTCGATCTCGCCCGACGTCTCCAACCCCGGCTTCCGCGCGATCACCTTCGACCAGTTGCGCGAGGCTTATGCCGAGCAGGTGAGGGGCCTGCTCGACGGCGGTGCCGACCTGCTGCTGATCGAGACGATCTTCGACACGCTCAACGCCAAAACAGCGATCCATGCGATCGCCGACGAATGTGAGGCGCGCGGCATCCACGTGCCGGTTATGATCTCCGGCACGATCACGGATCTGTCGGGGCGGCTCCTCTCCGGGCAGACGCCGGCTGCGTTCTGGCACTCGGTACGGCACGCGGCGCCGTTCTCGGTCGGCCTCAACTGCGCGCTCGGCGCCAAGGAGATGCGCGCCCACATCGCCGAGATTTCCCGGGTGGCCGATACGCTGGTGTGCGCGTATCCGAACGCGGGCCTGCCAAACGAATTCGGCGAGTACGATGAAAGTCCCGAGGCGATGGCGACAATGCTCGGCGAGTTCGCGCGCTCGGGGCTGGTCAACATGGTCGGTGGTTGCTGCGGCACGACGCCGGCGCACATCAGCGCCATTGCCGCGGCGGTCGAAGGTGTGACGCCGCGCCCCATTCCGGCGATCGACACCAAGCTGCGGCTGTCCGGTCTTGAGCCTTTCGAAACGGCGGCATGACGGAAGCCCCCGGGTATGAGTAAGAGCACCGCTACCTTCATCAACATCGGCGAGCGAACGAACGTCACCGGCTCGGCGAAGTTTCGCAAGCTGATCACGGCCGGCGATTACGCCGCCGCGCTCGATGTCGCGCGCGAGCAGGTCGCGAACGGCGCGCAGGTGCTCGATGTCAACATGGACGAGGGCCTGCTTGATTCCGAGCGGGCGATGGTGACGTTCCTCAATCTCATCGCGGCCGAACCCGATATCGCACGCGTGCCGATCATGATCGATTCCTCGAAGTGGTCGGTGATCGAAGCGGGCCTCAAGTGCGTGCAGGGCAAGAGCATCGTTAATTCGATCTCGCTCAAGGAAGGCGAGGCGGAGTTCCGCCAGCGCGCGGAAGCCGTGCGCCGCTACGGCGCCGCCGTTGTAGTCATGGCGTTCGACGAGCAAGGGCAGGCCGACACCTTCAAGCGCAAGACCGAGATTTCGGCGCGCGCCTATAAGCTGTTGACACAGGAGATGGGCTTCCCAGCGGAAGACATCATCTTCGACCCCAACATCTTCGCCATCGCCACCGGCATCGACGAGCACAACAACTATGGTGTCGATTTCATCGAGGCGACGCGCTGGATCCGGCAGAACCTGCCGCACGCGCACGTCTCGGGCGGCGTGTCGAACCTGTCGTTCTCGTTTCGCGGCAACGAAGCTTTGCGCGCGGCCATGCACTCCGTGTTCCTCTATCACGCGATCGCCGCCGGAATGGACATGGGCATCGTCAATGCCGGTGCGCTGCCGGTTTACGACGACATCGATCCGGAGCTGCGCACACTGTGCGAAGATGTGATCCTGAACCGCCGGCCGGACGCGGGCGCGCGCCTCCTGGAAGCGGCGACGCGCATCAAGGGCGACGCTTCGGAGAAGAAGGGTCCGGATCTTTCGTGGCGCGAGCAGCCGGTGAACAAGCGCCTTGAGCATGCGCTCGTGCAGGGCATCACCGAATTCATCGATGCCGACACCGAAGAAGCGCGGAAGGCGGCGCTCCGTCCGCTCGACGTCATCGAGGGGCCGTTGATGGCGGGCATGAACGTCGTCGGCGACCTGTTCGGCTCGGGCAAGATGTTTCTGCCGCAGGTGGTGAAGTCGGCGCGTGTGATGAAGCAGGCGGTGGCCTACCTGCTGCCGTTTATGGAGGAGGAGAAGAAGCGCACCGGCGCCAGCCAGGGTAACGCGCCGCGCATCCTGCTCGCCACCGTGAAGGGCGACGTGCACGACATCGGCAAGAACATCGTCGGCGTCGTGCTCGCGTGCAACAACTATGACGTCATCGATCTCGGCGTCATGGTTCCCGCGGCCAAAATCATCGCTGAGGCGCGCGCCAACAAGGTCGACATCATCGGCCTGTCGGGCCTCATCACGCCGTCGCTCGACGAGATGGCGCACGTCGCGGCGGAGCTGGAGCGCGAGGGTTTCGACCTGCCGCTGCTCATCGGCGGCGCCACCACCAGCCGCGTCCATACCGCGGTGAAGATCAACCCCAACTACAAGCGCGGCCAGACGGTGCATGTGCTGGATGCCAGCCGCGCCGTCGGCGTCGCCTCCAGCCTGATTGGCGAGAATCGCGCGGCGACGGTGGAGAAAATCCGCGCCGAATACAGAGGCGTCGCCGAGGGTCATGCGCGCACGCTTGCCGACAAGAAGCGCATCACGCTGGGGCAGGCGCGCGCCGACCGCTTCGCCATCGAGTGGAAGGCGCCGCTGCCCAAGCCGACATTCCTCGGCGCGCGGGCGTTCGTCCGCTATCCGATCGCCGAGCTGGTGCCGTACATCGACTGGACGCCGTTCTTCGCTACCTGGGAGATGAAGGGCACGTACCCGCTGATCCTCGACGATGCGAAGCTCGGGCCGGCGGCGACCTCGCTCTACAACGATGCGCAGAGCATGCTCGGCCAGATGGTGGCGGAGAACTGGCTGACGGCCAACGGTGTCATCGGCTTCTGGCCGGCCAACGCCGATGGCGACGACATCATCGTCTACGAGGACGAGACGCGAACGAGGGAGCGCGCGCGCCTCTACACGCTCCGCCAGCAGATCGCGCGCTCGTCTGAGTCCAAGCGCGCTCACACGGCGCTCGCCGATTTCGTCGCACCTAAGTCGACCGGTATCGCTGACTGGATCGGCGGCTTCGCCGTCACGGCCGGCATCGGCGAAGAGGCGATCGCCGAGCGCTTCCAGCGGGCCAACGACGACTACTCCAAGATTCTCTCGCAGGCGTTGGCCGACCGGCTCGCAGAAGCTTTCGCCGAGCGCATGCACGAACGCGTGCGGCGCGAGTTCTGGGGGTACGCCGCTGACGAAGAATTGGCGCCGGAGGATCTCATCCGTGAACGCTATCGCGGCATCCGCCCGGCGCCCGGCTATCCGGCGCAGCCGGACCACACCGAGAAGGCGACGCTGTTCGCTCTGCTCGATGCGGAGAAGACGACCGGCATCAAGCTCACCGAGTCCTACGCGATGTGGCCGGGCTCATCCGTCTCCGGTCTCTACTTTGCCCATCCGGAATCGCACTATTTCGGCGTCGGCCGTATCGAACGCGACCAGGCCGAGGACTACGCCCGCCGCAAGGGCTGGCCGCTGGCCGAGGCCGAGCGCTGGCTGGCGCCGATCCTCAACTACGAGCCGGAAGGCATGGTTGCGGCGGAGTAGACGCGGGGCGCGAGCGCGGTATGTTCCTGCGCCAGAAAGGAATGCCCTCATGTGCCGCAACATCCGCCCGCTGTTCAATTTTGACCCGCCCGCGACGGAGGACGAAATCCGTGCCGCGGCCGTCCAGTTCACGCGGAAGCTCAGCGGCTTCACCAAGCCGTCGCAGGCGAACGAGGCGGCGTTCAATCGTGCGATCGACGAGTTCGCCGCCGTGGCGACGCGGTTGATCGGGTCGCTGGAAACCAACGCGCCGCCGCGCAACCGCGAGGTGGAGGCGATGAAGGCGCGCGGCCGGGCGCAGCTTCGCTACGCCCGCTTCAGCGCGTAGGCGGTCGTGATGCTGGCCAAACGCAGGCTTGGTCGTCAGGGCCTGGAGGTTTCCGAGATCGGCCTTGGCTGCATGGGCATGAGCCAGTCCTACGGCCCGGCCGACGAGGCGGAGTCCATCGCCACGCTGCACCGCGCGATCGAGCTCGGCTGCACGTTCCTCGATACGGCGGAGGTTTATGGTCCGTTCAAGAACGAGGAGCTGCTCGGCCGTGGGCTGAAGGGCAAACGCGACCAGGTCATCATCGGCACCAAGTTCGGTTTCCTGGTCGACGGCGGCGAGAGGATCGCCCGCCAGCCTGGTTCGAGCAACGTCGACAGCAAGCCGGCGCACATTCGCCAGGCTGTGGAAGGTTCGCTGAAGCGGCTGCAGACCGACCACATCGATCTGCTGTATCAGCACCGCGTCGATCCCGCGGTGCCGATCGAGGATGTCGCCGGCACCGTCGGCGATCTCGTGAAGCAGGGGAAGGTGCGGTATTTCGGCCTGTCCGAGGCGGGGGTCGCCAACATTCGCCGGGCGCACGCCGTTCACCCTCTGACGGCTGTGCAGAGCGAGTATTCGCTGTGGGAGCGCAACCTCGAGCGGGACGTCATCCCGGTGCTCCGCGAGTTGGGCATCGGCCTCGTGCCGTTCGCGCCGCTGGGGCGCGGCTTCCTCGCGGGTGCGGTGAGGCGCGCTGAGGAATACCCCACCAGCGATCATCGCCACCAGGACCCGCGCTACCAGGGCGACAACTTCGACGCCAACGTGCGGGCGGCCGACACCGTGCGCCAGATCGCGGCGGCGCACGGCGCCAAGCCGGGGCAGGCGGCGTTGGCCTGGATCCTTGCCAAGTCGCCCGATTTCGTCCCGATCCCCGGCACGAAGCGGCGCACCTACCTCGAGGAAAACGTGTCTGCCGCAGCGCTGCGCCTGTCGTCGGCGGAGCTGGCGCAACTCGATGCGGCGCTAACCCGCGATAAGGTCGCGGGCGAGCGCTACAGCGCGGGTCGAATGGCCAACATCGATCGCTGACGCGTGATCGCCGCTGCTCTCCTCGCGTTGGTGCTGGCATCGCCGATCATCCCGGCGAACATCATCGACGGCACCGACGATCGCGGTTCACTGCTCGCGCTTGGTCCCTCGCTCGGACTTAGCGGCGACGAGATACGCCGCATCAGGCAGGTGTCCGGGCATGTCGGCTGCTTCTCGCCGGCGCTGAAGGTGGGCTCCGGCGCACTGTTTCTCGCCGACGATCTGGTGCTGACCGCAGCGCACATGTTTTTCGAGGCGGGCAAGCGCCAGACCAAATGCTACTTCCGCGCCCAGGCGCCGGGCGCCGATTGGATCACGTTGAAGGCGGGGCCGGGAGACATCCGCTTCGGCGCCGCCAATCCCAAGCCTGGCTCCAACAACGATTGGGCGATCGTGCGCCTCTCGACGCCGCTAACGGGCGCCGACCCGTTTCCTCCGGATGACACGCCGCCGATGGCGGGCGATCCGCTGATCGTCGTCAGCGCGCATCCCGATGGCATGGAGGACGTGCCGCTCGATGTGCCTGTGGTGCAAGGCTGCACGGTGCGCCGCGTGCCGATCTCGTCGGCCGCAACGTCGTTCTACCGGACAGATTGCGACGCCAGCCCGGCATCTTCGGGCGGCATGCATCTCCACCGCGGCGCTGATGGTGTGCTCCGTTTCCGCGGAATCACGATTTCTACCGGGCCGTGGTCGGATGATGGCCTGCGTGGCGCGCCTTATGACGAGAAGGCTGGAAGCGTCACGACCGCGCTCGGCACCGACGCCGCGATTCTCGCGGCGGGAAACCAGCTCGTTGGATTGCCGGCCGACTGAGGAGGTTGCCATGTCCAATCCGAGGCGTGTTGCGTTGGTCACCGGTGCCAATCAGGGGATCGGCCTGGAGGTCTGCCGGCAGCTCCGGGCGCACGGCTATGACGTGATCCTCACCAGCCGCGACGAGAAGGCGGGGCGTGCGGCAGCGAAGGATGCGGGCGTGGAATATCTCCGCCTCGACGTCACCAGCGAGGCGGATATCAAGCATGTGGCCGAGGCGTTGCACCGCGACAAGCGCAAGCTCGACGTGCTGGTGAACAACGCCGGCATCTCGATGGATGGCTTCAACCATCACGTCGTGAAGACGACCGTGGGCATCAATTTCCACGGCGCGTTGGCGGTGACCGAGGGCCTGCTGCCAGTCATCGCCGACGGCGCGTCGATCGTTTTCGTATCGAGCGGCATGGGTGAGCTGCATCCATATTCCCCCGCGATCCGTTCGCGCTTCGCCGATACGAAGCTGACACGTGACAAGCTGCTCGCGCTGGTGGACGAATTCATCGAAGGTGTGCGCACCAACCGCCATACGCACGAAGGCTGGCCGTCGTCGGCGTACCGAGTGTCCAAGGCAGCGATGGTTGCGCTCGCCAAAGTGCTGGCCCGCGATCTCTCGGCGCGCAACATCCGCGTCAATGCTGTCTGCCCGGGCTGGGTCCGCACACGCATGGGCGGCCGCTCGGCGCCAAGATCATTGGAACAGGGGGCGAAATCGGTGGTGTGGGCGGCAACCGTCGCCGGCCCGGTGACCGGCGGCTTCTATCGCGATGGCAAGGCTGCGAACTGGTGACTAGATGGCGCCCAGCACGATGGCGCCCACGAACAGGAACGCCGCGAAGATCATGACCAAGTGGAACGGTCGAGCGAGGCTCATGGCTGTCTCCCGTCAGATCGTCGAACTGTAAAGATACCCCAGTTCAGCCCAACGCGAAAACGCGCCCCGTGGCGACTGGTTCCCTCACGACCGAATCGCGAGGCTTTCCGCGCGGCGAGACTGTGGAGAAGTCGCCGTCCTTTTGCCGTCATCCCCGCCCTGTTAGCCTCACGCAGCAACGAATCTGGCCGAGGACACCACCCGCCGATGGAGCGTTTCGAGACCGCGCGCGACGCCGCCTTTGCGCTTCGCCCTGACGCGCCGGTTTACTGCTTCCGCCCGAAGGTTCTGGCCGCAGACGCGCGCGCCTTCATGGCGGCATTTCCCGGGCGCACGGCATATGCCGTGAAGACGAACGGTGAGCCGATGGTGCTGGAGGCGCTGACGGCGGCGGGCGTCACCTGCTTTGATGTCGCGTCGCCGGGCGAGTTCGCGGCCGTCCGCGCCGTCGCGCCGCGCGCCGAGATGCTCTACATGCACCCGGTCAAGGCGCAATCCGACATTCGCCTGGCGCTCGAGCAGTACCGCATCCGCACCATGGCGCTCGACCATGAGGACGAGGTCGCGAAGATCCTGCGCATTGTGCGCGGACTCGATCTCGACCCGGAGGAGATCACGATCTTTGTCCGGCTCGCGGCGCGCGGCCATGCGGCGTACGAGCTGTCCAAGAAGTTCGGCGCCGGTCCGGCGCATGCCGTGGAGCTCGTCGATCGTGTTGCGCGCATCGGCTTCAAGGTCGGCCTCTGCTTCCACGTCGGCAGCCAGATGGAGGATGCCGACACCTACGAGCGCGCGCTGACGACGGCGGCGTGGGTGAGGGGGCGCGTGTCGGCTGAGATCGCTGCCCTCGACATTGGCGGTGGTTTCCCCGCGGCCTACGGCGGCCGCACGGCGCTGCCGCCGCCCGACACCGCCGGCCTTATCAACGAGATCGTCGGCGAGATTCAGGCGTGGGGCCTTGGCGACCTGCCGCTTACGGCCGAGCCGGGCCGCGTCATCGTGGCGCGCTCGCTGTCCGTCATCGTCCGCGTCCTGCTGCGCAAGGGCAAACGCATCTACATCAACGATGGCATCTGGGCGTCGCTGTCGGATTCCTGGACGGGCAAGATCACGCTGCCGGCGCGGCTGCTGCCCGACCCAGCGCGCCGCGGCAAGCGGCCCGGCAATCCGGACAAGCAGATGCCGTTCCGCGTCTGCGGCGCGACATGCGATTCCGTCGATATTCTGTCGCGGCCGTTCTATCTGCCGGAGACGGTGGACACCGGCGACTGGATCGAGATCGGGCACATCGGCGCCTACTCGCTCGGGCTGCGCACGCACTTCAACGGGTTCTATCCCGACACCTTCGTCGAGGTGACGACGCCGTTCGAGGCTGCGGGCCCGGCGGAGTCTTCGGCGACGCTGGAGACGATGGCGGCAGCCGAGTAGCCAGCTGCGACTGCGTCGCAGTCAAAATCATCGCGGTTGATCGCGCCGCGCCGCTTCCCTAAAACGCGCGCCGAGATGCGCACGCTCGGCACCCGCACCGGGACCAACACGCTTGCCGCGACCGGCGTCGCCGTCGGCGTGCTCGTTCTCGCGCTGAAGTTTGCCGCCTGGTATCTCACCGGCTCGGTTGCGCTGTGGTCCGATGCCCTGGAGAGCGTCGTCAACGTCGCCACCGCCATCGCAACCCTCGCCGCCGTCTACTACGGCGCGCTGCCGGCCGACGCCAACCATCCGTACGGGCACGGCAAGGCGGAATACTTCTCCGTCGTGCTGGAAGGTGTGCTGATCGTCATCGCCTCCATCTCGATTATTCGCGCAGCGTATGAGGGCTTCATCGCGCCGCGCGTCCTCGATCAGCCGGCCCTAGGCCTTGCCGTCACGGTTCTCGCCAGCCTGATCAACGCCGGCTGGGGCTGGATTCTCGTGCGCGAAGGGCGGCGACGTAATTCGCCGGCGCTCACCGCCGACGGCATCCATCTGTTCACCGACGTTGCTACGTCGGCAGGCGTCATCGTCGGCCTCCTGTTGGCGCTTGCCACAGGCTACTTCCGTCTGGATTCCATTCTGGCGGCGGCGGTCGCGCTCAACATCCTGTGGGCAGGCTGGCGAGTCATCCGCATGTCGATCGGCGGCCTGATGGACGAGGCGGTGGCCCCCGCCACGCTGGATCGCATCCGCACGCTCATCTCGGCCAATGCCGACGGCGCGATCGAGGCACACGACCTGCGCACCAGGCAGGCCGGCCACGCCACGTTCATCGAGTTCCATCTGGTGGTGCCGGGCACGATGCCGGTGTCGCAATCGCACGATATCTGCGACCAGATCGAGCGGGCGCTGAAGGCCGAGGTGGCCAATGCGACCATCACGATCCACGTCGAGCCGGAAGAGAAGGCGAAGCACACCGGCGTCGTTGTCGTCTAGGGCCGGTCGGTTCAGCAGCCTCAACGCTTCCTTAACCCGATCGCTCCAATTGTCGGGATATGCTCCGTCGTGTTGCGTATCTGGCGGTGATCGTCGGCGTTGGCGTTGCGCTCGCCGGCTGCGCCCTTTCCCTTTTCGGCTACGAACGCCGCGCCGCCTGGCGTGACGCGGAAGAGCGGTCGTGCATGGCCTCGCGCCAGGTCCAGCTATCGGCCTGGGTCCGGCCTGATCGCGGGCTCAACGACCGGGGCGCCTGTGGCATCGACCGGCCGCTCAAGGTTTCGGCGATGGAGTCCGGCACCGTGTCGATTGGCCCGGTGGCGACCCTTGGCTGCCCGATCACGTCGGCTGTCGAAGGCTGGCTCGGCGAAGCCGTCCAGCCGGCGGCGCTCGCCTGGTTCGGCGTGCCGATCACCGACATCAAACAGATTTCCGCGTATTCCTGCCGGCCGCGCAACAACGAGGCGGGCGAGCGGCTGTCGGAGCACGCCTTCGGCAATGCCATCGACGTCGCCGGTTTCACGCTTGCCGATGGGCGCAAGATCACGGTGAAGCACGACTGGTCGCTCGGCGACGACGCGACGCGCTCCTTCTTGCGCGAAATTTTCGCGGCGGCGTGCGAGCGGTTCAAGACGGTGCTCGGTCCGGGCGTGAAATATCACGGCGACCATTTTCATCTCGATCTCGCGCATCACAACGAGGCGGGCACCTCGCGCTACTGCCGTCCACTACCGGACGGTCCGGCGCCCCGCCGCGCGCCTTACGCTCCCGGCCTGTTTACGCGCGCCGGCGCCCTGTTCGATTTCAACCGCACCGGCTCGATCACCTCCGCCGCCGCTCCGGTCGGCGAACTGCTCAGGGACCCGCCGCCCGACCTCATCGGCGAGGAAATCGACGAGGCCGGCACCGACTAGGCGTAGGGGCACGGCGCATCCCAGCGTGACGATCGGGAGAGTCACAGCTGGAGACCCGCCATGCGCCGCTCGCTACTCCTGTTTGCCGCTGTTGCCCTCACCGCCACGCAGGCCGGCGCGCAGGATATCCTGCGCAACGATCCCAAGCGTCCGGTTGAGGCAATCAGCCGCGACCTCGGCCTTACCTCCGCCCAGTTCGTCGCCTGCTTCTACGACGTGAACCCCGCACCGCAGGGCACGCGCGCCAGCGGCGAACGCGAGCGCGCCAACAAGGCGATCCTTCTGCCTTGCCTGCAGCGGGCCAATCCGTCGATTACGAACGAGTCGCTCGACGCAGTGATGGACAAATACCGGCCCGAGGGCCGGGTCGCGGGGTAGGAACCATGCGTGTCGCGGTCGTGTGCCTGGCTGTCGCGGGTATTGTGGGCGTCGCCGCGGCTTCCTCCGGTGCGGTGCCATTCAAGGGCGACAAGACGTTATCGATCGCCTCCGATCTCGGAGTCGGCCTCGATGAGCTGGTCGCTTGCAGGAACGATGCGCGTGGCAAGGTTAGCGCCGAACGGGGAACCGTCGAGCGGCGCGACGCGATCCAGGCGATCGTGCTCGGCTGCCTGCAGCAGACGCGGCCAGACCTCGCGGCCGCGAAGTTCGACGGAGTGATGGCCAAGTATCGATAGCAGCGGCGGCCTTAGGGTTTGCCGTAGCCGCCCCCGGTCGGCGTCGTCACGATCACCGCATCGCCGGGCGCCATCTTTGTCTGGTCGCAGCCGCTGAGAGTCTCCAGTTTGCCGTCGGCGCGGCGGACGCGTGTGATCCCAAGAGCGCCGTCAGCGCCGCCGTTCAGCCCATGTGGTGGCACGGCGCGGTGTGACGAGAGGATCGCGCAGTCCATTGCCTCGAGGAAGCGCAGCGTCCGTTCGGTGCCGTTGCCAGCCGACCAGTGTCCTTTGCCGCCGGAATTCGGGCGGATGTGGAAGTCTTCCACGACCACCGGATAGCGCAGTTCCAGGATCTCGGGATCGGTCAGGCGCGAGTTGGTCATGTGGGTGTGGACGCCGTCGGTACCGTCGAAGCCGGTGCCGTCGTTCATCACACCTGCGGGCGACCCGGAGCAGAGCGTCTCGTAGTATTGATAGCGCGCGCTGCCGAAGGTGAGATTGTTCATCGTGCCTTGCGCGGAGGCGAGCGCGCCGAGCGCGCCGAACAGGCAGTCGGTAACGTGCTGGCTGGTCTCGACGTTGCCGGCCACGACGGCCGCCGGATACTTCGGCGACAGCATCGAGCCTTCCGGGATGACGATGCGGATCGGCCGCAGGCATCCCGCGTTCATGGGGATGTCGCCCTCGACCATGACGCGGAAGGCGTAGAGCACCGCCGCGCGGGCGACCGGCTCCGGCGCGTTGAAGTTGGTAGCCTGCTGCGGCGAGGTGCCAGTGAAGTCCACGGTCGCCTCGCGCTTCGTCCGGTCCACCGTGATTTTCACGCGGATCACGGCGCCCTGGTCGGTCTTCACCTCGAAACTGGAGTCGTGGAGCGCGTCGATCACGCGGCGCACACTTTCCGCCGCGTTGTCCTGCACATGGCCCATGTAGGCGCGCACGACGTCGAGGCCGAAATGGGTGACCATTTTCTTCACCTCGGTCACGCCCTTTTCGTTGGCGGCGATCTGGGCGCGGAGGTCGGCGATGTTCTGCGCCGGATTGCGGCAGGGGTAGGGGTGGTCGGTCAGCACGGCCAGCACGTCGGCGCCGCGGAACACACCGCGCTCGACCAGCCGCAGGTTGTCGATGAGGACGCCTTCCTCGTCCACGGTGGTGGCGCGTGGCGTCATCGATCCCGGCGCGGTGCCGCCGACGTCGGCGTGATGACCGCGCGA
This sequence comes from Bauldia sp., assembly GCA_035548515.1. GTDB lineage: Bacteria > Pseudomonadota > Alphaproteobacteria > Rhizobiales > Kaistiaceae > DASZQY01. The sequence goes on along the minus strand of DASZSW010000005.1, from coordinate 15,574 downwards.
AGCGACCCAGAACAGGATCTTTCTTTCATTCCCGGTCGCGGCTTCGCCGCTCCTCGCCTCTTCGCCGGCATCGTCGAACACCGGCGTGCACACGGTGATGTCGGGCAGGTGCGTACCGCCGTTATACGGCGCATTCAGCGCGAACACGTCGCCGGGATGGATGTCGCCGGCATTGAGGCGGATGATGGTCTCCACCGACCGGTCCATCGAGCCGAGATGCACCGGCATGTGCGGTGCGTTGGCGACCAGGCGGCCGTCGCCGTCGAAGACGGCACAGGAGAAGTCCAGCCGCTCCTTGATGTTGACCGAGCTCGCGGTGTTCTGGAGCGTGACGCCCATCTGCTCGGCGATCGCCATGAACAGGTTGTTGAACACCTCAAGCATGATCGGATCGGCATCGGTGCCGATGGCGCGCCGCTTCGGCGCCGCCACCGCGCGAGTCATCACGACATCGTTCTGCTCGGTGACCGCTACCTGCCAGCCGTCCTCGACGACGATCGTCTGGTTGGGCTCGATGATGAGGGCAGGGCCGAGGACCACGCCGCCCCGCGGGATCGCGTCCCGCAGGTATACCGCTGCGTCGTGGTGCGTGCCGTTGGAGAAGAAGCGCGCCGTGGCATGCGCCGACGCAGCGCCGCGTGCGTCGGATGCCGGGGTAGCATTGATGGCGGCGCCGCCGCCCACCGCCTCGACCTCGATGCTTTCCACCACCACGGGCCGATCGGGAAACAGGAAGCCGAACTGCTTGCGATGCGCCGCCTCGAAATCGACGAGCGCCGCTGCCGCGTCGTCGCGGGCGAAAATCGGAATCGTCGTATCCGTGCCGTCGTAGCGCAGGTGCAGCCGCGTGAACGTCCGCACACCCTCGCTCACACCCTGCGCGCTCAGCTCCGCAAGCACCTCGACTGTCAGCGCATCGACCGCCGCCTGGTCGATGCCCGATGCCAGCGGCATCATCGCTGCGCGGTTACGCGTGGCGCGGATGTCGGCGAGCCCCATGCCGTAGGCTGACAACACGCCGGAGTAGGGATGGATGAGTACCGTGGTCATGCCGAGCGCATCGGCGACGGCGCAGGCGTGCTGCCCGCCGGCGCCGCCGAAGCAGTTCAGCGCGTATTCGGTGACGTCGTAGCCGCGGGCGACCGATACCTTCTTGATCGCGTTCGCCATGTTCTCGACCGCGATGCGCAGAAAACCGTCGGCGATCTCCTCGGGCGTGCGGCCGTCGCCGATCGTCTTGGCCAGCTCGACGAACTTCGCGTGGACGACTTCGTCATCCAGCGGCTCGTCGCGGGTCGGACCGAAGATGGAAGGGAAGAAGTCGGGGATCAGTTTCCCTACCATGATGTTGGCATCGGTCACGGTCAGCGGGCCGCCGCGGCGATAGCCCGCCGGCCCCGGATCGGCGCCTGCCGATTCCGGCCCGACGCGATAGCGTCCCTGGTCGAACTTGAGGATCGAGCCGCCGCCGGCCGCCACGGTGTGGATGCGCATCATCGGCGCGCGCATGCGCACGCCGGCGACCTCCGTCTCGAAGGCGCGCTCGTACTCGCCGTCGTAGTGCGACACGTCGGTCGAAGTGCCGCCCATGTCGAAGCCGATGACCTTGTCGAAGCCGGCGCCGCGGGCCGTTTCTACCGCTGCAACGACGCCGCCGGCCGGACCGGACAGGATCGCGTCCTTGCCCTGGAACAGATCGGCGGCGGTGAGGCCGCCGGACGAGCGCATGAACATCAACCGCGGGCCGTCGCCCAGTTCCGCCGCCACCTGGTCGACGTAGCGCCGCAGGATCGGCGACAGGTAGGCGTCCACGACCGTTGTGTCGCCGCGACCGACCAGCTTGATCAGCGGAGAGACCTCGTGGCTGGCGGAGACCTGCGGGAAACCCATCTCGCGGGCCAGAGCCGCGACGCGCTGCTCGTGTTCGGCGTAGCGCCACGCGTGCATGAAGACGATCGCCACCGAGCGGATGCCGTCCCTCCAGGCAGCGGCGAGATCGGCCCGCACGGCTTCCAGGTTGGGCGCGGCCTCGACGGTGCCGTCGACCAGAACGCGCTCCGTGACCTCGGCGACGCGCTCATAGAGCATCTCCGGCTTGACGATCTTCTTGGCGAAGATTTCTGCGCGTGCCTGGTAGCCGAGCTTCAGCCCGTCGCGGAAGCCGCGGGTGATGAGCAACAGCGTCCGGTCGCCCTTGCGCTCGAGCAGCGCGTTGGTGGCGACCGTGGTGCCCATCTTCACGGCGGCGATCGATCCGGCGGGAATCGGTTCGCCATCGTTAACGCCGAGCAACTGGCGGATGCCCGCGATGGCTGCATCGCGATACACGCCGGGATTCTCGGAAAGCAGCTTAACGACCCGCAGGGAGCCGCGCGGATCTCGGGCCACGATGTCGGTAAATGTACCGCCGCGATCGATCCAGAAATCCCATTGCCCCGGCGCCGCCACAGTCTTCTTCTCCATCTGCCGCGGCGCCATATGGCCCTGCCGCCGCCCGCCGCTCAAGCTGTTCCATCGGGTGCGTCATGGCTATAGCATCGCCGCCCGACTGGGAGCCGCTCGAATGATTGCCCGCACGTTTGTCCTTGCCGCCGCGATCAGCTTCGCGGGCTACGGCCCGGCGGCTGCCGTGTGTCCGGGACTGGACGTGCTTTTCCAGGATACCTTCGACACTCTCCAGCCAACCTGGGGGCAGGCGAACGCGGCGGTGAAGATCGACAACGGCCAATTGCTGCTCAACCCGGCCGTCGGCACGTACGTCTGGGTCGCCAACAACGCCGGGATGTATGACGACATCGACATGTGCGTGAACGTCACTACGGTCACGGGCGTCGATCCGACCGAGGCCAAGGCCGGACCGATCTTCTGGTACACCGACATCAACAACTTCTACGTCTTCGAGCTCGCGCCCAATGGCAAGGCTTCGGTGTGGCGGCGGCAGCGCGGCAAGTGGCTGGCGCAGGTCAACTGGCAGGACGTCGCCAACGCCAACAAGGGCGACGGCGCGACCAACGAGCTGCGCGTGACGACCGTTGGCGATGACGCGACGTTCTACGTCAACGGCACGGAGTTCAAGAAAGTATCGGGCTCCGCACCGGACAACGGCCAGCAGATCGGCCTGTTCGCGGGTTCGCCCGACAAGGACGCCGCCACCTTCGCCTTCGACGACCTCAAGGCGACGAAGCCGTAGTCCGCACTGCTGCACGCCTGCCAAGCGCGACCACGATCACCACGGCGAGCGCGAAGCCGATCATCTCGCCGTCTACCGCCTCGCCGAGGAACAGCGCCGCCAGCCCCATCGAGACGAAAGGCTGCACCAGTTGCAGTTGCCCGACCCGCGCGACGCCGCCGACCGCCAGTGCGACATTCCAGAACGCGTACCCGATGAACTGCGAGATCGCGCCGACATAGATAAGACCGATCCACGCACCTATCGGCACGCTGGCGGCGTTTGCCGGCCATAGCGCGATGGTCACGATGATCGCGAGCGGCAGCGCCATGAGCAGCGCCCAGGCGATCACCTGCCACCCGGCCATGGTGCGCGACATCACGCCCGACAGCGTGTAGCCGACACCGGTCAGCGTCACCGCCAGCGCAAGGAATATGTCGCCGGTGACGACCGCGACGTTGCCGTCGCGGAGGGCGAACGCCGCGACCAGACCGGCGCCGATGAGGCTGAGGATCCAGAACACCAGCGACGGCCGTTCGCCCGCGAGCGGCACGGCGGCAACGGTGGTGGCCAGCGGCAGCAGCCCGAGGATGACGCTGGCATGGGTCGCCGGCACCGTGACGGAGGCGATGGCCAACAACGCTGGGAAGCCGATCACCAGGCACAGCGAGATCAGGCCAAGCCGCATGGTGTACTGGCGTGGATACGGCGGTCGCGAGATCGCCAGCGTGCCGAGCGCGAGGATACCGGCGATGGCCGCCCGCGCGGCCGTGACGAACCACGGGTCGAGGTAGGCGACGGCGATGCGGGTCGCGGGCAGCGAGCCGCCAAACATTACGACGGCGACAAGGCCAAGCAGCAGGCCAAGGGAGCGACTGTTCTGAACCATGGTGATGTGGCGAATGGCGGGGCGGAGGGACTTCTCGCACGCCCGGCATGATTCGCCTAAGGTCGTCGCATGAGCCTGTGGACCTGGATCGGACAAGCGGCGGAAACCGGGGCCGATGCGCTGTCGGCGCTGCTCGCCAAGACCGGCGCACTGTTTGGCGCCATTCCCGACGCCGCGACGCGGCGCGAGGTCGCGTTCGCGACGGCGCTGATTGCCCTTTCGGCCAAGATGGCGAAGGCTGATGGAGTCGTGACGCAATCGGAGGTCGCCGCCTTCCGGCGCATCTTCCACATGCCGGCGAGCGAGGAGGGCCATGTCGCGCGCCTGTTCGATCTCGCGAAGCGGGACGTCGCCGGCTACGACTCTTACGCCCGGCGTGTGGCCGCGCTCTATGCCGACGCTCGCGACGCGCTGGTCGACGTGCTCGATGGCCTGTTTTTCATCGCCAAGGCCGACGGCGCCGTGCATGAGGCTGAGCTGGCGTTCCTGGAGACGGTCGCCGAAATCTTCGGCATCCGCGGCGCCGCCTTCGAGCAGATCGCCGCGCGTCACGTCGTCGGGCCGGAAGGCGATCCCTTTGCGGTCCTCGGCGTGAACCGGGACTGGCCGTACAGCGAGATCCGCAGCCACTACCTGAAGCTGGTCGCGGAGAACCATCCCGATCGTTTCATCGCGCGCGGCCTCCCGCCGGATTTCATCGCCATCGCCAACGACCGCCTGGCCGCGATCAACCGCGCCTATGAGCAGATCGAGCGGCAGCGGCGTCCTGCGCCGGCGGAGGCGGGGTAGCCATGGCGCTCGCGATCGAACATCGGCCGTCGCCCAACCATGGCGAGCGGGCGGCGGGCAAGCCGGTGGACATCCTGCTCCTCCACTACACAGGCATGATTTCCGACGAACGGGCGCTGAAGTGGCTGTGCGATCCCGAGTCCGCGGTGTCGTCGCACTATTTCGTCTTCGAGGATGGGCGGGTCGCCCAACTCGTGGACGAAAGCCGGCGCGCCTGGCACGCCGGGCAGTCCTTCTGGGCGGGCGAGACCGACATCAACTCGCGGTCGATCGGCGTCGAGGTCGCTAATCCGGGGCATGAATTCGGCTACCGACCGTTCCCCGATGTCCAGATTGCGGCGGTGATCGCGCTCTGCGGCGACATCCTGCGACGCCATGCCATCCCGCCGGAGCGGGTTTTGGCCCATTCGGATGTGGCTCCGGAACGAAAAGACGACCCCGGCGAGCTGTTTCCGTGGGCCACCCTTTCCAAAGCCGGCATTGGTGTGGCGCCCGTCGCGAAAACCATTAACGGGGCGGAAACCCTGAGATTTGGTGAACGGGGCGACCGCATTGCAACATACCGTTCCAAGCTCGCCAGCTACGGCTATGGCATTGATGTGGGTAGTGAATTTGACGCTGCCGCGGTAACCGTCACAAAGGCGTTCCAGCGCCATTTTCGGCCGTCACAGGTGGATGGCGTCGCCGATCCCGGCACGGTTGCGGTGCTCGATGCCCTTCTCGCAATGCGGCAAAATTAATCGCGCAAGGCAACATTTTCTTACAGTTAAGACTCCGTATTTGAGTTTTCGCGCCCCATTTCCGGGCGCTTTCCCCGGCGTGTTCGCGGCCTCACCAAAACCATCGGGGAATGCCAAGACATGCGAAATGCCTTCCGTATCCTTTTTGCGTCCTTCTTCTTCCTAGCCACCGCCGGCGCCGTCGTATCCCAGGCACAAGCCGGCAATGCAGAAGCGTACGCTGCCCTCATCGCGACCCACGCGCAGGCCAACGGAATCCCGGTTGAACTTGCCCGAGCCGTGGTCCGCCATGAGAGCAACTTCAATCCGCGGGTAACTGGACGTGCTGGCGAGATCGGCCTCATGCAGATCAAGCTGCAGACGGCGCGGGGCATGGGTTACACGGGCTCCCGCAAGGGCCTCTACGATCCGGCCACCAACATCAAGTGGGGCATGAAGTACCTCGGCCAGGCACAGCGTCTTGCCGGCGGCTCGCAGTGCGGCATGCTCTCCCGTTACAACGGCGGCCTGTACAACAAGCACATGATCAAGAGCTACTGCCGCTCCGTCGTCGCCAAGCTTCAGGTCCCCGCGAAACCGAAGTTCGTCCGCCTCGCTTCGGCGGCACCGGTTGCGCCGGCGAGCGTGCGCGGCAACGCGACCATCGCCTCCAACGGCGAGGGCAACATCCTGAAGACGCTGTTCGCCTCCCTCCAGTAGGCGCGGCAAGCTTCTCACAACCATCCGCTGGTCCATGGCTTGACCATGGGCCGGCGGATTGTCATTTGAGGACCGTCAGTCGGCTGGACGGCCGCTGCGGCAAGTTCCGAAAGGACGCCGGAGAGGAAAGTCCGGGCTCCACGGAAAGACGGTGCCGGCTAACGGCCGGCGGGGGCGACCCCAGGGAAAGTGCCACAGAGAGCAGACCGCCCCGCTTGCGGGGTAAGGGTGAAAGGGTGGGGTAAGAGCCCACCGCGGAGCTGGCAACAGCGACGGCACGGCAAACCCCACCGGGAGCAATACCGAATAGGGACGACGGAGGCTCAAACCCTCGCGGCTTTTCCGGCCGGTCGTCCGGGTAGGTAGCGTGAGGCGGCGGGTGACCGCCGCCCAAGAAGAATGGCCGTCGCGCGGCGAAAGCCGCCGTACAGAACCCGGCTTACAGGCCAACTGGCGATTACGATGAGGGGCCGTCGTCCGAACAGGGCGGCGGCCCCGCCCGTTTCGCGCGATGCGCTACTCGCGCGGCTCGTCGAGGGAGGCGTCGATCGCGACGATGGCGGCCTTGAGTGTCACAAGCTTCGTCGTGGCGGCGTCGTAGATGACGCGATCGATGATCTCGTCGTAGTCGTGGCGCAGCACGTTACCGATGCCACGTATGTCGCCCAGGCAATTTCCGGATGCGACGCCAGCAGCGCGTCCGGCAGCCGACGCGTGGCTTCCGAGATGATTTCGATGCCGCGCTGGACGCCGTGCTTCAGTAGCCAGTCGTTCGAGAACGCATCGAACGACTTGCCTTTCATCGCCACGTCGATGTTTTCAATGGAACGCAGGATTGCTTCCACCGCCGGACGTGACAGTCGACGGCGGGGCATCAGAATATGCGGATCGCGTCTTCTTCGATGCCGGGCCGCATCAGCGGATGAAGGCTGTCCCGCGTCGTCACGTGAACATCGCGCGAAAGCTGCTCGTCGAGGAGCACCTTGATCCCAGACAGTTCGAACAGCGAGAAGCCCGGGCGATATTCCACGAACACATCGACATCGCTGTCGACCCGCGCCTCATCCCGCGCCGTCGAGCCGTACAAATAGAGCGCCGTGGCGCCGAGCGCGCGGATGGCGTCGGCGTTCTGTTTCAGCTTCGCGATGGCGGTGTCGCGGTTCATGGCACCAGCAATATAGGCGCGCGCCGGTTGAGGCACCATTAGCGGTGGCGTCCAATTTGGGACGACTCCGCACTTAGCCGCCGAACGGAATCTTAAGCCTAACCGTCTTTTATCGAGTTCATGGCGCCGGGTCTGGTGACCGCGTACCGGCGCCGATTTCCCTTTTGTGTCACGGGTTTCCATTGACGGCCCGGAAAATCCCATGGTATCCCATGAAATCCCGGAAATAGGCTGGCCCGGCCAGTCATTCCGGCCCGTTTTGAGCGGGCTTCGCCGGGATCGTGGGTTCACGGGCGAGGGCGATGGACGAGTTCGTTTCGACATTCACCAACCGGCTGGACGCCAAGGGTCGCGTGTCGATCCCGGCGTCGTATCGCGCCGTGCTGTCGGTGGATGGCTTCGACGGGCTCTACTGCTGCCCGACCCTGGATCGCCAGGCCGTGGATGCCGGCGGCAACCGCTTTCGCCAGACGATCGGATCGAGCCTCGCGAACTTCGAGCCCTTCTCGGAGGATCACGAGCTTCTGTCGACAACACTGATCGGCGAGAGCGAGATCCTGAAGATCGACGGAGACGGGCGCGTGGTTCTGAGCGACGCGCTCAAGGCGCACGCCGGGATCACCGACAAGGTCACCTTCGTCGGCCAGGGATACAAGTTTCAGATTTGGGAACCGGACCGTTTTGTCGCCTACCGGGCAGAGGCCAAGAACCGGCTGCGCGACATACGGAAACGGCTCGGCCCAACCCACCGCGCGGCAGGCGCAAGTCAGAGGACGGAAGACTGATGACGGGTCGCGGCACACCGAGCGGCGGTGTCGCTGGCGGACTGGCTCGCCATGTTCCGGTTCTCATCGAGGAGGCTTTGGGTTTCCTCGCGCCTGCCGCCGGTGGACTGTTCATCGACGGCACGTATGGGGCAGGGGGCTACACCAACGCGATCCTCGCGACGGGCGCGTCGGTCATTGCGATCGATCGCGACCCGACGGCGATTGCAGCCGCCGGGAAGCACGAGCGTCTGACGCTGGTCGAGGGGCGGTTCTCCCACCTCGACGAGATCGCTCGGTCGCATGGACATGAACGCGTCGACGGCGTCGTGCTCGACGTCGGGGTCTCCTCCATGCAGCTCGACACGGCGGAGCGTGGCTTCTCGTTCCGCAACGAGGGGCCGCTCGATATGCGCATGGGCGACACGGGCCCAACTGCTGCCGACGTCGTCAACGAAATGGAGCGCGGCGACCTCGCGCGTGTCATCGCGGTACTGGGCGAAGAGAAGAAGGCGCGGCTGGTGGCCGCTGCCATAGATCGCGCTCGCTCCGCCGGCCCGATCATCACCACCTCCGAACTCGCGGAGATCGTCCAGAAGGCGATCGGCCGCGGCGGCGCCGACAAGATTCATCCGGCGACGCGGACGTTCCAGGCGCTGCGCATCTTCGTCAACCGCGAGCTGGACGAACTGGCCGACGCGCTTGCCGCCTCCGAACGCATCCTCGGCGAGGGGGGCCGCCTGGTAGTCGTGTCCTTCCATTCGCTCGAGGATCGTATCGTCAAGCGGTTCCTCGCCGATCGCTCTGCGGAGCGGGCCGGCGGCTCGCGTCACGCGCCCGAGGCCAACGTCGCGCCGCCGACGTTCGCCCTGTTGTCGCGGAGCGGCGTCGAGGCGTCGGAGCGCGAGGTGCGTGCCAATCCGCGTGCCCGGTCCGCGAGATTGCGGGCCGCGCGGCGCACATCATTCCCGGCGCGTTCGCGCGAGCCGGTTGATCTCGGCATCCCGGCGTTGCCCCGGTTTGGCGCGGGGAGGGCGTAGATGTTCCGGCGCATCTTCAATCTGGTGCTGCTCGTCGCGATGATCATCGGCGCGGCCGTTACCTACGACATGAAGCACAAGGCCGAGATGGCGGCCGACAAGGTCGCGCGCCTGCAGGCCGAGATCGCGAAGGAGAAGGACAAGATCGCGGTCCTGCGCGCCGAGTGGGCGATGCTCACGCAGCCGGCGCGGCTGCAATCGGTGGTCGACAAGTACGCCGACTATTTCAAGCTCCAGCCGTTCTCGCCAAAGCAGCTGGCGACGATAGACGAAATCCCGCTGAAGCAGTCTCCCGTCCTCGCGCCCAACGGGGCGCTGGGATTGCGTACGGCGGGCGGCCCATGACACCCACACCTCAGCCGACGCTGAAGCCCGCCGCTGACATGCGCCGGCGTGTCCGCGTCATGGCGGTCTTCTTCCTGCTTGCGTTCGCCGCGCTGGTCGGCCGTCTTGTCATGTTCGGCATGACGCCCGTCAGCAACAGCGCCGAGATTGCCGCGGCTGATGCCGGCCTGGCCAGTTCGCGGCCGGACCTCGTCGATCGCAATGGCGAGATTCTCGCGACGGACATCAAGATGGCGTCGCTCTATGCCGAGCCGCGCAACATCCTCGACCCCGACGAGGCGACCGAGTTGCTGTCGTCGGTGCTGCCCGATCTCGATGCAGCGTCGGTGCGCAAGAAGCTGGCGTCGAACGCCGGCTTCGTCTGGATCAAGCGCGAAATCACGCCGACCCAGCAACGCCAGATCCACGAGCTTGGCATCCCAGGGATCGGGTTCCTCGAAGAGAACCGCCGCTTCTACCCCGGCGGGTCCGTGGCATCGCACATCGTTGGGCTGGTCAACACAGACAACCAGGGCACCGCCGGCTTCGAGAAGTACGTCGACGATCATGGCCTCGCCGATCTTCATGCGGCGGGCTTCGCTACGACGGAAGACGTTGCGCCCGTGCAATTGTCGATCGACGTCCGTGTCCAGCATATCGTCCACGACGAACTGAGCGACGCGCTGACGCGTTATCGCGCGCTCGCCGCTACCGGCGTGGTGCTCAACGCGCACACCGGCGAGGTGCTCGCCATGGTGTCGCTGCCCGACTATGACCCGAACAATCCCGTCGGCGCGCAGGACCGCGATCGCGTCAACCGCATGACGGCCGGCACCTTCGAGCTTGGCTCGGTGTTCAAGAGCTTCACGTTTGCGATGGCGTTCGATTCCGGCGCGGTGAAGATGGACGACGTCATCGACGCCTCGACGCCGATCCACAGCGGCGGCTTCACCATCCACGACTTCCACGCCAAAGGCCGGCCGCTGACGGTGCCCGAGGTGTTCATCTATTCGTCGAACATCGGCGCGGCGAAGATGGCGCTGAAGGTGGGGGCGAAGGGCCAGCAGGAATACCTCCGCCGTTTCGGCCTGCTGACGAAGCTGCAAACCGATCTGCCTGAGGTGAAGAAGCCGATCCTGCCGGCGACATGGGGCGACCTCACCACGATCAACGTCGCTTTCGGTCAGGGCATTGCGGTGACGCCCATGCAGACGGCCGTGGCCGACGCGGCGCTGGTCAATGGCGGCTGGCTGATCCCGCCGACCTTCGAGCCGCGTACGGTCGAGCAGGCGCGCGCGCTGGCGACCCAGGTCATCAAGCCGGAGACCAGCGAGAAGCTGCGCTACCTGTTCCGGCTGAACGTCGAGAAGGGGTCAGGCAAGTCGGCCGACGTTCCCGGCTATATGGTCGGCGGCAAGACCGGAACCGCGCAAAAAGTCGTCGAGCGCCGTTATTCCGACACGCATCGGATCAATTCCTTCCTGGCAGCCTTCCCGATCGACGATCCGCAATACGTCGTGCTGGTAATGCTTGACGATCCGCAGCCTGAGAAACAGGGTGCGGGGGCTACGGCCGGCTCAAATGCGGCACCGGCGGTAGGCGCGATTATCCGCCGTTCGGCGGCGCTGCTCGGGGTCGAGCCGCGGACTGACCATGATTTAAGCCCCCTGCTGGTGTCGAACTAGGGTTCGGCGCCGGTCGGGAGCCTTGTGTCCATGAACCGCACAACCGGATTTCGGCGACTGCAATGCTGCTTGAGGACCTCGTCCCCCCCGATGTGACCGTGCCCGAGGGCGCCGGCTCCATCGACGTCAAGGGCGTGTCCGCCGACAGCCGCACCGTGCAGGCGCAATCGCTGTTCGTGGCGCTTGCCGGCACCCACACAGACGGCGCAAAGTTCGTCGCCGATGCGGTGACGAAGGGCGCGGTCGCGATCCTTGCGCAGACGGACGCCGCAATCGTCGCGACGGTGCCGATCCTGCGCTCCGCAGATCCACGCCGCGCGTTGGCGCTGATCGCGGCGCGCTTCCGTCCCTTCCAGCCGACGCACCTGGTCGCCGTCACCGGCACCAGCGGCAAGACGTCGGTCGCCGATTTCACCCGCCAGATTTTCGCCGCGACCGGCAATCAGGCCGCCAGCATCGGCACGCTCGGTGTCGTCACTGCCAGCGGTGCCGACTACGGCACCATGACGACGCCGGACCCGGTCGCACTGCATACCGTGCTCGATGAACTCGCCGAGCGGGGTATTACGCACGCCGCGATCGAAGCGTCGAGCCAGGGGCTCGACCAGCGACGCGTCGACGGTCTGAAGCTCGAGGCGGCGGCGTTCACGAATCTCGGCCGCGATCACATGGACTACCACCCGACGGTAGAAGCTTATCTTGCCGCGAAGCTCCGCCTGTTCAACGTTGTGCTACCGCCGTCCGGTGTCGCGGTGATCGACATGGACGGTGCTTACGCGGCCGAAGTCGAGAAGGCGGCAAGCGAACGCGGCCAGATCCTGATCCGCACAGGCAAAGCGGGCGAGGAGCTGAAGCTTGTCGAGCGCACGCCGAAGGGGTTTCGCCAGCAGCTCATCGTCAGCGCGTTCGGCAAGGAATACGAGGTGAGTTTGCCGCTCGCCGGCGCGTTCCAGGCGTCGAACGCTCTGGTCGCCGCGGGCCTTGCGATCGGTGCAGGTATCGAAACCCAGGACGCGCTCAACGCGCTGAGCAACCTCAAGGGCGCGCCTGGGCGTCTCGAGCTGGTTGGGTCGAAGCAGAACGGCGCGATGGTGTTCCTCGACTACGCCCATAAACCCGACGCGCTGGTCAGTGTGCTCCGCGCGCTGCGCCCGATGACCGAGGGCGTCCTCTACGTCGTTTTCGGTGCCGGCGGAGATCGCGATCCCGGCAAGCGCTCCCTGATGGGTGCCGCCGCGCACGCCAACGCCGATGTCGTCATCGTCACCGACGACAATCCGCGCTCCGAGAATCCGGCGGCGATCCGCAAGGCGATCATGGATGCCGCGCCCGACGCCATCGAGATTGCCGATCGCGGCGATGCCATCCGCCGGGCGGTGAAGATGCTCGGTAACGGCGACGTCCTGGTGGTCGCCGGCAAGGGCCACGAGACTGGCCAGATCATTGGCAGCCGGACCATTCCGTTTTCCGACCGCGATGCGGTAACGGCGGCGCTGGCCGCCGAGGAGGCGGCATGAGCGCGCCGCTCTGGTCCTATGACGCGTTGCTGAAGGTGACAAAGGGACGGCGTGCCGGCGCCGCGCCGGACGATGTCACCGGCATCTCGATCGACTCGCGGACGCTGAGGCCCGGCGATGCGTTCTTCGCCATCAAGGGCGATACGCACGACGGTCATGACTTCGTGACGCTGGCGCTGGGCAAAGGTGCCTCCACGGCGGTGGTGGCGGATGCGCGCCTGCCAGGACTCGGGCGCGCCAAGGGCTGCCTCACCATCGTCGATGATGTGCTCGACGCGCTCCGCCGGCTCGGCATTGCTGCGCGCGCGCGTTCGCAAGCGGGTATCGTTGCGGTCACCGGCAGCGTCGGCAAGACCGGGACCAAGGAGATGCTCGCCGCGACCCTCGGCGCCGACGGCGAGACGCATTACTCGCCGGCCTCGTTCAACAACCACTGGGGCGTGCCCCTCACTCTCGCGCGCATGCCGTTGTCGGCCAAATACGGTGTCTTCGAGATCGGCATGAACCATGCCGGTGAGATCGAACCGCTGGTGAAGATGGTGCGGCCGCGGGTGGCGGTCATCACGACCGTCGAGCCGGTGCACCTGGAGTATTTCAAGTCGGTCAAGGATATCGCTCGCGCCAAGGCGGAAATCTTCCTCGGCCTCGAGGAGGGCGGTACGGCGATCCTCAATCGCGATAACGCGCACTACACGCTGCTCGCCAAGCTGGCGAAGGAAGCCGGCGTCGAACGCGTTGTCTCGTTCGGCGAACACAAGAAGGCGGACATCCGTCTCGAGGACGTCTGCCTCAAGCCCGAGTGCAGTTGCGTCTCGGCTTCGGTGTTCGGCGAGGCGGTGTCCTACAAGCTCGGTGCGCCCGGTCGCCATGTCGTGCAGAATTCGCTGGCGGTGCTTGGCGCCGTCTCTCTGCTCGGCGCTGATCTCGCGAAAGCCTGCCTGGCGCTCGCGGACATCCACGCGCCGAGGGGCAGGGGCGAGCGCCACGTGCTCGCCCTTCCGCGTGGCGGCGAGGCGATCCTGATCGATGAAAGCTACAACGCCAATCCGGCCTCCATGCGCGCCGCGATCGCGCTCCTCGGCCAGGCTGAGGTGAAGAAATCGGGGCGCCGTATCGCGGTCCTCGGCGACATGCGCGAACTCGGGAAGGACAGCGCGAAGATGCACGCGGGTCTCGCCGAGGCAATCGACGCGGCGCACGTCCATGCTGTCTTCCTCGCCGGCCCGATGATGCATGCCTTGTGGGACGCGTTGCCTGCCGGCGTGCGCGGAGGCTACGCCGAGACGGCCGCGGCGCTAGAGCCCGCCGTCATGAAAGCGTTGGCGCCGGGGGACATCGTGATGGTGAAAGGTTCCAACGCCAGCCGCATGGGACCGCTCGTGGACAACATCAAGGCGCGACTTCTGTCTCGGAAGAGCGCAGCCGAAGACCGGCAGGAACAGGAAACGGCCTAAGCATGCTCTACTACCTCGGCCAGTTCGGCGAGCACTTCACGCTCTTCAACATCTTCCGTTACATCACCTTCCGCACCGCGGGGGCGACGGTGACGGCGATCGTCTTCGTCTTCCTGTTCGGCCCGACCATCATCGCGGCGCTGCGCGTGCGCCAGGGAAAGGGCCAGCCGATCCGTGCGGACGGACCGCAGAGCCACCTGATCACCAAGAAGGGCACGCCGACGATGGGCGGCCTGATGATCCTGTCGGGGCTCGTCGTCACCACGTTGCTTTGGGCGAATCTCGCCAACCCTTATGTCTGGGTGGTGCTGTTCGTCACCATCGGGTTTGGTGCGGTCGGCCTTTACGACGACTACCTGAAGGTCAGCAAGGCGACGAACACCGGCTATTCCGGCCGCGCGCGCCTCGCGATCGAAGCGGCGATTGCCGTGATCGCGGCGATTGCGTTCGCGTATATCGGCGAGCAGCCGCTGGCGACCGAGCTGACGTTTCCCTTCTTCAAGGACGCCGTGATCAACCTTGGCTGGTTTTTCGTGCCGATCGCGGCGTTCGTCATCGTGGGTGCCGGCAACGCCGTGAACCTCACCGATGGCCTCGATGGCCTCGCCATCGTGCCGGTGATGATCGCCGCGGCGAGCTTCGCTCTCATCGCATACCTCGCCGGTAACGCGGTCTTCGCCGACTACCTCCAGATTCACCCGGTGCCTGGCACCGGCGAGCTTGCCGTCGTGTGTGGCGCACTGCTCGGCGCCGGCCTCGGCTTCCTCTGGTTCAATGCGCCACCGGCGGCCATCTTCATGGGCGATACCGGATCGCTGGCGCTTGGCGGTCTGCTCGGCACTGTGGCCGTCGCGATCAAGCAGGAGATCGTGCTCGCCATCGTCGGCGGGCTGTTCGTGCTGGAGGCCGTCTCGGTAATCGTGCAGGTGGCGAGCTTCAAACTCACGGGCAAGCGCGTCTTCAAGATGGCGCCGATCCACCATCACTATGAGCAGATGGGCTGGACCGAGCCGCAGATCGTGATCCGGTTCTGGATCGTCGCGGTCGTGCTGGCGCTGGCAGGGCTCGCGACGCTCAAGCTGCGATGATCCCGATCACCGCCTTTGCAGGCAAGACCGTGGCCGTGTTCGGCCTCGGTAAATCGGGGCTGATCAGCGCGGGCGCGCTGGTCAAAGGCGGCGCGAAGGTGATCTGCTTCGACGACGAGGCCAGCCGCGTTGCCGACGCGAAGGCTGCGGGGTTGGCTACCGAAGACCTGCACGACATCAACTGGAAGACAGTCAACGCGCTGGTGCTGTCGCCCGGCGTGCCGCTGACGCACCCGAAGCCGCACTGGACG
>DASZSW010000004.1:0-27382 GCA_035548515.1 Bauldia sp. | reverse complement strand
AAGAAGCAGGACATTGTCATCACGACGGCGCTGATCCCAGGCCGACCGGCGCCGCGGCTGGTGACGGCGGCGATGGTCGCGTCGATGCGTCCGGGTTCGGTGCTGGTTGATCTCGCGATCGAGCGCGGCGGCAACGTCGAGGGCGCGAAGCCAGGCCAGGTGACCGAGACCAACGGCGTCAAGATCATCGGCTACCTCAACGTGCCGGGCCGTGTAGCAGCGTCGGCGTCGGCGCTCTATGCGCGCAACCTCTACACGTTCGTCGAGACGCTGATAGACAAGGCGACCAAGCAGATCG
Source organism: Bauldia sp. (assembly GCA_035548515.1). GTDB lineage: Bacteria > Pseudomonadota > Alphaproteobacteria > Rhizobiales > Kaistiaceae > DASZQY01. The sequence continues at coordinate 27,084 of DASZSW010000004.1, read as the reverse complement.
CGGTCAAGTGGGACGACGAACTGGTCAAGGCGACCGACCTCACGCGCGACGGCAAGGTCGTTCATCCCGCGTTTTCCGGTGAAGGGAAGCCCGCATGAACGAGACGCTGACGCCAGAGCAGGCGGTCGCGGCGGCGAAGTCCGCGGCGGAAGCGGCGCAGTTGGCCCATGACGCGGCGAATGCCGCGGCGGCCTCGGCTGCGCAGGCGCAGATTTATGCCGACCAGCTCGCGGAGTCCGCGGGCGTCGCGGTGCATGCCGCGACCGGCGGCCTGATCGATCCGTTCGTTTTCCGCCTTGCGATTTTCGTGCTGGCGATCTTCGTTGGCTACTACGTCGTCTGGTCGGTGACGCCGGCGCTGCATACGCCGCTGATGTCGGTGACCAATGCCATCTCGTCGGTCATCGTCGTCGGCGCGCTGCTCGCCGTCTCGGTGCAGCTGGTTGAGGGCGCGGGCGGCGGTCATTGGTGGGCGCGCAGCTTCGGCTTCGTCGCGCTCATCCTAGCGTCGGTGAATATCTTCGGCGGCTTCCTCGTCACCCAGCGCATGCTGGCCATGTACAAGAAGAAGGCGCCGGCACCGGCGAAGTCGGGCTAGCGCGATGATCAACGCCAACCTAGCGGCCGTCCTCTACCTCGTCTCCGGCGTCCTGTTCATCCAGGCGCTGCGCGGGCTGTCGAACCCCGAGACGTCGCGGCAGGGCAACTATCTCGGCATCGCCGGCATGGCGATCGCCATTCTCACGACGCTTGCCGTTGCGGCACCGGGCTGGGGCGCCTTCGGGCTGATCGTGCTCGGTCTCATCATGGGCGGCGGCATCGGCGCGTTCATCGCGCGGTCGATTGCGATGACGGCAATGCCGCAGCTGGTAGCGGCGTTCCACTCGCTCGTCGGTCTGGCGGCCGTGATGGTCGCGGCAGCGGCGCTCTACGCGCCGGAAGCCTTCGGCATCGCGGAGGCGGGCGGCGGCATCCATGGGCAGAGCCTGATCGAGATGTCGCTCGGTGTCGCCATCGGCGCGCTGACCTTCACCGGGTCGATCATCGCGTTCCTGAAGCTCGACGGGCGGATGTCGGGCAAGCCGATCCTGCTGCCCAACCGTCACGCCATCAATATCGGCCTCGGCGCGCTGCTCGTCGTGCTGATCATCGTCTTCTTCTTCACGCAGTCGGCGATCGTCTTCTGGCTGATCACGCTGGTTGCGCTGGTCCTCGGCGTGCTGCTGATCGTGCCGATCGGCGGCGCCGACATGCCGGTCGTCATCTCGATGCTCAACTCGTACTCGGGTTGGGCGGCGGCGGGCATCGGCTTCACGCTCGGCAACACGGCGCTGATCATCACCGGCGCGCTTGTTGGCTCGTCGGGCGCGATCCTGTCGTACATCATGTGCAAGGGGATGAACCGCAGCTTCATCTCCGTGATCCTCGGCGGCTTCGGCGGCGAGACCGCCGCTGCGGCTGAAGGCGCGGAGCAGAAGCCGGTGAAGCTCGGCTCGGCCGAGGATGCCGCCTACATCATGAAGAACGCGCAGAAGGTCATCATCGTGCCAGGCTACGGCATGGCGGTGGCGCAGGCGCAGCACGCGCTTCGCGAGATGGCCGACAAGCTAAAGGCTGCCGGCGTCGAGGTGAAGTACGCGATTCATCCGGTTGCCGGGCGCATGCCGGGCCACATGAACGTGCTGCTCGCCGAGGCAAACGTGCCGTATGACGAGGTTTTCGAGCTCGAGGACATCAACTCGGAGTTTGCGCAAGCCGACGTCGCCTACGTCATCGGCGCCAACGACGTGACCAACCCGGCGGCCGAGGAAGACAAGTCCTCGCCGATCTACGGCATGCCGGTGCTCCAAGTCTGGAAGGCGGGCACGGTGATGTTCGTGAAGCGGTCGCTGGCCTCGGGCTATGCCGGCATCGACAACCCGCTGTTCTATCGTGACAACACGATGATGCTGCTTGGCGACGCCAAGAAGATGACCGAGGGCATCGTCAAGGCGTTGTGATCAGCGCTTCGGTCCGCGCTCACGGACGCCGGACAAAACTCATCCGCAGAAGGCAGATGGCGCGGGTTCGGAACCCCATCGCCGATATCTTGAGGTAGCGGTGGAAGTGAGCGACCGCGTCGGCGCCGACCAGCGCCACCGCTTCCCGCTCATGTGTGGCGAGCGCCCGTTCCCACATGCGTAGCGTCCGGTCGTAGTGTTCCCGATCGTTGCGCAGGGCGACAACCTCGAAGGCATCCGCGGCGGCTATCAAAGGCTCGGCGATCAGCGGCAGTTCGCTCTCGCGGAACACTTCTTCGGCGATGAACGGCGGCAACTGGGCGTGCGAGCCGACGTAGGCGATCGTCTGGAGGGAGAGCCTCCCGTTCTCCTTCAGCGCGTCCCGGCAGAAGGCGAAGAACTCGCGATAGGCGGCAAGTTTCTCGTGCGCCGACAGACCGGGGCGGGCGAAGTGCTCGAACGCCCCGATGGAGATGATTGCGTCGTAAGGCGCCGTGGGGCGGTGCTCGCGCCAGCTTTCCTCGCGCACCGTAACGCCGGGGACTGCCGCGTCGCGGATCCATCGCGCCTGGGATGCGCTAAGCGTCAGGCCGGTCGCTTCGCGCACGCCGGCCGACTGCACCAGTCGTCGAAGCAGCGCGCCCCAACCGCAGCCGATGTCGAGAACGCGGCCGGCGCCGCGCGCCCGCGCCGCGCCGATGTGGTGGTCGAGCTTGCGCATCTGGGCTGCGGCAAGGTCCTCGTCGCCTTCGAACAACGCGGCCGAATAGACGAGTTCGGGGCCGAGCCAAAGGCGGAAGAAATCTTCGCTGAGATCGTAATGCGCCTGGATAGCCGCGCGCGAGGCACCGGGCTGGCGATCGCCGTTTGTCGACGGTGGTTGTGAAGCCTGGTCCACGCCTTTCCTCCTGCCTCACTCTTGCACGGACTTTGCCGGGAGGCGAGACAGACGCCGGTTGACCGCCTATTGCCGTATCGTGCCGGCATGCGCCAAGGTGCGTCCGGCCGGCGATCGCTGCCGGATAGGGGCATTTCATGATGGCCGCCACTGTCACGCCCATTCGCCGGAATGAAGTCATCGGCGTGCTGTCGCTGGCGACCGACTTTGCCATCGGGCAGCCGCTCGGCTACGGCCTGAGGTCGGCGGTTGCCAGCGTCGCGCTCGCCAGGGCGATGGGCCTCGGCGCCGATGTGCAGGTCGAGGCGTTTTATCACGGCCTGCTGCGCTACTGCGGCTGCACGGCCGAGACCGATAAGCTCAACGCGCTGTTTGGCGACGAGATCGCCATCCGCAAGAATTTCTCCGCGATAGATCCGGCTGACGGACCTGAGTTCGTGCGCGTGCTGATGCAGCACATTGGGCCCGCGCGCTCCGAACATCCGCCGTTGCAACACGGCGACGAAAATTTCATGAACGTCGTCGGCCAGACCGTCGCGGTGTTCAGCGCGCACTGTGAGGTCGCAAAGCGGATTGGCGCCCGTCTGGGCCTCCCGGAGAATGTGCAGCGCAATCTCGGCCAGCTCTATGAGCGTTGGGACGCGCACGGCTTTCCCAATCATCTCGCGGGCGAGGCGATTGCACCTGCGGTCAGAGTGGTGCTCGTCGTCCAGGATGCGCTGGCCTTGCTCGACGTGATGCCGATGGAGCGCGTCGCTCAGGTGATCACGGCGCGCAGCGGCGGTCCATACGATCCTGCGGTCGTCGCAGCCTTCGTCCCGCTGCTGTCGAAGCTGCTCGCGCCGGTCAGCGACGACGAGGCGTGGTCGGCGGCGATGGCGTTCGACGCTGCCGAAGACGCAGTGCTGTCGGAGGAACAGATCGACGTGGTCAGCGAGGTCATCGCGGATTTCATCGACCTGAAGTCGCCGCTGATTGCCGGGCACTCGCGCGCGGTTGCTGCGCTCGTCGACGATGCCGCGAGGGTGGGGCGGATGTCGGAGGCCGATCGTGCATCTATGCGGCGTGCCGCGCTGTGGCACGACATCGGTTACATCGCGATCGGCGGCACGGCCCGCTTCGATGTTGCCGAAGGGTCTGAGCGGGGCCGCCTGCACCCGTATTTCGCCGGCCGCATGGTGCCGCGTGTTCCTGGCCTCGCCGCCATCGGCGCGATGATCGCCGAGCATCACGAGCGGCTGGACGGCAGCGGATTCCACCGCGGTGTGCGGGGAAGCGATCTTTCGGCCACCGGTCGTCTGTTGGCTGTCGCCGAAGCGTACCAGAATCTGGTCGAGGATCGGCCCTTCCGCGTTACGCTGACGCCCGCGCAGGCGGCCACCCGGCTCCGCGACGAGGTGAAGCGCGGCGCGCTCGACGGCGAGGCCGTCGGAGCGGTGCTGGAAGCCGCGGGGCAGGGAAAGCGCGGGAAGAAGGTGCCGTTTGTCGCCGGCCTCACGGCGCGCGAGGTCGATGTTCTGGTGCGCCTGGCGCGGGGTTCGACGACCAAGGAGATGGGTGCGGAACTCGGCCTATCACCGAAGACTGTCGATAATCACATCCAGTCGATTTACGGCAAGCTCGGCGTCAATACGCGCGGCGGCGCCACGCTTTTCGCCATGGAGCACGGACTTCTGCGGCCCGGTCAGAATTAGGGAATCCTCCTCAGGAGGCGCTTGGCCAGGCTCGGTAGCTTTCTCCCGTCATCAACTCCAACACGGGAGAGTACCCATGAACGCCCAGGACACCCAGACCAACAACATCGCTCTGACGCGCGCCGTCTACGACGCCTTCGGCCGCGGCGACATCCAGATGATCCTCGACAACTGCGCGCCCAACATCCAGTGGCACTCCGGCGGCACGCGCGACGATTTCGCGGCCTTCGGCGTGCGTAACGGCCTTGAGGGCGTGAAGACGTTTTTCAAGGACGTCGCCGAGAACAACCAGTTCTCCGCGTTCGAGCCGAAGGATTTCTTCGCCGCCGGCGACAAGGTGGTGGTCATCGGCCACTACACCATGACGCAAAAGAAGACGGGCAAGCCGGTCGACAGCGACTGGGCGCACATCTTCACGATCAAGGGCGGCAAGTGCGTCGCCTGGCGGGAGTTGAATGACAGCGCGGCCTTCTACAAGGCCTATCGCTAGGCGATCCGGAGGGCCTCTCGTCTGAGGGGCCCTCCGCTTCACTAGCCCTGATTGAGCGCCACGCCGCCGCCTTGCGCCGTGCGGTGCATGCCTTCGGTCGCGGGCGCGTATCCGGGGTTGAGGTTCGCGGCATGGGCGAAGGCGGCAAACGCTTTCTGCTGCTCGCCCAGCTTTTCCAGTGCCAGACCCTGGTTGGTCCAGCCCTCGAACGACTGCTTGTCGCGTTTCACCACCTCGTTGAAATCATCGAGGGCGGCTCGGTAGTCACCGGTGGCGAGATAGGAGAGGCCGCGGGCGTTGAACGGCTCGGCGGCGGTCGGAGCCAGCGAGATCGCCTTCGAGAAGTCGTCGATCGCCTGAACGTGCTGGCCTTCGACCTGGTAGATGAGACCGCGATTGTGATAGGCGCGCGGATCGTTGGCGTCGAGGCTGATCGCCTTGTTAAAGTCGGCGAGGGCCAGATCGACCTGCTTGCGCTGGCGGTACATGTTGCCGCGGCCGACGTATGCAACCGCATAATTCGGATTGATCTGGATCGACTGGTTGTAGTCGGCGAAGGCGAGATCGTCCTTGCTGACGCGGCGCTCAACCAGCGCTCGATTGGCATAGGCCTGGTAGAAATCGGGCTTGATCTTGATGGCGGCGTCGAAGTCCGCGATCGCCTCCTTGAACCGGCCGGCGCGGCCGTAGGCGCTGCCGCGCACGTTATAGGTGGTCGCGTCGTTCGGGTTCTGCGCGATGACCGTCGACAGGGACTCGATGTTCGTCGACGAGCCGGCCGACATATCGACTTCGCTGATCGGCACGCCCGAACTCTGGCAGCCCGCAAGCGCCAACGCACCGGCGAGCGCGAGCGCGCTTGTCGTAGTGCGCGACAGCATCGGAATGGAAAATGCCGCTTCAGCCATCCGCGTCGTTCGACCTCTCACAACGATCCGCCGGCGCCGCTCGATCAGCGGCTCACCGCAGGATAAGCGAAAACGACCGAAGGCGGCGAATTTAAGGGGCGCCGCGACGTCCGCCCTCAGGGCGACCTTCGCCACGACCGCCGCGGCCGCCCGGGCCGCCGGCGCCTGCGCCACGCGGGGCAGCGACCTTGCCGCCCGGGATCAGGCCCTCGCGCTGGGCGCGCTTGCGGGCCAATTTGCGGGCGCGGCGGATGGCTTCCGCCTTTTCGCGCGCGCGCTTTTCGGAGGGCTTCTCGTAGTGATCGCGCAACTTCATCTCGCGAAAGAGGCCCTCGCGCTGCATCTTTTTCTTGAGGGCCTTCAGCGCCTGGTCGACGTTGTTGTCGCGAACGAGTACCTGCAAGCGAGCCGTCCTGTTGGCTGTTGAATTCACCGGGAAGCGCCAAGCGGGGCGGTTCCAGGCGGCGGCTGACATAGCAGAATGGCGGCTTCGCGTCAAAATGGCGCGGCCGCCGCGGCCTAAATCTTCTCGGCCGGCTGCACCCGGTTGATGTGGCCCATTTTGCGGCCAGGGCGGGTCTCGGCCTTGCCGTAGAGATGGAGGCGGGCGCTCTGATCGGCCAGCGCGGCCGGCCATTTGCCGACATCGTCGCCGATCAGGTTTTCCATCGTAACGTCAGAATGGCGGGCGGTATCGCCGAGCGGCCAGCCGGCCACGGCGCGGATGTGTTGTTCGAACTGAGACACGAGACAGGCGTCGGTCGTCCAGTGGCCCGAATTGTGGACGCGGGGCGCTATCTCGTTGACCAGCAGGACGCCGCCCGGCGCCGCGAACATCTCCACCGCGAGCACGCCGACATGGTCGAGCGCCTCGCCGATCTTCTCCGCCATGCCGACCGCCTCGGCGGCGATTTCAGGCGCCACGTTTGCCGGGACGGTGGTGGTGGCTAGGATGCCGTTGACGTGGCGGTTCTCGCAGATGTCGTAGGCGCGCATCTCACCCTCGCGTGTGCGCGCGAGGATGACGGAGATTTCGCGCTCGAAGGTGACGAACGTTTCGAGGATGGCGGGCTGCTCGCCGATCGAGCGCCAGGCAGCAACGAGGTCGTCGCCGGAGCGGATCATCGCCTGGCCCTTGCCGTCATAGCCCATGCGGCGCGTCTTCAGCACAGCCGGGCGGCCGGTGCGGGCGAGCGCCGAATAGATCTCCTGTTGGGTGTTGACGGGCGCGAACGTCGGTACCGCGATGCCCAGTTCGCCCATCAGCCGCTTTTCGTGGAAACGATCCTGCGCGACCTCGAGGCTGCGCTGGCGCGGGAAGACGGCAACGCGCTCGGCCAGGAATCGCACGGTCGCGACCGGCACGTTTTCGAATTCGTACGTGACCACATCGACGGCGCTCGCGAAGGCCGCCAGCGCGGCTTCGTCTTCGTAGGGCGCGATGGTGCGGGTAGCAGACACGGCGAAGGCCGGACTCTTCGGGTCGGGGCAGAAGATATGGGTCGACAGGCCGAGTTCGGCCGCGGCGAGCGCGAGCATGCGGCCGAGCTGACCGCCGCCGAGGATGCCGACCGTCATGCCGGGTGCCAGCACCCGTTCCGGTGCGTTGGCCATCAGGTCGCTTCGTCGCGCGGACGCTCGCCGACGCCAGCAGATTGCGCGGCGCGCCACTTGTCGAGTGCGGCCGCGACCTTCCTGTCGTTCAGCGCGAGCACGGCAGCGGCAAGCAATGCCGCGTTGATCGCACCGGCGCGGCCGATGGCCAGCGTGCCGACCGGAACGCCGGCCGGCATCTGCACGATGGAGTAGAGGCTGTCCTGCCCGCCCAGTGCCTTGGTCTCGATGGGCACGCCAAAGACCGGGAGGGGCGTCATCGCCGCCACCATGCCCGGCAAGTGCGCGGCGCCGCCGGCGCCCGCGATGATCACCTTATGGCCGGCGTCGCGCGCGCCCTTGGCGAAAGTCACCAGGCGCTCCGGCGTGCGATGCGCCGATACGATGCGGTTGTCGTGGGATATCCCAAGGGCGTCGAGAGTTTCGGCCGCCTCCTTCAGGATCGTCCAGTCGGACTGACTGCCCATGACGATCGCAACCGGAGCGGTACCCGCGGGGCGAGGCGTCGTCTTCTTGGCCATCAACGATTCCCGGGGAAGGCGGGGGCGGCGGATTATAGGTGCGCGCCTCCGCACCGCAACATGGCTCAGGCGATGATGTCGGGGAGCAGACGGTCGTCGAGGACAGAAATTCGGTCCTTCAGCGCCAGCTTCCGCTTTTTCATGCGCTGAATCTGAATGGTATCGGGGCGAGCCGATTCGGCCATGGCCTGAATCGCGGCATCGAGGTCGCGGTGCTCCTGCCGCAATTCGGCAAGCTCCCGCCGCACCTCGCGTTCTTCCTCCTCGCTAAGGCGCCGCCCTCCGGAAACCATCGCCAGTTTCTACCACGCTTGAAGGCCACCCGGCTCCGCCCCATGTCAAAAAAGCGGCTCATTCGTGGTTTGGGATAGCCGCTGCCGAAGGTTCGACACACGGTTTTCGGTGTGTCAAAGTGTCAATGTTAGTCAACAGGGAGGCCCCGCTGATGACTATGGAAACGCACCTCGCGGAACTCGAGCGCCGGCATCGGATACTCGAGAGAGAGATCGAGGATGCCATGCAGCATCCCGGTGTCGACACGCTCACTCTCACCGAGCTGAAGCGTCGCAAACTTTCGCTGAAAGACGAGATTGAGAAACTGAGGACCGAGTCAGTCCACTAGCAGTCCGGGTATTCCGCGCGGCGTCTCACGCCGCGCGCTTGGGCTCCGGGGCAAAGGGGCTCAAGCCCAGCCACGATTGCATCGTGTCGGCGATGGCGCGATCGCCGCTGAGGCGCAGCGTCTTTTGCGCCACCTGTTTGCGCACGGTCGTCAGGCCCATCCAGATCTCCGTCAGTACCGCAAGGCTGCTCTCGACGGTCAGATCAGGATCCACGCTCGGATCCTGCTGCGTTATCTCCACATCTGCGCCCTCGACGATCAGCCACCAGCGGCGGCGCGAGGACGAAAGCTCGGGAAAACGAATGTGAATCACCGCCTGCTTCTTGGGCATGTTCCCGGGATCGACGTTGCGCTTCATGTCGAGCATCAGCAGGAACGGGTCGAGGTTCTGGAGCGCCACCTCCTTGCTCATCCAGCGCTGGCCCCAGATGCCAAAAGCATCCACGACCAGTTTCAGGTCGCGGCCGGCGTCGGTCAGCCGATACTCGGCACTGCGGGTCGAGGTGCGTTCGATGATGCCGAACTGCTCCAGTTCGCGGAGCCGTTTCGACAGCAGAGTCGGCGACATGCGGGAGACGCCCTTGCGGAGATCGTTGAAGCGGGTGGAACCGGCGATCAGCTCGCGCAACAGCACCACCGTCCACCGCGAGCCGAGTATCTCGGCCGTCATGGCAACCGGACAGAACTGGCCGTAGCCCTGCACACCCATCGCGACCTCCGCCGATTGCCGAAACCTCAAGCTAGCGCTGTATTCAAACGCGACGCCAGTACAGAAACTGTAGCGGGCATCGGATACAGAAAGTGGAGTTGAGCATAGGCGATAGGCGGTCGCATGCTCCCCCGCATCGTCCAGCAAACGGAGAAACAAGAGATGACGATGCATCGCTATGTTGTTGAACGCGTGATCCCGGGCATCGGCGGGTCGAGCACCGCCCAATTTTGCGGCATCGCGCAGCAGTCGAACAGCGCGCTCGCCAAGCTGGCGCCGAAGGTGCAGTGGGTGGAGTCTTACGTCGCCGGCGACCGTACCTTCTGCATTTACCTCGCAACCGACGTGGACATGGTGCGAAAGCACGCCGAGATCAGCGGCTTTCCCGCCGACCGGATCATCGAGGTCCCGACAATCATCGACCCCACGACGGCGGTAGCCGCTTGAGGTGAGATCGTCGCAGACGGTCCGGATTCGCTCCGGGCCGTTTGGTCGCTTAGATCGGCGTGACGGCCGCGTGCATGGGCGAAATTTCGTAGCGGAAGCCGGGCACGCGCATCACCGGGTCCCCGTTGCGGAGAGACTCGATTGCGCCGATGTCCGGGCCGCGTACGACTCCCAGTCCCCAATCGCCCGCGCTATCGGCGACCGGTCCGAACACGATCACGCGTCCCGCCTCCATGTGCTTCATCCAATGGGCGCCATGCTCGCGCATCAGGGCGCGTTCCTCCGGGCTCATGGTTCTCGCGAAATCTGGGCGCGGCGGGATCAGCCGGCAGAAGAAGTAGCGGAGGGCAGGGGCCTCGCTCATACGGCGGCTTCCACCGTCCTGGCGTAGAAGCCGAGCGCGCCGTTCCAGCCGTCGATCGAGTCGAGGGACGCGCGCACGGCAGCTGCCTTTGCGCCGAACTTTTCGAGGTCGCGATGTTCGAGCACGACGCGCGTGCCGCCATCCTCCGGCGTGAAATTTATCTCAAGCTCGGTGATGAAGCCGGCGTCGTATTTCCATTCACTGTTCAGTTGCCACGCGAGCACCACCCGCTGTGGTGGATCCCACGCCAGGACCTTCCCCCATTCGCACTCGCTGCCCTCGGCGTCGCGCTCGTACCAGCGGCCGCCGGTGCGCGGCTCCATGACGACGTCGGCGAAAGGCTTCGGCGCGATGTGATGCTCGGGCCGCCACCACCGCCCCATACCCGCCGTGAAGACCCGGAATGCGCGCTCGGGCGTGGCGCGGACGTGGATCGACTTGCGGACCGGAGCGGGATTGATCTGTAGCGGCGCCGAGGTCATCTCAGGCTCCCTTCACTGCGGCGGCGTAGCGCTTCAGCAACGCCGACCAGCCCTCGTCGCCATCCATCATCGCCTGGGTAGGCTCGGCGAGTTCGCCGATTCGATCGAGGTCGCGGTGCTCGAGCGCGACGTGGGTGCCGCCGTTGCCATCGCTGGTGAAACGGACCTCGACCTCGGTCACCAGCTTGGGATCGTACTTCCATGTGCCGTCGATCTGCCACGCCAGAACCACACGGTTAGGCGCCTGCCACTCGACGACCTTGCCGGTGTTGCCTTCCTCGCCGCCGACGCCCTTTTCGTACCAACGGCCATCGGCCTTCGGCTCGATGACGATGCTGCTGCGCGGGAAGGGTGTGTACTCGGCCGGCCACCAGTCGTGCATCTTCCTGACGAAGACGTCGAAGGCCCGCGCCGGCGGAACGTGCACGTCGATCGATTTGCGGATGGGGGGAAGCTTCTTGCCACTCATGGTTACTCTCCTTCGTCGGATTCTGCGGCGGCCTTGAATGCGGCCAGCGAGTCGTCCCAGAAGCGATCGAGCCATTGGCGGATCGCACCAAGGCCGTGCGGGTCGATCTGGTAGATGCGCCGGGTGCCCTCCGCGCGATCGGTCACCAGGCCGGCCTCCTTCAGCACCTTGAGGTGCTGGGAGACGGCGGGCCGGCTCACGGGCAATCCCCTGGCCAGTGAGGCCACTGCCTGCGGGCGCTTCGCGACGCGCTCGAAGATTGCGCGGCGGGTGGGATCGGAGAGGGCGGCGAAAAGGCGATAAGCGTTAGCCATGGCTTACCGTAAGTGTCGACTTACAATTAGTCAAGATGCTCCGGTTTGGGTTGATCAACCGGGATTTCGATGGCACCCGAAACCTGAGAGTTGCAGGAGCGGCCGATGGCAATAACCGGTGAAGGAATTTTCGTTCTGGGAGTGCCGCTGGAATTTGTGTTGTTCGCGGCGACGCTGCTCGGCGTGGCGATCTTTCATCATCGCACGCTGCTGGTGTCGCTGACGGGGCTCGCGGCGATCATCGTTTACAAGCTGGTGTTCGGCTTTGAAGAGGCTGCAGGACCAGCCGGCCTTGGCAACCATCTGGTCCACGAGTGGGTTGTTCTGGCAAACCTCGGGCTGCTGCTGACGGGCTTTGCCATCCTGTCGCGCCATTTCGAGGAAAGCAGGCTTCCTGACCTTGCGCCCGACTTCCTGCCCGACGGCTGGATCGGCGGCGTGGTTCTCCTGGTCCTGGTGTTTGTTTTCTCCGGATTCCTCGACAACATCGCGAGCGCGCTGATCGGGGCCACGGTGGCGCGACATGTGTTCAACGGGCGGGTGCACATCGCATTCCTTGCTGCGATTGTCGCGGCGGCAAACGCCGGCGGGGCTGGCAGCGTCGTGGGCGATACTACGACCACCATGATGTGGATCGCCGGCAAGAGCCCGCTCGATGTGCTGCACGGATACGTCGGCGCCATCATTGCTTTGGCAGTGTTCGCCGTGCCGGCGGCGCGCGTGCAGCAGCGCCATCAGCCGATTCAGAAGCACGATACCGGCGGCATCGCCATCGAGTGGGGACGGATCGGTATCGTCGTCCTGATCCTCGTCGCCGTGATTGCGGCAAACGTCGTCACCAACGTCGTTGCTCCCTGGGTTTCGGATGCCTTCCCGGTCCTTGGCATCGCCGTCTGGCTGGCGATCCTGATTGGTGCGTTGTTCCGCAAGACTGATTTTGCCGTATTGCGGGAAGCAGGCGTCGGCGCGCTGTTCCTGCTGGCGCTTGTGCTTTGCGCCTCGCTCATGCCGGTTTCCGAGTTGCCCGCCGCTTCGTGGGAGACCGCGTTCAGCCTTGGCTTCATTTCGTCGGTGTTCGACAACATCCCGCTGACCGCGCTTGCTCTCAAGCAAGGGGGCTATGACTGGGGCATTCTTGCCTTTGCGGTGGGTTTCGGCGGTTCCATGGTGTGGTTTGGATCGTCGGCCGGCGTTGCCGTTTCGAATATGTTCGAAGAGGCGAAATCAGTCGCCGCGTGGTTGCGCGCGGCATGGTGGCTGCCGGCGGCCTACGTGCTTGGATTTTTTGTGTCTCTGGGCGTGCTTGGCTGGCGGCCGCTTTAGCCGGTGGCGATGCCATTGCTCAGACGTACGCCGCGATGCTCTCGCCGATGAGATACAGCCCGACGACGAAAATCACGACGTAGAGGATGCGGTAGAACGGCTCGACCCGGACACGCTTGATGAGCCAGACCCCGAACAAGGTCGGCGGGATCGCGATCGGCAACAGGATCAGCGAGGCTGTCAGGTTCTCGGCATTGAACTGGCCGAGGAAAAAATACGGCACGAGCTTGATCGCGTTCATGATCGCGAAGATGAGCACGGATGTACCGGCGAGAAGCCTGGGCTCCAGGCGAAGCGGCGCGGTGTAGACCTGATAGGGCGGCGCGCCGGCATGGCTGACGAACGACGTGAAGCCGGCGACCGCGCCCCAGAACAGACCCTTCGGCAGGTTGTGTCCGTGCGGATGGGGATTGCGGCTATGGCGGAGCCAGTAATTGAGCGCGAACGCGACCGAGATCACGCCGATGAGCACGCGGATCTCCGTCTCGTTCACCCACGCTGCGGTGAGCCAGGCAATGAGGATGCCGACGACGGCGCCGGAGAGGATGATCTTCACGGTCGGCCGATCGAAGGTTCCGCAGAACAGGACGACGACGATGATGTCGGAGAGCACCAGGATAGGCAGTGTGATGCCGGCAGCCTGCACCGGGGGAATGGCGAGCGCCAGGATCGGAACCGTCAAGACGCCGGCCGAGGTAAAGCCGCCCTTGGACAGGCCAAGGATAAACATCGCGGGAATCGCGGCTGCGTAGAACCAGGGATCGTGAAGCATCAGGAATATGCCGCGGCGGGGAGGGACCGAACCTATGCCGCCCCGGCTATCACGGCAATCGACGCCGACGTGTAGGATAGCCGCATCTCACTGGTTCAATTGAGGAACAGCGACGTGCCACAGCTTCAGAACAAGGTCGCCATCGTCACCGGTGCAGCGCGCGGTATCGGCAAGGCCATCGCGCGCCGCTTCCTCACCGAAGGTGCGCGCGTCGTTATCGCCGACGTCAATGATGATGGCGGGTCGGCGGCGGTGACGGAGCTCGGCGCGTCGGGGCCGGTGCGCTACGTGCGTGCCGATGTCGGCGACGCGGCGTCGGTGCGACAGCTCGTGGAGTCAACGCTCGCCGCCTTCGGGCCCATCGATGTGCTGGTGAACAATGCCGCTGTTCTGAAGGCCGCCGATTTCCTCGAGCTGGATGAGGCGGAATTCGACCGCGTCATCCGCACCAACCTCAAGGGTTCTTTTCTGCTCGGCCAGGCGGTGGCGCGGCACATGGTCGAACGGGTGAAGCAGGGCGAGAAGCCGGGCGCGATCATCAACATGTCGTCGGTGAACGCCGTATTCGCGATCGCCAACCAGGTGCCGTACTCGGTGTCCAAGGGTGGCATCAACCAGCTGACCAAGGTGATGGCACTGTCGCTCGCCGAACACGGCATCCGCGTCAACGCGATCGGACCGGGCTCGATCAACACCGAGATGCTGGCGGCGACGATGGCGGACAGCGCGGCGCGCGGACGTATCCTGTCGCGCACGCCCATGGGACGGATCGGCGAGCCGGCTGAGATCGCAGCGGTCGCGGTGTTCCTCGCGTCAGACGAGGCGAGCTACATCACCGGGCAGACGATCTACGCCGATGGCGGACGGCTGCCGCTGAACTACACGGTGCCGGTGAAGGGCTAGACGTCGTCGTCCTCGTCTTTCGGCGCCTTATTCATCGACTTCAGCTTGGCGAAGACGGCGCTTGCCTCGTCGGCGGCTTCCTTCTCGGCGCTGCGCTCCGGCCGCGTCGCAGCGGCGGCAAGGGCAGCCGCCGCGGCCGCAGCGGTAGTGGTCTCGGACGCGGGGAGAAGCGTGGCGCCTTCCGTCGGCTGCTCCGTCTGGGGCGCGTTCTTGGCGGCGCGCTCGACCTCGAAGTCGAGGTCGATCTGCGAGCAGAGGCCGAGCGCGACCGGATCGGTCGGCTGGAGGTTGTTCGAGTTCCAGTGTGAACGATTGCGGATGGATTCGATCGTCGGCTTGGTCGTGCCGACGAGGCGCATAATCGCCGCATCCTTCAATTCGGGATGATTGCGGATCAGCCAGAGGATCGCGTTCGGACGATCCTGGCGGCGCGACACCGGCGTGTAGCGCGGCCCCTTGCGCTTGGCGACGGGGGCGCGCACGCGGGGCTCCTGCACGCCAAGCCGGAAGTTCGGGTCTTCCTCGGCGCGCTGTATGTCCTCGCGCGTCAACTGGCCGGTGAGCACCGGGTCCAGTCCCTTGATCGACTGGGCGGCCTCGCCGTCAGCAATTGCTTGCACCTCGAGCGGGTGCAGATGGCAGAATTCGGCGATCTGGTCGAAGGACAGAGAGGTGTTGGCGACGAGCCAGACGGCGGTCGCTTTCGGCATCAGCGGCGTGGCGGTGGTCATGGGCAATTCTCTCCCGGTCGCTCACCGGGTTTCCCGCCGGCGAACCCCAAACGTGAGGATTATTATTGGGATTGGCGCCTATATAGGGCGAGGCGCAGCGGGACGCAAACGCTTCGTTGGCGGAGCGGCAGCGACCGGTTTTCGACAAGCGTGCGAGGCTCCGTTACGTTCCGCACATGCCTCTGTTCGACGACGAAGACGCACCGAAGAAGAAGCGCGCCCACGAGATCGGCGAGGATCTCGCCAAGCTGTCGCTCGACGAATTGGCGGCCCGTGTCGAACTGCTGAAGGCGGAAATTTCGCGCCTGGAAGCGACGGCCGAAGCCAAGCGGGCGAGCGCCAGGACGGCCGCCTCATTCTTCAAGCCGTAAAGGGTCCCGGTCCGGCACGGGACGGCCGAAAACGACCCGATTTCAGGACATCCTGGGCAATTTGGCGGAGGCCGTTAACCATTTCTTAAGCTTTATGCCGCTTAACTCATGGCGGTCCAGTCATCTGGATTTCGAGTGGCTCCGTCCACTCTGTTTGACGCCTCCCTGTTAAAACTCTTCCAGAGCCGCTCTTCAGCGGCTCTTTTTTCGTCGGCCGCCCTGCGGCCGCCGCGTTTCTTCACCACGCTCGTGACGGCCTGTGGATTGCTGTGGATAGCCGCTGCGGGGCGGCTGGCCCGAGCCTTGCGCATGACAGGCACAGGTGTTCCGATGCGGAACGCGTACGGGGTGTGTGGCGTATGAGTGAAGAGCGTTCCAAGGCCGTTTCCGGCGTCCATTTTGGGCCGGAGCCTGTAGCTTTCGGCCGCCGTCTGGCGGCGTCGGATGCGTTCAGGGCAATGTTTCGCGAGGGCATGGCGCTGGTCGAGGAGACCGCGACGTACCTTGACGGGGAAGGCCGTCGTGAATCGCACCAGCTCGCCCGCGCCGTTTCGCTGGCCTATGCGACCGAATCCATGCGTCTCACCACACGGTTGATGCAGCTTGCGTCGTGGCTGCTGCTGCAGCGGGCCGTGAACGAAGGCGACCTCAGCGTCGACCAGGCCAATCACGAGCGGGCCAAGGTGAAGCTCGGCGGGCTTTCGACCGCGACGGAAGGCTCAATCTGGAACGAGCTTCCGCTGCGTCTACGAGCGCTAATCGATCGTTCGCTGCGGTTGCAGGAGCGGGTCGTGCGCCTCGACGACGCTTTGCGCAACGATAGCGGGAGCTACGCCGTGGAGAATGGCGTGCTGCAGGCCCAAACCCGCATCGCCGACGCCTTCAGCGGCAAGTAAAAACAAAAGCCCCGGCACGACGGCCGGGGCTCAAAATTCCATCAGGCAAGCGGCTACTTGATGAAGCCCTTGTAGCGGCTGTTGAACCGCGACACGCGCCCGCCGCGATCGACGATGTGCTGGCCGCCGCCCGTCCACGCCGGATGCGTCTTCGGGTCGATGTCCAGCGTCAGCGTGGTGCCCGCTTCGCCGTAGGTGGAGCGGGTCATGTATTCGGTCCCGTCGGTCATCACGACCTTGATCGGATGATAGTCGGGGTGGATGTCTTTCTTCATGGCAGCCTCGAAAATCGGCGGAAATGCTGGGGCAGGCGCCGGGCGCCCGCGGTTGCGCAGGGATATAGCCAAGGCAGACGGAGGGCGCAACCTTTGACGGCAGCGCGACCACCCGCCCACCGCCTTCGGCGGTCCGCTCACAGAGGGGATGGATGGCGCGCCTCATTCTGCACGGGACGCGCTACCGCTCCGTCACCTTCAGCTCGATGCGGCGGTTCTTGGCGTAAGCGTCCGGCGTATCGCCGGCCTCCAGCGGCTGGAACTCGCCGTAGCCGGCGGCGACCAGATGCTCCGGGGCGATCCCCTTGGAGACCAGAAACTGCACGACCGAGATGGCGCGCGCGGCGGACAGGTCCCAGTTGGAGCGGAAGCGGCCGGCGGTACCGCTGATCGGCTGCTTGTCGGTATGGCCGTTGACCTGGAGCACCCAGTTGATGTCGGCGGGAATCTCGGCGGCGAGTTGGGCCACCGCGTCCGCGACCTTCGACAGTTCGTCGACGCCTTCCGGGCTGATCTGATCGGAGCCCACCGGGAACAGCACCTCGGACTGGAAGACGAAGCGATCGCCGACGACGCGGATATCAGGACGCTCGCCGAGGATCTGGCGGAGGCGTCCGAAGAAGTCGGACCGGTAGCGTTGCAGCTCTTGTACGCGCTGGGCCAGCGCTGCGTTCAGCCGCTTGCCGAGATCGACGATTTGCGTCTGGCTTTCCGTATCCTTCTTTTCCGCTTCGCCGAGCGCGGCCTGGATCGCTTCCATCTGGCGCCGCAGAGCGGCGATCTGCTGGTTGAGCATCTCGACCTGCGCCAATGCGCGCTGGCTCACCTGCTTCTCGGCATCGAGCTGGCCGGTGAGGCTGGTGATCTGACCACCCGCGCTCGCGGTTGCCGACGATTGGGCGTCCAGCAGTCCCTGCAGCTTGCTCTTGTCGTTCTCGGCGGCAGTCAACGAGGCCTGCAAAGCGACGAGATTGTCGTTCATCTGGCCCTTGGAGGCCTTTTCCAGCGCCAGCATCTCAGTCAACTCGGCGATCTGTGCGTTGAGTTGCTGGAGGACGGTGTCCTTGCCGCTGATCTCGCGCGACAGGAGGTATTGCACGAGCGCGAAGATCGACAGAAGGAAGATGAAGACGAGCAGCAGGTTGGTCAGGACGTCGACGAAGCTCGGCCAGTAGTCGGCCCGCGGGTTGACGCGCCGCGCGCGGGCCGCCACCAGCTACTCCGCGGCCTGCGGCGGCGTCTGCAACGCCTTGGCGATCGTCTCGAGCAGCGTGTGCACTTCCTTGTTCTGCTCGCTCTGCGTCTCCACCCAGCTGCGCACGACCTGCTGCTCGCTCCGCATATGCTGGACAAGGCCCTGGATACCTTCGGCGAGATTGGCCATCGCGGTGGTGGCGCGCTGGTTGCTGCCGGTTTCGCCGGTCGGTGGCGGCAGCTTGTTGCCCTCCTGGATCGTGCGCGACAGGCGCTCGATCGCGACACGCAGGTCTTCGGCGGATGTCGTGCCGTCGCCGCGGGCGTCCATCAATTCTGGATCAAGGTCGGTGACGGTCGAGAGCCAATCCTCGAGGTCGTTGTAAAACATGTTCTGGCCCTGGCCCGCCTGCAGATCGAGGAAGCCGAGGATCAGCGAGCCGGAGAGGCCGAAGAGGGAGGACGAGAACGCGACGCCCATGCCGGATAGCGGCGCCGCAAGGCCGGCCTTGAGGTCCTCGAAGATGACGCCGGTGTTGGACGACGACACATCGAGGTTCTGGATCGTGCCAGCCACGGCGCCCACCGTCTGCAACAGGCCCCAGAAGGTGCCGAGCAGGCCGAGGAAAATCAGGAGGCTGGTGAGGTAGCGGCCCATGTCGCGATCCTCGTCGAGCCGCATCTGGATCGAGTCGAGAATGGAGCGCATCGTCTGGGTCGAGATCGCCATGCGGCCGATGCGGTCGCCGAGCAGCGTGGCCATCGGCGCCAGCAACACCGGCGGCCGATCAACCTCGATGCCGGGCTCGGCAACGCGGAAGGTGTTCACCCAGCGAATCTCGGGAAAGAGGCGGAAGATCTGCCGATAGGACAGGCCGATGCCGATCACCAGGACGGTGATGATAACGGCATTGAGGCCGGGGTTGGCGTGGAATGCGGTCCAGATCTGAGCGTAAAGGATGAGGGCGATAAAGGCGGCGATGATCAGGAAGATCGTCATCCGCCAGAGGTAGACCTGCGGGCTGGCGAGTTTGTACGGGTCGTATTCGCGCTGTCGGCGTCCAAAAAAGCGCAACGTCGGTGCCTTTCACGTGCCCTGCGCAAGCGTAGCGTGATTTTGCAGGGGAGAGAAACGGCAAAAATCAGGCGTTCACAGCGACGGAAGGTGTCTCTACGCCGTCGCCGCCGCCAGCTCCCGCAGGAGAGCGGCGTGCATGGTCTCGTTGCCTGCAACGATTTGCCCGGTCTCCAGCGCGTCATCCTTGCCGGCGATGCCGGTAACGCGCCCGCCTGCCTCGCGAATGAGCAACAGGCCGGCGGCCATGTCCCATGGCTTCAGCCCACGCTCCCAGAAACCATCGAGGCGGCCGGATGCGACCCAGGCGAGGTCGATGGCGGCCGATCCGAGGCGGCGGACGCCCGCCGTCTTCGCCATCATCGCTTTCATCTCGGCGAGGAACTGGACGTGCATCTCCGTTCCGATGCCGACGTTCGGAGCGCCAGTGCAGACCACGGCATCGGCCAGTGATTTGCGCCCCGCGACGCGCAGGCGGCGATCGTTGAGGAAGGCGCCGGCGCCACGTTCGGTGGTGTAGAGCTCGTTCATCACCGGATTGTAGACCACACCCGCCACGATCTGACCGTCGCGTTCCAGCGCCAGCGAAATCGAAAAGAGCGGGATGCCGTGCAGGAAGTTGGTCGTGCCGTCGAGCGGGTCGATGATCCAGCGGTGCGTCGTGTCGGTGCCGTCGATCACGCCGCTTTCCTCCGTGAGGAACGCATAGCCAGGCCGGGCTTTCTTCAATTCGGCGACAAGGGTCCCCTCGGCGCGGTGATCGGCAGCGGAGACGAAGTTGCCGGGGCCCTTCAAGGATACCTGCAGGTTCTCGATCTCGCCGAAGTCGCGCGCCAGACCGCGGCCCGCCTTGAGAGCGGCGTTGACCATGACGTTGAGGAGGGCGGAGCGGGCCATGTCGAGGGATTCCGGAGCGGTGGGCGGCCTCTAGCACCACAGTTCGCGCGGCGGTTCAAGCCGCCGCTGCCGACGCTAGTCCGTCGCCGGCCAGCGTTGCGCGGCGGTCAGCGCCTGCTGGCGCTCGTCGTCGGTGAGGCTGGCGACGACCTGATCCAGGAAGTCGTCGGTCTTACCCGCCTGCTTGGCCAGGAAATGCCACTTGGCGGCGGCGACGTGGTCTTCCTTAATGCCGCGACCGGTGGCGAGAAGGCGGGCGAGGCGGTTCTGCGCGATCGGATTTCCGACGTCGGCGGCCTGCTGGAACCATTTGGCGGCCGCCTGCTCGTTCGCCGTGACGCCGACGCCGTTGAACAGGCGAATGGCGTATTCCACTTCAGACGGGATGTGGCCAAGGCGCGCGGCCTCGGCGAACCACTTGGTTGCCTCGGTCTGGTCTTCCTTGACGCCGCGGCCGGCCTCGAAAAGTTGGGCGAGCACGTATTGTGCGTCGGCGTTGCCGCCCTCGGCTGCCTGCTGGAACAGCTGCGCGGCGCGCGACAGATCCTGCGGGCGTGCCTGCCCCTCGAGGTAGAGCAGTGCGAGATTGTAGGTCGCGCCGACGTCGCCTTTGCCGGCCGCCTTCTCGAAATAGTCGGCGGCCTTCGCGCGGTCCGCGGGAACGCCGCGGCCTTCGAGATACATATTGCCCAGCGCGAATTGCGCCTTCGCGTCACCGCCGTCGGCGGCGAATGTGTACCAGGACACCGCCTGCACAGGATCGCGCGGCACCCCATAGCCGCCTTCGTAAATCAGGCCGAGCAGCGTCTGTGCCGCGTGATCGCCCGCTTCGGCACGCGGGATCGCGAGGCCGAAGGCTGAGAGATAGAAGCCGCGCTGGAATGCGCCGAAGGCGCTATCGACGCCTGGCGGGTCCGGAACGACGGGCGTTGTGGCGCCGCCAACTGTCGGCACCGCCGGGGGCGGGTTGCCGCTCGGCACGCCGCCGACGGTGGGTATCGACGGCGCAGCGGCCGCAGGCCCTGCGGGCGCCGCGGGTATCTCAGCCGGCGGCGCGGCAGCGTCGGCCGGTGGTGTTTCGACGGGTGCCGGCGTGGAGGCGTCCGGTGTCGGGCGGAGATGCGGCAGGGGCCAGTCGGACGCGTCCGTCGATGCGGGGGCCCCGGTATCGTCGCTGGGGTAGAGCACGATCGGAGCCGGACCGTTGTCGGCCGGCGGAGCGGCGGGTTGCGCCGCGGGGGCCGGCGTCGTCGTCGCGGAGGGCGCGGGTTTTGGCTTGGGCTTCGGCTTCGGTTTGGGCTGTGCGGTACCGTCGTCCGGCGGTGGCGTCAGCACCATCGGTCCATCGCTCGCGCTTTGCGCGTGGGCGACGCTGGCGGCGCTGCCCAACAGCAGCAACAACGCGGCGAGAAGGCGCGTCATGCTGCGGGCTCCACGATGCTCGCCAGGCGTTCGGCGACTTCGGCTACCGCCGCAGCCGGACCCCTGGCGTGCTGCCACACGGCAGAGGAGAGGGCTACGAATTCGATCCCCGCGTCCGCCGCTTCGCCGACTGAGGCGAGGGAACGGCCGCCCATGACAATCGCCGGAATGACCGCGACCTCCGACCACCAAGACGCCAGCTCAAGCGAGCGCGGGAAGATGGCGTCAGTCGTGTCGCCATCGATGCGGCCGAAGAAGAGATAATCCGGTTCGGTTTCGGCGATCTCCATCGCGTCGTGACGCGAAGGAACATTGCCGGCGCCGACGATCTTCTTCTTGCGCAGCGAATTCAGGGCGGCTTCGACGTCTGCAACGCCGGTCTCGACGTGAACGCCGTCGGCGCCGCTGCGCGAAGCGATGCGCGTATCGTTGAGGACAAGCGAGGCGACCCCGCGCGCAGTGCAGATCGGCACCAGCACCTCGGCCTTGCTCTGGAGAGACAGCGGGTCTCCGGCGATGATCAGCGATGCGACGTCGCCGCCAGCCAGCGCATCGGAGAGGCGGGGCGCGAGCGACGCCGCGTCGTAGACGGGCGGCGTCACCAGGACGAGGCGGGTACGGACGTCAGCAGTGTTCGCCATCACGAACTATCACTTCCGGTCGGCTGGGGCCGGCCCGGTACAATCGTCAGATCATGTCGCCCGTATGACCAAACTTGCCCGGTCCGCCCTGCCAAATATAGCTGATCTTTTAGGTTGTTGACCGGATTTATGCGGCCTGTTTCTCAAGGTCGGGCGCCCAGCGGCCCGAGGCGGCGAGGCTGTTCATACGGACACGGTGGAGGAACGCCTTCTGGGCGGCGGCGACGTTCTCCGACTTGCCGGCCCACGCCTTGATGGCGGGCGCCTGGAGAGCGCGGCCGTAGCTGAAGGTGAGCCGCCACGGCAGCTTGCCGGCCTGGTTCATCAGCGACAGATGCTCGGTCGCCTGCTGGTCCGATTGGCCACCGGAAAGGAAGGCGATACCCGGGACCTCGGCCGGCACCACCGCCTTCAGAAGCTGCACCGTCTTCTCGGCAACCTGCTTGGCGGAAATCTGCTTCGGCGAATTCTTGCCTGCGACGACCATCGACGGCTTCAGCACGATGCCGCGGAGGTTGACGTTGGCGATCTTCAACTCGTCGAACACGGCGCGGAGCGCCTTCTCGGTCGCTGCGTAGCAGGTGTCGGCGTCGTGGGTCGCCGGCGAGCCGTCCATCAGCACTTCCGGCTCCACGATCGGCACGATCATGGCTTCCTGACAGAGCGCGGCGTAGCGGGCGAGGGCGTGCGCGTTGGCGTGGATCGCATTGTTCGACGGCATGCCGGGGCCGATGTTGATGACGGCGCGCCATTTCGCGAAGCGGGCGCCGAGGCCGTAGTACTCCTTGAGGCGATCGCGGAGGCCGTCGAGGCCCTCGGTCACGACCTCACCCGGCTGGAGGGCGAGCGGCTTGGTGCCGGTGTCGACCTTGATGCCGGGGATCGAGCCGTTGTTGGAGATGACCTTCGACAGCGGCGTGCCGTCCTTGGCATTCTGGCGGATGGTTTCGTCGTAGAGGATGACGCCGGAGACGA
This sequence comes from Bauldia sp., assembly GCA_035548515.1. Lineage (GTDB taxonomy): Bacteria > Pseudomonadota > Alphaproteobacteria > Rhizobiales > Kaistiaceae > DASZQY01. The sequence continues at coordinate 4,077 of DASZSW010000004.1, read as the reverse complement.
AGTTGCGCATGGCCTCGTCGGCGCGGAAGAACAGCTCGCGGTAGTCGCGACGCGTATCCGGCGTGGAGGGTATGCCGAGGGCCTCGAAGCGCTTGGTGCAGGTGGCGTTTGACTCGTCGGCGGCGAGGATGCCCTTGCCCGGGGCGACGAGACGTTCGGCGATATCTTCCAGGCGTTCGGCCATGTCGTGCGTTCCCTCAAACGGATGCTCGGCGGGGGTTATAGACGAAGCGCGGGCGGATTTCACAGGGGCAAATGGCGCGCCTTGCTTAGCAACGGAACCGCCCAATTGCCCGTCTGTCACAAATCCTTGCGGTACTGGATGAAGCCGGTCTTTGCGGCGACCTTGTCGTAGAGGGTTTGTGCCGTCCGGTTCGTTTCGTGGGTATGCCAATAGAGGCGGGCGGCGCCGGCTTCCCGCGCCTTTACGGCCACAGCTTCGATCAGGGCGCGGCCGACGCCGTGCCCGCGAAGTTGCGGCGAGACGAACAGATCCTGCAGGTAGCAACTGTCGCTGATCGCCCAGCCGGTGCGGTGGAACAGGTAGTGGACGATACCCACCAGCTTGCCATCGACGAAGGCGCCGAGGGCGAACATCGGCTCATCAGGCTCGTGGAAGCGGGTCCACGTCGTGTCGGTCGTCTCCGGCGATAGCACCGTTTCGTAGAAGGCGAGGTAGCCCTGCCAGAGCGGCTCCCACGCGGCGCGATCTTCCGGCACGAGCGGCCGGATTTCGACGGCGCTCATCCCTGATGCCGCAGCACTTCGACACCCGGCAGTGCCTTGCCCTCGAGCCATTCGAGGAAGGCGCCGCCCGCCGTCGAGATGAAGCTGAAGCCATCGGCGGCGCCGGCGTGGTGGAGCGCGGCGACGGTCTCGCCGCCGCCCGCGACGGAGAGCAGCTTGCCCGCCTTTGTGCGTTCGGCAGCGTGCTGGGCCGCGGCGACCGTCGCCTTGTCGAAGGGCGGAATCTCGAACGCGCCGAGCGGCCCGTTCCACACCAGCGTCACCGCTCGGTCTATCCACGCGTTGATCTGCGCAATGGATTTCGGGCCGACGTCGAGGATCATCTGGTCGGCGGGCACTGCGTCGATGGCGACGGTGGTCGCGACGGCCCCCGCCTTGAACTCGCGCGCGACAACTGCGTCAACCGGCAGCACGATCTGCGCGTTCGCCTTCACGGCGGCAGCGTTGATCTTGTGGACCGTGTCGAGCAGGTCGGGCTCCGCGAGGGACTTGCCGATGGCGACGCCCTTCGCGAGCAGGAACGTGTTGGCCATGCCGCCGCCGATGACCAGCGCATCGACCTTGGCGACGAGATTCTCGAGGATGGTGATCTTGGACGACACCTTGGCGCCGCCGACGACGGCGACCACAGGGCGCTTCGGCGAGCCGAGCGCCGACTCCAGCGCCTCGATCTCGCGCTGCATGGCGCGGCCGGCGTAGGCGGGCAGGTGATTGGCAAGGCCCTCAGTCGAAGCGTGCGCGCGGTGGGCGGCGCTGAAGGCGTCGTTGACGTAGATGTCGCCGAGCTTGGCGAGCTGGGCGGTGAAGAGGGTGTCGTTCTTCTCCTCGCCCTTGTGGAAGCGGGTGTTCTCCAGAAGGAGCACATCGCCGTCCTTCATCGCGGCGATGGCTTTCTCCGCCGGCGGGCCGACGCAATCGTCGGCGAAGGCGACGGGCTTGCCGAGGACGGCCGATACCGCGGGGACGACCTGACGCAGCGAGAACTGTGGGTCGGGCCCGTCCTTCGGGCGGCCGAAGTGGGCGAGCAGGATGACCTTGCCGCCCTTCTGCGAGATTTCGTTGATGGTGGGCGCGACGGCGCGGATGCGCGTGTCGTCGCTCACCTTTCCATCGGCCATTGGCACGTTCAAGTCGACGCGGACGAGCACGCGCTTGCCGCGGACATCGACGTCATCGAGGGTGCGGAATGATGTCATCCGTGAGGTATTGCCGCGAGGAGGAGATGAAGAATGCCGGCGATACCACCAGCCCGCTCCACAACCTTCCACGCTACCTCCGACTTCCGCAGCCGAGGCTCGATTTCGGCGGTCGTGGTGGCGCCGTTAAGAGTATCGAGTATGGCAATCGCCTCCTCAACGCTGAGGATGTCACCTGACGCTTTGTGTAAGGCTATGACGATCTCGTCAATATCCGAACTTGCCAAAGTGGAGCTGATTAGGCTGATCTCAGCGTCGGATAGATCGATTGTTCCAAAGGTCGTCGCCTTCGCCAAATCGCCAATCTTGCTGTGCACCTTGGCGCCTCGCACCGAGATGCTGCCGCCTCTCGTGGCCTCCGCGAGACGCCCCACATCCCCGCCTTCAATAATCAATCCATCAGCGATGATCTTGCCGCCGGTGTCGGCCTTAAAGAAGGTTCCGATTTTTGCGTCGTTGAGAATAGTAACCTTAACCATCGCGCTCTCCATGCTGCTTGCTGCGACTTACATGGGTATTCGCTGAAGGTACTGAAAGCTTTTCCTACAGCAGCCGCCCCATCGCGATGGCCGTGTCCGCCATGCGGTTGGAGAAGCCCCACTCGTTGTCGTACCAGGAGACGACGCGGACGTACGTGCCGTCGATGACCTTGGTCTGGTCGATGGCGAACGTCGAAGAGTGCGCGTCGTGGTTCAGGTCGGACGAGACGAGCGGCTCGGCGGTCCACGTCAGGATGCCCTTAAGGCGGTTGGACTCGGAGGCGTCCTTGATGGCCTTGTTGACCTCATCGACCGTGGTCGAGCGCTTGGCGACGAACTTGAAGTCGACGAGCGAGACGTTTGGCGTCGGCACGCGCATCGAGGAGCCGTCGAGCTTGCCCTTGAGATCGGGGATTACGAGCCCGATCGCCTTCGCGGCGCCCGTCGAGGTCGGGATGATGTTCAAGGCCGCCGCGCGGGCGCGGTAGAGATCCTTGTGCATCGTGTCCAGCGTCGGCTGGTCGCCGGTGTAGGAGTGGATCGTGGTCATGAAGCCGTGCTGGATGCCGATGGCGTTGTGCAGGACGTGGACCACCGGCGCGAGGCAGTTGGTCGTGCACGAGGCGTTGGAGACGACGGTCATCTCCTTCTTCAGCTGATCGTCGTTTACGCCATAGACGACGGTCATGTCGGCGCCGTCGCCCGGGGCCGAGATCAGCACGCGCTTGGCGCCGGCGGTGAGATGGGCCGAGGCCTTGTCCTTCGACGTGAAGATGCCGGTGCACTCGAGCGCGATGTCGACGCCCAGTTCCTTGTGCGGAAGCTGCGCCGGATCCTTGATCGCGGTGACCTTGAACGGCTTGCCGCCGACCGAGATCGAATCGCCGGAGACCTTCACCTCGTGCGGGAACTTGCCGTGCACCGAGTCGTGACGGAGCAGGTGCGCATTGGTCTCGACCGGGCCGAGATCGTTGACGCCGACCACCTCGATGTCCTTGCGGCCCGATTCATAGATGCCGCGCAGCACGAGGCGCCCGATGCGGCCAAACCCGTTGATGAAAACCTTGACGGCCATGTCTTCTCTCCAGTCTCTCGTCTTTATCCGTTGTGGCGCTTGGCGATCGCATCGGCGACCGCCTCGGCCGTGATGCCGAAGTAGGCGTAGACGTCTTTATACGGCGCGCTGGCGCCGAACGCCTTCATGCCAACGAACAGCCCATCGGGGCCGATGATCGCATCCCAGCCGAAGCGCACCGCCGCTTCGACAGCAAGCTTGATCGGCGCGTCGCCGATGATCGCCTTCCGTGCGGCCTCCGGCTGCTCCAGGAACAGCTCGAGCGAAGGCACTGACACCACACGTGCGGCGATGTTGCGGTCCTTGAGCAAGGCCTGCGCCTTGATCGCCAGCTCGACCTCCGAGCCAGTAGCGAAAATGGTGGCGCTCGCCTTGCCGGCGGCGGGGGAAACTTCGTAGGCGCCGGCGGCGCAAAGGTTGGCCGCGTTCGGCGTCGTGCGGGCAGGCGTCAGATTCTGGCGAGTGAGGGCGATGATCGTCGGGCCTGCCGTGCGCTCGAGCGCGAGTTGCCAGCATTCGGCCGTCTCGATGGCGTCGGCCGGGCGGAAGACGCGGAGATGGGGCATCGCGCGCAGAGCCG
>DASZSW010000003.1:0-36574 GCA_035548515.1 Bauldia sp. | reverse complement strand
TGACCGGCCGCGCCGAGCCCTTCGAGGATCCGCTGGTCGAGGCGCTGGAGTCGCATCGCTTCGATGCGGTAAAGGTCGTGCAGTGGCGGAACCGCGATCTCGACTTCACGTCGCTGGCCGACCTTCGCGCCAGCCTCGATGTTGCCCCCCAGCGCCAGGGCCTCACCAAGGCGCCGCCCTCCGTCGACGTCGATACGCTGGACCGCGTCGCGCGCGATACCGATGTCGCCGAGATGGCCAAAGGCCGCGACCGCGTCTCGCTGCTGTGGGACGTGTGCCAGATTCCCGACTACCGCAAGATCGCTCCGGCAAATCACGCCGAGCTCGTTACGACCCTGTTCACCTACATGGCGAAGGACGGCGTCATCGCAGACGACTGGTTCGACAGCCAGGTCGCCTTCGCGGATCGCACCGATGGCGATATCGATACGCTTGCCAACCGCATTGCACACATCCGCACATGGACCTTCGCAGCCAATCGTCCGAACTGGTTGCGTGATCCGCACCATTGGCAGGAGCGCACGCGCGCGATAGAGGATCGTCTGTCGGACGCGCTTCACGAGCGGCTGACCGCCCGTTTCGTCGACCGGCGGACCAGCGTGCTGATGCGGCGCCTGAAAGAGAATACGATGCTCGAAGCGGAAATCACGGCGACCGGGGACGTGATGGTAGAGGGGCAGCACGTCGGCAGCCTCGACGGCTTCCGCTTCGCGCCCGACCCCAACGCCAACGACGGCCCCGAGGCGAAGGCGCTCCGCGCCGCCGCACAGAAGGCACTGGCCGGCGAGATCGTGAGCCGCGCCGACAAACTTGCCACCGCCGGTAACGGCGACTTTGTGCTCGCCGCTGACGGAACACTGCGCTGGCAGGGCGCGACCGTCGCCAAGCTTACCGAGAGCGACAACGCGCTGAAGCCGCGCCTCATCCTTCTGGCCGACGAAGCGCTGCCGGCGCCGCAGCGCGAACGCGTGCAGGCCCGCATCGATGCCTGGCTCACCAACCATATCGAAACGCTGCTGAAGCCGCTCGTCGAGCTTCGCAACGCCGAGACGCTTGCGCCCCAGGCGCGCGGCATCGCCTTCCGCCTCTCGGAAAATTTCGGCGTCGTCGATCGCAACGACATCGCCGACGAGGTCAAGGCGCTGGACCAGGACATGCGCGCCGGCCTGCGCGCGCTGGGCGTCCGCTTCGGCGCATATCACATCTATGTCCCGACGCTGCTGAAGCCCGCGCCGAGCGGATTGCTCGCCATGCTATGGGCACTGAAGAACGGCGGCCTCGACGCCGCCGGCCTGCCCGAACTCACCCGCCTCGCTTCATCCGGCCGCACCAGCGTCCCGGTCGACGAGAGTTTCGCGAAGCCGCTTTACCGCATCGTCGGCTACAAACTCGCCGGCACACGCGCGGTGCGTATCGATATCCTTGAGCGGCTGGCCGATATCATCCGTCCGCTCATCGCGTGGCGGCCGACGACCGAGCAGCCGGAACCGCCGCCGGGCGCGATCAACGGTTTTGGCTTCACCGCCACGGTCGGCATGACGTCACTGCTCGGCTGCTCCGGCGAAGACTTCGCTTCGGTGCTTCGCGCGCTGGGTTACCGCGTCGAACGCAAACCCGTGCCACCCACGCCCGTCGCCGCCGTGGCCGCCGCGACGGCGCCGCCAGTCGAAGCTGTGCTTGCCGCCGAGCCACCTGAATCGGCCTCCGCGGAGGCACCTACTCCCGAAGCAGCACCGGCGATCGACGCCGGCACGGATGCGCGTCCGCCAGCCAGCACCGACGCGTACCCTCTGCCCTCTGGCGGGAGCACCGAGGTGAAAGAAACCCCGCCCGTCGAGCAAACCGCGGCGGCACCGCTCGACGTATCTGCGGCCGCGACAGCTTCTGAGCCTCAGTACATCGAGATATGGCGTCCTGGCCGCAAGGAACGTGACCAGCATCCGCCGCGCCACCATCGCCGTCCGCAACGCGAAAAGAAGCCCGCCACGGCCACGCCGGCGGCAGCCCAGCCCACAGCCGAGACAAACGGCGCGGCCGCCGGACAACAGCAGCCGGCGCAGCAGAGGCAGCAGCATCGCCATGGCCGCGAAGATGGCGAGCGGCGCGATCGCCGTCCCCGCCGCGAAGGGCGGCGCGACAACCGCGAACGCGACGACAACCGCCGTGACGATCGCGCGCCGCGCCAGGCACGCGGTGCCGAGACGGTTCGCTTCTCGACGGAGCCGTCGCGCGGCGATAAGCGCTCTCGTCCCGCCGATCCCAACTCGCCCTTCGCGGCGCTCGCCGCATTGAAGGCTGAGCTGGAGGCGAAGGAGCGCGGCGGCTGAGCCCCGTCGACCGCGAGGGCGCTCGGCAGCGCGTTGACAAGTGGCTGTGGTTCGCCCGCATCGCCAAGAGCCGCACGCTCGCCCAGAAGCTCGTCGCTGACGGCCGCGTCCGCATCAATCGCGAACGGCACGACACGCCGAGCGCCCTGGTGAAGGCGGGTGACACCCTCACCATCACGCTGACCACATCGGTGCGGGTGCTCCGCATCGTGGCGTGCGGCATACGCCGCGGACCCGCCCCCGAGGCACGGCTGCTCTACGAGGACCTGACGCCACCCGAAGTTCCGGTCCCCCTCGCTCCGCGCGCCGAAGGCGCCGGCCGCCCCACCAAGCGCGACCGGAGGGTGATCGTGGCGCTCAAGCGGCGGGCGGGGGATGATTTTCCCGAGGGCGTCGATTAGGCGAAACGCCAACGCCGCCGTGCCGGCCCGGGGCGCCTCGCAGAACCTTGCGCCCCGGGGCCGAACGGGCTAACCGAAACGCGCGCCTCCCGGCCATTTTCGAGACCCGCCGTGACCTACGTCGTCAACGACAACTGCGTGAAGTGCAAGTACACCGACTGCGTCGAGGTGTGCCCCGTCGATTGTTTCTACGAGGGCGAGAACATGCTCGTCATCCACCCCGACGAGTGCATCGATTGCGGGGTCTGCGAGCCGGAATGCCCGGTCGACGCGATCAAGCCCGACACCGAGACGGGCCTGGAGAAATGGCTGAAGGTTAACGCCGACTTCGCCAAGCAGTGGCCGAACATCACTGCCAAGAAGGATGCGCCCGCCGACGCCAAGGAGTTCGAAGGCCAGACGGGCAAGTTCGAGAAATACTTCTCGCCAAACCCTGGCGAAGGCGATTAGCCGCAGGTAAGGCCGAAAACCGGCAAAAACGCTCGGTCAAGCGTTAATCACGCAGGGCTGGATTTCCGCAGGTTATTTACCGTCGGGCTCGTAACCCGTTGAAATTTCCGCATTTTGTGCTATCTTGATCACACTTGTCGGAACAAAACGAGCATCTCGCTCGCGTCCCCGCGCGAATTTCCTGAGCGTGAACAAAATTAAGGCGTTGCCAGCGCCCGGCTGAGCCAGACGGCTTGTCGGGGCGGTTGCTGGTGTCGCGCCCGGTTCACCTGAGGTTGCGCCCGCCCTGCGGATCAAGGCGCCGAGACAATCGTTTCACTCCGCGAGGGAGGCAAGGCGGAAGAACCGCCGACGGCACGCGGCCCTTTTGCCGCGGCGCGTACCAAACGGAGTTCGAGAAGGCTCATGGCTGCTGTATCCAAGAAGACCGCCACCCGCGCCGGCTTCAAGACCGGTGAGTTCATCGTCTATCCGGCGCATGGCGTCGGCAAGATCGTGGGCATCGAGACGCAGGAAGTGGCTGGCATCAAGCTCGACCTGTTCGTGATCTCGTTCATCAAGGACAAGATGACGCTGCGCGTGCCCACAGTTAAGGCGACCAGCGTCGGCATGCGCAAGCTGGCCGACGGAGCCACGGTGAAGCGCGCGCTGGAAACCGTGCGCGGCCGTGCCCGCATCAAGCGCACCATGTGGAGCCGCCGTGCGCAGGAATACGAGGCGAAGATCAACTCTGGCGACCTGATCGCGATCGCCGAGGTCGTGCGCGACCTCTATCGCTCGGACACGCAGCCGGAGCAGTCCTACTCCGAACGCCAGCTCTACGAGGCGGCGCTCGACCGCATGTCGCGCGAGATTTCTTCGGTCAACAAGATTTCCGAGACCGAGGCTGTCCGCCAGATCGAGCAGAACCTGGCCAAGAGCCCGCGCCGCGGCGCTCCGGCGCCGGAAAAGGAAGCCAAAGCGGACGCCAAGGCCGCTTAGTCTCCTAACGGACCGACACGAATTCAAAGGCGTCCGGTGGGAACACCGGGCGCCTTTCGCGTTTCTAAGGTGAACAGATTCCAAAACGAGACCATCACAACCGGTATCAACTGATTGTGTGAGCCGGCACCGCAACTGCGGGTCTAGTGTTGTCCCGTTGGACGATTCCTCGGCGGTCCTTGAAACCGCAGGGAGGCATAGGCCGATGACAACTGCAGCTTCCTCAAATCGCGACTTCGTGCGCGCTGCGATGCGCGCCCCCTACCTCGAGCGGGAGGAGGAGCACGATCTCGCTGTCCGCTGGCACGACGCCAAAGATCAGGCAGCGCTCGACCGGCTGACCTCGGCGCATATGCGTCTCGTGATCGCCGTCGCCGCCCGCTTCCGCAATTTCGGCCTCAACATGGGCGACCTGATCCAGGAAGGCCACGTCGGCCTGCTGGAAGCCGCGGCCCGCTTCGAGCCGGATCGCGAGGTGCGCTTCTCTACCTACGCCACGTGGTGGATCCGCGCTTCGATCCAGGACTACATCCTGCGCAACTGGTCGATCGTGCGCAGCGGCACATCGTCGGCACAGAAGGCCCTGTTCTTCAACTTGCGCCGTCTCCGCGCACGGCTCGCGCAGACCAGCGACGGCCGTCCGCGGCAGGTCATCTTCGGCGAAATCGCGAGCGCGCTCGGCGTCTCGGTGGCCGACGTCGAGACCATGGACTCCCGCCTCGGCGCGCCCGACACGTCGCTGAACGCGCCGTTGCATGAGTCGGAAGGCGACAGCGCCAACCGACAGGATTTCCTCGTTGATGACGTGGCCCTGCCCGACGAAACCGTCGGTGAGCAGATCGACACGGAGCGACGCACGACGTGGCTTCGCTCCGCGCTGAATGTGCTCAACGAGAGGGAGCTGCTCATCGTCAAGGAACGCCGCCTCCAGGACGAAGGCGCGACGCTCGAGGCGCTCGGCGAAAGCCTCGGCATCTCGAAGGAGCGCGTGCGACAGATCGAAAATCGCGCGCTGGAGAAGCTCCGCGAGGCCCTGCTCAAGGACCACCCGGACGCGGGCGCGTTTATCTAGCGATCGTCGACGATCTTGAGTTTCGTTCCCGGCTGGATCGCATCGCCGGGGTCGAGGTCGTTCAGCGCGCGGAACAGTTCGCGCGGCCGGTCGACGCCATGCATGCGGCGCGCAACGATCGCCTCGGTGTCGCCAGCCACGGCAGTGACGATGTGAATGTGCAGCGCCTTGAGCTGCGCCAGCTCCTGCGGCGTGAAGGAGCGGAAGCTCGCCGTCGTCTGCTGCGCCTCCTTGCGGAAGGTGTCGTTCGCCGTCTCGTTGGCGAAGATGAAACGATACGTCGCTGCGCCCTGCGCCTTGATCACCGCGATCTGGAAGAACCAGCCCTTGGCCTGCGCCTCGGCTGACGCCGCCTGGAGCCCGTTCACCGAGAAGCTCTGGATGCTGTTCTCGTCGAGGCCATTGATCCAGCCCGACTTCAGGTACTCGACGAGGTCCGTACCCGTCGCCAGGCCCACCGCATCGAAGCGCAGTGCGGTGCCGTCGACGCCGGTTGCCAGCACCGCGTCGCTGGTGTTGTCGATGACGAAGCCGTCCGGCACCGTGAAGCCGATGGCGAGGCCGGGATGGATGAACGTGCGGTCGCGCACGAAGCCCTGCCCCGGGTCGTCGCCGAACACCATGCCGTCGATGCCACTGAGGTAGCGGTCGCGATCCGTCTCGCCGATGCCGGGCGCACCGAATTGGCGCGCCGCCTTCTCAGCGAAGTCGACGCGCTCGGGCGTCGACGGATGCGAGGCGAGGAAGTCGGGCGCTTTGTCGCGCAGCGTCTGCGAGGCGCGGAAGTCGGAGTAGTGCGCCATCGCGGTGAGGAAGCGCGACGCGGCGAACGGATCGTATCCCGCCTTGCCGATCGTGCGCACACCGATCGCGTCGGCCTCCAGTTCCTGCTGCCGCGAGAACGAGGCAAGCGTCCGTTGGCTGGAGGCGAGCGCGAGCTGGCCACTGTTGTCGTCCTGCAGCACCTCGGACACCGCCTTGGAGACGATGAGCGCCTCGCGCGCCTTGTTCTGACGCGCCGCCGCATGGTTCGCGGTGATGTGGCCCATCTCGTGCGCCAGCACGGCGGCGACCTCGGACGAGTCGTTGGCCAAAGCCAGCAGACCGCGCGTGACGTAGAGATAGCCGCCGGGCAGCGCGAAAGCGTTGATCGCCGGCGAGTTGAGGATCGTGATGCGATAGGCCTGATCGGGCCGGTCGGATGAGGCAACGATGCGCGAGACGATCGGCACCAGCGTCTGCTCGACCTTGGCGTCGTGGTAGATGCCGCCGTATGCGGCGACGATGCGCGAATGTTCCTGCGTATCGACGCCGTTGATCGCAGCGCCGGAGTCGGCGCCGAAGATCGCTGCCGTGGGACTGTTCTTGCCGGCCGACGTGCAGCCAGCCAGAAGCAGGCCGGCAGCGAGCAACGCCGCGAGCGTGCGACCAAACCGGAACTGATCAGCGCTGAGCGCCAGCATCCTCATCCTTCAGCAACTCGATCTCTGCCGGATCGTTCAGCCGAATCGCCGGACCGTTGCTCTCCTCGATGACGCCGCGCACACGCACCCGTTGTCCGCTGAAGCCGTCCACGGGGCGCCCCGCTGCAGCGAGCGCATCGGCAACCGCCGGCGCCACCATCACGGTGAAATCGCGCCGGATATCGGCCCCGAAATCGAGGAAGATCATGCGCTGCCCGTGACCGACGGAAACCACTCGACCTTCGACGAGGTCATATAAGCCGTTTCGCCGGGCAAGCGAAGGATCATCCGCGGGTTGCACGGCGAATTCGGGCAAGGCCCACAGGCCGCGCCCGGCGAGCCGGGCTGAAGCCTCGGCCGCCAGAAAACGGCCAAAACAGCCATTTTCCTCCGGCCACCAGCGCGCGCGAACCAGCCCTTCGCCCAGCAGCGCTTCAGCCACCGATTGCCCATCCTCCAGGAAGGCATAGGCATGCGCCCGGCCATAGCGGTCCGGCCCGTCACCAGCCTCGACCAGCGCCACCGTCTGATTCTGGACCAGCCGTGCCAGTCCGGCGCGGGCGCGCTCTCCAGGCGACCAAGGCGCCGAGGCCGCCAGATCGAGCGGCCGCGGCGGCGCCTCGATGCCGGCCAGGCGCATCTCGCCGCCGTCGCTGAGCCGCACCGTCGCCCCGTCCATGACCTCGGCGACGACGGTCTTCTCGCCGGCCGAAGTGGGACACTCGGCCATCGCCGGCGGAGCGGCGAGACATGCGATGAGAATTAGGGCGGCCTTCACATTCCCCTGCCTATGGCTATCGTAGCGCCGCTGTCCCCGTAGCTCAGCAGGATAGAGCGGCGGTTTCCTAAACCGTAGGTCGGGTGTTCGAGTCACCCCGGGGACACCAAAACTATGCTCTCAGCTACCTGTGTCTGGTGGGTCAGTCAAAACCCGCTCGATAAATCCCGCTGCCCGCCATCGAGACGGATCCCGACGCAATCCTGGCCGGCTACACGCGCGGGAGTTCCTCCGGCCGAAATTCTGAAACGCCGGCGTCGACATCCGCGAAGGAGAGTCGGCGAAGCAGCCGCGCCATTCCGGCGACATCCGCGAACTCGGAAAGCACAAACTTGCGCGGCGGCGTTGGCGCGCCAGACGCGGCACCGTGAGCAACGCGCCACGCATCGGCAAACTTGCGGTGCTCGACAAAATTGGGCCACGGCGAAACCTCGAAGTAGCGAGTCATATCAGCGCGGACCGGGTGATCCTCGGCGTATCCGCCGTGCCATGGTTTGATTGGCCCCATGAAGTGAACAATCGACGGCGGGAAGGCGCGGCGTACGAACGAATTCCAAATCGGCGTCGTCATGTTCATGGCCGGCGAAAGCTCCAGCCAATCACCGCGCAGGATTGCGTTCATCGCCGCCTGATCGTGCAGACCGTTCTGCATCGCATACTCGAAGATGCGATTGGCCAAGTTTGCCGCCCGGTAGCGATCGGGGTCGATGACAAGCATTCCGGAATAGAAATATTTGCCGGACTCTCCGGCCAGCGCCAGCTCGCGCTTGTTGGCGGCCCGCGGTTCGAACGTCATCGTCAGATCGCGGACGGCGGCGATCGTGTGAGTGCCGAGGTCGAGATCGAACAACCGGAATATCCGGTCGTCCTCGACCGCCACATCGACATCCACGTACACCAACCGCTCCACATCGTTTGCGCTGACATCGGGAAGGAAGAGCCGGAAAAAGGCCGCTCCCGATACGTGCCCGATGCGCGGGAACATGCCCTTGAAGTCGATGTACTTCAGGGTGGCGGGGACACCGAATGCATGGGCGGCGCGCAGCGCTGCCAGGGCGTCGGAATAGATGACGACTTCGACGTCATTACGCGTGTTGAGCTGCCGCAACCTCCACGCGAGATACGCCGCAGCGGGAAGCATTCGCTCGTCCGCGACGGCGGCAACGACGCATTTCGGCATACCGCCGAAGATAGCACGCTTTAGTTGTTGTAATAAATAAGACAACCATTGATAGTGGCTCGCGCCGGCTTCATATCTTGCCCTGCTTGGCGAACAACAGATTGACGGTTCGCTCGACCGCGTCGCGCCAGTCGCCAGCGGCGAAGCCGAACGTCGCGGCGAACTTCGATGAGTCGAGCGCTGAATTGGCGGGCCGCGGCGCTGCATTCTCCGGCACCGCGATCACTTCGATCGGCGGATTGCGTCCGGTGAAGCGCGATTGCGCAGCGACGATCGCCGTCGCCATCCCATGCCGCGAGGTCGCGCCCGATCCTGCGACGTGATACGTGCCCCATGCTTCCTTGCCGGATGCGATCGCCTCGGCAGCCGTGAGGATCGCCTTGGCGAGATCCCATGTCGACGTCGGTGTGCCGCGCTGTGCGGCGACGAAGCCGAGCACGTCGCGTTCGCCGGCAAGCCGCACGACCGTCTTCACGAAGTTGCTGCCGTGGATGCCGAACAGCCAGCTCGTGCGCAGGATGAGATGGTGCGGGTGGCCGTTGCGCACACCCTCCTCGCCCTTCTGCTTCGTCCGGCCGTAGACGCTGAGCGGACCGGCCGGATCATCTTCGACGTAGGCTGTCGTCTTCTGGCCGTCGAAGACATAGTCGGTCGAGACGTGGATGATGGGTACGCCGGCGCGTTTCGCGGACGCTGCGGCGACGGACGCGCCGAGCGCGTTCGTGCGTTGCGCCTGCGCGCTTTGCGTCTCGGCGCGATCAACGTTGTTGTATGCGGCGGCGTTGACGATCAGCGTCGGGCGATATTTGGCAACGGCGCGCGCAATCGTCTTCGGATCGGCGACGTCGACTTCCGTATGGCTGACGGCGGTGAGCGGAACCTTGGCCTCTGCCGCCCGCAATACCAGCTCTGTACCAAGCTGGCCGTGCCCTCCGAGAACAAGGATCACAGCTCTGGGCCGCCCCGATCGTTACGCATCGTAGTCGCAGTGTGGCGCGCTTTTCAGGCCGCCGCACCAAGATTCGGGCGAGTCTCGCCGCGACGCGTTAGCGCTTGGGCTTCTTGGGTATGCCGATCACCTGGAGCACCCACTGGATCGTCTGCTCGTGCAGCTCAGGGGCGTTGTCCATGTTGAGATGGCCGAAGTCCGGCCGGTCGATCGTGTCGATGACGCCGGTGAAGTTGTACCCGCCGGTAACGGTCACCTTGGCGCCGATCGCCGCGTCCGAGCGCAGGTTGATGACGTGTTTCACGTTCGCGGGGATGACGACCGAATCCGTCGTGTCGTAGAAGACTATCAGCGCCACCGGCGTCCCGCTCTTCGCCAGTTCCCGCGCCATCAGCACTTCGCCAAGTGCGCCCCACGAGTGGCCGATGAGGATGATCGGCGCGTGATTGGCCGCGTACTTGCGCTGCGCATCCGCGGCAAGTTCCTGCCACTGCGCGTGGCCGTACGAATGCGCGTCGATGCCGCGCGCCTGCATCTTGGCCGCCAGCTCGTCCATGCCGGTCGAGAAGATGTTGAACCCGCCGCGCAGCAGGTACACCTCGCCGGCGCCGGCAAGCGGCCCTGTCGGATCGGTGTCGACCAGCCGCTCGCTGCCTGTGATCTCCGGCAGGTCGGCGCAGCCGGCCAACGCCAGCATGCCGGCCAGCCCAGCCACGGCCCCGAACGCGCGCAACGACAGGAGACTCTGCAACATCACCACTATTCTAGCCGAAAACGACAGCTTGTCGCCAATCCGTCCAAGGTCTTGGCTGGGGAAAATCAGCGCCCGAGGACCGCCAGGGTCGCGGCGATCGCCTTGGCATGGAGCGAGGCGTTTTTCTCGATATTCAGGTGCCCGATCGCGGAGTCGGTCTTGGACAGGTCAATGTTGTCCAGCCGGCCATTGAACCCGGGAGGCGCCTCGAGCTTGCGCCCGTTGCCTGCCGATTCATAGAAGTTGATCAGGTGCTTGATATTGTTGGGAACCGGGACGTTGCTGACCACGTCGAATTCGACGACCAGCGCGACCGGGATGTTGTGCTTGGCAAGCTCGGCCGACAGCAGCAGCGTGGCGTCCGCGCCGAACGAATGTCCCATGACCACCACCGGCAGCGCGTTCTTGTCGGACTTGTAGCGGGCAACGATATCGGCCGCGATCTGGGGCCAGCTCGAATAGTTGAGGACGAACGAATTGACGCCGCGCGCGTGGAGCTTTTCGTTCAGGTCGTCGAGGCCGAGCGAAAAGATGTTCGCCAGTCCCCGCATCAAATAGATGGAGCCCTTAGGCACCTTGGCCGCGGCATCGGCCGTGAGCGGCTGGAACAGGGCAAACGATAGGAACAGCGCCGCCAAGCCGGCACGTTTCAGCATCATGGCTCTCATCCCCTGCATTGCCGCCGACCTCACGATAGCCGGGGCCATACCGGCGACAAGGCATTTCGGCAACGCCCGCCCGGTTTGGTCGAAATTGTCGCAGCGTTACAACAGTTTGGCGCCTAATAGACCCAAGGGATGATGCGCGCAGTACGGCTGCAATAATCCCGGTAGGCGGAACCAAACGTCTCCGCCATCAGCGCCTCTTCCTTGTCCACCCGGTAGAAGAAAAGCACCGCCGTCCCAACCAGCCCGGACAGCCCGCCGACCCAGTTCGGCAGCAACAAAGCCTGTGCGATAGCGAACAGAAGGAACGACGAATACATGGGATGGCGCACGTAGCCGTAGAGCCCGTCCGTCACCAGCGCGTGGGTGGCGCGGGTCTCCAGCGTCACCGACCAGTTGCGGCCGAGCTGCCGGTGCGTGACGCGGAACAGGACCAGCGAAACCACCAGCACCGCAACGCCCAGCCAGGCCAGCAGCGGCTGCTGCGGGTAGTCGGCAAAGGCCGGCTGGCCGGTGACGACGTAGACCGCCGGGATCAGGAATTGGCCAATGGCGGATATGGTGAGCGCCACCCGGTCGCCGGCGCCGCCGGCCGAGCGCGCCACGCCGACTTTCGCGGCACGGTGCTGGTAGGGGTAACGGATGATGTACCAGGCGGCCACGCCCAGCACCCACACGATCTTGGCGGCGATGACGTTCATCATGTGGCGATGACCTAGCCGATGCACGCTGTCGGTGCCAAGCGGCGATTGCCCTTGCATCACCCGCAATTCCGACGCATTGGACCGGGAAACCACCCTCCCCGCTTCGTCAATCCGGATCGTTTATGCGCGCGCCTTCTCTTGCCCTGGCCCTCGTTCTGGCCGCCCTGCCCCTCGCCGCCTGCACCACCGGCTCCGCCGGCCCAAGCTTCCAGACCGCGCTCGCCACCAAACCCGGAATGGTGGATGCAGCTGAAGCCGCCGCGCTCATTTCCCAGTACCGGCAGAGCAAGGGAAAATCGGCCGTGACGGTCGACGCGACGCTGATGGCCATCGCCCGGCTCCATTCGGACCGCATGGCCGCGGCGAACACGATGACCCACGTGCTCCCGGGCGAAGGCAGCTTCCAGGACCGGCTGAAAGCGGGCGGCTACGATGCCGGCATGGCCGCGGAGAATGTGGCCGCGGGGCAATCGAGCCTCGCCGAGGTCCTCCAGGACTGGAAGAATTCGCCGAGCCACAACGAGAACCTGCTCGAGGAGCATATCGACGAGATCGGCATCGCCGTCTCGCTCGCACCCGACAGCAAGTACAAATATTTCTGGACGCTGGTGCTGGGGAAGAAGCGCCCCGCCGGCGGCATGGCCGCTCCGTCAGGCTTCACCAGCGCCAACGGCGCGACGGTGACGATCAACTAGCCGCGCAGCCGCCTCAGCGTCGCCCGCGCCGAAATTTCCGCGCGCGCTGCTGCGAGGCCGATGCGATGGAGAGCGGAGCCACCCGGCGGGCCGATGACCAGAGTGCCGACTGCCAGCCGTCCGCTCCACAGCGCGTCGATCATCGGATGATCCGCCGACGCGCATGAATCGATGCGCATCAGCGTTGGATCGGAGAACAGCCCCTTCGGCAACTCGAGCATCAACTGGACGCCGGGCGAAAAACGGGCCCGCTCCTCGTCGTACGCGATCTTCCACGTGTAGGCCGTGGAGCCCGCCGCAAACGTGACGACCATTGCGATCGGGTGACCGCCGAGGTCGATTGAGTCTATGCGTGCGGCGCCGGCCTCAGCGCGATTGGCGACAACCTCGCGCGCAAACTCCGCCGTCTCCGTGTTGGAGATGAGCGCGGTGCCGCGCTTGCCCTTCCAGCCGGCGGCCTCGAGCTGCATGAACGTCTCGAACCGCGCGCGCACCTCCGCAGCATCGATCGCCGCGGTGAAGGTAACTTCGCCGACATCCTGCAACCGGCGCAGCTGGCGGCTGACTTCCTTCCGCCGCTTCGCCGACAGCGCCGCGCGTGGGTTCAACGCGCCGGGATCGGGACGCAACAGCATCGCGCGCACGTGCCCGTCGAGCACATCGACCGGCCGCGACTGGCGCAGCGCGGCGGCAACCAGCGCCTTCGCGACCGAGCTTTCCATGGGGAGATCGGCCGCGATCAGGCTGATGCCGCTGTCCGAGGGGGCCAGCCCTTCGAGCAATGCAGCGGTCCCGGTGTCGACCGCCTTTTCGTCAACCAGCGGCAGGCCGAGCGGGGCATATTCGTGCGCCCACAGCCGAACGGCTGGCGCGACGCGACCGAGGCGGGTGCGCGTATACGGGGCAAGCGCCGCCAGACGGCGATCGGGCTGGCGCACGGTGGCGATCGCGACATCGTGGTTGAGGTGCCGCATCGCAGGCATCGCGAAATCGGGCCGGAAGAAGAGATTGTCGCCGGCGGCGTGGACGGCGAGCGCCGACCACTCCGGCAACAGCGGCATGGCGCTTTCCTGCGTCACGACGTCAAACACCAGCGCCGGACGCGGCGGTGGCACGCGCCGCGCGTGGCGAATGGCGGTGTCGACTATGCCGCCGACGCTCATCTCACACCGCCTCGACCGGCCGATGCCGCGGCGGCAGGAACACCGTGAAGATCGAGCAGCGAATCCCCAGACGCTTCGCGGTGATGGTGTAGAGCGCAATCGTCTCCGCGATCAGCGCCAGCGACATCGCACTCGCGGCACCGACGAGGCCGAACCTCGGAATGAGGAGCACGTTGAGCAGAACGCAGAACGCGAAGGTCGCCGTATACACGACAGCCGCGATGCCCTGCTGTCCCGCCATCATCAGCAGCGTCTCGGCAGGGCCGATCGAGGCGCGCACCAGAATGCCCACCGAAAGGATGAAGAGCAGCGGATAACCGCTCGCGAAGGTCGGCCCAAACAGCGACAGCAGCGGCTTGCCAAGCACGAGCAGGAATACGGCCATGGCAAGCGAGGGCCAGAAGGTCCAGTGCAGCGTGTCACGCAGGAACGCCGTCAGCTTCGTCCGGTCGCCGCTGGCATAGTACTGCGAGAAGCGCTGCGCGCTGCCGGATTTCACCGCGTAGTAGACGAAATGAACCAGCACCAGCGTCTTGGCAGCCGCGTAGTAGACGGCGACCTGTGACGGCTCCATGAAATGGCCGACCATGATGATGTCGACGTTGGTGAGAAGGTTGAAGAAGCCCTCGACGATGAAGATCGGCAGCGCGATCGCCATCCACTGCGCGGGCGCGTAGCTGCGCGGACCAGCCGGCACGTGCTTCTTCATGCGCCGGTTGAGCGAGATGAGCTGACCGATCGACGTCAGATAAGTCGCCGCAATCACTGCCGCCATTCCGGTGACCGCGCTCGGCCGGTAACCGAAATGCACCGAGCCCCACATGATGATCAGGATCAGTACCGGCCGGACGACGAACGTCGGCCACAGGCTGAGGTCGGCCCAGTTGAACGCGCGCGACAGGTTGTCCTGGATCTCGGACGCCGCCAGCATCGGCAGCGTGATCGCGCCGAGATAGAGCGGGATCAGGTAGTAGCTCTGGAGATGCTCGCCGAAGAAGTAGAGGCCGGCGGCGCCGACAATCGCGAAAAACGTCGACGCCACATATCCCTGGATGCGGCTGCCCACGACGAAGCCGCGCATGAGCTGCACGTCGCCGCGTTCGGCATACTCCGGCACGAAGCGCAAGATAGCGGTCTGGATGCCGAGGCAGGCGAGGCCGCCGACGATGACCGCGCCGACCCACACCACGACGAACACGCCGTACTCGAAGTCGCCCATCCACCGCGCCAGCAGCACCTGACTGACGTAGGCGATGACGCCGGAAAGGATGCGCACGCCGAACGTCATCAGCGCAATGCGCCGCGACACCGCGCGTTCGTCCTTGTCGTAGACGATGGAATCGACGGCCCGCGCCAGCGGCAGCACGCGACCGCGCAAGAAGCTCGGAAAAATCCAGTCTACGACGGCAACCAGCGAAACCCGCACCGCACTACTCCGCATCGACCCGTGGCAGTGGTCTCACGGAGTCCAATAGGTCGCGGCCAAAGCTTTGACAATTATTGGAGAATTACGCCTTTCATAAACCTTAACAAAGGCTTAACCGGCGGCCCGACAGGCCGTCCTATCGGCCGCTGCGGGCCGAGAAACCGGCGATGGCGAGCGGATTGGCAGTGAGCGCCGCCCGGTCCGGCGTATCGACGCGGGGCTCGTTGAGAAACGCGTCGAGATAGCCTTCGAACGTCGCGCGGTCGAAACTCTGCGCCACGACGGCGAAGCGCGTCACGCCGGTCGCTCGCTCCACGATCAGGGGCGGGTAGAAGTAAACCCCGACGCCTTCGACGATGACCGTGTCCTCAGGCGATGTCGCGACGGCGCCTCGCACGCGGATCAGATTCGGTCCCTGCAGCGCGCCAAGATGATCGAGGAACCGCTCAAGCGCCGGCAATGGTATCTGCCGCTCGCGCGTCACGCTGAACGCCAGCGCGCCGGAGGGCACCGCGAGCCACGCGTCGATGTCGCCGATCTCCGCGTCGAACGGACCAAAGCCGGTGACATCGTCGGCCGTCACTTCGCACGCGTCGGCGATGCGCCGATTGATGTGCGCCGCTTCGGTGCTATCGCCGCGCACAGCTACGACGTCGGCCATCGCCACCTGGCGTACCGTGTTAGGACGCGCCGCAAACGAGGACGCGCCGTCGATCACCGCGACGATGCCGTCCGGGGCGTACCGCAGCGACAGGTACGGATGGCGCAGCACGGCGCCGAAGATCCCGGCGGGGTCCGCCATCTCGTCCACCTCGATGACGACGCGCCCGATGGCGGCAACGCGCCCATTGTCGAGATCGCGAAGAAGCTTCTCCAGGCTGTCTGTCAACGCGCCGCGCACGGAACAACAAACGCACCCGGAGCCGAGCGCGATGTAACCGTCCTCGGCCGTCTCGACGATCGAGCCGGCAAGCGCGACCTCGCCGAAGTCGTTGAGGATCACGGCGGTGTTGGCGAAAGCTCGTGTCGCCAGCAGCCGGTTGATCAGCGTCGTCTTGCCGGCACCACGCGGGCCGGCAACGACCGTAATCGGGATGGGGTTCTTCCGCGCCCGCGCCATGGCGGATTGCCTCTAGGGCTTGGCCTGGATCGCCGTCGGTGATTTCGCCGCCGCGTCCGCCGGTGCGTACGCAGCCGCATCGCCGGCTCGCGGCCTTAGATGGGGCAGCGGCACGTTCGCGGCAACCATGGGCTTGGGCTTCGCGTTCGGATCGGGATCGGCGCGCCCAGTGAAGACGAGCACCGGATCCATCAGCACGAAGCGTGGACCGAGCGCGGACTTGACCGTGGGAGCGTCGCCGGCCGCCGTGCTGTCGCTCGCCTCCTCCTCGCTGGCATCCTGCTGGGGGTGCTTGCCGCAGATGAGATCGTGCAGGTTGACCGGATCGCCCAGCGAGCGGTTGGCCTGGAACGAAGCAAGGTCGGGCTTGGTGCCCACGAACCAGTTGGCGAAGCCTTCGTCGAGCAGCCGCGCCGCCGTCTCATTACGCTCGTCGGACGAAGCCGCGCCGAGCACGACGGCGACCAGCGTCCGCCCGCCACGCTTGGCCGCAGCGACGATGTTGTAGCCCGACGCGCAGATGAAGCCGGTCTTCATCCCGATCGTGCCGCGATAGCGCTCCAGGAGCACATTCTGCGAGCGCAGGATGCGTTTCCCCGCCTTAATCGCGGGGATGCCGAAATAGTCGCGATACTGCGGGAACTCGGTGAGCAGCGCCCGCGCCAGCACGGCGAGGTCGCGCGCCGTCGTGATCTGCCCGCCATCCGGCAGACCGTTGGCATTGTCGTAGTGCGTCGAGGCCATGCCGAGTGCGGCGGCCGCCGCGTTCATGCGCGCCGCAAACTTCGGTTCGCTGCCGCCGACGGTCTCGGCGACAGCGACGGCGATGTCGTTGGCCGATTTGACCAGCATCATCTTCAGCGCGTTGTCGACGTTCATCACCGTGCCGACCTTGAAGCCCATCTTGGATGGAGCCTGCGCCAGCGCGTGCGCCGAAACCTTCACCGGCGAAGTCGGCTTGAGCTGGCCCGCCTTCAACGCCTGGAAGGCGACGTAAGCGGTCATCATCTTGGTGACGGAGGCCGGGTACCACGGGACGTCGGAGCGGTTGCTCGACAGCACCTTGCCTGTATCGACGTCGATCAGGATCGTCGCCGGACCCGCGTCATCTGCGAACGCGGGCGCCGCAGCGAATGCGGCAATGGCGGCGATCAGAAGAAGCAGCAACGGGCGCAATACGCCAACCCCTTGTGGGGGCGGCCGCAGCCGCCCGGTTTCACCTCGCCCTCGTCGGTTTTCCTAACCGATTTTTGCCGGCCATTGAAAGCAGGGAATCCGGTCAGCCGCTACTTTCCGCAGCATGTGCGACATAATTCGGCAGGCGGCGGAAAACCTTCGGTTTGCGGTTCCCCGCAGCCTTGTCTGGCGTCAACCTTGCATCGCCGCGCGTCGAAAGCGACGATCCCGCCGATGAGCCTTGCCGAAGTCTTCGCGCCAGCCCCGTCAGCCCCGCGCCAAATGCTGGAGCGGGCGCGCGGCGTTGCGCGCATCGGCTTCGTCGCCGACGGAGATACAACCCGCCTCGCGGAAAATTTCCAGTCCGGCTCGGCCAAGGCGCGCTTCCCCAAGCCTCGCGTCGGCCAGCCGCCGGAGGTGGTGCTGCTGAACACCGCCGGTGGCGTCACCGGCGGCGATCATCTGACCTATGCCGTCTCGATCGGGTCCCGCGCGCGGGCTGTCGCGACCACCCAGGCAGCCGAGCGCATCTATCGCCGCAATGAGGGCACCGCCCACATAGACTCCACGCTGGACGTCGCAGAGGGCGCTTCGCTCGACTGGCTGCCGCAGGAGACGATCCTGTTCGATCGCTCCGCCCTGCGCCGTACACTCACCGCCGATGTGCATCCGACCGGCCGCCTGCTCGCCGTGGAATCCATCGTGCTCGGCCGCACCGCGATGGGCGAAACCATCCGCGACGCCACCCTTGCCGATAACTGGCGTATTCGCCGCGGCGGCAAGCTCGTGTTCGCCGATGGGCTGCGTCTCACCGGCGATAGCGTCGCGATACTGGCGGGCGGCGCCACCGGCGGCGGGGCCATCGCCCTTGCCACGCTTGTGCTGGTCGCACCGGACGCGGAAGCCTCCGTCGACGTGGCGCGCGCTGCACTGACGGATGCCGCGAGCGAGGCGGGCGCCTCCGCCTGGAACGGAATGCTGGTCGCGCGCCTGACCGCGCGCAGCGGCCACGTGCTGCGCGCCGATCTCACGCGCTTGATCGAGGCGCTGCGGCAGGCGACGATGCCGGGCACGTGGCGCTGCTAGGGGGACGGGATGAATCTGACACCGCGCGAGAAGGACAAGCTGCTGATCGCCACCGCCGCGATGGTGGCGCGTCGGCGTCTGGAACGCGGCGTGAAGCTCAACCATCCCGAGGCGGTGGCTCTCATCTCGGATTTCGTCGTGGAAGGCGCGCGCGACGGCCGCAGCGTCGCCGACCTGATGGAGGCTGGCGCTCACGTTGTCAGCCGCGCTCAGGTGATGGACGGTATTCCCGAGATGATCCACGACATTCAGGTCGAAGCGACCTTTCCCGACGGCACCAAGCTGGTGACCGTCCACAATCCGATCCGCTGAGGAAACGAAGATGAAGCGCATCGCAACTGCCACATTGTTCACTCTCGCCGCAACACCAGCCTTCGCTCACGTCGGAGCAGGAACGACGTCGGGTTTCGCCGCCGGCTTCGGGCACCCCTTCTCGGGTCTCGACCACATGACGGTGATGATCGCCGTCGGCCTCTGGGCGGCGCTGAAGGGCGGCCGCGCGTTGTGGGTATGGCCGGCGGCCTTCGTCGGCGTCATGCTCGTCGGCGGCGCGCTCGGGATGGCGCACATCCCCGTCCCGTTCGTTGAGCCGGGCATCCTCGCCTCCGTCGTAGCACTCGGCCTGCTGGTCGCACTGGCGGTTGACTTGCCGGTATGGACCGGCGCGGTCATCATCGGCGCCTTCGCCCTGTTCCACGGCCATGCGCACGGCACCGAGGTGCCCGAGACGGCGAGCGGCATCGAATACATGGCGGGCTTCGCCATCGCGACCGCGGCGCTGCACGCTATCGGCATCGCCGCGGCACTCGGCTTCGGCCTCCGCTTCCGCAACCTGGTCCGGTTCGCAGGCGCGGCGTGCGCGGTGATCGGCGTCGGCCTCATCGCTGGTGTGATCTGATGATTCCGGGCGAGGTCATCCCGGCAGCCGGCGAGATCGAGCTGAACGCCGGCCAGCCGACGGTCGAGGTCACGGTCGCCAACACCGGCGACAGGCCGATCCAGGTCGGCTCGCACTATCATTTCTACGAGACCAACGAGGCGCTCGACTTTGACCGCGCGAAGGCGCGCGGCATGCGCCTCGATATTCCCGCCGGTACCGCCGTACGCTTCGAGCCGGGCCAGTCGCGCACGGTCACGCTCGTCGCCTATCGCGGGGATCGCGTTGTGTTCGGGTTCCAGCAGAAGATCATGGGGCGCCTATGAAGGCGATACTGCCAGCCCTCACGCTTCTGGCCGCCGCCGCGATCCTTCCCCGCGCCGCGTTCGCGCAGGACCAAGTGGACTGCAACAACGCGCAAACGCAGATGGAGATGAACTTCTGCGCCGAGCAGGAGTTTGAGGCGGCCGATGCCGAACTGAACGCGCTCTGGAAGGAAGCGCGCGCGGCTGCCAAGGCGCTGGACGAGGATCAGCCGGAGGAAAATATGAAAGGCGCCGTCGCAGCGCTCCTGTCGGCGCAGCGTGCGTGGATCACGTACCGCGATGGCCAATGCGAACTAGCCGGATTCTCCGCTCGCGGCGGCACGATGGAGCCGATGCTGGTCTCCGGCTGCAAGGCCGGGCTGACACGAACCCGCAACGCTGAACTGAAGACATTCATCGACGAGGCGGCGGGGGGATAGTGACGCGCCGCCTAACGCCAGTCCGCGCAGCAAAAGTCCCGCGCCATCGTGGCGCGGGACCGATCATTGACGCCGGCGAATTAGCCGTTCGAGTTCGAGTACAGCACCAGCGAACCATCAGCCGCGACCGAAGCCGCGACGATCGAGTCGACGCTGACATCGTTGTCCTCAAGCTGGGCACGGAAGTTCGTGTTGGCATCGATCGCCGCCTGAAGCTGAGCGGTCGAGGCAGCGTTGGCGTTGAGCGCGGCGTTGAACGTGTCCGCGTTGGCGGCGCTAATGCTGCCGACCCGGACTACGTTGACCACGGAATCGTCCTGCAGATTGGCGATCGCGCTCAGTTCGGCGTTGCTGGTGGCAAACGCGTCGACCACCGAGTTGATGTCGGTGTTCTCGGCGACCATCGAGGCCGAGCCGCTACCGCTGCCGTTGGCGGAGGAACCGCCGTTGGTCGAGCCGCCGGTCGAGGCCGTGGTGTTGGCGCTGGCCGAACCGCCGGCACCGAGAGAGAGCAGACCGTTGCCATTGCCGCCGGAAGCGCTGGCCGATCCACTCGCATTAACGCCGACGCCGACGTTCAGAGTGAGCGCCTGAGCGCTGATCGGCAGCACAGCGAGAGCAAGGATCGACGTAGCGAGAAGCATCTTCTTCATGGGGTTCCCTTCCGTCTCCTGGGGAGCGTTTGGCGTCCCCGGCTGGGGATCGCGGCCATGAACGCGTCGGCCCTCGTTCCGTTCCTTCATCATTGCGGCGCTTTCGGGAATTCTTGGCGGCTTCGCGAAGGCCGCCCAATCGTAGTCAGGGGCTAGGTTCGATGCCGTACAGAATTTCTCGCGCGCACTACGCCGATATGTTCGGACCCACGACCGGGGACCGGGTGCGCCTCGCCGACACCGATCTCATCGTCGAGATTGAAAAAGACTTCACCACGTACGGCGAGGAAGTGAAGTTCGGCGGCGGCAAGGTGATCCGCGATGGCATGGGCCAATCGCAGCAGCCACGCGGCGACGGCTCAGTCGATACCGTCATCACCAACGTCGTCATCATCGATCATTGGGGGATCGTGAAGGCCGACGTCGGCCTGAAGGACGGCCGTATCGTCGGCATCGGCAAGGCAGGCAATCCGGACGTACAGCCAAACGTCGACATCGTGGTGGGCCCCTCGACCGATGCCATTGCCGGCGAGGGCAAGATCCTCACCGCCGGCGGTATCGACGGCCACATCCATTTCATCGCGCCGCAGCAGATCGACGAGGCGCTCTACTCGGGCGTCACCACCATGATCGGCGGCGGCACTGGCCCCTCGACAGGCACCAACGCCACCACCGTAACGCCCGGCTCATGGCACCTCGCCCGCATGATCCAGGCGGCGGATTCTTTCCCCGTGAACCTCGGCTTTACGGGCAAAGGCAATGCGTCGCTTCCGCGGGCTCTGGAGGAGCAGATCGAGGCGGGCGCCATGGGCCTGAAGCTGCACGAGGACTGGGGCACGACGCCCGCGGCAATCGACAATTGCCTCTCTGTCGCCGAGGCCTTCGACGTGCAGGTGATGATTCACACCGACACGCTGAACGAATCCGGCTTCGTCGAGAATACGATCGCCGCGTTCAAGAACCGCACGATCCACGCCTATCACACCGAAGGCGCCGGCGGCGGCCACGCGCCCGACATCATCAAGGTCGCTGGGCTCGCCAACGTGCTGCCGTCATCGACCAACCCGACGCGCCCCTACACGAGGAATACGCTCGACGAGCATCTCGACATGCTCATGGTCTGCCACCACCTCGACCCGTCCATCGTCGAGGACGTCGCCTTCGCCGAAAGCCGCATCCGCAAGGAGACCATCGCTGCAGAGGATATCCTCCACGACATGGGCGCGCTGTCGATGATCGCGTCGGACAGCCAGGCGATGGGCCGGGTGGGCGAGGTGATCATCCGCACGTTCCAGACCGCCCACAAGATGCGCCAGCAGCGCGGCCGGCTGCCGGAGGAGCGCGGCGACAACGACAATTTCCGCGTCAAGCGCTACATCGCCAAGGTCACGATCAACCCGGCGATCGCGCACGGCATGGACGAATGGATCGGCTCAGTCGAGGTCGGCAAGCTCGCCGACCTGGTGCTGTGGTCGCCGGCGTTCTTCGGTGTGAAGCCCGATCTCGTCATCAAGCTCGGCACCATCGCCGCCGCGCCGATGGGCGATCCCAACGCGTCGATCCCGACACCGCAGCCGGTGCACTACCGCCCGATGTTCGGCGCCTTCGGCAAGACTGCGGCCCGCTCGTCGGTCACCTTCGTCAGCCGTGCCTCGCTGGCGATGGGCCTGGCGGACAAGCTGGAGGTCGACCGCACGCTTCTGCCGGTGCACAACACGCGGGCCATCTCGAAGGAATCCATGGTCCACAATTCGGCGCTGCCGAAGATCGAGGTGGACCCGGAAACCTATGAGGTGCGCGCCGACGGGGAACTGCTCACCTGCGCCCCGGCGGAGGTGCTGCCCATGGCCCAGCGGTATTTCCTGTTCTAGCCGGCGTTGGCGTCCAGCCACTCCGGCAGCGCGGCAACACTGGGCAGCACGACATCTGCCAGCGGCGCGAGATCGGCGGCGCTGCTGTTGCCCGACGTCACGCCGATAGCAACCGCTCCTGCCGCGCGGGCCATCTCCATGTCGTGCGGATTGTCGCCGACGACGGCGATATCGGACGCAGCGAGACTCGTGTCGCGCGCGAACGCCAGCACCATGTCGGGCGCGGGCTTGGAGCGGGTCACCGAGTCGTAGCCGTAGATGTGCGGCAGGTGCGCCGACAGGCTGACCGCGGCGATTGCTGCCTTGGCGGCGGCAGTGGCATCGTTGGTCGCCACGCCGAGCGTCAGACCGCGCCCCGCGAGCGTGGCAACGGTGTCGACAGCGCCCGGCAATGGGACGGAATGCGCCCGCCCATGCTCCAGGAAGGCCCGATCCATCGCAACGATGGCCTCGGCGAGCGCGCCGCCCGATAGCTCGGGATGCCACACCTCGACGATCGTTGCCGTGGTGCCGGCGCCAATCGCCGAACCGGCGCGGAATTTTCCGGTCGCGCGGACCAGCCCGCCGAGCTCCAGCAGCCGCTCCGCCCTGTCGGCATCGCCTGCTGCTGCCTCGAGGGCCAGACGCCGTAACACCGGCGTCCACGTCGCCTCGAAATCGAGCAGCGTTCCGTCCTTGTCGAAGAGAATCCCGCGCATGGCGTGCTTCCTAGCATTTGTTCTGCATCAATGCCGCGACACCGGCGAACCGCTGCAATGGCGCGAATCAATGGAGGTTCCCCATGGCAGGTTCGCTTGCAGGCAAGGTCGCGGTAGTCACCGGCGCGAGTTCGGGCATAGGGCTGGCAACAGCGGAGCTACTCGCCACGGAGGGCGCGAAGGTCATCGCCACCGACTGGAATGCGAAACGGTTGGAAGACGCGGTCGCGACGCTGAGCGCCAAGCGGCTCACAGTGCGTGGCGTCAGCGGCAATGTCTCCGAACCTGCCGATGTCGATCGCATGATCGATGCCGCGATCACCGGGTTCGGCGCGCTGCACGTCCTGGTCAATAACGCCGGGATCATGGATCTCGACCAACCGGTCGGCAACCTGGACCTCGCCGTGTGGAAGCGGGTGATGTCGGTGAACGTCGACGGCCCGATGCTGGCGATGCGCGCCGCGATGCCGGACCTGCTCAAATCCGGCGGGTCGATCGTCAACATTGCCTCGGTTGCCGGCGTCAGCGGAGCGGCGGCCGGTGTTGCCTACACCACGTCGAAACACGCCGTCATTGGCATGACCAAGAACACGGCGTGGATGTATGCCAAGCGCAACGTGCGCTGCAACGCCATCGCCGTCGGCGGGGTCAATACCAACATCATGGAAAGTGTCGACGCATCTAAGCTGGACAAGGAAGGCCTCGCCCGCGCGAGCGACTACTACCCACTGATGCCGACAATGCTGAATCCCATCGACATCGCCAACCTTGTGCTGTTCCTTGCGAGCGACAGTTCGCGCTATATCAACGGCGCGGTCATCTCGGCAGACGCGGGGTGGCGCGCCGCGTAACAGGAGCAGCATGGCCAGGGCCATCCGCGTTTCACCGGCAGGGACCTGGCACGGCGCCGCCGCCGACACGGTGGTGCTGGACTATGACCAGCGCCATCGCCGCCGCCTCGCCATGAAAGGCGCCAACGGCACGGAATTTCTGCTCGACCTTGCCGAGGCAATCGCGCTCCGCGACGGCGACGCGCTGGTTCTGGACGACAAACGCATCGTCGCTGTGCGTGCCGCGCCGGAGCCGCTCGCCGAGATCGTCGCGCATAGCCCCGCCGAACTGCTTCGCGTCGCCTGGCATCTCGGCAACCGCCATCTTCCCGCGCAACTCGACGGCACGCGCATCCGCATCCGCCGCGACCACGTGATCGAGGAGATGGTCGAGGGGCTGGGTGCGCACGTCCGTCGCATCGAGGCGCCGTTCGATCCGGAGGGCGGCGCGTACGCAAGCGGCGGCCACCATCACCACGGTGACGGACACCATCATCACCAGACAGAAACCCACGACGCGCTGGAACACGACGATCGGCTCGACGAGGACGACGCGCGTGGCTGAGGGCGGTCCTACTTTCGTTGCGCGCGCCGGCCGCGAGGATCTGGCTCCGGAGTCGCTGCAGAAGCTGCTGGCGTGGCTGTCGCCCGCCTTCCCGGTTGGCGCGTACACCTACAGTCACGGACTGGAGTGGGCGATCGAAGACGGCACGGTCACTAGCGCCGCAACGCTGGAGACATGGCTGACCGCGATCCTGCGCCACGGCGCAGGGCGCACCGACGCCATCGTCTTCCGCCAAGCCTACGCCGCGAGCGGGGATTCGCTCCGCGCCGTCGCTGAACTGGCAGCCGCGTTCCAGCCCTCGAAGGAGCGCCACCTCGAGTCGGTCGCCCAGGGCCGGGCCTTCTTCGCCGCCGTCATGGCCGCGTGGCCTAACCCGCGCCTGGCGGCAGCGGTCGCCACGCTGGGCAGTGACGCGGTCCCCTACCCCGTCGCGGTCGCTGCAGCGGCCGCCGCCCACGACATCCCGCTGGAGCCGGCCCTTACCGCTACCCTCACCGCGTTTGTGGCCAACATCGTCTCAGCCGGCGTGCGCGCCATACCCATCGGCCAGAGCGACGGCCAGCGGATCATCGCTGCGCTTGGCCCGATCGTTGCAGCGGTGGCGGCGGAATCGGCGGGCGCGTCGCTTGACGATCTCGGCGGTGCCGCGCTCCGCGCCGACATCGCGTCGATGAAACACGAAACCCAGTACACGAGGCTGTTCCGCTCATGATCTCGCCCAATGGCCCGCTCCGCGTCGGCGTCGGCGGCCCCGTCGGTTCCGGCAAGACCGCGCTGATGGATGCGCTCTGCAAGCGGCTGCGCGACCGCTACAACATCGCGGCCATCACCAACGACATCTACACGAAGGAAGACGCCGAGTTCCTCACCCGCTCCGGTGCGCTGAGCGCCGACCGCATCCTCGGCGTCGAGACCGGCGGGTGCCCGCACACCGCCATCCGCGAGGACGCCTCGATCAACCTTGCAGCCGTCGCCGACCTGCGCGCGAAGTTTCCCGACCTCGACGTGGTGCTGATCGAATCGGGCGGCGACAATCTGGCCGCGACCTTCTCGCCCGAGCTGGCCGACATCACGATTTACGTCATCGACGTCGCCGCCGGTGACAAGATCCCGCGGAAAGGCGGGCCGGGCATCACCCGCTCCGACCTGCTGGTGATCAACAAGATCGACCTTGCCCCGATGGTCGGCGCCTCGCTCGAGGTGATGGACCGCGATGCGCGAAAGATGCGCGGCGCGCGTCCGTTCGTCTTCACGAACATGCGCGACAAGCACGGCCTGGAAACCGTCGTCGAGTTCATCGAGCAGGCCGGCGGTCTGACCCATAACGCCATGGCGGCATTGGGCAATTAGCCGCCTCGCACCATATGTCGGAAGCGCCTATAGTCCGGCCGAACGGAGCCGAACTGCATGCCGATTGTTAACCGCTTCGCCGATTTCCAGGCCGATACGGCCGCCTGGCGGCAGGACATCCACCGCCATCCGGAGCTGATGTACGACGTGCATCGCACGGCGGCGACCGTGGCGGAGAAGCTGCGCGCCTTTGGCGTCGACGAGGTCACCACCGGCATCGGCCGAACCGGCGTCGTCGGTGTCATCCGCGGCCGCAAGAATGGCAGCGGCAAGACGATCGGCCTGCGCGCCGACATGGACGCGCTGCCCCTCACCGAGATCACCGGCAAGCCGTACGCCTCCGAGACGCCCGGCAAGATGCATGCGTGCGGCCATGACGGGCACACCGCGATGCTGCTCGGCGCCGCGCGCTACCTCGCCGAGACCCGCAACTTCGACGGCACCGCGATCGTCATCTTCCAGCCGGCGGAGGAAGGCGGCGGCGGCGGCAAGGCCATGGTCGAGGACGGCCTCATGGATCGCTGGGGCATCCAGCAGGTCTACGGCATGCACAACATGCCGGGCCTGCCGGTGGGCAAGTTCGCCACCCGCGTCGGCCCGCTGCTCGCCTCCACCGACGAATTCACCATCGACATCACCGGCCGCGGCGGCCATGCGGCCAAGCCGCACGGCACGGTCGATCCGATCATCGTCGGTGCGGCCATCGTCCAGCAGCTTCAGACGATCGTCTCCCGCAACGTCGACCCGGTCGAATCCGTCGTCGTCTCGGTGACCAAGTTTCACGCCGGCGATGCGCACAACATCATCGCCCAGACGGCCCAGGTCGCAGGCACGGTGCGTACGCTGAAGCCGGAGACACGCGACCTTGCCGAGCGGCGCATCAAAGGCATCGTGGCGGGCATAGCGTCCGCCCATGGCGCTACTGCGGTGGTGGACTACGACCGCAACTATCCGGTGACACGCAATCATGCCGCCGAGACCGCATTTGCCGCCAAGGTCGCCGGCGACGTAGCCGGGACCGTCCATGTCGATGCCGAAGCACCGCCAATGCTCGGCGGCGAGGACTTCTCGTACATGCTCGAAGCCCGGCCCGGCGCCTTCATTTTCATCGGCAACGGCGACAGCGCAGGCCTGCACAATCCCGCGTACGACTTCAACGACGAGATTATCCCGCTCGGCTGTTCCTACTGGGCGCGGCTCGTCGAAACGGCTATGCCCGCCTGATGGCGTTCCGCCTCCCGATCCTCGGCCTTCGTGACGACAGCTCGATCAGGCTGGTGCGTCGGCTTTTCGCCGACAGCGCACGCGAATTTGCGCTGCGTTACGCGCTCGCTGCCGTGATCGGCGTCATCATCGCGGTGACCACCGGCATCAACGCCTGGATCATCAAGGACCTGATCAACAAGGTCTTCTTCGATCGCGACGCGATGATGCTCTTCGTGCTGAGCGCCATCGTCATCGGCAACGGTTTCGTGCGTGGCTACAGCCTCTACGCGTCTTCGGTTCTGCTCGGTCGCATCGGCAACGCGATCGTCGCCCGCCTGCAGCGGCGCATGTTCGATCACATGCTGAACCTCGGGGTCGATTTCTACACGCGCACGCCGTCGTCCGATCTGATCGCGCGCATGTCCTACAACGCGCAGGCCGCGCGCCAGGTGCTGGATACCCTGATCAACACGACCAGCCGCGACCTTCTCTCGGTCATTGGCCTCGTCGGCGTGATGTTTGTGCAAAGCCCGCTGATGTCGCTGATCATCCTCGTGGTCGTGCCCGCTACCTTCCTCGGCATCGGCCGCCTGGTACGCCGGGTTCGCGCGGCGTCACAGCAGCAGTACGCCTCGCTGGGCGATGTCATCTCAGACATGCAGGAGACGGCCCACGGCATCCGCATCGTGAAGGCGTTCAACCTGGAAGGCCCGATGGGCCGTCGCATGGCCGCATCTATCGACACCGTGCGCAAGCGCGCCGACAAGATCGTCCGCATCACTGCGCGGTCGAACCCGCTGATGGAGGTGATCGGCGGCTTCGCGATCGCGTTGATCATCTTCTACGCCGGCTACCAGACCATCTATCTGGGCATCAAGCCCGGCGCCCTGATGTCGTTCATCGCCGCCATCGGCCTCGCCTATGAGCCAGCCAAGCGCCTTGCCACCATGCAGGTGCAGATCGAGGCCGGCCTCGTCGGCGTGAAGATGATGTACGACCTGCTCGATACCAAGCCGACCCTCGACACCAACGAGAACGGCCCGCTGCTCATTGCCTCCGAGGGCGAGGTCCGGTTCGACGCCGTCGACTTCACCTACCCCGGCGGCGTGCCTCTCTTCCGCGGCCTAAACTTCCGTGCGCCCGGCGGCAAAACGACGGCGCTGGTGGGGCCTTCGGGCTCCGGCAAGAGCACCATGATTACGCTGATCGAGCGCTTCTACGACCCGATCGCAGGCGCAGTCGTGATCGACGGCCAGAACATCGCGCGGGTGAAGATCAGCTCGCTTCGCGACGCCATCGCGCTGGTCAGCCAGGACACGTATCTCTTCCGCGATTCGATCCGCGAGAACATCCGTTTCGGCCGTCCGAACGCGACCGACGCCGAGGTCGAGGCGGCCGCCAGGGCGGCCGTCGCGCATGATTTCATTCTGGCCACCGCCAACGGCTACGAAACGACGCTGGGACCGGGCGGCACGGAATTATCCGGCGGGCAGCGCCAGCGCATCGCCATCGCGCGCGCCATGCTGCGCAACGCGCCGATCATCCTGCTCGACGAGGCGACCTCTGCCCTCGACACGGAATCGGAACACCAGGTGCAGACGGCGTTCGACCGCCTGATGGAGGGCCGCACGACCATCGTGATCGCTCATCGCCTGTCGACCGTGCTGCACGCCGACAAGATCTGCGTGCTCGTCGACGGCAAGATCGTCGAGGAAGGCCGGCACGATGAGTTGCTCGCCGCCGGTCGCCAGTACGCCCGCCTCTATCGCCTTCAGTTCGAGGGCCGCACGCGAAACGCGCCGATTGCTGTGCCCGCCGAATAGGCACCGGTGCCGTACCGATCGGCATTTCCGCGATATGACTCTGCCTGTGGTTGTGCGCTGGCGATGTGCAATGCGCCCATCAGGCAACACGGCGCGCCAAACCGATTCCATCCCTAACAGAATCTTTGACTCGCCGTTCTCCCGCCATCGAGGATAAGGCGCGGCTTTTGAGGAGGCATACATGGTGGGGTACCGGTTCCCATGTTGCGTCCGCATGCGTCTCATCTCGTTTTCCTCGCTGGCTTCAGCTTCGTCTCCCTGGCTCATGCCGACGCCCCCAAATACGACTGGAGCGGTTTCTACGTTGGCGGCAACGGCGGCTATGCCACCGGCCATCTGCTGACCACGGAGAGCTCGCTTACGACGGACGGCACCGTGTTCGGCGTGCCCGGCAATTATTCGCCGCCGAGGATGTTTCCCGATCCGGACGACGACAAACCCTTCGACGGCGGCTTTGGCGGCTTCCAACTCGGTTTCAATCGCCAGGCTGGCCCGCTCGTTTTCGGCACCGAGGCCGACTTCCAGTTCTCGCGGATCTTCCGCACGGATACCGATCCGGTGACCGCACCGAATCCCCTGGTCACCACCAGCGCCGACCTCAAGATGTTCGGCACGGTGCGCGGCCGCCTCGGCCTCGCGCTCGATCGGGTGAACGTCTACGGCACCGGCGGCTTCGCCTACGGCTACGCGCGCGGCGATCTTACCGTTACGGGCAACGCGGGCGCGGGCACGCCCTATTCCGCCAGCGGCGTCCAGATTCAGTATGGCTACACGTTCGGCGGCGGTCTCGAAGCCGCGATCACCGACCACTGGATCGTGCGCGGCGAGTATCTCTACATGAACCTCGGCACCGGAAAGTACACCTTCGCGTTCCCAGCCGGCACAAGCACGACCGCGACGTCGAAGGAGACGATCACCGAAAATCTCTTCCGCGGCGCGATCAGCTACAAGTTCTAGCCACCAACGCCCGTGCGCTTCGCCTCGCATGAGGCGAACGCATGCTGGTGGTGCCCCCGGCCCGACTCGAACGGGCACGCCTTTCGGCAACAGATTTTGAGTCTGCCGCGTCTACCGGTTCCGCCACGGGGGCTCGGCGCCAACGTCTATGGGCACCGCGCTGGCGGGTCAACCGGCTCTGTTTTGACAGAGACATGAGCCGCCGATAGAGAGGCGCCGATGCTTCGCCGCCTCTACGACTGGACGTTTGCGCTGGCCGCCCGCCCGACCGCCGAGATCTGGCTGGCGGTGATTGCGTTCATCGAAAGTTCCGTCTTTCTCGTCCCCGCCGACGTTCTGTTCGTGCCGATGGTGCTGGCGCGGCCGGAACGGGCGTACCGCTATGCCATCGTCGCGACGGTGGCATCGGTCCTCGGCGGCATCGCCGGCTGGTACCTCGGCCACTACGCCTTTGACGCCATCGCGCGGCCGATCCTGGAGTTCTACGGGAAGCTCGACCAGTTCGAGCAGCTTCGCCAATCCGGCGGCGGCGATTTCGTGCTGCTGATGCTTATCACCTCCGGTATTGCGCACCTGCCCCCGATCAAGGTCGTGACCATTCTCTCGGGCGCTGTCGGTGTCAGCCTGTGGCTGTTCGTCGTCTCTGCGATCGTCGCCCGCGGCGCCCGTTTTCTGATCCTGGCGTGGCTGCTCAAGAAATACGACGCGCCTATCCTCCACTTCATCGAGAAGCGCCTCGGCCCGGTTGCCGCCGCCATCGCGGTCGCAATCATTTTACTCTTCGCCGCCACCCGCTTCCTGTAGACAATCGCCGCCATGCTCGCCCGCCGCGAATTTCCTGCCGCCTTCGTATTCGTCATCGGCCTTGCCACCATTCTCGGTGCGTGGGGCTTTCAGGTCATTGGCGGCTACGTGCCGTGCAAGCTGTGCCTGGAGGAGCGCTGGCCCTACTACATCGGCGTACCGCTGGCCCTGATCGCACTCGTTGCCGACCGCATGGGCGCGCCGACATGGGTGCCGCGCGCCGCGTTGGGCCTAGCGGCGCTGGCGCTCGCCTACGGCGCATACCTCGGCACCTACCACGCGGGCGCCGAGTGGACCTGGTGGGCCGGCCCGACTGACTGCGGCGGCGGCGCAGCCATCGGCGGCGGAAGTCTCGCCGACCAGATCAAGAACATCCACGTCGTGTCATGCACCGACGCGAGCTTCCGCTTCCCGCCGGCCAGCTGGGGTCTCTCGTTCGCGGGATGGAACGCAGTGATCGCCGCGGTGCTGGCCGTCGTCGCTACGTGGGGCACACTCCGCAAACTGGCGTAGCCGCTACGCCGGCGGCTCGTTCGCCCGCCCGCCCCGTCGCACGCAGTCCCAGTCGCGGGAACCGTCGCCGCCAAGGACGAGATTCAAGTACAGCGGGCCGGACAGGTTGTCCCTATCCAGTTTCGGGCCGCGCATCGTCAGTCCGTAGGCGGTGAACGCGTCCTTCAGGTAACCGCTCATGACCACGAACTTCGGGATGGTGGTGTCCCACGTCATGAGACGCAGCTTGCCGTAACCCGCCACGTGGCCGTCCGGCTGGATGAAGGCGTAAGTGGTTTCGGCCACCACGATGACCCCCGCATGCGCGCCAGTCGCGTCGGTGCAGTCCCAGGTGCCGTCCGCGGTGACGAAGCGCAGTGGCAATAGGACCGCTGCTGCCGGCAACGCGCACACGGTTGCGAGGCATAGTGCAACGACCGCGGCAGCACTACGCCGGCGGAGCATTTGCCCGCCCGCCGCGGCGGGTGCAGTGCCAGTCGTCCTTGCCATCGAATCCAACGACGCCATTCAGAAACAGTTCGCCGCTCATATTTTCGCGGTCACCTTCAGGGCCGCGCGCGGTCAGGCCGACTACCTTCATCTCGTCCTTCAGATGGCCGCTCATGACCGTGAACTTCGGTAGGTCAAAGTCCCCGTCGACGGCGCGGATGGTTCCATATCCGGCGACCTTCCCCTCGGTCGTCACGAACGCATAGCTGGTGTCGGCGACGATGATGGTGCCACGGACCGCGCCCGCTGGGTCCTTGCAATCCCAGGTGCCATCCGCCGTGAAGAAACGCAGCGGTGGGGTTGCCGCCGACGAAGGCACGACAGATCCGAGCGTGAAACAAAGGACGATGGCAAGCGAGGATCGAGACATGATTGCTCCGATTTCTATGTGAGGTCACCGCGAAGGCAGCGCGCGACCCGCTATGCCGGCGGCAGATTGGCGCGTCCGCCGCGCCGCGTGCAGTCCCAGTGCTGCTTGCCGTCGAGCCCCACCACGATGAACAGGTAGAATTCGCCGTTGAGATTCTCGGGGTCGTTGTGCGGCCCATGGATTGCGACGCCGATCGCCTTCATCTCGTCTTTCAGATACCCGCCGGTCACCGTGAATTTTGGCAGGTGAAAATCCCCCTCCATGTCGGAAATTTTTCCATATCCGCCCAACTTTCCGTCTGTCTTGATGAAGGCATAAGCCTCCTTGACCAGCACGACCGTGCCGGTCTGCGTGCCGGCGTCGTCCTTGCAGTCCCACGTGCCGTCCGGTGTGAAGAACCGCAGTGGAAGCACCGCGCCCGACGATGACGAGACGGCGGCGAAGGAAAGACACAACGCGACGGCAAGAGCGGATCGGGACATGGCTCCTCCAACTCCACGCACGCCTGCTCTGGCGGTGCGAATATGCTCGAATCCAAGCCACGACACGCTCTATGAAGCCGGCGGGCCCGTCCTTAAGCGGTTCTGAAAAGTCATAAAACCAGAGCCTAGGATGCAGGCATCCCCGCCTTGGCGAGGCCTTCGACCAGGAGCCGGTCATGGGCATCGGGACGGCCTCCGGGTCCCATCAGACCGGCGATCGTCAGCTGCGGCCAGAGTCCAAGTGTCCTCTGGACGGTCGCCCGCGCCTCCTCCAGACGCCCCATGTGGGCGTAACAGGCAGCCGCCACGCAAAGCGCAAAGTCTGTCGGCGCGGGGTTGTCCATGGTTCGCAGTCCCCAGGTGAGAGCGTCCTCCATGCGTCCGGCTGACAGACTGACGCGCGCCATCTGGCTCATGCACCGGACGGCCTGCCCGCCGGCAGGGCTCAGCTGCAACGCGTGGAGGGTGCAGGCGAGACCCTCTTCAAAGCTGCCGCGATGCCAGTGGGCGTAGCCAATCACCTTGGCAATCGCCTGGCTGTTCGGGTTGATCGCGTACGCGCGCTTGATCAGGGCGTAGCCCGCGTCAGGCTCGCCCTTCACTGTCATCAGCACGACGCCCGCCACCATCAGCACAAACGCATCGCCGTCATCGGCCCGCATGGCGCGCTCGGCGAGCGCGATCGCCGAGGCGGCGTCGTCGACACCGGAGGGTGGCGTGCCGCTGCGGGTGAGCCGTTTCTCATGTGCCCACGCCGCCAGCGCCAGCACCGGCGCGAAACCGGGGTCGAGCGCGATCGCCCGATCGAGCAACGCGATCGCCTCGTTGTAGTGTTCGAGCCGCTGCACGCCGAGGACATGCAGCAACGGCAGCGCCTGAAGGTAGAGGTCGTACGCGCCAAGATTCTCCGGACGCTTGCGCCGCGAGCGTTCGAGCTCCGCCCGGTGGATCTCGGGTTCGATGAGGCCGATCACACGGGCGGTGATCCGATCCTGGAAGTCGAGCATGTCATCGATGGTGCCGTCGAGATTCTCCGCCCAGAGATGCGCGCCGTTTTCTCCGTC
This sequence comes from Bauldia sp., assembly GCA_035548515.1. Lineage (GTDB taxonomy): Bacteria > Pseudomonadota > Alphaproteobacteria > Rhizobiales > Kaistiaceae > DASZQY01. Next base: position 2,887 of record DASZSW010000003.1, on the reverse strand, counting down.
GATGAGCTGGGCGCTGACGCGCACCCGCCGGCCGCTGCGCCGCACGCTGCCTTCCAGCACGTAGCGCACACTGAGCGTACGCGCCGCCTCACGGACATCGACCGCGCGGCCCTTGTAGACGAAGGAGGAATTGCGCGCGACCACGGCAAAGGGTTTGAAGCGGGACAGCGCAGTGATCAGATCCTCGACCATGCCGTCGGCGAAGTAGTCCTGCTCGCTGTCGCTGGTGAGGTTGAGGAACGGCAGGACCGCGATCGCGGGCCGGTCGTCGCCCGATGCCGGCTGCTGTGCCTCGCGCACCAGCCGGTAGCCGACGCGCGGAACGGTCGCGATCCATTCCTGGCCGTCGGGCCGTGTGCCGAGGGTCTTCCGCAGCGTCGCGATCTGGACCGCAAGGTTGCCATCCTCGACAGCAACGTCGGGCCACGCATGATCGAGCAGCGCCGAACGCGAGACGACCGCACCGTCTGCCGCGAGCAATGCCGCGAGCAACGCCACGCCACGCGCGCCGAGCGGCACGAGTTCGGCGTCTCGCCAGAGCGTCGCATTGCTTGTGTCAAAGACGAACGGGCCGAATGCGACGCGCTGCTGTTTCATGGCGCGATCAACAGCCCTCCCAATGGATAGCCGCTATCGCGGCTCCAGCGCGGCTACGGCTCCAGTTCCGTATCCCAGTAGAGATAGTCCATCCACGACTCGTGGAGGTAATTCGGCGGGAACAGCCGGCCGTTATTGTGCAGGTCGGCGACCGTCGGCTGGTACGGCATGTGCGACGGATACATGCGCGCCTCGCGCGGGCTGAGTCCACCCTTGGCGAGGTTGCACGACGAGCACGCCGCGACAACGTTGTCCCAGGTCGTGAGACCGCCACGCGAGCGCGGGATCACATGATCGAAGGTGAGGTCGTTGCGGTCGCCGCAATACTGGCACTGGAAGCGATCGCGCAGGAACACGTTGAACCGCGTGAACGCCGGATGGCGAGCGGGCTTCACATACGTCTTGAGCGACACGACCGAGGGCAGCCGCATGGAGAACGACGGCGAGTGCACCGCGGTCTCGTATTCGGAGACGATGTTCACGCGATCGAGAAACACCGCCTTGATGGCGTCCTGCCATGACCAGAGGGACAGCGGGTAATAGCTGAGCGGCCGGTAGTCGGCATTGAGGACCAGCGCCGGATTGGACCCCGGCGAGACGGCTATATTCACGCGCGCTCCCGAATCACCTGCGATGACGGGGGCTTAGGCCCCTCTTGCCAATACTCTATACGGCCCATGACGGCCGTGTGAAGGGGGTGGCGCAAGGCCCGCCGGCGCGGCATTTTGGGTGCCCCTTTCCCATTGTGGCCCACGTCATGTCCAAGCTTGCCGTCTTCGCCGTTCTCCTGCTTGCCTCCGCCACGGCGCGCGCCGAGGACTTCTGCATCGTCGACCCCGAGACCCAGGAACTCCGCGACCACCTCCTCGCGACGGACAACGACTACCTGGTGCCGGACGAGACTGGCGAAAAGCTGGACTGGGTGGTCAACGACGATCCACTGATCGACAACAACCAGATGTACGCCAAGTCGGGCGAGGCGCAGACCATCCCGATCGCGAAGCTGGTACAGTATGGCTGGGTCGGCGGCGTGCCGTTGTTGAAGGCAGTCGGCGATCCGGAAATCTCGGACGTGATCTACCTACTCGCCAACCCCAAGGGGTGCCTGTTTCAAGCCTATCAGAAGGCACCCTATTAGCCTGACAGCCGCCCCCTCCCCAACCCCGCCCCGACCCCCTAAATAAGACAGCGAAGAACGGGCGGCAGGAGCTGAGACATGGCCATGTCATTTGACTGGAAGGTGCCGCCTGAGATCGCGCCCGCCGAGCGGGACTACGACTACGACCTGAACGCCGCGCTGTCCTCCGTGGTGGGCATCCGGACGGTCGTACCGTCCGACGCCTTCACCGCAGATATCCTCGGCACCGAGCGCACCGGCAACGGCGTTCTGATTTCCGACAGCGGGCTCGTGCTCACTATTGGCTATCTCGTCACCGAGGCCAGCGAAGTGTGGCTGGCGCTCGGCAACGGCCGCACGATGAAGGGCGACGTCATCGGCTTCGACCAGGAAACCGGCTTCGGCCTGATCCAGGCGCTTGGGCGCCCCGACCTGCCCGCGTTGACGCTCGGCGACTCCGCCGATGCGGTGCCGGGCACGCGCGTCGTCGCAGCCGGCGCGGGCGGACGCGATCACTCGGTCGCGGCGCGCGTCATCGCGCGACAGGAATTCGCCGGCTATTGGGAGTACCTCGTCGACGAGGCCATCTTCACGGCGCCGGCCCATCCCTACTGGGGCGGCACTGCGCTCATCGGTCCCGAAGGCAACCTGCTGGGCATCGGTTCGCTACAGCTCGAGCAGGCGGGCGACGATGGCGAAGGCATCCCGCTCAACATGTACGTGCCGACCAACCTGTTGAAGCCGGTGCTCGACGACATGCTGACCATGGGCCAGCCCAATCGTCCGCCGCGTCCCTGGCTGGGCCTCTACGCCACCGAGGTCGACAACCGCGTGGTCATCGCCGGCGTAGCCGGCAAGGGCCCGGCGCGTGCGAAGCTGAAGCAGGGCGACGTCGTCGTCTCGGTCGGCGGCGCGAAGGTTTCGGGCCTTGCCGGTCTGTTCCGCAAGGTGTGGTCGCTCGGCAAGGCCGGTGTCGACGTGCCGATGACGGTCGTGCGCGACGGCCGCCCTGTCGATCTCACGGTCACTTCCGGCGATCGGAATCGCTTCCTCAAGGGACCCAGTCTGCACTAGGCGAACCTGAACAACGGTTCAGACTCGCGGCGGCAAGAAGGCGGCGAAATTCAGGAACCATTCAGCGCGATTTTGATTATCTCGCCAGCATGGAGGGGC
>DASZSW010000002.1:0-198859 GCA_035548515.1 Bauldia sp. | reverse complement strand
TAGAGCTGCTTGGTCGCCTCGACGATTAGCACGCCGGCGAATGCCGGCCACAATATCCGCCCTACCCGCTCCCATGCCGCGCCCGTGCGCAACCAGCCACGGCGGCGGATCGGTGGCACGGTGAGCGCCTCCGTCCAGCCGACCGGCGAGAACTGCGCATCGCGAAGCAGCGCCGTGAGCTGCGTGCGGCCAAAGGGCCGGCCATAGCCGAAAGGCGTCGCCTCGGTGTGGGCCCAGAAGCCGCGGCGGTTCGGCACGACCAGCATGACGCGTCCGCCCGGCGCCAGCACCCGCCAGATCTCGCGCAGCTGCTCGCGCTCGTTGGTGGCGACCTCGAGGCTGTGAATGACAAGCACGCGGTCGATGGAAGCGTTCGGCAGCGGCAGTTCGTCCTCGCAGACCAGCGCCGCCGCGTTCGGGCCCTCGCGCGGCCAGTTCACCACGCCCTGGGTTGCCGGCATGAAGGCCAGGATGCGCTCGGCACCCTCGCCCAGCGGGCGCAGGTACGGCGTCGCGTACCCGATGCCGAGGAGGCTTTCGCCGGCCACCGACGGCCAGCGTTCCTTCAGCCGCGCGCCGATCAGACGGCGCGCCGCGATGCCGAGGCGTTCGCTGTAGAAATCGCGGAGATCGACGACGTCGAGATACATGCCGCGCAGACAGTACAACAGCACGCTGGCCGAACGCGACCTGCGATGCTAGGTCAGGCCGGCGAGGGAGAGGGCGCATGCCGCTGATCATCGAGCAGTTCATCTGCCGCACCGACAACTACGGCGTGCTGGTACATGACCCCGACACCGGCATGACCGCCGCGATCGACGCGCCCGAGGAGGCCCCGATCGCCGAGCGTCTCAAGCAGCGCGGCTGGAACCTCGACGACATCTACATTACCCACCACCACGCCGATCACGTCGAAGGCAACATCGCGCTCAAGCGCGCCTTCGGTGCCGCCATTACCGGTCCCGCCAGGGAGGCGGATCGCATCCCCGGCATCGACCGCACCGTGAACGGAGGCGATCGCCTGATGCTTGGCGAATACGCGGTCGATGTGATCGAAACGCCGGGGCACACGCTGGGCCATCTCTCGTATCTCATCCCCGAGGCACGTATCGCTTTCGTTGCCGACACGCTGTTCGCCGTCGGCTGCGGGCGCGTGATCGAAGGCACCATGGAGATGATGTGGGAGTCGCTGCTGAGGCTGGCGGCCCTGCCGGACGACACGACCGTCTACTGCGGCCATGAATACACCGAAGCCAATATCCGCTTCGCGCTCACCGTCGAGCCGAACAATCCCGACCTGATCCGCCGTGCGGCCGAGGTCAAGGCCCTGCGCGCCGAAGGCCGCATGACCCTGCCGACGACGATCGCGCTCGAGAAGAAGACCAATCCTTTCCTGCGCGCCGGCAGCGCCGAGCGCTTCGCCGAACTCCGCCGTCGCAAGGACGCCTTCAAATAGGCGCCCTTGCCGTCGGGTTTGACGCAAGGATAATCGTCAAATCGTGTGGACCCAGGCTGGCCGCACGGCTTAAGCTGCGCTAACCCGTGGCAACTGAACGAGAAGTACCGGGCGCTTTTTTTGACGCCTGCGGAGGACGATGGCCGAACCGACCAAGAGCGTACTGCTTGTCGACTATGACAGCGTACAGCGGAGTCTCGCGGGCGCGACGGGCGAGACCAGGCTGGCCGACAGGGCCGTTGCGTGGCTGGCGGCGCTTGAGTCCGGGCGCCTGCTCGGAGACGATGGCAACCGCCGTCGCCTCGTCGTCAAGCGCTGCTATATCGGTCCGAGCGTGCGCGGCAAGCCGCGCGACGCCCTCGCCGCCGCCGGTTTCGAGATGGTCGACGCCGCCGAGAGCGGCACGCGGAACGCGGCCGACCTCCATATCGCCATGGACACCGTTGAGTTGCTCGCCCGTGGTGATGGCTACGAGGAATTCGTCATCCTCAGCGCCGGCGCCGAGCTGAAGCCGCTGCTTGCGCGCCTGAAAGGCGCCGGGCGGACAACCGCGATCTATGCCGACGACGGCACCAGCGAACCCGACAAGACAGCGGCCGATCTGGTGCTCGAGACCGCCGACTTCGCCCGCTTCCTGAATGCCGAGCCGAAGCCGGCACCGGAAGCGAAGACACCCCCGCCCGCTCCCTCTTCTGCCTCCAGCGAGCGCGCCGATATCGAGGCCTTCGCTCGCCGCATCCACGCGGCGACCAATATCCCGCTCTTCTCTCCGAAGACCTACGCCGAGCTGTTCCGGCATCTCACCGATGAGATCACGGCCAACGGCTACCACTTCCAGTCCACCGCCAAGAACGTCGCCGAACGCATGGTCGCCGGAGGCCGCAACGTCAACCGGCGGCAAATCGTGTTCATCGTGAAGGGCCTCGCGCTGAAGGGGCACGTCTTCTCGACCAACGACACGCCCGAGCGCCTGGCGGAAGTGTTCCGCGAGCAGGCCCGCTACCTCATCGGCAATGCCGGCATCCCGCTCACCGACCGCGAGGAGAATCTTCTCAGCGCCTGGTTCCTGAGCCGGCCACCGCCCTCCACGCTGCCCAAAGCAGCCCCGCCGACCACGGCTGCACCGGCCGTTGCCGAGGCGCCGGCCGCCGCGAAGGCCGCGATTGCGGAGACCATCGAGCGCGAGGTGGCCAAGGCCGTCACCAAGCCGCCGGCGCCGGACAAAGCCAAGTCGGCGCCGCGCACGCCCGCGCCGCCGCGTGCCCAGCCGGTGCGCCCCGTCGACTTGCCGAAATCCGCCGCCGCGGCGAAGCCGGTACCCCTCCCCACCGCGCGCGAGGAAGCCAAGGCCGTGATCGCGGCGCGCATCGCCGGCGCGGCGAAGATGAAACCCGCCGGCACGCGCACCCCGCTGCCGGCAAAGCCCGCGCCGAAAGTGCCGCCGCCTCCCGCCCCGCCCGTCGATGAGGAGGAGGAGGAGGCCATGCCGGCGCCACCGCCGCCGACACCGGCGCGCTCGCAGGAGAATGCCGACGCGCTCGAGAGCTCGATCCTGGCGGCGATCGCGGAGGCCGTCGACGTCCTTGTCGAGGATTCAGCGGAGATCGAGCCTGAGATGGAGGAGATCGACGAGGAGATCGCCGTCGAGGACGACGACGCGCCGCCGTCGGCCTCGCGCAACGCCGGCAAGGCCGCACGCCCGTCGCCGCCAGAACCAGAGCCCGAAGCGGAACCTGATGACGACGCCGAAAGCGGCGACATCGGCGATCAGATCCAGCGCATCATTGCCTCGTACAATCGCAACCGCGGCGACGAGTAGCCTGCCGCGGGCGAACTGGCGAAGCCGGGGTTACCCGTTTGCGAGGTACTGGCCGCCGTTCATCGAAACCACGGCGCCGGTCATGAACGCCGCCGCGTCCGACACCAGGTAGAGCACCAGCGCGGCGACCTCGTCGGCCGAACCCAGGCGGCCGATCGGAATTTGCGCCAGTATTCCCTCCATGGCCTTGGGCGGAACGTTGGCGACCATGTCGGTATCGATGTAGCCCGGACAGATCGCGTTCACCGTGATGCCCTTGCGCGCGCTTTCCAGGGCGAGCGACTTCGTGAAGCCGATGATGCCGGCCTTGGCGGCTGCGTAGTTGGCTTGCCCGAGGGCGCCCTTCTGTCCGTTGATCGACGAGATGTTGACGATACGGCCGCGGCCGCGCTCGCGCATGCCCTCGATCACCGGCCGCGTCATGGCAAACATGGAATCGAGGTTGGTGCGGATGACGCGTGACCACTGCTCCCAGCTCATCTTGTGAAACATCGAATCCTGGGTGATGCCGGCGTTGTTGACGAGGATATCGACCGGGCCGAGGTCGGCCTCGACCTGCTTCACGCCAGCCGCGGAGGCGTTGCTGTCGGCTACGTCCCACTTGTAGGTGGCGACACCGGTTTGCGCCTTGAACACGGCCGCCGCCTCGTCGTTGCCGTGATAGGTCGCCGCCACGGCAGCGCCCGTTCCTTTCAGTGCCTTGGCGATCGCCGCGCCGATGCCGCGCGTTCCCCCCGTGACGATGGCGACCTTCGCCATGATGCTGCATTCCCCTCGTCTGCTATGCCACGGCGATCAAACCATGCCGCCGCCGCACGCGGAAGCGCGCAGCGCCTGCTTGGTTCGGAATTCGTTGCTGCAGTGCCCACTCGCCGGCAGGCGGGCGCTTACCGCTCGACGGTCATCGCGACGCCCATGCCGCCGCCGATGCACAGCGTCGCCAGCCCCTTGTGCGCGCCGCGCCGCGCCATCTCGTAGAGCAGCGTCACCAGCACACGCGCGCCGGACGCACCGATGGGATGGCCGATCGCGATCGCGCCGCCGTTGACGTTCACCTTCGCCGGATCCCAGCCCATATCCTTGTTCACCGCGCAGGCCTGCGCCGCGAAGGCTTCGTTGGCCTCGATGAGGTCAAGGTCGCCGGCCGACCAGGCCGCCTTCTTCAACGCCTTGCGCGACGACGGGATCGGGCCGGTGCCCATGACCGCCGGGTCGACGCCGGCGGTCGCCCACGACACGATGCGCGCCAGCGGCGTGATCCCGCGCCGGGCGGCTTCCGCCGCCGTCATCAGCACGACCGCCGCGGCACCGTCGTTGATGCCGGAAGCGTTGCCGGCCGTTACCGTGCCTTCCTTCTGGAAGGCGGGTCTGAGCTTGGCGACGCCCTCGATCGTGGTGCCGGCGCGGATGTGCTCGTCCTCCGAGACGACGGTGTCGCCCTTGCGGCCCTTGATCGTCACCGGCACGATCTCGTCCTTGAACCGGCCCGCCTTCTGCGCGGCTTCAGCCTTGTTCTGCGACGCCACGGCGAACTGGTCCTGCTGCTCGCGGGTGATCTGGAATTCGCGGGCGACGTTTTCGGCGGTGACGCCCATGTGGTAGCCGTTGAAGGCGTCCCAGAGCCCGTCCTTGATCATCGTGTCGATGAAGGCGAGGTCGCCCATCTTCTGTCCGCCGCGCAGGTGGGCTGCGTGTGGCGCCATCGACATCGACTCCTGGCCGCCGGCGACGATGATGCTGGCGTCGCCGGTCGCGATCTGCTGCATGCCGAGCGCCACCGAGCGCAGGCCCGAACCGCAGAGCTGGTTCAGGCTCCAGGCGGTGGTCTCCTTCGGCAGCCCGGCGCCGATCGACGCCTGGCGCGCCGGGTTCTGGCCTTCGGCAGCCGTCAGCACCTGGCCGAGGATGACCTCGTCGACCTCGGCGGCTTCGACCTTGCCGCGCGCGAGCGCTTCGCGGATCGCGGCGGCGCCGAGTTCATGGGCCGGCAAGTTGCCGAACGAGCCGTTGAAGGAGCCGACCGGCGTGCGGACGGCAGAGGCGATGACGATATCGGCGGCGGGCATGGACAACTCCTCGGCGATCGGGACTTGCCGTCACTCCTGACCATCACCGCTAACCATGTCAACGGTTGCGGCGCAGTACAGACAACGGCAACGCACAATATATTGGCGCCGTTCGGAAAAAGCCCATATCTTGGGGGAGTTAGCAGGGCATGCCCGTGCGTTGGATCACGCATCGGGCGTGCCGGTAACCTCGGGGTCCGGGACCACGGAGATGGCGAAGGAAGAAGAACCGACGGTGATAAAGAAGTACGCCAACCGGCGTCTCTACAACACCGGAACCTCGACTTACGTGACGCTTGAAGACCTGGCCGCCATGGTCAAGAACGGCGAGGACTTCACCGTTGTTGACGCCAAGACTGGCGAAGACATCACGCGCACGGTCCTTACCCAGATCATCTTCGAGCAGGAGAACAAGGGGCAGAATCTCCTGCCGATCACCTTCCTGCGCCAGCTCATCCGCTTCTATGGCGACTCCATCCAGAACCTGATCCCGACCTATCTCGACTTCTCCATCGACTCGCTCGTGCGCGAGCAGGACAAGCTGCGCAGCCAGATGGCCAATGCCTTCGGGCCGAACGCGTTCGGCACCGGCGCCTTCGGGCCGGGGGCGATGGATGCGATCAACGATCAGGTTCGCCGCAATACCGAGATGTTCGAGCAGGCCATGCGCATGTTCCTGCCCTTCGGCAACGGCAGCGCCCGCCCCGACGCGGCCACGCCGCGCCCTGCCGCGCCGTCGAAGGCGGAGAGCGGCGACATCGACGCGCTTCGCCGCCAGCTGGATGAGATGCAGGGTCGGCTCGACCGCCTGTCCGACAAGAAGTAGCCCGGGTCAGCGTCCTGCCGCCTCGGCCGGTCGCACCTCATCCTGCGGCAGCGTCTCGACCGCCGGGCTGATCAAGGTACCCTGCAGCATGTCGACGCCGTAGCCCTGCAGGAGCACGGCGCTTTCTTCGTCCTGCACCCATTCGGCGACGACGTCGATATCGAAGTTGCGCGCGAGCTGGGTCAGCGCCTTGACGAAGGCCTGGTCGTCGCGGCTGTGCGGCAGGTCCCGGATGAACTCGCCGGCGATCTTGACGATGTCGACGCCGAAGGTCCGCAGATGGCGGAACGACGAGAAGCCGGCGCCGAAATCGTCCATCGCGACCAGGCACCCGAGATCGTGCAGTGTCGCGATGAAGTGGGCGACCTCGTCCAGATTCCGTATGACGGCAGTCTCTGTGATCTCGATGATCAGGCGGCCGGCTATGTCGCGGTCGCGCGCGACGCTCTCGGCCAGCAGCGACAGCCACTCGCCGTCGCCGATCGTCTCGGCCGAGACATTCAGCGAAACGCGTGCCGCGCGATCGTTCCTGAGCAGGCTCAGCGTCTGCGCCAGCGTGTAGCTGTCGACCAGCCGGATAAGTCCGAGGCGCTCGCAAAGCTCGATGAAATCCGCCGCCGGGGCAAAGGTGCCGTTGGCCCTCTGCAGGCGCACCAGAGCCTCGTAGAACTGCGGCTTGCGCTGCGCGGCGTCGACCACCGGCTGGAAGAACAGCTTGAGCCGCCCGCCCTCGAGGGCGGCGACCAGTTCCGACGACAGAGCCGCGTTCGACCGGCGGCGCAGTTCCTCGGCGGGCGAAGGCGTGTACGCCACGAAACGGCCGTATCCGCGGCTACGCGCCTGATGCAGGCTTTCCTGGGCTCGCGCCATGGCCTCGCCCAGAGTGCGCGCGTTGCGCGGCAGGCCGACGCCCCCGATGGAGACGGTGACTGCGACCGAGCTTTCACCCGCGGTGATCACGCCATTGCGCACGGTGGCGTGGAAACGCTCGGCCGCGATGTGCATGTCCTTCTCGTCGCAATTCATGAGGACGATGCCGAGCTTGTTGCCGGAGTAGCGGCCGATGGCATCGCCATCGCGCAGCTGCGACTTGATGCGCCGCGCCACCGCCGCGAACACCTGATCCGCGGTCTCGAAGCCATACGCCTCGTTGATCGCGCGAAACGAATCCACCGCGATGATGAGAAACGCGATCGAGGTGTGCGCGCGCTTGGCATTGTTCAGCGCGTCGTCCAGCGTCGCCAGCAGATGCTGGCGATTGAAGTAGCCGGTGAGCTCGTCGTAGCGCGAAAGAAACGCCAGTCGCTGCTCGCGCTCGCGCCGCTCGTTGACCACCCGCACGACGCCGCGGGCCCGCTGCGGCTTGCCGCTGCCATCGGCAAACCAGCGGCCGGTATCCTCGACAATGACCCGTGGCCCGCCCAGTCCGCTCGGCAGCAGCGTGTATTCGACTTCGTAAGGCACGCCCTTGCCGTGGTCCGTCGCGGTGCCGTTGAGGATGACGTCGTGCCGGCTGGAGAGATTGGCGGGATCGGTGAGCGCGGCGTACAGGCGGCCGCTTGCGATGTCCTGTGTCGCACGCACGCCCAGCACTTCCGGCGCGTTCGGGCCCCATTCGATCCGGTCGTCGCCGATCGACCATTCGTAGGCGACCTCGCCGGCTGCCGAGAGAATCTCGTGCACGCTGGCCGCAGGCCCGCGGCCGCCGCCGTTGGCGAGCGCAGGTGCGGCGCCATCGGTGGCCGCTGGATGTGGGTCGCGATCCGTCACGAGCGTGAGCGTGGCCAGGTGGTTGGTGCCCATCCATTGGAGCACACGGCGCCTTAAGGAAGCGCCAAGCCTATACGCCCGCCGCCGTGACCGCCGGCGGCGAATTCGACGCCCGCGGTTAACGCGCGGTTAGTGATGCGTGATCGCCGGGTCGCCGGCGTAGGTGATGTCGCGTTGCGCCGTGCGGATCGAGATCGTGAACCCGGCGATCACGTCGAACAGCGCAATCGCGGTGAGGATGAGATAGAGGGAATCGCCGGCCTGAGGGTCGGCCAGGAACTGGACGACGTAGACGATGAGCAGCACCGTCGAAACGATGTGGTTGGCGATCATCGCCGTACGCGCCGGCGCCGCCGAGCGCAGCGTCTCGAAGAACAGCATCACGAGGCCGACGAGGACGAGCAGGTCGCCGTAGCTGACGGCGCAGTAGCCGGAAATGAGCGGCAGGTCGAAGGCCTTGTCGGCCCAGTGGGCCGCCCCCGCCGTGTGGGCGATCAGGTTGAAGATGATCAGCGGGACGACGGTGAGCGGGATGGCGGTGAGCATGGGATTTCCCCGGGGGCGATTGCCGCAGAGCGGAGATCATAGCGTACTGATATGACAAACAAAAAGGCCGGCGCGAAGCCGGCCTTCTGGCATGCTGAACGGCAGCTGCGGGGCTATTCGCCCTTCGGCGTGAGCACCTGGCGGCCGCGATACATCCCCGACTTGAGGTCGATGTGATGCGGCCGGCGAAGTTCGCCGGAATCCTTGTCTTCGATGTAGGTGGGACGCTTCAGCGCGTCGGCGGAGCGGCGCATGCCGCGCTTCGACGGCGAGGTCTTTCGTTTCGGAACGGCCATGACGGAACCCTTGGATCTGGAAAGTGGCGGCCTTATAGCCGCGACGACAGCCCTAGGCAATCCGTGTAAGCGCCGGACTGCCGGGCCCGGTCGGCGATGGTTCCCGCAATGCTGCGCATGCCGGCCGAGGGATGGGCGGGGTTGCGCTCGTCCGGATTGGGCAGCGCCGCGGCCAGCAACGCCGCCTGGTTCGCGGTCAGGGCGGCAGCGCTACGGTCGAAGTAGTGCCTTGCCGCCGCCTCGATGCCGAAGATGCCGGGGCCCCACTCGACGATGTTGAGATAGATTTCCATTTCGCGGCGCTTGCCCCAGACGAAGTCCGCATAGAGCGCGATCGGCATCTCGACCGATTTGCGCAGATACGATTGCGACGGCCACAGGAAGAGATTCTTGGCCGCCTGCATGGCGATGGTCGAGGCGCCGCGATTGGGTCCCCCCGGCCGGTCGATGACCCGCGTGAGCTCGGTCCAGTCGACGCCGTGATGGCTGCAGAAGCGCCCGTCTTCCGACATCATCACCGAGGCGACCGCCACCGGCGCGATGCGGCCGATGGGCACCCAGTTGCGCTGGACATTGCCGCCGCGCGCAATGAATTCGTACGCCATCAGCGTCGAGACCGGCGGCACGAACCGATAGAGCGGCACCAGCACGGCTGGAATCAGGACGAGCACCAGCGCCACGCGCCAGGCGATCCGCCAGATGCGGCGGCCAAGCGAAGGTGCCTTCGGGGAAGCGGCCACGGCCGGTTCGAATACCCGCCGCCTCGCGCCGGTGCAAATGGCGCACTTGACCGGGCTGCGATTCCGGGGCCGATAGCCGCCCATGGCCGAGTTTCTGGTTGAGCTCCAGATGGCGGCGGCGGCGACGGAAGCCTTCCTCGACGGCGCCCTCTCCCCCGACAATGCCGCGGTGCCCGAGCGGCTGACCGCCGCCATGCGTCACGCCGCGCTGGGCGCCGGCAAGCGGCTTCGCCCTTTTCTGGTGATCGAGTCGGCGCGCCTGCTCGGCCTCGGCGGCGACGGGCCGATGCGGGCCGGCGCGGCCCTGGAGTGCGTCCACTGCTACAGCCTGGTCCACGACGACCTGCCGGCGATGGACGACGACGACATGCGTCGTGGCAGACCCACGGTCCACCGCGCCTTTGACGAGGCGACGGCGATCCTCGCCGGCGATGCGCTGCTGACGATGGCGTTCGCGATCCTGGCCGATCCGGCGACCGACCCCGACGCCAGGATCCGCGCCGCGCTTGTCACCGGACTGGCCGAGGCGGCCGGCGCCGCCGGCATGGTCGGCGGCCAACAGATTGATCTTGCAGCCGAAAATCAAATGCTCGCGGACGGGGATATCGCCCGCCTGCAGGCGATGAAGACGGGCGCGCTGTTCCGCTTTGCCTGCGAGGCCGGCGCGATCATGGGCCGGGCGAGCGCCGACAAGCGCGCCCGGCTGGTCGCCTATGGGGCGGCGTTCGGCGCCATCTTCCAGCTCGCCGACGACCTGATCGACGCCACCGGCGACCCGCTAAGTGCCGGAAAGAAAACAGGAAAAGACGCTGACCGCGGCAAGGCGACGTTCGTTGCCCGGCACGGCGTCGCGGCCGCGCGGGCACTGATCGACGCCAAGGTTTCCGGGGCGATTGCGCTGCTTGCGCCCTTCGGAAAGGAGGCGAAAGTGCTGTCCGACGCTGTCCGCTTCGCCGGGCGGCGCGAGGCTTAGAGCCATTATTGCAGGCTGATGTAGCGCCCGCTGATCGTGATTTGGCGGGAAAGGTCGGCCCGGACAGCAGCCCCGCCCTCGCCGGACAGGTCCGCTCCGTGTGCGACCAGAATCTGCAGCACGTCCCAGTCGTGCTTCTTGATCAGCCGCGGCGACACCGGCCGCATGCGCTGCTCGTAGAAAGCGACGGTGATCGTCTCGGCCGGTGAATCGGCGGTGGGTGTCGTCGTGGTCAGCGCGTTCGGGTCGAGGATGCCGCCGCTGATCGCCTGCTCGACCAGCGCGAACGCCTCCGGCGTGTGGTCTGGGAGACTCTCCCATGACAGGTCGGCGTCGGCGGCGAAGCCGAGCAGGTCGAGCGCCTCGGTCGCGGTGAACGGCTGCTTCGCGTCGATGCGGTCGTCGACGTCGCCGCTGCGATCGAGCAGGTCGCCCTGGAACTGCATCTCGGCGTCGGCGCCGGCGGCCTGCTGCGCCGCCATCTGCTGGCCGGTGACGACCATATCGGTGACCCATGGCGCAAAGGATGCCGCGAACGCGACGATGAGCACGACGACGCCGGCGAACGTGTGCCCGCGCCAGCGCCCGCGCAGGATGACGACCGCGATCGCCGCGAGCACGATTTCGGCCAGCGCCGAGACGTAGATCGCGAAGGTGACCGCCGGCGGCCACGCCTCGCGCATCAGGTTGTTGAGCTGGAAGTACGCGATATTCGCCAGACCGAGCAACGCCATCAGGAATGGCAGCACGAGGCTGAGCAATATGCGCCAGATCATCCCTTCCCCGCGGCCTTGAGCGATTCGCGCGCGAGGATATCGCCGCGCGCGCCGCGATGCATGCGCGGCGCCGGCCGGCGGAAAGGCGTGGCGCGAGTGAAGCTGCGGCTGCGGCGGGACGTCGATGGGGTTGATGTCCGTCTTCCCCATGCTGCCGCCGTTGTAATAAACGCGCAGCGGCTCGCGCGGGAAGATGTGGTTCTTGGCCAGCCACGCGGTCAGCGATTGGCTCTGGCCGTCGCAGGATTCGGCGACGATGTAGGCCACCTTGCCGGGCATCCAGACATGATCGGCGGGACGTGCGCCATACATGCTGCACGGCGGCGCCGCCTGATAGTAGGTGCCCGGCATGTCGGCAGCGTTGGCGGCGCCCGCCGTGATGAGGATGCCGAGCGCGGCGGCGAGTGGCAGTAAACGAACGGTCATCGGGTCGTCCTCCGCAGGACTGTGCGTGGGGCCGAAAATACCCGCCGGCGTCTTTCGGTATCGTTAAGCCGCATAAAGCAAAGCGGCGCCCCGAAGGACGCCGCTGAAAGGAAAAGGCGATACGCCGTACCAGTTTCGCCTCGCCGGTCACTCTGGCGTCAGGTGATTAGAATCCGGTTAAGGCCACACCGCCAACGAACGGAAATGAATCAAGAATTGGAGTGTGGCTTCCCTGCCGCACTGGCTGAACTGTCACGTGAAGTCGGCGCCGGCCGCATCCCCGCAAGCAGGGCCTCCATCCCTGCAGGGAGGCCCGTCATCCTTCCCCGTTCCGGGGAGGGATCAGACGGCGGAACGTTTATTCGTTCCCGTCGACAGGACGCCGCGCAGCCGAAACGAGAAGCGGCGCACCGGCGCCTACGTCGTCGGCAGGATATCGACGGTGCTGGTGTGACGCTCGGCGAATGACGGACGGCCGAAGCCGAGCTGGACGATGAAGTAGAAGACGCCGAGGCCGTAGATCGCTGCAGTCGGCGCATGCGCCGTCAGCGTCGCCAGCGTCGCCGGCTCGACCACCGCGATCGGCGCGAGCACGAAGATCGTCGGGCCCGCGACCGCGGCGAAGCGCAAGCCCATGCTGCCGACGAAAACCGCGACGAGGGCGATCACCGCGAAGGCGAGATCCGCATAGGCCGCTTCCGGCGCCGCCGCCACCGGCGACAGGTGAAGCATGTCGACGACCTGAGGGCCGAGCGCGCCCCTGGTGATCGCGCCATAGAGGAAATAGACGCCGATCGTCCAGAACAGGTACGAGCGGAACAGCACGTTGATGATGCCGCGCCAAGTGTGCCGCCGGCGGCTGACGGCAAGCAGCAGGACGGCGACCACGATGCCGGTGACGAGCAGCGTCAGCGACAGGTGGGCAACGAGGGCGTCGAACAAGGGAAAGCTGGGCGAGTTCATCGCGAGATACTCCTGGCTTCGCGTACGCAGACCCAGGCGAAGCGTCTCCCGGAGGCGCGGCGGCGCACAAGGCCCAAAGGTTAATAAAGGCTGACTGTGGCGGTCTTGCCGCGCTTTTCCTTTGTTATTTCTGACACTTAGCGGGAGGCACGCGCGGCCTTTTCCTGCCTCCTCAGCGGCTTGCCGGCAATCCGGCTAGCCAATCGCCCCCGCTACGGCGCGGCCGAGCCCGCGCGGCAACGGCGGCGCCGGCCGATCGACATTGACCTGAAGGAGAAGCAGGAAGGCGCCGGCAAGCACCACCGCGACCTCGGGCGCCGAGGCCTGGGCTTGCGCATTGGCCGGCACGGAAGCGACCAGCGGCCCGAGCAGGTAGACGGAGGGCCCGGCCACGGCGGCGGCACGCAGGCCGATGGAGCGCGACAGCGCCAGCAGCCCGAGGATGGCGAAGGCGAGATAGGCCCAGCCGGCTGGCAGCGAGGCCGGCCCGGCGCCATGCACCGCGGCGGCCGCGTCCGGCCCGAACAGGCCGGCCCCGGCCGCCTTGTCCAGGAACAGCAGCGCGACGACGAACAACAGGTAGGCGCGGAACAACACCTCGACAATCCGCCGCCCGCTGTGCGGCTTGCTCATCAGCGCCAGCGTCAGGAACGCGAAGACGGCGGCGACGGCGAGCAGCGACAGCTCGGGATTATCCAGCGCCCAATCGAGCACCGGGCGGAAATCGGTCATTCCTGTCATGCAGCAGGTTCCCTGAGGTTAGCGGGGAACGGGATGCAAGGCGGGGGCCAGCGGTAGCGCGGTGTCTCTTCACGCGGCCTAAACAAATGGAGAACATGCTATAGAAGCACGCCGATTCGCCCGCCATGAAACACACGCACGAATTCAGAGATCCCGTTCACACGTTTATAAACGTGCGTTCCGACGAGCGCGCAGTAATTGACTCACGCGCCTTTCAGCGGCTGCGTCATGTCCATCAGCTTGCCCTGACCTACCTAGTTTATCCGGGAGCCACCCACAGACGGTTCGAACATTCATTGGGGGTGATGGAATTAGCCACTCGCATTTTCGACGTGGTGACGGACGCGACAAACGTTCTCCATCCAAGCGTGCGGGAAATAATTCCCGACGCCGATGCCCTACGGTATTGGCGATCCGTGCTGCGCATGGCAGCACTTTGCCACGACATGGGCCATTTGCCATTTTCCCATGCTGCCGAAGACCTGCTTCTCCCGCCAGGATTCAGTCACGAAACCCTGAGCGTGAGCATAATCTGCTCTCCGGCGATGGAACAGCTATGGCTTGCGATGACGCCGCCACTTCGTTCATCAGACATAGTCAAGCTCGCCGTTGGAAAGAAAAAGGCGCCCAGAGAATTAAAATTCTCCATTTGGGAAACTATATTGTCCGAGATAATCGTCGGCGATTCGTTTGGCGCTGATAGAATGGACTATCTTTTGCGCGATTCTTATCACGCCGGCGTTCAATACGGTAGATTTGATCATAATCGCCTTATTAATACACTGCGTATACTCCCTCAGCTGGATAAGGACACCGTTGAGCCAGCCCTTGGCCTAGACGCGGGCGGACTGGAAAGCTCCGAGGCATTAATTCTAGCTCGGCATTTTATATTCAGCCAAGTTTACTATCACCACATCCGCCGAATATACGACCTTCACTTAATAGATTTCTTGGCTGAATGGCTGCCAAGCGGGAAGTTTCCAGTCGTACTTGATGAATTTCTTTCTATCTCAGACTCCGAAGTCATTGCAGCAATTCGCAGAGAGGCGACAGGGGCCGCCTCGAAGCTTCGCGAATTCGCAACGCGAATTGAAAATCGCAAACACTTCAAACGTCTCTATTCGCTGTCGAGCGAAGATAAAACTGGAGGTATATTGAATCCAGGAAAAGTGATTTTCGATTTAGCAAAAGATAAATTCGGCGCCGACAACGTTAAACATGACTTTATCCCGGCAAAAATAGTGGCACCAGATTTTCCAGTCTTGTATTATGATGACGAGATACATTCTTCTCTCAAAGTTTCTAGAATACTTCCTGCAATACCAACAATTGAAGTCGATAGAGTGTACTGTAACCGGTCTATTGTAGACGAGGCTATAAGATGGAGAAAGGAAATTAAAGTGCAGGCATTGAACCTATCAACACAGGGGAAGTTGCTATGACCGATGTAAATATGCGGTATGCAATTGTGTTGAGAATGGCAAGAGAGTTGATCAGCAGAGGAAGCTGGTGTGGTGAGACGCACCTGCAAAAATCTATATATTTGCTAGAGAAATTTTTAGGAAAAGATTTTGATTACGACTTCATTTTGTACAAACACGGTCCGTTTTCTTTCGAGCTGAGATCAGAGCTTGCAGCGATGCGCGGGGCAAACTTATTTGCATTCGCTATTCGAGATCAACGATACGGCCCTACCGTGGTGCCAACTGACTTCGGTGGGAAAATAGAGCAATCTCAAGACCTAAGAGAGGTTGAGCCATTCATTCGCTTTGTGGCAGATTGGATTGCGAAATGTCACGTGGCTGAACTTGAAAGACTAGCAACGGCACTGCTAGTTATTTTTGAAATGCCCCATGGATCTCTTGAGGCAAGGGCGCAGCAGTTGCATGACTATAAGCCTCATATCAGCTTAACTGAGGCGGAATCGGCTATAGCTATTGCCGAAACAAAATTGAAGGAAGCGGCGTCACTGCAGCACCATGGCCATTCTCATTAGAGTAGCCTACGTAGACGCCCCTTACCCATCATCCTCGGCGTTCAGCTCCTCGACCTTGATCGCCTTCGCCCTGGCCGGCGTTTTCTTCGCGGCGGCCTTGCGGCCCCTGGCGGGTTTCGGCGGGGCGTTGGCCGCGGCTTCGCGGTCGGCGGCTTCCTTGGCGAGGCGGAGCGCGCGGAGGCGGAGCGTATTTTCCTCGACGCGGCGGGCCTCGGCCTCGGCCTCGCTCCGCCCCTGGGCGGCGGCATCGGCCAGCCGCGCCAGGCGCGCCTGACGGCCCTCGTTCACAACGCGGGTTTCCGGCATCCGCTTCCTCCACCTGTGGGCTGATCAAGAAAGGGTAACGCGCGAGCGGCCATTAGGTTGCCGCGGGGCAACCGGAGGCGCGTCAGGCGGCGCCGGAGGCCGCGCGTTTCTTCCGGACGGGCTTTGCGCCCTTGGCCGGGTTCGGCGGCGCGTTGGCCGCTGCCGCGGCATCGGCGGCCTCCTTGGCAAGGCGCAGCGCGCGCAGCCGCAAGGTGTTGTCCTCGACATGCTTGGCGGCGGCGGCCGCTTCCTTCACCGCCTGGGTGGCCTCCTGCTGACGGCGTGCGTTGCGCAACGAGCGCGCCGCGGCGTTGAGCGGATTGTTGATGGGCATGCTTCTGCTCTCCTTGAGGCTGCCGGCGCGATGCCGCCGATGCCAAGAACACAGCGGGCGCAGGGATCGCGCGTCAATTCGTGTGGGACGCCAACGCGGCGGGGAACCGGGACGCGCGGGCGGGACGCACCGGCCGCAAGCGGGCGGACGACAAGCCACCCTGCGCCCTGCAGATGGGGATTGCCGACCGGGAAATCCAGCCGCAGCGCGGACGGGACCGCGCCGCGGCCGGACGCATCTCCTACGACGTGCGCTTGGCGGTGACCTGCGTCGGCCAGTAGCCGCCGGCCACGGGCTGGTAGCGGCAGTAGAGTGTCGTGACCTGCTGCACGGGCACCGGCACCATGATCTTCGGCTTGCCGTTGCCGAGCAGGTCGTTGATCAGCGGCCGGAGGCCGCCGCTGCGGCAGGTAAGCCCGTCGCCCGACCAATCCTGCCCGCGGCCGCAGGGCGTGCGGTAAAGGTCGATCGAGACGCTGCCGCCGCCCTGGTCGTACCAGTCGAGCGTGCCGTTGCAGGAAAGGCCGCCGCCGCTGACCTTGTAGGTGCTGCGCCCGCGGTTGAGGCAGAAGCTCATGCGGTAAGGGCCGTAGATGGTGCCCTGGATGGCGTAGCAGCCGGTGAGCCCGCTGCGGTCGATCTTGCCCGGGCTCGGCACCGCGACCATCGGGCCCATGGTGTCGGAGGCAGCCATCGCCGCCGCCGGCAGGAGTGCGAAGGCGGCGACGGCGAAAGCCGCGCGCGCGAGGTTGATGACGACGTTCATGATTACCGCTCCCCAGGAAAGTCCGGACGGAACCGGACTATACTACCATTGCGGGTAACGGGCTAAGCAGAGCTGTGCCGCCGCCGATCGCGGTTGCCGCGCGGTTACTCGTCGTTGGCGGCGGTGAGCTCGGCGACCGGGATGCCCTCCTCGGCCTCGGTCAGCTTGCGCGAGCCGAACCGCTTCTCGACATAGTCGGCGACCATCTTGCGGAAGTCTTCGGCGAGCGTCGGGCCGCGCAGCGTCGCCGCCTTGCGCCCGTCGATGAAGACGGGGGCGGCTGGCTGCTCGCCGGTGCCCGGCAGCGAGATGCCGATGTCGGCGTGCTTGGATTCGCCGGGCCCGTTCACGATGCAGCCCATCACCGCGACCTTGAGCGCCTCGACGCCGGGATACTTCGCGCGCCACACCGGCATCGCCTCGGAGAGGTCCGTCTGGATGCGCTTCGCCAGCTCCTGGAAAACGGTCGACGTCGTGCGCCCGCAGCCGGGGCACGCCGCCACCACGGGCACGAACGCGCGGAAGCCCATCGTCTGGAGCAGCTCCTGCGCGACCTGAACTTCGCGCGTGCGGTCACCGCCCGGCTCGGGTGTAAGCGAAATGCGGATCGTGTCGCCGATGCCCTGTTGCAGCAGGATGCCCAGCGCGGCCGAAGACGCGACGACGCCCTTGGTGCCCATGCCGGCCTCGGTGAGCCCGAGATGCAGGGCGTAATCGGAACGCTGCGCCAGCATCGTGTAGCAGGCGACGAGATCCTGGATCTGGCTGACCTTCGCCGAAAGGATGATCTTCGACCGCGGCAGGCCCAGCGATTCCGCCTGCCCGGCCGAGAGCAGCGCCGACTGCACGATCGCCTCGCGCATCACGTCGCGCGCATCCTTCGGATTGGGCGAGGCGGCGTTCTCGTCCATCAGGCGCGTCAGCAGCGCCTGATCGAGCGAACCCCAGTTGACGCCGATGCGCACCGGCTTGTCGTACCGAAGCGCGACCTCGATCATGGTCGCGAACTGCGTGTCGCGCTTCGCGCCGAAGCCGACGTTGCCGGGATTGATGCGGTACTTGTCGAGCGCCTCGGCGGCCGCCGGATATTCGGTAAGCAGCGTGTGCCCGTTGTAATGGAAGTCGCCGATGAGCGGCACGATGACGCCGCGCCTGGCGAGGCCGTCGCGGATGTGCGGCACGGCGGCGGCCGACTCCTCGCGATCGACGGTGATGCGCACGATTTCCGAACCCGCGCGTGCCAGCGCCGCGACCTGCTTCACCGTCGCGTCGATGTCGGCGGTGTCGGTGTTGGTCATCGACTGGACCACGACCGCCGCGGCGCCGCCGACCTGCACGCCGCCGACCATCACCGGCACGGTGACGTGGCGCGGCAGCGGATCGGAGAGGTAGTCGGGAGTGGTCACGCCGCCTGACACCGTGCACACAGCCCGCGCACCTCGAGCACCCGGAGCCGCGGCAGGAAAGCGCGCATCTTTGTTTCGGTCGTCACGAGCGCACCGAGAGCCTCGGACGACGCCTCGGCGGCGGCTCCGCAGTTGTCGCAGATGAGAAACAGCGTTGCGCCCGGCTCGCAGTCCGCGCCGCGATCGCAGGCGACGAACGCATTCTTCGACTCGATGCGGTGCGCGAAGTTATGCGCCACCAGAAAATCGAGCGCGCGATAGACCGACACCGGCGCCAGGCGCGCACCGTCCTTGGCCTCCGCCAGACGATCGATGATGTCGTAGGCGGACGCCGGCACATGGCTTTCGAGCAGCGCCTGCAGAACCTGCCGCCGCTGGCTGGTGAAGCGCAGGTTCTCGCGGCGCGAGATTTCCTCGGCGTGCCGGATCGCCTGCCGTTCGCAGGCGCCGTGATCATGCTCGCGATGTTCGAGAATGGCGCTGGCGTTGGTCATCGGGTGGCGGCTTCGACCGGTTTTCAACGGCTTATAGTGGGTTTCAGTGCAGTATATATGGCGCCGAAAGTAAAACTGCCTGTGAACGGTTCAAGCGCCGCCGGGGGCGTTCTTGAGAGATTCGGGGGTTTCCGGTCCTTTTCTCCCGTTCCAGCGACGGCCGAACGCCGGACCAAGCTGCACCAGGAGCGTGGCTGCGAACATCAGCGCCGCCCCCACCCAGCCAATCGGCGGCAGACGTTCCCCGAGGAAGACGACCCCCGCCCCCGCGGCAAACAGCGTTTCGGTCGAGATCAGGATCGCGGCCTCCGACGGCGGTGTGTGTTTCAGCGACGCCGCCAGGACGGTGAAGGTGAAGGCGCTCGACAGCACGCCCACGAACAGGATCGACGGCGCCGCCGCAACGATCCCCTCCCAGGATGGTGTCTCGAGAATGTAGGCCGGGATCGCGGCCAGCACGGCCACTACCGCGAACTGCCAGGCCGTGAAAGCCACGGGACGGTTATGCGCCGCCGCCGTGCTGAAGATGAGGAGGTGCACGCTCCACCCGATGGCCGACAGGGCCACCAGCGCATCGCCGAAACCCAGGGACGCCAAACCACCGCCGCCAAGCAACCAGACACCGGCAAACGCGAGTCCGGCCGCCGGCCACACCACGCGGTTCGGCGAACGGCGATAGACGAGCCAGGCAATCAGCGGCGTCGCGATCACATAGAGCGCCGTCAGGAAGCCGGTGTTGGTGACAGTCGCGGTCACCATGCCCGTCTGCTGGACGGCAGCGGCGATGAAGAACGCCGTGCCGGCCGCCAGCGCCGTACGGCGAACCGCCGGCGGCATTGGCACGGTTGCCCGCCGCGCCTCGACGATGGCGAGGAGCCCGAGACATG
Source organism: Bauldia sp. (assembly GCA_035548515.1). Classification (GTDB taxonomy): domain Bacteria; phylum Pseudomonadota; class Alphaproteobacteria; order Rhizobiales; family Kaistiaceae; genus DASZQY01. The sequence continues at coordinate 179,272 of DASZSW010000002.1, read as the reverse complement.
CGGCAGCGACGACCGCCCGCGAGGCTACGAACGTGAACGGCCCGACATTGGCCATCGCCAGCTTCTGGAACAGATAGCCGAAGCCCCAGATGACGGCGGCGAGGATGATGAGAAGATCGGCGCGGAGGCGGGACATGCGAGGCTGCGGTGATAGAACGCGCCCGGCCCGCGGGGCAATGGCGGTTGCGGCCATTCCGGCAGGCCAATGAAGGGGCCGCGCCGGTTTGATGCGTCGCAATTTCGATGCATCGCCCTATACAATGGCGCCGAACCCTTGGCCTCGCGTCTCTGGACGAACCGCAATGCTCAAAGGCAAGACCGCCCTCGTCACCGGCTCCACCTCCGGCATCGGCCTGGGGCTGGCCACAGCCTTCGCCGCCGAGGGCTGCAACATCGTGCTGAACGGATTCGGTGAGCCCGCTGCGATCGAGAAAATCCGCGCCGGCCTCGCCAAGGATCACGGCGTTACGGTCACCCACTCGCCGGCCGACATGGCGAAGGGCGACGAAATCGCCGCGATGGTCGCCGATGCCGAAAAACAGTTCGGCGCCGTCGACATCCTCTGCAACAACGCCGGCATCCAGCACGTCTCGCCGGTCGATGAATTTCCCATCGACAAGTGGAACGCCATCATCGCGATCAACCTGACGTCGTCGTTCCTGACCATCCGCGCCGCGCTGCCGAAGATGAAGGCGAAGGGCTGGGGCCGCATCATCAACACCGCGAGCGCGCACGCGCTGGTCGCCTCGCCGTTCAAGTCAGCCTACGTCGCCGCCAAGCACGGCATCGCCGGCCTCACCAAGACGGTGGCGCTGGAGGTCGCGACGAAGAACATCACCGTCAACGCCATCTGCCCCGGCTACGTCTGGACGCCGCTTGTCGAAAAGCAGATCCCCGACACGATGAAGGCGCGCAACCTCTCCGCCGAGCAGGTGAAGAACGACGTGATCCTCGCCGCCCAGCCAACGAAGCAGTTCGTCACCACCGACCAGGTCGGCGCGCTCGCCGTGTTCCTGGCGAGCGACGCGGCGAAGTCGATCACCGGCGCGCTATTGCCCATGGACGGTGGGTGGAGCGCGGCGTGAGCTGCATCACGCCACGCGGGCCGGACCGAACTCCATCGCGGCGCGCCCGGCCATCTGCTCTGCCATCGTCTTGCGGTATTGCGCCGGCGGCAGGCCGAACTCGCGCTTGAAGGCGCGATTGAAGGCCGCTTCGGATTCGTAGCCGACGTCCATCGCCACCTGCACCATTGTGCGACGGTCGCCGTGGAGAAGTTGCGCGGCGAGCCGCAGGCGCCAGCGTGACAGGTAGGTCATCGGCGACTCTCCGAGGAAATGGGCGAACCGCTCCGACAGCACGGTGCGGGAGCTGCCGGTCGCGGCGGCAAGCCCGGGCAATGTCCACTGCCGGCACGGATGGCCGTGGATCAGCGCCAGCGCCGCACCAACCACGGGGTCGCGGGCGCCCGCCAGCCAGCCGGTCTGCTGCGCGGGCAGCTGCTCCATGTGGCGGCGGAGCGCCTCGACGAACAGCGCTTCGGCCATCTTGGACAACAGCACGACGCTGCCCGGCCGCCCCGAGGCCGATTCCTGGACCAGATGGCGGATCGCCGATTCCAGCCATGCGCCGGAATCGTCGCCACGGAAATTGACCTTGATCAGGCGCGGCAGGCCGGCAAGAAACAGGCGCAGCGCCTGACGCTCGCAGCCGAAGTATCCGCACACGAATTTCGCGACCTCGCCGCCGCCGCCCGCGTGGACGGTGCTTACGTCGCCAGCGCGGTAGCGGCCGATCGAATCGGTGCCGTCGCGCCAGACGGCAGGATTGCCGTTGGACATCGTGTACGGGTCGCCGTGCGGCACGATGACGATGTCGCCCGCCTCGAGGTGCATCTCCTCCTCCCCTTCCATGCGCACGACGGCATGGCCTTCGGTGAGAAGGTGGAAGATGACGATGTGCTCGACGCCCGGCGCGAGATCGGCCGCGAAGGTCTCCGCGCGCGGCGCCTTGAAGCCCCACGGCGCGGTGAAGGCCGCGTCGAAGAAAATCGCGGCGGTCATGCGCACCGTCGAAAGTGCATCCGAGAGAACATCCATTGTCGCGTTTCCAAATGGCGGGTGACGCGTCCCTGAAGGCCGCGCCCTGCGCTGAATTGAGCGGATAGCCGCAATCGGACGACCGCGGCGGAGCGCACACATGCCCCCGGGCGGAGCCCGGCGCTGTGACCCGCATCACAGAATAAATCGCGGCAAAGAAAGGCGGACTTTCGGTCAATGCCGGGGGACCGAGCAGGCCTACATGACCCTCGCCTGAAAGGGCCGATGCGCCTCCCCGCATCGCTATCTGGAGAGACTGTCATGAGCCTGGTTATTCCTGTGAAATCCGAAACCGCGATTTCGACGCGCGACGCCGCGTTCGGCTCGCTCGTTGCGAAGGCATTCCGCCGTATCGTGCGCTGGCGCAAACAGGCCCGCGCCGCCCGCGAGCTGTCGCGCTATCCCGACGCGCTGCTGAAAGACATGGGCATCGCGCGCAGCGAAATCCGCGGGGCCGTGCGCTATGGCCGCGACGGCATCTTCGACGTCGATGTCGGCAACAGTGTGCGCTGATCGATGCGCGTGTCCGCCGACCTAGCGGTTGAGCGGTGGCCCCTCGGAGACATGCCCGTGATATTGCGGCAGGTCATCGGCGATGACGTCCCACGACGCCTTCGATCCGACGAAGATATGCTCCGTCGGCTTGATGGAGGGCGCATCGACGAGCGTGCCCATCGAGACGTGCACGCGTTCGCCAATGGCGGAGAACAGAAACGACCCGCATTCGGCGCAGCGAATATCGCCGTGCGCGCGGGTGCCATAAACCAGCAGGCGGTCGTCGCCTTTGGTGACGCGCAGTTTCCCGGCAGCGATACCGGCAAACGGTTTCGCGGCCGCGCCGGTGGCTGCGCGGCAGCGCGAGCAGTGGCAGTAGGCGGCGTACATGAATTCGTCCGCCACCTCGTATTCGACCGCCCCGCACAGGCATCGGCCAATCAGCATTCGCATCGCGTGGCTCTCCCTTTCGAGGCGGCAGCCTAGCGCAAATCCGCCGGCAGACTTGAATCGGCCACGGTCTGCTGCTTGTGTCGCATCCATGAGTCTTCGCGCCGCACGTTTTTCGCGAATCATGCTGGCCACCGCCATCGTTGTGGCCGGAGCGAGCGCGGCACATGCGGTTTCTCCGATCGATTTCGTGCAGCGCTTTCTCGCCAACCCGGCGAACGTGTTCGGAACCGCACCGAAGGTGAAGCGCAAACCCGCCGCCCAGTCTCCAGCGCTGCAGGAGCCGCAGACGCCGCTGGTGGAAGTCCCGCTGCCGCACCTGCGACCGGCGACCGCAGAGGCGGTGCCCCGGCTCGGCTACCAACCCGACGACGCCGACGCTGGCATTGACGCCATCGCGACCGAGGACATGCCGCTCCCACGTCTCCGGCCGAGCGACCTGCTGCCCGCGCTGACCGAGAAGCCAACACTCCAGCCCGACGCACCACCGCCGCCGAAAGTCGCCTCGCTTCCAGATGGGCCGCTGCCCGACGTGGACAAGCCGGTGCCGAAACCCGCGCCTCCTGCGCCCAAGGTCGCCTCGCTTCCGGATGCCCCCCTGCCCGATCTGGTGAAGCCGCCGCCCGCGGTGGACAGCGCGTGTGGCGTGGCGATCGCTCAGCTTGGCGTGATCTCGACGCCGCTCGCGCCGGTCCGCGACGAAGGCGACTGCGGCATCGAAAATCCGGTCGCCATCTCTGCGCTCGACGGCGGCGACATCAAATTCACCAGCAAGGCGATCGTCGACTGCCATCTCGCCGAGCGGCTCGCGAACTGGGTGAACGATACCGTGAAGCCGAAGGTGCAGCAGGAATTCGGCGAGCCGCTCACCGGCCTTCGCATCGCCGCGTCCTACGCCTGCCGCAACCGCGACAGCCTGCCGGACACGAAAATTTCCGAGCATGCCCACGGCAACGCCATCGACATCTCCGCCTTCCGCGTCGGCGAGCGTTGGGTGGACGTCGAGAAGGACTGGGGCAACGAGGACGACGAAACCGCGGCGACCTTTCTCGCGGAGACACGCAAATCCGCGTGCGGGCCGTTCAGCACTGTCCTTGGCCCCGGCTCGGACTCGTTCCACTCCAATCACTTCCACCTCGACATGATCCAGAGGCGCACTGCGGGTCCGAGCAAGGGCCTGTACTGCCACTAGCTGCCGGTCACCTGGCGGTGCCTGCTTGTGGCGCGATCCGCCACGGACTATCAGCCGGCCCATGAAGCTTCCCGCCGCCACAACGCTCGGTCCCGTCCACATCGCCGTCACCGACGCGGAGCGGGCGCTGCCCGTATGGCGCGACCTTGTTGGCCTCAGTGAGATAGCGCGCGACGCCGCCAGCATCACCCTGGGAGCCGACGGGCGGCCGCTGATCGTGCTGGAGCCGGGCGCCGTTCGCCCGGCGGTGCAGAACACCAGCGGCCTCTACCACGTCGCCATCCATGTCCCGACGCGCAGGGAACTGGCGCGGGTGACCGCGCGGCTGATCGCCAACCGATACCCCAACTCGCCGACCGATCATCTCGTCTCCGAGGCGGTCTACCTCTGGGATCTCGACGGCAACGGCATCGAGATGACGCTGGAGACGCCATCGCGCGGCGTGATGAAATCGAACGGCGACGAGTATTACGCTGTGACTGCCGATGGGCGCCGCCACTCCGCCCGCGAGGCGATCGACGTCCGCGGGCTGCTCGGTGAACTGAGCCAGACCGACGACCTCCGCGCGTCGCTGCCATCGGGCACGCGCGTCGGCCACATCCACCTGCACGTCGGCGATCTCGACAAGGCTGCCGCCTACTACGGCGACGATGGCGTCGGCTTCGAACCGCTAATGCTCAACCGCCGCTTCCGCATGGGCGATGCCGGCCTCGGCTATGTGCCCCATGCCATCGCCTTCAACACATGGGCGGGCACCGGCGCGCCGCAGGCGCCGGCGGGTTCCGCGGGCCTGCGCTGGTTTGAGCTGGCCGTGCCAACGGCCGCCGATCTCGCGGCACTGCGCTTTCGGCTCGGTGAAGTCCGCGACATACCGGGCGGCTTCGAGACCACGGACCCGGCCGGCAACCGCATCAAGGCACGCGTAACGATCTAAACCGCTGGGAATCGTGAAGAATTGGGCTTTACGCCGCTTTAGTTACGGGACACGCTAGACGCGCTGTACCGCTGGCTGGCTGCCGGCTGGCGAGCATCAGAGTCGCAAGCAGAGTTGGCAGCGTGAAAGTTGTCGCCATCATGATCGTCCGCAACGAGGAGGCCTGCCTCCCGCGTTGCCTCGAGCATCTGAGCGAGCAGGGCCTGACCGTCGCGGTCGTCGACAATGACTCGACCGACCGCACCCGCGCCATCCTCGAAGCGTCGGGCGTGGTGGAACGCATCGACCACGCGCCCTTCGATGGCACCTTCCGTCTGGGCGAGTTGCTGAAGCGCGCGCACCTCATGCGCGACACTCTCACTGCCGACTGGTTGCACTTGAACAGCCCCGATGAAATCTTCAACAGCAATCGCCCGGGCGAGCGCCTGGTCGATGCGATCGCACGCGCCGATGCGGAAGGTTTCACCGCGATCAACTATGACGAATTCGTCTTCCTGCCCACCGACGAAAAGACCCGCGCCGAGGGTAAAGCCTTCGACCGGCTGCTGCGCCACTACTATTTCTATCAGCCGCTGCGCCTCAACCTGGTGCGCAGCTGCAAGAACATCCCCGGCATCTCGAATCTGAGGAGCGGCGGCCACGTAATTACCGGCCCCGGGATTCGGGTCTATCCGGAAAACCTGCCGCTTCGTCACTATATCGGGCTAAGCGCCGACCATTTCCGCAGCAAATATCGGAACCGGATTTATCCGGCCGAGGAGCTGGCGCGCGGCTGGCACTACGACCGTGCCACGATCGACACCGAGCGCGTCCGGATGCCCTCGGCCCGGCTGCTGAAGTATTTCGCCGGTGACGACGTCCGCGGCCTCGATCGCTCCGAGGTCTGGCTTCGTCATTTCTGGGAGACACCGCGACCGCTCGTCGTAAACCTTCCCAGGGCGCCTGCGTCGTCCGAGCGCGCGCCTGCGGCAAGCTCGCCCGGCGCAGCGTCTCTCGCGATCATCGGCCGCAACGCGCCCTGCCCCTGCGGCAGCGGACTGAAATACAAGAACTGCCATGGCCCGACGGTTCGCGACCTTCACCTTCGGAAGAAGAATCGCGCCTAGCTCGCAGCTACGCCGCGAACACCACTAGCAGGTCCTTCGCGTCGATCTGGCTGCCGGCGGTGACCAGGACCTCGGCGACTGTGCCGTCGCGCTCGGCGGCGAGTGCGGTTTCCATTTTCATCGCCTCGATCGACAGAAGCATGTCGCCCGCCTTCACGGCCTGACCCGCCTTCACCGCCAGCGTCGAGACGACGCCCGGCATCGGCGCGGCGACGTGCAGCGGATTGCCCTCCTCCGCCTTGCGCCGCGCCGCGGCGCTGGTGCCGCCATGGGCGCGATCCGGCACACGGGCCACGCGAGGCTGGCCGTTCATCTCGAAGAAGACGCGGCGGTGGCCCTGCTCGTCGACCTCGCCGATCGCCTGGGTGCGCACCACCAGCGTCTTGCCGCGCTCGATCTCGACCGAGATTTCCTCACCCGGCGGCAGGCCGTAGAAGAACACCGGCGTCGGCAGTACGGACACCGGCCCATAGGTCTCCGCCGCCCTGGCGAAATCGGTGAACACCTTCGGATACATCACGTACGAGGCGAGCGCGCGGTCGTCGATCTCGACGCCCGACTTTTCGGCCGCGACCTTACGCTCCGCTTCGAGATCGGCTGGCGCCAGCAGCGAGCCCGGACGCACCGTGATCGGCGTCGCGCCCTTCAGCACCTTCTTCTGCAGATCCTTCGGCCATCCGCCCGGCGGCTGGCCGAGATCGCCGCGCATCATCTGCACGACCGACTCGGGGAAGGCGATTTCCTTCCGCGGATCGAGCACGTCGCTCACCGTGAGATCGGACGCCACCATCATCAGCGCCATATCGCCGACGACCTTGGACGACGGCGTCACCTTCACGATGTCGCCGAACATCATGTTGACGTCGGCATAGGTGCGCGCGACCTCGTGCCAGCGCGCCTCCAGCCCCAGCGAGCGCGCCTGCTCCTTGAGGTTGGTGAACTGCCCGCCAGGCATCTCGTGCAGATAGACCTCGGACGCACCGGCGCGGAAATCCGACTCGAAGGCGATGTACTTGTTGCGCACCGCCTCGAAGTAGAACGAAATCTTGCGGATCGCTTCCGGGTCGAGCCCGGTGTCGCGGTCGGTGTCGGCCAGCGCCTCGACCAGCGCGCCAAGGCACGCCTGCGAAGTGAGGCCCGACATCGAGTCCATCGCGGCATCGAAGGCATCGACACCGGAGTGTACCGCCGCAAGAATGGACGCCGCCGCAATGCCCGACGTGTCGTGCGTGTGGAAGTGGAACGGCAGTCCGCTTTCCTCGCGGAGCGTCTTCACCAGCTTCGCCGCGGCGGCCGGCTTCAGCAGCCCGGCCATATCCTTGATGCCGATGATGTGCGCGCCGGCGGCTTCCAACTCGTGCGCCAGCCCGACGTAGTACTTGAGGCTGTACTTGGCGCGGTCGGGATCGAGGATGTCGCCGGTGTAGCACATGGCGCCTTCGCAGAGCTTGCCGGCCTCACGCACCGCGTCCATCGAGACGCGCATGTTCTCGACCCAGTTGAGGCAATCGAACACGCGGAAAAGATCGACGCCGGCGTTGGCGGCCTCGCGCACGAAAAACTTCACGACGTTGTCGGGATAGTTGGCATAGCCCACCGCGTTGGAGCCGCGGAGCAGCATCTGCAACAGCAGGTTCGGCACCTTCTCGCGGATATCCGCCAGCCGCTCCCACGGGTCCTCGGCGAGGAACCGCATCGCCACGTCGAAGGTCGCGCCGCCCCAGCACTCCAATGACAGTAGGTGCGGCAGCGCCGCCGCATAGGCCGGCGCGATCGCCGTGAGGTCGTAGCTGCGCATGCGGGTGGCGAGCAGCGACTGGTGGGCATCGCGCATGGTCGTGTCTGTGACCAGCGCCCGCTTCTCCTCGCGCATCCAGCGGGCGAAACTTTCCGGCCCGTCGCGGTCGAGCCGCTGCTTGGTGCCCGCCGCCGGCAAGGCGTCGAACCGCGGCGGCGGCACGGTCAACCCGTCCGCGGCGGGCTTCGTGCGGCCACGCGTATCCGGGTGCCCGTTCACCGTGACGTCGGCGATGTAGGTCAGCAGCTTCGTCGCGCGGTCCCGCCGTTTGACGAAAGCAAACAGCTCAGGCGTCGTATCGATGAACCTGGTCGTGTAGCTCGCGTCGCGGAAACTGGGATGCTTGATGACGTTTTCGAGGAATGTCAGGTTGGTTGCAACGCCGCGAATGCGGAACTCGCGGAGCGCGCGTGTCATGCGCTGGATCGCCTCGCCGGGCGTCGGCGCCCAAGCGGTGACCTTCTCGAGCAACGGATCGTAGAACCGCGTGATCACCGCGCCGGAATAAGCCGTGCCGCCGTCGAGCCGGATGCCAAAGCCGGTCGCGCCGCGATAGGCGGTGATGCGCCCGTAGTCAGGGATGAAGTTCTGCTCCGGGTCCTCGGTGGTGATGCGGCACTGGAGCGCGTGGCCGTTGAGCCGGATTTCGCCCTGCCGCGGCACGCCCGACTCCGGCTCGCCGATGGCGGCGCCTTCCGCGATGTGGATCTGCGCTTTGACGATGTCGATGCCGGTGACCTGCTCAGTCACGGTGTGCTCGACCTGGATGCGCGGGTTCACCTCGATGAAGTAAAAGGCGCCCGTGTCGGCATCCATCAGGAATTCGATTGTGCCGGCGCCCTTGTACTTTGCCGCGTGGGCGATCGCGACCGCGTAGCCGCAGAGTTCCTGCCGCTTGGCCTCGTCGAGATACGGCGCCGGCGCGCGTTCGACCACCTTCTGGTGCCGGCGCTGCACGGTGCAGTCGCGCTCGAACAGATGCACGATGGAGCCGTGGCTGTCGGCGAGGATCTGCACCTCGACGTGCCGTGCCCGCTCCACCAGCTTCTCGAGGTACACGTCGTCCTTGCCGAACGCCGCCTTCGCCTCACGCTTGGCGGCGCCGATGTCACGCACCAGCGTCTCCTCGTCGGGGATGACGCGCATGCCGCGCCCGCCGCCGCCCCATGACGCCTTGAGCATCACCGGGTAGCCGATCTTCTTTGCCTCGGCCTTCACGACCTCCATGTCGTCGGGCAGCGGGTCGGTCGCCGGCATGACCGGCACGCCGACGCTGACCGCGAGATTGCGGGCCGAGACCTTGTCGCCGAGCAGCCGCATCGTGTTGGGCGACGGCCCTATGAAGGTGATGCCCGCGGTGGTGCACGCCTCGGCAAGGTCGGGGTTCTCCGACAGCAGCCCGTAGCCCGGATGGATCGCATCGACATGCGCCTCGCGCGCGACGCGGATGATCTCGGGGATGGAGAGATACGCCTCGATCGGCCCCATCGTGGTGCCGTCGGGCCGCTTGCCGATCTGGTACGCCTCGTCGGCCTTGAAACGATGCAGCGCCAGCTTGTCTTCCTCGGAGAAGACGGCGACCGTGCCCATGCCGAGTTCGGTGGCGGCCCGGAAGACGCGGATTGCGATCTCGGATCGGTTGGCAACCAGAATCTTCTTGATCGGCACGCTTAGAGCCCCTCGCGGGAATTCCCCCGGTAACGCTTATCCTTAGCCGGATTGTGCGGTTGCGAGAATAGTAATTGTGCACCTGCGAAGAAGGGATTGCGGTCCACCCGCCGCTGAGCCAGAGTGCGCGCCTCACCCGTTGCAGGAATTGCCGCCTATGCCTGAGATCATCGTGTACTGCGCCGAGGGCCGCACGCCGGAGCAGAAGAAAGGCCTGATGAAGGACCTCACCGACGCGATGGTGAAGAATTTCAGCGTCAAGCCCGAAGTGGTCACCGTGCAGATCGTCGAAGCGCCGAAGATCAACAAGGCGAAGGGCGGCGTCCCGTTCAGCGAGCGATAGCCGCAACCTCTTCCATCGGCAGCGAGTCCTGGCGCGCGCGATCCACAAAGAAGGATGTGCGCAGCCTGACGTATGCCTGCTGGTCGTTACGACTGATCGCCTGCAGCGCGGAGCGCGTGCCGGTATCGACGTCCACGCACGTCAGGAACGGCACGACCGCCGCCGCCTTGAGCCGGCCCGCCTTCACCAACGCGTTGATGTAGCTGTCGTTGTACAGCACCCGCGTGCGCTGCAGCTGGGTGCTCATCATGTCGACGATCCTGCCGATGCTGCGCGGCGCGACGACGTAGGAATCCATCGCGCCGATCTGCGGCCCGTGCATGTCGACGACCGACAGGCTGCCATCCTTGGCCTGCTCCAGCGCCCGCAGGAACGGACCGACGGAATCGGCCCGGGGGTACACCCACATCGACAGGTAGACGATGTCGTACGTTTCCAGCAGCTCGGCGAGTTGCTCTGATTGCAGGAAGGGCCCGACGCGATCCGAGAAAAGAACGTCGTCCTCGATGATGTGCACGATGCCGCCGATTTCCGCGGCCTCGGTCATGGCCTTGATGTGCGATTTCGAGCAGCCGTTGTACGGAGCGGGATCGACGATGCCGCGTATCCTGCGGTACCGGTCGGTGAGGCCAACCCTGGCGATCTCCGCCTCGACCCTGCTCCGCCGCACGACGGAACGGTCCATATTGATGTAGAGACCATGCATAGGTTCAGTTTGCACAAATTCCGGCTGCCGCCGAGTCGCCCATGATCGTCGTGTTCGGATCCATCAACGTCGACCTGGTGACGCGCGTCGAGCGCGCGCCGGCGCCCGGGGAAACGGTGCGCGGCTCCGATTACGCGCTGATCCCGGGCGGCAAGGGCGCCAACCAGGCACTCGCCGCGCGGCGCGCCGGGGCGGCTGTGCGCCTCTACGGCGCCATCGGCTACGACGGCTTCGCCGACATCGCCCTCATGGAGCTGGCGCCGGCCGGCGTCGATCTCACCGGCGTCGCGCGCAAGCCGCACACCACCGGCCTCGCCATCATCACCGTCGACGCGAAGGGCGAAAACAGCATCGTGCTCGCCCCCGGCGCCAATGCGCATCCGAGCGCAGCGTCTATACCGCCCGATGTGCTGGGCCCGCGCGACACGCTGCTGCTCCAGATGGAGGTGCCGTTTGCCGAAAGTCTCGCCGCGGCGAAGGTGGCGCGCGCGGCAGGAAGCCGGATCGTCCTGTCACTCGCGCCGTACACGCCCCTCGCGGCCGAAGATATCGCCGCGTTCGACATCATTGTCGTCAACGAACACGAGGCCGCCGATTTGGCGCGCCACCTGGGCGTCGCGGCGAAAGGCGCCGACGCAACCGCTACGGCGCTTGCCCGCCGTCTCGGCCGTACCGTCATCACCACGCTCGGCGCCGACGGTGCCGTTGCAGTTCACGACGGCGCACTGGTCCGCGTGCCGGCGTTGCCGGTCACGCCGGTCGACACCACGGGCGCCGGTGATACGTTCTGCGGTGTCCTCGCCGCCGCGCTGGACGAAGGTGCCGACATGCGCACCGCAATGGCGCGGGCGGCAGTCGCCGGCTCGCTTGCAACCACCACGGCAGGCGCCCAGCCAAGTTTCCCGACACGGGCTGAAATCGACGCCGCAAGCGCCTGAATCGGGTTTTCGCACCGATCACGCATTCGCGACTCGCCGGGGGGCCAGATCAGGCCTAGGGTCCAGTATCGCTGGGAACCAGCCACGCAGACCCGGCGCCTGAGAGAGTCGAACGCGCGCTCCCCTGCCATACGCATGAGGAGCGCCCATGTCGGCCACCCTTGCCCATAACGACCACCCCACCCGTAGCGACCACTTCGGCCCCAGGAACGCGGTTGCGGATCTCGCCCGCCGCGCCATTGCAGAAAATCGCATGGTATTCGCCCAGCGCGAGGCGGAGGCCATTCTGCGGCGCTACCCAGAAGCAGGCCTCTCGGTAGATGAAGTTGTTGCGATGATCACCGAAGCCTGCAGCGAGAGCACCGGCGCAAGCATCGCCTTCGGCAAATAGCGGCCGACGCGCCCTGCAGCATCCGTCTGGCATCGCGCTGAATGCCAGCTTGACCTTGGCCCTCCGGCGCGTAATTGCACGCAAAGGGCAAGTCCTGCCATATCTTATGTGCGCTGCACTGGGTGGCCGCTTCGCAGCGGCCGGAAAGCATCCGATGACGCCGCCTACCGACGCCTTATTGACCATGCCGGGCCTTTCCGAGCGGGCGAAGGCGCCGCGTTTCCTGCGCCTCAATCCGGCCGACAACGTCATCGTTTCCATCGATCCGATTCTGCCCGGCGCCGTCGCCGAGGGCGTCACTGCGATCAGCCGCGTGCCCAAGGGGCACAAGATGGCGACCGCGCCGATAGCGCCCGGCGAGCCGGTGCTGAAGTTTGGCCAGATCATCGGCTTCGCCACCGCCGAAATCCGGCCCGGCGAGCACGTGCACACGCACAACTGCGGCGTCCACGAATTCGCCCGCGACTATCATTTCGCCGAGGCGGCCGAGCCGGAGCATGTGCTGCCGCTCGAACAGCGCCGCACCTTCCGGGGCTACAGGCGCAAGAACGGCAAGGTCGGCACGCGCAACTACATCGGCATCCTGACCAGCGTGAACTGCTCGGCCTCGGTCGCCCGCTTCATCGCCGACGAGTTCAACCGCTCCGGCATCCTCGACGATTATCCCCACATCGACGGCGTCGTACCGTTCGTGCAGGGCTCCGGCTGCGGCATGGCCGGCAAGGGCTCGGAAGGCTTCCAGGTCATGCAGCGCACCGAGTGGGGCTATGCCACGCACCCCAATCTCGCCGGCGCGCTCATGGTCGGGCTCGGCTGCGAGGTGATGCAGATCCCCGATCTCGTCGACGACTATGGCCTGAAAGAGAACGAGATGTTCCGCACCATGACCATCCAGGCGACGGGCGGAACGCGCAAGACCGTCGAGCGCGGCGTGGCGATGATCAAGGAGATGCTCGCCGACGCCAACGCTGTCCGCCGCGAGGCGGTACCGGTGTCGGAGCTGATGCTGGCGCTCCAGTGCGGCGGCTCCGATGGCTACTCCGGCATCACCGCGAACCCGGCGCTCGGCCGCGCCGCCGACCTGCTGGTCGAACAGGGCGGCACGGCGGTGCTCTGCGAGACGCCCGAAATCTACGGCGCCGAGCATCTGCTGACGCGCCGAGCGGCGACGCGCGAGATCGGCGAGAGGCTCGTCGGCATCATCAAGTGGTGGGAAGACTACACCGCCCGCAACAAGGGTGAGATGAACAACAACCCCTCGCCCGGCAACAAGGCGGGCGGGCTGACCACCATTCTCGAGAAATCGCTGGGCGCCGCGGCCAAGGGCGGCACGACCACCATGCGCGGCGTCTATCACTACGCCGAGCCGATCACGACGCGTGGATTCGTGTTCATGGATTCACCCGGCTACGATCCGGTCGGCGTCACCGGCCAGGTCGCCTCGGGCTGCAACATCATCGCCTTCACCACGGGGCGCGGCTCTGCCTTCGGCTTCAAGCCGGCGCCGTCGATCAAGCTCGCGACCAACAACGACACTTACGTGCGCCAGACCGAGGACATGGACATCAACTGCGGCGACATCCTCGACGGCGTGACCATCGACCAGAAGGGTCGCGAGATCCTCGACAAGGTGATCGCGGTGGCCTCCGGCGAGAAGTCGAAGTCCGAGGAGCTGGGGTACGGCGACAACGAATTCGTGCCGTGGCAAATCGGCGCGGTGATGTGACCGGCTAGCCGAGCAGCCGCACCATCATCGCCTTCACAGACTCGAAATCGTACGGCTTGCCGAGAACCGGCGCGCCATCGTGCGGCGCGCTCAACTGGGCCGTGCCGTGGCCGGTAGCGAACGCAAACGGCACGCCGCGCTCGACCAGCAAATCCGCCACGACGTACGAGGTCTGGCCGTTGATCGACAGGTCCAGGATAGCAACCTCCGGGGAGCGCTGCTGAACCAGTTCAAGAGCGGACGCGATCGTTGCCGCCGGCCCAACCGGCTCGTGGCCGATCTCAAGCAGCCAGTCCTCAAGCATCATCGCAATCAACGGCTCGTCTTCGAGCACGAGCACACGGCTCATCGACGCACTTTCGGCAACTTCGGAGGGGTCACGAACCAGCATAGCGCACATGTGCCCGGCAACCTAATATCGCGCCGGTCAGCAGCGCTCGGGTGCGGAGTCTCGGTTTGGCGGGTTTTTGGCAGCGCTATGTGTTTGGCCGCTGGGGCCGGACGGCAACGTACGCCGGCATTCTGGCCGCGGCGTTCGCGTTGGTGCTCGTGGCTGGCACCGCCGCGGTCTATATGGCGATGCGCTCCGCCGACGCCGACCGGCTGGTCACCCAGAGCTACCAGGTCCGCCAGATCGCCACCCGCCTGCTGAGTGTCATGCAGGACGCCGAAACCGGCCAGCGCGGCTATCTGCTGACCAACGACGAGTCGTACCTTGCGCCGTACAACGACGCCAGGACCAGCATCGCGCAGATCTCCCAGACGCTCGAATCGCTGACCGCGAACGAAACTGCGCAGCACACGCGCGTCGAAAACCTGAAACCGCTCGTCGCCGAACGCTTCGACCTGCTCGCGCAGACCATTGCGCTGAACCGCGCCGGGCAGACCGACGCGGCACGCGGTTTCGTCGCATCCGGCCGCGGCAAGGCGGTGATGGACAGCGTGCGCAGCGTCATCGACGCCATCAACGACGACGAACGCCAGACGCTGACCGAGCGTCAGGGCGATGCGGCGATGGCTCGGGGCTGGCTGCTGGGCCTAGTCATTGGCAGCCTCGCCGCCGCGGTGGCGCTGGCGACGTTCCTCGCCCGCACAGCGCAAGGCGCTCTTGCCGAGGCGCGTGCCCGGGCCAGGGAACTGGAAGGCGAGATCGCCCTTCGCCGCGAGACGCAGGAGACGCTGCGGCAGGCGCAGAAGATCGAGGCGGTTGGCCAGCTGACCGGCGGCATCGCGCACGACTTCAATAACCTGCTCACCATCATCATGGGCAACCTCGACACGCTTCGCCGCCGCATCGCGGACACGCCGGAGCAGACCGACATCGGCGCGTTGTCGAGCGCGCTTACCAAGCCGCTCGACCTGGCCCAGCAAGGCGCCCGCAGCGCCGCGCAGCTCACCCACCGCCTGCTGGCGTTTTCCCGCCGCCAAGCGCTCGATCCGGCACGCATCGACATGAACCGGCTGGTCACCGGCATGTCCGATCTGCTTCGGCGCACGCTCGGCGAAAACGTCAACGTCGAGACTATTCTCGCCGGCGGCCTGTGGCCCACGTTCGCCGACACCAACCAGCTCGAGAATGCGCTCATCAACCTGTGCGTCAACGCCCGCGACGCCATGCCCGAGGGTGGACGCCTCACCATCGAGACGGCCAATACGTACCTCGACGACGCGTACTCACGGCAGTTTGGCGACGTGGCGGCCGGGCAATATGCGATGCTGAGCGTCACCGACACTGGCGGCGGCATCCCGCCCGATCTTCTGGCGCGCACCTTCGAGCCGTTCTTCACCACCAAGCCGGCCGGGCAAGGCTCAGGCCTCGGCCTCGCCATGGTGCACGGTTTCGTCAAGCAATCCGGCGGCCATGTGCGCATCTACAGCGAAGTCGGCCAGGGCACGACGGTGAAGCTCTATCTGCCGCGCCTGCTGAAGGACGACGAACCGGCGGCCGCCCCAGCGCCCCGCCCGGCGACCGACGGCGCGGCCCCGCGTGCTGCGGCGCGCGAGACCATCCTGCTGGTGGAAGACAACGAGGGCGTGCGGGATTTCGCCCGCGACGCGCTAACGGACCTCGGCTACACGGTGCTGGAAGCGGCCGATGCAGAAACCGCGCTGCGCCTCGTCGCCGAGGAAACGCGGATCGACCTGCTGTTTACCGACGTCGTGCTGCCCGGCATGAGCGGGCGCGAACTCGCCAACCGCGCGACAGCCTTGCGGCCGGACCTGCCGGTCCTGTTCACCACCGGCTACACCCGCAATGCCATTATCCATCACGGACGGCTCGATCCGGGCGTCCAGCTTCTGTCGAAGCCATTCGCCCAGCACGATCTCGCCCGCAAGGTCCGCGAGATGCTGGACGGGCGCGGCTAAAAATCATAGGCAGCAGCGGATTTCGCGGGGGAACACCGGCTATGGCACTCGACACGCGCGCCCAGTTCGCGCTGCCTGACGACCACGAACAGGCGGCGCTCGTCGGCCGCGTGTGGCGTCCGGACCGCGAAGGTCCGTCGGTCGTTGCGCTCCGGGGGGCGGAGCTGGTCGACATCACCGCAACGGTCGCGACGATGCGCGACCTGTGCGAGGCACGGCTTCCGGCGGCGCTGGCGCATGACGCCAAGGGCGAACCCGTCGGCCTGCTCTCCGAGGTTCTCGCCAACACGCCGCGCGACAGACGCGACGCGAGGCGGCCGTGGCTGCTCGCGCCGACCGACCTTCAGGCCATCAAGGCGGCGGGCGTGACCTTCGCCGTGTCCATGCTCGAGCGGGTGATCGAGGAAAAGGCGCGCGGCGCCCCCGAACTCGCGCCGGCTTTGCGCCGCGAGATCACCGCGCTCATCGGCGACGATCTCTCGCGCCTCAAGCCCGGCTCACAAGAAGCGATGGCGCTGAAGAAGCTGCTGATCGACAAGGGCATGTGGTCGCAATACCTCGAGGTCGGGATCGGGCCTGACGCCGAAATCTTCACCAAGGCACCGCCCATGGCGGCCGTCGGCCACCTCGCCGAAATCGGCGTGCGGCCGGATTCGAGCTGGAACAATCCCGAGCCCGAGGTCGTCATCGTCGCCTCCTCGAACGGAGCCATCGTGGGCGCAGCATTGGGCAACGACGTAAACCTTCGCGATTTCGAGGGTCGCTCCGCCCTGCTCCTGGGCAAGGCCAAGGACAACAACGCCAGCGCGGCGCTCGGGCCCTTCATCCGCCTGTTCGATCGTCACTTCTCGCTGGATGACGTGCGCAAGGCCCACGTCGATCTGTCTGTCGACGGCGAGGAGGGCTATGCGCTCCGCGGCGGCAGCGCGATCAGCCGCATCAGCCGCGACCCCGCCGATCTCATGGCGGCGACGCTCGGGCCTCATCACAGTTACCCCGACGGCGTCGCGCTTTACCTCGGCACGATGTTCGCGCCGGTCGACGACCGCGACGTCAAGGGACAGGGCTTCACCCACAAGAAGGGCGACGTCGTCACCATCGCCTCGCCGAAGCTCGGCCGCCTGTCCAATCGCGTGGTCGCCACCAATGAGGCGGAGCCCTGGACGTTCGGCGCTGGCGCGCTGATGCGAAATCTGGCGAAGCGCGGCTTGATCTAGCCGCGTTCAGGCGGCGTCGACGCGGCGGAAACGGTTGAGCAGCGCGCCCGGCGCGCCCGACAACAGGACGTCGAGGTAGCGCATCTTCTGGAACCCACCGTTCACCGACACGCGCGGCAGCGCGGTCAGGTGCTGGGCGTGGTCGGGAAACAGGACCCCCAGCCGCGTCGTCACCGCGGTCTTGAAGCCGGCGCCCGCAGCGAGCGCGAACTCGCGCACGCCAGCAGCGCCGGGTGACCCTACCGGGTAGGCGAAATGCGCCGGCACCCGGCCGAGCCGCGCGGCTATGGCACGCGCGCCCTCCAGCATCTCGGCGCGCGCTTCTTCGGCCGTCACCTTGGTGAGGATCGGGTGCGTCACCGTGTGGGCTCCGATCGTTACCAACGGGTCCGCCGCGAGCGTCGCGAGCTCGTCCCAGTCCATGCACAGATCGCGGCACAGCGCGGCCATGTCGATGCCGCATCTGCCGGCGATATCCCGCACCGCGTGACGCAGCTCCGCTTCCGTCCCGCAGTCGTGGATAAGATCGCTGACCGCGCCGAACGCCGCCTGCTTCGCTTCCAGCGTTGCGCAATCAAACACGTGCTCGCGCCCGGAGAGCGTGAAGTTGATCGCGGCGCTCTGCGCAATCGCGACTTCCAGCACCACCCACCAGAGCTCGCCACGTCCCTCCGCGAAAGCCGACGGCACGTAGATCGTGAACGGCGCCTGGTGGCGCTTCAGCACCGGCCACGCGTACTCGAGATTGTCGCGATACCCGTCGTCGAAGGTGAGCGCAACGAAACGGCGTGACGGTTTCCCCGACATCAGGCGACGATGCACTTCGTCCAGCGTGACGATCTCGACGCCCTCGGCACGGAGCGACGTCAGAACCTCGTCGAGGAATTCCGGAGTGATCTCGAGGCCGATATTCGGCTGGAACGCGTTTCCCGGCGCGGGCCGCACGCGATGGAACATGAGGATAGCGCCATCGCCGGCAAGAAACTGCCTGGCAAGGCGATGCGCCCCACTGAAGTACAGCGTCTCAAGGCCGACGCGATAGACGGACCTGCGATCGGACAACGCTCGCGCTCCTAGCCGGCGAGCGCCGGAACGATTGCGTCATCCTCGGCGCACGAGGACAGCGCGCGCCGGAATATCGACGGCGTCTCGAGCACCAGCGTTGCGCCGGCGCGAATGGCGCCCAGCAATTGGCAGACGCCGTACAGGCTGAGGATGGAGGACAGCTTCGGCATTCCCGCCGATGCGACAGCTGCCGCAGCGATAACCTGCGCGTGGGTCAATTCTTCGTCGCTCGGCTTGCCATCTGGCTGCGTCGACTGAAAAAGCATCGCGAGGTCACTCGCCGGACCCGGCCGCTGGACGTCCGGCCCCAGCCCAATGCCGGCCGCGACTTCCTCGAAGATCAGGCAACTGCCGCCGGCCGTCGAACGATCGCCGCCGCACAGCATGACGAGGCGCACCAGCCGCGAGCCGCGCATGGCCGAGGCGGCCGTGGATGCCAGCCGCGCCTCGGTCACCAGTGCGACCGCACCCGTGCGCCACAGCATCGCCGCCACCGCCGCCTCGTCGCTGTTTGCATCGATCGGCGCGGCCACAGCTCCCGCCTTCAGCACCGCAAATGCCGTGACGACGGCCTCGAAGGTGTTGTCGAGGAAAAGCGCGACGCGATCACCACGACGCACGCCGTGGCTCGCAAGTGCAGCCGCGACCCGGCTCGAGCTGCGATCCAGCTCCACATAGCTGTGGTGACGCCCACCGGCGACGACAGCTGCGCGCGCACCAAAACGCGCCGCGCTGTCGTTGAGGAATTGTTCGACCCGCATTCGGCCTACCCAGATTTTTCGAGCAGGACGGTACCGGCCTCACGTCGCCGTGACAAAGCGAAAGCCCGGCTATCGTAAATTTCGCGGTTCCAATCGAACCTATTAACGTTACCGCGGCGGACGCCTTACGCCGCCTCGCCTGTTAGCGCTCGTGGGAGACCAATTTGAACCTTCGGGGGACACTCGACGACAAGACTGCGGACGCGAAGACCGATGTTCGTCCTCTCAGCCGTCGGTCGCGAACGCCAGCGAATCCCGGCGTTTTGCCGCACCCGGTGCAGCTTTAAGGTTAAACTTAGTCGGTTGTTTCCCCTAACGCGCAAAGGGCCAATAGTCGCCTCGCTTTCCGCCTGATGGCGGAGCGGATGAGGCGGACGAGATGCAGCGCCCGGATGTGGCGATTGTCGGCGGCGGGCTTGCCGGTTCGTTGGCTGCGGCAGCGCTCGGCCGCGCCGGCATCGAAGCGATCCTCATTGATCCGCACGCGGAGTATCCGCGCGATCTGCGCTGCGAAAAGTTCGATCCTGAGCAGGTCGCCATACTCCAGCGCACTGGAATTGCCGACGCGATCTTGCCTGCGATGGGGCGCGCCGATGAACTCCGCGTCGCGCGTTTCGGCCACGTGCTCGATCAGAAGCCCGGCCGCCAATACGGCATGCTCTACCACGACATCGTCAACACCGTGCGCCGCGCGATTCCGCCGCGCATTCCCCGCGCGCTGGCCAAAGTCACTGCCATCGAGACGAGTGCCGATCGGCAGACGGTGACGCTCGCGACGGGCGAGAAGATTTCCGCGCGGCTCGTCGTGCTCGCGATTGGGCTCAACCCCGGCCTTCGCCATACGCTTGGCCTGGAGAAGAAGGAACTGAGCCACGCGCATTCGATCACCGCCGGGTTCGACGTGAAGCCGGTGGGCCGCGCCAACTTCGAGTTTCCGGCGCTCACCTACTATCCCGAGCGGGCTTCCGACAAAGGCGCGTACCTGACGCTGTTCCCCACCCCCAGTGCCATGCGCGCCAACTACATGTGCTACCGCGGGCTCGACGACCCGTGGATCCTGCGCCTGCGCAAGGACCCGTACGGAGCGCTGACCGAAGTGATGCCGCACCTCGAAAAGGCGATCGGCAAATTCGAGGTCGCCGGCGAAATGCGCATCCGGCCAGCCGATCTCTACATCACCGAGGGTTACGAGCAGCCCGGGATCGTGCTGATCGGCGATGCGTTTTCGACCTCCTGCCCTGCTGCCGGCACCGGCGCGGGCAAAGCGATCAATGACGTCGCGCAGCTTTGCAACGTGCACATTCCAGCGTGGCTCGCCTCCGACGGCATGGACGCCGGCAAGATCGCCACTTTCTACGCCGACGCGGTGAAGCAGGATTACGATCGCCGCTCCATTGAGCGGGCCTACGCACTGCGCGCCGTCTCGACCGACCCGTCGCTACGCTACGCCGCGAAGCGCTGGATCGCGTTCCTCGGCCGCGCCGGCATCGGCATTGCCCGCCGGCTGGGCGACCGGGTGCGCCCCCGTTCCGCCGGCGAGACGCCGAAGGTCAGCCATGTCTGAGATCGCCGTCGAAGTCGTTCCTGGTGCAGTCGATATCGGCCCGGCGTGGAACGACCTGGCCGAGCGCGCAGAGGTCAACGTCTTCCAGCACCCCGCCGGTACGAACGCGGTGAGCGCCACCGGGTACGGCCAAACATACACGCTGCTCGCGCGCCGTCACGGACGCCTGGTCGGACTGTGGACGTTCGAAGAGACAAAAATGGGTCCGTTTCGCTTCCTGAATGGCCTGCCGCATCGCTACGCCTTCATCGCGGGCCCGGTGATCGACCGTGACCACACCGATGCGGTCGTCTCCGCCTTCTTCGCGGCTTTCGCCAGCGACCCATCGTTGCCGAAGGTGCTCCACGCGCGCTTCCTCGATGGTGGCCAAACCGCCTGGCATGCGCTCGCATCGGTGCCCGGCACCCGGCGCCGCGCGATCCTGTTTCAGCGCCAGCGCGCGTTTCTCACGCGTGATGCTGGCGCCAAGCGCTCCGGCTCCACGCGCAAGAAGATGCGGCAGGACTGGAACCGCCTCGCCGCCCAAGGCGAAATCGCCATCGTCAATGATCGCGATCCTTCAGCCGCTCGCCGTGCTTTCGAGACGTTCCTCGCGATTGAAGCGAAAAGCTGGAAGGGCGAGGAAGGCACCGCGATACTCTCGCGCCCCGACGACGCGCGCTTCATCCGGCGCTGGTTCGCGGATCTCGCCGAAGCGGGTGCCGCGTCGGTCGCCCTGCTCACCCTCGACGGCAAGCCGATCGCCGCGCAGGTGCTGCTGAGCGCCGGCAACACGGCCTACACCTGGAAGATTGGATACGACGCCGCGTGGGAGAAATTCTCGCCGGGGGTCCTGCTGATCGACAAGCTTTCGGAGCAGCTTCTCGAAGCCGGCATCGAGCAGATCGAGTCTTGCTCGCCCCAGGGTGGCTTCATGGAGAAGGTCTGGTCCGGTCGTCGCTGGACGGGCGAGATTCTCTTCGAGTTCGGCGACCGCCCGACGCTCAGCTATCCCGCCGTCATGCTCGCAGCGCGCGGCTACGAGACGTTGCGCGCCGTGTACCACAGGGCAAAAGCCTGGCGGTCGCCTGCCCGCGCGCCGAAGATCGCGCCGGCCAACTGATACCCGCTTCCGCCGATCTTAGTCTTCGTCGACCGGCGCTTGTTCGGCCGGCTGCTTTCGCCCGGCGAGCGCCGCGCGCACCTTCAGCGCGATCGGCCACAGCACGCGGTTCTGCTTGATCAGCCGCTTCGCCTCGGACACCGCCAGGCCGGGAAGGCCGAGCAGGTAACCCCGCAGGGTGACGGCGGCTCGGTAGTCGTGCAGCGCGACCTCGATGTCGCTCCATTCCCGCTTGTAGCGCTCGTCGCCGATGGTGAAATCGAACACCTCGAGGCGGTTCCGGATCGCGTAGGCGATCAGCTCCAGCAGGTGCACCGCGCCCGGCCCGAACTTCGACGCCGGACCGGCATCGTAGCTCGCCAGCACGTGATAGTAGCGCCCACCAAACACCAGGCCGAGGTTGGTCGCCATCATCTGCGACCCGACATCGAGATGGCTGAGGTGGATCATGTCGCGCGTGGCGGGGCTTAGGGTCAGATCGGCGAAGAAGGCACGCACTTCCGGACGGGCCAGGAAATTGTTGACGCCCATCGAGGCGAAGGCCTTCCCCTTCTGCTCCAGCAGAACGTCGAGGTTGGCGGCGCGATCGCGGTCGTCCACCGGCGTCGTGAACGAGACGGGTCCGAAGTCGGCGAGCCGCTTGCGCTTGTTGCGGTCGCGCTTCCGCTTCAGCGACGGGCGCTTCTCCGCATAGTACTTGTCCCAGTCGGTACCGAGCGTTGCGCGATACGCGCCGCTGGGGTTGAGGCTCGTCGGCATCGCGAGGAACGGATTCTTCTGCCGGCCGACGGTATCCGGCATCTTCGACAAGAGGACCGCGTCGAACGGAGTCTCCTCGCCAATCTGCCGCAGGATCGAGCTGAACACGGACGGAAAGTCGCCGACCATCTCCGCAAAGTCAGGCGCCAGCAGCGGCGCGTTGTAATCGCAGAGATCGGAAGCGTGCCAGACCAGCCGCCGCGCAAAACGCGTGGCTTCGAGCGCGAACGGCAGAATGAACGCCACGCGGCCGCGCACGCGCCCGACAACGATTGCCGGCGTCACGCCGGCCGGAGCGCCGATGTGGCGATGCCAGGCCTCGTGCCACTCGAAGGTCTGGAAGGCGGTGCAGTCGGCGCCCTGCTGGAAAGCCCGCCAGACGTCGGAAACCTCAGGAAGATCGCGATGCACCGAAACAGCAACGCCGGTAAGGCTCTCGCCGTCCGCACGTGCGTCGAAAGCAGGGGCTGCATCAGCCTCAAACAGCAACTTGTCCGCCATCCGCATTTCCTCGATGCCCGCCCTCTTTTACGAGCGGAAGCATTTGGAAAGACATGCAATTTTCCGGATTTGGTTAAGATTGCATTCAGCCTGAAAACCCGCGCGGCGCCTCGTGTTAGGTTCGCCCCATGATCGTCTCCTGTGGCGAAGCGCTGATCGATTTTTTGCCCCGCGAAACCGCGGGTGGCGCGCCGGTTTTCGACCCCCGTCCGGGCGGTTCGCCCTTCAACGTGGCAATCGCCATCGGCCGTCTCGACGCGTCTGCCGGCTTCCTTGGCGGACTGTCGACCGACATGTTCGGCGATACGCTTCGCGGCGCGCTCGCCGCCTCACGCGTCGATACGTCGCTGGCACCGACATCGGACCGGCCGACGACGCTCGCCTTCGTCAGCGTGGTTAACGGCAACGCCCGTTACGCCTTTTATGACGAAGGCTCCGCCGGCCGCATGTTGACCGGCGCCGATCTTCCCGCCCTGCCGGCTTCAGTCGCGGCGCTGCATTTTGGTTCGTTCAGTCTCGCCGCCGAGCCGTGCGGATCGACGTTCGAGGCGCTGATGCAGCGCGAGCATTCGGCGCGCGTGATTTCGCTCGATGTGAATGTACGCCCGACGCTCATTCCGGACCGGGGCGCCTATCTCGCGCGCCTCGAGCGGCTCGCGGCCATGGCCGACATCGTCAAGCTGAGCGAGGAGGACCTCGCCTGGCTCGATCCCACCACCAAGTTCGAATCTTTGGCGCGACGTTGGCTTGCGGCCGGCGCGAAGCTGGTGACCCTGACCAAAGGCGCCGAAGGCGCGGTCGCGATTTCGCGATCGCATACCGTGACGACGCCGGGCGTTCCGGTGAAGGTCGCCGATACCGTCGGTGCCGGCGATACTTTCACGGGGGCGACGCTCGTTCGTCTCTTCCAGCGCGGGCTGCTGGACAAACGCGCCATCGCCGCATTGAGCGAGCGAGATGTCGCGGACGCCCTGGAGTTTGCGGCGAGAGCCGCCTCGGTCACGGTGTCGCGGCCGGGCGCCGATCCGCCGTGGGCGCGCGAACTCGCCTGAGAGCGGCGTAGAGCGCGCGATAATCCGTGAAGCGCGCCGCGTATTGGTCGTGCAACAGCGGGTCCGGCGCAATCGCCTCCATCACCGGTGGCTTGATGCAGACGACCTCCGGCGCCTCGCCGGTCAGCGCCAGCCGCGCGAGCCGCGCCGCGCCGAACGCCGGGCCGCTTTCGCTGCCGGCAACGCGCAGCACCGTTCGGCCAAGCACGGCCGCGATGATGCGCATCCAGACGCGGCTCCGCGTGCCGCCGCCGATCACGGGAAGCGGGTCCAGGCGCTGGACCGCGAACGCGGACTGACCCTCCAGCAGCGCGAACGCCACGCCCTCCATCACCGCCTGGGCCAGATCGCGGCGCGACGTGGCGTACTCCAGCCCGGCGAAAGCGCCGCGCGCGCCCGGATCGTTGAGCGGGGTCCGCTCTCCGGCGAGATAGGGCAGGAACATCAGACGCGAGGGAGCGGCGAAATGCGCCTCGACTTCGCCGGCGAGCGCATCGACGTCAACGCCCAGCACCCGCGCGATCCAATCGAGGCAGCCGGCGCCGTTGAGCATCGCCGCCTGCTCGAACCAGCGCCCGGGCAGGACGTGCGCGAACGCGTGGATCAGAGTCTCGGGCCTCGGCTGATAGCGGTCGCGCGTCACGAATATCTGCGCCGACGTCCCGAGGGAGAGGAGACTGTCGCCCTCCGCGATCGCGCCTATTCCGGCCGCGCCTGCTGCCGAGTCACCGCCGCCGCCCGCGACGATGACCGGGTGAGCCAATCCCCACTCCGCAGCGATGGCGGGGCGCAACTGGCCGGACGGTGCGCTCCCCTCCAGCACCTGCGGCATCTGCCGGGGTTCGACGCCGACTGCCTGCAGGATCGGCGCCGACCAGTCACGCCGCGCTTCGTCCAGCATCAGCGTTCCGGCGGCGTCGGTCATGTCGGTCGCTATGTCGCCGGTGAGCCGAAGCCGGACGACGTCCTTCGCCAGCGCCACGTGTCGCATGCGCCGGAAATCTTGCGCCTCGTGCGCCCTGAGCCACATCAGCTTCGGTGCCGTGAAGCCCGGCATGGGGATGACACCGGCGATATTCGCGATGTCCGGGACCGTTTCGGCCAGGGCGCGGCATTCTGCCACCGCGCGACCATCGTTCCAGATGATCGCGGGACGAATGGCTTGCCCGGCCTGATCGAGCATGACCGCGGCGTGCATCTGGCCCGACAAGCCGACCGCACGTACATCCGCAAACGCTGGGTCGGCGCGGAGCACCGCCACGGCCTGCAACGTCGCCCGCCACCAGTCTTCCGGCTCCTGCTCCGACCAGCCCGGCCGCGGCTGCGCGGTGGCGACCGGCGCCGTCGCCTGCGCCACGATCCTCTGGCCGGCATCGACCAGCACGGCCTTCACCGCCGACGTGCCAATGTCGATGCCCAGCAAATGCATGGGTTGACCGTAGCACCGCTTTGCCGGATGACGACGCGCGATGATTTCCGGCAACGAACGCGCTTTTCTCCGCGACCTGTTTGACCGGGCAGTGGCCGCCGCCCTGCCAGCCCGCGTCGTGCCGCCGCATCTGCCGCCGCCACCCAAGGGCCGCACCATCGTGCTCGGCGCAGGCAAGGCATCCGCTGCGATGGCCAAAGCGGTGGAGGACAACTGGCCCGCGAGCGCGTCGCTGTCAGGGCTCGTGGTCACACGCTACGGCCACGGCGTACCCTGCCGCCGCATCGAAATCGTGGAAGCCGCGCACCCCGTGCCGGATGCAGCGGGCGCGGATGCCGCGCGTCGCATTCTCGAACTGGCAAAAACTGCCGGGCCGGACGATCTGGTGCTCTGCCTGATCTCAGGCGGCGGCTCTGCCCTGCTCGCGCTGCCAGCGGACGGCCTGACGCTCGCCGACAAGCAGGCGGTGAACCGCGCCCTGCTGAAGTCGGGCGCGACGATCGGCGAGATGAACACCGTGCGCAAGCATCTCTCCGCCATCAAAGGCGGCCGCCTCGGCGCGGCAGCGAGCCGCGCCAAAGTTGTGACCTTGCTCATATCGGATGTGCCCGGTGACGACGCCAGCGTCGTCGCTTCGGGGCCGACCGTCGCCGACCCGACGACATTCGCCGACGCCCGCGCCGTGATCGCCAAATACGGCATCGACCCGCCGCCCGCTGTTGCCGCACATCTCGCAGCGGCGAAGGACGAGACGCCGAAACATCTGCCGGACGCGTCGATCGTGATGGTCGCCTCGCCCCAAGGCAGCCTGGAAGCCGCGGCAGCCCATGCAGAACGAGAGCGCGTCATACCCGTGATACTCGGCGACGCTATCGAAGGCGAAGCCCGCGACGTTGGCCGCGCGATGGCAGCAGCGGCGATGCAACGCCGCGACCGGCCGGTGGTGCTGCTCTCCGGCGGCGAGACGACAGTCACCGTGGTCGGCAAGGATGGCCGCGGCGGACGGAACGGGGAGTTCCTCGCCGGCCTGGCGCTGGCCCTGAACGGCGCTCCCGGCATTTTCGCCTTCGCGGGAGACACAGACGGAATCGACGGCAGCGAGGACAACGCCGGCGCAATCGTGATGCCGGACACGCTCGCCCGAGCGAAAAGCGCCGGCGTGGACTTCGCCGGAGCTTTGGCGCGCAACGACATGTATCCGGTGTTCGCTACCCTCGGCGATCTCGTCGTGACAGGCCCGACGCTGACCAACGTCAACGATTTCCGCGCCATTCTGCTCGTCTGATCAGAACACCGACGCAAACAGGGCCCGCATCGCTGCCCACGATCGCTCGTCCGCTGCCTGATTGTAGGCGCAGCCGGGGCGCACCGCCGGATCGATACGCCGGTTGGTGAAGGCGTGCTGCGCACCACCGAGCACCAGCATCTCCCAATCCGCCTCGGCGGCGCGCATCTCGTCCTCGAAAGCGGCGCGGTGATCGCGCGTCACGAACGGATCCTCCGCGCCCGTGCACACCAGCACCGGGCAGCGGATATCGCCGCGTGCCGCCGGCGGCTCTGCTTGCAGCCCGCCGTGGAATGACACAGCCGCGCGAACGTCTGCACCCGAGCGGGCCACCTCGAGGGCGGCGAGGCCGCCGAAGCAGAAGCCGATGACGGCGAGGCGCCGCGCATCGACGCCCGGGCTGGACCTGAGCACGTCCAGCGCGGCAGCCAATCTCGCGCGCAGGAGATGCCGTTGCTTCACCAGCGTTCCGATGATGGTCATCCCGTGTTCGCGGCTGGTGAATTTCTCGCCGAACAGATCGGGCGCATAGGCAACGTAGCCCAGCGAAGCAATCATGCCGGCGCGTTCCTCGAGATGAGGACCGACGCCGGTGCCTTCGTGCAGCACCAGCACGCCGGGCCGGCGCGATGCGTCGTCGGGCGCGTACGAGGTGCCGGCAAACGAACGGTCGCCGACGGAATAGGGAACGGATTGTTGGATCATTGGCGCTCTCGGAAGTTGGAGTAAGCGCCTATCTAATTATCACTATTTCGCAGTTTTTTTCAACTACGCGGCGATGCGGCCGAGCACCGCGAACTGCACGACCGCGAAGAAGAATCGCCCTGCCGCGAAGGCCGCGTTGAGCCCCTCGGTCCAGCCGGCGTAGTCGTCGCGGGTGATGACGGCGGCTTCCAGGGCGAACGACGCTCTCTCCAGCAGCCAGTCGAGCCACGCCCGGTCGGTCGTCCCCTGATCGGTGAGCAGCAGTGGCTGTGCGACGACCTCGGAGAAGCCCGCCATCGCGAACAATCCGGAAAGCCGGCGTCCGATCCATGGATCGATGCTGCGGTCGGCCGAATGATTCAGGATCCGGCGCGTCACCACCCGGTCGCCCGGATGCACCATCGCCGTCTCCCAATCCATCTCGATCGACAGCACACGCCCGCCGCGCCGCGTCACCCGCCGCATCTCCGCGATGATGTCCTGCGGCTTGTCGACGTGCAGCAGCACCCAATGGCATACCGCCGCATCGAACGCGGCGCCGAACGGCAGCGCGCGGCCGTCGGCGACGCGGACATCGACCAGGTGGCCGATCCCGGCATCGCGGGTCACGATGCGCGCCTGCTCCAGCAGCCCCACCGACGGATCGACGGCGAAAACGCGTCCGCCCGGCGCGACCATCCGGGCAAGATCGACGGTGAGCACGCCGGCGCCGGCGCCGACATCGATGACGATCTCGCCCGAACGCAGGTTCAGCATGTCGAGCGCGCGTTTGCGCACGCGCATTTCCGCCGCCGAGCCGCCAAGCGCGAGCAACTTCGCCGTCGCTTCCGCGACACGCTCCGCGCCCTCGACGCGCGTCCAACTATCGGTGCGTTCCTCAGCCACCCAGCCGCCTCCCGTCGCGCGCGGGTTTTCCCTGTTGTCCCAAAGGGTAAGCCGGTGGCGCGACAGCCTCTCCGCCGGTGTGGCAAGCTACATCAAAATCGCCGGCGAAGCGAAATGGAGGGCGTCCGATGATTGTGGTGACAGGCGGCAGCGGCAAACTCGGGCGCGTCTGCGTCCGCGATCTCATGGACCACGGATACGATGTCACCAACATCGACACGGCCCCGCCACGCGATCCCGGCGTGCGTTTCAGCCGCGCCGACATCACCGACTTCGGCCAGGCGATGGCGGCGCTGTCGATGATCGACGAGCGCGTCGCCAAGGTCACCGGCGTGGTGCACCTCGCCGCAATTCCAGCGCCGGGACTGGCGCCGAACCACACGACGTTCGAGGTCAACACCATCTCGACCTACAACATCTTCGAGGCGGCGCGACAGCTTGGTATCCGGAACGTCGTCTGGGCTTCGAGCGAGACCGTCTACGGCATCCCCTATCCGAAGGGGCCCGCCTACGCGCCGGTCGACGAGGAGATCCAGCATCCGGAGACGGCGTATTCGCTGTCCAAGGCGATGGGCGAGGAGATGGCGAAGCAGTTCTGCCGCTGGGACCCGCGCCTCAAGATCGTGGGCCTGCGTTTCTCCAACGTCATGGAGTCGCAGGACTACGAAAATTTCCCCGGCTTCAACAAAAGCGCGCGCCTTCGCCACTGGAACCTGTGGACCTACATCGACGCCCGCGACGGCGCCCAGGCGATACGCCTCGCCCTCCAGGCGAAGCTGGTGGGAGCGCACGTGTTCGGCATCGCCAACGCCGATTCAGTGATGAGCCAGGGCAACGAGGCGTTGCTCGACGAGGTCTATCCGAACACCAAACGCAAGCGGCCGATCAAGGCAAACGAGTCGCTGATCTCGATCGAGCGGGCGCAGAAGGTGCTGGGCTACAAGCCGCAATTCGCTTGGCGGAAGCAGGTGGCCAAGGCGAAGGCGGGGAGGAAGAAGAAGTAAGGCACCTGTCCTTCGAGGGTATATGCTCCGTGCCCAGCGTTACCCCTCCCCAAATCCGCGAAATGCGGATTTGGCCCTCCCGCAAGGGGAGGGCTCACTCGCTGCCATGTCGAGCAGAACCTCGACGCGCATGAACCCTCCCCTTGCGGGAGGGTCAAAATCGCGAAGCGATTTTGGGGAGGGGTGACTTCGGGGCGTCGAGCGCCGCCGGCCACCGAAAAGAGCTACGTCTCCGGAACAGCCTGCCCTGCCCCGCCCTCGCGGGCGGGGTCGCCGCCGTAGCGTTCCGTTTTGACCGCCGGGAACGGCACGCCCATGTCGAGCAGCAGCCGCGAGGCGACATCGACGAAGGCATTGGCGCCGCAGACGAAGGCGCGCCGCGGCATGCCGCCGAGCTTTGTGAAGGCGTCCTTGACCAGCATGTCGTCGATGCGGCCGGAACGGATGCGGGGATCGTTGGCAGCCTCGCGCGTGACGGTAACGAAGATGCCGACATTGGGATCCTTCTCGGCACGCGCAAAAATCTCGTCGCGGAAGATGATGTCGGCGTAGTGCCGTACCGAGTAGATCAGCACCGTCTTCACCTCGGGCGCCACGTTCATGCGATGGCGCAGGATCGACATCATCGGCACGACACCGGAGCCGCCACCGATGAGAAGCAGCGGGCCACCGTCGTCTTTCTGCCAGGTGAAATGACCGCCGATCGGGCCGCGCAGCTCGACGTTGTCGCCGACCTGCACGACGTCATGGAAGAAGGGTGAGACCTCGCCGGTGTCGAGCTTCTCGATCACCAGCTCGACTTCCTTGTCTTCCGGCGCTGAACCGATCGAGTAGCTGCGCTGCGCCTGGTAGCCGTCCGGCGCGGTGAGGCGCACGTCGACGTGCTGCCCGGCCATGAAGCCTGGCCAGTTTTTCGGCGTCAGGAAGTAGCTCTTCACCGTCGGCGTCTCGTCGACGATGCGGTTGACCGTGGCTTCCTGCCAGATCAGCCGGTCGGGCTGGACGACATTCACTTACGGATCACCGGTGAAGCGCTGTTCTTTCCACGGGTCGCCATAGATGTGGTAGCCGCGGAGTTCCCAGAAGCCCGGCTCGTCGTTCTCGGTGAACTGCAGGCCGTTCACCCACTTCGCCGACTTCCAGAAATAGAGATGCGGCACGAACAGGCGCGCCGGCCCGCCGTGGTCCGGAGCGATCGGCGCGCCCTCGTAGGAGGTCGCGACCATCGCCTGTTCGCCGGTCAGGTCCTTGTAGGGAACGTTGGTGGTGTAGCCGTCGAAGGAGTGCGCCAGCGTGTATGCGGTCGGCGCCTCAAGACCTGCGTCGTCCAGGATGTCCTCGATTGTGACGCCGCCCCAGTTCGTGTCGAACTTGCTCCACTTGGTGACGCAGTGGATGTCCTTGTGCAGCTTGGTCTGCGGCAGCGCGTTGAACTCGGTCCAGTTCCACGTCTTGATCGGCTTCGGACCGACCTTCAGCGTGAAGCGCCACTCGTCGTGCGTGATACGCGGTGTCGGCCCGGCGGATAGAACCGGAAATCCCGTCTCCTTGTATTGGCCGGGCGGCAGGCGGACCGCATCCTCCGCGGTGGGACGGCGGCCAAAAAATCCTCGCGTCGTTAGCATCTGGCGCCTCCTCGGGAGATCAGCGAACGCACCGCAACATGACTGGACCCGCCCCTATTCCGCGTCAAGACATAGGGCGCGTCGCCGGTGCGGCTATTGGCGGCTCCGCATCAGGAACGTGCGCCGCGACCAGCCGTAGAGCTGCTCCTCGCGGAAGAAGGTGAACATGCCGGAGGCGATCACCAGGGCGATGCCCAGGAACGCAATGGCGTCAGGGAAGTCGCCGAAGAAGACGGCGCCAAAGATGATCGCCCAGATGATCTGGCTGTACTGGGCCGGGGCGATGCGGTTGCTGGGCGCCAGTCGCGTCGCCTTCAGCATCGCGATCTGCCCGATGCCGCCGACGAAACCGCCGAGGGTGAAGATGCCAACTTCCCGCCAGTTGGGCACCTTGAAATCGAACACCATCAGCGCCCCGTCGGCGATGAGCGCCATCACATAGAGCGCGGTGAGCAGCGAGATCCGCTTCTCGGTGCGGCCGATCATGCGGAGCAGGATGAGGGACAACGCGCCGCAGCAGGCGGCCACGATCGCCGTAAGGTGCCCGAGATGAAGCTCGCGGAAGCCGGGGCGTACCACCAGCAGCACACCGGCAAAGCCTACCAGGACGGCCAGCCACCGGCGCCAGCCGACCTGCTCGCCGAGCATCGGAATGGAGAGAATCGTGACGAACGCCGGCATGAGAAACAGCAGCGAATACGCCTCGGCCAACGGCAGCGTCGTGAAGCTGTAGACGCCGAAGAAGCTGCCCACGATGCCGGACGCATTGCGCAGAAGCACAAGGCGCGGCCGGTTGAAGCGGAAGACGTCGCTCCAGGATTCGTCGGCCGGCTTGGCGAAGGCGTAGGTCGAAAACGACGCCAGCGTCAGGAAGAAAAGAATTTCGAACACCGACAGCCGTGCGCCGAGGGCCTTGGAGGCGGCGTCGCTGGTCGAGAAGAATCCGTAGGCGAGGAAACCGGCGGCGATGCCTTTGAGCATGGCAGACGAGGGAGTGGCAGGTGAGAATCACACCTTAGCCCGGGTCGCTCTTGCCGAGGTGACAGAACGGCAACGGTTCGCGCACGACTAGGGCAGCCGCGCCAGCCGTTCCGTCAGCAGCGCGTAGAACCCTTCGGCATCGCCGTCGCGAAGGTAGTGCACATTCCGTGGGCGGTCGGTGATCTGCCACCAGTCGGTTACCGTCATGCCGAGCGTCAGCGGGCTGCTGGTCTCTATTGAAACGTTGACGGTCTTGCCCGCAAACAGTTCCGGCCTCAGCAGATAGGCGATCACGGTCGGATCGTGGAGCGGCGCGCCAATCGAGCCGTACTTGGCGAGGTCAAAGCGCTCGGAAAATGAAAGCAAGCCGGAGACGACTTTTCCGGCCTTGTTGCCGAGGCCGGCGAATGCATCCAGCCGCTCCCTCGTCGTCAGCATGCGATGCGTCAGGTCGAGCGGCGACATGACGATGGGGATACCGCTTTTCATCACGACATCGGCCGCCTCGGGATCGACGAAGATGTTGAACTCCGCCGTCGGCGTGATGTTGCCAACCTCGAAATAGGCGCCGCCCATCATCACGATCTCGCGCACGTGCTGCGCGATGTCCGGCGCCTTCACCAGCGCCATGCCGATGTCGGTCAACGGCCCGAGCGTGCAGAGCGTGATCGAGCCGGGCTCGGCGGTGCGCAGCGTATCGATGATGAAATCGACACCGTGCTGGCTCTGCAGCGCGACCTTGGGCTCGGGCAGATCGGCGCCATCCAGCCCCGTGCGGCCGTGAACGTGCTCCGCCGTTCTGAGTCCGCGCATCATCGGGCGGACGCATCCGGCATGTACCGGCACCTCCGGCCGGCCCGCCAGCTCGACGATGCGCCGCGCGTTCCGCTCGGTGTGCGCGAGCGGCACGTTGCCGGCGACGGCGACGATGCCGAGCAGGTCAATCTCGTCCGGCGACGCGAGCGCAAGCAGGATCGCGACGGCGTCGTCCTGGCCCGGATCGGTATCGATGATGACGCGGCGTTTCACAACCAGCGCACTACCGCAGGCGACGGCTGATACGCAACTGTGCGAAATCGCCGCCAGACGCGGCGGCGATCCACCTGCCCATCGCTAGACGGACTTGCGCGCCGGCGCTGCCGGATCAACGACACGCAGCGGAGCGCGGAGCGGCGCCGTGGTCTTCATCGGCTCCTGCAGCCGCTCGAACATCGAGCGCCGCTCGAAGAACGTCGAGCGGAAGAACGGATAGCGGCGATTGACGCGATCGCGCTCGGCGAAATAGTCGAGCGTCATCAGGCTGAGCGGCTTCAAAAGCGTCGGATAGGGCCGCGGATCGCGCGCCAACTTGTAGTTGAACACGCGCCGGTAGAACGCCTGATGCTCCCGCCGCACGGTCGCCAGGATCGTGTCGGCCTGGAAATACTCGCCGGCGATCCAGCCGACGCGGGCGGTCATGTAGGCGAGATGCGGGTGGTACCGCGACACCGATTTGTCGACCACGAAGCGCGTCGGATCGATGATGATCTTGCCGGCTTCCAGTTCCGGCATGATCTCCGCGCCGAACGACCACATGGCGGGCAGCTCGGGAAATTCCTTCGTCGCCACCACGATGCGCATCGAAGCGACGAGCTTGTCGTCGAGATGCAGACCGAAGAGCCAGGAGTTGCCCTTCTCGTCGAACGGGTCGGTAAAGCGGCGCTCGAAGTTGGGGACGATGGCGTTTTCGCCGAGGTAGCAGTCGTAGCGCAGGCGGAAGATCGCCTCGCGCTCTTCTTCAGTCTCGGCTCTGCGGAAATCCAGTTGTTCGAGGAGCGCCTGACCACGTTCCGCGAACGATAGGGGCTCATCCGATAACGCAACAACGCCCATCTTACTCTCCTCGAACGATCGCGGTTGCCCCCTGCGATTGTTGAGGAGAGAATTAACACTTCATTAAGGGTAACGAAAGCTTAAAGGTTAATCGAAACTTAACATGGTTAATCCGCGCAACGCTTACGCTTGGCGACTCCGTGACGCCAACAGACTGATTTGTATTTCGAGGATGTTGTAGGCGGCCCTGGTCGAGCCGCGACGAGGTCTAACGCGCGCCGGCCCGGATCAGGCCACGCGTTCCAGCATCTCGGGGATGGTGCTGCTAAGGAGCGTGCGTACTTCCCTCGCCGGCAGCGCAGGCGCAAACAGCCAGCCCTGCGCCTCCGTGACGCTCGGCTCGGCGGCGATCAGCGCGAGCTGCTCCACCGTCTCCACACCCTCGACGGTCACCGCGAGACCGAGCTCACCCGAAAGACGCGCAATACCGCGCAGGAGCACCAGCGCACGGTCGCCAGTGTCCAGCCCTTCAAGGAACGAGCGGTCGATCTTCACCTTGTTCAGCGGCAGGCTCTGGAGATAGCTGAGGCTCGAGTAGCCGGTGCCGAAATCGTCCAGCGACAGGCGCACGCCGAGATCGCGAAGCTCATCGAGGATCGCGCGGGTCGCCCGCGTATCCTGGAACAGCACGGATTCGGTGATCTCGATTTCGAGGCGGCTCGGATCGAGACCGGTTTCCGCCAGTGCCTGCTCGATCGTCTTCACGACGTTGCCGCGGCGGAACTGATTGGCGGAGAGGTTCACGGCGACGCGGACGTCGGTTGGCCATGTCGCGCATTCCCTGCACGCCTCGGTCAGAACCCATTTTCCGAGATCGACGATCAGGCCCATCTCCTCGGCCACGGGGATGAATTCCGCCGGCGAGATCATGCCGCGCAACGCATGCGGCCAGCGCAGCAGCGCCTCGCAAGTCGAGACCCGCTTCGTCTTGAGATCGAACAGCGGCTGGTAGAACACCTGGAACGCATTGTTGGCGAGCGCGTGGCGGAGGTCGAGCTCCATGGTGCGGCGCGCGTGTGCACGGATGTCCATTTCCGGCTCGAAGAAGCGCCAGGTGCCGCGCTGATCCGCCTTCGCCCAGTAAAGCGCCATGTCGGCAATCTTGAGCAGGTGGTCGGGCGCATTGGCGTCGCGCGGTGACATCGCAATGCCGACCGAGGCGCCGATCACGACCTGATGGCCGTCGACTTCGTAGGTATCGCTGAGCGTCGCGACGATGCGGCGGGCAAGCGCCGCTGCTTCTTCCGGACCGGACGACGGCGTCTGCACGACGACGAATTCATCGCCGCCGAAGCGGGCGACGATGTCGCTCGGGCGAACGAGGTGGCGGAGGCGATCGGCGACGGCGCGCAGCAGCACGTCGCCGCGCGGATGGCCGAGCGTGTCGTTGACCTGCTTGAACTGATCGAGATCGACGAACATGACAGCGACCGGCTTGGAATCGGCGCCGACGAGCGCCTTCTCCATCTGCTCGCGCATGTACATGCGGTTGGGCAGCCCGGTGAGCGAATCGTAGCGCGCCAGGTGGCTGATGCGCGCTTCCGCCGACTTCCGCTCGGTGACGTCCTCGATGAGCACCACCGATCCGCCTTGCGCCATCGACTGGAAGGTGAGGCTGAGCGTGCGGCCGTCCTGCTTCAGGATGGTCAGCCCGGAGATGTCCTTGCCCTTGAGCCGCGACTCGATCTCGCGCGCCAGGCGGTCGACCTCCGAGCGGAGGATCGCGCCGGCATCGACGCTATAGAGCAGAAGCTCGCGGACGGTCTGCCCCTTCTGGCCGATCTCCAGCTCAAGCCCCAGGATCTCGCGGAACCGCTGGTTGGTAACGACGACGCGCTGGTTGGCGTCGAACATGCACAGGCCGTGCGGCATGTTGTTGAGCGCGGTATCGAAGCGATTGGCGAGCAGCGAGATATCGCGCCCCTTGATGACGGCTTCGAGCAGCGTGTTGCGCAGCCGGTCCGAGATGAACACCAGCGCCACGAAGAACGGCAGCAGGCACAACCCGAAGACCGCGTAATAGAAGCCGCCGGCGTAGAACAAAGCCGCGCTCATCGGCACGCCTTCGCCGATGATCTGCGCGCGCACCAGCCGGTTGCTGGCAAAGTTGCGGCCAGGGGTGCCGACCATGTAGGCGAGCGTGACGGTGAACGCGAACAGGTGACTGAACGCATCGTCGGTGAAGTAGAACGTCATGAACGTCCACGCACCGAGCTGGAAGGCGTAGATCGCGGCGCCGAAGATGTAGCGCTGCTCCCAGTGGCGGATCGACTCGACCGTCTGCAGGCGCGGGCGGATCCTGGCGTAGGCGCGCATATCGACGGCGCGGAGTGCCGTCACGATGACGATGCCGGCGGCGCAGGCGATGAGCCACAGGGCGCCGGTCTTCCATGCGGTAAGCAGCGCGGCGAGCGACGCGGCGCTCGAGCCGATGTAAAGGCTGCGCACGTCGGCGTAGAGCGCGTCGACCAGCGGCACATAGATTTCGGCGGGGAGATCAGCCTCCCGTTCTTGTTTACGCCACTGCAGGCTGAGCATCTGGGACCGATGTAAACGCAAGAAATCGATGGGCCGAACCCTCGCCTATTTCTCTAAAAATTCTCTTCAAGCGTTTGAAACAAGTGGGCCAAAAATATCGAAATGGGGTGAGCCCACGTCGATATCGCGCGGTTTTCCGCGCCCGTCAGCGCTGGAGGTAACGGAGCGTTAGCCTTACCCGCAGTTTCGCAGGAAGCGCGATCGGATGTCCGGCTCAGGCCGCGACGATCTTGG
The DNA here is from genome assembly GCA_035548515.1 of Bauldia sp. GTDB lineage: Bacteria > Pseudomonadota > Alphaproteobacteria > Rhizobiales > Kaistiaceae > DASZQY01. Next base: position 142,480 of record DASZSW010000002.1, on the reverse strand, counting down.
ATGCCTTGCGCGTGTCGGGCATTGCTAGCCGCTTCTGCATGTCGGCGAGGAAACGCGTCAGGATCGGATTGAACACCTCGGGCGCCTGCATGAACGCTACATGGCCGACACCGCGCAGCACGTAGCAGTGCTGATCCCACAGGCTGCGGTAGCTGAGACCGCCGACGTAATCGAGGTTGACGAACGGATCGTCGGCGCCGTTGACGAAGGCGATAGGCATGGACGCCTGCTCGGCCGCCTGCTTCTGGTCAGCCGGCCCGCCGCCGAGGAGATTCTCGAAGGTCATGCGGCGCAGCCGTCCGTCGGCACGCTTGATCGCGGCGCGCAGCTTGTCGTCGAACAGCGCACCGTAAGTGCCCTGGCCAAACGCTTCAGCCTCCTCGTCGGAGAATACTTCCTTGCCGATAAGGCCAACCAACGGGTTCGGCTTGAAGCCCGAGCCGATCGACTCCATCGTCGCGCTCACCGGCGGAGCGCCGGCGACAAGCAGGCCCACCATTCCGGAATAGCGCGCGCTCATCTCGATGGCGACATGGCCGCCGAGCGACCAGCCGACCACCGCTGCGCGTTCGACGCCGAGCCGTTCGAGCAGCTCCATCGCTGCATCGGCAAAACCCGGGATCGAGTACGTGCGCGCCGGATCAAAGGCGTCGCTGGAAGCGCCCTGCCCGGGCAAATCCATGGCGATGAGGCGGTATGTTTCGCCGAGCGGGCTTTCCAGCTGGCTGCGGAAGACTTCCTTGCAGCTGGAATTTCCGTGGATAAAGAGCACCGGCAGCCCCTTGCCCGAAGTCTCGCTGATCGCGATGTCGGCGTGGCTGGTCTTGATGATCTTATTGGCACTCATTACGCGAACTCCCTCGCCCTCTGCGTTGGCGATCCGTACATGGCTTCGCCAGGACACAGATTTCCGACGCGAAAGATAAGGGCAATTGCCTTCCTAATGTTTAAGCAGCGATGCCTCGTCTTCGAGCGGGTCGCGTAACGACTCGCTAACCGCAGGACCGCCCAAAACAGAACGGGGGAAGGGCTTCCTTGTCATCGCCTATGCTCTGCAAGTAATACGTAGGCGGGTGGGTGATTCAACTAGCAGTTGGCCTATGCGCGCGAACGGTGGAACGGTTGAGTATGTGCTCGGACATTCGGCCCAGGAGCTCGACCGCCTCGAACATCAGAGCCAGCTGTTCGCCCAGGAGACCCGAGCGCTGCTCAGCCGCGCCGGACTGAAGCCCGGAATGAAGGTGCTCGACGTCGGCTGCGGCGTCGGCGACGTGGCGATGATCGCCGCCGAGATGGTCGGACCCGAAGGCTCGGTCCTCGGCATCGACCGCGCCAGTCAGGCCCTCTCGGTTGCCCGTGCCCGCGCCGAGCACGCCGGCCACGCCTCGCTCGGTTTCGAAGAGGCCGACATCTTCGCTTACGACCCGACGACGAAGTTCGATGCCGCCATCGGGCGCTTCATCCTGATGCATGTCGCCGATCCCGTCGGCGTGCTGAAACGGCTGACGACGTTTCTCAATCCCGGCGGTGCGGTCGCCTTCCTCGAGATGGACATCGACCAGGCAGGCGCGATTCCGCAGCTGCCGCTCCTCAGTCAATGCATCGACTGGATCACGGCCACCTATCGTCACGTCGGCGTCGAGCCGAACATGGGCTCCGGACTGTACGCCGCCTTCCGCGCCGCCGGCCTCGCGCCCAACCTTTCCGGCACGACGCGGATCGAGAGCGGCGCCAACGCCGCCGCCTATGGCTTCGCGGCACAGACAGTCGCCAGCCTCATGCCGGCGATGGACCGGCTGGGCATCGCAACCAGCAGCGAGATCGGCATCGACACACTGGCCGCGCGACTCCGCGAAGCCTCGCTCGCCGGCGATCACTGCATCCTGATGCCGCGCCTCATCGGCGCCTGGGCAACCAAGGCTTAGCGCGCCATCGCCCCGACGCGGCGGTTGACGAAGCCGATGCCGATCGCGTCGCCAACCTTGAAGATTTCATCCCGCGCGACGGCGTACTCGGGATCGCTCAGGTGCTCCATCATCAGCGGCACTTCGCGCCCCAGCTTGTCGAGGCACGCGAGGAACACGCGGTAGTCCATCGTGCCCTTGCCTATGATGATCTCGTCGAAGTGCAGCGCCGCCTGATGGTAAAGGATGATGTCCTTGGCGTGGCACGACACGATCCACGGCCCTAGCTTGTCGAATATCTCCCGCAGTAGCACGTCGGTGTTGAAGTAGACGCGCGGGGTCATCACCAGATTCACCGGATCGACGTGACAGGCGAACGCCGGACGATCCACCGCCTTGATCAGCTTCACGTACATGTCGACGGAGTCGGGCAGACTGTACTGCTCCATCTCGAGCGCGAACTTTGCACGCTTCGGCTTCACCGTGTCGATCAGATAGCGCGCCGCCTCGACCGCATCGTCGAATGCCTCGCCGGAAAGATTGTGCGCATTCGGCCCGTAGTCCGAGCCCGGCTCGTACGAGCCGATGTAGCTCACCGCGCATTTAGCGCCGACCGCATCGGCGATCGCCAGCTTCTCGACTGCGATCTCGCGATGCGCCTTGCGCACCGCCGCATCGCGCGTGACGAGATTGCGCCAGATGCCGACCTCGGCGATCGTGACGTTCTCCGCCGCAAACGCCTTCTCGATATCGGCGAGGCGCTTCGTGTCGTTGATCGACGCGGGCGGACAGTAGGCGGCACCGTAGCCGTACGCGCGGTGGGCCTTGGCGTAGGCGAATGGATCGCCGTCGCCACCCGCAATGCCGTTGCCGCCGAGCCTGATCATGCTCCCCTCCCCGGTTTTCCCGAACCTTGGGGCGCGAAGCCGGCCGCGGTCAATGCCGCAGGGGTCGCGGTTCAACAGTGGATTGCGCTGCGCCACGCGCCGGGTTCTACTCGCGCCGGGAGTCGGGGACGTGGATCAGCCAGTGACCGCAACGCCAGCACCGGCCGAGGAGCCCATCGACAGCGCCTCGGACATCCTGCGCGCGCTTGCTGCGCGGCCTGAGGCACACATCCCTTTTGGCGAAGTGGTCGCTGCGGCGGGCTCCCGTGTCCACGGCATCGCGCTGTTCCTGTTCGTGCTGCCCGAGACGCTGCCGCTGCCGCTGCCGAGCGCGTCCGGGATCCTCGGAATCCCCCTGCTTATTATCTCCGCGCATCTCGCCATCTTCGGCGAAGCCGCGAACCTGCCGCAGCGCGTCCTCAACCTGAAGATCCCGCGCCAGGTGTTTGTCGCCATCTCGAAATACATCGGCCCGATCCTCGGATGGCTGGAGAAGGTGTCGCGGCCACGCTGGGCCTTCTTCGTCCGCGAGGAACGGCCGATGGGCATCCTGTGCCTCTATCTCTCCTTTATTCTCTGGCTGCCGCTGCCGCTGGTGAACGCGCCACCCGCCATTTGCCTGGCCGCGGTGGCGCTCGGCATCATCCATCGCGACGGCGTGCTGATCGCCGCAGGACTCGCGGGCGCCGTCGCCATCACCGCGGCGCTATTTCTGGTCGCCGACATGCTGGCGCGCGTCGGCCGCTGGATGTGGAGCTTCATCTACCATTAGGTCAGATCGCCCTCTTTATTGAACATTGTTCATGCCCGTGCTATGAACCGTGTTCAAATGGAGGAGTGATTTTATGCGGCGGCAGCTCAGCGCGTTTCGCCAGGCGAGTCTCAGCCTCTACTGGTTTGCCACCAACGCGCACTGGGCCGCGATTCTCATCACCTTGCTGCCGCTGCAGGCCGAAGCAATCGGCGGCCATGCTTTCAAGGGCACGACGCTCGGCCAGATCCTCCTGGCTGGCGCCCTCGTCTCGATGGTCGTCGCGCCGCTGTTCGGCGCGTGGAGCGATCGCGTGCGCACGCGGTGGGGCAGGCGCAAGCCGTTCCTCGTCGTCGGCACGATCGGCAACGTCGTCGGATTGGCGGCGCTCGCCTTTATCCCGAGCGAACCGTCCGCGCTGCCGCTCTACATCGCCGCCTTCATCTGGATCGAACTGTTCTCCAACGTCGCGACAGCGCCCTACTCCGCGCTGATCCCGGATGTCGTCCCGGCAGAGCAACGCGGCTCCGCCAGCGGCTGGCTCGGCCTGATGCTGATGCTCGGTTCATTTGTCGGCGGCATCACGGGACTGGCGCTGCCGCACATCGGTGGCACGCGCGGCGCCTATCTCGGCCTGGCCGCGATCATGGTGATCGGCATGCTCGGCACCGTGCTCACCGTGAAGGAGCCGGACCCGCCCGCCGTCCCACTCTTCCGCGCCAGCGAATTCGTCCGCGGCCTGCTGGCGCCATTCAAATCGCGCGACTTCGCGTGGGTCTTCTGGACACGCCTGCTGATGACGCTCGGCCTGTTTACGGTGCAGGAGTTCCTGCAGTTTTACATGCGCGACGTCGTGGCCGGCGGCGCCGCGAACTATCCGTACACGTTCTTCGGCTTCCCGCTCGCCGACAATGCGCCGGCCGCGACGTCCTCCTTCATCCTGGCGCTGCTTGTCGGCGCCGTCGCCAGTTCGCTCGTCGCCGGCAGGCTCTCCGATCGTCACGGCCGCAAGCGCATCGTCTATGTTTCGGGCGCCTTGCAGACCGTGGTCGTCGCGACGCTCATCTTCTCCGGCCGATTTGAGCTCGTCGTGCTGATGGGCATCGTGTTCGGCGTCGGCTTCGGCGCGTATCAAGCGGTCGATTGGGCGCTTGCCGCCGACGTGCTGCCGAGCGAGGACGACTACGCCAAGGACATGGGGGTGTGGCACGTCGCGTTCACCGCGCCGCAGGTGCTGGCCACGCCTATCGGCGGATTCCTGCTGGACAATTTCCAGGCCGTCGGCCGGAGCAACGATCAGCCGACGCTCGGCTACACGGTGCTGCTGGGTCTTGCCTGCGTTTACTTCGTGCTGGGAACGGTCCTGATCCGCAACGTCAGCGTCGGCGGGCCGCCCCGGCGATAAGTCCTGTCCCAACGATGCCGACGAATGTCCGCACCTGATCGCCGAGGACGGATACCGGCAGCGACTTCAGCTTCTCGTCGAGGCTGAGACTGACGATCCCGTGCACGGCGGAAAACATGGTGCGCGCCATCAGCATGCGCGGCTTGTCCTCAAGGTCCGGCCTGAGCGCCGCCAGCGGCCGCTCGACCAACAGGAACAGTCGCGCCTGATCGGCGAGGTAGGAATCGGGCAACCCGTCCGCACTCGACACGCGATGATCGAACAGCGCCCGCCAGCGCGGCTGGTGAGACACCGCGAAGTCGAGATACGCCTCTGCCAGTGCAATCAACCCGGCCGCAGGGTCGACGCCTTCGCGTGCCTTCGCACGACGCGCGACGAACTGCTCGAACAGCGCCAGCGTCCGCGAGTTGACCTCGAAGATGATCGCATCGAGATGCGGAAAGACGTTGTAGATCGCACCAAGCGAACAGCCGACCGTCTCTGCGAGGTCGCGGGCGTTGAGACCGGCGATGCCCTTCGCAGCGATCACCTTCTCCGCCGCCGCAATCAGATCCGAGCGCAACGCAGTCCGCCGTTCCGCTGCTTTCGGCGTGACGGCCGGTGCCTTCGCCGTCCGGGTTTCTCTGGCTGCTGCCACGGTCGTTGAGTCGCTTTCGGTGAACGATGTTCAGCCGGTATGCCATCGAAGTCGGCACCAGGCAAGGCGCAAACCACCTCGCGCGCGCGTAAAGATTGCACAAACCGCTGCAACATCAACTGTTTGCCGGCAGGCGCCCATTCACAAATTCCGAACTCCGAACCACATCATTTTTTTCTTGAACGATGTTCAATTCCATGCGTTATGAACGATGTTCACGGCGGCCGGGCGGGTACGCCGATCTGGAAAAACGGAGGAACCGGACATGGAACTCGTGCTAGACGTTAGCGCACTGGGAGTGGCGGAATCGGAACGCAACGGGAGGAATTCGCGCACTGTCGAGCCCGGCGGCCTGCCGCGGCTCGTGCGTCTTGTCCTGGCATTGGGCGCTGTCGCCGCTGCGTGGCTGCTGATGACCGATCCGCAGATCGCCGAGTTTGCATCACGGATCGTCGGCGACGCCGGCCTCGGTGCGGTGCCAGGCCCGATCGGCACCGTGCTCGCCAGCCTGCCGCTCGCCTAAGTCGGCGCGAGCAGCACGACAAGCCCGCGGAGGAGGACGATGTTCCGCTCGCTGATCACCGCAAGGCGCTTCGCGCCGTTGTTCTGGACGCAGTTCTTCTCGGCGTTCAACGATAACTTCCTCAAGAATGCGCTCGTCTTCCTGATCCTCTTCGGCGTCGGCATGGCTTCCGATCCGGCGCATGCCGGCATGCTGGTGACGCTCGCCAGCTCCATCTTCATCGTCCCGTATTTCTTTCTCTCCGGAATCGGCGGTGAGCTCGCCGATCGCTACGACAAGGCGCTGATCGCGCAGCGCCTGAAGCTCGCCGAGACCGGGGCTGCGGCCGTCGCCGTGGTCGGCTTCGCGCTGGGCTCGGTGCCAATCCTGTTCGCCGCCGTCGGGCTGTTTGGCGTCATCGGCGCACTGTTCGGCCCGATCAAGTACGGCATCCTGCCCGACCACCTGCAGCGCGAGGAGCTGCCGGCCGGCAATGCGCTGGTCGAAGGCGCCACGTTCCTCGCCATCCTTCTCGGCCAGATCGTCGCCGGCCTGGGTGGCGCGGGCGGCGGCAGCGCCACTTTCTTCGCTGTCGCAGTGCTGGGCTTCGCGGCCTTGTGTTACGCGTGCAGCCGCTTCATCCCGCCGACCGGCGAAGCTGCCCCAAGCCTCAGCATCGATCCGAATGTCCTTGCCTCCACGTCCCGCCTTCTCGGGAACGCGTGGAGCGACAGCCGCATCTGGCGCACCAGCCTGATGGTCGCGTGGTTCTGGGGCGTCGGCATCGTCGTCGTGGCGCTGATGCCGTCGCTCGCGAAGAATACCCTCGGCGGTTCCGAGCAGGTCGTCACGGTATTCCTGGCCATCTTCTCCGTCGGCGTGGCCCTCGGCTCCGCGCTCGCCGCCTGGCTTGCGCACGGGCGCATTGTCCTGGTGCCGACGCCGATTGCCGGCGTCCTCATGGCGATCTTCCTGGCGGACATCGGCTTCTCGACTATCGGTGTCGCCGCGCCAGCCGCCGCCATCGACGTCGCGTCCTTCTTCCACAATCCCGCGGGCATCCGCGCCGCCATCGATTTCTTCGGCGTTGCGGTCAGCGGCGGCCTGTTCGTGGTGCCGGCCTTTTCCGCCGTTCAGGCGTGGAGCAAGCCGGCGGAGCGCGCTCGCGTCATCGCCGGTGTCAACGTCCTCGCCGCGGGTTTCATGGCCGTCGCCAGCCTCGGCACCGCCACGCTACAGGGCTATGGCGTCGCAACCTCGACGCTGTTCCTGGCGACCTCGGCGCTCTGTCTTGTCGCCGGCATCCTCATCGTCCGCTTCCTGCCGACCAGCCCTGTGCGCGACCTGTTGTCGATCATCTTTCGCGTCTTCTACCGCCTGGAAGCCAGGGGGCTGGAGAATTTCACCAAGGTCGGCGACCACCACATGATCGTGGCGCTGAACCACGTCAGCTTCCTCGACGCCGCGCTCGCCCTTTCCATCCTCGATCGCGATCCGGTTTTCGCCATCGACCAATGGATCGCGCGGCGCTGGTGGGTGCGTCCCTTCTTGCCCTTCGTCAACTTCCTGCCGCTCGACTCGCGCCACCCGATGGCGACGCGCCGCATGATCCAGGCGGTGCGTGAGGGCAAGACGCTCGTCATCTTCCCCGAGGGCCGCCTGACCGCAACCGGCAGCCTGATGAAGGTTTACGACGGCGCCGGCCTCGTCGCCGAGAAGTCCGGCGCTCTGGTTGTGCCGGTACGCATCGACGGGCTGGAACAGACTCCCTTCACGCGCCTGGAAGCGTCGCAAGTGAAGCGCCGCTGGTGGCCCAAAGTCACGGTCACCGTGCTCGAGCCGGTGAAACTGACGATCCGCGACGACCTCAGGGGCAAGGAGCGCCGCGCCGCCGCCGGCAGCGCACTCTATCAGGTGATGTCCGATCTGGTTTTCCGCACCACCGCGACCGGCCTCACGGTGCCGCAAGCGCTGATCGCGGCAGCACGGCGGCATGGCAGCGATCACATCGTGCTCGAGGATCCCGTCTCCGGCTTCCTCTCCTACAAGAAGATGCTGATCGGCGCCTCCGTACTAGGCCGCAAACTCATGCCGCTGGCGCAGGTGGGCGGCGCCGTCGGCGTCATGCTGCCGAACGCGAATGGCGCCGCGGTCGCGGTCATCGGACTGATGTCGGCCGGGCGCGTTCCGGCGATGATCAACTTCACCGCGGGCGCCACCAATATTCTCGCTGCCTGCAAGGCCGCCGAGGTGAAAACGATCGTCACGTCGCGCGCCTTCATCGAGAAGGGCAACATGCAGCCCTTGGTGGCCGCCCTGTCGAAGGCTGTCGATGTCCTGATGCTGGAGGACGTGCGCAAGACCGTCACCCTCGTCGACAAGCTGCGCGCTCTGCTCAGTCCCTACCGTCCCCTCGTCGCGCGCCAACCCGACGACCCCGCCGCCATCCTGTTCACGTCGGGCTCGGAGGGTGTGCCGAAAGGCGTGGTGCTCTCGCACGCCAACATGCTGGCCAACACAGCCCAGGGCGCGGCACGCATCGAGTTCGGCCGCACCGACAAATTCTTCAACGTGCTGCCGATCTTCCATTCGTTCGGCCTGACGGTCGGGCTGATCCTGCCGTTGGTTTCGGGATGTCGCGTCTACCTCTACCCTTCGCCGCTGCACTACCGCATCGTGCCGGAACTGATCTACAGCTCCAACGCTACGGTGCTGCTGGGCACCGATACGTTCCTGATGGGCTACGCGCGCACCGCCAATCCCTACGACTTCCGCTCCCTCCGCCTGATCGTCGCTGGCGCCGAGCCGGTGAAGCTCGCAACGCGGCAGATTTACATGGAGAAGTTCGGGCTTCGCATTCTGGAGGGCTACGGCGTCACCGAGGCCGCGCCCGCCCTCACCTTCAACACGCCGATGTTCAGCCGCGAGGGCACCGTCGGGCGCCTGCTCCCCGGCATCGAGGCGCGTCTCGATCCAGTGCCTGGCATCGAGGGCGCCGGCCGCCTCGTCGTGCGCGGACCCAACGTGATGCTTGGCTACCTGCGGCCCGACAAGCCCGGCGTGCTTGATCGCCCCAGCGACGGCTGGCACGACACCGGCGACATCGTCGCCATCGACGACGATGGCTTCATCACCATCCGCGGCCGCGCCAAGCGCTTCGCCAAGATCGGCGGCGAGATGATCTCCATGGCTGCGGTCGAAATGCTGGTCTCGGAGCTGTGGCCCGAAAACCAGTCGGCCGTGACCGCGGTCCCTGATCCGAAACGCGGCGAGCGGCTGGTGCTGGTAACCGACAAGCCCGACGCCAACCGCGCTGCGGTCGGCGCCTTCGCCCGCCAGCGTGGCGCATCGGAGCTGATGGTGCCGTCGGATGTCCTTGTCGCCCCGGCATTGCCGCTGCTGGGATCCGGCAAGGTCGACCACCCGGCCGTCGCCCGCATGGTGGCGCAGATGATGGCCGCCTGAGCGCCGGGCTTACGCCTCGGCTATGGCACGCGCCAGTTCTTCCTTGCGATAGGGCTTGTTCAGGATCCGGGCGCCCGGCGGGGGGCCTGAGCCCGTGTTGAGCTTCGACTGCGGGAAGCCCGAAGTGAACAGCGTGCGCACCATCGGCCAGCGATTGGCGACGACGCGCGCCAGGTCGAAACCGGTCGGCCCCTCGCCGACCACAACATCGGTGAACAGAATATCGATCGGCTGATGCTCGAGCACCGCCAGCGCGGCGCCGATGGTCTCGGCTTCGATAACGCGATAGCCAAGCTCGGTGAGCTGCTTGACCACGACCCGGCGGAGCAGCGCCACGTCTTCCACGACCAGCACCGACTGGCCCTTGCCGCTGAGATCCTTTTGCTGCGTATCGTCGCCGGTCTTCGTCGCCACCGCCGATTCCACGCGCGGCAGGAAGAGATGGAACGTGGTCCCCTCGCCAGGCACACTGTCCACGGCGACATGCCCGCCGGACTGCGTGATGAAGCCATAGACCATCGACAGGCCGAGGCCGGTGCCTTTGCCCATCTCCTTGGTCGTGAAGAACGGCTCGAAGATGCGCGCGACGACATCCGGCGGCATGCCGGTGCCGGTGTCGGTCACCGCGATCTCCGCATATTCGCCAATCTTCACGCCCGGATGCGTCAGCGCGTAGTCGGTATCCAGCACTGAGTTGCGCGTGCGGATCGTCAGCCGCCCGCCGTTGGGCATCGCGTCACGGGCATTCGTCGCGAGATTCGTGACGGCCGCTGCAAGCTGCGACGGGTCGGCGACGACCGGCCAAGCATCCGAGGACAGCCCGAGGTCTATCTCCACGCGCTGGCCGAGCAGCCGCTTCAGCAGCTTCGCCGTGCTGTCGACCAGTTCGTTGAGGTCGAGCTCCTGCGGCTGGAGCGGCTGCCGCCGGGCGAACGCCAGCAGCCGCTTGGTGAGATCGGCACCATGGACGGCAGCCTCCAGCGCCTCGGCCGCGAGATCCTGGATCTCGGTGTCTTCCTTGCGGCGGCCGACCAGCAGATCGAGGTTGCCGATGATGACCGCGAGCAGATTGTTGAAGTCGTGCGCCATGCCGCCGGTCAGGTTGCCGACAGCCTCCATCTTCTGCGATTGGCGAAGCTGCGCCTCGACTTCGCGCCGCCGGCTGATGTCTTCCTCGATCGCGATGATGTGGGTGATGGCGCCGGTCTCATCGGTCACCGGCGAGACGATCACCGAGACCGGCAGGGCAGTGCCGTCACGACGGACGTTGTCGAACTCTCCGCGCCAGTCGAGACCGGACCGCGCCGTGGCCCACAGCTCCTCGCTTTGCGCCGGCGCCAGCTTCCAGAAGAAAGGTGGCCGGCCGGCGAGCTCCGCATTGGTGTATCCGGCGGCCTTCTCGAAGCCGGGGTTGACGTATTCGATGCGCCCCATCGAGTCGGTGATGATGACGAAATTGGCGGCCTGTTCGACGGCGCGCGACAACTGCCGGAGCTTGGCGTCCGCAAGCCGCCGCTCGCGCCGCAGGCGCGCTTCCCGGAGCTCGCGCTCGATGACGGAAGCCAGCCGCGCGGTCTTCCCCTTGATCAGGTAATCCTGCGCGCCGGCGTGGAGAGCGGCGACGGCCGTCTCCTCGCCCATCGTTCCGGAGACGAAGATGAAGGGCGTATCGCTGTCGCGCTCGCGCACGATCTTCAACGCATCGACGCCGGTGAAGCCCGGCATGTTGTAGTCGGAGATCACGAGATCCCACGGCTTTCGGTCGATCGCCGTCTGCACGCCGGCCGCGCTTTCGACGCGGTCATACGTGACGTCGTAGCCGCCCTGCTTCAGCTGGCGAAGCAGAAGCTGTGCGTCATCTTCGGTGTCCTCGACCAGCAGCAGGTCGAGCTTGGTCTTGTCGTCGGCCATGAGCGTCTACGGTGGTTCGTTGAGCAGGAGCCAGTAGAGACCGAGCTGGCGCGCGGCCTCAAGAAACTGATCGAAGTCCACCGGCTTGCGGACGTAGGAATTGCACCCGAAACGGTAGCCATCGATGATGTCCTGTTCCTCCTTCGATGAGGTCAGGATCACGACCGGGAGCAGACGCGTGCGCTCGTCGGCGCGAATGCGCTTCAGCACCTCGATACCGTCGAGCTTGGGCAGCTTCAGGTCGAGCAGGACGACAGCCGGCCGCTCGTTGACGTCGCGGCCCGCGTGCGCGCCGGTGCCGAAGACGTAGTCGAGCGCCTGGACGCCGTCCCGGGCAATGGCCACAGGGTTGGTGATCTTGTTTTTGGCGAAGGCACGCAGCGTCAGCGCCTCGTCGTCGGCGTTGTCTTCCACCAGCAGGATCGTACGGTCCGTCACGGTTTGCTCCTCATGCCGCCAGGGTGAAGAAGAAAGTGGCGCCCTCGCCTACCTTGCCCTCCGCCCATACGCGCCCGCCATGCCGGTCAATAACGCGGTGAATGGTCGCCAGCCCAACGCCGGTTCCGGGAAATTCCGCCTCCGAATGCAGGCGCCGGAACGGCTGGAACATCTTGTCGGCCAAAGCCATGTCGAAACCCGCGCCGTTGTCGCGGATATAGAACGCCTCGCCCTGCCTGGCCTCCGTCTTGCCGACCTCGACCCGCGGATCGTCGGCCTTTCCGGTGAACTTCCAGGCGTTGCCCATCAGATTTTCCATGACGATTTTCATGAGGCGCCGGTCGGCGGTAGTCATCAGGCCGTCCTCGATGCGCACCGTCACCTTGCGCCCACCGGAGCTGAGGCCAGCCGCGATTTCGCGCGCGAGCGCCGACAGATCGACGGGTTGCGCGTTGATCTCGGCGCGGCTCACCTGCGAAAGCTGCAGCATGTCGTCGATCAGCTCGCCCATGCGCTGTGCCGCACCGCGGATACGTTTCAGGTAGTTCTGGCCGGTCGGGTCGATCTTGTCGGGATAATCCTCCAGCAGCGCCTGGCTGAAGCCATCGATGGCACGCAGCGGCGTGCGCAGGTCGTGCGACACGGAATAACTGAAGGCTTCCAGCTCCTTGTTCTTGCGCTCGAGCTCCGCCACCAGTTCAGCCCGCGCTTCCGCCAGCTCTCGCGCTGCGCGCTCGTCGGCCGCCTCGAGTTCCTTGCTCAGCAGCTCCTCGCGAATGCGCCGGTTCTCGTCCTCGAACTGCTTGCGCCGGATTTGCACCCGCACCCGAGCCTTCAGCACATCGAACTCGCTCGATTTCGAAATGTAATCGTCCGCGCCGGCGCTGAGGCCCTCGAGCATCGCCGAGCGATCCTCCATTGCCGTCAGCATGATCAACGGAATGTCGCGCAGGAACGGTGCGTTCTTGATGCGCCGGCACGTCTCGGTGCCGCCGATGCCGGGCATCAGCAGGTCGAGCAGGATGCAGCCGACCTGCTGGACGGCCAGGAGCTCCAGCGCCTCCTCGCCCGAACGGGCGGAGACGACATCATAACCCTCGCCGCGCAGCGCCTCGGCGAGTTCGTTGAGATACGTCGCGCTGTCATCGACCGCCAAGATCTTGTGGGGGCCGAGCAGTGTGGCGAGATCGTCCATTGGCCGCGCTGTCGCCGCACCGCGCATCGCCGCCTTGAGCTTGGCGAGCACCACCGACACGTCTTCGTCCTTCTGGACGAAGGCGTCGGCACCGGCTTCCAGCGCGCGGAGCTCCACGCCGCGTTCGTGCGATGCGGTGAGCAACAGGCACGGCAGGCCGCGCAACGCCGCATCGAGGCGCACACGGCGGATCAGTGTGGCGCCGTCCATTTCCGGCAGCACGCCATCGACGACGATTGCGTCAGGCCGGCGGAGCGCCAGCATGCGGAGCGCCTCTTCGCCGCTGCCCGCCAGCAGCACAGCGTAGCCGTCGCCGGCAATCGCCTCCGCCAGCGTCTGCCGGTACGTCAAGCTGTCGTCGACGACCATCACCGTCTGTTGGTCACCCGACTGCGTCTGCCGTGTGCGCAGAAGCTCGCGCGCCTTGGCGACCACATACTTGTCGTCATACGGCTTGCCGACATATTCGTCCGCGCCGGTCTTCAGACCGCGCACGCGATCCTTGACCTCCGCCTCGCTGGACAGCATCAGCACGGGAATCGCTGCGGTATCGGGATTAGCCCTGAGCTCCGCCAGGAAGTCGATGCCATCTCCATCGGGCAGAAGCACGTCGAGGACCGCCAGCGCGATTGTCTCCGCCGCAAGCGCCGCGCGCGCTTCGCCGAGCGTACCGCAGGGCAGCGTCTTGAACCCGGTCGCCTCGAACGCCTCCGCCAGATCCATGCGGACCGTCAGGCTGTCGTCGACGATGAGGATCATGCCCTCGCTCATGCCGCCACCTGTCGCCGCCACAGGGCGGTCATCAGCGGCCCGACTTCGCCGAGCGGCACGATGCGCGTCGCGGCGTTGAGCGCGGCCGCCTGCTGCGGCATGCCGTATACAATCGACGTTGCCTGATCCTGGGCAACCGTGAAGGCGCCTGCACGCCGCATGGCGAGCAGACCCGCCGCGCCATCGCGCCCCATGCCGGTGAGCAGCACGCCTGCAGCGCTGGGGCCGAATTCCTGCGCCACCGACTCGAACAACGTATCCACGGACGGCCGGCAGGAGTGCCGTTCCGGATCGTGATTGAGCCGCAGCCGCCCGTCGCGCACGACCATGTGCTGGTCGGGCGGGGCCATGACCACGCGGCCGATAGCGGAGGTAAACGGGTCGCCGTCCTTGGCGTACGCGACCCGGTGCTCGGTCTGACCGTCCAGCCATTCGGCGAAAGCTGCACCGAACATGATGTTGATGTGCAGCACGAAAAGGATCGGCAGATCGAACTCAACCGGCAGGCTGCGCAGAATCTCTACGATGGCGCCAGGGCCGCCGGTCGACGCACCGATCGCGATCACGCGGCAGCCGGTCTGGATGTCGGCAGCGGGCGCCACCGGTGCGCGGGCCATCGGTTGCGGCCGTCCCGGAGCCAGGCGGCCACGCGGATGCGTGATGACGCGCACGCGCGAGATCAGCTTTACTGTGGAGAGGAAGTTGCGCTCCCAGACACCGGGCGGCTCCTCTCCCGTCGGCTTCTCGAGCACATCGAGCGCTCCGGCGGTCAGCGCCTCGTAGGTCTTGAACAATTCGCCACGGTTCACCGACGACGAAACGATCAGGATCGGCGTCGGGCAATAGGCCATGATGTATTCGGTAGCCGAAAGGCCGCTCATCTCCGGCAGCATCATGTCCATGGTCACGACGTCGGGACGCAACGTGCGGCAGAGCTCGATCGCCTGCTTTCCATCCTGCGCTTCGCCGACCACCTCGATCGCCGGATCGGAACGGAGCACGTCGAGCAGACGCGCCCGCACGGTCGCCGAATCTTCCACCACGAGAACGCGAATGCCGCTCATCGCCTTGCTACCAACTCCCGAATCCGCCCCAGGAGGTTCGCTTGGTTGAATTCGCTTTTCACCACGTAGTCCTGCGCGCCCACATCCTTGCCGCGCCGGAAGTCCTCAGGTTCGTTGCGCGACGTCACTAGAATGGCGGGGATGTCGCGAAGTTCCGGGTCCGAGCGAATGCGCTCGATGAACGAGAAGCCGTCCATGCCGGGCATCTCCACATCGACCAGGAAAAGCGCGTATTGCCTCCTATGCGCGACCTCGAGGGCTTCCTCGGCCGAGGTGGCAAGATCGACCTCGTAGCCTGCCGACTCGAGGATGCTCTGCTCGAGCATCCGCGTCGTCAGCGAATCGTCGACGATCAGCACCGGCCGCGCGCGTTCTGCCGCGGGAGCCACGCCCATGCTGTGGCGCTCCGCTTCGGTCACAAGATTGTCGGCATCCAGCATGATCTGCGGGTTGCCGTCGGCATCGAGAGAGGCGCCCGCCACGATCGCCGCGGCCGGCGTGAACTCCGGCAGCGAGCGGAACACCACGTTCGCGGTGCCGCGCAACCGCTCGACCCCGATGGCGACCTGCCGGCCAGCGCCGGCGATCACGACTGCCGAGCCACCGACGCTTGGCGGCGCGTTACCGTCGAGCAGGCGCGCGAGCGGCACGAACGGCATCGCGCGGCCGTCGTGCACGACCTCATGGCCGCGCGCCGTGCGATAGATCTCCTGCGCCGAGGTGTGCACGACATGGCGTACCGCATCGAACGGCACGGCCACCGTGACGGCGCCCGCCTGCATGAGCAGCACTTCGGTCGCCGCCAGCGTCAGCGGCACGGTCAGCTCGAACGTCGTGCCCTTTCCGGGAACCGACTCCGCCGTAATGCTGCCGCGCAGCCGCCCGATGGCGGAGCGCACCACGTCCATGCCCACGCCACGGCCCGCAAGCTCCGTCAGGCTGGCCGACGTGCTGATGCCGCCATTCAGCAGCATCTGGATGATTTCCGTCCCGGTCATGTTTGCGGCTTGCGCGTTGCGACGCATCGCGATGCGACGTACGGCCTCCACATCGATGCCGCGTCCATCGTCCTTGCAGCGGAACACGACGCGCTGGCCGCGCCTGACGACTTCCACCGAGACCACACCGCTCTGCGGTTTGCCGGCAATGCGCCGGTCGGTCTCGCTTTCGATGCCGTGCGCGACAGCGTTGCGCACGATCTGCAGCAACGCCTCATGCATGATCCGCAGCACGTGCGAATCAAGACGCACGTCGCCGCCCCTGCTTTCGAACTTCACCAGCTTGCCGGTCGCGTGGCCGACGTCGCGCACCGCCCGCTCGAGGAACGCGAACAGCGCGTTCGCCGGCGCCAGGCGCAGCTGCTCGGCGGTGTCGTGCACCTGCTGAAGCTCGCGCTCCATGCGCTCCTGCGCGGATGCCAGCCCACGGTCCAGCCCGCGCACGAGCGTGCGCAAATCTTCCGCCAGCCCCAGCGTCTTGTCATTGCGCGTGCGCTCGCGCTTCAGCGCGACATGATCGACCAGCTGCTCCGCCAGCGCCCGCACGCGGCCCATGGCCTCGGTCGCCCTCCGGATAGCGCCGAGCTGGGCATGGGTCTCGGTCACACCTTCGAGCAGCGCGTCGAGTTCGCCGACGTCCATCCACACCGTGCGGAAACCGTCTTCGTCCTTCGCCTGCTCGCGGGCCTTGGCTGGCGCGGGAGTCGCTGCCTCTCCCTCCGCGGGAGCCTCGCCGGCGCCAAGGGTGGCAAGCCCCTCGGCGATGCGGTCGATGAGACCAAGCACCGTATCGACGGCAGGCCTCGGCATGGCATCGTTGGAATCGCGATATGGCGCCAGCGCGTCCTCGATCGCGTGCGCATACTCGGCAATATCGGGACGCCGCACCACGCGCGCGGCGCCCTTCAGCGTGTGCGCCAGGCGCAGCAGCTTGGGCAGGACGCCCGGCCCACCGCGCTCCAGCTCAAGAACGCCCTTCCCGAGCTGGTCGACCAGCTCGTGCGCCTCCACGCGGAAGTACTTGAAGGGATCCTGGACCATTGCCGCGCTGCCCTCAGGCCGCCTTCTTCTGCACCAGCTTGAGCAGGTCGCTCGAGGTCGCCGCGAGCAGAGACGCAGTCTCCAGGGTCTGGCTGGTGCTCGCTTCGGTTTCGCGGGCGGCCTGCGTCACGTTGGCGATGGCCATGTTCACCTGCTCGACGGCCGTGGTTTGCTGCTTGGTCGACAGCTCGATCTCGCGCGCCGCCTCGGTTGTGGTGCCCACCAGATTGGCAATCGCCTTGAACGCAGCGGCGACGTCGGTGAACTGCCGCGAACCGGCGTCGACCGCCTTTGAGCCGGTTTCGGTCGCCATCACGGTCGTGTTCACGGACGAACGCACGTCGTCGATGAGCCCCCGCACTTCCTTGGCGGCGCCGGCGACGCGGTCTGCCAGCTTGCGGATTTCGTCAGCAACTATGGCGAAACGCTTGCCGGTCTCACCGGCGCCCGCAGCCTCGATCGTGGCGTTGATCGACAGGATGTTGGTCTGCTCGGCCAACTCCGACACGATATCGAGCACCGCACCGATCTGCTGTGACTTCTTGCCGAGTTCGAGCATGTGCCCGACGATCTGGTCGACCTGACGGCGGATCGAGGTGATCGACTCGGTCGCGCGCTCGACGGTGCCGTCGCCGCTGCGCGCGGCCCCGGTCGTCTCCTCCGCGATCTTGGCGACGCGCTGCGCGCTCTCCGCAATCTGCCGCGACGTTGCCAGCAACTCGCTGATCGTGGTGGCGATCTCGTTCATCGAGATCGTCTGCTCCTTCATGCCGCTCGCCTGCTGGTTGGCGGCTGACTGAAGCTCGGCCGACGAGCTTTGCACGTGGCCGACGGCGCCGCCGATCTGCGAATTCAGCGACCGCGTCATAAACCAGCCGATGAGACCGACGATGATTACGCCGGCCAGCCCTCCCCAAAGCATCATGCTTACGGCCAAGGCAGAGCCGCTTGCAGACGCCGCATCGCGCTGGACCTGCAGCCCGGCCTCTTCATCATCAGCCGCAGTCAGTATCGTGCGGACCTGATCCATGATCTTCTTGCCTTCGCCACCGTTGACCAGCTGTAGCGCGGCATCGGCGCCCTGGTTGGTGCGCGCATCCATGTTGCGCTTCACGACGGCGAGCTTCTGGTCAATCAGCGGCCCCAGTTCGGCAAGGCGAGCCTGTTGGGTAGCGTTGTCCGACGTCAGCGTCTTTGCATCCGCGAAGGCACCGTCCACACGCGACGCCGCGGCCTGAAACTCGGTCTGATAGTCCGGGTCGCCGGTAATCACGAACCCGCGCGATGCGCTTTCCGCCTGGGTCATATCCAGAAGAATATTGGAGAACTCAGCCCTCACCTTCAGCGTGTGGGCCACCCAACGGTTGGCGTCGATCAGGTTATTGGTGTTCTGATAGGCGATCGCCGCGACCGCCAAGAGAACGAGGGCTGCCAGCCCGAATGCGCTTGCGACCTTTCTGCCAAATGTCCAGCTTCCGAACATCGCTATGCCTCCCTGCGAGATTGGGTATCGGACGTGCGCTTGCCGATGACCGCGATCAGCGATGGCAAATGCACGATGGGATACGAAACGTCTGCCGACCGCGCCACCTCGTGCACGTGCTCACGCGACGTAGACTCGTGAGCAAGAACGGCGGTGCGGTCGATCCGCAACTGCCCGTCAAATTGATCGAAGGCGAAGCCGACGAGCGCCTCGCGCGCAATGACCAGCCAGCGCAGTGTATTGCCCGGCGGATAGCCCATCGCGGCGGCGAGGTCGTAGACCGGCACAAGCGCGCCGCGCACGCCGGCCATGCCACGGAATTCGCGGTGCGCGGAGGGCACCGGCGTAAGGCGGCGATCGGAGTAGAGGCCGGAGGTATCGGACAGGCGGATGGCGAACGGGTCGCCGCCGAGCCGCACGGCCAGCAGGTCCACCTGCTCGGCGTGCGCGCCCGTCGGCGCCTCGGCAAAGGCGCGATCGAACTCGGCGCGCAACGCGTCGGCGTGGCCGATCGTCGTATTCGTCATCATCTCGCCGCGCACCGTTCGAGTTCCGATTGACAGAGGGTGATCAACGCATCGCGCGTGAAGCCGCTGCCAAACAGCAGCAATCGCGACGGGTCCTCGCGCTGCAACAACCCGAGAGCTTCGCGCAACTCGGTGCGCGCTTCGGCAACCTGTCCCGCGCGCCGCAAAAGAATACCGAGGTGCAACCGCGGCATCGCGAAGGTCGGGTCTAGGTATATCGCAACGCGATAGTGATTCGCTGCAGTAGTCCGGTCGCCGCTGTCTTCGAAACACAGCGCCATGACATAGTTCGCGCCGGCATTCATCTCGTCGATGGCGAGCAGCTGCAATGCAGTTTCAGCCGCTTGCCGCGGCTGACCGCTGTGCGCCAGCAGCACCGCCTGGAGCAACAGCACGTCCGGATCCTTGTCCGACGCTGGGGGCAGTTGCCCGATGAGGCTGAGGGCGTCGGCGAACCGTTCACGCTGGAGCAGATCGAGCGCCAGCCCGAGATTCCAGCTCGGCTTCGGGGGCGGCGGGCGCATCTCGGCGACAGTCGCAGACGATCGCCCGGTGAGTGCGGCGACGCGCTCGGTGGCGCGCCCGATGACGCCATACCAGTTGTCATCGGCCACCAGCGGCGGCGCGAAAGCGGGCGTCGAGATCGGTAGCGTCGAGATGTCGACGTCTAGTGCGGCGCCTTCATCGCCGTGATCGCGTCGCTGATAATAGAAGGCGTCGTGGCTGTGCCGCAGGTGAAAATCGTTGGACAGGCCGCGCATGGTCTCGGCGTGGCCAAGGAACAGGTAACCGCCCTTCGCCAATGCGCGCGATATGCGCGCCATCGCCGCCCGCATTATTTCCGGCGTGAAATACATGAGCACATTGCGGCAGAAGACGATGTCGTAGCTCTCGGGCTGCCAGAGATCCGGATCGTCGATCGCCAGATTGCGTTCCTCGAAAGTGACGGCCGTGCGGATCGACTCGTCCAGGATCGCGTCGCGCCCGCTCGTCCGGAACCAGCGCTGCTGAATCTCGGCAGGCGTCTCGCGGAGCGACCAGGACGAGTAGCGCGCCGCGAGCGCTTTCTTGAGAGCGGCCGGATTGGCATCAATGGCGCGGATAGAGATTTGCCACGACGGGTCGGCGATCGTCATGCGGGTGATGATCGCCAGCGTGTAGGCTTCCTCGCCCGAGGCACAGCCCGCCGACAGGATGCGGAGCCGCCGGGTGGCAGCATTGGCGCGCATGCGCTCCGGCACCGCCACTTCGGTAAACGCGCGGAACTGGTCGTTGTTGCGGAAGAAGTACGTCTCGCCGACCGTCAGCGCTTCCGCGAGCCTGCCGACCTCGACCTTGCCCGGGTGCCCTTCCAGGCTGGCGATGTACGTCTCCATCGGCAGCGCACTGGCATCGGCACGACGCTGCAGCACCTCGCCGAGGAACTCCGTCTTCGATTCGTCGAAATAGAGGCCGAGACGCCGCAGGATGGCTTCCCGGAACCGATCGGTCGACTGCGGATCGGGCTGTCCGATCAAGACGCCAGCCTCCGCGAAACCTCGTCGAGGAAGCCTTGCGGCACAATGCGCGATGCCTGGAGCACGATGAACAGCGCGCTGTCGAGCGTGCCAATCGCGCGGACCACGGAAGTATCGGCGTCGCGCAACAACGGCGGCAGCGACTGCATGCGCGTGTCGGCGACAACACGAATGCCGACGACCGAATCGACCGCAAGCGCCACGTGCCGCTCGTCGGTCTTGACCACCACAAACCTGTTCGGTGTGCCGGACTCGCCGTTGACCAGCCGCCCGAGATCCACGACCGGCATGGGCGCCCCGCGCACGATCGCAAGCCCCAGCACGAAGGCGGGGGCACCGGTCATAGGCTCGATGGGAAGCGGACGGAAGGTCTCGACGACACTCGCCAGCGGCAGCGAGCAAAGCGAACGCCCAACGCCGCAAATGATGAACGTCTGGCTGGCAGCCGAATCCAAGTCGATCTCCTTCCGACCGGTAGAGAGCGACTGACGCAGAAGGGACGCGCTACAGGCCCTCGCCATGTCAAGAATTACGGGGGAGACTCTTGACCGCCCGTTACCGTTCGCCCCCGCGAATCGCTCGTCACGCAATGGTGATCCTGTTCCCGCACCGCCGCTAGACGCAGGTTGTACGGAGAGACCGGTGAGGATTTCCGCGACCTTCCAGCAAACTCCAGGGTTTACAAAGACCTAAGGCAATGAAAGGCGCAGAAGCCTTCGCTAACCCCATGCAATTAATGCGGGAAAGCAACGCCCGGTTAAGGTCCGCCGTGCGACTTATTTCGTGCGCTGACATACGCCAGACCGACAAACATCATGGGCAGCGAACCGGAGACGACCGCGCCAGCCGCGGAGTGTTTCATTGTTGAAGACAATCCGGCGGTGGCACGCTTCATCTCGCGCGCCCTGTCGGACTTCGGCGTGACTGCCGAACAGTTCGCCAATGTGCCCGCGCTTGCCGACGGCCTGAAGCGCGGCATGCCGACCCTCATCTTCCTCGACATTTCATTGGGCGACTCCGACGCGATCGACGCGATCCGCACTCTCTCGGCCGCCGGCTTCAACGGCACGGTGCAGGTGATGAGCGGCAGCAACACCGGCCTGCTTGGCGACGTACGCCAGGTCGGCGAGCGGCATGGGCTGCGCATGCGGCCGCCGCTGAACAAGCCTTTCCGCATCGATGCGGTGAAGCAGGTGGTGGAAGAAGAGCACCTCGGCCGCACCGCGCTCTCGGCGCCAACGGTGACGGTGGAGGCCCAGGCGACGCGCGCGCGGGGACCCGCTCCGGAGATCAACCTCGGCGAAGCCCTCGCCAAGAATTGGCTCGAGCTCTGGTACCAGCCAAAATTCAGCCTCGCCGATGGGCGGCTGACCGGCGCGGAAGGCCTCGCCCGCGTGCGTCATCCGGAACTCGGGCTACTCTCGCCCGCAAGCTTCATTCCGAACGCTTCGGCGGTAGACCTGATGGCGCTGACGGAACACGCGCTGCGCACGGCGCTCCGCGACGCCGCTGATTTTGCCTTCGTCGGTCACGACATCCGCTTCGCCGTCAACGTGCCCGTCGAAGCGCTGATGGCGTTGCCGATCCCGTCGATCGTGCGCGAATGCCGGCCGCGGGGTGACGATTGGTCTGGCATCATCCTTGAGGTCACCGAGGACCAGGTCATTCGAGACATCCCGACCGTGCATGAGATCGCGACGCAGCTGCGCATCTACCGCATCGCGCTCGCCATCGACGATTTTGGCCTCGGCTATTCCTCGCTGGCCCGGCTGAAGGAGCTGCCCTTTGCGGAACTGAAGCTCGACCAGAGCTTCGTCCAGAACTGCGGCGACGACCCGACCAACGCCGCGCTCTGCCGCACCGTGGTCGAGCTGGCGCATCGCTTCGGCGGCAGCGCCGTCGCCGAGGGCATCGAGAGACAGAGCGACCTTGCCGTCATCCGCCGCACCGGCTGCGACGTCGGCCAAGGCTACCTGTTCTCGCATCCGATGCCGAAGGAGTTCCTGATGACGCGGCTGATGGCCGGCGACACAGGCGGCTTCAACGTCCTGTCGGGCGAAAAGCCCGGCGACGGCAAATCGCGCCTCAGCGCCTAGCGCTGCGACGTCTCCCAGTTCGGCGCGACATAGTACGGCGCGTTCGACGCGGGCAGCGCCGGCTTGCCGAGGATCATGTCCGCGGCCTTTTCAGCCAGCATGATCGTCGGAGCGTTGAGGTTGCCGTTGGTGATACGCGGCATGATCGAAGCGTCGACCACGCGCAGACCCTGCAGGCCGATCACGCGAGTCTCGGGATCCACCACGGCCGCGGGATCGTCGGCGCGTCCCATCTTGCATGTGCCCGACGGATGATACGCGCTCTCGGCCTTCGCGCGGACGAACGCGTCGATCGCCGCATCCGATGTCGCTTCCGCGCCCGGCTGGATTTCGCGCCCCCGATACGGGGCGAACGCCGGCTGGCCCACGATTTCGCGCGTCAAGCGAACGCAGGCGCGCATCTCCTGCCAGTCTTCTTCGTGACTCATGTAGTTGAACTGGATGCGCGGTGCTTCGCGGACGTTCGCGGACTTCAGCCGCACGAAGCCGCGGCTTTTCGAACGCATCGGCCCCGCATGCACCTGGTAGCCATGCTCGGTCGCGAGCTTGCGCCCATCGTATGACATCGCCAGCGGCACGAAATGAAACTGGATGTCGGGATACTTGATGCCGGCGCGGCTGCGGATAAAGCCACCCGTCTCGAAATGATTGGTTGCTCCGAGACCGCTGCGGAAGAGCAGCCAGCGCGCGCCGATCATGCCGCGCGCGAAGAGTCCCATCGACGAATAGAGCGTAATCGGCTTCTTCGAGGCGACCTGGAAATAAAACTCCAGGTGATCCTGCAGATTTTCGCCGACGGCACCGAGTTCGTGCCGCACCTCGATGCCGTGGTTCTTGAGCTCGGCACCAGGCCCGATGCCGGACAGCTTCAGCAACTGCGGCGAATTGATCGCCCCAGCTGCGACAATCACCTCGCGCGTTGCGCTCGCCGTCACGGTCTCCCCGCCGCGGATGTACCGCACGCCTGTCGCCCGTCGCCCGTCGAGCAGGACCGCCTCGGCCAGCACGCCCGTGACAACACGGAGATTGGGCCGCTTCAGCGCCGGCCGGAGATACGCGTTTGCCGCACTCGCGCGCACTCCACCGTTCACCGTCATGTCGAGCGGCCCGAACCCTTCCTGGCGATATCCGTTGAGGTCGGGCGAGGCCGCGTAGCCCGCCTGCTCTGCCGCCTCGACGAACGCGCGGTAGAGCGGATTGGCCAGCCGTCCGGTCCGCGTGGCAAGCGGGCCGTCCGCGCCGCGATAGTCGTCGGCGCCTTCCAGATGCGTCTCTGCCCGGCGGAAATACGGCAGCACATGGCGATAGGCCCAGCCACGCGCGCCCATCTCCTCCCACGTCTCGAAATCGAGCGCGTTGCCGCGCACGTAGACCAGCCCGTTGATCGACGACGACCCGCCGATCACCTTGCCGCGCGGCGTGTTGATGCGGCGATTGTCGAGATGCGGCTCCGGTTCGCTCTCGTAGCCCCAATTGTAGCGCCGGCTGTTGAGCGGGATGTTCAGCGCCGACGGCATCTGGATGAAGATGGAGCGATCCGAGCCGCCATACTCCAGCAGCAGCACGCGGTTCCGCGGATCCTCGCTGAGCCGCGCTGCCAGCACGCAACCCGCTGAGCCGGCGCCGACGATGATGAAGTCGTAGGTGTCGGTCATGTGGATGTGCCGCAATGCGCGACGCCACGGGTTCTCCCCCGTTTACGGGGGAGAGGTCGGCGAAGCCGGCCGAGGGGGCCATGAGGCGCGAACGTCGGAGCGCGTGCCCCCTCCACCATGCTTCGCATGGTCCCCCTCCCCCGTTTCACGGGGGAGGACCGCCGCGGCACCAACGGTGCTGGTGCTCCCCCGTTTACGGGGGAGCTGTCGGCGAAGCCGACTGAGGGGACGTCCGCGCTGAGCATCAATACGGCGCCTGCACCGGAGCGAGGCCCACGTAGACGCTCTTCAGTTGCGAGTAATGCTCTATGGCGGCCTTGCCGTTCTCGCGCCCGAGGCCGGAGCGCTTGACGCCGCCGAACGGCAGCTCGATCGGTGTCACGTTGTAGTGGTTGATCCAGCACGTGCCGGCTTCGAGCCGCGCGATGACGCGGTGCCCGCGCGTGAGGTCGCGGGTGAAGACGCCGGCGGCCAGCCCGTACTCGGTATCGTTGGCGCGCTGGATCACCTCGTCTTCATCGGCGAAGGACAGCACCGTCATCACCGGCCCGAAGATTTCCTCGCGCACGATCGCCATGTCGTCGCTGCACCCGTCGAACACCGTCGGCTCGACGAACCAGCCGTCGCGCGTCGCGCGCCGGCCGCCGGTCAGCACCTTGGCGCCTTCCTTGCGCCCGCGCTCGATGTAGCCGAGGACCTTCGTCATATGATCTTCGGAGATGAGCGCGCCGACCTGCGTCTTCGGGTCGAGCGGATCGCCGAGCGTCATCTTCTCGACGCGCGCCTTGAGCTTCGCGAGGAACGCATCCTTCACCGCGCGGTGCACGAACACGCGCGTGCCGTTCGAGCAGACCTCGCCGGCCGAATAGAAATTGGCCAGCAGCGCTCCGGACACCGCGTCATCAAGGTTCGCATCCTCGAACACGATGAGCGGCGACTTGCCGCCGAGCTCCAGCGTCACGTGCTTCAGTGTCGGCGCGGCGTCGGCCATCACGGCCTTGCCGGTGCCAACCTCGCCGGTGAGCGACACCTTGGCGATCTGCGGGTGGCGCGTGAGCATGCGCCCGGTCTCGGCCATGCCCTGCACGACGTTGAACACACCGTCCGGTAGACCGGCTTCTGTGTAGATTTCCGCCAGTTTCGCCGCCGTCAGCGGCGTCAGCTCCGCCGGCTTGAAGATCATGGCGTTGCCGCATGCCAGCGCCGGCGCAGACTTCCAACACGCGATCTGGATCGGATAGTTCCAGGCGCCGATGCCCGCAACGATGCCGAGCGGCTCGCGCCGCGTGTAACCCATGGCTCCGGGGCCGAGGTCGATGTGCTCGCCCGCCAGCCCGCCGGCGAGGCCGGCGAAATAATCGAGACAGTCGGCGCCGGAGATGACGTCGACCACCGACGTCTCCTGGATCGGTTTGCCGGTGTCCAGAGTCTCCAGCCGCGCGAGTTCGGCATTGCGTGCGCGCAGAAGATCGGCGGCGCGCTTCATCACCCGCCCGCGCTCAAGCCCCGTCATCGTGGCCCAGATGGCCTGCCCGCGCTTTGCCGCCGCGACTGCCGCGTCCACCTCGGCCTGGCCGGCGATCTCGACTTCGGCGAGCACCTCGCCCGTCGCCGGATTGCTCGTGATGAAGGTCGCGCGCTTGGCTGCATCAACATACGCGCCACCGATGTAGTTGCGCACGCGCGTCTCATTCTTCTTCACCTGCGCAGAGGCGACGGGCCGCGACCCAACGCGCGCGATTTCGTGGTCGATGAAGTCGCCGGCCGTCGCACGGGCCACGGCACTGTCGGTCTGCTTCGGCGAAGACAGCGCAGCGCCGAGCCACAGCCCGTCGATCATCGCCGCTACTGCGTGGGCGATGCGGTCCGCCTCGGCCGGCGCGACGAGCTGCTTCAGCCCATGCCGCAGATTGGACAGCAAGCGCCCCTGATAGACGCGCTGCACCCGCTTAAGCCGCTGCGAATGGATCACCTGACCCCAGAACGCGAGCCACACGCTGCACGTCCGCGCGTCGAATTCTTCCGCCGCCAGCGTCGTATCGATCACGGCCTGCACGCGCTCACGCGGCGTCTTCGCAAGACGCAGCCGCTTCGACAGGCCGAGCGCCAGACGCGCGGCGAGGCTGCGCAGCGTCGCCTCGAGCAGCCCGTCCTTGTCGTCGAAGTAATGCGCGATGAGGCCAGGAGACACGCCTGCCTTTTGCCCGATCGCCGCGAGCGTCGTGGCCGCGAAACCCTCGGTCGCCATGGTGTCCACCGTCGCTTCGATCAACTGGCGGCGGCGGAGATCCTCGGGTTCTACGCGCTTCATGGGCTGCCTGCGATTTGGCTGTTGAACGGTTGATCAATAGGCAGAAATGCCCGGCCGCACAATGGCATCGGCATAGTCCCCGACCCGGGGCGCTCGCGAATTTATGTCACCATTGAACGCGCAATCAGCTAGTATCCACCCGGATTTCGCCGGCTTGCCTTGCGTCGGCTCATGGGAGGGGATTTGTTCAGGCGACTCTGGCCCGCTGATTGCTACGTCAACACGGAACTGGAGCGGGGCGCGCTCATTCGGAAATGGAGGAATTCGATGCGTAATGCTTGGCGTATTGCCGCGGCGGGTTTTGCTGCGATGACGATCACTACCGCTGCCAGCGCGGCGGACTCGGATGCGTGCAAGACCGTCCGCTTCTCCGACGTCGGCTGGACCGACATCACATCGACCACCGCGATGGCCTCGCGCATCCTCACCGCGCTCGGCTACACGCCGAAGACGACGGTGCTGGCAGTGCCGGTCACCTACGAGTCGATGAAGAACAAGGACATCGACGTGTTCCTCGGCAACTGGCAGCCGACGATGGAATCGATCCGCAAGCCCTACATCGACGACAAAACCGTCGACCTGGTTCAGAAGGCGAACCTCGAGGGCGCGAAATATACGCTCGCCGTGCCGACCTACACCTTCGACGCCGGCCTGAAGTCGTTCGCCGACATCGCCAAGTTCAAGGATCAGCTCGACGGCAAGATCTACGGCATCGAGCCAGGCAACGACGGCAACAAGCTGATCCAGGACATGATCGACAAGGACGCCTTCGGCCTGAAGGGCTTCACCATGGTGGAGTCGAGCGAGCAGGGCATGCTCGCCGAGGTCGACCGCGCAACGCGGCAGAACAAGCCGATCGTGTTCCTCGGCTGGGAGCCGCACCCGATGAACTCGAAGTACAAGATGAGCTACCTCGCCGGCGGCGACGATTTCTTCGGGCCGGACTACGGCGGCGCCACCGTCTACACCAATACCCGCGCCGGTTACGTCGGCGAGTGCCCGAACGCCGGCAAGTTCATCACCAATCTCACCTTCTCGCTGCCGATGGAGAACGAGGTGATGGGCAAGATCCTGTTCGACGGCGAGGACGCCGGAAAAGCCGCCGAGGAGTGGCTGAAAGCCAACCCGACCGCATGGACGGCGTGGCTCGACGGCGTCACCACCTTCGACGGCAAGCCGGGCCTCGACGCCGTGAAGGCGAGCCTCGGGCTGTAGTCGCTGATTTCCCGGCGGGCGGCACAATGCCGTCCGCCGGTTCACGCCCGTGGGGACGGAGGGCGCGAGGACGCGTATGGACGACTGGATAACCGCGCACAAGATTCCGCTGGGTGGCTGGCTGCGCAGCGGCCTCGACGTTCTCAACACCCACGCCGCCGGCTTCTTCGACTTCGTATCCTTCGTGCTGGGCGCCCTGATCAATGCGCTCCTCGTCGCGCTTCTCTGGTTCAATCCGCTGGTGCTGATCGCGTTGCTGACGATCGGCACGTGGTTCCTCCACCGCTCGATCGGGCTGGCCATCGGCGTCGCCGTCGGCCTGCTGTTCGTCATGAACCTCGGCTATTG
Source organism: Bauldia sp. (assembly GCA_035548515.1). Lineage (GTDB taxonomy): Bacteria > Pseudomonadota > Alphaproteobacteria > Rhizobiales > Kaistiaceae > DASZQY01. Next base: position 114,359 of record DASZSW010000002.1, on the reverse strand, counting down.
GCAGGCGACCATGGAGACGCTGGCGCTCGTCCTCTGCGCCACGCTTGTCTCCATCGCGATCGGTATCCCGGCCGGCATCGCCGCGGCGCACCGGCCGTGGCTCTACACGGTCATCCGGCCGATCCTCGACCTCATGCAGACCATTCCGACTTTCGTCTATCTGATTCCAACGCTTGTGCTTTTCGGCCTTGGCATGGTGCCGGGTCTTATCTCCACGGTGATCTTCGCCATCGCCGCGCCGATCCGGCTGACGCACCTCGGCATCTCCTCCGTTCCGCTCCAGCTTCACGAGGCCGGCCAAGCCTTCGGCGCGACGAGGCGGCAGCTGTTGTGGAAGGTCGAGATTCCGTACGCGCTGCCGACGATTATGGCCGGCATCACCCAGTGCATCATGCTGTCGCTGTCGATGGTGGTGATCGCCGCGCTTGTCGGCGCCGACGGTCTCGGCAAGCCAGTGGTGCGCGCGCTGAACACCGTCAACGTCTCGATGGGTTTCGAGGCCGGCCTTGCCATCGTGGTACTCGCGATCCTGCTCGACCGCGTCTGCAAATGGCCGGAGCGCAACCTCAAGGGCTCGCGATAGCTGCCGATGCCCGTCGTTGAATTCAGCCACGTCGACATCGTTTTCGGGGGCGACCGCAAGCTGGCCCTCGACATGCTGTCGCAGGGCGCGACGCGCGACGAGGTCATCGGCAGGGCCAAGGCCGTGCCCGGCGCCATCGACATCAACCTGAGCGTCGAGCGCGGCGAGATCTGCGTGCTGATGGGCCTCTCCGGCTCCGGCAAGTCGACGGTCGTGCGCGCGATCAATCGGCTGAACCAGACCGCGCGCGGCTCTGTCACGGTCGAGCACCACGGCAAGCCGATCCACGTCCAGACCTGCGATGATGCGACGCTTCGCGATCTCCGCATGCACACCGTCGCGATGGTCTTCCAGCAGTTCGCGCTGCTGCCGTGGCGGACGGTGCGCCAGAACGTCGGTTTCGGCCTGGAACTGCGCGGCACCGGCGAGGCCGATCGGAAAAGGATCGTGGAGGAGAAGCTGGCGCTGGTCGGCCTCTCCGGCTGGGGCGACAAGTACAGTCACGAGCTGTCGGGCGGCATGCAGCAGCGCGTCGGCCTCGCCCGCGCCTTCGCCACCGACGCCGACATCCTGCTGATGGACGAGCCCTTCTCAGCCCTCGACCCGCTCATCCGCGACAAGCTGCAGGACGAGTTGCTCGATCTTCAACGCAAGCTGAAGAAGACGATCGTCTTCGTCAGCCATGACCTCGACGAGGCGCTGAAACTCGGCAACTCTATCGCCATTCTGGAGTCTGGCCGCATCGTGCAGAAGGGCACCGCCGAGGATATCCTGCTCCGCCCGGCCGATGCCTACGTGGCCGAATTCGTGAAGCACATGAATCCGCTGAACGTGCTGCGCGGCAATTCGGTGATGACCCCCGCCTCAGCCCTGAAGCGCGAGGGCGGTGCCATCGTCATCGACACTGGCGCGATCCGCATCCACATCGACGCCGACGAGAAACCGGTGGGGGTCACGGTCAACGGCCGCCAGGGCCGCATCGCCACCACCAACGGCGAGACCGGCGCCATCGCGGACAGCAGCGCCGACATGATCGTCGCCCCCGTCGACCTGACGCTCCGCGCCGCCATCGCCCTGAAGTCGCAGACCGATCACCCCATCGTTCTCGTCGACCAGCTCGGCCGCCTCGCCGGCCTCTGCGGCAACGAGGAGATCTACCGTGGCTTGTTGAGGAAGCAGTCGTGATGCGCGCCAAGCCCATAACGTTCACGCGCGCTCGCAGACTGAGAGCGGAGATGAGCCTGCCTGAGGTGATTCTCTGGCACGAGCTACGCGGAGGTCGCTTGGACGGCCTCCGTTTTCGGCGACAGCATCCCGTCGGCAACTACGTGCTCGACTTCTATTGCGCCAGTGCGCATTTGGCGGTCGAAATCGATGGCGCCAGCCACGATGTCGAAAGCCAAGTGCGACACGATGAGCGCCGCGATGCCTGGCTGGGGTCGCAAGGCATTCGCGTCTTGCGCATCCTCGCAGCCGACATCCTTGACGACGATTCGCTCGACGGCGCCCTCAAAACCATCGCCGCGCAGGCCCCCTCAGTCGGCTTCGCCGACATCTCCCCCGTAAACGGGGGAGAACCGACCCGCAAGGACGCCGCGGGTCCTCCCCCGCGAAGCGGGGGAGGGGGACCGCCGAAGGCGGTGGAGGGGGCAGGTCCGAGGGCAAAGCCATGAGAACCCACGCCCGTGCAGTCGTCATTGGCGGAGGGGTGGTTGGCGTCTCGAGCCTCTATCATCTGGCGAAGAAGGGCTGGGCCGACTCCGTGCTGGTCGAACGGAAGGAGCTGACGTCCGGCTCGACGTGGCATGCGGCGGGCCTGCTGCCGCTGTTCAACCTCAGCTACTCGGTCGGCCAGATCCACAAATATTCGGTCGCCTTCTACAAGGAGCTGGAGGCCGAGACCGGGCAGAGTGTCGGCTTCCGGCAGGTCACCAACATTCGGCTGGCGCGCACGAAGGACCGCTGGGACGAGTACATGTATTACGCCGGCGTCGCGCGCACGATCGGCGTGCCGGTGAATATCCTGACGCCGCAACAGGTGAAGGACATCTGGCCGCTCTGCGAGACCGACGGCATCCTCGGCGCCATCCAGCATCCCGACGACGGCTACATCCAGCCCGCCGACCTGACGCAGGCGCTGGCGAAGGGCGCGCGCGCGATGGGCGCCGAGATCAACCGCGAGACGACGGTGATCGCGATCGAGCGCACACCGGCGGGAGAATGGCTGGTGAAGACCGACAAGGGCGACATCACCTGCGAGCACGTCATTTCCGCCACCGGCAACTTCGCGCGCAAGACCGGAGCGATGGTTGGGCTGGACGTCCCAGTCATCCCGGTCGAGCACCAGTACATCGTCACCGAGCCGCACTCGGCGATCGTCGAACGCAAGGCCAAGGGCCTGCCCGAGATGGGCGTGCTTCGCGAGAGCGACTCGAGTTGGTACATGCGCGAGGAGAACGGTGGGCTTCTGCTCGGCCCTTACGAGAAGGGCGCGCCCGCCTGCTACGTCGACGGCCCCGCGGATAATTCGGCCTACGAGTTGTTCCAGGAAGACCTCGACCGCCTGATGCCACACATCGAGACGGCAATCGCGCGCGTGCCGGCGTTCGGCGAGGTCGGCGTGAAGAAGGTCTACAACGGCGCCATCGCCTATACGCCCGACGGCAGCCCAATCATCGGTCCCGCCTGGGGCGTCCCCAATTTCTGGCTGAACGAGGGGCACTCGTTTGGCGTGACCGCCGCGGGCGGCGCCGGCTGGCAGCTTGCGGAGTGGATCGTCGATGGCGAGCCGACGGTCGACATGCTGGGCGTCGATCCGCGCCGCTTCGGCCCCTATGCCTCGCGCGGCTACCTGAAGGAAAAGAACGAGGAGGCCTACGCCAAGGTCTTCACGATCCATTACCCGGACGAAGAACGCGAGGCAGCGCGGCCGCTGAAGCGCGCGCCGTCGTACGACCGTTTCAAGGCGCTGGGCGCTGTTTTCGGCAGCGTCTACGGCTGGGAGCGGCCGGGTTGGTTCGCGCCGCCCGGCTATGCGCTGTCAGACGCCGACCTCGCCAAGCCGGACGTGCTGCTGAACGTCAACCACCCGGAGCCGGCGCCGGGCGAACCGATCCGCGAGAAATGGAGCTTCCGCCGCTCGAATTATTTCGAGCTGGTCGGCAACGAATGCCGCAACGTCCACGAGAACGTGGGCATCCAGGATATGTCGGCCTTCGCCAAGGCGATCGTGACGGGCCCCGGCGCAGAAGCCTGGCTCGATGGCCTGCTCGCCAACCGCATCCCGAAGAAGATCGGCCGCGTCGGGCTCTGTCATCTGCTCTCCGCCAACGGCGGCGTGCGCGCCGAGTTCACCGTCTGCCGCACCGGCCCGCAGTCGTTCTACCTCGTGTCGGCCGGCGCGCTCGAACGCCACGACCACGACATCATGCAGAAGGCGCTGCCCCGCGACGGTTCCGTCAGCTTCCAGCCAATCACAGCGCAGCGTGGCGTGCTGGTAGTTGCCGGGCCGAACTCACGCGCGCTACTTCAGAAACTGACCGACGCCGATCTGTCATCCGACGCCTTCCCTTGGCTCTCCGCGAAGGAGATCAGCGTCGGCCCCGCCGTCACCTGGGCGCTCCGCGTCAACTTCGTCGGCGAACTGGGATGGGAACTGCATCACCCGATTGAGATGCAGAACGAAATCTTCGACCTTTTATTCGACGCCGGCAAGGAATTCGGCGTAAGGCCCTTCGGCATCAAGGCGATGCTGGCAATGGCGGTGGAGAAATCCTACCGCCTCGTCGGGCGCGAACTGTCGATCGAGTATGCTGCGCTGGAATCCGGCCTCGACCGTTTCGTCCATCCCAACAAGGGCGGGTTCCACGGCCGCGATGCGCTCAACCGCTGGCGCGAGAAAGGCTTCCGCAACCGGTTCGTCACGCTCGAGGTCCACGACGTCGTTGATGCCGACGCCCGCGGTTCCGAGCCGGTGCTGCTCGGCGACGACCTGGTCGGCCGCTGCACGCAAGGGGCCTGGGGTTGGCGGGTGAACAAGTCGCTGGCGCTGGCCATGGTCCGCCCGGACCTTGGGGAAATCGGTCAATCGCTGACCGTCCAGATTCTGGGCAAGCCGCACCGGGCTACCGTTATCGCCGAGTCGCCCTATGATCCTGACAACGTCGCCTTGCGGAGTTGAGAGATGACCGCCGCACCCGCTTCAGCCGATGCGATGCTTCACGAACTGGCCCACCGCAAACAGGGCCACGCCCTCCCCGGCCCGTTCTACAAGGACGCCGAGTTTTATCAGCTCGATCTTGACCACATTTTCCACCGCGAGTGGATTTTCGCGGGGCACGACTGCGAGATCCCGAAGCCCGGCGATTACTTCACGCTGCAGGTCGGCCAATACCCGCTGATCGTCGCGCGCGGAAACGACGGCCAGGTTTACGCGCATCACAACACCTGCCGCCACCGCGGCTTCAAGGTGTGCGACGCGCTCCACGGTTCGGCTAAGCGGTTCGTCTGCCCGTATCACCAGTGGAGCTACGATCCCGACGGCCGCCTCGTGCGTGCGCGCGCCATGGACCAGGAAGATTTCGACGCCAAGGAGTTTGGCCTGAAGCCGGCCCACGTCGGCAGCGCCGGCGGCTACATCTTCGTCTGCGTCGCCAAGGACGCGCCGGACTTCGCGCCGTTCCGCGAGATGGTCTCGCCGTACTTCGCGCCGTTCGATGTCGCCAACGCCAAGGTCGCGTTCGAGTCGACCATCATCGAGGAGGGCAACTGGAAGCTCGTGCTCGAGAATAACCGCGAGTGCTACCACTGCGCCGGTTCCCATCCGGAGCTTTGCCGCACCTTCCCGGAAGCGCCGTCGTTCATGCGCACCACCAACACGCAAGGCGAAGGCGTCATCGAGAAATTCTGGAACGCGCGCGAGGCCGAGGGCATCCCGAGCCGTTTCAAGATCGCCGACAACGGCCAGTACCGCGTCTCGCGGATACCATTGATGGACGACGGTCGCTCCTTCACGATGAACGGCAAGCCCGCGGTGAAGAAGCTGGTCGGCCACGTGCCGCAGCACGGCGACCTCGGGACGCTGATGTTCTTCCACTTCCCGTCGAGCTGGAATCACTTCCTCGCCGACATGGTCATCTCCTTCCGCGTTCTGCCCATCGGGCCGAAGCGCACCGAGGTGACGACCAAGTGGATGGTGAACAGGGACGCCGTCGAGGGCGTCGACTATGACCTGAAGACACTGACCGAGGTGTGGGTCGCGACCAACAACCAGGACCGCAGCCTGGTCGAGCGCAACCAGCGCGGCATCGACAGCCCCGCCTACGAGCCGGGCCCCTATTCGCTCGACTACGAGGATGGCGTAATCCAGTTCATCGACTGGTACACGAACACCATGACCGATCGCCTGACCGGCGGCGCGGGGCGCCTCAGAAGTGTGGCGTGAGGTCGCGTTGGCACACGGTCTGCATCGTTGGAGGCTGTGTCGCAGACTGACGCATCTGAGTCGGTCGAATTGAGATGGGGGTCTCGATGCTTAATGCCGAACAAGCCATCCGCGAGCGCGCCTACGCGATCTGGGAAGCCACCGGTCGCCCGCACGGTCGCGACAAGGATCACTGGTTCCAGGCCGTCCGCGAAATCACGCTGACCGTTCCGCCGCCGGGCGCCGTGACGCGCCTGCGACAGGCAGCAAAAGCCGCTGCGCGCGGAGCCGCGGTGAAGAAGGACCGCGTCTAGGCGTATTCTCGCGTCGCTTCGGCGAGGCAGCCGAGCACATACGGCGCGAACGAACGCCACACCTCGATGCGGAATGTCTCCAGCGCCGTCCGCCACAGCACGATCTCGGCCTTGCCGAACAAAGTGCGGGTGCACATGCCAACCGGGAAGGCGTCGATGTGGAGATCGAGCGCGTTGAACGCGTTGAGCGCCTCCGCCGCATACTCTCCCCGGACCTCGATCGCGACCTGACGATCGGACACGTCGACAACGCTCGCCATAGCGTCGAGCGGCAAAGCCTGGCCTTCGGGCAACAGCAGCAGCCACTCGTCCGGCCCCAGCCACAACGCCGACAGTACCCCGTTCGTGGCGGCGCGACAGGCCTCGGTCGGGAGTCTCACGCCGTAGCCCGAGAAGGCCGACGGATCGCCGCGCAGGATGTAGCGCGAGGCGTCGGGTAGCATGGTGACGGTGGCCGTCATGGCGCGGCGCCGTTGGGCGCTGGCGTCCCCTCTCCCCAGAGGGGAGAGGGACAGGGTGAGGGGGCACGCGCGTCGGTGCTATGCGCGACGAGCAGGAGGCCCTCACCCCCCGCGCCTAATTCGCTGACGCTCATAAGGCGCGCGGCCCTCTCCGCTCCGGGGAGAGGGGTCAGGTCGCGCACTACATCGAAGTTGACCCACGGCGAAGCTCGCACAGCCCTACCCATTGAGCCGCTCCCCTGCCGGATCGAGGAACACCGGCTCCGTCACCTCAACCTCGATCGCGCCGCCGGGCATCGGCACGAACATCCGCGACCCGTTCTCCGCGTTCGCGATAACCGCAAGCGCGATCGAGCGGCCCAGCGTCGCGCTCATGTACGACGACGTCACGTGCCCGAGCATCTTCATCGGGAGTGGCTGCTGCGGATCGGCGACGACCTGCGCCCCCTCCTCCAGCACCACATTCGGATCGACGGTCAGCAGGCCGACCAGCTTCTTCCGTCCACCGGCTGCAAGGTCCGGCATCGCCAGCGACCGCTTGCCGACGAAATCGGGCTTCGCCTTGCCGATCATGCCGCCAAGCCCGACGTCATCCGGGATCATCGTCCCGTCGGTCTCCTGGCCGACAATGATGTAACCTTTCTCCGCGCGGAGCACATGCATCGTCTCAGTGCCGTAGGGCGTGATGCCATGCGCCTTGCCCGCCGCGTAGACCGCTTGCCAAACCGCGCGCCCATGTCGCGCCGGCACGTTGATCTCGAACCCGAGCTCGCCGGTGAAAGAGACACGGAACAGCCGCGTCGGCACGCCGGCGATCCTGCCCTCGCGCACGCTCATGTGCGGCATCGCGGCGGCGCTGAGATCGATGCCCGCCACCAGCGGCGCGATCACCTCGCGCGCCTTCGGTCCTTGCACCGCGATCACGGCCCACTGCTCCGTCGTTGACGTGAGCCAAACCTTGAGATCGGTGAATTCCGTCTGGAGGTAATCCTCCATGTGGTGCAACACGCGCGGCGCACCGCCCGTTGTCGTCGTCACATGGAACCGGTCTGGTGCGATGCGCGCCACTACGCCGTCGTCCATGATGAAACCGGCCTCGGTCAGCATGACGCCGTAGCGGCAGCGGCCCGGCTCGAGCTTCGTCCACGCGTTGATGTAGAGGCGGTTCATGAACTCGGCCGCGTCCGGCCCCACGACCTCGATTTTGCCGAGGGTCGAGGCATCGAAGATGCCCATCCCGCCGCGCACCATCCGGCACTCGCGCGCCACCGCGGCATGCATGTCTTCGCCCTCGCGCGGGAAATAGCGGGCGCGTTTCCACAGCCCGACGTCTTCGAAGACCGCGCCATTTTCCTGCGCCCAGCCGTCGATCGGCGTGCGCCGCACCGGATCGAACAGCGCGCCGCGCGAATGGCCGGCCAGCGTGCCAAACGTAACCGGCGTGTAGGGCGTGCGGAATGTCGTGAGCCCGACCTCGGGGATCGACTTGTGCAGGTCGTCGGCGACGATCGCGAGCGCGTTCATGTTGGACGTCTTGCCCTGGTCCGTCGCCATGCCCGTCGTCGTGTAGCGCTTGACGTGCTCGATGGAGCGGAAACCTTCGCGCGTCGCGAGCTTCAGATCCTTCGCGGTGACGTCGTTCTGGAAATCGACGAAGGCCTTGGCCAGCGGACCCCGATTGTGCGGCAGCTCGCCGACGAAGCCGCCGTTGGGCACCGCCGCGCCGGTGACGTGGAACAGCCGGCCTGACGATTCGCGACGCGCGGCTGATTCGCCCGCGGCGTAACCTTCGGCGAGCACATGCGCCAGTTCGTAAGTGCCGCGACAGGCGCCAGCGGAGCGCTCGCGTTGCGCCGAGGTGCCCGGCACAAACGCCTCGAGCGCCTCGTCGTACTTCAGCTTGCCGCGCGACTGCGAGAAAAGGTGCACGCTCGGCGTCCATCCCCCCGACATCAGGATCAGGTCGCAGTCGAGCTTCTCGCGGCCGCGCACCCTGCCGTTCCGCTCGACGGCGCCGATTTCCGCCGCCTTGACGCGCAGGCGTCCATGCGTGCCGCAGATCGACGTCGACGGCCATACCGCGATGCGCGCATCCAGCGCCGCTGCGACCTCGGCGCTGTTCGGCTGGGGACGCAGGTCGCAGATCGCCGCGATGTTGACGCCGGCCTGATGCAGGTCAAGCGCGGCCATGTAGGCCGTGTCATCCGCGGCCATGACCACGGCGCGCGTGCCGGGCTTGACGCCGTAGCGCTGGAGATACGTGCGCGCCGCATCGGCCAGCATGATGCCGGGGCGATCGTTTTCCGGGAAAACCAGCGGCCGTTCGATGGCGCCGGTGGCCAGCACGACTTCCTTCGCGCGCACCTGCCACAGCCGCTCGCGCGGCAGGTTCGGATCAGGGTCGGCGATGTGGTCGGTGACACGTTCCGCCAAGCCCAGGAAATTTTCCGCGTAGTAGCCGAACACCGTCGTGCGCGGCAGCAGCGTCACGCGATCATGGCCCGCCAGCGCCGCTACCGTCTGCGCAACCCATTCCGCGGCCGGTCGGCCGTCGATGGTGGCGTTCACGTCGTGCAGGAGAGTGCCGCCGAACTCCGCCTGCTCGTCGGCCAGAACGACGCGTGCTCCCTTCTCCGCCGCGGCGAGCGCTGCCGCCAGACCCGCTGGCCCACCACCGGCGACCAGCACATCGCAGTGCGCGAAACGATGCAGGTAGCGGTCGGGATCGGGCAGCTTTGGCGCTTTACCGAGGCCGGCAGTCGCCCGGATCGCCGGCTCGTACACATGCTTCCAGAAGGCGCGCGGCGCCATGAACGTTTTGTAGTAGAAGCCGGCGGGAAACAGCGGCGACAGCAGGTCGTTCACCGCGCCCGCATCGGCGGAAAGCATCGGCCAGCGGTTCTGGCTGATGACGCTCAGCCCCTCGTAAAGCTCGACCTGCGTCGCGCGGAGATTCGGCGCCTCGCGCCCGCCGCCGCGATCCACCGTCACCAGCGCGTTCGGCTCCTCCGCCCCCGCGGAAAGAATGCCTCGCGGGCGATGATACTTGAACGAACGTCCGACGAGATGAACGCCGTTGGCAAGCAGCGCCGAGGCCAGCGTGTCGCCCGCGAAGCCGGTGTACGCCTTGCCGTCGAACATGAAGCTGACCGGCCGCGCGCGATCGATTCGCCCGCCGGAGGAGGTGCGGGACGCATTCATCGCAGCGCGCCGACTTTGGAGACTGGTGTCCCCTCTTCCCGCAGGGGAGAGGGACAGGGTGAGGGGGTACCAGAGCCATGCGGACACATCTGGGGACCCTCACCCCGCGCGCCTAATTCGCTGGCCCTCATAAGGCGCACGGCCCTCTCCCTTCTGGCGAGAGGGGTCATGTCGCGCGCTTCATAAAACGGCCGCCCGCTCATCGCACCACGCCCGGCGTCTGAAGCTGCGCCAGCAGCGCGTCACCGTCAGGCTGCGGCTCGCCCGACTTGTACGTCGCGATGATGCGGTCGCTGACCGTGTGCCGGACGGCATTGAAGTAGCGCGCGCAGCCGTAGTTGTGGCGCCAGCGCTCGTAGTGCAGGCCCTTCGGGTTGGTGCGCATGTAGAGGAAATCGGACCAGTTGCGGTCATCCAGCGTCGAAGGCTGCGCCGGCCGCGCGACATGCGCCTCGCCCGCGTAGCGGAACTCGATTTCTGGCCGCGGGCCGCAGTGGGGGCACGGAATGAGCAGCATCAGTGCGCCACCGCCGCTGCCGCCGCCTCGTCGATCAGGCGTCCGGTGCGGAACCGCTCGAGCGTGAACGGCGCCAGATACGGATGTGGCTCGTCCTTCGCTATGGTCGCGGCGAACACGTGGCCCGAGCCCGGCGTCGCCTTGAAGCCGCCTGTGCCCCAGCCGCAATTGACGTAAAGGCCCTTCACCGGCGTCAGCCCCATGATCGGCGAGCGATCCGGCGTGACGTCGACGATGCCACCCCAGTTGCGGAGCATCTTCATGCGCCGGAACATCGGGAAAAGCTCCGCGATCGCGTCCACGGTATGAGTCGCGATGTGCAACCCGCCGGTCTGGCTGTATGACACGTAGGCGTCCGTGCCCGCGCCGATCACCAGCTCGCCCTTGTCCGACTGCGAGATATAGGCGTGGATCGTGTTCGACATCACCACGCACGGGAACACCGGCTTGACCGGCTCCGACACCAGCGCCTGCAGGGGATAGCTCTCCAGCGGCATGCGCACGCCGGCCATCGCCATGATGACGCTCGTATGCCCGGCCGCAACGATGCCGATCTTCTTCGCCTTGATCGTGCCGCGGGTTGTCTCGACCGAGCTGACCGAGCCGTCCGGCGCACGCCCGATACCGGTCACCTCGCAGTTCTGGATGATGTCGACGCCGTGCGAGTCGGCGCCGCGCGCGTAGCCCCACGCCACCGCATCGTGCCGTGCCGTGCCTCCGCGCCGCTGCAATGCCGCACCGAGCACCGGGTAGCGCATGTCGTTCGAGATGTTGAGCGGCGGGCAGAACGCCTTCGCCTCTTCCGGCGTCAGCCACTCGTTGTCGATGCCGTTCAGCCGGTTCGAATGGATATGCCGCTTGAACACCTGCACATCGTGCACCGTGTGCGCCAGCATCATCACGCCGCGTGGCGAGTACATGACGTTATAGTTCAGCTCGCGGCTCAGACCTTCCCAGAGCTTCACCGCGTGTTCGTAGATCGCGGCGCTTTCGTCCCACAGATAATTGGAGCGGATGATCGTCGTGTTGCGGCCGGTGTTGCCGCCGCCGATCCAGCCCTTCTCCACCACAGCGACGTTGGTGATGCCGTGCTCCGCCGCGAGGTAATACGCCGTCGCCAACCCATGACCGCCGCCACCGACGATGACGACGTCGTACTCGCGCTTGGGCTCGGGCGAACGCCACTGCTGCGGCCAATCCTTGTGGCCGGTCAGTGCGTTGCGGGCGAGGGAAACAAAGGAAAAGCGGGGCACCGCCGATTTGAAGCAAATGGCCGGTGGTTTGCCAAGGACCACCCCACGACCATCATGCAGGCCAACAACTGTCATCCCCGCTTTCGCGGGGACGACACGTCAGTAGGACTACTGAGCCGGAGTGGGTGTCGAGGCCGGCGGGGTCGCGGTCGTCCCATCCAGATTGAACGTCGCCAGGTACGCGATGACGTCGGCGATGTCCTGATCCTTGGGCAAGCCGACGAACGCCATCTTCGTGCCCGGCACGACCTTGCGCGGCGACTTCAGGAAAGGTGGGAGCGTCGTCTCGTCCCACACGATGTTCGAATTCTTCATCGCGTCGGAGAAGGCATAGCCGGGCACCTCGCCCGCCTTCTGCCCGATGATGCCGTTGAGGACCGGACCCGTCGCGTTTTGCGCGGTCGGGCCGACCTGATGGCACTGCGAGCACTTGTTGAACACGGTCTTGCCGGCGACGGGATCACCGGCGGCGAAGGCCGCCGCGCCGAGGGGCGCGACGGCCAGGAGGAGGGTCAGTACAGCACGCTTCACGGCATTCATCCTCTAGGTCGGGATCAACGCCCCCGGGCTCTTGAGGTATTTGTTCTTCAACGCATCGGCCATCCAGTAAGCCAGCGCGCCGACCGGTCCGGTCGGATTCTTGCCCGCGTTTTGCGGGAAGACGCTGGCGCCAGTGACGAACACGTTCGGCACGTCCCACACCTGCAGGTACTTGTTGACCACGCTCGTCTTCGGATCAGCACCCATGACGGTGCCGCCCGTGTTGTGTGTGCTCTGGTAGGGCACGATCGAATACGGCTTCGCGGGCAACGTCTTGGCGATGACCTTGGCGCCCATCGCCTTGACGATGCTTTCCGCCACCGCGGACGCGCCGGCCATCTGCTTCCACTCGTTGTCCTGGAAGTCGAAGGTCATGCGCAGCATCGGCCGGCCGAACGAGTCTGTGTAGGTCGGGTCGAGGTCGAGGTAGTTCTGGCGATACGACATCACCGAACCCTGGTTGCCGACGCCAACCGTGTGGTTGTAGCCGGCGACCACCGCCTTCTTCCAGTCCGAGCCCCACTTGGGCGTGCCCGGTGCGGTCGGGTGATAGCCGATCGGACGGCCGCCCGAAGTGCCGGCGCTGATGCCGCCGCCACCGATGTAGCCTTCCTTGGCGAAGTCGAAGGAATCGCCGTTGAAGTCGTCCATGCACATCGACAGCGCGCCGGCGCCCATGAACGGATTGGTGATGACGTCATCGCCGAAGAACGCCGTCGCGCCGCCGCCGCCCTGATAGGCGTAGTTGCGGCCGACGACACCCTCGCCGGTCTTCGGATCGTACGGCCTGCCCACCTTCGAATGCAGCAGCAGGTGGACATTGTTGAGCGCGAAAGCCGCAACAATCACGATATCGGCCGGCTGTTCCATCTCCTGACCCATCGCGTTCAGGTAGGTGACGCCGGTCGCCTTCTTGCCATCCGAATCCATGTTGATCTTCAGGACCTGCGAGCGGGTGCGCAGCTCGAAGTTCGGATTTTTCATCGCCAGCGGAATCACCGTGAAGTGCGGTGACGCCTTGGCGTCTGCTTCACAACCGAACCGTTCGCAGAAGCCGCAGTAGTGGCACTGGTTGAACTGGATACCGTCCGGATTGGTGTAGGCCTGCGACGCATTCGCCGCCGGTGACGGGAACGGGTGGTAGCCGAGCGAGCGTGTCGCCTTGTCGAACATCGTCATCGCCTGCGACCAGACCAGCGGCGGGTTCGGATACTCCGATTTCCGCGGTCCCTCGAAGACGTTGCCGCCGTCAACCTTGCTGCCGTTCAGGTTGCCGGCCTTGCCCGAGATGCCGCACGTCTTCTCAAACTTGTCGTAGTACGGCTCGAGTTCGTCGTAGGTGATGCCCCAGTCCTGGAGCTGCATGTCGGCGGGGATCACGCCCTTGCCGAACTTGCTCACCGTGCGCGAATAGGCCTCGTGGTCCCATTCCATGAAGCGCCACGTGACGCCGTTCCAGTGCACGCCGGCGCCGCCGACGCCGGTCCCCGGCAAGAAGGAGCCGAGCCGCCGCATCGGCAGCGCCGTCTGGTCGCCGGTATTGCGGAAGGTCAGAGTCTCCTGCGTCGTATCGACCATCAGGTCGGTACGGTTGGCGTAGCGGATCTCGTCGTCCTTCATCGGCTCGAGGAAATCCGGATCGGTGGTGCGCGGCTTGCCGCGCTCGAACGCGACGATCTTCAGGCCGGTGTCGGCGAGTTCCTTGGCGAGAATGCCGCCGGTCCAGCCGAAACCGATGATCGCGATATCAACGGGTGGAAGTTTGGTTGCCATGGTTGGTTTCCTCCCCTCGCCTCACGCAAAGTCCTGAATGGACTGCGGATCGGCGGTGTAGGGCTTGTTGCGGTATTGCTCGATGAGCTGGGTGTACATGCCCGCCACGCCCGGGAAGCCGATCATCTTCCAGACCGACTTGCCGGTGTTGCCCCCGTAGATCGGGTCGCCGAAGTAGCCTTCCTGGACGAGATTGTAGATGTGGTCGAAGACGACCTTGGCCGGCACGGTGGCGAACGTCGCCTTGGCGCCGTCCATGTCTTTGAGGATCGCGTCGCGATCGGCCGCTTGCAGGTTGTCGAAGGTGTTGCCCTTCGCCGCCTGCGAATAGACCGCAAGATCGGCCAAGCCCGCGCGGATCAGTTCCGCCGGCGTGTAGGGAAGCTGATAGCCCTGCGATGGCGTCGCGATGTCGGGACGGAACGGTCCCTGCATGTTGAGGCGCGCGCCGGAGCCGTAAGCACCGCCGAGCTGCCGGTCGATATAGATGTGCACGCCTGCCTCGACACCACCGGGACCGGTCGCATCGGCGGGGATCAGCGTATCGACCATCGCCGTGATGACGGCGCCTTCGTTAGCGTTGAAGAAAAGGAAACCGGTGTTGGTGTTGACGTTCGGCGCCGGCGGGTTGGCCGGCATCGGCATCTTCATGGCCTCTTCGGCCTGGGGCGATTGTGCGGGCAACGCGCTCGCGACACCCGCAACGCCCACGACCTTCAGAAAGTCGCGACGCCCGAGTTTGGGCTTTTCAGATTCGGTTTTGGACATTTGTGCTCCCTGGATTTGTTCTGGGTCGATCGCGATGGGAGCGGTCGGCGCGATCGAGGACACACCCGAATTAGAATTGGTCCAACACAAGAAAACGTGATGCCGGCGCGGCGATTTGGTTCTTTGCCAGTTCAAAGCGGAACAGGATTTCGCGACTCAGCGCGCAGCAAATCGCCGCCGAAAAATCCGGCGGCGATTTGAGTCAAATGCCAGCGGTTGCTGTGCCGGGCTACTTGCTGCTGCGCGACGATGACTTGCGCGACGACGTGCGGCTGCGGCTCGACGACGACTTGCGGCCGCCGGACGAACGCGATGACGACTTGCGTCCGCCGGAGCGCGACGCGGTCGACTTGCGACCGCCCGAGCGCGAAGACGACGAACGCTTGGATGGCACCTTCTTGCCTTCGCGCCGCGCTTCCGACAGGCCGATCGCGATCGCCTGCTTGCGGCTTGTCACCTTCTTGCCGCTGCGGCCGCTCTTCAGCGTGCCGGTCTTGCGCTCATGCATCGCGCGCTCGACCTTCTTGCTCGCGCCCTGTGAATACTTGCGGGCCATGACAGACTCCTGGCTCAAATGCCCCCACGTTGGAAATCGTTGAGCCGGGATATCGTTCCGCGCTAGCGCGCGGCGCTTTCGCGTCCGTAGAGCAGCAGCATCGCAACGATAACGACGCCATAGATGATCTGCCGCCCGAACTCGGCGATCTGCATCACGGACAGGATCGACTGCAGAAGCGTGATGAGGATGGCACCAGCAATGGTACCAAGATAGTTGCCACGGCCGCCGAGGATAGAGGTTCCGCCGAGAACGACCGCGGCTATCGCCGGCAGCAGATAGGCGTCGCCCATGCCCTGCGCCGCCTTGCCAGCATAGCCTGACAGCAAGACGCCGCCGAACGCGGCGAGGCCGCCGCAGAGCGCGAAGGCGCCGACAACGACCCGCTGCGTCGGCACGCCGGACAGATAGGCCGCGGCCTCCTTGTTGCCGATGCCGTAGATGGCGCGGCCGAAGGTCGTCCGGCTGAGAACGAACGTGGCAACGACGCCGGTCACCGCCCACACCAGGACGGCGTTCGGCACCGCCGGGATGAGGTTTCCGGCCGCGAGATAGTGCATTGCGGGCGAAGCCGAATCCTGCGGCGCGAATCCGCCGCTCATCGCGATCATCAGGCCCTGCGCCACCGAGTTGACGGCAAGCGTGATGATCATCGAGGGCACGCGCAGATAGGCTACGACCAGGCCGTTGACCAACCCAAGCCCGACGCCGCAGAGAATTCCGAACGGGATCGCGAAAAATTCCCCCGTTGGGCCCTGGGCGGCCAGCAGCGATGCCATCATCCCGCCGACAGTGATGGTCCACGGTACGCTGAGATCGATCTGGCCGATCAGAATAACGAACATCATGCCAGTGGCGATGATGCCGAGGAAAGCGCCGACCTTGAGCTGAAGCAGCAGATACTCCGGCGACAGAAAATTCGGCGAATAGAGGCTGCCCACCAGCAGCAACGCGACGATGCAGCCGAAGGCCGTCAGCACCGGCACGTCGACGCTCTGCCGCCAGCTTCGCTTGGATCCGATCTCCGCGGCCGGCCGGGTCACCGAGGAGCTCATGAGAAAAACTCCAGGCGGTTGCGCACCTGGAACAGCCGGGCTGAACCGATCGAGACCGCAATCATCAGCACGACGCCCTGGAACAGCGGTTGCAGCAGTGGGTCGAAATCGAACACAAACAGGAGGTCGCCGATGGCGCGGAACGCCAGCGCGCCAAAGATGGCGCCGATCGCGCTGCCGCGACCGCCGAACAGCGACACGCCGCCGAGCACGACGGCGGCGATCGAATAGAGCGTGTACGTGTTGCCGTTGCTGAGATTGGCGCCGCCGGAATAGGTGACGAACGTCAGATAAAGGCCGCCCATCGACGCGAACAGCCCCGACATCACATAGGCAAGGAACTTGGCCTGCCGCACAGGCATGCCCGACATGTAGGCTGCTATCTCCGACGAGCCCACCGCATAGGTGGCACGCCCAATCACCGAACGGCGGAAGGGAATCCAGATGAACACGATCAGGGCCACCAGCACGATCAGGCTGGTCGGCACATTCAACACACGGCCAAGCATGGCATCGGCCAGATTCTGATTGAAATCAGGCGAGGACCCCGGCGTCGGTCGCAGGATCAGCGCGACGCCGAAGAAGAATGCCCCCGTCGCGATGGTGGCCACGATCGGCTGCAGCCGCCCGAAGATGACGATGAGCCCATTGAGCCCGCCGGCGAGCACGCCCGCCCCCAACACGCCGGCCACGCCCAGCGCCGTCGTCGCGGCGCCGCCGGCGACGATGTGCGAGGCAAGGCAGCTCGTCATCACCAGCACCATGCCGACCGACAGATCGATGCCCGCCGTAACCACGACAAACGTCTGCGCGATGGCCACCAGGGCAAGCAGGACGCCCTTGTTCGCCGCCGTCTGCACCACGTTGGGTGAGAAGCCCGCCGGATGATTGGTGACGTAGACCACGAACATGCTGACGAACAGCGCGCACGCGATCAGCGAGCCGCGCTGGGCGCTCAGCCAATGGCGCCAGGCGCTCATAGCGCGGCAACCATCGGGCTTTGCCGCGCTTCCTCCGCCGAGAGATTGAGCGCGCTGGCGATCAGCGCCCGCTCGGTTATCTCCTTGCCTGTCAGTGTGCGGCTGACCTGCCCGCCATACATCACCAGCACCCTGTCGCAGCAACCGATCAGCTCGTCGTAGTCGGTCGAATAGAGCATGATCGCCGCGCCATCGTCGGCGAGCTTGCGCAGCAGTTGATAGATTTCCTGCTTGGTCCCCACATCGATGCCGCGCGTCGGATCGTTGAGCAGGATCACGCGCGGCTTCCGCATCAGCCATTTGGCGATCACGATCTTCTGCTGGTTACCGCCAGACAACGATCCCGCCGGCACGCCGACGCCGTCGGTCTTGATCGCAAGCAGCCGGATCATCTCCTCAACCTTGCCGCGCTCGATATTCCGGTCGATGATCCCGCCACGCGACACCGCCGACAGCGCCGCGAAGCTCAGATTGTCGCGCACCGACATCGGCAGCATCAATCCTTCGGTCTTGCGGTCTTCCGGGATCAGCGCCATGCCGATGGCCTCGGACTTGGCCATGCGCGGCGACTTGATCGCCACCGGCTTGCCGTCGATCAGTATCTCGCCGCCGATGCCACGCAGCACGCCGAACAGGGCGAGCAGCAATTCGCGCTGGCCTTGGCCGTCGAGACCGCCGAGCCCCACGACCTCGCCCGCCCGCAGGGCGAATGAAATGCCCTTGAGCCGCGGCGACCAGCCGAGACTGCGAACCTCGAGCACCGGCGCCCCGGTCTCCGGCCTCGGCGCAGGCTTTGCCGGAAATACGTTGTGATACTCGCGGCCAATCATCAGCTCGACGACCTGCTCGTCGGTCTTGGTGCCGGCCTTGTAAGTCTCGATCTGCCGTCCATTGCGAAACACCGTGCACTCATCAGCAAGTTCGGCGATCTCATGCATCCGGTGCGAGATGTACATCAGCGCGACGCCCTCGCTGCGCAGACGCTTGATGACCCCAAAAACAGTTTCGACATCAGCCGCCGTCAGCGCCGACGTCGCCTCGTCGAGGATCAGAAGTCGCGGCTTGCGCGCCAGCGCCTTGGCGATCTCGACGATCTGCCGGCGGCTGAGCGGCAGATCCTTGACCATGGTGCGCGGGTCGATATCCCCGCCGCCCGCACGGCCGAGCGCGTCCGCGGCGAGCTTTGCCTGCGCCTTGCGGTCGATCATGCCGAAGCGCGTCGGCGGGTTCGAGGCGATGATGTTGTCGGCGACGGTGAGATCGGGAATGAGCGACAGTTCCTGGAAGATGCAGACGACGCCCGCGGCGTTGGCGGCGGCCGGACTGGCAAATTTCACCTCGCTGCCGTCGAGCAGCATGCGCCCCTCATCGGGAGCGATCACTCCAGCTATGACCTTGATCAGCGTTGATTTGCCGGCGCCGTTTTCGCCGAGGACAGCGTGCACGCGGCCGGCTTCGATGACGAGATCGGCACGCTCAAGCGCCCGGACGCCGCCATAGTGCTTGGAAATCCCTTCCAGGCGAAGCAGCGGCACGGAAGAATCCATCGACTGCGGTCTTTCTGACGACAAACATGCTGCGGGAGAGCGACCCCCCGCAGCATGCACTATCGAATCGGAGATTAGTTGTTCTCTTTGGTCTGTCCCAAGATTTCCTGCGCGTTGAAGTTGATTCCGCAGGTCGGGTACGAGTTGCCGACGAAGAAATTGTCGGACCCGTCGGAGAAGTAGTTCACACCGTCCTTGAAATCCGGATCATCGACGTTGGCGAGCGGGAGCGCCACGTACTGCGGCACGACCTTGCCCTTGAGCGCGTCGATGGCGGTCTTGATTGCCACGGCCACCTGAGCCGGACCGGAGCCGGAGGACGAGCACTTGAGACCGTCGGCGGAGTACTTGCCGCAAGCCTTGCGGAAGCCGTTCTCCATCTCGCCGCCAAACGGCACCCACTTGTGCTTGGCGTCGACCATAGCCTGGATGACACCGGTGTCGCCGCCCTGCGCGGTGATGCCGTCGAACGGGCCGTTGGTTGCGATGGCGTCAGCAGTGACCTTCTGCGCCTGCGGGTCCGACCAGCCGCCTTCCACCGAGATGACGTCGAACTTCTTGCCCGATTCCGCGAACGCCTGCAGCACGCCCTCGTGACGGATGGCATCGACCGGGTGACCGGCCGGGCCGCGGACTTCGAGGATCTTGCCGCCGTTGGGCAGGTTCTTCACCAGCCACTGGGCCCAGTGGTAGCCCATGTACTTCTGGTCGACGTTGACATTGATAAGGTCGGTCGAGTCATCGACCGTGCCGTCAAACGCGACCAGCACGACGCCGGATTCCTTGGCGCGCTTGATCACAGGCGCGAGCGCCGCGGCGCTCTCGGCATCGGTGACGATGGCGTCGTATCCGGCATCAATGAAGTTGTTTATGGCGGCCACCTGCGCAGCCACGTCGTTGCCGGTAGAGACGACCTTGAACTCCTTGATGTCCTTCGCGACGTCAGCCTGCGCCGTGTATGCCTTGGCGGTCTGGATCATCTGCACGCGCCAGAGGTTGTCGATCTTGCCGTTGGCGAGAGCGATACGGAACGGTCCGGTCTTCGCCGGATATTTGAAGAACTTGGTGTCGGCCGACTTGGGTGCGTAGCACGTGGCGTCATCCGACGGGCCGGCGACGATTTCCGGACCAGCGGCGCGGGCCGTGGCGCTGATCGTCAGCGCGGCACCGAGAATTGCGCCAAAGCTTACGCAATGGCGTAGCAAGGATGTAGATTTCATGCGGAATTCCTCCCTAGCGAATCCGTTATTGGATCATCGCTGCCAAACGTAGATTCTATTCTTGCCTTTTATTTCGTGGATGCTAGTTAGACTGCATCCAGTCGGCAAAATATAGTTCCACGGGCGCGATCCAGATTCCTATATGATTAGATGAAAGCGCTGTCAACGTGGACTGAAAACGCTATCAACGCTTCGTGGTAGCGCTTTCATCTAAGGCACGGAAGACACATGAAAAATCCGGACAAGCCGTCGCAACGACGTAAGCGCCGTTCCGCAGAAATCGACGGACTGATATTGCTCGATGGTGTAAGGGGCAAAGAGATGTCCGCGCGCGAACCGGAGGAGAGTCCGAAGCGTCGCCGTAAGACCCTGAGCGACGTGGCGCAGCGCGCCGGCGTCAGCCCGGTCACGGTATCGCGCGCCCTACGCCGTCCCGAAATGGTGTCCGCGGATCTCCGCCGGCGCATCGAGACCGCAATCCAGGAACTCGCCTACATTCCGAACCAGCTGGCGAGTGCGCTTGCCTCCTCGCGTACCGGCACGATCGGCGTGCTCGTGCCCTCGCTGACCAACGGCGTGTTTGCCGATTATCTCCGCGCCCTTCACGATGCCTTCCTGCCCGGCGGCTTTCAGCTGCTGCTGCTCAACTCACGCTACCTGCCGGAGGAGGAGGAGCGCGGTATTGCCACGCTGCTGAGCCAGAACCCGGAGGCCATCATCCTGGCTGGCGTCGACCAGACCGTCCGCTCCCGTCGCCTGCTGGAAGACTCGGGCGTCCCGGTCATCCAGACGATGGAACTCGCGGATGATCCGATCGATGTGAACATCGGCTTCTCGCAAATCGAAGCCGGCAAGGCAGCCACCCGCCACCTCCTCTCCCTTGGCCACCGTCGCGTCGGCCACATCGCCGCACGCCTCGACGCCCGCGCCCGCCGCCGCAAGGAGGGTTACACCCACGCGATGATCGAGGCCGGGCTGGACGGGCAGACGATGATGGCGACGACAACGCGCGCGTCTACGGTGCGCCTTGGCGCCGAGCTGTTCGTCGAGGTTCTGACCAAGACACCGGACCTCGAGGCGATCTTCTGCTGCAATGACGACCTCGCCCTGGGCACGCTGTTCGAATGCCAGCGCCGCGGCATCCGCGTGCCGGAAGATCTGTCGATTATCGGCTTCAACGACCTCGAGTTCTGCTCCTCGACATTTCCGACGCTTACGTCTGTCGCGACGCCACGTCACGAGATGGCGCGGCGCGCGGCTGAGATCGTGCTGGAAATCATCCGCGGTTCGGGCGAGCGCCCGGCTACGCGGCGGATCGATCTCGGCTTCACGGTGAACCAGCGCGAGAGTACGCGGCTCGCCACGGGCGCCAGCCGCAAAGCCTCCGCTTTCGCCACCCTTTCCTAGCCGTATTCAGCCGCACCAATCGGGAGGAACGACCATGCCGTTCGTCAACATTCGTCTCGTCAAGGAACTGATCGCCGACGCGCCCGCGAAGAAGAAGGCGGCGATCGGCAAACGCGTCGCCGAAAGCATCTCCGAAATCACCGGCCTGCCGCCGCAGGAAGTGTGGATTGTCTTCGAAGAGGTCGAGGCGAAGAACTGGTACCTCGGCACAACCGACGTCGAAACGCTCCGCTTCAAGAAGTGACGCCGCAATGGTGAACCGCACGACGCATCGCCCTGAAGTCACGCCGACGCCGACCGCGTTCACCTGTGTTGCACGCAGTGAGTCCGGAGTCGGCGAGGGACCAGTATGGTCCGCCGCCGAAGGCTGCCTCTACTACGTCGATATCCTCGGCCACCGGATTCACCGCTACACGCCGGGCAAGCCGCTGCAATCGTTTGCCGCGCCGGAGCTCGTGACGTCGGTCGTGCCGCGTAGGGACGGCGGGTTGCTCGTCACGCTGCAGCGCCGTCTGGCGCTGTTCGATACCAAGACCGGTGCGTTCGACCTTCGCCCGATCATCGAACGCGAGCCGCCGGAGAATCGCTTCAACGACGGCAAGGTCGATCGCGCCGGCCGCTTCTGGGCCGGCACAATGGACAACGACGTCTGGGACAAGCCGATAGGCACGCTGTACGCGTTCGGCGCTGATCTTGGGCCGATGATCCGCGCCGAAGGAATCCGCTGCTCCAATGGCCTCGGCTGGAGCCCCGACAACCGCACGCTCTACTACGCGGAAAGCTTCGCCTACGTCATCCACGCCTTCGATTTCGATCTTGCGAGTGGCGCCATCGCCAACCGCCGCACGTTCGCGAAACTCGATCCGCAGTACGGCGCCTTCCCTGATGGACTCACCGTCGATGCCGAAGGCTTCGTGTGGAGCGCGCAACCCGTCTTCGGCCGCCTCGTCCGCTACGCACCCGATGGCGCCATCGATCGCATCGTCGATACACCGGTCTCCAGTCCCACAAGCATCGCCTTCGGCGGCGATGACTGGGCGACGATGTACGTCACCTCTGCGCGCGCCGGCAAAAGCGCAGACGATCTCCGCGACGAGGCCGACGCCGGCGGCCTGTTCACGTTTCAGCCGGGCGTGAAAGGCATCCCGGAGACGCCGTTCGCCGGCTAGGTATCCGCACCCGCGGAACGGGACAGAACCTCGGCTGCCGGTCCTGCAGCGGTTACTCTCCCGCGCTGCACGACAGCGACATCGTCGGCAACCGCTTTCACGACGTCGAGGTCGTGCGACACCAGGACGTAGGTCAGGCCGAGACGGCGTTGCACCTCGAGAAGCAGCGTCAGGATCTGCTGCTGCAAAGGCCGATCGAGCGCCGACAGCGGCTCGTCGAGGACCAGAAGCTCGGGGTCGCCCGCAAGCGCCCGCGCGATGCCAACTCGCTGGGCCTGCCCGCCGGAGAGTTCGTGCGGAAACCGTTGCGCATATTCGGGTCCCAGCCCCACCAACTCCATCAGTTCGGCTACACGCGTCTCGACGGCAGCGCCTTTCAGACCGAGCAGCGCACGAAGCGGCGTAGCGATGATCTGCCCAACCGTCTTACGCGGGTTGAGGCTGCCTGCGATCCCTTGGAATACCATCTGCACCCTTCGGCCGCGCTTGCGCTGCGGCGGCCCGTCAAGCCAGACGTTTCCCGACGACGGCACCAGCAACCCTGTGATGATGCGCGCCAGCGTCGTCTTGCCCGAGCCGGATTCACCGACGATGGCCAGTGTCTTGCCGCGCCGCGCAGACAACGAAACGCCATCCACCGCAACGACGCGATGACCGCCCCGCACGAACGTCTTCGAGACATCTTCAAGCTTCAAGAGGGCCGCGCCGTCTTGCTCGCGCGAACGGCCGGCGAACACCGCCGGCGCCAGAAGCCGTTGCGTATGGGGATGCTGCGGCCGCACCAAAACCTCGGCCGCGTCGCCACTCTCCACGATCTTGCCGGCGTGCATCACACTGATCGACCGGCAAAGGCCGGCGACGAGCGCGATGTCGTGCGACACCAGGAGCAACGCGGTCCCGCGTGCGCGGCATTGCTGCGTGAGCAGACCCAAAACCGCAGCCTGGGTCACGGTGTCCAGTGCCGTGGTCGGCTCGTCGGCGATCAGGAGGTCCGGATCGTTGGCGAGCGCGATGGCGATGCACACCCGCTGGCGCTCGCCACCGGAAAGCTCGTGCGGATAGGCGAACGCACGGCGTGATGCGTCTGCGATACGCAAGCCTTCCATCAGCGACGCCGCCCGCGCCCACGCCGCGGTACGGCCCAGACCCTGATGGCGACGGATCGTTTCGGCGATCTGCGCACCAACCGGCATGACGGGATTGAGCGCTGCCAGCGGATCCTGAAACACATACGCGATACGTCCGCCGCGGAGTTGCTGCAATCTGCGCAGCGACGCAGCGAGAATGTCCTCGCCGCGATGGAAAATCGACCCGGCGGCGATAAACCCCGGCGGGGAAGCTACCAGCCGGGCGACCGAAAGCGCGGTCACGCTCTTGCCCGAGCCCGACAAGCCGACGAGCCCAGTGGCTTCTCCGGCGCCGACCGCCAGACTGACGCCATCGACGGCGCGGATCAGGGACGCGCCCAGGCGAAAATGCGTTGCGAGGTCGGCGATCTCCAGAACCGCGTCGCTTTGCCGGGGAGCCGCTGGGGCTGCGCGCTCGACGGAAGTCGCCGCACGCGCGCGGCGGAGGTTCCCGTGCGCCAGCCGTGGATCGATCACATCGCGTAGCGCATCGCCCGCGAGGTTCAACACCAGCGCCAGCACGAAGATGGCAAGGCCCGGCACAGCGACGACGTGTGGCGCGACGGGCAGAAGATCGCGGCCCTCGCCCAGCATGCCGCCGAGATCGGCCTCGGGCGGCTGCGCGCCGAGGCCGAGGAAAGACAGCCCTGCGGTCTCCAGAATCATCCAGCCGATCGAAGCCGCCAGCGCGATGACGATCGTCGGCATGACATTCGGCAGCAGCTCGAAGGCGACAACTCCGGCGTGGCTGCGCCCGCTGAGGCGCGCCGCCGCCACGAAATCGGACTGGGCAGAAGCGAGCGTCGCACCGCGTACGGTACGCGCGAAAAACGGGATGTTGACCACGACAATCGCGATCATGGCGTGGACCAGGCTCGGCCCGAGTGCCGCGACGATACCAAGTGCGAGCAGCAAATAGGGGAACGCCATCAGCACATCGACGACGCGGAGCAGCACACCGTCGACCAAGCGTCCGCCATACCCGGCGACCAATCCAATCGCGGACCCGATGGTCGCGGCAATCGCCGCCGCGCTGACGCCAACGGACAAGCTGGTGCGCGTTGCCCAAATCAACCGCGCCAGAAGATCGCGGCCCAACTGGTCGGTGCCGAGCACATGGCTGGGTGAGAACAACGGCTGCAATCGGCCCGCTAGATTGGTCGCATCGGGATCCGGCAAGGGCAGAAGCGGCGCGGCCAGCGCGATGACCGCGATGATGCCAACGACGGCGATGGCCGACGTGCCCAGCCGGCTGCGCAGCAGACGCCGCCACGCCCCCGGCCGCGCCGCGATCAGACCGGCCGAGGCGCCGGCGTCGACGACGCTCACGCGACGCGGATCCGCGGATCGAGCGCAGCCTGGACGAGATCGGTCGCGAGGTTGATCAGCATGTAGCTGAGCGCCACGACCAAAACGCCACCCTGCACCAGCAGGATGTCGCGCGTGGCGATGGCGTTGACCAGCATGCGGCCGATGCCGGGCCACTGGAAGACAGTCTCGATATAGGCGGCCCCGCCAAGAACAAAGCCGGCCTCGAGGCCGACGACAGGCACGATGGCGATGAGGGCATTGCGGAACGCGTGGCGAAAAATCACGGCGCCTTCGCCGAGACCTTTGGCCCGCGCGCTGCGAATGTAATCCTGCCGCAGCACCTCCAGCATGGAGGTGCGCGTGAGACGCACGATGACCGCGCCGGCAACGGCTGCGAGTGTGAGGGACGGAAGGACGAGATGGCGCGCGACGTCGACCGCGCCGCCATCGCCGAACAGGTCGGTCATGCCACCGACCGGCAGCCACGCAAGCGAGACGGCAAACCAGAGGATAAGCAGCATCCCCAGCAGGAACGGCGGCGTCGAGATGCCGACGAGGACCGCGAGCGTGATCAGCCGGTCCCTCCAGCTATTCTGATAGACGGCGGCGGCGACGCCGAGGAGCAGCCCGAAGATCGCCGAGATCAAAAGAGCGGTGCCGGCGAGTAGCAACGTCGGCGGCAAACGATCGGCGATCTCGTCAAGCACCGGCCGATGCAGCACGTACGAGCGACCGAGATCGCCATGCAGCAGGTTGCCGACCCACGTCAGGTATTGCTGCGGCAGCGGTCGGTCGAGGCCCAGCTCCGACGTCAGGCCGGCGACATTCTCCGGCGACGCAAACACACCGAGGATTGCCTGCGCCGTATTGCCCGGCAGCACCGCGATCAGCGCGAAAACGAGCACGCTGATGCCAAAGAGGACGGGCACCAGCAGCAACACCCGACGCGCGGCGTAGACGAGCATGGCGTCTTATAGACCGCCCGCGATGGCGCGGCGAATGCCCGCTACTCCTTGCTCACCTTGTCGAGCCGCAGCAGGAACGACGGCTGTAGCGCAAAGCCTTTGACATTCGCCGACACCACCGCGTTCTGCTTCCAGTTGGCGACGTAGACCCACGGCGCATCGTCGTAGACGATCTGCTGCATCTTCTTGTAGATCGCCGCGCGCTGCACCGGATCGATCGTCGTGCGTCCCTGCTCGACGAGCGCATCAACCTCCGGGTTGGAGTAGTAGCCCGCATTCACCGGCGCGCCGGTCTTCAGCGCCAGGAACGGATGCATGTCCGGATCCTGCGACATGAACGAAAGCTCGGCGAGGTTCGCCTTGCCCGACATGCCCGGCAGGATGCTGCCGAGGAACGTGTTCCATTCGTAGGTCTGGATCTTCGCGCGGATGCCGACCGCCGCAAGGTCGGCCTGGATCGAGCTGCCCATGATCACGGGCGACAGCATGCCGGAGCCGCTCTCCGGCACGTAGAACGTGACATCGACGCCGTCCGGGTAGCCGGCCGCCGCCAGCAACGCTTTCGCCTTCGCCGGATCGTACGGATACGGACTGAGCGTATCGTCGTGCGCCCACGTGAATGCAGGTGGCGTCGGTCCGGCAGCAACGGTTGCCGTCCCCTTCAGAACCTGATCGACCAGCGCCTGCTTGTTGATCGCGTAGTTCGCCGCCTGGCGCACGCGCTTGTCGTCGAACGGCTTGTCCCTGGTGTTGAGCAGCAGGTACCAGAGATGCGGCCCCTGCTGTTCGGTGAAACGGAAGCGCGCGTCGGACCCGAACGTCGCGACCATATCGGGCGGCACCTCGATGGTGAGGTCGATCCCGCCCGCCAGCATCTCGCTCACCCGCGCGTTGTCGTCGACGATCGGACGGAACACGACGCCCTTCAGTTTCGGCGCGCCGCCCCAGTAATCCGCATTGGCTTCCAGTGCGATCTGGCGGTTGCTTTCCCAGACCTTGAGCTTGAACGGGCCGGTGCCGCCGCCGTGGCGCGCAAAATCCTTGCCGTACTGCTTCACGGCCGCCGGCGAGATGCCGGCGAGGCTGCCGATGGACGAGGCCAGCATTGTCAGCATCGGCGCATATGGCGCCGACAGATGCAGCGCGACGGTGTACTTGTCGATCACCTCGGTCGACGTGATCGGACCAAGCTCGAACACGAACGGGAACGGACCGGTGTCCGCAAACGGCGCGTCCTTTTGCGTGACGCGGTCGAAATTGAACTTCACCGCGTCGGCATCGAACTCGCCGCCGTCATGAAACTTCACGCCCTGGCGGAGCGTGAAGGTGTACGTCTTGCCGTCGTCGCTGACCTTCCAGGCGGTGGCCAGTGCGGGTTCGACGTCGAGGCTGCCCTCTTTGTAGCGCAGCAGCCCCTCGTAGATATTGGAGAGGATGCGGTAGTCGCTGATCGTCACCGCCTGCGCCGGATCGAGCGTTTGCAACTCGGCGACATGCCCTATGACCAGAACATCCGGCGGCGTCGCAGCCACCGCCGCCGTCCCGAACAGAAACGGCGCGACCACGGCCGCGGCCATCCACGCGCGCTGCCACCGCGAAAAAGTGTTCATCACGGCCCTCGTAGAAATAGTGGGAAGCATTCTAGCGCAGGCCTGAAGACTGCGGCGGCCTCAGCCCGCCTCTGTCTCAGCCGTATCCGGGACCTATTCCGGCGCCAGCGCGGGACGCCGATCCCAGACATCTAACTTGCGCTCGAGGCCACGGCCGACAGCCAGGAGAGTGCCCTCGTCGAAAAGCCGACCCCACAGGGAAATGCTGTGTGGCACGGAATGTAAAGCCCCGGCACGTGATTTTTCTGTCGCGATGCGCGCATTCGCCAGGCTGAGCGCGCCGCGCGTCTCAAGCTCCAGGAAGCCGGAACGCAGCGTCAGGCAAGGATGCCCGGTGAAATTCGTGATGATCAGCATCGGGCCCATCGACGGCCCGATAATGCAATCGACGCGGCCAAATACCGCGTCCATCTGCATCATCACCAGCCGCCGCAGCCGATCGAGCTGGATGTGATCGACCGCGCTCAGGAAGCGCGCCTTGCGGAATGCGTTCGGCCACGCCCCGGCATCCTGCCAGGTCAATTGGTCGTCGCGGCCGTCGAGCGTGAGCGACTCGAACGAGGCCGCCGCCTCTGCGAACACGACGTTCATCAGCGCATCGTACGGCAACGCCTCGCGCTCGAGCGGCACCAGCGTCATGCCGAGTTCGCGGGCGGCTTCCAGCACGCGCTGGTCGATGGCGCCTTCCGCCCCGGGTGGAAAATCCGCGGCGTAGTATCCGAGGCGCAGACCATCCAGCGACCGCGCAGCGTCGTAGTTCAAGGGGGCGGCGATCGAGCAGAGGTCGCCGGGATCGTCGCCATCGATCGCCGCCAGCACCAACGCGGCATCCTCGACGGTGCGCGCGATGGCGCCGACTTTGTCCAGCGTCCACGACAGCGGCATCACGCCCGTGCGCGCCACACGCCCGAACGTCGGCCGCAGTCCGATGGTCCCGCAACGCTCCGACGGCGCAACGATGGAGCCGAGCGTCTCGGTACCGAGCGCGAAGGCGAACAGCCCGGCCGCGACACCCGATGCAGATCCGGCGCTTGATCCGCTCGACCCCTCGTCGAGGTTCCATGGATTGCGCGATACGCCGCCGTACCAGATGTCACCGTAAGCGAGCGCACCGACGGCGGTTTTCGCCACCATTACCGCGCCGGCGTCGTTGAGACGTTGCACGACGACGGCGTCGCTTTGCGGAACGCGATCGCGCCACGGCTCCGCTCCCCAGCCGGTGACGATGCCAGCGGTGTCGATGATGTCCTTGCACCCCCAAGGCATGCCATGCAGCGGCCCCAGCCACGTGCCCCTCGCCAACAGTGCATCTGCGCGTCGCGCCTGTTCACGCGCGTGGTCAGCGGTGACCGTAGCGATGCACTGAAGGCGAGACCCGTATTGCGCGATCCGCCGGAGGTAAATCTCGGTCAGCCGGAGAGAGCTGAGGGCGCCGCTCCGAAACCATGCGCCGAGCGTCGATAACGGCGCGAAGGCGAGGTCGGCCTCGTCGGACGGAAGAGGCGGCGCAGTCTGCTCGACCGGATGAAAGCCGGTGGCCAAGGGCGCCTTCCATCCGGGCAAACGCGGATCAAACAAAGTCGCCGGCGGCAGATCAACCGGCAGCGAAACGCCGCGCCGTGCTTTCGCGAGGGCGATCTGGCCTGCCAGGTTGTCGGCCATGATGGCGCGTTCGGCGGCTGAATACTGGACGCCCGCGAGAATCTCGGCTGCGGCAATCGTTTCCGCACTCACCTTGGTGGTGCTCATGCCCGACCCTTCGCCGCGGCCCAATATGCGGGTTTTTAAGCACGTTTTCAGTGATTTGCACCAAGCTGAACCCATGGGCGATATGTGCTAATAGCGCCGTTGGGCGAGTGTCGACCTAGCGTTACTCCAAGATGACGGAACAAGATGAGGGGGGCGGGACGCACGCCGGTCTTCCCACGGCGGACGCGGAGCGGCTGCGTTTCCTTGCCGACGCCGGCCTCGCTTTGGTCAGTTCGCTCGACTATGCCGCCACGCTCCAGCAGGTAGCCAACCTCTCGCTCGGCGTGTTCTGCGACTACTGCATCTTCGACGTCTTCGATGAGGACGGCACGTCGCATCGCGTCGCCTGGGCGCACAGCCGTCCCGACTGGCCGCGCCTCCGCGAGATCGGCGACTTCGCTCCCCCCACAGATCAGGCCAACTACCCGGCCAATCAGGTCATCCGCACCGGCAAGCCCGTCTTCGTGCCCAACATCGACGACGCTTGGATGCAAACCATCACCTGGAGCGAAAGCCATCTCGAGCTGATGCGATTCCTGAACCCATCGTCGGGCATGTGGGTGCCGCTGTCGGCGCACGGCGTCACCGTCGGCAGCGCCATCTTCGCCTATTCCTATTCGGACTCCGGCAAGCACCACACCGAACTCGACCTGGCATTGGGTGTCGAGCTCGGGCGTCGCGCGGGCCTCGCCGTGCTCCACGCCCGCCAGTACGAGGCGCTGCAGGAGAGCGCCGGGCAACTCCGCGACATGGCGGATCACCAGCGAGTCCTCATCAACGAGCTCAACCACCGAGTGAAGAACACGCTCGCGATCGTCCAGGCCATCGCGAGTCGCACGCTCCGGCGCGGCGTCGCGCCCGAGGCCGCCAACCAGGCCTTCGCCAACCGGCTCGCCGCGCTTGCATCGGCGCACGACCTCCTGACGCGCGAAGAATGGAAGAGCGCCAGCGTCGCCGACATCATCGCCGCGACCGTGAAGGCCCATGAGGAGGAAGGCAGCGGCCGATTCGTTACGGGTGGCGACGCCAGCCGACTCGATGCCCGCAGCGCTCTGGCGCTCGCGATGGCGCTGCACGAACTGGCCACCAACGCGGTGAAATACGGGGCTCTGTCCGTTGACGGGGGCAGCGTCAGAATTGGCTGGGAAGCGCCAATGAGCAGGCCTGGAGAGGTCGTCGTCCGCTGGCAGGAAATGGACGGTCCACCCGTTGTGCCGCCAAAGCAACGGGGTTTTGGCACCCAGCTGATCGAGCGGCAGCTTGGCCTTGATGGCATCGCCGCCCCGACCATCGAGTTTCTGGCCAACGGCGTCGTCTGCACGTTGACGCTGCCGTCGCTCTAGATAAGGCCGCACGCGCTTCCCACGAGTCGACGTCGCGCTGTGGCAAGCGAGTCGCGCGCCGGCTTCCGGCGAATCATCGCGGCATCAGACCGCGAATCTGACCGTGGCTTTCGCGCCACTCTCACAGCGCATTTTTGTCTCGCCCTTATCAATCGATGAAATTTTTGACGACGTCGTTCGACGCTGGGCACATCGCACCGGCCGTCAAACCCGCGCGGATGTTCAGGAGCCGCCGCTTTGGGCTCGCGCGGAGCCGACGTTCTCCACAGCGCTCCACAGGCTCGGAGTTTTCCACGACCAAGTGGGGCGGTGAGCATTACTCCCCGCATGAGCACTGCTAGCATTTACTCGCAATCTAAGGGGGCCAACATATGATCACTAAGCTTTTGGGAGCGGCTGGGCTCCTTTTCGTTGCAATAACTCCGGTCAGTGCGAAAGACCTCGCACCGGCATCCATGTACTCGTGGTCCGGCTGGTACGCCGGTTTCCACGGCGGCTACGGCAAGGCCAATCGGAACGGCTGTTTCGATCTGGGCTTCGAGATCCTGGGCTACACGGTAATTGACGAACCGCAGCCGATCACCTCGTGCGACGGTGCGAACCCGAACTTCACATTCGACTACCCGCAAGACCAGCAAGGCGGGCTCGTCGGTGTCCAGTTGGGTTATAACTGGGAAGCGGCCCAGCACTTCCTCCTCGGCGTTGAAGTCAGCGCCTCGGCGACCAGCATGCAGGGCTTCCTCAACGACTCCGTTCTCTCGGGCCTCGGCCAGTGGAACGGCATCCTGGCTGCAACCGCCAAGGCGGGCGTCACGCAGGGCAAGTGGCTGTTCTATGCGGAAGGCGGTGTTGCCTCTGCACAGGCCAGCTTCCTGAGCGATCTCCAATGTGACTTCAACGTGACCCATACCGGCCCCATCGCCGGCGCGGGCGTCAGCGTGAAGCTCACGCAGCGTGTCTCGCTCGACCTCAAGTACGACCACATTTGGCTGAATCCGCAGCAGTCCTCCTGCACCCCACTGCCCTCGCTCGTGGACCTAGTGAAATTTCCCACCCAGATTCGCTCGCAAGGCAGTATGGATGTGGTTAAGCTAGGCTTAAACATTGCATTAGACGGCCTAGGTAACTGAGCTAGTGCCGTCCTGAAACACTAACCGTTGCAAGGCGTTCGGCCCATTGGGCCGGGCGCCTTGGCGGTAAGTGGGTCAAAATGGGACACACGGGCCAGTTAATACGTGGCTTCTAATGATGGGGGTTTGCGATGGGTGTCGATAACCTGCACTTGACCCGCCGTGGTGGACAGACCGTGCCTTCGGCCGATCTGGAAACCTTCCTCAAGACCCTCCCAAGCTCGGCCAAAAGGCCCAAGACCAGCGAATTACCCGCCGGCCAGGTTGTGCCGGGCGACGTCAAGCGCTCCCTCCACCGGACAGTCTCGCTCCCTGGCCTCAAGTCGGTCCCGGGCAGCCGGAAGAAACTGACCGGCCCCCTTAGCGTCGCTGTTGTCACCGCCCTCGCGGATCCCGCGGCGCTCGCCCCGGCGACCGTCTGGCCATCAGTCCTTTCCGGCCTCGCCCACACCGCTGCAATCTCAGCGGTGATTCTCGTGGCCACGCAGTTTGCGAAGAACCCCAGCCCGTCGACCATCACCACGCCGGCCAGCGCGCCGATCGCAGTCGATCTGGTCAACACGCCAAAGCCCGTCCAGGCGAAGCCGGTGGAGACTGCCGCGCTGACACCGGACGCCGATGCTGCGGCCAAGGCTGCCGCCGAGGCGGCGAAGGCGCTTGCGGCCAAGGCGGCTGCACTCGAAACGCCCCCGGCGCCTGTCGCACCGGTGAAGCCGATCATGCTCGACAACGAGGCCCTCTCGCCCGGTAAGGCAAAGGGTCCAGCCGCCGCCAAGCCCGCGACGCCGAAGCCGGCAGCCGGCAAGTCGCTCGACGCGGGCAAGTCGCTCGATATCGTCTTGAAGCCGACGATCCAGGACTCGCC
Organism: Bauldia sp.; assembly: GCA_035548515.1. Classification (GTDB taxonomy): domain Bacteria; phylum Pseudomonadota; class Alphaproteobacteria; order Rhizobiales; family Kaistiaceae; genus DASZQY01. Next base: position 81,493 of record DASZSW010000002.1, on the reverse strand, counting down.
GGCAAGCCATGACGATGGGGCCGCCGCCGCTCAGCGTGCGGCCGAAGCCGCTGCCGCTGCCGCCAAGGCAGCCGCCGAACACGCGGCCGCGCTGGCCGCCGCCCAGGCCGAGGCCGAACAGGCCGCCGCGGAACTCGCCGCCGCTCGCGACGCGGCTGTGGATGCCCTAAACGCCGCTCAGGCCCAGCAGGAGGCCGCCGCGAAGGCGCTCGCCGACGCGCAGGCTGCGGCGGACGCGCTCGCGGCAGGCAAAGCCACCGCTGATATGACGGCAAAGGAACTCGCCGACGCCCAGGCCAAGGCGCAGGCGGCGGTGGACGCCGCCAATCAGGCGCTTGCCGACGCGCAGGCAGCAACCGCCAAGCAGCAAGCTGCGAACGACGACGCTGCCGCCGCGCAAGCGCAGCACGATGCCGATGTCGCTGCAGCCGACAAGGCTGCGACCGAGGCAACCGCCGCTCAGGACGCCGCCGCGCAAGCAGCAGCGTTGGCCTCAACCGCGGCTCAGGAGGCGGCGGACGCCGCGCGGACGGCGACTGATCTTGGCAACGAGGCAGCCGACGCCCAGTCGACCGCGGATGCAGCCAACGCCGCGGCAGCCGCGGCCGCGGTTACAGCACAGCAGCTTGCAGACGTCGCAGCAGCCGCCATGGCGGATCAGACGCTGGACGAAGCGGCACGCGACAAGGCGATTCAGGATGCGGCCGACGCCAAGACCCTCGCCGACGCGGCGGCGCAAGATGCCTTGGACGCAACGAATAATGCCAACGCGAAAGCCACAGCCGCCAATACGGCTGCCAACTCTGCGAAAAAGGCGGCCGACTCGTCGACGCAGGCTCAGAAAAATTTGACGACCGCGCAGACCGCTGCGGCGCTCGCACAGTCGAACTACGACAAAGCCAAGTCTGGTCTTTCGAAGACCATAGCCCAAATCGCGCTCGCCCTCGCGAACGCGGTGGCAAGCGCAGCTCAGGACGACGCTACCAAGAAAGCGACCGCAGCCCAGACGGCGAAGGACAACGCCGATAAGGCAGCTGCCGATGCTGCCGCCGGCAAGATCACGCAGCAGGAGGCAGCCGACGCAGCGGCGTTGGCCTCGCAAACTGCCCAAGACGCAGCAGATGCACAGGCTCTGGCGACGCAAAAGGCCGCCGACGCAGCTGCAGCGACTGTGGTGGCGCAAGAGAACGCCACAAACGCCGCCGATGTGGCGACCTCGAAGCATGACGAAGCGGCTGCGGCCGTAGCGGACGCTAACGCAGCCGCTGCCGACGCCGCCGCTGCTCAGCAGCAGGCTGCCGCGCTTCAGGACCAAGCCAACGCGTTGGCCGATGACTCAGCGGAGAAGGCGACGGCGCAAGCTGAAGCAGACGCGGCTAAAGTCGCGGCTGATGCAAAGTCGGCCGCCTCGCAACAGCAACTACAGGAAGCGCAGGCACAGCTGGCGGCCGCAACTGCGGAGCAGGAGCATGCCGCTGCCGTCCTGGCCCAAGCGCAGGCCGATCAGGCAGCAGCCGAGGCGGCTGCCGCGGCTGCCAAGAACGACAACGACGCTGCGCAGGCACAAGCGCAGCTGCTCGCCGCAGACGCGGACGCGAAGAAGGCCGCCGCTGACAAGGCCGCCGCCGATTCGGCCGCCGCCGACGCAAAGGCCGTTGCGGCCGCAAACAAGGTGATCCCGGCGGCGGGCAAGTCGGTCGCGGCGAACGCGAAGCTGAAGAGCGCCGGCGGCACCGTGACCAAGAATCTCCTTGGCGGCGGCGGCAAGGGCAGCACGCTTACCAATGCCGCGATTGCTGCGGCGCTCGCGCGTGCCGGCCTCGCCGGTAGCAACGCCGGGGCGATTTCGCAGATCCTCTCCGGCGCAGGAATTAGCGGTCGCGCGGTCACGGCAGCGGTAATCGTCAGCGTGCTCGCGAACGCTGGCTACAGCGGCAGCAACACCAACGCCTTCGCCCAGGCGCTGACTGGTGGCGGTGGCGGCAGCGGTAAGGGCGCTGGCGCGGCGATCGCCGGAGCGTTTGTTGGCGCCGTCCTCGGCGGTGGTGGCGGTGGCGGTGGCGGGTTTGGCGGCGGCGGTGGTGGCAACAGTGGCGGTCGCAGCGGCGGCGTCGGGACACCCGATCGCGTTGCAGCCGCGACGGCAGCCCTCGCCAGCGCGATCGCCAGCGGCGGCGCCGGTTGGAGCAGCAACAACAACTCCAACAACAACTCGGCCCCGAGCGCCCCGTCAGCTCCGAGCACGCCAAGTGGCGGCGACTCGAACTCGGGCGGCGGCGACGCTGGATCGGGCAACTAGAGCGGCGGCGCTCTATTGATGACGGCAGTTTAGTCGCGCGCTGTACCGGGAGCGCCAACCATCAGGTCTAGTGCCGCTGCCAAGGCAGCAGCGGCACTCGTATCGAGTTAAGCAGGAGTCGCATGGAACCCTCTCCGGTGCTGCCCGCGTTGCCCGTCACGGCGCCGGCCACAACTCCAATCCAGTTCGACCTCCTGCACCTGTTCCTGCAGGCGCACATCGTCGTCCAGATCGTGCTGATCGGATTGCTGCTCGCCTCAGTCGCGACGTGGGGAATCGTGATCGACCGGTGGCTCGCGATTAACCGCGAGCGGAACGCCGCGACCAGCTTCGAGCGGCTCTTCTGGTCCGGAAAGTCGCTGGAGCAGATCGAGAAGACGGTGACGTCCCGGCAGCGGGTGCCCGCGATAACCGCCTTGTTTCTCGCCGCCCTCAAGGAGTGGCGCCTGAGCAGCGAGGGCGGCGCGGCGCTGAACCCGCCCAATTTCCGCGAACGCGTGCAGTCCGCGATGGAGATCGAGGGCCAGCGCAGCATCTCGCGCCTCGAGCGTGGACTTCTCTACCTGGCCACGATCGGCTCGGCCGGACCGTTCATCGGCCTGTTCGGCACGGTGTGGGGCATCATGAACGCGTTCACCTCGATCGCGCAGCAGCAGAACGCCAACCTGGCGGTCGTCGCGCCGGGCATCGCCGAAGCGCTCGCCGCCACCGCGCTCGGCCTGGTCGCGGCCATTCCGGCGGTCGTGTTCTACAACAAGTTCAGCGGCGACATCGCCGGCTTCGGCGGCCGGCTGGAGAATTTCTCCCGCGAGCTGTGGGCGACGATCTCGCGCGAACTGGATATTTCCGCCTACCAACCCATCGAAAACAGAGGTTCTCCTCGAGATGCCCGTGATGAGCGGCGGGTGGGGCAGCCGGCGCGCTAAGTCGCGCTTCGCCCCAGCGAGCCAGATCAACGTCACGCCGTTCGTCGACGTGATGCTTGTGTTGCTGATTGTGTTCATGGTGGCCGCGCCGCTGATGGCCGTCACCGTGCCGGTCGATCTCGCCAAGAGCGCGGGAAAGCCGAAGGTCGACGCCGCCCCGGTGACCGTAGCGCTGGCGGCCGACGGGACGATCTATGTCGGCGACAAGGTCGTGCCGAAGGAGAACCTGGTCGCCCTCATTCAGGCCCTGTCGCACGGCCAGACCGACCAGCGCATTTATCTCAGCGGCGCCGGCGACGTGCCCTACCAGCGCGTCATGGAAATCATGGGTCTGTTCGACGCCGCTGGCTTCAACCGCATCGGCTTGCTCGGCGCGAGCGGCAACTAGTCTGCCGCGACGGGCGGCGGGCGCTGACGCCTATGCCGTCGCGGCGGCGTCAAAATCAATGGCGAGGCGGGCAAGATCGTCGCCGCCGGCCATCTGGGTGAGCAGCTCGTCCTTCGTGAGGCCCGCCTTTTCGAACGTCACCGAGACGCTGCCCCGCTTCAGAATCTCGAAGCTGTCGCCGATCAGCCAGGCGTGATGAACGTTGTGGGTGATGAAGACTATGCCGATGCCCTTGTCGCGAGCGCGCCGGATGTAGCGAAGCACGATCTCCGCCTCCTTCACGCCCAGCGCCGACGTCGGCTCGTCGAGGATCAGCACGCGGGCGCCGAAATGGATGGCGCGCGCGATCGCAACCGACTGCCGCTCCCCACCCGACAGCGTCATGATCGGGCGATGGACGTCGCGCACGTTGATGCCGATCCGCGCGATCTCCTCGCTCGCGACGCGGATCGCGGTCTGCTTGTCGAACCGGCGGAGCGGGCCCCACCCCATCTCCGGCTCGCGACCGAGGAAGAAGTTGCGGTAGATCGGCATGACCGGGACCACCGCGAGATCCTGGTACACGGTCGCGATCCCGGCATCGAGCGCGTCGCGCGCCGAGCGGAACGTGATCCGCACGCCGCCCAGCATGATGTCGCCGGTATCGGGCGCGAAAACGCCGGACAGAATCTTGATCAACGTCGACTTGCCGGCGCCGTTGTCGCCGAGCAGACACGTCACGCGCCCCGCATGCACCGTGAGCGATACGCCCGACAACGCCTCGATCGCGCCAAACGACTTGCGGATATTGCGCGCGGCGAGCAGCGGGGCGTCACTCACTTGGCAGACCGGCGCATCGCCGCCTTCCGCGTGTACGTGTTGATGATGACCGCGCCGATCAGCATCAGGCCGACGAAGGCGTAGTACCAGTTGTCGTTGATGTCCGTGTAGAAGAAGCCCTGGCTGATCATGCCGAACATCAGCGTGCCGAAGGCGGTGCCGACCGGCGAGCCGATGCCGCCGGTGATGGCGGCGCCGCCGACGACGGCCGCCGTGATCGCCTCGAACTCCTTGCCGAGACCCTGCGTCACGTCGGTGATGTCGACGTAGAACATCTGCACCATCGCGACGACGACCGCCGCCATCGCGGTGAGAATGTAGAGCACGAGCTTCAGCGCGCCGACGGGAATGCCCATCTTCACCGCCGCGTCGCGATCGCCGCCCGACGCGTAGATCCAGTTTCCGTAGCGCGTGTTGGCGAGCATATACGCGGCAATCGCGACGAACAGCAGCCACCAGTAAAGCGCGATCGGCAGTCCGAGCGGCGTGCCGGAGAACAGCGGCAGCAGCGGATCTGCGCCGAGGCTCGCCTTGAGACGGAAAATCTGCGTCGCGCCCGTCAGCATCAGTGTCAGTCCGAGCGTGACGCCACGGAGCACGAACATCATCCCGAGCGTCGCCAGGAATGACGGCATGTTGAGCCGCACGACGAGGAACGCGTTGGCCGAGCCCACCAGCGTTGCGACAACGAGGCCGCAACAGATGCAGGCCCACAGCGGCCAGCCGAGGAAGCTGATCGGGAACGCGACCGATATGCCGGCGGCCGCGATCATCGTGCCAACGGAAAGATCGAACTCCCCGGCGACGAGCAGAAGCGTGATCGGCGTCGCGATGATGCCGATTTCGGCCGCGACCTGGAGGTAGTTTTTGGTGCCGGTGAAACTGAGAAAACCAGCGTCACCGGCCGTCAGCGCGAAGAAGGCGAAGACGACCAGGACGCTGGCGAAGGCGGTCAGCTCCGGTCGGAGGAACAAGGCCCGGAGGACCGATCCGCGATGGACGCCGCCGGCAGGAGTCGCAATTTTGGCAGCGTCCATCGTCATAGGCGAAGTCTAGCGGAAATTATCGGCGGTCAGCGCGTTGACCTTGTCCGCAATGTCCTTGGTCACCAGGCCGGGACCGGTCTGGTAGAAGTCGTCGACCGGCGAGATGGCATAGCGCAGGTAATTCGCGAGGATGACGACCGGCATGTAGCCCTCGAGGAACTGCTGCTGGTCGATCGCGAATTCAACCTTGCCGCTCTTCAGCGCGTCGATGACCGGCGCGCCGAGGTCGATCGTGCCGAAGTGCATCGAAGCGGCCTTGTCGCCGAGCTGCTCGCGCGCCGCGACCATGGCCGGACCGCAGCACGAGCCGAGCGAGAAGATTGCGTCGATCGTCGGATCCTTTTGCACCGATGCCACCATGGTGTTCACCACCTTGGTCTGGTCGACGAGTTGCTCGAGCGGCATGTGCACGATCGTGGTTTTCTGCGATCCGATGCCCTTGGCGATGCCGTCCATGCGTTCATCGACGAAGGGCACAGCGCCCGGCGGCGTGGTGATGACCAGCACATTCTTGGCGCCGGCTTCGACCAGCTTGCTGGCGCCGATCTCGCCGAGCGCATGCTCGTCGGTGCCGACGAAGGCCAGCGCGCCTACTTCCTTCTGGTGGCCAAAGCCAGTGTTGGTGAGCACGACCGGAATACCGGCTGCGACCGCGCCCTTGATGTCCTCGGCGAGCACGTCCGGGAACGTATCGGAGACGATCAGGCCGTCCGGCTTGGTCGCGATCGCCGCCTGCAGCAGCCGCTTCTCCGCAGCCGGATCCGAAAACAGGCTGCTGTCCTGATTGCCGCGGAACACGGTTTCGATGTCGAGCTGCTTGCCGGCAAGGTCGAAGCCCTTGAGGATCGGCAGGTAGAACGGCTGCGCCGGCCCGAGCGACGAGACGAAGATGATGCGCAGTTTCTTGTCGGCCGCCGTTGCGACGCCGGTCAGGAACGTCAGCGCGACGACGCCCGAGGCGGCCACATGCAGAAGCCGCCGGATGCCCTGTGATGTCATGATTGTTTCTCCCACTGTTTACATATTTTCTTGCATTTCCGGCCCGGCCCCGCCCTCCCCGGCGGTCTTCGCGACGCTGACCGGGCAGTCTCAGGTAATTTCCGGCAGGTCCTCCTGCTTGCGCGATGCCAGCTGATCGCGGCTGCCGTTAACGTGGTCGCGCAACACCCGCGTCGCTTCGGCAAAGTCGCCGGCGACCAGCGCATCGAGAATCTGGCCGTGATCCTGCCAGCTCCGCGGCGTGTTGTAGGTCTCGAGCGAATGCGTCCGGATGGTCTGCGTCTGACGCAGAATCGTCCGGTGCCATGAGATCATCAGCGCATTGCGCGTCAGCCGCATGATGCACTCGTGGAACTCGCGATCGAAGCGCAGCGCCTCGGCGAGATCGCCGGCGTTGCGGTTCATGGCGCGGATCGCGTGCATCTTCTGCGACTCGTGCGTCCGGCGAAGCTCGTCGAGGAACGCCGGCGTGATCCGCTTTGCCTTCCGCCCGACGGCGATGGCATTGGTCTCGAGAAGCAGCCGCGCCTCGTAGATCTCGATGATGTCCTCGCGCGTGAAACGGCGGACGGCCGACGCCTTGCGCGTCGTGCCCTGCACCAGCCCGTCGCGCTCGAGCAGCGCCAGCGCTTCCTTCACCGGCGTCTGGCTGATGGCGAGCTCGTCGGCGATGCGATCGGCGAAAAGCCGGCGGCCCGCGGGTAGCCGCCCGGACACGATCTGGTCCTGCAGCTCCACGTATGCCTGCTCCGCCAAAGTTGCTCTGGTCAGCTTCGACATGTCCTGTGTGTAGCCGCTCTGTGGCTTAGCGACAAGAATAAAATTTTTTGTTTGATATTCTCGATCCTTGTTTTAGGGTCGCTGTAAAGCCGACGCGGCCGAAAAGAAGTGTCTAAGCCGCCCGGGCGGCATGGTTCCGATGGTTACTCCGCCCTCCCCGCTCCCACCCGCCGCCGACGCCGTTCCGCTCGACCCGCTGCTTCGTGTCGAAGCCGACGCACGCCGGGCCCGGCGCCCCTATCGTGTGCTTGGCCTTGCGGAGGTCCGGCGCAACTACCGCGAAATCCAGATGGGTGGATCACCCGGCGCGGCGATCGCTGCTATCGAGGACGACGCGATCGGCGATCGCGCACGCACTCTGCCGGTCCGCATTTATCGCCCGATGAAGACACCCCGTCCGCCGCTGGTGATCTACTTCCATGGCGGCGGTTTCGTTATCGGCGATCTCGACACCCACGATCGCAACACGCGCGGCATCGCCGCCGCCACCGGAGCCACCGTGGTGTCTGTCGCTTATCGTCTCGCGCCCGAGCATCCGTTTCCTGCCGCACCCGATGACGCAATGCTTGCCGTGCGCGGCGCGCCCGAGATCGCGCGCAGGCTCGGCGCCGACACGAGCCGCATCTTTGTTGCAGGTGACAGCGCCGGAGCCACACTGGCGCTGGTTGCAGCGATTGCCGCGCGCGACACCAACGGCACACGCCTCGCCGGGGTCGTCGCGATCTATCCGGGAGTCAGCCGCATTTCATCCACCGCCACCGCCTCTGCCCTCGCGTTTGGCGACGGCAACTTTGGCCTCTCGAACGACGACATCGCCTGGTTTCGCGAACAGTACCTGCCTGACAAAGCCAGCCACGAGGACTGGCGCGCAGCGCCTGCCCTCGTTCCCAATCTCGCCGGCCTGCCGCCTACGTTCATCGTCGTCGCGGCTTACGATGCATTGCGCGACGAAGGCATCGCGTTCGCCGAACGGCTCAGGGATTCGGGCGTGGCCGTGGAACTGCGCGTCGCCGCGGGGATGAACCACGGATTCATGGGCGCCCCGAAACCGCCGGCGGCGGTCAACGACACGCTGCGGGCCATCGGCCAGTGGATGAGCGACTTGCCGCGATAAAGCCGGCGGCGATGGGCCGGAGCGCCACGGCGGACGAGGAGATATCTCCGCCGTCGATCCCTACCCGGTGAAGCAGTCCGCGCCGAAAGACACGAAGCCGATGGCAAATGGCTGCAGAAGAAGCGTGGTGGCGACATCGCGCGGTGCATCCGCGAGCCAGTTCGCGGATGTTTGCAAATCGTCCAACACGACGATCTTTGCAGCTTCAGGAAGAACGGCGCGGCGCACTTCGCTGCTGATGTTGGCGACGATCAGCGCTGAACCCGCTGCGCTCTGGCCCGCAACCGCAACGACACCAGCGGGAGTCGCGACCGACGAGCGTCGCTGGCCAGACAGGCGCGCCAGCCCACGCACCGCGTGCCACGCGGGATACACGCCATCGCCGCCTGAAAGGCCGAACGGTCCGCCAGGAGCCGCAAGCGCCAGTGATGCAACGGCACTGTCCTGGGTCGCCGCGACGACGCCGACCATGAACGCGGCCCCGAACAGTCCGCGGATCCGCGGGTCGGCCTGCGCCATGGCTACGCGGAGCAGCCACGGATTGGGCGCAACCTCCGAAGCGTACGGATTGGACCGCATGCCGATTGCGCAGAGGCCGAGCCGGATCGGCTTTCCCGGCGCGATCGCTGCGTCGCTGGCGAATATCTGCGGCAACATCTCCAACGTCTGCATGACGCCAACGTCGTCCGCAGTGTGAACGACAGCGGTCGTGCCGTGGGTGACGAAGTCGCCGATGCGCGCCGAGCCCCGATAACGGTTGAGCTCGGTGAAGTTGGTGAACATGCCGCCGCCGATCGAAACATGTGGGAAATGCCGCCGCGATAGGCGCAACGCCTCCTCAGGCGTCGCGCCTGACGGCCAGGGGCCCGCCGGGTCGTAGCTGCGCGTGTAGGCGATAGGCAACGCCATCAGGTTGCGCAGCGCGGCGCCGTGGCCGTCAAGGTGCTTTCGCAACGCCACCAGTGCGCCGTCGATGCTCGCCGCACTATCGGGCACGATCGCCTCGAGGTCGAGCGAACCTCCGGCAGCAGAGATCAGCGACGACAGTTCGTCTTGCCAGTCGTCTTGCGTGAGATCGATGCGCGCCAGCACCGGCGTGCCAGCTGGCATCGGCCCTTCCCATCCGCGTTCGAGCGCAAGCATCGTCTCCGGCACCCCGCTATCCGTCGGAGCGCCGACGACGATCCGCTCGGCCCCGGCCATCGCCACGCCACGCCCATTACCGGAGAACGCGATCGTCAGCGACTGCTCGACCACGCCGCCTTCGGGAATGGCGAAGGGCGTCGGCAAAGCCAGCGGCCGGCCATAGGTCTTGTAGGAGGCGTCGGTCCAGTTGCGCTGATCTTCCAGTTCGAACACTTCGCCGACGAACGCGATATCGGCGGTCACTCCACCCGCGGTCTGGCGCAACGCGGCGATATCGAAGGCCAGCTGACCGGGCGACATGAGCGTGGGGAAGGCCGTCTCATCGACGCTGCCGTCGGTATGCGTCACCCGCAGCGGCGTGCCGGCGCAAAGCAACCCCGGATGCAGCAACGCAAAGCTGGCCCGGTTGACCTCGACGTCCATTTTGGCCACCAGCCGCAACAAAAGTTGCAGTGTCCCCTCGGCCGAGCCAACGCAGGAAAACTCGCCGGAGAAGAGACCCTCGCCAACGTCAAAGCGACGGAAATACCTGAGGACCTGTGACGTGGATTCGGCCGACTCGGAGGTCGTGCGGTTCGCGCAAGTCCCCCATTGCGGGTCGCGAACCGAATAGTCAACGCGGCGCAGAACCTCGACGCCATCCCAGTAGATGCCCCGGACGGCCCCCGTCGGTGAAGTCAACGGCCAGGCGGCCCGCCGACAGCCGTCGCGTCGCCGGCTGCTCCTCGTCCGTGCCGTATCGGCGGATCCGGGCGGCGCGGTCCAACTACGCCGCCCTCCCGCCCCGCGCACCCGCGAGCTCCGTCACCACAGCCTTCGCACCGGCCGCCATCAGTCGCGCGTCCGACGCAACCGTGACGAAGCGGAAGCCCTTTTCGATCATGCCGCGCGCGTAGGAGGAAGTGCCATTGTGGATGCCGGCGATCTTTCCCGCGGCCCGCGTCTCGCCGAGAATATGATCGATCGCGTCCACAACCAGCTTCTCGTCCTGGTCGAATTTCGGCGTGCATCCGAGCGCGCTGGAGAGATCGGCCGGACCGATGTAGATCGCGTCGAGCCCATCGACCCGCGCAATCTCGCGGACGTTATCGAGTCCCGCCCGTGTCTCGATCATCGCAAAGCGGACGACGGTGTCGTCGGCTTGCTTTGGATAGTCCGCGCCGCCGTAGTAGAGCGCGCGGATCGGACCAAAGCTGCGCCCGCCACGCGGTGGATACGTCGTCGCCTGAACCAGCAGCTCGGCGTCGGCGACAGTGTTCACCATGGGACAGATGACGCCATAGGCACCAGCGTCGAGCGCCTTCATCAGGATGCTCGGCTCAAGCCACGGCACGCGCACCAGCGGCACCGTCGGCGTCGTGGAAATGGCGATCAGCGAGTTGAGGGTCGCCTCGTAACCGGCGACGCCGTGCTGCATGTCGACGGTCAGGCTGTCCCAGCCCTGGTGCGCCATCACCTCGACGGAGAACGGGTGCGGTATCGCGATCCAGCCATTGAGGACAGCACCGCCCTTCGACCAGATTTCGCGGAGCGGGTTAGCGCGCATCGTGCTGTCTCGAAATTGGAGCGGCGCCTTCGCCACGCCCACGATTCCGGCCATTTCCGCGGGATCGAACGGCTGCAGTGGGCGATATTGAAACGCCCGGCCTCGCCGGCCGGGCGTCTCTTTTTCACACCGGTGCGGCTACCACTCGCCCGGGTGGTCTTTCACGTTGTCCTTGGTGACCAGGAGCAAGGTCATCGGGACTGTCGCACGCCCGTCCTGCACCACCGTGGTGATCGGCTCGTGGTGCATAAGGTGCACGATCGTCTCGACGGCCAGGCGACCGAAGGCAGTCGGCGAGATCATCGACGTGCCGTACATCTTGCCGGCGGCGATCGCGTCGGTAGCGGCCTTGCTGCCGCCAGAACCGACGAACGCGATCTCCGTGCGGCCCGCCGACTCCGCGGCGCCGAGAGCGGCGATGGCGGTGTTGTCGTCATGGCTGACGATCACATCGATCGAACCCTTCGGGTACTTGGTCAGGATGGCTTCGGTGACCGTCACCGCCTGGGCAGGATCGAAGTTGTGGTTCTGCTTCTCGATGATCTTGATCGCGGGCTTATCGGCGATCGCCGCCTCGATGCCGCGCGTGATCTCGATCTGCGGAGCCGAACCCGCGGTGCCTTCCTCCAGCACGATGTTGCACGGGTTCTTGTCGCCGCAGGCCTTGATGGCGATGTCGCCCTCGAGCTTGCCGCGGTCGAAGTCCGACCAGCCTACGTGCGCCTTGGGGTTGTCGCCGTCAGCACCGCCATACGGCAGGTCGACGAAGCGGTCGCCCGTGACGACCGGGATATTCGACTTGGCCAGTTCCTTGACCGCAACGCCGGTCGCCGTGGCGTCGACCGCCTGAACGATCAGGCCGGTGCAACCCGCGGTCACGAAGTCACGAATTTGCTGTGTCTGCTTGTCGGCGTCCTCGGTGGCGTCGGCCTGCACGATTTCAATTCCCAGTTCCTTCGCGCGGGCCGCCTTGGCCTCGCGGTCGACAACGTTGAAGGTCGCGGCGCTCGAGTGGTACGCGACGCAAATCTTGTCGGCGGCGTAGCTTGCGCTGCTACCCAGGGCGGCAGCGCCGAGCAAGGCGACCGCGCCAATCACGTATCGGAATCGGTTCATCTTTGTCTTTCCTCCCTAGTCACCGTGGTGACTATCTTCCGGCCCAATGCTGGAACTTGCGCTACCATCGCTATCACAGGGCGCATGACGTTGACAACAAAGATTGCTGTGATTGACACTTTGCAATGATGTTTGTAATTCGAGGGTGGGAGGCGGTTCGCTAGGCAAAGACCAGCGAACCAAGGAGGATTCAGCCGGGTGAGTGTCGAGGTTCCGGAAATCGTTCTGGAGGTGCGCAACGTCGGCAAGCGCTACCCCGGCGTGGTCGCGCTCGACGGCCTGTCCCTGCAGCTGCATGCAGGCGAAGTGATCGGCCTGCTCGGCGAAAACGGTGCGGGTAAATCGACGCTGGTGAAGATGCTGAGCGGCGCCAGCAGGCCGACCAGCGGCGAGATCCTTCTCAGCGGCCGTCGCGTCTCGTTTTCGTCGCCAACCGATGCGCTGAGGGCCGGCATCGCCACCGTCTTCCAGGAAAGCATGCTCGTGCCCAACCTTACGGTTGCCGCGAACCTGCTGCTCGGTCGTGAGCCCATCGTCGGCGGCTGGTTCGGACCCATCCGTCGCGCCAAATTGCGCGAACGTGCCCAGGCCGCGATCGATCATTCCGGCTTCGAACTCCACCCCGACCAGCTGGTCGGCGACCTGACCAGCGCCGGCCGCCAGCTCGTGGAGCTGACCCGCGCGCTCGACCTCGACGCGCGCATCGTCATCCTCGACGAGCCGACCTCGGCTCTGACGGCTGAGGAAACCGCGGGCCTTTTCGCGGCCGTGCGCAAGCTCACCGACGCCGGCATCGCGGTCATCTACATCACGCACCGGCTCGATGAGGTCTCGCAGATTTGCAGCCGCGTCGTCGTTCTCCGCGACGGCCGCCTTGCTGGTACCCTGCCGGGCAACGCGCCGCAGCGCGACATTGTCCAGCTCATGGTCGGCCGCGAAGTCACTGCGCTTTTCGGCCCCCGCACGCCATACGCCCGCGGCGGCGCGCCGCTGCTCACGGTCAAGGACCTGAAGATCGGCAAGGTCGGCCCCGTCAATTTCGAGCTCGGTGCGGGCGAGGTTCTGGGGCTCGTCGGCCTGCTGGGCGCGGCACAGGAAAGCATCGGCCGCGCGATCTTTGGCGCCAGCACGCCCGACGCCGGCGTGATCGAACTGAACGGCAAGCCGCAGGCGCTAGGAACTCCCGCCGCGGCCGCTGCCGCCGGCTTCGCTTTTCTCGGCGCTGACCGTCAGCGCGAGGGCGTCGTGCCGACGATGAGCCTGCGCGGCAATCTTTCGCTCTGCTCGCTCCCCGCGGTCTCCAGCGGGCCGTTCATTCTCTCGCGCGCCGAGAAAGAATTCACCAACGGCCTGCGCACCGAATACGGTATCCGCTCCTACGGCGTCAGCCAGCCGATGGATACACTGAGCGGTGGCAACCAGCAGAAGGCGCTGCTCGCCCGCTGGCTGGCGACCAAGCCGCAGGTCATCATCCTGGAAGAGCCGACCCACGGCATCGACATCGGCGCCAAGGAAGAGGTCTACCGCATCATCCGCGAGTTGGCGAAGGAGGGCAAAGGCATCATCGTCGTCTCCTCCGACGCGCAGGAGATCGCCGGGTTATGCGACCGCGTCATCGGCTTCAACCGCGAACGCGCGGTCGGCGAGCTGACCGGTAAAGACGTGACCCCGGAGGCTATCGTCAGCCTCACCGTCCAGCACGGCACGGCCGAAACCGAGAAAGAACCGGAGGCAGCGTGAGTACGACAACAAGAATCGGCGGCAGCGAGGATCAGAGCATGGGCGCGACGCTGCTGCGGCAGGCGCGAAGCTTTGTCCTCAACAACACGCTGACCCTGTTCTTCGCAGCGCTGGTCGTGCTTGTCGCGATCATCAAGCCGGTGTTCCTGGACTGGGGCAACATCCAGTCGATCCTGCGCGGTGCCGCGGTTATCGGCATCGTCGCATCGGGAATGACGGTCGTGATGGTCGCCGGCGGCTTCGACCTTTCCGTGGCCCGCGTCGCCGCGCTCTGCGGTATCGTAGTTGGCCTGGTCAACGGCCACGGACCGGTGCTGACGATCCTTGCCATGCTGGGCGTCAGCCTTGCGATCGGCCTCGTCAACGGCACGCTGATCGCAAAGGCGAAGGTCAATCCCTTCGTGGTGACGCTGGGCATGCTTTCGATCGCCCAGACGCTGACGCTGGTGGTGTCGAACGGCCGCGTCATCCGCAACCTCGATCCGTGGCTGATCTCCGTGGCACAGGGCGACGTCGGCCCCATCCCGAAAGCAGTGATCGCCTTCCTCATCGTCGCAGTTGTCTGCCACCTGCTGCTCTCGCGCACCCAATTCGGCCGCCACGTCTATTCGGTCGGCGGTAATCTCGAGGCGAGCCGCCTCGCCGGCATCAAGGTCGATCGCGTGCTGATCTGCTGCTACGTGCTGGTGGCCGTGTGCAGCGGCATCGCCGGCCTGGTGCTCACCTCGCGCCTGTCGTCGGCTTCACCGGTCGCCTTCCCCGGCGGCGAACTCGACGCCATCGCGGCCGTCATCATCGGCGGTACGCGTCTGGGCGGCGGTCACGGCACGATCCTGCCGGGCACACTGGTCGGCGTGCTCATCCTCGCCGCGATGAACAACGGCCTCATCCTGCTGGGTATCGATCCCGATTGGCAGGGCCTGATGAAGGGCTCCGTCATCATCCTCGCGGTCGGCGTCGACATCCTGCAAGGCCGCCGCTCCGGCCGCATCCGCGGCTAGACCGAACGCCCGGCGGCGCCCAGCCCGGCTCAATCGGGCAGGCGCCGTCGTGGATGGTTCGCGCCATCGGCGGCGCCGATCACCTGCTGGTCCATATCGATATTGGAGCCGGTGGTCATCCCCGACTCGTCGCTCGCCAGATACGCGATGGCGCGCGCGACCTCGTCGACCTTGAGCAGGCGGCCGAACGGCTTCTGCGCCTCGGCCCTGGCGAGCCAGTTGGCATCGCTGGTGTGGTGCCGCATCTGGATGGCGTGCTCCGCGGGCGTATCCATCCACCCGATGTTGAGGCCGTTGACGCGAATGCGGTCGGGCAGGAGCGAATAGGCAACGTTACGCGTAAACGCCGCCAGGGCCGCCTTCGATGCCGAGTACGCGCTGATCTCCGCCTGGCCACCGTGCGCCGCCATCGACTGGATGTTGACGATCGCACCGGTGATCCTCTCCCGGCGCATTACCCTGGCGGCGTCCTGCATCAGGAAGAATGGCGCACGAACGTTTGTCGCGAAGACGCGATCGAACAGCTCCGGACTCGTATCGAGGATAGTGCCGCGGTCAGTAATGGCCGCAACGTTGACCAGAACATCGACCCGGTGGAACGCCGCATCCGCGAACGGCATGATGGCACGCACTTCATCGATGCGTGCCAAGTCGGCGGCAATGAACCGCACGTCGGTGGCGCTATTCTGCCTGATCGACGCAGCCACACTATCGCCACGGCCGGCGTTCCGGCCGACAATGACGATACCGGTCGCACCACGCGCTGCCAGCAGGCGCGCGGTGGCTTCGCCGAGCCCCTGCGTGCCGCCGGTGATGACCGCGACCTTCCCGGCGAACTGGGTCGTGAGATCGGTGACAGGCATCGCGTCTTAAACGCCGACGCGCTGCTTGCTTTTGCCCTTCTCGAACGCGGCGCGCGCGTCGCGGACTTCCTTCCGCGTGCTCACTTCCGGGACGCCGACTTCCCACCACGCATCACCCGGCGTCCATTGGTGCGACTGCACCTTGATGACGATGACGCTGGTGCGATCGGCCTGTTTGGCCCGGGCGAAGGCCTGCTCGAGTTCGCCGATCGAGCCGACGGTCTCGGAATGCGCGCCCATCGAGGCTGCATGTTGCGCGAAATCGACGCCGACCAGATTCGTCACACGGGAATCGGCGAGCAGGTTGTTGAACGACTTCGATCCCTGCGCATTCTGCAGCCGGTTGATGACGGCGAACCCGCCGTTGTCGCAAACCACGATGATCAGCTTGTGGCCGGTCAGCACGGTCGAGTAGATGTCCGAATTCATCATCAGGTACGAACCATCGCCGAGCAACGCGACCACGTCACGCTCGGGCTCCGCCATCTTGGCGCCCCACGCCCCGGCAATCTCGTAGCCCATGCACGAGTAGCCGAAGTCGCAATCGAACGTGCCGACGGATTTCGCGCGCCAGTTCTGGCAAAGCTCGCCGGGCATGCCACCGGCCGCGGTCAAAGCGAGATCGGTGGGATCGCATATCCGGTTAATCGCCCCAATCACCTGGGCGTAGCTCGGAACCTCCGCATTGGTCGGGCCCGAATTCTTCTCGATGAGGGCGTTCCAGTCGGAGTAGGCGCTGGCGCCGCCGCTGGCCCAGCCCGCCGGCCCGCGCCAGCCTGCCAATTCCTCGGACAGTTCCTCCAGACCCACCAAAGCGTCACCGACCAGCGGCAGAGAGCGGTGCTTGACCGCATCGAAGCGGGCCGCGTTCAGGCCAATGATCTGCGTGTCGCCGCCGAAGACCGTCCACGACGCCGTGACGAAATCCTGCAATCGCGAACCGACGGCCAGCACCACGTCCGCCTGCCCCGCCAGCTTGTTGGCGGATGTCGACCCGAGAATCCCGATAGGTCCGACGTTCATCGGGTGATCGTGGACGAGCACGGCGCGGCCGTTGATGGTCTCCGCAACGGGAACGTTGTGTTTCTGCGCGAAAGCCGCGAGCGCGTCCGTCGCCAGCGAATGATGCACGCCGCCGCCGGCAACGATCAGCGGCTTCTTGGCGCCGCGCAGCAGCTTCACCGCCTCGCGCAGCGCATCGGCATCGGGTCGCGCCCGCGGCACGCGGTGCACCGTCCGCTCGAAAAACGCCCGCGGATAGTCATAGGCTTCGCTCTGGGCATCCTGCGCCAGCCCGATGAACACGGGGCCGCAACTCGCAGGATCGAGCATCGTCGCCACCGCTTGCGGCAGCGAGCCGATGATCTGCTCCGGCCGCGTAATCCGGTCCCAATACCGCGTGACCGGCTTGAAGCAATCGTTGACGGTGATGGTCGGATCGCCGAACTGCTCGACCTGTTGGAGCACCGGATCGGGCGCGCGCCCGGCGAAAGTGTCGCCGGCCAGCAGCAGGACCGGCAGGCGGTTGGCCATCGCGACGCCTGCTGCGGTCACCATATTCGTGGCGCCCGGCCCGATCGACGCCAGTGCGACCATGATCTGCCGCCGCTTCTTCGCCTTGGCGTAGCCGATGGCGGCAAGCGCCATCGACTGCTCGTTCTGGCCGCGCCATGTCGGCAGGATGTCCTGCACTGGCTCCAGCGCCTCGCCCATGCAGGTGACGTTGCCGTGGCCGAAGATGGCGAACACCCCGCCAAAGAGGGGGACATTCTCGCCGTCGATGATCGTCCGCTGCGCGGTGAGATACCGCACCAGCGCCTGCGCCATGGTGAGCCTGACGGTGTTCATGCTTCCCTCCACTTCTCGACTTTATTGGCAGCCGGACCGCAGGGCTTATTTCTGCAGAGCCGCCCGATTGACGATCAGCTCCGGGTCGAGCTTCCCGTTGAAAAAATCGACGATGTTGTGAGCGGCGGCAACTGCCATGCGTTCCGCGCACTCCTCGGTCAGCGCGGCAGAGTGCGGCGTCACCACGACGCGATCGCTTTCGAGCAGCGCCGACGGCGCCAGCGCGGGCTCGACTTCGAATACGTCGAGCCCGGCCCCCGCGATGCGCCCCGTCGTGAGCGCATCCGCCAGCGCACGCTCGTCGACCAGCCCGCCGCGAGCAGTATTGACCACGAAAGCCGACGGCTTCATCCGCGCAAATTCCGCCGCCCCGACGACGGCGTGAGGATGCGACATCGGCGCGTGGATCGTGACGAAGTCCGCGACCTCAAGCGCCGCACCAAGCTCGGGCGCCGCCGTGACGCCGGCATCACGGATGGTGGCCTGCTCGAGATAAGGATCGTAGGCGACGACCTTCATGCCGAAGGCCATCGCAAGCCGCGCTACCCGTCGGCCGATGCGGCCGAAGCCGAGGATGAGCAGCGTGCGCCCCTCGATCTCGATAGCCGCAAAGGTATCGCGCACACCCCACTGCCCGCGCCGGACGCTGCTGTCATAGGGCAGCATGCGCTTGGCGAGCCCGAGGATCAGCATGAGCGTGTGTTCGGCGACCGCGGCGGAATTGACGTCCCCAACGATCGCCAGCGGAATACCGCGCGCGCTGAGCGCATTGACGTCGACGGAGTCGTATCCCACGCCGTGCCGCGACACGATCTTCAGCTTCGGAGCAGCCGCGATTACCGAGCCCGGCATAGGCTGACTGCGGATCAGCAGCGCATCCGCCTTGCCGATCATCGGCGCATATGATGCGGTCGAAACTTCGTCCACGAGATCAAGCGTCACGCCCGGCGCGGCTTGCAGGATCGACACGCCTGCCCTGTGGATCTTCCCCGCTACCAGGACGTGGGGCATCTAACGAACTCCTGCGCGCAAGGCCTGCATCATCGATCCTGAGCGCGCTAGACGGTCACCTGAGAGAGCTTCACGTTCAGATAGTCGAGAATCCCTTCGGTGCCGCCCTCGCGGCCCATGCCGCTGGAACGGATGCCGCCGAAGGGTGCTTCAGCCGCAGCAAGGGCGAAGCTGTTGACGCCGATCATGCCTGACTCGATGCGCGACACGGCCTCGCGGATACGCGAAGGGTTGCGCGTGAAAACGTACGCGGACAGGCCAAAATCGCCGGCGTTCGCGCGCGCGTACACCTCATCGCTCGCGCTGAACGGCGTAATCGCCGCGATCGGGCCGAAATTTTCCTCGGCGATCGCCCGCGCCTTGTCCGGGACGTTGGACAGCACGGTCGGCTCGAAGAAGTAGCCGGTGTTCGTGCCGGGCGGCCGCCGCCCGCCGGTTTCCAGCTTGGCGCCGCTACCGACGGCTTCCGCAACGATTTCCTCGACGGCGTTCCGTCGGCGTTGATTGATCAGCGCCCCCATCTGTGTCGCGTCATCGAAGCCGGAGCCCAGTCTGAGTGCGCTCGCCCGGCGGCGGAAGCCATCGACGAAACCGTCGTAGAGCGACTCGTGGATGTAAAACCGGTCGGGCGCGACGCAAACCTGGCCGGCGTTGGCGTATTTCGTCGGCACGGCGAGATCGAGGACCGCGTCAAGCGGCGCATCGTCGAAAACAATCATCGGCGCGTTGCCGCCAAGCTCCATGGTGACGCGCTTCAGCGTGGCCGCGGCATCGCGGACCATCTGCTGCCCGACCGCCGTCGAGCCGGTCAGCGTCACCTTGCGCACCACAGGCGAAGCCATGAGACCGGGGTAGGTATCAGCGGTGGATCCGACAAGCAGACTCGCCACGCCCGGGGGCACGCCCGCTTGCTGCAGGCACGCGAAAATCATCATGGCGGTCCCAGGCACTTCACTCGACGGCCGCACGATGATCGAGCAACCGGCGGCGAGCGCCGGCGCTACCTTTCGCGCGATCAGCACAGCGGGAAAATTCCACGCAGTGAACGCAGCGACGACGCCCACGGGCTCGTGCAGCACCTCGATGCGGCCCCCGGGCGCGCGACTTTCGACGATGCGACCGTAGATTCTGCGAGCTTCCTCGGCGTACCAGCGGAACTGATCGACCGAGAGGCTCCACTCGCGCCGCGACTGGGCAAGCGGCTTCCCGGTCTCCTGCGTGATGCAACGGGCCGCCGCTTCCATGCGATCGCGCATGACGTCCGCGACCGAATGCAGGATATCCGCGCGCGTCCATGCAGGCGTCGCGCGCCACAGCGCCAGACCGGCCGCGGCGGACGATATCGCTTCTTCGACTTCCGCCGCGCCCGCCGCCGGCACCTGTCCGATGACTTCGGCGGTCGCCGGATCCTTGACCTCCAGCGCGCCGCCCGTGGCGCGATCGCGCCAGGCGCCGTTCAGGAAAAGGCCGTGCTGCTCGTACAGATCAAACATGGCGCAGCCGCCTGCCAAATGACGGCAGAAGCCGCGGACCCGGCGTTACAAACGCCCAGCGAAGCGGTAAGGTTGACACCCGCATTCCGACACTTCTCCCAGCGCCTCGCGGCTATACAACATTTATTGCGGCCAATCTAATTGTGCAATCCTAATTGTAGAAACGCAGCAGCGGCGCCTACAATGGCGGCGCGGCTGGAAGCGCTGGTCACGAGGCAAGAGGCTATCTGAGAATGGCACAGCGATCGAAAGTGTCGAAAGCGGTATCGAAGGCGACTGCCAAGGCAAGCGTGCCGGATCACTACGAGCGCATCGTCAACCTGATCGCCGACGAATACTCCAGCCTTTCCGGACGCTTTCAGCAGATCGCCCGCTTCTTCACGCAGAATCCCAACGTCGTCGCGCTGGAATCGATCAACGCCATTTCGGCTCAGTGCGGCGCCGATCCATCAAGCCTGGTGCGCTTCGCCCAGCGCTTCGGCTACTCCGGCTTCAAGGAACTGCAAGCCGTTTTTCGCACCCGGCTGGCGACCGCCGCCCCGGGTTTCCGCGAGCGCATCAGTGCGCTCGAGGTGGAACTGTCGCGCAACGTGCGGGACGGCAAAGGCGGCCACCTCAAGGATCTTGTGGTCCGCGATATCGCGGCGCTGCAGGGCCTGCTTGAGACTGTCTCCGAGGACGACCTCAACAACGCCGGCCATCTGCTGGAGGCGGCCGACACAATTTATATCGCGGGCCAGCTCCGCTCCGCCCCGATCGCGTCTTTCCTGCGCTACCTGATGACCATGCTGCGCCGGCGCGTCATTCTGCTCGATCCGGCCGGCGGCCTGGCCCTTGAGATGGCGTCGAGCATGACCAAGCGCGATGCGCTCGTCGCCATCGCCTTCCGCCACTACGCCAAGGAAGTCGTGTCGATCACCGAGCTCGCCGCCACCAACGGCACGCCGATGATCGCGATCACCGACAGCCTGCTCTCGCCGATCGCCAAAAACGCGCGCACGCTCTTCACGGTGCCTGAGGACGAGTACACGTTTTCGCGTTCGATCGCGGCGCCGATGTGCCTCGTACAGTGCATCGGCGTGGTGACCGCGGGTTTCCTCCAGCCACACCTGAAATCAGGGGCGCGCATCCCGACCGTGACCGAGGTCCAGCGTCAGCGCGAGCAGACGTCGCGGCAGGCAACGCGCCCCCGCTCCGAGAGCTAGGCGGCGCAGCGGCAAGGCCGCGGCCATTTGCTGCTTTACACTGCATATTGCGAAACGTAGACTTCTGCAAAATAATTTGCGGAAGCCGGATTGCTGCGCCGCAGTCCGGAGCAAGCCGCGTCGAGGGGAGGAAGGCGTGAAGATCGCACTCGACCCGTACATGCATCGGCATCTGCCGCTGACCGAACTCGGCAAACTGGCCGCCGGACTGGGTTACGAGTACATCGAGCTATCGCCGCGGGCGGATTTCTTCGACTGGTGGACGCGGCCGCGCACGTTCCCCCAGCGCATTCGCGAATTCAAGAAGTCGCTCGCCGATCACAACGTCAAGATCGCCTCCCTGCTTCCGATGTACCGCTGGGCAAGCCCGCACGAGGACGAGCGCCTGGCAGCGGTCGCCAACTGGAAGATCGCTATCGACGTAGCGGTCGAGATGGGTGTCGATACGGTCAATTCGGAATTCGGCCGCGGCGCGTCCCCGCACCGCTCCGGCGTTGCCGGCTGCTGCGGCGGGGTTCACTCCGCCGAACACAGCGAGGCCGCGTGGTGGCGGTCGATGGAGGAAATCGTCCCGATCCTCGAGCGCGAGGGCATCAACCTCCACCTCGAGCCGCACCCCGAGGATTTCGTCGAGACGCTCCATCCCGCTGTCGACATGATCCGCTCGCTCAACTCTGACCGTGTCCGCTTTCTCTATTGCGCGCCGCACACGTTCTACTTCGGCGACAACATGGAGCAGATGATCCGCGACTGCGCGCCGGTACTCGCGCATGTTCACGTCGCCGACACGTTCAATCACAAGGCATCGTCCGGACTCCGCTACATCGTCAACCCACCGGGCTCGGCGGCGCGCGTGCACCAGCACCTCGACATCGGCCAGGGCGAGGTCAACTGGGATGTCTTCTTCAAGACGCTGGCCGAGGTCGGTTTCGACGGCATCGTGACCGCCTGCGTCTTCGCCTGGGAGGAGCGCGCGCTGCAATCCTCGCGCTTCATGCGCGAGGAGATCGGGCGTTACGTCAAGAAATACTGGCCGGCCCAGTAGGGCGAAGGCCCAGAGCTACGTTGGGAGGAATGCGATGAAGCTCACGATCGGCAGCGCCCCGGATTCCTGGGGCGTCTGGTTCGCTGACGATCCACGGCAGACACCGTGGGACCGCTTCCTCAACGAGATCAAGGAGGCCGGCTACGACTACACGGAGCTTGGCCCCTACGGCTACCTGCCGACCGACATCAAGACGCTCGCCCGCGAACTCGACAAGCGCAAGCTCACCGCTACCGGCTCCTTTGTCTTCGCCGACCTGACGCCGAAGAACTGGCCGGAAGTAGAGCGCCAGCTGCGCGGCTGGGGGCCGAACCTGAAGGCGCTCGGCGCCCGCTTCCTCGTGCTCATTGACGGCACCTACACCGATCTCTTCACCGGCGCTCAGCTTGCCCCTGCGCGTCTCGACAAGGCTGGCTTCCAGAGCCTGATCGACACCACGCGGCGCGTCGCGGAGATTGCCCTGGAGGATTACGGGCTGACCACAGTCTACCACCCGCACGCCGAGACCCACGTCCAATACGAGGACCAGATCGAGGCACTGCTCGACGGCAGTGAGCCGGAGCTGGTCTCGCTGCTGCTCGATACCGGCCACCACGCCTACTGCGGCGGCGACCCGGTCGCCTTCCTCAAGAAGCACCACGCGCGCATTCCGTACCTCCACCTGAAAAGCGTCGACCCGGCGGTCAGCGCCCGCGTCGCAGCCGAGAAGCTGCCTTTCGCCAAAGCTGTATCGATCGATATGTTCGTCGAGCCCTCGCGCGGCGCGGTCGACTTCCCTGCCTTCCGCGATGCGCTCCGCGAGATCGACTATGTCGGCTATGGCATCGTCGAACAGGACATGTTTCCAGCGCCGTTCGACAAGCCGCTGCCGATCGCCAGGCGCACCCGCGCCTACCTGAGAGAAATCGGACTGGGCTAGCTTCGTCTACTGGCCGGCCCGTTCCCGATTGTAGGGATAGTCGGGCTTGGTACCGAAGACGGAACCATAGGTATCGTGATGCAGTCCGGCCCTTTCGAAGAGGACCGAGAGAATCCACCAGCCCGGCAGCACAATCGCGACGAGGATCGCGATCACCGGCAGCCAGAACTGGGCGAGCCCCGTTGCGATAGCACCGGCCGCGCAGAACAGAGCGAAGTATCCGGACGTCTTGTGATACGCCTCGAACCACCGCCGCCTTGATGTCATTGCGAAGTGATCGCCAGGCCACGTTGACGGATCGTTGAGGTCGGTGCCCGGATGATTGGGCCCGCCGTGCTTGCCGCGCTGCGACGCCGACACGATCTGCAGCACGCCGAATATCACAGTCGCGACGCCAAAATAGGAATGCACCGAGCCGCTGAAGCCGCCATTGACGGTGATGGCAATGGCAGCGCCGAGCAGCGTCAAAACGATCGCTGCATTGAGCAGGTACACATGCAGAGTGAACCAAACGAGATCGCGATCGTACTTGGTCGTCTGGTGCGGGATCCCGGTAGGGCGCGGCGCTGGTTTGCCGTAGCGGATGATCACGATGGCTGCCGGCACGAGCACTGCCCAGCAGAAGACCATCAGCAACGCATGCAGATCCCAGTGAACAGCGATCGAGCGGCCGAGCAGGCCGATGTAGACCTCGTGCGGTATCTGATGGTCCATCGCAAAGCTCCCCCGCGCAGTCAGCCGCGCGCTCGCGGCAGCGCCGCGTCAACGATGCGCACCACGGCTTACTCCATCTCCAGGATGTAGAGGCCGCCGTTCATGTCGGTGCAGTAGATCAGACCCTCGCGATCGACGAACACGTCGGTCGTGTCGACGACCTTCGGCCGGCCCGGTCGGTGATCCATGATCGCAGCAGGTGGCGGCGGCACGAGCGCCGCAATCTCCTCCGGCCGGAACGGGTTGCTAATGTCGTAAACTCTCAGCCCCGCATTTTGATACGTGATGAAAACGCGTTCGGAGCTCTGGAAGCTGCCAACGCGGTTTTCGTGGATGTTGTGCGGCCCGAATTGCCCACCCTTCGCAGCGTAGTCGGCATCCGAAGGTATCGGCAGTGTGGCGATCGGGATCGGGTTTTCGCGGACGCGAATGTCGTAGATCCAATTCCGCTTGATACCATCCTCGAGGTTGTCCTTGACGGACTCCTCGACGACGACGACGAGGTCGCGATCGGGCAGCGGCAGGGCATTGTGCGTGCCGCCGGCGAACGGCGGACACGGATTGTGATGCGCGAGCAGGCGAGGCCGGCTGCGATCCGACACATCGATGGTGGTCAGCCCTCCGTCCCGCCACGAGGCACACGCCAGGTCGCCTTTGACGATCGGATGGTGCAGTGCGTAGCGATACTTCGGATCCCAGTCCGGTTTCTCACCGGCGGCGACGTTCATGCCCGGCAACCACAGACGGCTCACCACCTCAGGCTTCAGCGGATCCTGCATGTCGACGATCAGCATGATGTCGTCGCTGAAGCCCGTTGGCAGTGCAGAGACGTACGCCCAGCGCCCGCCGTCGTACCAGATGCGGTGAACGCCAAGGCCCGGAATGGAGAAGAAGCAAATCTCCTTCGGATTTGCCGGGACGCTGATGTCATAGAGCCGGATGCCGGCGCCGTACGACTTCGCTCCGTGGGTGATGTCGATCTTCTCGCCGATCGATCCCGAATAATACGTGCTGCTGTCGAGCTGATCGTCGCGCAGCAGGTCTTTCATGTTGTTCACGAGCAGCAGGTCGCCGCTGACCTGGAGATGCTGGCTCCAGGTGTTGGGCGGCTGCGGCACGTGGCGGACGAACGCAGGCGCGGTCGGATCCGAAACATCGATGACGGAGAAGCCGCCGCTGAAGACATGCCCGACGAAGGCATGCCTGTTGGCAACCATCACCTGCACACCGTCCGCGCGCCCTCCCTGATCGGAATGGCCGAGGATGCGCATGCCGTGCGCGTAGTCCGGACTTATCGCCACTTTTCGAACCGCCCGCTGTATCAGTCGACAGTCGACGGTATGGAAGCAATCCCCGGCCGTCAATCGGCATTCAGGGCTTTCGGGTCAGGACTGTCGTCAACGCAGATGGAGGCCAAAAAAGCCCGAAAATGTATACTACTATCTTGATAATATTGCATTATTTCTAGTTCACCGCCGCACCAGCCGATCTATCTGCATTGACAGCACCGTCGACACCATTTTATGTCGACAGAACGCGATAACCAGGCTGGGAAAAGGCTGCGGAATGAAGACAGTCGGCATCGGCATGCTGGGCGCCGGCTTCATTGGCCAGATGCACTCGCTGGCGTTCAAAGCCGCTGCCCAGGCGAAGGCCAACCCGCGGATCGGCGCCAGATTCGTCGCGCTCGCCGATGTCTCGGGTCAGTTCGACGACATCCGAGAACGGTTCGAATGGGAATCGGTCAGCCGCGACTGGCGCGACATCTTCTCGACACCGGGCGTGGATCTGTTCGTCAACGCCGGCCCTAACAGCGCTCACGCGGAGCCGGTGGCGGCGGCTGCCGCCAAGGGCATACCCGTGTTCTGCGAGAAGCCCCTCGCCCGTACGGCAAACGAGGCGTTCGACATCTGGCAATCGGTTGAGACAAGAGGCGTGCCGCATATGTGCGCGTTCGTGCACCGCTTCGTGCCGGCGCTCCAGCTCATGCGCCAGATGATCCAGCAAGGCGACATCGGCGACGTGCGCCACTTCCGCAGCGACTTCCTGATGGACATGAAGGAGGGCGAGGCACCGCTGTCGTGGCGCTTCAGTCGCAACGTCGCCGGCGGCGGCGCCTCCGCCGATCTCGGCTCGCATCATATCGATCAGGCGCGATTCCTCGTCGGCGAGATCGCAAGCGTCGTCGCGATGACCAGAACGTGGACGAAGGCTCGCGCGCCCTCCTTCGGCGAGGTCAACGACGACTGGATGGGCTGCGTGGCTGAACTGGAGCAGGGGGCGACCGCCGTCTTCGAAGCGGCGCGGACGGCGGACGGACACGCGCTCACCGGGCGCATCGAGGTCGACGGCACGCGCGGCACCCTGGCCTGGGACATGACGCGCGTGAGCGAGATCGTGCACCGCGAGCCCAAGAAAGGCATGCGGACCTTCAGCGCCACGATGCAGGAACACCCCTACAGCGACTTCTGGTTACCGGTCGGCATCCAAGGGGCCTTCGCGGTGGGCTGGCGTGACAGCTTCTACTACCAGGCCCGCCACGTCCTTTCCGCCGTCGCCGGGGGCACGCCGATTGCGCCGTTGGCCGCGACATTCCGCGACGGGTATCGTGTCGCCGAGATCGTCGACGCTATCCTGGAGTCGGCGGCGAGCGGGCAAAGAAAAGACGTCGTGTTTCGAGGCGCTTGAGCCGTGACCATGATCATCCACAACGGCACGTGCACCATGAACAGCGCGCTGTTGCACGATGTCCGGATCGCGAAGGAAAGCGGCTACGACGGCATCGAAATCCTCGCGCCGAAGCTCGATCGCCTGATGGCGCAGGGATACTCGATCGATCTCGTCCGCCGGGCGCTCGACGGATTCCCGGCAAAGGCACTCGGCTACGTGCTCGACATCGAGCGGCAGGAGCCGGCCGAGTACAAGGCGCTGCTCGAGGAAGCCAGGTTGCGTATCGATCAGGCAGCCAGCCTCGGCGCGGAGTTCCTGGAGGTGGTGACCGGTCCGCTCGGACCCGGCCTCGGCGACCATAGCGGCTATCGCGGGCTCCTCGGCAGGAGCCGCGACGAGATAACCGAGCTCTCCGCCAAGAACCTTCGCGTACTTTGTGACATGGCGGGCGAACGCGGCCTTCGCCTTTACCTCGAGCCGCTCGCGTGGGCTTCGCTTTCGCGGCTCGATCAGTGTCTGGAGGTGATCGGCCTCACCGGGCGCGAAAACCTCGGCATGGTGATCGACTTTTGGCACCTGTGGATCAACGGCACGGAGGCGAGCGACATCGCGAAGCTCGACCGGCGCCTCATCAACGGCGTCCACGTCTGCGATTCACTGCCGCGGTTCCCGCCGGGCGCGCCAGTGCTGCACAATCGGCGCGAAGTTTGGACCGGCGGCGGCCACATTCCCCTGCAGGACTGGATCGACGCCATCAACGGCACGGGCTACGACGGCTGGTACTCGGCTGAAATGTTTGCGCCTCAGTTCGTCGAGCGCGATCCGTTCATGATCGCCCGCGTGCTGCGCGAAAATCTGCAGATCATGCTGGATGCGGCGGTGCCTTTCGGCAGCCGTCCGCTGGCGCCACGCGGGAGCTAGACAGATGGCCGGCCCGGGACGCGCGGCGATAAAGCGGCTCGAGAGACCGGAAAATCTCTCGTCGCGCACATACAGCGACCTCAAGTGGCTCATCATTTCGTGTCAGTTGCAACCCGGCGCGCCGTTGAACGAAGCCGAGATCGCGCGGGAATTCGGCACCAGCCGCTCGCCGCTCCGCGAAGCGCTACGTCGCCTGGAACAGGAGCGGTTCATCCTCGACGAGGGCGAGCGCTACAAGCGCGTCGCCCCCATCCGCAGCGAAGATGTCCTGCAGCTCTACGAAATGCGCGCTGTGCTGGAGTCGTTTGCCGCCGATCGGGCCGAGGGTCGCATCAGCACCGCGGTTGTCGATCAGTTCGAGGTGGATTTCGCAGTGATCGCCGAAGAGCTGGAGCGTGGCAGAGTCGAAGTGTTCAACCGGTCAGACTTCGCGTTTCACCAGATATTCATCTCGCGCTGCGGCAACGACCGCATCATCGAACAGCTGTCGAAACTCGAAGACCAGTTGACCCGCATCTGGAACTACGTCGGACCGCGCGTCGGGCACACCAAACTGGCATTAGCCGAGCACGTTGAGATCATCGGAGCTATTCGCTCCCCTGCCCCCCATTCGCTGGCTGATGCCGTTCGCAGGCACATCCTGTCCGTCGGGCACCGCGTCGCGAGCTTCGTAAGCGAAATGCAGCGCGACGCCGGGACCTGAACGCCGCTGCGGCCGCGGCGACGGATCAGCCCGCGGCGGCCGGCCCTTCCGCCGGCGCAGCCGCGTCGCGTTTCTCCGGCGCGCCGCGGTCCGCGGCAAATCCAACCGCGGTCTGCCGCCGGTTCGCGGTGACCGCAAGGCCGACCGCCACCACAAGCGTGATGCCGTTGAACAGCGCCTCGACGAAGAAGGGCGCGCCGAGCTGGTTCAGCCCGGCGACGGTCACGGCGAGAACCCCGACCGCGAGTATCGTTCCCCACACGTTGACCCGGCCGGGACGGATGGCCGTGGCGCCGAGGAGGACCGCGGTGAACGCCGGAAGCAGGTATTCCTGGCCGACTGTGCTCTGCCCGACCTGAAGCTGGGATTGGAGCACGACGCCCGCCCACGCCGACAGCACACCCGAGGCAACAAGCGCGCCCGTGATGTACTTCCGCTCGGAGATGCCGTTGAGCTGGGCGGCGCGAGGGCTGAGGCCGAGCACATAGATGAAGCGGCCGATGGGCAGGTAGTCGAAGACTATCCACATGACGACCGCGACAACCGCCACATACACCGCTGGCAGGGGTATGCCGTAAACGACTGCCGACAAATCGAGGAACGACTGGGGCAAAGGCGCGAGTACCTGTATGCCGCCGGAGTACCATTGGTTGATGCCGAGCAGCATGGTGCCGGTGCCGAGCGTGGCTATGAAGCTGTCGATGCCGACCACCGTCACCAGTACGCCGTTGATGAGGCCGACCAGCGCGCCCATCCCCAGCATCAGCAGGACCACGAACGGCCACGGGATGTCGTAGTTCTGCAGGCCGATCGTCAGCATCTGCGAGATGCCAAGCACGAACGCGACCGACAGGTCGAACCGGTTGGCCGCGATGGGGATCATGGCCGCCAGCGCCACCATCGCGGAAATCGATTTGTTGTTCAGGATCGAGCGCACGTTGAACGCCGTCGGAAACGTGTCGGGCTTCAGTGCCGTGAACAGCAGAATCAGCGCGATGAGCACCACCAGCAGTCCCCATACCGAGACGAAGCGCGTGATGCGCTCGCGTGCGGTGGCCGGTTTCGGCATGCGCGTCATGCTATCTGCTCCATCGCGGGAGTGCCCGAAGCCAATGCAGTGAGATGCGCGACGGTCAGCTCGTCCCGCGGCACATCGGCGGCAATGCGCCCGCGGTCGAAAACGACGGCGCGATGCGCGACACGCGCGACTTCTTCGAAGTCGGTCGAGACCAGAAGGACACCCATACCGCGTGCCAGCGAACGCTGCATCAGGCTGTAGATCTCGGCCTTTGAGCCGACGTCGACTCCGGCCGTCGGCTCTTCCAGGATGAGCAGCCGGACGCGGCCTTCCAGCCAACGGGCCACCACCACCTTCTGCTGATTGCCGCCGGAAAGCGTGCTGACCGGCCTCTCGGTATCCCCCGGACGGATAGCGTAGCGCTCGACGACGGCGCTCGCCCGCACACGCTCCTGCGACGCCGCCAGCCAGCCGAACGGCGACGTGCCGGTCAGCACCGGATTGAGGAAGAGATTCTCCCGCACGTTCAGCGCCGATGCGGTGCTTTCTTCGCCGCGCTTGCTCGAGATCAGTCCGATGCCCATCGCCATGGCGTCTTCGGGCGAATGGATGTCGATGAACTGACCGCCGAGGCGGACGCTACCAGATTTGACGCGCCTGTCGCCGAACAACGCGCGGGCGATGCGCGTGTGCCCTGCGCCGCGCAGACCGACAAGCGCCAACGTCTCGCCCGGCATCAGCGAAAAAGATACTGGACCGACGCCGTCGCAAACCACGTCGCGCGCCTCAAGCAGCGGCTCGGCGCCGCGCTCTACCGCTGAGATGTCGGTCGTCACGACGTTCCGACCAACGATCATTGCGACGAGGTGATCCGAATTTATCTCGCCGACCGGCGCCGTCGCGACGCGCGCGCCGTCGCGCAACACCGTCACGCGATCGGCAAGGCGGAACACCTCGTCCAGCCGGTGGGTCACGTAGATAATCCCGAGGCCCCGCGCGCGCAGGCGGTCCAACGCCGCGAACAGATGCTCGACGTCGGCTTCCGGCAGCGCCGCGGTCGGCTCGTCGAGGACCAGAATCTCGCATTTGGTGGCCAGCGCACGCGCAATCGCGACGATCGATTTCTCCGCCGACGTCAGGCTGCCCACATCGAGCGCTGGATCGATGTCGCTTTCCATCAGGCTAAGCGCCTCGCGCGCCGATCGTTCGGCAGCGCGCCAGTCGATCAGCCCTCCCCTGCGCGCGTAGCCCGCGGCAATCGCGACGTTTTCCGCGACGCTCATCGCATCGACTAGACCGAGGTCCTGGTGGATGAAGTTGATCGGCAGTTTCTGCGTCGCCGGCTCGACATGCCTGCCGGCGAGACGAATTTCCCCGGCCAGCGGCCTATGCACGCCGGCGAGAATCTTGATGAGCGTCGATTTGCCGGCGCCGTTCTGGCCGAGCAGTGCATGTATCTCGCCGCGATGGAGATGGAAATCGACGTCGTTGAGCGCGAGCGTGCTGGTGAAGGCCATCGTCAGATGGCTGATCGACAGCAGCGGAACGTCTACCTCGTCCGTCGTGTGGGCGTGCATGTCTTGGCGCCAAAAAGGAACGGGCCGCCGTTGCCGGCGGCCCGTGGAGGCAGGGGAAAGACTACTTGACGCCCCAGTTGGAGAGATAGTGCTTCACGTAATCGTTGCTGGGCACGAACAGGTTTTTGTCGCCACCCTCGGCATTCACGTTGGCCGACGTCACGATGTACGGCGGCTGCACGAAGCCGCTCGGCGGCTGCTTATTGAAGGCGCGATTGAACTCGTCGATCGCCTGGTAGGCCTGCAGCTCGACCGGCTCCGACACCGTCATCGCCTGGTACTGATTGCCCTTGTGCAGGCGGTCGTACGCCGAACGCGTGCCGTCCGCGCCGATCAGCTTCACCTCCTCAGGCTTCAGCCCGCCCGCGCGCAGCACCGGCACGGCGAAGTCGAAGTCGTTGTCGCCAACCGAGGTGATGTACATTGGCGCCCCAAAGCGCTGAACCCAGCTCGTGGTGAGCTGCGCCATCCGCTGGTCGGCCTGCGAAGCCGGGGAGTTGGCGTACTCCAGCACCTGGCAGCCTGAGCAAGCCTCGACGGCCGCCTTGGTGGC
The DNA here is from genome assembly GCA_035548515.1 of Bauldia sp. GTDB lineage: Bacteria > Pseudomonadota > Alphaproteobacteria > Rhizobiales > Kaistiaceae > DASZQY01. The sequence continues at coordinate 50,033 of DASZSW010000002.1, read as the reverse complement.
GCCCGACTTGGTCTCGGCGATCTTGTATTCGTTGTGCGTGAGGATCACGACGCGCGCCTTGCCGTCGGAATCCGCGATGGCCCACTCGCCTTCGATCTTGCCGACGTTGCGCGGGTCGCCCTGGATGTTGAAGTACACGCCGAGATCCGGATACGGGCCCGGCAGCGCGGTGGCATGCAGGCCGATCACCGTGATGCCCTGCGCGTTGGCAGCCTTGATCGGATCCTGAAGGCTGGAAGCATCCGCGAAGATCGCGATGCCATCCGGCTTCAGCGCGATCGCCTGGTTGAACGCGGCGAGCCACGAGGTCGGGCTGCCCTTGCCGTCGATGACGGTCACGTCCCAGCCAATCTTCGCGCCGGCCTCCTTCATGTACACGCCGTATTCGTGCGACGTGTCGATCTGCTCGTCGCCCGACAGGTAGACGATCTTCTTGCCCGCCGTGACCGGCGGCGCGCTCGTCGGCCCCGTCCACTCGGTCTGCAGACCGGTCGCCTTGGCGACGTCGGCCTTGGCCTGATCGACGACGCTGTCGGCGCGTGCCGCGCCCTGCATCGCGACCAATTGCAGTGCCATCGCGGCAATAGCGCTAACGCCAGCCGTGGATGCACGCCGCGAGAAACGAACTGTCATGGATTTTCCCTCCCGTGCGCCGGGCCGACTGATGCCGCGGCCGTCTAAGCGCGAGCGCACCATCGCAGCAACGTTCATTCGTCGCAACAAAAAAATTGTATCGATATAAATTCGCTGTAATCCACGGCCTGCATCAGTTCTACCGGTGGAATCCCAACTCAAATTTAGCGCGCTGATTGTATCGTTATATCGCGTAAAAACACCTGTTATTCCAGGGGCTTATGTTGTGAATGCCGGTGGAAGAACTAGGTATCGCGGATGATGAGGTGCGCCGGCATGATGACCTGCTCGGGTCGGCTGTGCGGGTGAGCGATCCGGCGCAGCAGCAGCTGCGCCGCTTCCTCTCCGATGCGGTGCGGCTCGATCGCCACCGTCGTGAGAGCCGGACGCGCGAGCGCCGCATCCGCGATGTTGTCGAAGCCGACGAGGCCGAAGTCTTTCTGCGGCCGCAGCCCCGCTTCGATGGCGCCAAGCGCGACCCCGAAGGCGCAAACGTCGTTGTAGCAAATCGCTGCCGTCGGCGGATTCTTGCCGGCGAGCAGCGTGCCGATCGCGTTGAAGCCGTCCTCACGCGTTGGCGGGCAGCGCACGATCGCGGCCGCGGTCAGTCCATGCCGGCGAAGGCCTGACGTAAATCCGGCGAGGCGCTCGCGCGTAACCGAAGTGTGGCGCGCGGCGCCGATGTAAGCGATGCGCCGATGCCCGGCCCCAACGAGATAGTCGACCGACATCTCGACGCCGCTCTGGATGGCGGGACCGACGTAATCGCCCCGAATGCGCCCCACGTGGCGCAACGTCTGCACGCACGGCAGACCCCAGTCGTTGAGGCGCTCTATGATTTTCGGGTCCGTTCCCTCCGCCGCCGAGAGGATGATTCCGTCCACATTCTGCTCGCGCAGCCGCCGGATCAGCCGGTCCTGCCGTTCAGGATCTTCGGCTGTGTGGGCGATAAAAGCGATCCGCCCGTGCTTATCCAGCACGGAATCGATGCCGGCGATGAGCTCGGCGTAGAAGGGATTGGTCAGTTCGCAGAACACCAGCCCGACCGTCTGTGAAGTGCGCGATCGCAGATTGGCGGCGCCCCGATCGCGCACATAGCCGAGCTTGTCGATCCATTCCTGGACGAGCACCCGCGTCTCGCGCGCGACCAGCGGACTTTCCCGCAGGACCATCGATACGGTCGAAGCGGAGACCTTCGCTTTCCGCGCGATGTCCTTCAGCGTGAGCTTGGGTGGACGGCCCCGCATTCAGCCCTCCGTGGGCTCAGCGCCGACACGAACAGCCGGTCGACCGGCCGTTTTCTGTCGCATCGCCGGTCGGCGAGTCAATCGCCGAGGTAGAAGTAAGTTTCGGCGATGTGTTGTCAGGACTGGGCTTCCCCGCGCCAAACCAATCGGAAACAGGCTGAAGAAGGCATATGATCTCGACGCGCAGTTTCATCGCCTCGTGAACGAGCTGCTCCCAACCGCTTCATCGAAAGCTTTCACGACGTGATCAAGCTCGTCTTCCACTGCCGCTACCAATGGAACAGCCCCGACGAGCGGCAGTGCAACGAGATCGCGATCAAAATTCCGGTCGACGGTGGGTGGATGGCGCGCCAGCGAGCGATGCGCCGATAGGGCTATCGGCATTTCCAATATCGGGGGCGCGCGCTCTACCGGCCGTGATCACTCGGTATTTCCGCGCAACGATGGCGGTAGATACCAGGTCTCCGGCAAGCACGGCTGCGGCCATTCCGATGGGGCCTGCCGCGTACACGCCGTACGCCCCCGCTACAACGCAGACAGTGCCGCGCACCAGGCCGGCCGGAACGGTTGCGCGCGGCAGACCCATCGCCCAAAGGCCGCTACCGTAGATCACACGTACGCTGCCCACGAGAAGCGACAGAGAAAGCAGCCGCGCGACGCTGGCGACCTCCGCCGCGTGTGAAGGCAGCACCAACCTTCCGAGAGAGTTGGCGGCGAAGAAGACGATGGCGACGATCACCGTCAGCCCGGGCACGATGACCTTCAACAGGTCGTTGACCGTCGCGTCGAGAGCCCCGATGCCACCCCTATGATAGGCATCGGCGGTTCTTCCGTCGTTTCCTTTGGTAAGGCCAAGCAGGCTGTGGTTGACGACGCCAACCACCGTCGACGCCGACGCGTAAACTGCCGCGGCCTTCGTGCCCTGCAACAGCGCGAGCAGCCAAGGCGCGGCATAGTAAGGCGTCGATCCGAATATGGCGGAAAGGAACGCCCACTTACCGAAATCGATCGCCTGCGCCAGATAGCGCAAGGCACCCGCACGTTGCGGGATGATCCGCCGGCGATAGACCCCCAGCCAGGCGAAAACGTAAGCGATATTTGCGACGAGCAGCGCCGTGCAGGTGCTCGCGAGTTCCATCGCGCCCCGCCGCGCCAGCCACGTAAGTCCAACCGCTGTAGCCGTGAAAACCACTAGGTCGAGCGCAAGCGCCGGGAGCAATTCCTGCCGGCTCAGAGAAAGAGTGCGCAGCAGTTGCCGCGCACTGCTGGACAGGATGAATCCGACCAGAACGGCCCCCGGCAGCGCCACATCAGGCTGGACGTGAGGGGAGTAAGCCACCGCGGCCAGCACGAGCGGAAGAAGCAGAAGGAGGCCTGCAGCGCTCTGTGAGACGGCATGGAAGAGATTGGCGTCAGAGGCGGTCTCGTCGCGGGCACGGAAGATGGGATAGCCCGAGAGGAGAAGATTCTGACCAACGATCGTGAGGAACAGAGCGACCGCGACCGCAAGCGAATAGAGACCGAGTTGTTCCGCACCGGCCAGATGACCGAGGAGAACGACAGGAAGAAGCGACCCGAGCGCGACGATCCCCTGATCGATCATGCCAAGGGTCGATTGCGCGATGGTTCCGCGAACGCCAGCCGTTCCCGAGCGTGCGACGAGATCCCGAAGCGCAGGCTGGCGTGGATTACTGATCGACACGTCAGCCACTGCACGAATAGGTCCCGCGAGTGCCCCGCGATTTCCTATGACGGCTTTTAGCTCGCGAGATCCGATCACCGCCGTAAGCACCGAGGGATCGTCCCACGGAACGTCGTGAAACGCGGTCGTCAGGTACGGGCTGGCCGGGTCGCGCATCCATTCCTGCGGAAAGAGTGCGATGAGGTCGCTCGCCGGTTGGGGTCGTGGCGCGTGTGGCGCGCCGTCAATGCGTTCGGCCAGCGCCGAGACCAGATCGTGCCCGGCACCGAAGCTTAGCGACCCCGTCTGCGGACTGCGCGGGTTCATCTCTATGACGTACGCCTTGCCTGTCGCGTCGCGGACGTAGTCGATGCCGTGCAATCCGGTCAGCCCGAGGTGAGCGGCGATTCGCACGGCGGTTTCCTGCATTTCGTCGCTGTCGATCCGCTGCAACACGCTGGCCGGTCCATTGGCGTCGCGTGCTTCGACCGTCTCGAAATGATTTGCGGCAAGCAACTCTCCGCGCCAACTCGCGAACGATGTCGTGGCGGGCGTGCCGCTGACGAACTGCTGCAGGATGACGGGCCGGCGTACCCGTGTGACAGCGTCGCGGAACAGGTGCAGATCAGATTCTCGCTGCGCGGCCACCGCGCTGCGCAGGAGTGGGCGCGCGCGGGCGAGCACGTCATATGCGTCAATCGCTGAAGCACGGCTGCGGGCGACGATGACGCCCACCCCGCCCCATGTGCCATCTGCCTTCAGAACCACGGGAAGATCCCACTCGGCAAGCACGCCCTCCAGCTCGGACCCGGTGATCGATCGGGTAAGCGGCGTACGAACGCCACAGCTGCGCGCGATTTCGATAAAGCCGTTTCGCGACAAAGCGGCGGCGTAGCTCTGCGACCGGCCGAGCGACGTTTCGATCAGCTCGGCGACGCGACCGCCAGCGCGCGCCTGGACGCTGAGCAGAAGGGAAACCGCGCGGTCGTCGAGCGGGACGATGAAATCAGGATTCGAGCGGCGGATTGCAGCGAGAAAGGAACCGCGGCCGGCAAGCGGATGGTAGAGATAGGTTTGCTCAAAATAGCGGCTATGCTCCGCCGGATGGCGGGCGGGCAAAAGCCCAACAACACGACAGCCTGTCGCCGCGAAGGCCGCGGCCACCCTTGCCGCGGAAGGCCAGCGGACCGTCGTTACAATCAGAACCTTGCTGCTCATGCCCCGGCGACGAACCACCACCCCTTTGCCCCGTGATCCCAAGGGCATAGGGCTCAAGAGTCAATCCCGGGGGCACCGCGACGCCGTGCTCCCTTGTCAGTCTTGTTTGGCCGATTGATTCGCTTTGGCGCGACAGGAATTAGCGGTGGCGGTGCACCTAGTCAGCTGCCGAACTCGTCTCAGCCTCTAACAGGGAATTCGATGCGAAGCCCAGGGCGTCCAGCGATGCATGGAGCTGCGCCTCGGCGGCCGGCGATAGGGATACGAGCGGAGGCAGCACCGTTTTCCAATCGGCGTCGTCGTTTGCCTGCGCGAGGATTGCCTTTACTGCCGGGATCAGCGGGAACTGCTGAACGGCCTTGCGGACAGCAGTCGCCCGCTCCTGCAGTTGAATACCCCGGTCGGTTCGCCAGGCCTGATAGAGCGCGTGGATTCCATGCGCGTTCACGCTCCCGGTCGCCGTGATGCATCCGACACCGCCGGCGCGGAGGGTATCGAGCAGGAATACTTCCGAGCCGCAGAAGACGTCGAAACCTGGCAGCCGGCGAATGATCGCGAGCGTATTGTCGAGGTCGCCGGAACTATCCTTCAGTCCAACGACAATGCCGGGCAGTTCCCTGGTGAGACGCTCGATGAGATCGAGGCTGAAGCCCACCTGGGCCACCGGCGGGATATGATACAGGTAGACGTTGGTGGGATTTCCCGCGCGCGACACCACGCCGGTGACGAAGCGGAGCAGGCCCTCGTCGGTGACGCCTTTGTAGTAGAACGGCGGCAACATGAGCACGCCGCCGCAACCGAGCGACGTGGCGTGACGCAGCAGCTCCGTGACCTCGTCCATGGAGCAGGCGCCGATGCCGGGCATCAGCCGGTCGGCGGGAATGCCGCGCTCGACAAGGCTTTCCAGCGCGGCCATGCGTTGCCGCGAACCGATCGAGTTCGCTTCGCTCGTGGTTCCGAAGATCGCCAGTCCATTGGCGCCCTGCGCGAGCAGGCTGCGGCAAAGACGGTACCAGCGATCGACGTCGATCGAATGGTCGCCGCGAAACGGCGTGACGACCGGCACCAGCACTCCCTGAAATCTCGTCGCTGCCATTGCGCCCCTTTCGATGGCTGTTTCAGTTCAAAGCGGTGTCGCGTCTGACCGCAACCCCGGCCTTGAAGACCTGCCGCACCGTGAATGGATCGGCAAACACGGTGGGGTCACTCGGATCGGCGCCAAGCAGGATCGCGTCGAAGATATAGCCCGGCGCGATGCGCCCGCGCGTGGCCGCGACGCCGCATAGTTCTGCGCCGCGCAGCGTGGCGGTCAACAGCGCCTCTTCGACCGACATGCCGCCATACCGGCAGAGCAGTTCGATCTCACGCAGGTTGCGGCCGTGCATCGCCGTCGAATTGGCGTCGGTGCCGAGCGCTACGCGGACGCCGTGCGCGCGGGCGATGCGGACAGCCTCCCCCAGCGTGGCCTCGAGCTGCAACGCCTTGCTACCCATCTCAGGCGGCAGCTTGCCGTGCTTCGCCATTCCGATCACCTCGTCCAGCACACTGAGCGTCGGAACCAGCCAGCAACCGGTCTTGGCCATCGCGGCCGCCTGGGTCTCGGTGAGAAACGTGCCATGCTCGATGGAGCGCACGCCGGCGCGTACGGCATTGTCGATCCCCGGGCCGCCGTATGCGTGCGTGAATACGCTCTTTCTCCGCCGCGCCGCCTCGGTCACGGCCATCTGGATTTCTTCGGGGCTGAACTCCGGGTCGAGAAGGGCATCGCCTTCCGAGAGCACGCCGCCCGTCGTGCAGAGCTTGATCCAGTCGGCGCCGGCGCGCAGCAGCTGCCGCACGGTGGCGCACATCGCGTCGACGCCGTCGACGCGGAACGGCGGTCGGCCGGGATAGTCCGGAAACAGGTTGGCCACGGACGATTCGAGCCCGGGTCCGGAGAACCAGCCGTCGACGTGGCCACCAGTCTGCGTGAGCGGCACGATGGAGATCTGCACCGTCGGTCCCTGCACAAGCCCGTCGTCGATCGAGCTGCGCACGCCTGCATCGAGGCCGCCCGCGTCGCGAACGAACGTCACGCCCGCGGCAAGCGTGACGCTTGCGTTGCGCGCCGCCTCGATCGCCCAGCGCGTGATGGGCGTCGTGAGTTGCGGACGCGATGCGAGCGCGGTGAGCGCGAGGTGAGAGTGGCAGTCGATAACCCCCGGCATGAGCCACTGGCCCCGAGCGTCCATCGACGCGGCCGACCGGGGCAGACTCGGCGCCATCGCGGTGATGACACCATTCTCGACGCCGACGTCCTGCGGGCCGGAGAATCCACCCGCCTCGTCGAGCACCGCCGCTCCCCGCAGCGTAAACGACGTGCCTATGTCGATCGCGTCTGCTTCCGGCATGGATGAGGACTCCCGTCGTGTGGTTTGACTACGACAGGCCCGCCAGGAAGTCGGTCAGTGCGTCGTTGACCAACGACGGGTGGCTCAGCGTCAAGCAATGGGCGGCCCCGGGCACACGGATAAATCCCCGGCACTGCGGCAGCCGCGCAGCGAGATCGACTCCTCGGGAGATATTGATGGCCTGGTCAGCTTCGCCGTGGATGACCAGCGCCCGGCAGCGCAGCTGATCCATCACCGGCGTCAGGTCGTCACGTATCGCGAGCGCATTGCCCGGATAGCGAAGGGCCGTCTTCGACATCTTTCTCCATTTGGCGATCCATGGAGTGGCGTCCACCTCGCCGAGAATGCGGCTGGCGATCACGCCCTCGAGGTTGGCGCTGCCGTTCGCTTCCCATTCCGCGAGCAGGCCGCGCAGGCCCTCTATTTCATCAGGCGAGTCGCTGTCGTGCCGCGTCGCGATCAGCACCAACTCATTCACACGTTTCGGCGCCAGCAGCGCTGCGCGCATCGACAGGAAGCCCCCTTGTGACAGGCCGATCAATGTGGCGCGCTCGACCTTGAGCACATCGAGCAATCCGAGTGCGTCCTTCGCCAAGTCCCAGAACGTGAAGGCAGCGGAGACCTCGCCGGTCCGGCCGAAGCCGCGTTGATCCCAGGCGACGCACCGATAGCGGCCACGCAACGCTTCAATCTGCGGCCGGAACATTTCGACGTCGAGCATCATGCCGTGGCTGAACAAAAGTGCCGGACCGGAGCCGCCGGTGTCTTCGTAGTAGATGTCGACGCCGTTCACACGGGCGGTGGGCATGTCGTGTCCTCCGTGGTCCCCAACCCTGGATCAATCACGCTTTGTCAGCCGCGCAGCGGTAGCGAGGTATTCGGCTTTGCGAACCGCGCTGGCGAGTTCCTCGCCGGTCGCCATGGGCGGATTCTCGCCGCCCCTCAGTCCGGCAAGAACACGACGAGCCGCGTGAATGCTGGCGGCGAGAATGTTCTGGGGATGGATCACCAGCCTGACGCCGCAGCGCGTCAGTCCATCGTTGTCCGGCATGTAGTAGCGGGCGGAGAGAGACGTGACTGCAACAGCGGGCTTGTCGCCGCAGATTTCGACGAAGGCGCGCATCTCGGCTTCGGTTTGAGGCGAGTCGAGATAGAGAAGATCGGCACCGACTTCCGCGAAAAGTCTCAGGCGCGCCAGCGCTTCCTCGAGGCCGAGCGTCAGGCGGGCGTCGGTGCGCGCCAACAACAGCACGCCCTCGTCGTGCGCGGCGTGCACCGCGGCGCGAAGGCGCAGCCGGGCCGCCTCACGATCGACGACGGTCTTCCCCGCGCTCGCGGCGAGCGGCTGCGGCCAAGCCTTGTCCTCGATGAGGATGGCGGCGGCGCCGGCCCGCGCGTACTCGCGGACAGTGCGCTGGACGGCGATCTCGTTGCCATAACCGGTGTCGCCATCGGCCAGCCAAAGCACGGACGGCGCGGCGGCGGTGATCTCCGCCACGGCGTCGCGCATCTCGACGATCGAGAGCATCCCCATGTCCGGCATTGCCAGGCGTGCGGCGGTGATGCTCGAACCCGAGGCAAAGCCGACCGGGAAGCCGGCCTCGGCAATCAGATGCGCGCCGACGGCGTCATAGCAGCCCGGCATGACCTGCAAGGCCGGCTTGCTCAGCAACACCTTCATCGCGGCTGCTTGTGGACGCATCGTTGAGGCACCCGCTCCCTAAGAACGACGCCGCAACGATTTGCTCGCCGCGTGCCGTCACCACCGTTGGCGCCTGTGCCCGCAGGCCGATGCCAAAGATCCGACACCGCCAGCAAGTGCCAGTTCTCGTCGTTGAACAATCCTAGCCGGAGCAATACTTCGCGACAATATGATCAGCGATAATATTATTGATAATTATTTTGACGGGCCGGAACCGTGGTGATATAGCCGACAAAAGCGCCGTTTTGGGGAGGTAACCGACATGATGAACCGCCGACAGGCACGGGGTCCCGTCGCTGCGCGGGACAGGGCTGTCGAACGGACAGCGCGTGCGGTCCTCTCTGCCTCGGCCCCATCGAACACCGGCGTGGTGCGCGCGTGACCAAGAAGGTCGTCGCAGTTGTCGGCGCCGGACCCGGCGGCCTCGCTGCCGCCGCGGTTCTGAAACGGCGCGGCTTCCATCCGGTCGTGTTCGAGCGCGGCACCATCGGGCACTTCTGGCGCGGCCAATATGACCGCCTGCATCTGCACACGATCCGCTGGCTGTCGAACCTGCCGGGGTTTCATTTCCCCAAGTCGGAAGGCAAATGGGTATCGCGCGACGGCGTGGTCGCGCACCTCGAGAGGTACGTTGCCCATTTCGGACTGGACGTCCGCACCGGCGTCGAGGTGCGGCGCGTCGATTGCGCGGCGGACGGCTGGCGCCTCGATACGTCGGCCGGTCCGTTCGATGCGTGGGCCGTCGTTGTCGCGACGGGCTACAACCGCGTGCCGATAGAACCCAAATGGCCGGGACAGGATCAGTTTCCCGGAGAGATCATACTCGGCGCAAACTACAAGAACCCGGCGCCCTACCGCGGCCGCGACGTGCTGGTCGTCGGCATCGGCAACACCGGCGCCGAGATATCCGCGGACCTGGTCGAAGGTGGCGCCGGCAAGGTGTGGATCTCCTATCGCACGCCGCCGAATCTGACGGTTCGCGACGGCCCCATTCCCCCGCCGCTGGTCGGCATCCTGCTGCGCTATCTCGGTGCGACCGCGAAGTTCGGCGACCGGCTGATGGCATTCGGGCAGCGCATGGACGGCCTCGACGACCTGTCTGAATACGGGTTGCCGCCGGCACCGCGCGGCATGGTCACGCAGATGATCCGTGACGACGCGATTCCCGTGATCGACGTCGGGATGATTCCGTTTCTGAAGCAGCGCCGGATTGTGCCGGTTCCCGCGATCGCGCGTATCGAGGGGAAGGAGTTCGTCCTCGTCGACGGCCGACGGATCGCGCCGAGCGCGGTCATCGTTTGCATCGGCTATCGCCGCGGCCTTGAACCTCTCGTCGGCCATCTCGGTGTTCTCAACGAGCGCGGCAAGCCGGTCACCTACGGCGGCAAAGCGCCGCCAACCACGCCGCGGCTCTATTTCGTCGGCTACAAGAACCACATCAGCGGAATGTTTCGCGAGTTCGGCTACGAGGCCAAGCAAATCGCGCGGGCTCTTAAGCACGCCTGACACGATCGAGCGGCCGCGACGCCGGACAAAGGCCGAAGGACGAAGTCATGGCAGACCAGCCCATCGCTCCCGAACTGAGAATCCTCCTCGACAAGCAGGAGATCCACGACGCACTCATGCGCTATTGCCGCGGTGTCGACCGCTGCGACGAGGAGCTGATGCGCGCCCTCTTCCACGAGGATGGCCGCGCGTTCAAGGCGCCGGCGTGGGAATTCGCCGCACACTTCATCCCCGCCAACAAGGCGGCGACCACGCTGACCACCCACTTCATGGGCAACCTCCTGATTGAAGTCGTCGGGGACAAGGCCTTCTCCGAAGCCTACTTCATGACGTACGCGGGCCGGATGCAGGACGGCCAGGAGCTGATCGACGTATTCGCCGGTCGCTACGTGGATCGCTGGGAACGCCGCAAGGGCCGCTGGGGCGTCGTGCTGCGCGAAACCGTTCACGAATGGAGCCGCGCTGACATTGCCGGCACGATTCCATTCCCGCTTCCGGCAAGCGAGCAGGGGACCTTCGTCGACCCCATTCGCGACCGCCGCGACATCTCGTTCACCCGATAGCCGACCGGCGCCTCGCGCGTCCGACACCCGACGAAGTGGAGAGACAGTATGACAGTCAGTGACGCACCGTTGGCTCATCCGGATCGGTTTTACATCGACGGCGCCTGGGTGGCCCCTTCCAGCACCGCGACCATCGAGGTCATCAACTGCGCGACGGAGGAGCCTTTCGTCCGCGTCGCCGAAGCCCAGGCGGCCGACGTCAACCGGGCCGTCGCGGCGGCGCGCAAGGCCTTCGACAAAGGCCCGTGGCCGCGCCTCAGTCACAAGGAGCGTGCCGCCTACCTGACAGCGATCGCGGCCGAGCTCGACGCGCGCGCCGAAGACCTCGCGCGTATCTGGGTGACGCAGTCGGGCGTCACGCATCAACAGGCCAAGCCGACGATGCGCGCCCTCTCCCGCAAGTTCCGCTTCTACGCCAGCATCGCCGAAACCTACCCGTTCCAGGAAGAGCACACGACCATCAACGGTCTCGGCGTCGGCTTCCTGGTGCGTGAGCCAGTCGGCGTGGTGGCCGCCATCATACCATGGAACGGGCCAGGCGGACTGATGTGCAACAAGACGGCGCCCGCGCTGCTGGCGGGCTGCACGGTCATCCTCAAGGCTTCGCCGGAGGCCCCGGGCGAAGCCTACGTGCTCGCCGAGATTTGCGAGAAGGTCGGGCTGCCGCCGGGCGTGTTCAACATGCTGACGGCCGACCGGGCGGTGTCGGAATTGCTCGTGCGCCATCCTGACGTCGACAAGGTGACGTTCACCGGTTCGACCGCGGCGGGCCGGAAGATCGCCTCGATCTGCGGCGAGCGGATTGCGCGCTGCACGCTCGAACTCGGCGGAAAATCACCGGCGTTGATTCTCGACGACTACGACGTTGACGTCGCCGCAAAAACGATCGCCGAGAATGCGATCTACCTGACCGGGCAGGTATGCTCATCGCTCACCCGCATCGTGGTGAACCGCAAGCGACACGACGCGCTGGTCGATGCGCTCAGTGCGTCTTTCGAGCGCGTGACCGTGGGCGATCCCTTCGACCCGGTCATCCAGATGGGGCCGCTGGCCATGAGCCGCCAACGCGATCGCGTCGAAGGCTACATCAGCAAGGGCAAGGAGGAAGGCGCCCAGCTCGCCACCGGCGGCGGCCGCCCGGCGCATCTCAATCGCGGCTTCTTCGTCGAGCCGACCGTGTTCGGGCGCGTCGACAACAACTCGACCATCGCGCGCGAGGAGATTTTCGGACCGGTGCTGTCGGTGATTCCGGCGGATGACGAAGCGAACGCCATCGAAATCGCCAACGACACGATCTTCGGGCTGAATGCGTCCGTGTTCACCAACGACGCCGAGCGGTTCTATGCAGTGGCGCGACGGTTGCGGGCGGGTTCCGTCGGCCACAACGGTCCACGAGCCGACTCGACCATCGGCATCGGCGGGTTCAAGCAATCCGGCATCGGCCGCGAAGGCGGACTGGAGGGCCTGCTGCCGTTTCTTGAGACTAAGACGATGGTCGTGGACACATTCCCCGAGTCGCAGCGCGACCTCACGCAGCCGCTCCAGCGATAGGACGTGCAGCGGACGGCGAGCCCTCCCGGGTTGCCGTCCGCGCTCCGCTAGATCCGGAATTTGACGTACTTGGGCTCGAGATAATCCTTGATGCCCAGCGCGCCGCCCTCGCGGCCCATGCCGCTCTCCTTGATGCCGCCGAACGGCGCTTCGGCGCTCGCCAGCAGCATCTCGTTGACACCCACCATGCCGGCTTCGATCGCCTCCGAGGCAAGCGTGGCCGTCCGCAGCGAGCGGGTGAAGAGATAGGCGGCCAGGCCGAAGGGAACGCTGTTGGCGCGCTCGATGACGTCGTCGAAATCGCTGAAGCCAACGATCGGTGCAATCGGCACGAACGGCTCTTCCTGCATGATGCGCGCCTCTTCCGGAACATCGGTCAGGACCGTCGGCTCGAAGAAGTAGCCGCGGTTGATGCCGTGGGGCGGGCCGCCGCCGGCGAGCAGAGTGGCGCCTTTGTCGATGGCGTCAGCGACCAGCGCCTTGGCGCGGTTGAGCCCGCGCGGGTTGGCCAGCGGCCCGACCTGCGTACTTGGCTCCATTCCACTACCGACCTTCAGCGAAGTTGCCAGCTCCGCCATGGCGGCGCCGAAAGCCGGACGGATGTTGTCGTGAACGTAAAAGCGGCTGGGCGCGATGCAGACCTGGCCACCGTTGCGGAACTTCGCGGTGCCGGCAGCGCGCGCCGCGGCTACCGGATCGGCGTCCTCGAAGACGATGACCGGCGCGTGGCCGCCAAGCTCCATCGACACCTTCTTCACGCCGTCGGCGCAGAGCCGCAGGAGCTCCTTGCCCACGGGCACCGAACCTGTGAAGGACACCTTGCGCACGATCGGCGAGGCGATGAGGTACGCGCTGATCTGTTTCGGATCGCCAACGACGAGGTTGAGCGCACCTGGCGGAATACCCGCATCGTGGCAGGCCTGAACCAGCGCCATGCAGGAGCCGGGCGCTTCCTCGGCAGGCTTCACGATGATCGAGCAGCCGGCACCGAGGGCGGCCGCAATCTTGCGCGCGGGGAGAAGGATCGGAAAATTCCAGGCGGAGAACGCGGCAACCACGCCGACCGGCTGGTAGATGACCTGGTGCCGCTGATCGGGCGAGCGGCCCTCGATCGTCTGGCCGTATATGCGCTTGGTCTCTTCCGCGTACCACTCGAACTGATCAGCCGCGCCCGTTGTCTCGCCTTTCGCTTCGGCCAGCGGCTTGCCTGTTTCCAGGGTGATGATGCGGGCGATGTCGTCGACGCGCTGTCGCATGAGATCCGCCGCGCGGCGTAGGCGTGCGGCGCGCTCCCAGGGTGGGGTCGATCGCCACGTGCGGAGGCCCTTGTGGGCGGCCGCCAGCGCAAGATCGAGATCGACCTCATCGGCCACCGGGATATTGCCGACGGGCTCTTCCGTCGCAGGATCGATGACGGGATAGGTCTTGCCGCTGTGCGCCTGGCGCCAAACGCCATCAATATAGAGGCCGAACGCGTCGTACATCTTCACACCTTCCGAGCTGGCAATGCCACCCGCCTCCGCCGCGCCAGCGACTCCCCGCCAGGGCAGTCGCTACGAATTGGCTGCGTGGCTGCTGCGGCGCGTGAGCGTCGACCGCGCGACCTCGTCGGTCACGGCAATCGGTAGATATCCTTAGTGACGTGCGACGCGAACTTCCACCTTCCATCCTGACGCACGAAGACGTCGCTGCACTCCGTCACCGCCCACGGCGACGGAGCCGACATCTCCAGGCCCTCGCTGCGGAAGATGATGGCCATCGAGCTGCCTTCCACCTTTCCGTCCTCCGCGGCGCGGAAGCGGAAGTTGGTCATGATGTGCCGGGTGATGCGGTCGACGGCTGCCCGCTGCACGCCCCACTCCTTCACCGCGTCCTTGCCGACCATCGGTCCGTAAGCCATCTGGATGAAGACGTCGTCGGTGACCAGCTCGTGGATGGTGTCGGCGCTGCGATGATCGACACGCCAGGCAAATTCCACGACGAGATCGATCAGGTCCTGGCGATCGCTGAGCGCGACCGCGTCGTCACTGCTTTTTGCGGGCATCGAACACTGCCTCCGCCACGGGACGCGCGGTCAGCACTACGCCAACGCCGACGTAGAGCCCGGTGTGCACGATCACCTCGCGAATCTCATCTTCCGTCGCGCCGTTCGCGAGGGCGCCGACGACATGGGCGCGCAGCGCGTCATCCGGCATATGCGCCGCGACCAGCAGAGCGATAGTGCAGAGACTGCGCGTCTTCAGATCCAGTTCCTTGCGGTTCCAGAGCTCGCCGAAGTAGCGCTCGACGATGAACTCGTCGAGGTAGCCGAACGCGCCTTTGGCATCCGACTTGCGGTACTCCGAGCCGAACATCGCGCGCCGGATCGCGATGCCCGCTTCCAAAGGACTTTGCGCCATTCTTCTCTCCACCCCTCACTACCAACGCGGCTGATGCCGCGGTTACGTTGGATTTGCCGCGTGCCGCGATATCGAAGCGTCGATCACCACGGCGACGACCAGCACCACACCCTGAACAGTCCACTGGACCTCCTGGGTGACGGCCATCAGCTGGAGGCCGTTCTGGATGCTGCCCATAAGGATGCCGCCGAGGAGCACCGACCAGACGCTGCCTCTGCCGCCGAACAGACTGACTCCGCCGACAACCACGGCCGACAAGGCCACGAGCAGCAAGGTGAGATCGGTCGACTGCGCGGATACGCCGAGAAGCCGCGAGGCGTTGATGATGCCCGCCCAGGCTGCGACAAAGCCGGCGATCGAAAATGTAATGGCCGTCACCAGTTCCACCCTGATGCCCGCGCGGCGCGCGGCTTCGGGGTTTCCACCGATCGCGTAGATGTATTTGCCGAGCGGTGTCTGCGTTCCGACGTAGGAGAGGATGACCGCAGTGCCGATGACGATCACGGTGGGCAGCGGCACACCGCGGTAGGCATTGAACACGTAGACGACGACGGCGAAAACGAGGATCGCCAGTGCGCCGGTCGGTAGCAAGGTGCTTTGCATCAGACTGGACGCCATTCCCTGCCGAACGCGGGCGGCGTGGTAGTTCCAGCGCAACAGCCCGAAGAAGGCGACGCCCAGTCCGGCCAGCGTGTAGCTCAGCCAGTCCGGAAGATAGGTGCCCGCGATCGCCTGCAGCGGCGTATCCGACAGGATGATCGCCTGCGTCACCGGCAGCATCCACATCAGCGCTGCGTTCAGGATGAACATCCCGCCCAGCGTCACGATGAACGACGGCGCCTTCGACTTCATCACGATCCACGACTGGAAGGTCGTGACGACGACGCCGGCGGCAAGCGCGAGCGCGACGGCGAGGATCGGGTTCCAACCCTCCTCCGCGGTCAGATGAGCAGCCACTCCACCGCACACTGCCGCCAACGAAGCCAGGGAGATGTCGATCTGGCGAACGACGACGACGAAAACGAGCGCGAGCGCGAGCAGCGAGGAGACCGCGATCTGGTTCGACAGGTTGGTGAGGTTGCGGCTGCTCAGAAACAGCGGGCTCTCGATGGCGAACAGTATCCAGACGCCGACGAGCGCGATGATGAGCGGCAGACTCCGCCACGGACCGGTCAGGCCGGCAATCGCCGTCTGGCGCCAGCTGCCACGCTGTGCATCGAGGCGCGCCGTCGGCGCAGTGGCGAAACTTTTCTGTGGCTCGGCCAACGGAGTGCTCATTGCCGCAACGCTCCCCGCACGCCTTCGCGATCGGCGGACTGCTCCGACCGAGCGCCGGTGATTGCCGAGACCAGCGAATGCTCTGTCCATTCGGAGGCCGGCCGGTCGGCCACCGTTTCGCCGAGGCGGAAGACCACGATCCGGTCCGCCACGCGAAGCAGATCCGGAATGTTGTGTGAGATGACGACTACGCCACGGCCCTGTGCCTTCAATCGCCCGATGAGGGTGAGCACGTCCTGCGTCTGACTGACGCCAAGCGCGGCGGTCGGCTCGTCGAGCACGATCACCTTCGGATCGCCGAGGACGGCCCTGCAGACGGCCGCGCACTGGCGTTGTCCGCCAGACAGGGCGCCGACAGGCACGTCGATGTGGGTTATGCGGATGGCCATGGAATCGAGAATTTCGCGCCCTACCCGTTCCATCTCCGGCCGCTTCAGGCGCCACCCTTGCAGGATCCCGCCCCGCGGCTCACGGCCGAGGAAGATGTTGCCGATGATGTCCAGGTTGTCGCAGAGCGCGAGGTCCTGATAGACGGTCTGGATACCTAGGTTGGTTGCATCGCTCGGCCGCTTGATCTCGACCTGCCGGCCTTCGAAGCGAATCTCACCGCTGTCGAGCGGCACGGTGCCCGACAGAATTTTGATGAACGTCGACTTGCCGGCGCCGTTGTCACCGACCAGCGCGACGACTTCGCCGCGATGGAGGGTGAGGTTGGCATTGCGCAACGCGACGACGGAACCGTACGCCTTTGCGATACCGGCAAGTTCGAGAAGCGGGCCGCCGGTGCCCTGCTGACCAGTGCTCACTATGACACCTGAGCGTTCGACAACGACGACCCCTTCTCGACGGTAGCTAGTTGCCCTTGCAGAAGGCGGTGTCAGCGACGGCTGCCGTGCAGATCTTCTCCTTCGGCAGGAACCCGTCGTCGACGACGGTCTTCTGCATGTTCTCCGCCGTGACGAGCGTCTCCGGCGCAAGGAACGTCGGCACTCCGTCCGGGTAGAAGCCGTTCATGAACTTCGCGTTGATGTACCCGGTGCTCTCCGGTGTCTTGCCGGTGAGCGCAGCGATCACGAGCGCGACGGTGCCGAGCGCGGTCTGCTTACCATCCGGCTTGAACGTGCCGTACTGGTATCCGAGCAGGATACGCTGGAGCGCCACGACGTCACCGTCGTGACCACCGTAGTACTTCACCTTGCCGAGCAGATTCTGGCTGGTCAGCGAAGCGGCGACACCATTTCCGGTGCTGTCCTGCATCACGAGAACCGCATCGACGTTGCCGGCGTTCGTTGTGAGACACTGGTCCATGTTGGCCTGAGCCGTTGCCGGCACGAAACCCTTCGTGTCGATCTTGCACACGATCTGGACGTCGCCGCTGGCGACGAGCGCGTCGAGCGCCGGTTTGACGCCGTTTGTCCAGCGATTGTAGACCTCGAAGGTCGGATCGCCGAGGATCATCGCGAGCTTGACCGGCTTGTGCCCGACATCGCTCACCAGGTGCTGCGTGAGGTAGTCGCCCCAGAATTTTCCGACACCCTGGAAGTCAACCCAAACGTAGCTGTTGACTGGCCCGCCGATCGGGTCCTGGCGAAGTGCAATCACGGGGATGTTCGCGTCGGCGAATTCCTTGAGGGCGCCGCCCGCGGCGGTCGGCACGACGGGGCTGAACACGACAGCGGAAGCCTTCGCGGTGATCGCCGCTTCCACCTGAGATTGCTGCAACGCCTGATCGTTGTTGCCGACCTGCTGAACGAGCTTCACGTTCGGCAGGTATTTGGTGAACGCCGCGACCTCGCTCGGAATGGTGTAGAGCGGCCAGGCGGGCGTCGTCGTGTTCGGCCACAGCGCGTAGACGGTGCCGGTGATTTCCGGGTGCGGTTCCAGCGCCACCGGCGCCGTCGGATTCGTGCCGGTCACCAGCGTCGGGCTGGCGGCAAAAGCGGTGCTCGGCAGGTAGGCGGCAGCGACAGCCGCCGCGATCGCGAAAGCAGGCCCCAACTTGGCATGGCGATTCGCTCGACATGGCATGGCCGCCACGTCTTCCTTCAATTGTGTCACGGCAGGTCCCTCCCAAACTGAGCCACCCGTTGCTCCCAAAAGCGGCCCTTCGACTGCCTAGTACCGCGTGTCGCTAATTACGTCAACATGATTATCAATAATATTATCGGCGATCGTATTGCCGTATAATGCATTAGTCGCTAGATTGCGGCATACGGATTTGGCCACGTTCAGGATCGATGGCGATGGGCAGGGTTGAGCCAAGCGGGAAGTTCAGTTCTGCCGAACCGGGCAAGTCCGTTCGCCGACCTGCGATGGAGGCGCCGGCGACATCGAACGTGATTGTCGCCCGGCTGGAAGAAGACATCGTGCTCGGCCGGCTTCATCCGCGCGAACGGCTGATCGAGGACGAGTTGATCGAGCGGTTCGGGACGACGCGGCACCTCGTCAGGCAGGCGTTGATGGAGCTCGATCGCATCGGGTTGATCGAGCGTGTGCCCAATCGCGGCGCGACCGTCCGCAGCTACACGGCCGAGGCAGTCGAGCAGCTCTACGAGTTGAGAGAGTTGCTTGAGACAGAGGCTGCGCGCCGCATCGAGTTTCCGTTCGACCCGGAGGCGCTCGTCGAACTCAAGGCCATCCAGGCGGAACACGATGCGGCGGTGGATCGCGTCGACAACTCGGCGATCTTCCGCGCCAATCTCGCTTTTCACCGCCGGCTCTTCAGTTGCTGCAACAACCAGTTCCTCGCCGGTGCGATCGAGGCAGCATCGCAGCGCGCCCATGGCATCCGGTTCATGTCCCTGATGACGCCGGAATTCCGCGAAGCCGCCCGCCAGGAACACCACGCGATGATATCGGCGCTGGAACAGGGCGACAGGGAGAGATTGGTGCAGCTGTGCCGCGACCACCTGCCCAACTCCAAGAACGCCTACCTCCAAGCGCTCGCGACTTCTGCTTGAGCTTTTGCGCGAGCCTTCCATGAAAGACAGTGACGCGTCCGTCGGGCTATCGCGCGGATTGACCAACTACGGCGACCGGGATTTCGCGCGGTATCTCCGCCGCTCGATGGCACGCTCGATGGGCTATTCGACCGATCTGCTCAGCCGCCCGGTCATCGGCATCGCCAACACGTTTTCCGAATTCAACAACTGCCATCGTGGCGTGCCGGAGCTCATCACCGCGGCGAAGCGGGGCGTGCTCGCGGCCGGCGGCCTGCCGCTGGAATTTCCGACGACCTCGCTGGGCGAAGTCTTCCTCAATCCGAGCAGCCTGTTCTTCCGCAATCTGATGGCCATGGACACCGAGGAGATGATCCGCGGCCAGCCGATGGACGGAGTGATCCTGGTTGGCGGTTGCGACAAGACGGTGCCGGCGCAGCTGATGGGCGCCGTGTCGGCCGGCTTGCCAACCGTGCAACTCGTGACTGGCCCGATGATGACGGGGCGCTGGCGCGGGGAACGGCTGGGCGCCTGCACCGACTGCCGCCGCTTCTGGGCGCAATACCGGGCCGGCGAGATCGACGAGAACACCATCGGCGCCGTCGAAGGCAATCTCGCCACCACCAGCGGCACCTGCGCCGTGATGGGAACCGCCAGCACGATGGCCTCGATCTCGGAGGCGATGGGTCTGCTCCTTCCCGGCACTGCTGCGATCCCGGCCGTGCACGCCGACCGGCTGCGCGCCGCCGAGGCGTCCGGTCGGGCGGCGATGGCACTCGTGCGGGCCGGCACGACCATCCGCGACATTGTCACCGAGAAGTCGGTGGAAAACGCGCTGCGCGTCCTGCTCGCGATCGGCGGTTCGACCAACGCGATCATCCACCTGACCGCCATCGCCGGCCGGGCTGGAATCGAAATCAGCCTCAAGCGGCTGAACGAATTGTCGGACACCACTCCGGTGCTGTTGAATTTGAAGCCGACCGGTCCGTTCTACATGGAAGACTTCCACGCGGCCGGTGGCGTCGGCGCGGTGTTGCGCGAGCTGCGGCCGCTGCTGCACCTCGACTGCCTGACGGTATCGGGCGAAACGCTGGGCGAGCGGCTGACGCCGGAGAGCGGCTACGTCGACCGCAAGGTCATTCGATCGATCGGCGATCCGGTGCAGCCATGCGGCGCGCTGATCGCCGTGTTCGGTACCCTAGCGCCACGCGGCGCGATCCTGAAACGTGCCGCCGCCGATGCGAGGCTGTTCGAGAAAGAGGGTCGCGCCGTCGTCTTCACATCGCTCGACGACCTTTCGGCACGCATCGACAGCCCCGATCTGGATGTTACGCCCGACGATTTCCTCGTGCTCCAGAACGCCGGTCCGCTAAGCCCGACCGGGATGCCGGAATCCGGCTATCTGCCGATCCCGCAGAAGCTGGCCCGGGCCGGCGTCAAAGATATGGTGCGTATTTCGGATGCCCGCATGAGCGGCACGGCGTACGGAACGGTCGTGCTGCACGTCAGCCCGGACGCGGCGTCCGGCGGCCCGCTCGCGCTCGTACGGAACGGCGACAGGATTCGCCTTTCCGTCAGCAATCGCGGTCTGGACTTACTGGTGCCGGATGCCGAACTCCAGCGCCGCCGGTCGGAAGCGGCAGAGCCACCCCCGACACCGCGACGCGGCTATGCACACCTCTACCATCGTGAGGTCCTGCAAGCCGACCAAGGCTGCGATTTCGATTTCCTTCGCGCCAAGCCGCAACGTGTGCAACCAACGAAATAGCACTGCGATGCTGTCGGCCAGGCGCTTGGTTTCCGGTAGGTCGGTCATGCTTGCCGACACGGCCGACTCGTAGGCGGCGGCGCCGCGGCGGCGATGGCGCCCCAACTCTCGAAGCACTGCTCCAAGCCCGTCGGTGGCGCTCTCGCCCCGGTGCTTGTTGTGGATGCGATGCTTACGGCCGACGCGCATCGCAGTGGGCGCCGCTTCGGACAGCGATCGGCAGACGCATCGACCGTCTTACACTGAACGGGCCGCAATCGTAGACGCGGTCGAGCGCGGGTCTTCTTGCTCTTGGCGCGCGACTTCGCAAGCGGAGGATCCCGCGAGCGCGAAAAGGCGCCGCTTTCAGCCACGTTGCGCGGCTAACGCCCGCGCCTAAAAACGTATTGGAATCAAATTACTTAATGCTGGCGGAGAGGGTGGGATTCGAACCCACGGTACACTTGCATGCACAACGGTTTTCGAGACCGTCCCAATCGACCACTCTGGCACCTCTCCGCGAGGGTCGGCCTGATCGGCGGCGCGGACCATACACGAGCATTCGCGCCGCGCAATTGGTTTACGACAAAGCTAAATGATTTCCGTGCGTTGCCCCAAGCCGGTGGCTTGGCTTTGCGCTAATCCCTAATATAAGAAGTCTTAGCCGTCCGCTCGAGCGGGGTCCTTGCGGCGGCCAGTTGTAGGCGCGTTACGGATCGAAAATCCGCTTGCCGCGTTGTGGGCGGCGGCTTGGCGACCGGCAGGAGGACTCCCCATGGCTAATCCCGAGAAAGACTTCCAGGACGACATCGCGGCGCTTCGCGCCGATATCGCTGCCCTCACCGATACGGTCGGCAAGCTTGCCTCCGAGGCGGTGAAGACACAGGCGGCCTTCGCCAAGGACGCCAAGCGCGCCGCCAAGAAGGCCGGCGCCATCGGCGAGGAGATGTGGGAGGAAGCCCAGCAGTTGGGTGCCGATAGCATGGAGGCGGCCGGCGACGCTGCCCAGGCCGGCATCGCAACACTGGAAGGTCAGATCAAGCAGAATCCAGTGAGCGCAGTCCTGATCGCGCTCGGCGTCGGCTTCCTCGTCGGTATCCTCGGCAACCGGTAAGCCGCATGCTTTTCCGCTGGCTGATCTCCGCGATCGGCTTTGCCGCGTTGCGCGACGAGCTGCGCCGCGCCGTGCGCCGCACGGCCGTGTCCCTCGTCGCGCTGGTCCTGTGGTGCGTGGCGCTCAGCTTCGGGCTGGCCGCGCTCACCGTGTGGCTCGCGACCGTTGTCGGCGTGATCTGGGCGCTGGCGATCGTGGCCGGCGCCTTTGCCCTTGTCGCAATCATCATGCAGGTGAGCCTCGCCGCTACCGCGCGGAAGCGCGCACCGCCCGCCGCTCCCATCGCCGGGCTGACCGCCAGCGGAGTGTTACCCGAGCTTGGCATCGGCGGAGCGCTGGTCGGCGCCGCACTTGTCGCGTATCTTCTGGCGCGTCAGTTGACGCGCAAATGACGCACATTCCACCGCCAGAACACGAGATCGAACCGCCCGTACGCTACGCGTTGCCGCCGGCGGTGAATTTCTCGATCGTCGGCACCTTCATCATCGCGCTCTGCGCCGCCCTCTATTACGCGCGCAGCTTCTTCCTGCCGCTCGTGCTCGCCATCCTGATCACCATGACGTTTGCGCCCGCCGTGCGGGCACTGGCGCACCGCGGGATCCCGTACGCCGTATCGGCCGTCATGCTGGTTGTCGTCCTCGGTGGCGCGATCGCGACAACCTCGACGCTGCTTACCGGCCCGGTGTCGCAGATGATCGCCGAAACGCCCGTCCTGGTCGAGAAAATCCGGGATCGCTTCGATTTTCTCCGCGAGCCCTTCCGGAAACTGAACGAGGCGAGCCGCCAGGTTCAGGCGCTCACCAGCGGCAACACCGATCAACCGGGTGAACCTGAACGCGTCGTGGTGCAGCAGGAGTCCGGCCTCCTCGGATGGGCCGCCGGCACCGCCGCCGATTTCGGCACGACCTTCTTCGCGACCATGATCCTCGCGCTGTTCCTGCTCGCCTCCGGCACGACATTGCGATCCAAGCTGATCCGCGTGCTGCCCGATTTGTCCGGTAAGAAGAGATCGCTGCGCGTGCTGCGCGACATAGAAAACGAAGTCTCGCGCTACCTGCTCACCATCGCCGCCATCAACGCCGGCCTTGGCCTATGCATCGGCTTGGTGATGGCGATCCTTGGGCTCCCCAATCCGCTGCTCTGGGGTATTGCCGGCGGACTGCTCAACTTCATCCCGTATCTTGGCAGCCTCGTCGGCAACCTTCTGGCCACAGCGGTCGCTATCGTCACCTTCCCGAGCCTGGCGGAAGCGGCGCTGGTGCCGGTCTCCTACCTCGCGCTTCAGATCATCGAGGGCAACTTCGTCACGCCCTTCATCGTCGGCCGCCGGCTGGAGCTGAACATCGTCGCGATCCTCATCTTCCTCTCTTTGACGACATGGATGTGGGGCATCGTTGGCGCGATCATCGGCGTGCCGCTGCTGGTCGTGGTCAAGGTGTTCGCCGACAATTTCCCAGCGATCGCGCCGCTTGCCGAGTTCCTGTCAGGCGAAACGCGCACGGCGGAAGAAGCCGACATGGAACACGCGGCCACCCCGCCGGGTTCGTGAGCGGATCGACAGGGAGAAGGCCTCATGAATTTCGCCAATCTGCTGCACTGGACGCTGGTTTTCCTCGTCGTGGCGCTTCTCGCCGCTCTGCTCGGTTTCACCGGCCTTGCCGGCGCGGCTGCCGGGATCGCCAAGATCCTGTTCTGGCTGGCGCTTATCCTGGCGATCGTGACCTTTATCGCGAACACGCTGCGCCGCGCCTGACCGCATCTGAACAGCGACCGCCTGGCCATTGGCGGCCGGAGGCGGTTGCCGTAGTGTGCATCGCGCCGGGCGGCCCGCCTGCTCGCGAAACTACAAAATCCTAGAGGAAATACCGATGACCCAGGCGTCACTCGCCGGTTCGTGGATGTTGCATGATGCCAAGGGCGTCGAAGTCGGCGCCTGCAATATTCCAGGAGACATTCATTCTGCCTTGCTGGCGCTGGGCAAGATTCCCGACCCACTCATCGGCACCAACGAACTGGACGTGCGCTGGGTCGCCGAGACGGAATGGGAGATACGGCGCAACTTCGACGTGAACGCCGCGGACCTTGCCGGCAAATGGCCTGTGCTCGACCTGGAATTCGTCGACACCATCGCCGACGTGACCGTGAACGGAACGCTGGTGGCAAAGCTTGAGTCGAGTTTCGTCCGCCATCGCCTCGACCTCGGCAAGGTCCTGAAGGCGGGGAAAAACGACATCGCCATCCGCTTCCACTCGTCCGTGCTGGAAGCGAAGGCGCGCGCCGCCAAGCAGCCATTCCCGATCCCCTACTCCGTTTCAAACAATATCGCGACCGACCTGAACATGCTGCGCAAGGCCCAGTGCCACGGCGGCTGGGACTGGGGTCCGTGCGTGATGGTGCTAGGCGTGTATGCCGAGCCCGTGCTGCGCTTCTTCGACGACGCGCGCATCGAGCACGTGATCGTCCGCCAGAAGCATCACGACGGCGGCAAG
Organism: Bauldia sp.; assembly: GCA_035548515.1. Classification (GTDB taxonomy): domain Bacteria; phylum Pseudomonadota; class Alphaproteobacteria; order Rhizobiales; family Kaistiaceae; genus DASZQY01. The sequence continues at coordinate 25,576 of DASZSW010000002.1, read as the reverse complement.
GTCACGCTGACTGCGGACGTCGAGTTGCTGGCGCGCCGCGACGCCACGATCCCGGTGACGTTCACTGTCGCGGGCAGGACGGCGAAGATCGACGTGAAGACGACCGTCGAGCACGGCGGCAAGACGTCCCTGTCCATCGACATCGAGAATCCCGATCTGTGGTGGCCGGCGGGCTGCGGTGCCCAGCCGCTGTACGACGCTGTCGTCACCGTCCCCGGCGACAGCGTGAAGCGCCGTGTCGGCATCCGCAAGCTCGAGCTGATCAACGTGCCCGACGAGATCGGCATGTCGATGACCTTCCGCGTCAACGGCATCGATATCTTCTGCAAGGGCGCCAACTGGATTCCCGCTGATGCTCTGCCCTCGCGCATCACGCGCGAGCGCATCGAGCTGCTGCTCCGCGAGGCGGCAATCGCCAACATGAACATGATCCGTGTCTGGGGCGGCGGCTTTTACGAATTCGACGCGTTCTACGACATCTGCGACGAGCTCGGCCTGCTCGTCTGGCAGGACATGATGTTCGCCTGCTCTCAGTATCCCTCGACGCCGGAGTTCTGCGCCGTCGTCGACGCGGAGGTGCGCTACCAGGTCAAGCGGCTCGGCTCGCATCCCTCGATCGCACTCTGGTGCGGCGACAACGAAGTCGTCGGCTCGCTGACCTGGTACGAACTGTCGAAGAAGAATCGCGACCGCTACCTGGTGAACTACGACCGACTCAATCGCGTCATCGAGATGGCGATCCTGGAGTCCGATCCCGACCGCGCCTTCTGGCCATCGTCGCCCTGCTCCGGCAAGCTCGACTTCGGCGACGCCTGGCACAAGGACAACGCCGGCGACATGCACTTCTGGTCGGTCTGGCACGAGAACCGCGACTTCGAGCACTATTACGACGTCAAGCCGCGCTTCTGCTCCGAGTTCGGCTTCCAGTCGTTCCCGACCATGCATGTCATCCGTCGCTTCGCCGAACCGAAGGACTGGAACGCGACCTCGCCGGTTATGGAGTTCCACCAGCGCTCCGGCGCCGGCAACGGCAAGATCGTCGAGACGATGACGCGCTACTTCCGCATCCCGACGAGCTTCGAGCGGTTCCTGTTCCTGAGCCAACTCCAGCAGGCGCTGGCGATCGAGACGGCGGTGCGCTACTGGCGCAGCCTCAAGCCCAATACCATGGGCACGATCTACTGGCAGCTCAACGACGTCTGGCCCTCGGTCTCGTGGTCGAGCCTCGATCATGCCATGGGCTGGAAGACGCTGCATTACCACGCGCGCCGCTTCTTCGCGCCCGTCGCGCTCGCCGCGCGCATCGACAACGGCGCACTGATCCTGTCCGGATTGAACGATGGCCTGACCGCCGCGGAGGTTGACGCCCGCGTCCGCCGCATCGATCTCGACGGCAAGGTTCTGGACGAGACGCCGGTGAATACCGCGATCCCGCCCGACCGCGCGATCGAGGTCGCGCGCGTCGGGATCCCCGCCGGTCGCGACTTCTTCTACCTCGTCGAGGGCAAGACGAAGGGCGCCGCAGACTTTGACCCCGCCATGCGTTTCGTCACCTTCCCGGACAAGTACAAGCGTTACGATCTGCCCGACGCCAAAATTACCCTCGCCGCGGCCGGCAAGCCCGGCACTTTCACTGTGTCGGCGGACAAGCCCGCTTTCTTCGTGAAGCCTGAAGCCTCGGAGTTTGGCGGCGCCTTCGACGACGCCAGCTTTGCCCTGCTACCCGGGGAGAAGCGGACCCTGACGTTTCGCTCGTTCGACGGCCGGATGCCGGCGGCAACCGATGTAGCGGTGAACCACATCGGGGAGACGTATCGCTAGACGGCGCCTTGTCTTGACAGCGAAACCGCCATCCTTGTAAATGCCGCGAAATCGGCGCGGCCCCTTGCCGCGCCTTTGATTTTTTCGCCAGATTCGGCCGTTTTGCCCCACCTCGGGAGCCGGTCGCATGGGCCAGGAATACGGACTGAAGTCATGTACGCAATCATCAAGGCCGGCGGTAAGCAGTACAAGGTCGCCGAGAGCGATACGATCGCGCTGCAGCGTATTGCCGGCGAGAAGGGCGACCAGGTCACCTTCGGCGAGGTCCTCGCTGTCGGCGGCGACAGCCTGACCTTCGGCAGCCCGCTGGTCGCGGGCGCGCAGGTGGCAGGCGAGATCGTCGAACACCGTCGTTCCGCCACGATCCTCGTGTTCAAGAAGCGGCGCCGGCAGAACTCCAAGCGTAGCCGTGGCTACCGCGAGGGCCAGACCGTCGTGCGGATCACCGAGATCCTGACCGACGGCAAGCAGCCTTCGAAGGAAAAGGCCGCCGCCCCGAAGAAGGCGAAGGCCAAGCCGGCTGCCGCGGAAGGCGAGACGGCGGAGACGAAGCCGAAGGCAGCGCGCAAGCCGCGCGCCAAGAAGGCGGACAAGGAATAAGGAGAGACCACGGTGGCACACAAGAAGGCAGGTGGTTCCTCGCGCAACGGCCGTGACTCGGCGGGTCGCCGTCTCGGCGTGAAGCGCTTCGGCGGCGAGACCGTTCTCGCCGGCAACATTCTCGTGCGTCAGCGCGGCACCAAGTGGCGTACCGGCGCGGGCGTCGGCCTTGGCAAAGACCATACGATTTTCGCGACCATCGACGGCGTCGTGAAGTTCCAGACGAAAGCCAACGGTCGCACGTACGTCTCGGTAGCCCCGGCGAATGGCGCCATGGAGGCTGCAGAGTAGCCGGACTGGAATTTTCCGCCGGCGTCACATCGACCCGGCGAGTCAGGTTCAAAGGGGAGATGGGACGCCATCTCCCCTTTTTCTTTGCCTGACGGAGGGAATCATGGGCACCGGGGGTCTTGAGGAGAGTGCGTACGCCACGATCGTCACTGAACGGCTGAAGCTGCGCCCGCGCATGCCGGCCGATGAGCTTATCCTCAACGCACTCGCTGCCAACCCGGCGATCGCACCGGCGCTCTGCCCGACCATCGATCGCGGGTCGGCGCTGGCGATCGTTGCGGCCGAGAGCGGGCGCATCATTGGCGGCGCCGTCTACGGCGGTAGCGGTTTAGGCACCGGCGTGGAGATCAGCATCTGGATCGGCGAACCCGATTGGCATCACGGCTATGCCACGGAAGCGACGCAAGCCCTGATCGACCGCGTCTTCACGGAGAACCCGGCGACGGTGGCTGTCTGGTGCTCCAAGCGCGCCTCCAACGATCGCGCCCGCCGTGTCATCGAGAAGTGCGGCTTCCAGTATCGCGGCACCGGCATGGTGCGCCTGCCGGGACGTGGCGCCTTCCCGACGGAACGCTTCGCGCTCGACCGTCGCACCTGGGCGAGCCTCAAGGCGTGGGCGTCAGGACGAAGGGAAGGCCTGAGCCATGCGCCCTGTGAAACTGCGGCGTGACACCACGCTGGTGACGGAGCGGCTGAAACTTCGGGCGCTCCGTCACTCCGACCTCGCGGCCATCGTCGCCAACGTTCGCGACTATGACATCGCCAAGATGACGACGAGCATTCCGCATCCCTATTCGGACGCGGACGGTCGCGCATTTCTCGCCGCGCAAGGACGCACGCCCTCCGCGATCAGTTTCGCTGTCGAACATGCAGGCACGTTGGCGGGTATCTGTGGTCTGTTCGCCATGCCCTTGAAGTCGGAGCTTGGTTACTGGTTTGCCAAGTCCGTTTGGGGTCGCGGTTTTGCAACGGAGACCGGCGCGGCGCTGCTCGCCTTCGGCTTCCAGACGCTGGGCCTGCCGACGATCCACTACCGTGTCTTCGTCGACAATCCCGCCTCTCAGCGGGTGGCGGCAAAGCTGGGATTCCGCCGCCTCGGCACCGGCGTCTCGCACTCGCTTGCGCGCGGCGGCGAGGTCGCGCATATCCATCTTGTGCTGACGGCCGCCCGCTTCCGGGCAGCCCACTGACCGGCCCCTGTACCGCGATGAAATTCCTCGACGAAGCCAAGATTTACGTCCGCTCCGGTGATGGCGGCAACGGCTCGGTGTCGTTCCGCCGCGAGAAGTTCATCGAGTACGGCGGTCCGAACGGCGGCGACGGCGGCAAGGGCGGCGACGTCTACGTTGAGGCGGTCGAGAACCTCAACACGTTGATCGACTACCGCTACCAGCAGCACTTCAAAGCCAAGGCCGGCCAGCACGGCATGGGCAAGGACAAGGCCGGCGCCGGCGGCGACGATCTGGTCATCAAGGTGCCCGTTGGAACCGAGATTCTGGAGGAAGACAACGAGACGGTGATCGCCGACCTCGATGAGGCGGGCAAACGCGTCCTGCTCGCACGCGGCGGCAACGGCGGCTTCGGCAACGCGCATTTCAAGTCGTCCACCAACCGCGCGCCGCGCCGGGCCAATCCCGGCCTGCCTGGCGAGGAACGCTGGCTGTGGCTGCGCCTGAAGCTGATCGCCGACGCCGGCATCGTCGGCCTGCCCAACGCCGGCAAGTCGACCTTCCTCGCCGCGGTGTCCTCCGCCAAGCCCAAGATCGCGGATTATCCCTTCACGACGCTGACGCCCAACCTCGGCGTCGCCCGCGTCGACGGCAGGGAAATCGTCATCGCCGACATTCCCGGCCTGATCGAGGGCGCGCACGAAGGGGCCGGCCTCGGCGACCGTTTCCTCGGCCACGTCGAGCGCACCGGCGTACTGCTGCATCTGGTCGATGCTACCGCGGAGAACCCGGTCGCCGACTACCGCACCGTGCGCGACGAACTCGCCGCCTACGGCCACGGCCTCGACGAGAAGCCGGAGATCGTGGCGCTGACCAAGTCTGACGCCATCGACGAGAAGACCGCGAAGTCGGTGCAGCTCAAGCTGCGCAAGGCGGCCGGCGTGCGGCCGCTGATCCTCTCCGCCGTCAGCGGCGAGGGTGTGCAGCCCGCGCTCCGCGCCATCGCGCTGGAGGTCGAGAAGGCCAAAGCCCAGCTCGACGACGTGGTTCCCGCCGAAAAGGAAGAAGCGTGGCGGTCGTGACGCGCAAGCCGGAAGACTTCCGCCGCATCGTCATCAAGATCGGCTCGTCGCTGCTAGTCGACCGCGAGACTGGACGCCTGCGCGCCGCATGGCTGGAGGCGCTGGCCAACGACATCGCTCACCTGACCCGCGCCGGCCGCGAGGTGCTGATCGTCTCCTCCGGCGCGATCGCGCTTGGCCGCGGCGTGCTGGGTCTGCCGCGCGGCCCCCTGAAGCTCGAGGAAAGCCAGGCATCGGCCGCTGTCGGCCAGATCGCCCTCGCCCACGCGTACACCGACACCCTCCACAAGGTCGGCCTCACCGCCGGGCAGATTCTGCTCACCCTCGGCGACACGGAGGAGCGCCGCCGCTACCTGAACGCACGCAACACCATTGCGACGTTGCTCAAACTCCACGCCGTGCCCGTCATCAACGAGAACGATACGGTTGCCACCAGCGAAATTCGCTACGGCGACAACGATCGTCTTGCCGCGCGCGTCGCGACGATGATGAGCGCCGATCTGCTCGTCCTGCTCTCCGACGTCGCCGGCCTCTACACCGCGCCACCTGCGCAGGATCCGAACGCGACGCTGATCGAGACGGTGGAACGCATCACGCCCGAGATCGAGGCGATGGCCGGCACCGCGGCGTCGGAACTGTCGCGCGGCGGCATGGAGACGAAGATCGCCGCCGGCAAGATCGCGACGCAGGCCGGCACCACCATGGTCATCGCCTCGGGCATCGCGCCCGGCCCGTTGTCGCGTGTCGCCGCTGGCGAAAAGTGCACCTGGTTTCTGCCCGATGCCAATCCCGTTACCGCGCGCAAACGCTGGATTTCCGGCGGCCTCGCGACCAAGGGCACGGTCGTCGTCGATGCCGGCGCGGCGAAGGCCCTGCGCGCCGGCAAGAGTCTGCTCCCGGCCGGGGTGCGGCGCGTCGAAGGCAGTTTTCAGCGTGGCGATGCTGTCGAGATACGATCGGAGACCGGCGAAGAAATCGGCCGCGGACTTGTCGCCTATGACGCCGACTACGCCGTCAGGATCGCCGGTCGCAACAGCGGCGAGATCGAGGCGATCCTCGGCTTCGCAGGCCGCGCCGAGATGATCCACCGCGACGACATGGCGCTTCGCGGCGATTAGCTAGACTCTGGCCGCCGCTGACTGCACCCGCCGCCGCTCCAGTTGCTGGTTGATGAGATCGTAGGATCGCCGAAGGAGCGCCACCGCGCGTTCGACATCGCCGGCTTTGCGGATGCGGAACGTTATCCAGCCGCTCTGCGGCAGTATGTGGTGCGGCTCAGCTTCGCCCGCGGCGACGAGTTCGTCGCGCACGCGCCGCGGAAACGGCACGTCCAGCCAGGCGTTGCCGTGAAGATGACCGATCTCGCGTTTGCCAAGCATGAACTCGACCGCCTCGAAGCGGCCTGGTTGCTCGCTGACGCCCGGCCAGGCGGTTACAGCGCCGCGGATAGTGCGGGAGGCGGTCATGCCGGATGAGATAGCGCCTTCTCTCCGGTTGTCACCAGCCTCCAGCGATTTCCACTTCACGCTCAGGTGGACGGAATCACCTGGCTGCGAATTTCGCCATCCGGATGCGCCGCCGTCATTAGATTGATGTACAGCAGCCCATCCGCCAGCGCTTTGGCCTGATCGTCGGTCAACTTCGCCGATCCCTTCAGCGGGCTGGCCAGATCGCCGCTGATCGCGAACATGAGCGGTGCCGTCGCGTCTTTGGCAGCCGGCCCGTGGAACTCCGCCGCGGTGACGGGGCCGCTAAGGCCGGAATAGTTGATCACCCACGTGAATTCCTTGGTCGCCGAGTCGTATCCCGCAATCGCCGAGCCTTTGGCGTCGGTCGTCACCGGCGGCACCTCGGCCGCTCCCGTCAGGTGCACCCGGAAACTCAGCAAGTCGGCATTAGCTGCAGCCGGCACAAGGACGGCGGCAGCAAGCCACGCAAGCGCGGCCAGCTTCACTCCCCGAACCATTGGTAATTCCCCCCTTTTGTATCTCGCTCCCACGAGACGGCTTGAGGCTATCGGGGGCCTATGCCTTGTCAACGCTCCGGCGCAATCTCCTCGGCGGCCGGCAGCCCGACCTGCTGCTCGCGGAAGAAGATGAACAGGCCCGCCCCGATGATGATCGCCGCGCCGACGAGCGTCTGCATGCTCGGGACGTTGCCGAAGAAGATGAAGCCGAAGATCACCGCCCAGATGATCATTGTGTACTGGTAGGGCACGACTACAGACGCGGGCGCCAGCACCAGCGACCGGTTGATGCAAAGGATCGCAAGCACGGCGACGACGCCGAGGAATCCCATCAGTGCGCCATCCCACCAGCGCGCCACCGGCGCCCAAAGGAATGGCGCCGCGATGAGTCCGACGACGAGGCCGCCGATCACCTGCCATGAGGCCAGCACGGATTCCTGCGTGCCGCGGAGCACGCGCGTCATCACCAGAAACGCCGAATAGATGACGCTACCGACAAGCGCGATCAGCGCGGCGCCGCCGAAAGACAGCGCCGAGGGCCCGAGTGCGATCACCACGCCGAGGAAACCGACCAGCACCGCACTCCATCGCCGCCAGCCGACCTTCTCCCGCAGGAAGACGGCTGCCATCACCGTCACGTAGATCGGCCCGGCGAGGTAGTAAGTCATTGCATCAGCCAGTGGCAGGGTGCGCACGGCCCAATAGAACATCGCCGTCTCGACGGCGCCGAGCGCGGCGCGCGCAAACTGCAGCCAAGGCCGCTCGACCTCGATAAGCGCGCGCCAGCCGACCCTCTGGACCATCGGCGCGAGCAGCAGGATTGCGGGCACGCTGCGGAAGAGCAGCATCTCCGTCGCAGGGTAGGTCCCCGACAGCCATTTCGCCAGCGCATCGTTCATCGAGAACAGCAGGATGCCGCCCAACATGAAGCCGATACCGAGCGTCGTGTTCTGTGCGCGAGGGGAAGAAACGGCCATCGTATTCTTGTGCGTCTTGTGCGCCGCTGTGGCGCGCCTCTGATGGCCCGCGTCTCGCGGATAGTCCAGCGGAATCGCGCCGATTCCGCTGGCTTGCAGCCACCATCGTTGCAGCCACGCCCGGGCCGTGCCAAACCATCCGCGCCGCCGCCGGAAGTCGGTGGTGAGACAAGGGCTTGGCGCTATGAGCGTGGCTGAAGTCGAGAGGATAGCGACGACCGACGTGGCGACCGAAATGGCCGCCATCGGCCGCGCCGCGCGTGCTGCGGCGCGCGTGCTGGCGCTCGCCACGACGGCCGCCAAGGACGCCGCGCTGAACGCCGCCGCTGCATCAATCCGCAGGAACGCGGCGATGATCCTTGCCGAGAACGCGAAGGATGTCGCCGACATGGCGAAGCAGGACGTCGCGTCTTCCTTCACCGAGCGGCTGACGTTGGATGCCAAGCGCGTAGAGGCCATCGCCCGTGCCGTGGAGGAGGTCGCCGGCCTCCCCGATCCCGTCGGCTCGGTGATCGCCGAATGGGATCGCCCCAACGGCCTGCACATCGAGCGCGTGCGCACGCCACTCGGCGTCATCGGCATCATCTACGAGAGCCGCCCTAACGTCACTGCTGACGCGAGTGCTCTTTGTCTCAAGGCCGGCAACGCCGCGATCCTGCGCGGCGGTTCCGACTCGTTCCGCTCCTCGGCCTCGATCCATCGCTGCTTCGTCGAGGGCCTGCGTGCCGCCGGCCTGCCGGCCGAAGCCGTGCAGCTCGTGCCGACCCGCGATCGCGCCGCCGTGGGGGCCATGCTCACCGGTCTCGACGGCGCCATCGACGTTATCGTGCCGCGCGGCGGCAAAGGGCTCGTCGCCCGGGTCCAGCAGGAAGCGCGGGTGCCGGTGTTCGCGCACCTCGAAGGCGTTTGCACCGTCTACATCCACAAGTCTGCCGACCTCGAGATGGCGAAGAAAATCGTCGTGAACGCCAAGATGCGCCGCGTCTCGGTCTGCGGCGCCGCCGAGACCATGCTGGTCGATCGCGCGGTTGTCGCCACGCATCTGAAGCCGCTGTGCGAGGCGCTGCAGAATGCCGGCTGCGCTATCCGCGGCGATGAAACCGTACGCAGCATGGTGGCCAACGTCGTGCCCGCGACGGAAGCCGACTGGTCGTGCGAGTATCTCGACGCGATCATTGCCGTGAAGGTCATCGACGGCCTCGACGCCGCCATAGCCCACATCGGCCGCTACGGCTCGCACCATACCGACTCGATCATCACCAACGACGATGCTGCGGCGGCGAAATTCCTCGCCGAGGTCGACAGCGCCATCGTCCTGCACAACGCCTCCACGCAATTCGCCGATGGCGGCGAGTTCGGCATGGGCGCCGAGATCGGCATCGCCACCGGCCGCATGCACGCCCGCGGTCCTGTCGGCGTCGAGCAACTCACCAGCTTCAAGTACCGCATCCACGGCGCCGGCCAGGTGAGGCCGTGACGTCATCGTCCCTTGGTCCCCGCGAAGGCGGGGACCCGATATCCGCAGGTGGCGCCGGTATTGCTCTCGGGGCGGATACTGGATGCCTGCCTTCGCGCGCATGACAAACGTGGCCGATCTTCGCCTGCCCCCTTTCTATCCCGGCATGTGCATCGGCCTTTTCGGCGGTTCGTTCGATCCGCCGCACGAGGGGCACGTCGAGGTCAGCCGCGTCGCGCTCCGTGCCCTGGCGCTCGATCAGGTCTGGTGGCTGGTGTCGCCGCAAAATCCGCTGAAGAAGAATGCGCCGTCCGACGACCTTCATCGCCGTGTCGCCGCCGCGCGCGCGCTGGCGCACAATCCGCGCATCAAAGTGACCGGCATCGAAGCGGCCCTCGGCACGCGCTATACGGCCGAGATGCTGCGGCGTCTGCTACCCCGACTCCGCGGCGTCCGGTGTGTGTGGATGATGGGCGCCGACAACCTCGCCAATTTCCATCGCTGGCGCGGCTGGCAGACCATCGCGGCATCGATCCCGATCGCCGTGTTTAACCGCCCCGGTTCGGCGCTGGACGCCCTTTCCTCACCCGCGGCGTTAAGCCTGTGGCGCGCGCGCCACGACCCGTCGGACGCCGCCGCACTGGCCGGAACCCCGCCGCCCGCCTGGGTTTTCCTGCCCTCGCCCCACGTCCCGATCTCCTCGACCGCACTCCGCGCCGCCCGCCGCGCGTCTTGAAAGCGTCACCGTCATACGCATATCCTCATGGGTGCGCCGCGCCCCGATGCGGCCCTATCTGAGGGTGACTGGATGAAGGGACAAAACCGCTGACAACCGCACTTCGTAGTGGGGAGATGCGTGACCGCTCACCCCGTCTTGCGACCGCCCGCCGTGAACTCGCAGCGGCGGCCGCCATCAAGGTGGTTCTGGCCAGCCTTGAAGATTCCAAGGGCGAGGAAATCGCCTCCATCAACATCACCGGCAAATCGTCACTGGCCGACTACATGGTCGTCGCCAGCGGTCGCTCCGCGCGTCACGTGGCCGCGATCGCCGACCGCCTGGTCTCCGATCTGAAGGACGCCGGTAGCCGCGACGTTCGCGTCGAAGGGCTGAAGGGCGGCGACTGGGTGCTGATCGATGCGGGCGACATCATCGTCCACGTCTTCCGCCCGGAAGTACGCGCCTTCTATAACCTCGAGAAGATGTGGCGCGCCGAACACCCGGCGGCTCCGGTCGAAGTATAGACTGGCGGCGCCGCACTAGACTGCGCGGCCGGAGGCCCGCACGTCGATGCTGATCACCATTGCCGCGGTCGGCAAGCTGAAGGCCGGACCGGAGCGCGACCTGTACGACCGCTACGTCGAGCGCGCCACAGGCGCGGGCCGCAGCCTCGCCCTCACCTTCGCCACCCGCGAATTCGTCGAAAGCCGCGCCGCTGCCGCCACCACCCGCAAGGAGCAGGAAGCCGAGACGCTGCTCGCCCTCGGCGGCACGCTCGTCGCGCTGGATGAAGGCGGCCGCACGCTCGACAGCCGCAGCTTCGCCGACCGCATCGCCAGATGGCGCGACGATGGAGTGGCCGGCCTCGTGTTCGCGCTTGGCGGGCCGGACGGCCACGGCGACGCCCTCCTGAAGAAAAGCGCGCTCCGCCTGGCGTTCGGGCCGATGACATGGCCGCACCAGCTTGCCCGCATCATGTTGGCGGAACAGCTTTACCGGGCCGTGACAATCCTCTCCGGCCACCCGTATCATCGCGACTGATGCGTTTCCGCCGCGCCTCCATTTTGGCCGCCGCTGTCGCCACCGGACTGGCGTCGGCCGCGTTCGCACAAGAACCCGCGCCAGCGCCGCCAAACGACACCGACTCGCGGCGGGCAGAACTCGACGCGGTCACGCGCGACATCCAGATCACCACCGATCGGCAAGCAGCCCTCCAGAAGGAGATCGATGCCCTCGACAAGGATCGCGCGACCCTCAACCAGTCGCTGATCGACGGCGGTCGCGAAGTCCAGAAGCTCGAGGGCGACATCGACGCGGCTGAGCAGCGCCTGTCCGCCATCCTCGATCAGGAAGACAAGCTGCGCGCCTCGCTGAACGAGCGCCGCGGCGTGCTGTCGGAGGTGCTCGCCGCACTCCAGCGCATGGGTCACCGCCCGCCGCCCGCACTGCTCGTGCGGCCGGAGGACGCCCTCGATTCGATCCACTCCGCGATCCTCCTTGGCGCCATCGTGCCGGAACTACGCTCCGCCGCACTGGCGCTCTCCAATGACCTGAAGGATCTGGTCGCAGTGCGCGCCGCCAAGGAGAAGGAGCGCGACACGCTCCGCGCCAACGCCGCCGCCCTCGCCGAAGGCCGCGCCCGCATCGCGCTTCTGATCCAGGAGCGACAGAGCCAGCGCGACGCTTCCGCTGCCCAGCTGGAAGCCGAGCAGCAGCGGGCTGGCGTGCTGGCCGATCAGGCAACCAGCCTCCGCGACCTGATCAGCAGAATGGAGGCGGAAAACGCCACCGCCGCGAGGGCCGCAGCCGAGGCTGCGAAGGCCACCGAAGTCGCCAAGGCGGAAACCGGGGACAAGGCCGCCGATTCGCTGGGCGATTCGGGCCGGTTAACGCCGAAGGTGGCCTTCGCCAACACCAAGGGCCTGCTGCCGATGCCGGCCAATGGCACGGAAATCAAGGCTTTCGGCGACCCCGATGGGCTGGGCGGTAAGTCCCAGGGAATTTCGCTCGCCACGCGGGAAGGCGCCCAAGTTTCCTCACCTTCTGATGGCTGGGTCGTTTACTCAGGCCCGTTCAGAAGCTACGGCCAACTCTTGATCATAAACGCAGGCGACGGCTATCATGTGCTCCTGGCGGGCATGGAACGAATTGATGTTCAGCTCGGCCAATTCGTGCTTGCGGGTGAGCCAGTGGCGGTCATGGCCTCAACGAGGCTGGCCAGTGCAGGCGCTGTGAATGTCGGTATCACCCAGCCGGTGCTTTATATCGAATTTCGGAAGGACGGGGCGTCGATTGACCCGGCTCCATGGTGGGCCGCTCCCAACGTTGAAAAGGTAGGCGGATGATACGCAGATTTTCGTTGCTCCTCGCAGGCGTCGCCATCGGCGCGCTGGCGACGGTTGCCGTTACGCAGCCCCAGTTCCTCTCCTCCAGCAAGGCCGTTGCCGCCAGCTCCGATGCCTACCGTGAGCTGAACCTGTTCGGCGATGTCTTCGAGCGCGTGCGCTCGGACTACGTTGAGGTGCCGGATGACAACCAGCTCATCGAATCGGCCATCAACGGCATGCTCGCCGGGCTCGATCCGCACTCGAGCTACATGAACGCCAAAGACTACAAGGACATGCAGGTCACGACTTCCGGCAAGTTCGGTGGCCTCGGCATCCAGGTGACCATGGAAGACGGGATCATCAAGGTGATCTCGCCGATGGACGGCAGCCCCGCTGCCAAGGCCGGCATCCTGGCCAACGACAAGATCATTGCGCTCGATGGCGATCCGCTCACCGGCGTCACCCTCGATGCGGCCGTCGACAAGATGCGCGGCGACATCGGCACCCCGATCACCCTCACCATCCTGCGCGGCGGCGACGACAAGAAGCCGTTCGACATCAAGCTCGTCCGCGCCGAGATCACCGTGCAGGCGGTCACCGGCCGCGCCGAAGGCAACGTCATCTACGTGCGCATCGCCTCCTTCAGCGACAACGCGTTCGACGGTCTGAAGTCGAACATCGACAAGCTCACCGCCCAGATCGGCAAGGACAAGCTGCAGGGTGTCATCGTCGACCTGCGCAATGACCCGGGCGGCCTGCTGCCGCAGGCGATTGCGGTCTCCGACGCGTTCCTCAACGAGGGCGAGATCGTCTCCACCCGCGGCCGCCGTGCCGACGAGACTGAGCGCTACAACGCCCACTCTGGCGACCTCGCCAATGGCAAGCCGGTGATCGTGCTTGTCAACGGCGGCTCTGCTTCGGCATCCGAGATCGTCGCTGGTGCGCTGCAGGATCAGCGCCGCGCCACGATCCTCGGCACGCGCTCGTTCGGCAAGGGCTCCGTGCAGACGATCGTCCCGCTCGGCAAGGACGGCGCGCTGCGTTTGACCACGGCGCGCTACTACACGCCGTCGGGCCGCTCGATCCAGGCGAAGGGTATCGAGCCGGACATCGAGGTGATCCAGGATCTGCCGCCGGATCTCGCCAAGCAGTTCGGCGACCAGCAGCCGCAGGGCGAAGCCAACCTCAAGGGCCATCTCGTCAACGACGACGAGAAGAACGGCAAGCAGGCCCAGTCGGGCTCGCTCGCCTACGTGCCGCCGGACGCGAAGGACGACAAGCAGCTTCAGTACGCGCTGAGCCTGCTGCGCGGCCTTCAGGTGAACGCCGCCTTCCCGCCGGACCCGAATCGCGTCATACCGAACTGAGCTAAACGAGGCGCCCTGCGGGGCGCCTCGCCTCATCGGGGTGACGGATTGGCGGGCCGTAGATGAAGGATGATCTCGTCAAGCCACTTGGGATTCGGCCCAAGCCGCGTTTGCGCCAGCAGCCGCTGTACATTGCGGCCGGCGCCGTAGCAGCTATCGCCATGCTCGGCGTCGCCGCCTGGACCCTGATGCCGGCGGCTAAAAGTCCGACTGCCACCGCCGTCATAAACGCGCCGCCAGTTGCCAAGCCCGCGCCTCTCGGGACGGAACGCACCGGTTCCACCGTGCCTGCCGACACGGCCCCGCTCACCGACATGAAGCCGACGGGCGGCCTGACCGAGGTCGGCGGCAGCAACGAGGTGATCATCCATGCGCCGGGCGACGACGGTCCGATCCAGCTTGCCGCGCTTCCCGAGAACGACCTGGTGGAGAAGACACCTGTAGGACTCCTGCCCCGCGTCGCGCCGTCCGGCACACGTCCCCTCGACGCCTACGCCCGTCCCGGCGTCAGCGATCCCAACGGCGAAATGCGCATCGCCATCGTCGTCGGCGGCCTGGGCCTCGATCCCGACGGCACGCGCGAAGCGATCGCCGAGTTGCCCGGCACCGTGACCCTGGCGTTTGCGCCCTATGGCGACAACCTTCCCGCCGACACGGCCGCGGCCCGCTCGACCGGCCACGAGCTTCTGCTCCAGATACCGCTCGAGCCGTTCAACTATCCGCAGACCAATCCGGGCCAGAATACGCTGACCTCCAATGCGACGGCGGACGAGAACATCGGCCGCCTGCACTGGCTGATGGCCCGGATGACCAACTACGTCGGCGTCGTCAATTACATGGGCGCCAAGTTCACCAGCGACATCGGTCCGCTCGCGCCGGTGATGCGCGACATTGGCCAGCGCGGATTGATGTACGTCGACGACGGCTCGTCGACGCGAAGCCGCGCCGCTGAAGTCGCCGGCACGACGACGCCGTTCGTGCGCGCCGACCTCGTGCTCGACGCCGATCTCTCCGCCGAGGCGATCGACCAGAGCCTCAGCCAGCTCCGCGCCATTGCGCGGGAGCGTGGCTACGCGGTCGCGACGGCGACGGCATTCCCGATCACCATCGAGCGCATAGCCGAATTCGCCAAGCAGGCCGCGAACAAGGGCATTACGCTGGTACCGATCAGCGCGCTCGCCGAGAACCACTCGTGAGCAAGACGATCGATATCGAGCAACTGCCGTATCGGCCCTGCGTCGGCATCGCCCTGTTCAACGCCAAGGGCCGCGTGTGGATCGGCAACCGCTCGGACGAGCAGGCCGAAGGCGAGGGCGAAGGCCATTGGTGGCAAATGCCGCAGGGCGGACTCGACAAGGGCGAGGACCCGTACAAGGCCGCACTCCGCGAGCTCTATGAGGAAACCTCGGTGACGAAGGTTCGCCTGCTCAAAGAAGCGCCCGGCTGGCTCACTTACGACCTGCCGCCGGAACTGGTCGGCGAATCCTGGGGCGGCCGATATCGCGGGCAGAAGCAGAAATGGTTCGCGCTCCGCTTCGAAGGCAGCGACCCGGAGATCGACGTGCTCCACCCCGGCGGCGGCAAGCACAAGGCCGAATTTTCGACATGGCGCTGGGAGAAGCTCGAGCGCCTGCCCGAGCTGATCGTGCCGTTCAAACGCAAGGTCTACGAGCAGGTAGTCGCGGCGTTCGCTTCGCTCGCCGCCTGAACCAACCAAGGGAGGTGCCTCGCATGTCCCAGACCAACTCTACCGACACCGCTGGCGTCACGATTCTCCCGCCGCTCATCTATGTCGGCGGCCTTGTGATCGGCTACATCCTCCAGCTTCTGATCCCCTTCCCCATCGTACCGCCGGTGTTCGACGTCGCGGTACGGCTGCTCGGCGTTGTCGTTCTTTTCGCCGGCGGTTGGCTGGTGTTTACCGGCGCGGGGAGCTTGCAGGCAGCCGGGACACCGATGAACCCGCATGAGCCGTCCAAGACGCTTGTCTTCGCCGGGCCGTACAAGTTCACCCGCAACCCGATGTATCTCGGCATGACGCTGCTGCTCGTCGGCTTCGCCTTCATCGGCAACGCGCTGTGGCCGCTGCTCGCCGCGATCCCGGCCGTGTGGTGGATCCAGACGCAGGTGATCGCCCGCGAGGAAGCCTACCTCGAAGCAAAGTTCGGCGCGCCGTATCTTGATTTCAAGAAGCGCGTCCGCCGCTGGATCTGACGTGACGATCACGATCCGGCGTGTCCGTCCCGGCGCCGACGAAGCCCGAATCACGCGCATGCGCCAGTCGCTGTGGCCCGATGAGGATCGGGCAGCACTCGCCAGCGAGACCGGCCCGATGCTGGCCCGCGACGACTACGCCACGTTCGGCGCATACGACAACGCAACGCTGGTCGGCTTCCTCGAGGTCGGCCGCCGCGATATTGCCGAAAGCGCGACGACTTCTCCGGTCGGCTATGTCGAGGCGGTATGGGTCGAGCCTGACCATCGACGCCGCGGCATCGCTCGCGCCCTGTTCGAGGCGGCGAAGCAGTGGGCGCGGGCGCAAGGCTTCCGCGAACTGGGCTCCGACGCCGACCTGGAAAATACCGAGTCGCATGCGATGCACGGCAGGTTGGGCTTCGAGGAGACCGAGCGGCTGGTCACTTTTCTGATGAAGCTGGACTAGGCCGCCAAAGCCTCGGCCGGCGTTGTGACTGCCCGTTTTCGCGAAGCCTTGTGCAGCCGCCCCGACAAAAAGCGCAGCACCGCGCGCTCCTGCGACTTGCCTAGGCGAAACGCCAGCGCGCCGGCGAGATACGCCGCCATGATCTCGGGGTGGATGTAGCACTTGCGGCAGATGGCAGGGGTGTTGCCCAGTCGCTCGGCAACCTCCTCGATCGCCGCGCGGACGTTGACCTTCGCCTCAGTCTCGCTTTCCACAGGCTTGAACCGAAGCAGCGTCGTCGCCGCGAGCACCGTGCCGGCGAACGTGCGGAAATCCTTCGCGGTGACCTCGGCGCCCGTTATTTCGTGGAGATACGCATTGACGTCGGCGGAGCCGACCGACTGCTGCGCGCCGTTCTCGTCGAGATACTGGAAGAGATGCTGTCCCGGCAGTTCCTGGCACGACTTCACGATCTTCGCCACACGCCGGTCCTGCACCGCCAGCCGCCAGGCCTTGCCGCTCTTGCCCTTGAACTCAAAACGTAGCTGCCCGCCTTCGACCTTTACGTGCCTGTCCTTCAGCGTGGTGAGGCCGAAGCTGCCGTTGGCGCGAGCGTACTCGTCATTGCCCACCCGGATCAGCGTCGTGTCGAGCAGATGCACGATGGTCGCCAGCACCTTCTCGCGCGGCAGGCCGGGCCTGCGCATGTCGGCGTCGACGCGTTCCCGCACCTTCTCGATATGCGCGCCGAATTCCAAGACGTGCTCGTACTTGGTGCGGTCCCGCGCGGCGCGGAAATCCGCGTGGTAGCGGTATTGCTTGCGCCCGCGCTGGTCACGGCCGGTTGCCTGAAGGTGGCCGTTCGCGGCGGGTGAAATCCAGACACCCGTCCACGCCGGCGGGATTGCGAGCTTGCGAATCCGGTCGAGGGTCGCCTTATCGTTCACCGCTTTGCCGTTAGCGTCGGTATAGGCGAAACGGCCGCGGAAAGGCCGGCGGGTTATGCCGGGATGATCATCGCCGAGATAGCGCAACCCATTGGCGCGGGCGTCTTCCCGGGCAGCGGCGAGGATGTCGGACATGGGCGGACCTGAGGCGGCGTGCGGCCAATAACGCCGCGCGCGGTCGCGAGGTTCCGCCGGGATCAGGAGCGCGTCAGCGCCGCCTGGACTTCCTTGAGCTGGCTGAGTTTCAGCGCCGCTGCGTCCTTGGCCGCGCCGTCCTTGGCATCGGCCAGGTCTTCTTCAGCGTTCAGCACTTCCTGCGCCAGCATTCTCTCGTCGACTTCATCGACCAGGATCGCCTGCTCGGCGAGGATCGTAAGTCCGGTCGTCGAAACGTCAGCGAAGCCGCCGCGCACGAAGATGCGGACGTCGCCGTCGGCGCGCTTAACATCGACGACGCCGGGCTTCATGGTCGACATGAACGGAGCATGGCCCTTCAGCACTGTGAAGTATCCCTCGGAGCCCGGCACCACGACCTGATCGACCTGACCGGAGAGCAGCAGCCGCTCCGGCGAGACGAGTTCGAACTGGAACGGATCGGCCATGGTCGGTCCTCAAGCCCTGCCCGAGCGGGCCACGAAATAAGACGCGACCGCGCCAAGCGCCGCACCGATGGCGGCAAAAATGATCGTGCGCGAGTTGCGATTGTCGAACGGCGAATTGGACTGCACGTTGACGCTAATACCGTTGTTACCGGTCGTCACCGTCGCGGTGCCGCCGTTGCCGCTATCGCCCCCCTGCGTCTCAATGTGCAGCGGGCCGACATCGACCCTCGAGGGCTGTGGCCCAGTCGCCCAGCCCAGCACCGCGCCAATGACCAGCCCCACCAGTACGAGGAGGACGCGAAGGTTCATCCCTAGGCCGCCTCGGCCGCGAGCTTCTTAGCCTTCTCGACGGCCGCCTCGATGGTGCCGACCATGTAGAACGCCGGCTCCGGCAAGTGATCGTACTCGCCGGCGATCAGGCCCTTGAAGCCCTTGATGGTGTCCTCGAGTTGCACGAACACACCCGGGGCGCCGGTGAAGACTTCGGCGACATGGAACGGCTGCGACAGGAAGCGCTCGACCTTGCGGGCGCGCGCCACGATCAGCTTGTCGTCTTCCGAAAGCTCGTCCATGCCCAGGATGGCGATGATGTCCTGGAGCTGCTTGTAGCGCTGCAGGATCTGCTGCACGCCGCGCGCAACGCCGTAGTGCTCGTCGCCGACGATGCGCGGATCGAGCATGCGTGAAGTCGAGTCGAGCGGATCGACCGCCGGGTAGATGCCCTTCTCGGCGATCGAGCGGTTCAGCGTCGTGGTGGCGTCAAGGTGGGCGAACGACGTCGCCGGCGCCGGATCGGTCAGGTCGTCGGCCGGCACGTAGATGGCCTGGACCGAGGTGATCGAGCCCTTCTGCGTCGTCGTGATGCGCTCCTGCAGCGCGCCCATGTCGGTGGCAAGCGTCGGCTGGTAACCCACCGCCGACGGTATACGGCCGAGCAGCGCCGACACTTCCGAGCCCGCCTGCGTGAAGCGGAAGATGTTGTCGACGAAGAACAGCACGTCCTGGCCCTGATCGCGGAAGTATTCCGCCACCGTCAGGCCGGTGAGCGCCACGCGGGCGCGCGCGCCCGGCGGCTCGTTCATCTGGCCGAACACCAGCGCGCACTTGGAACCGGCCGACGAGCCGTTGTTCTCGTGCGGGTCCTTGTTCACGCCCGACTCGATCATCTCGTGATAGAGGTCGTTGCCCTCGCGCGTGCGCTCGCCGACGCCGGCGAACACCGAGTAGCCGCCGTGGGCCTTGGCGATGTTGTTGATCAGTTCCTGGATGATGACGGTCTTGCCGACGCCGGCGCCGCCGAACAGGCCGATCTTGCCGCCGCGCGCGTAGGGCGCGAGCAGGTCGACGACCTTGATGCCGGTGACCAGAATCTGAGCCTCGGTCGACTGCTCGATATACGACGGAGCCGGCTGGTGAATCGCGCGCTTCTGCTGCGTCTTCACCGGGCCAGCCTGATCCACCGGCTCGCCGATGACGTTCATGATGCGGCCAAGCGTCTCGTCACCAACCGGAATGGCGATCGGCTCGGCGGTGTCCGTCACTTCCTGACCGCGCACCAGACCGTCTGTCGAGTCCATGGCGATGGTGCGCACCGTGTTTTCGCCAAGGTGCTGCGCCACCTCGAGGACGAGGCGGTTGCCGTTGTTGTTGGTCTCGAGCGCGTTCAGAATCGCCGGGAGATGGTCGCCGAACTGGACGTCGACCACGGCGCCGGTCACCTGCGTGATCTTGCCGGTGACGCCTTTGAAGTTGGTAGCTGCGGTTGCCATTTTTCTTCTTCCTCGGTCGATCCGGTCAGACGGCTTCTGCGCCGGAGATGATTTCGATCAGTTCCTTGGTGATCTGCGCCTGGCGCGACCGGTTGTAGACGATCGTCAGGTCCTTGATCATTTCACCGGCGTTGCGCGTCGCGTTGTCCATGGCGGTCATCGACGCGCCCTGCTCACCGGCGGCATTCTCGAGCAGCGCCGAAAAGATCTGCACCGAGACGTTGCGCGGCAACAGCTCTGTGAGGATCGATTCCTCGTCGGGCTCGTACTCGTAGATGGCGTTGCCACCGGCCACCGCAGCGGTTGCGGCCGCCGTCGCATCGATCTGCGCCGGAATGAGCTGCAGGGCCGTCGGCACCTGGCTGATGACCGAACGGAAGCGGGCGAAGAACAGGGTGCAGACGTCGAACTGGCCGTCGGCATACATCTGAAGCAGCCGCTGCCCAATAGCATCGGCATCGGAGAAGCTGAGCTTCTTCACGTCGCGGAGATCGACATGCTCGACAATCAAGCGAGCATAGGTGCGGCGCAGAATGTCGTAGCCCTTCTTGCCAACGCAGAAGAACTTCACTTCCTTGCCTTCCTGCATCAGCCTGAGCGCGTGATCGCGCGCCGCCCGTGCGATCGACGAATTGAACGCGCCGCAGAGGCCGCGGTCGGCCGTCGCCACCACGATCAGATGCACCTTGTCGCTGCCCGTACCGGCAAGCAGACGCGGCGCATCGCTGCGACCCGAAAACGTCGAAGCAAGACTCCGGAGGACCGCACCCATCCGCTCGGCGTAGGGCCGCGCCGCCTCCGCCGCCTCCTGCGCGCGCCGAAGCTTCGCCGCGGCGACAAGCTGCTTCGCCTTGGTGATCTTCTGCGTCGCCTTGACGGAGGCGATGCGGTTGCGAAGGGTTTTTAACGACGGCATGGAGCGTTAGCCGAACACCTTCGAGAAAGACTCGGCCGCCGACTTGAGGCTGGCACGGATCGAATCGGTCAGCTCCCGCTTGTCGCGGATCTCATCCAGCACCGCCTTGTGCTCGGTGCGCAGAAGCGCGAGGAAGCCGCGCTCGAACTCGCCGACCTTGTTGACCGGCAGCTTGTCGAGATAGCCGTTCACGCCCGCGAAGATCACCGCCACCTGCTCCTCGACCTTGAGCGGCGAGAACTGCGGCTGCTTGAGGAGCTCCGTCAGGCGGGCGCCGCGGTTGAGCAGGCGCTGCGTGGCGGCATCGAGATCGGAGCCGAACTGCGCAAACGCCGCCATTTCGCGGTATTGCGCGAGCTCGCCCTTGATCGAGCCGGCGACCTGCTTCATCGCTTTGATCTGCGCCGACGAGCCGACGCGCGACACCGAGATGCCGACGTTCACCGCCGGGCGGATGCCCTGGTAGAACAGGTCCGTCTCGAGGAAGATCTGACCGTCGGTGATCGAAATCACGTTGGTCGGAATGTATGCCGACACGTCGTTGGCCTGCGTCTCGATGACCGGCAACGCCGTCAGCGAGCCCGAGCCGTTGTCCTTGTTGAGCTTGGCCGCGCGCTCGAGCAGGCGCGAGTGGAGATAGAACACGTCGCCCGGGTAAGCTTCGCGGCCCGGCGGACGACGGAGCAAGAGCGACATCTGGCGGTAGGCCACCGCCTGCTTCGACAGATCGTCGTAGATGATGAGCGCGTGCATGCCGTTGTCGCGGAAGTATTCGCCCATCGTGCAGCCGGCCATCGGCGCCAGGAACTGCATCGGCGCCGGATCGGAGGCGGTGGCCGCAACCACGATCGAGTACGGCAGCGCGCCGTTCTCTTCGAGAATCTTCACGAACTGCGCGACCGTCGAACGCTTCTGGCCGACAGCGACATAGACGCAGTAGAGCTTGCGGCTCTCATCGCCCGATTCGTTGATCGACTTCTGGTTCAGGATCGTGTCGAGCGCCACCGCGGTCTTGCCGGTCTGGCGGTCGCCGATGATCAGCTCGCGCTGGCCACGGCCGATCGGGATGAGCGCGTCGACGGCCTTGAGGCCGGTCTGCATCGGCTCGTGCACCGAGCGGCGCGGAATGATGCCCGGCGCCTTAACGTCCACACGCCGGCGCTCGCTCGACTGGATCGGGCCCTTGCCGTCGATCGGGTTGCCGAGCGCATCGACCACGCGGCCGAGCAGCCCCTTGCCGACCGGCACGTCCACGATGGAGCCGGAACGCTTGACCGTGTCGCCTTCCTTGATTTCGCGGTCGGCGCCGAAGATCACCACGCCGACGTTGTCGCTCTCGAGGTTGAGCGCCATGCCGCGGATGCCGCCCGGAAACTCGACCATCTCGCCGGCCTGCACGTTGTCGAGGCCGTAGATGCGGGCGATGCCGTCGCCGACGGACAGAACCTGGCCGACTTCGGAGACTTCGGCTTCCTTACCGAAATTCTTGATCTGATCCTTGAGGATCGCGGAGATTTCTGCGGCCCGGATTTCCATCAGCCGACCTCTTTCATGGCGAGTTTGAGCGAATTGAGTTTCGTACGGAGCGACCCGTCGATCATGCGGCTGCCGACCTTCACGATCAGCCCGCCGATCAGAGACGGATCGACATGGGTGGAGAGCGACACGTCCTTGCCGAGCGAAGCCTTCAGCGCGGCTTTCAGGTCGGCTACGTGCGCATCGCTGAGCGGCTCGGCACTGGTGACCTCAGCCGCGACTTCGCCACGCTGCCTGGCGGCGAGGCGCTTGAAGGCGGTGATGATCTCCGGCACCGCGAACAGGCGGCGATTGCCGGCTGCGACCTTGACGAAATTGGCGACGATGCCGCCGATCTCGCTCTTGCCGAGCACCGCATCAACGGCGCGAAGCTGCTCGTCGGACGAGAACACGGGACTCCGCACGAGCCGTTTCAAGTCGGCGCTTTCATCGATGAGGGCGGCAAAACGGGTGAGATCGGCCTCGACGGCGGGAATGGAATTCTGATCGAGCGCGAGCTCGAACAGGGCATTGGCGTAGCGTTCCGCGACCCCTGATACGTTCGTCGTGCTACCGGCCACCCTGACCCCTAACCCTCGCGCACCGAGCCTCCACCCGGGAGGTTCTGGCCCATCGTCGCAAGGCCTTGAACGGATTGGTTTTTCAGGCGAGCCAGCCGCTCGGCTTTCCCGGCCCGAAATCTGCGGGTTCGCTTAGCATACGTTGATGGTGCGGAGCAATATGGCGGAAGCGTCCGCCGGACCGCAGTTTCTCAGAGGAAACTCTGCGGATCGATGTCGACTTGCACCTTAAGGTCGGCGCGCGGTTTCGGCGCTGCGGCGAGCCACGCCCGAATGTAAGCCTGCAGGTTGGCGCTCCGCGGCGCCTGCACGAGCAGGCGGAAGCGGTGACGGCCGCGGATCACCGCGAGCGGCGCCTCCGCCGGGCCTAGCACCATCATCGCATCGTCGGGCGGTGCGGCGCGGCGGACCGCCGTGGCGTAGGCGAAGCTGTCGGCGCGCGTCATCGCCGAGACGATGATCGACGCCAGCCGGCCGAACGGCGGCAGGCCGGCAGCGCGCCGCTCGGCGATCTCGCGGGCGTAGAAGGCTTCGCGATCGCCGGCGACGATCGCCTGGATCACGGGATGCTCCGGCGCCCATGTCTGCAGGAACGCGTGACTGGCGCCGCCGGCGCGGCCGGCACGGCCGGTCACCTGCGACAGAAGCTGGAACGTGCGCTCCGCCGCACGGAGATCGCCGTGGGCGAGGCCGAGGTCGGCATCGACGACGCCGACGACCGACAGGAGCGGGAAGTTGTGCCCCTTGGCCACGAGCTGCGTGCCGATGACGATGTCGAAATCTCCGCGCGCGATCGCGGCCAGCTCCTCGCGCATGCGCTCGACGCCGCCGAGCAGATCGCTGGACAGCGCGATGGCGCGCGCATCGGGAAAACGCTGCGCCACCTCCTCGGCTAGCCGCTCGATGCCTGGCCCGACGGCGGTGAGCGTATCGGCGTTGCCGCAGCTCGGGCACGCCTTCGGCCTGGGCTCGGAGTGGCCGCAATGATGGCAGAGCAGCACGCCGCGGAAGCGATGCTCCACGAGCCAAGTCGAGCAGTTGGGGCACTGGAAGCGATGGCCGCACGTGCGGCAGAGCGTCAACGGCGCATAGCCACGCCGGTTGAGAAACAGCAGCGCCTGCTGCTTGGCCGCGAGCGCCTCGCCAATGGCGGCGACCAGCGGCGGCGCGATGAATCGCCCGCGCTCCGGCTGCTCGGCGCGGAGATCGACGGCGCGCACCGCCGGCAGCGCGGCGTCCATGTAGCGGTCGGGGAGCACGATGCGCCGGTAACGCCCGGCATCGGCGTTGACGCGCGATTCCACCGACGGCGTCGCCGACGACAGCACCACCGGGAAGCCGCCGAGATGCGCGCGCACCACCGCCATGTCGCGGGCGTTGTAGATGGCGCCCTCCTCCTGCTTGTAGGCAAGGTCGTGCTCTTCATCGACGACGATGAGGCCGAGATCGCGGAACGGCAGGAACAGCGCCGAGCGCGCGCCGACGACGACGCGTACGCTGCCGTCCGCAACCCCGCGCCACACGTGCTCGCGTCCCTTCGGCCCGACCTCCGAGTGCCATTCGCCCGGCCGCACGCCAAATCGCCGCTCGAACCGCGCGAGGAATTCCGCGGTCAGCGCGATCTCCGGCACCAGCACCAGCGCCTGTTTGCCCGAGCGGAGCGCCTCGGCCACCGCCTCGAAGTACACTTCCGTTTTGCCCGAGCCGGTGACGCCATCGATAAGCGAGACAGAGTAGCCACCCTTCGCCACCGCATCGCGAAGGATCGCGGCGCCCTCTTCCTGGGCCGCCGACAACGCCGGCACGGCGAAATCCGGATTGGGCACTGGCGGCTTCGGTACCGGCAACAGCGCGACCCCGAGGGTGCCGGCATCGATGAGGCCCTGAATCACCGACGCGCCAACACCGGCCGCCCGCGCCAGCGCGGACTTCGCCCATGCCTGATCGCCTACGGCGGCCAGCACCTTGGCGCGTGCCGGCGTCATCCGCGCGGGAGGCGGTCCACTGCGGCGCACCAGCGCCATAGGCTGCTCGGGCGCCAGCGCGCCAGTGGAGCGCAGCACCATGCGCAGCACCATGCCGCGCGACGTCAGCGTGTAGTCGGCGACCCAATCGACGAACCGGCGGATTTCCGGACCGAGCAGTGGAGCCTCGAACTGGCCGGTGATCGGACGCAGCCGGTTGTGGCCGATCTCGGGATCGGGCGCGTCGTCCCACACGACACCAACGGTATCGCGCGTGCCAAGCGGAACTTCGACGATCGCCCCCACTTCCACATCGGCCGGCGCGCGATAGGTATAGGGGGCGGCGACCGCCACCGGCACCAGCACTGATACGGTCTTTTCGCCGGCCACGACGGAAACGAATCTCTGAGGGTTTCGGATGCGGGCGCTGACGATGGCCCCGCTTTCGGCTAAAGGAAAGGCCGCTTCCCGCAGCCGTATTTCCTTTGCCGGCATATAGGATCTTTGCCCATGAAATTCTTCATCGACGGCGCTGACGTAAACGAGATCCGCGAGCTGGCCGCGACCGGTATGGTCGACGGCGTCACCACCAATCCATCGCTCGTCGCCAAGACCGGCCGGCCCATCAAGGACGTCATCGCCGAGATTTGCTCCATTGTCCCCGGCCCGGTTTCGGCCGAGGTGACGGCGACCGACTACGACGGGATGCTGCGCGAGGCCGCGACGCTGTCGGCCATCGCCAAGAACGTCACGATCAAGGTGCCGCTCACCTGGGACGGGCTGCGCGCCTGCCGCAAGCTGACGTCGGAAGGCAAGATGGTGAACGTCACGCTCTGCTTCGACTCGAACCAGGCGCTGCTCGCCGCG
>DASZSW010000001.1:0-183214 GCA_035548515.1 Bauldia sp. | reverse complement strand
GATGGTCAGGGTGTTGCCGGTATAGGCGACGATGTAGTTGGCGCCGGCGGAGAGGGTGCCTTGGGTGATGGCCTTGTCGCCGACGTTCTCGTCGCCGGTGCGGCTGAGCGCCCCGGTGATGACGGCGCTGGTGTCGCCGTTTTTGAAGTCGGCGGAGGTGGCGACGTAGGTGAGGGCGGGGTCGCTGTCGCCGTAAACCTTGGTCTTGTGATCGGCGGCGACGTGGAGCGTCGCCTGGGTGATGGTCAGGGTGTTGCCGGTATAGGCGACGATGTAGTTGGCGCCCGCCGAGAGGGTGCCCTGGGTGATGGCCTTGTCGCCGACGTTCTCGTCACCGGTGCGGCTGAGCGCTCCGGTGATGATGGCGCTGGTGTCGCCGTTTTTGAAGTCGGCGGTGGTGGCGACATAGGTGAGGGCGGGATCGCTGTCGCCGTAAACCTTGGTCTTGTGGTCGGCGGCGACGTGGAGCGTGGCTTGCGTGATCGAGAAATTCGTTGGGGTCAGGTTCAGCGCGTAGTTCGAGCCCGCCGAGACCGAACCCAGCAAGATCGAATAGGGGCCGACGCTCTCTCCGCTGGCGCGCGTCAGGCTGCCGGTAACGCTGTCGCCCGCGAAGACTGTGCCGCCGACGCTGTAACCGATCGTCGGGTCGGCGTCGCCGTAGACCTTGGTCAACCCGCTGCTGGGCGTGATCGTGAGATAGGCTGGAGTGATAGTGCCTAGCGCATATGCCGACGTCTCCAGCTGTTGGTAGCCATACACGTCGCCGCCAGCGTTCGTTGCGGAGACGACAATCCCGGTGAACGCAATCGGCTTGTTACCGCCGACGTTTTTGTCGTTATAAGTCGCCGAACCGACCACAACCGAAACCACGTCGCCATCGATCGCGCCAGTCGCCGTCACGGAAGCATCGGTGGACGCGGTGCCATCGTATTGCTTTGAAATTGGATCGGCGAAAGCCGTCGGCGTCAGCACCGGCGCGATGCTATAGAGGAAGCCGTTGTGTGTGGCGTCTGCCACAGTCGTGACGCCGTAAGTCGCGTTGTATTGCTTGAAGCCGTAGACAAGCCCGCCGCGCGTGTCGTTCGCGGGGTTGGTCGACCAGACGAGCCAGCGCCCGTTAGCGTCACTGAGCGCGAGGCTGCCGCCGTTGTTGGTGAACTTGCCGCCCGTGGCGAGCGTGATCGCCGTGCCGGATGCCGTCGACTGGATCGACGCCCCCGGATTGATGACGAGATCGCCGGTGTTGGTGATGACGAACTGGGCGTTACTCGCCAACGACGTGTCGATCGCGAAGCTCGAATTGTCGACCGTAACGCGCAAACTGGTGCCGGCGACGAGACCGAGATTTGAGCCGGACACCGCATAGCGGATCGCCGCGTCGGAGAGCGAGCCTTTCGCGGCCGCCATCTGATTTGTCTGGACCGAGGTCAGCGTCGTCAGCGGCGAGCGGACGTTGACCCAACCGGCATCGATGTTCATGCCGGTCGCCTGGCGCGCGGCATCGGTACGCGAGACGGCGTTGCCACGCTCGGTGATCGTCCCGCCCGGGAAGCGCACGCCGGTGAGGTAAGTCAGCGTCGGGTCGGCAACCCCAATCGGATCGGTGGCGAAGTAGTAGTAGCCATTGGCGCCCGTATAAGCGGTGCCGAGCAGCGTGCCAGCGTCTGCGACCGTCACGGCGAGCGCGCCGTTGCCGCCACTGACGCCCGCGACCGTGCCGGAGATGACGCTGGGGCCGGTGGGGAACCGCCACTTCAGGTACGGATACGATACGCCGGGCAGGATGCCCCAGACGCTGGAGTCGAAGCCGGCGGGGAGGGCGCTTTGCAGAACCGCGGTGGTGACGCCGTTGCTGTTGGGGAGGCCGGCACTGGTAGGTTGGCCGGTGGTGTCTTTGTCCCAGTAGGACGATGTGATGGAGACCGTGCCGCTACTGGTTGATCCGATCAGCCCCGCGCCCAGATTGACGATATCGCCTGTAGCGTAGCTTTGAGAGATCGACACAACGGAAGACGCCTGGGAAGTGTAAGCTTGGCCAATCAATGCCCCCGCCGAACCTACTGAGCGCACGGCTCCGGTGGAGTAGGATCGCAACACGTTGATCGAGCTATTCGCCCCATTGGAAAAGATGAAACCAATCAGCCCCCCGTCAGTGTCGTAGGCGCGGAGAGTGCCGGTAGCAAAAGAGTCCTGGACGGTTGTGGTCGAATTATTGCCTGCTGTAGCTTGTCCGATCAGCCCGCCGACGTAGCTCCCTGAAGGCGCATCGACGGCGCCTGTCGCGTAGGTGCGCGAAATGAGAACACTGCCGGCGCTCGCGGACGCGTACCCAACAAGGCCGCCCAGACTGCCGACGTTGCTTCCTGTGCTCGAGACCGTGCCGGTTGCAAATGAGTCGAGAAGCCTGACGCCACCGCCCGAGGTAGCCACCAGCTGTCCGATCAATCCCCCGACCGCGTTCCCCGTTGAGGTAACGTTGCTGCTCGTCGAAACATTCTGAATGGCCATCGTGCCGACGTCAGTTATCGACCCGAAAATTCCGCCGACGTCTGATCCCGCTGAGACAGACCCGCTGCTTATAAGATCAGCGGCCCCGCTAGCCGCGCCGCTAGAGCTTGAAAAGATACCAGCGATACCGCCGGCGTCACTTGATGAGCCGCCGGCGGCGACCGTTCCAGCGAATGCGCTGCGCGTGATCCCCATGGCGGTGGCGGAAATGGTGGCATATCCGACTATTCCTCCAACGCGCCCCAACGGTGCGCTCACGTTCCCCGCAACGGAAACGCGGCTGACACCCGCCGTCGCTCCGCTGACTGACATTTGACCGATGAGGGCGCCTACCTGGCCAGAGCCTGAAACAGAGACGCCGGACAGTGTCAGATTAGCGATGAGAGAAACGCCCTGCGTCGCGCCGAACAAACCGACGTTTGTGCTACTCGGACGGACGATGCTGAGACCGCTGATGGTGTGGTAGCCGCCGTCGAGGGCGCCGGTGAACGCCGTCCCCGACAGGGCGATTGGCACGAAGCCATACGGGGTAGTGCCGGCCGCTGACGTGCGCCACATCTGTGAGGCGTTGTTCAGCACGCTGCCGAGGTTGATGTCGCCGGTGAGCTTGTAGCTCGCGTCGCGGTCGAACGTCATCAGCTGGAGCTGATGGGCGTTGGTGACGTTAGTCTGGAACTCCCAAGCGCCGAACGGACGCGTTTCACCGTCGATGATGAGCCAGTCCGTCGCGGGAACGGTGTTGCCCATGGTGGAGCTGATCGCCCAGCCGAGGGATGAGTAGGAGCTACCGCTGAGGGCTGTGGTCCCGGCGAAGACCGGATTTACGGTGGAGGTCGGACCGCCGCCGACAGGATTGCCGCGTCCCGTCGTCGTGCTGTCCCAGGTGGAGTTGGCGATCGTCGCGTTCGTGTAACCGGCGATGCCGCCGATATTTCCTCCCGTCCCGCTGACGCGACCGGTCGCGTAGACCTGCGCGATGGTCGCGCTGTTGAGCCCAACGAGCCCACCCGAAAAGTCCAACGCGCCTGAATCAACGCTGCCCAGCGCATAGGATCGGGTGATCTGGCCACCCTGCGCGCCGCCGACCAACCCGCCGAACCCGGCCCAACCGGTGTATGGCTGGTTGACCGACGCATCGCGCGACACATTGGCCTCGGAGTAATCGTAGGTAACAACGCCGCCGCTGATCCCCACCAGACCACCGACGCCGTTGTTGCCCCGCACCCGGCCGCCAGAGTAGCTGAAACTGATCAGGCCAAAATTGTTGCCGACCAGGGCGCCGACCGCGGTCCAGCCGAGGACGTCGGCGTTCACCAACCCGACATCGTGGATATAGTTACCGTTCCCGCCGAACAGGCCGACGAAGTTCTCGTTCGGGCGGTTGATAAGCAACCCGCTGATGATGTGGTCGGCGCCGTCGAAAGCGCCAGTGTAGGCGATGCCTGAGAACGTAGAGCCGCTGGCCGGATTGCTCCGTCCGATCGGAACGAAACCGCGCGTCGTCCACATACCTGAAGCGTTGGTGCCGGCGGTTTCACTGGCGTCGATGTCCGTTGCCAGCGTGTAGTTGGCGTCGAGGTCGAAGGCGGCGAGCTGGAGCTGGTGGGTGTTCGCGATCTTGGTCGAATATTCCGTCGTAAGGAACGGCCGCGTCTCGCCGTCGATCATCAACCAGGGCGCGGATGGCCCGAGGTTGTCCATCGTCGTGTCGAGGGTCCATCCGGCGCCGGCGTAGGTCGCGGCGCTGAACGCGTAGTTGCTGCCGCTTGGGTTGCCGCTCTGCATCGCAGTCGTGCCCGCCGCGGAGCCGACGCCGAACGCACTGGCCTGGGTCGTCGTGTCGGTATCCCACAGCGCGCCCGCGATCGTGCCGCCTGAGACACCGCCGAACAGACCTCCGGCGCCGCTTGACCCGGAAACCCGGCCCGTTGCGTAGGCCTGGGATACATTGGTTGAGGACATGTCGCCGACCAGACCGCCGACACGCGCCGTGCCGGAGACGGCTCCTGTCGCGTAGGCGCCGACGATGAGCGAATTGGTCGCGAAACCGACAAGGCCGCCAACGGCGTAACCGGAGCCTGCGCCGGTGACGGCGCCGCTGGCGTAGTCGTACTGGATGGTGCCCGAGGCCCAACCGATCAGGCCGCCGACGTAGTTGGTGGCGTTGACGTTGGCGGTCGAGTAACTCACCGAAACGTTGCTGCCGAGTGATACCGTGCCGACCAGACCGCCGACCTGCTCGGTCCCGCTGACAGTGCCAGTCGAAGAAGAATTGCCAACAAACGCGCCCTGGAAGAGGTTGCCCGCCAGCGCTCCTACCCGGGCCTGGCCGGTAACCGACGCGCGGACGAGATTGAGATGCCCGATCTGGGCACCGCTGCCGCTCAAGTAGCCGAACAGGCCGACCGAATCCGTCGTCGGGCGATTGATGTAGAGCGAGGTGATGAAGTGATCGCCGCCATCGTAGACGCTGGCGAACGGCGTCGAGTTGGTGCCGATGGGTACGAACCCGGCGCCGGCGTTCCAGTATTGGGTGACGCTCGCGTCGATGTCGGCCGTCTGTTGATAGTACACTCCGCTTGAAGATCCGCGGCTTGCAACGCCCTGCAGCCCATAGATGTCCGCGACGCTGTACGGTGCGAATATTGCGCCCGTGCCTCCGGCGAAGCGGCTGAAGGTGCCGCCGCTGATCCGGAAATCGTTGGCGCTGAAGGCGGGGAGGCTTGTGGTGATCTGGCTCCACGCGCCGGAGGTGAGCAGGAACGTGCCGATGTTGACCGCGGCGGTGGCGCTTATCGTGCCGCCGGCGTTGAGCGACAGGCCGCCGTAAGTCGCCGCGATCGCGCTATTGATCGCGATGTTGTTGTAAGCGTTGAGCGTCAGCGTGGCCGTGCCGATCCAGCTCAGCGGATTGGCGATGATGATGTCAGAGGACGACGCGGAGAGGTTCTGGACGCCAAGCCCGCTGGTGCTCGACGCGGTCGTCGTCAGCGTCACGTCGGTGCCGCTGTTCAGCGTCGCCATGATGGTGGTCGCAGCAGACGCGTCGACTGTAAGGCTCGCCGGATCGACCAGCCACTGGCCGCCCTGGCCGGCGGTGATGGTGGCGCCTGTGTAGTCTACGTGGTCGCCCGATGTCTCGATGAAGCCGCCCTTGTCGCCGGAGGCGTCGAGCGTCCCGTCGACCGTTACCGACTTGCCGAGTGCGACGATGCTGCCGCCGTCATTGCCGGTGGCGCCCGGTTTGGTGGCGCGGACCTTGCCGCTGACGCGGACACTTCCGCCGCCGGCTGTGAGGAATATGCGGCCGCCGGATTTGGAGACGCCCGTGGCGCGCACGACGCCCTTCGTGTTTCCGGCAAGCGCCAGCACGTTGCCGCCGTTGGCGCGGAGCTCCGCCGATGCGGCGTTGATGGCGCCCGTGTTGGTGGCCGAGGTGTCGCTGCCGCCGACCCGCACCACGAACTTGCCGTCCTCGAGCGCCGCGTCGCGCATGAGCACATCGCGACCGGCAATGAGCGCGGCGGTGCCGTTCGGCGCGTCGATGTCCCCGTCGTTCCGCACCTCGGTTGCAATCAGAGCGACGTCGCCGCCGAGCGCTCCGACTTTGCCGAGGTTGATGACGGTGGCAGTGCTATTGCCGGCGAAGGTCGTGTCGCCGCCGTCCAGGAAGTCACCGTTGGCGACGCCGAGGGTGGATGCGATGAACGAGCCACCGACCTGCACGACGCCGTCCTTTCCGACGATGATGCCGTTCGGATTGAGCAGGTAGACGGAGCCGGTCGCGGAGAGCAGGCCGTCGATCGATGAGACATTGGCGCCCGTGACGCGATTGAGCGTGGCGCCACTGCCATTGTTGAACTGGACGGAAGACCCGGCGCCGATCGAGAAGGACGACCAGTCGATGATCGCTTTGGCGGACGACTGATCGATGACCAGGCCGCCGGCGGTCGCGCCAATGGCAGCAGCGCCGCTGGCGACGGCACCACCGGCGGGAACCTCATCGGCAACGCCTGGACCGAGCGGGACAGAGGCGAACGCGAGCAGAGCCGCGGCGACAACGCCAGAAACGGCAGAATTCGGCGCTTTTCGCCCACGCGAGTGAAACGCAAACGAACGCAACAAACGGACCCCGCAATGCCGGCGGGATGGCGCTCCCGGCACGGTAAACAATTCATTACCATCATAAGTGGCAAAGAAGCATCCCCCAATTGCAGGAAGGACTAACGGGGGCGCTGATGCGCCGCGGAGCCTTTGCGGCATCCTTTGACCAAAGTCCGATCCGGTCCCAAACCAGCAAGCCGAACCTGCGGAGCGACTTGATTCTCATGACCGACAACGAAGCGAACAAGGCTTCCGCGTCCTACCGCCTGCCGGCGATGGATACGGACTACATCCTCGGCGACTCCATGCGCGGCGTGCGCTTCCTGTTGGAGTACGCGAAGGCGGAGGAGTTGCTGCGCGCGTGGGGCGTGCGCTCCACCGTGGTGGTGTTCGGCTCGGCCCGTGTGCTTCCCGGCGGCAGCGGCGATCCGGGCGATTCCACCGCGACGCTGCCGCCCAACGCGACGCCGCGTCCGGGACGCAGCTCCGCCCGCTGGTATGACGAGGCGCGGAAGTTCGGGCGCATCGTCTCTGAGCGGGGCGGGGCGCTGACCGCGCATGACGGCGTGCGCGACAACGTCATCGCCACGGGCGGCGGGCCGGGCATCATGGAGGCCGCCAACCGTGGCGCCCACGACGCCGGCGCGCCATCGATCGGCTTCAACATCCAGCTGCCGCACGAGCAGGAGCCGAACGCTTACGCCACACCCGACCTGACGTTCCAGTTCCACTACTTCGCCATGCGCAAGATGCACTTCGCCATGCGGGCGGCGGCACTGGTGGCGTTTCCCGGCGGTTTCGGCACGTTCGACGAATTCTTCGAGCTGATAACGCTCGTGCAGACCGAGAAGATGAAGCCGATCCCGATCGTGTGCTTCGACCGCGAGTATTGGACGAAGATGGTGAACTTCCCGATGCTGGTGGAGGAAGGCTTCGTGGCACCGCGCGATCTGGAGCTGTTCGGATTTGCCGATGATGCGGAAGGCGCGTGGGCGGAGCTGGTCCGGCGAGGGTTGCAGGTGCCGGGGTAGGGCGGGCGGACCCAACGAGGGAATGCTTCCACCCGTTATGTCCGGCCGGATTGATCGCCCAGCGATTCCCGCTACATACTGCCGACGAGATGAACGCACCCGTTCCCCAGCTTAAGCCTGCGCTGATCGACCCGTTTGGCCGCACCATCACGTACCTGCGCGTGTCGGTGACCGACCGGTGCGATTTCCGCTGCGTCTATTGCATGGCGGAGGACCAGCACTTCCTTCCCAAGAAGGACGTGCTGAGCCTGGATGAACTCGAGCGGCTGTGCTCGGCGTTCATCGGGCGCGGCGTACGCAAGCTGCGGCTGACCGGCGGCGAGCCGCTCGTGCGCAAGAATGTGATGTCGCTGGTGCGCGGTCTGTCGCGGCATCTCGGGCGCGGGCTGGACGAGCTGACGCTGACGACCAACGGATCGCAGCTCGCGCGCTTCGCGGCGGAACTGGCGGATTGCGGCGTCGAGCGCATCAACGTGTCGGTCGATACGCTCGACCCGGACAAGTTCCGTGCAATCACCCGCTGGGGTGACCTCGCCGAGGTGCGTAAGGGCATCGACGCCGCGCGCCGGGCGGGCATCCACATCAAGATCAATGCCGTCGCGCTGAAAGACGTGAACGAAGGCGAGTTCGACGACCTGATCCGCTGGGCGCATGGCGATGGGATGGACCTGACGCTGATCGAGACGATGCCGCTCGGGGAAGTCGGGGCTGATAGGACGGAACAGTATCTGCCGCTGTCGCAGGTACGGGCCGATCTTGCCGCGCGCTGGACGCTGGACGACATCGCCTACAAGACGGGCGGGCCGGCGCGGTACGTCCGTGTGGCGGAGACCGGAGGGCGGCTCGGCTTCATCACGCCGATGACGCATAATTTCTGCGAAGGCTGCAATCGCGTGCGGGTCACCTGCACCGGCACGCTGTACATGTGCCTTGGGCAGGAGGACGCCGCCGATCTTCGTGCTCCGCTGCGGGCATCGCTGGACGATGACCTGCTCGAGACGGCGATCGATGCGGCGATTGCGCGGAAGCCCAAGGGGCATGATTTCGTCATCGACCGTGAGCATCGCGGGCCGGCGGTCAGCCGGACGATGTCGGTGACGGGGGGATAGGCGCCTCTGTCATGCCTGCGAAGGCAGGCATCCAGTATCCTCAGTTAGCCCCTAAAGAGTCGCGACGGCGGATGCTGGGTCCCTGCCTTCGCAGGGACGACAGGTGGGGAGTTGGCACCGTAGGGCGACCCCCACCCACCACGCTTCGCGTGGTCCCCCCTCCCCGCAAGGGGGAGGGATGGCGCCCTCTCCGGAGATGTCGCGATCTTCCCTCCCCCTTGCGGGGAGGGTGCCGAGCGTAGCGAGGCAGGTGGGGGTCTCGCGACGCTGCAGATCGCAGGAGCGCTATCCGCGCGGCGGCGGGGGCGAGTCCGGCCTGAGCTTGTCGCTGTGGGCGAAGAATTTCCGGGCGAGCTTGAGGAATTCGCCGTCGGTGGGGTGATCCATCGTCTCGACGCCGACGACCTTCTTCGCGACCTGCGGGTCGTGGCGGTCGAAGTGGTGCTTGAGCTCGGTCTTGGCGGTGCCGGGCCCGGCGATGAGGATCTCGCCGGCGTCCTTCACGGCGGCGGCGACGGAGTGGAAGTAGCTTTCGTCGTGAGTATGGCCGGCGTCGCCCTTGCCGGCCTTGTGATGGACGTGGACGTGCTGGTCGTGGGGGCGGATGCTCCACTCGTTCGCGCTGTCGCGGTTGAGCGAGAAGATCTTCGCCTCGGTGTGGTCGATCCAGATGGCGGCGTGATAGTGCGGCATAGCAGGCGCTCCGGTTTTGTGGGCGGACCCTACCGGCGAGCCTGCGGCCAGATGTTGACCTCCGTCAACCGCCGGCAAGTGCGGCGCGCAGCGCCTTGGCCAGGTCTTCCTTGCGGTAGGGCTTGCCTAGCAGCTTTCCGGTGGCGGCCGGACCGCTGCCATTGCCGAGCTTGTTGTCCGGGAAGCCAGAGGTGAAGACGACCTTGAGGTTCGGCCAGCGGGCGCGGGCCGCGCGGGCGAGATCGAAGCCGGTCTGGCCACCCGCGAGGATCACGTCGGTGAACAGAAGGTCGACCTTCTCCTTCGCCAGCACCTCCAGCGCATCGGCCGCGTTCTCGGCCTCCAGCACGCGGTAGCCGAGGTCGGTGAGCTGGCGCACGACGACGCGGCGGAGCGCGGCGACGTCTTCCACCGCCAGCACCATCTCGCCGTTGCCACGCTCGGTATCGACGGCAGCCGTCACGGCTTCGGCGGCCTCACCGGCATCGACGCGCGGCAGATAGAGGCGGA
This sequence comes from Bauldia sp., assembly GCA_035548515.1. Classification (GTDB taxonomy): domain Bacteria; phylum Pseudomonadota; class Alphaproteobacteria; order Rhizobiales; family Kaistiaceae; genus DASZQY01. The sequence continues at coordinate 173,256 of DASZSW010000001.1, read as the reverse complement.
AGGTGGTGCCGATGCCCGGCTCCGAATAGACGCTGACGTGGCCCTTCGACTGCTTGATAAAGCCGTAGATCATCGACAGGCCGAGGCCGGTGCCCTTGCCGACTTCTTTAGTGGTGAAGAACGGCTCGAAGATCCGCGCGATGACTTCCTGCGGGATGCCGCTGCCGGAGTCGGTGACTTCGATCAGCGCGTAGTCGCCGGGCGTCACCTCGGCGTGGGTGGCGGCGTAGTCTTCGTCGAGGTGGCGGTTGCCGGTAGCGATCGTGAGGCTGCCGCCCTGCGGCATGGCATCGCGCGCGTTGGTCGCAAGGTTGGTGATCGCGGCCTCGAGCTGAGTCGGGTCGATGATCGCCGGCCAAATAGTGGCGGACAGGTCGAGGCGGATATCGATCTGCGCGCCAAGCAGGCGGCGCAGAAGCTGCGCGTGATTGGAGATGAGGTCGTTGATGTTGGTGCGCCGCGGCTCCAGCGGCTGGCGGCGAGCGAAGGCGAGGAGGCGGCGGGTGAGGTCGGCCCCCTGGAGGGCGGCGTCGCGGGCCTCGTTGCCGAGTTCCTGGACGTCGGCGTCGTTTTTGCGGCGATTGACCAGCATGTCGAGGTTGCCGATGACGACGGCGAGCAGGTTGTTGAAGTCGTGCGCCATGCCGCCAGTGAGGTTGCCGATCGCCTCCATCTTCTGGGACTGGCGGAGTTGCGCCTCGATCTCGGCCTGCTTAGCGGCCTGCGCCTTCACCGTACCTTTGAGTTCGGCGGTCTGGCCCTTCAGGGCCTCGGCGGTCTCCGCGACGCGGCTGAACAGGCCGCTGTTTTCCAGCAGCACGACGATCAGCACGAAGCTCGCGGCGAGCAGGCCGTAGGCGCGGCCGGCATAGAAGCCGAGGTCGTAGCGCGCCGCGTTGAAGACGGCGGAGAGCGCGATGTCGAACACCCATACGCACATCACCGCGGCGACCCAGATGTCGAGAATGGAGCGAAGGCCGCGCCACCAGAGCAGCGCAACAGCGGCGATGCTGAGGCCCCAGGTGGCGCTGAGCAGGAAGATGTACGTCGGCGAATAGGCGCCGTTGACCAGCAGCGGCGGCAGGTGGTCGTGGCCGACGGTGACGGCGATACTCATGGCGCCGACGACGACCACGATGAACGAGGCTGCGGCGACCGCCATCGACTGCGCGACCTCGGTCGACAGGCGCTGCGGCTCATCCTTCAGGAAGGCGTAGCCGATGATGAACAGCGGGAAGGTCGCGTGCCACAGCGCGTAGGTCCACACCGTGGTCTGGTTGCCGCCGCCGATGACACCGGCCGGACCGAAGCCGCCCGGGAAGGAAAGGGCATGCGGGATCATGATGAGGGCGTCGAACAGGTAGCCGGCCGCCAGCACCAGCATGGCGCGCGAACGCAGCTTCATGAACTGGCCGAGCAGCAGCACAGCGGTGACGAGGTCGATGACGATGAGCGCCGCCTCGTAAGCCGGGATAAAGGCTGGAAGCTGGACCAGCTTGACCTGGGCGACCGGGATCAGGGCGAGGAAGACGATGACCGAGACCGCGACGACGCCGAGGGCCATGCGGCGCTGGCTGCGGTCGGCGGTGGCGGTCGCGATGAATTCGGCGGCGGGGGCGGTATCGGTCTCCGCCGCACCGTTGATCCCGGTCAGAACCTCGGCTTCCGCGCGCATGGCCATCTGCGACCTCCCGCGGGGCCAGAAACAGCCCCGGCAGCGGACGATTGCCCCGATTCGCGTTCAGGTTTCGTTAACGCGCGCCATCGCGATCACACCGTTGTCCCGCCATCCGACGTTTGCCAGCCCGGCGGAAGGCGTGGATGGCCGGCCAAGGCCGGCCGTAACGGAAGGAGGGTGGACGGCCGGGGCGGACGGCCTATAACGCGCGCTAATGGCAATCGACGTGACGCATGGCGGAGCAGTGCTGGCGGGGCTGGTCTCGTTCCTGTCGCCCTGCGTCTTGCCGCTGGTGCCGCCGTATCTCTGTTACATGGCCGGCGTTTCGCTGGACCAGCTCACCGCTGACGGCGAAGAGAGGGTGGCGCGCCGCACCGTGCTGATCTCCGCAGTGGCCTTCGTGCTGGGCTTTGCGACGATCTTTGTCTCGCTGGGCGCTGCGGCATCTGCCATAGGGCAACTCGTGCGCACCCACCTCGACGTGCTGTCGGTGCTGGGCGGCATCATCATCATAGTGATGGGACTGCACTTCCTCGGCGTGTTTCGCATCCCGCTGCTCTACCGGCAGGCACGGATCGAGCGGCAGCATCCGGCGGGGCCGATTGGCTCGTACGTCATGGGGCTGGCGTTCGCCTTCGGCTGGACGCCGTGCATCGGGCCGGTGCTGGCGGCGATCCTGGCGGTCGCCGGGACGGAAGCGACGGTGACGCGCGGCGCGGGTTTGCTGGCGGCATACTCGCTGGGGCTGGGGATACCGTTTCTGCTCGCGGGACTCTTCGCCGGGCCGTTCATGGGATTCATGCGCCGCTTCCGCGCGCACCTCCGCACGGTCGAGAAGGTGATGGGCGCGGCGCTCGTGCTGACCGGGGTGCTGTTCATCACCGGCAACCTGTCGGCGTTCTCCTACTGGCTGCTCGCGACCTTTCCGGTGCTGGGCACCATCGGTTAACCCACCATCGCCGGGACTCGGGCATAATTCGGCCATACGCGGCGTGACCTTGGCGCGCCGTCTGGCGAGGGAACGCAATGGCGAAGCGAAGCGCTCTGGCGATCATTCTGGCAGCCGGGGAGGGCACGCGGATGAAATCCGCGACGCCGAAGGTGCTGCACCACGTTGGCGGCCTGCCCATGCTTGGGCATGTGCTGCGCGCGGTGGCGGCGAGCGGCATCGAGGATATCGCCGTGGTGGTTGGGCCGAACGCCGACGCGGTATCGGGGTTTGTCGCCAAGGCCGCGCCAAAGGCGACCACCCATGTTCAGGGCGAGCGCCTCGGCACGGCGCACGCAGTGCTCGCGGCGCGCGAGGCGATCGCGCGGGGCGCCGAGGACGTGCTGGTGCTCTACGCCGACACCCCATTGGTCACCGCCAAGACAATGATGCGCATCCGCGAGGCGCTGGCCGATCACCCGCTGGTGTTCCCCGGCTTCCGGCCGTTCAGCCCGACGGGATACGGACGGCTGATCCTCGACGGCGGTCGCGTCACCGCGATCCGCGAGGAGAAGGACGCCAGCGAGGAGGAGCGCAAGATCGGTTACGTGTGGCCGGGTATCGCCGGCTTCCGCAGCGACGGGTTTGTCGCGATGCTCAAGCAGATCGGCAACACCAACGCCAAGGGCGAGTACTACCTCACCGATCTGGTGGAACTCGCCAACCGCGGCGGCAAATCGGTCGGCACACTCGAGATCGACGCCGACGAGGTTTCGGGCGTCAACGATCGGCAGCAGCTTTCCCATGCGGAGGGCCTGTTCCAGAAGGTGATGCGCGAGGCGGCGATGGCCGACGGCGCGACGCTGAAGGCGCCCTCGACGGTATGGTTCAGCTACGACACCAAGATCGGGCGCGATGTCACGATCGAACCGAACGTGTTCTTCGGCCCGGGCGTGACGGTCGGCGACAACGTCACCATCCGCGCCAACTCGCACATCGAGGGCGCAACGATCGCGCCGGGCGCGATCATCGGGCCGTTCGCGCGACTGCGTCCCGGCGCGGTCATCGGCGCGGATGTGCACGTCGGCAACTTTGTCGAGGTGAAGAACGCGACGCTGGGCGAGGGGGCCAAGGCCAATCACCTCACGTACATTGGCGATGCGGACATCGGCGCGAAGACCAACGTCGGCGCCGGCACGATCACGGCGAATTACGACGGCTTCGACAAGTACCGCACGGTGGTCGGCGAGGGCGTCTCCATCGGGTCGAATTCGGTGTTGGTCGCGCCGGTTAACGTCGGCGACGGGGCCAATGTCGCTGCCGGGAGCGTCATCGTTCACGACGTGCCGGCCGACGCCCTGGCAGTGGCGCGCGGGCGGCAGGAAGACAAGCCGGGCTGGGCGCGGAAATTCCGCGAGAAGAAGCTGGCGGAGAAGGCGGCGCGCAAGAAGTGATCGGGCGTATCAACCACGTCAGGTGAATTGACTTTCCGCCAGCAGGCGGCCCGCGCTAAACCACTGGCCATAAAGGGATTCGGGAGCCACTCCACGAAATGTGCGGGATTGTCGGGATCCTCGGCCAGACGCCGGTGGCGCCGCTTCTGGTCGATGCGCTGAAGCGGCTGGAATATCGCGGTTATGACTCGGCCGGCGTGGCGACGCTGGAAGACGGGCGCCTGACGCGCCGGCGCGCCGAAGGCAAGCTGAAGAACCTCGAGGCCAAGCTCGACAAGGCGCCGCTCAATGGCCACAGCGGGATCGGGCATACGCGCTGGGCGACGCACGGTGCGCCGACGGAACGCAACGCGCATCCGCACGCCACCAAGCGGCTGGCGCTGGTCCACAACGGCATCATCGAAAATTTCCGCGAGCTGAAGGACGAACTGCTCGCTTCCGGGGTCGTGTTCGATACCGACACCGACACGGAAGTCGTCGCACAGCTGATCGAGAAGAAGCTTGCCGCCGGCGTCTCGCCGAAGAAGGCGACCGCCGACGTGCTGAAGCGGCTGACCGGCGCGTTCTCGCTGGCGATCATCTTCGAGGGCGACGCCGACCTGATGATCGGTGCGCGTCGCGGCGCTCCACTCGCCATCGGCCACGGTCGCGGCGAGATGTTCTTCGGCTCCGATGCGGTCGCGCTGGCGCCGTTCACGGATCGTGTCACGTATCTCGAGGACGGCGACTGGGCCGTGCTGACCCGCGCCGGCGCGACGATCTACGACGAGACGGACAGGATCGTGGAACGGCCGATCACGCATACGGTCGCTTCGAGCCTGATGGTCGACCGTGGAAACTACCGCCACTTCATGGCCAAAGAGATTCACGAGCAGCCCGAGGTCGTCGGCCACACGCTGGCGCACTACCTCGACTTCGCCAACGGCAAGACGGCGCTGCCGCAGGACTTCGCTATCGATTTTGCGGCGCTCGACCGCCTGTCGATTACGGCATGCGGCACGGCTTACTATGCCGGGCTGGTCGCCAAGTACTGGTTCGAACGGTTCGCGCGCCTGCCGGTCGACATCGATATCGCATCCGAGTTCCGCTACCGCGAGCAGCCGCTGGCGGCGAAGGGCCTGTCCATCGTCGTATCGCAATCGGGAGAGACGGCCGACACGCTGGCCTCGCTGCGCTATGCGAAATCGCAGGGCCAGAAGGTCGCCGCGATCGTCAACGTGCAGGGCTCGACGATTGCCCGCGAGGCGGACTACGTGCTGCCGACGCTCGCCGGGCCAGAGGTCGGCGTCGCTTCGACCAAGGCGTTCACCTCGCAGCTGTCCGTGCTGGTCTCGCTGGCGGTCGCCGCCGGCAGGCAGCGCGGGATTCTCTCCGAGACGGACGAGGCCAACCTGGTACGGGCGCTGTCAGAGGCGCCGCGCCTGATGAGTGAGGCGCTCAGGCTGGAGCCGAAGGTCGAGGCGCTGGCACGGGATCTCGCGCACGCCAACGACGTGCTCTACCTCGGCCGCGGCACGAGCTTCCCGATCGCCATGGAAGGCGCGCTGAAGCTCAAGGAGATTTCGTACATCCACGCCGAGGGCTACGCCGCCGGCGAGCTGAAGCACGGACCGATCGCGCTGATCGACGAAGAGATGCCGGTCGTGGTGATCGCACCGCATGACCACATCTTCGAGAAGACGGTATCCAACATGCAGGAAGTGGCGGCGCGTGGCGGCAGGATCATCCTGGTGACGGATCGCAAGGGCGAGCAGGCGGCTTCGGTCCGCGCCATGACAACGCTGATCCTGCCCGAAATGCCCGCTACGATTGCGCCGCTGGTGTATTCGATCCCGGTGCAGCTGCTGGCCTATCACACCGCCGTTTTTCTAGGCACCGACGTTGACCAGCCGCGTAACCTCGCCAAATCCGTTACCGTCGAGTGAGCCGGGTCGCTTAACGCGTGGTTCTCTGGCAAGATGATTCACGGGGGCCCTGAAGAAAGGGCACGATTGACCGGTCATGGAACCTGACGATCCATCCGCCACGCCGGAGCAACCGGCAGCGGAACTCCCACGACGCCGATCGCACACCATGATGCGGCTTCAGGGCTATTTCCTGGCGGGCCTCGTCATCGCAGCGCCCTTGGTGCTGACGATCACCATCTCGTGGTGGTTCGTGCAGTGGATCGACAACCTCGTCGATCCGTTCATCCCGCCATTCTCGCGGCCGGACAGCTACCTGCGCTTCTCCATCCCGGGCTTCGGCCTGATCGTCGCGATCATCTTCATCACGCTGCTCGGTTTCCTTGCGCGCAACTATTTCGGCAACCGCATGGTCGTCTACGGCGAGAGCGTGCTCGGCCGCATGCCGATCGTGCGCGGCCTCTATCGCGGGCTGAAGCAGATTTTCGAGACGGTGATCTCGACGCGGGCCAAGGCGTTCCAGACCGTCGGGCTGATCGAGTATCCGCGGAAGGGCACATGGGCGGTAGTGTTCGTCGCCGACGACGCCAAGGGCGAGATCGAGCATCATCTGAACGAGACGGTAGCGGTCTTCCTGCCGACGACGCCAAACCCGACCTCGGGCTTCCTGCTGTTCGTCAAGCGGAGCGAGCTGACGATCCTCGACATGAGCCTCGAGGATGCGGCGAAGCTGGTCATCTCCGGCGGCCTTGTCACGCCCGACTACGTGCCGAAGGCGCCGCGCTCGGTGAAGCCTACCCCGCCCGAAGCAGCCTGATCGCGTCGTCGCGACCGAAGATGTAGAGCAGGTAGACGAGCGCCGCGCCGCGCTTGGTCCGGAGGTTGGGATCCGTGTCGACGATCAGCCGTGCGTCGTCGCGGGCGACTTCCATCAGCGCCGCGTGGCGCTCCAGGTTGGCGATACGGAAACCGGGCAGGCCCGACTGCCGCGTGCCGAGTATTTCGCCGCCGCCCCGGAGCCGCAGGTCCTCCTCCGCGATGCGGAAGCCATCCTCGGTCTCGCGCATGATGGTGAGGCGCTGGCGCGCGACTTCGCCTAGCGGCGCCTTGTAGAGCAGCAGGCAGACCGACGGCCGTTCCCCGCGCCCGACACGACCGCGAAGCTGGTGGAGCTGGGCAAGGCCGAAGCGTTCGGCGTGTTCGATGACCATGATGGTCGCGTCCGGCACGTCGACGCCGACTTCGATGACGGTGGTGGCGACCAGCACCTTGATCTCGCCCGCCACGAAACGGCGCATGACCGCGTCACGCTCCGCCGCCTTCATCTGGCCGTGCACCAGACCGACGACCGGGCCTAGCTCATCGCGCAACGCGTCGTAGCGCTCCTCGGCGGCGGAGACGTCCAGCTCCTCGGACTCCGCCACCAGCGGGCAGACCCAGTACGCCTTGGCGCCATCCGCGAGCGCCGCTCGGATGCGGTCGATGACGTCACCAAGCCGATCGAGCGGCACGACGCGCGTGTCGATCGGCTTGCGGCCCGCCGGCTTCTCGGTCAGCTGCGACACGTCCATATCGCCGTAGTAGGTGAGCACCAGCGTGCGCGGGATGGGGGTCGCAGTCATCACCAGCACGTCGGTGGCGCCACCCTTGGCGGTGAGCGCGAGGCGCTGGTGGACACCGAAACGGTGCTGCTCGTCGACCACGACCAGGGCCAGATCGCGGAACTCGACGCCAGCCTGGAAGAGCGCGTGTGTGCCGAGCAGGAGATCAATCGAACCATCCGCCAGGCCGGCGACGATATCGTCGCGCTCGTGCCCGCGCTCGCGTCCGGTGAGCACCGCCATGCGGATACCCGCCGCATCGGCCAGCGGCGCGATCGTGCGGGCGTGCTGGCGGGCGAGGAGCTCTGTCGGGGCCATGATCGCTGCCTGCCCGCCGGACTCGATGACGGTCGCAGCGGCGAGGAGCGCGACCACGGTCTTGCCGGAACCGACGTCGCCCTGGAGCAGGCGGAGCATCCGTTCCGGCTTGGCAAGGTCGGTGGCGATATCGGCGAGCGCCCGCTGCTGCGAGGCGGTGAGGGTGAAGGGCAGGGCAGCGAGTATCTTCGCGCGCAGGTGCCCATCGCCTTCACGCGCCTTGCCGGTGGACTTGCGCTGGTGCTCGCGGAGCAGCGCGAGGGCGAGCTGCGAGGCCAGCATCTCGTCGTAGGCGAGGCGCGCAATGTGGGGCGTGTCCTGCTCGGTCTCGGCCGCGGACTCCGGATGATGCGCGCGGATGAGCGCGGCGGCGAAGGGCGCCCAGCGGTGCTGCTCGATGAGCGCGTCGTCGAGCCATTCGGGTAGCGCTGGCAGCTTCGCCAGTGCATCCGCGACGGCCTTGGCGAAGGTCTTGCGAGAGAGGCCGGCGGTCATCGGGTAGACCGGCTCGATCAGCGGCAGCGATTCCAGGTCCTCGTCGCTCACGATGTGGTCGGGATGGACCATCTGCGGCCGGCCGTTGAACCATTCGACCGCGCCGCTCACCGTCCGTGTCTCGCCAACCGGCAACTGCTTGGCGAGGTAGTCGCCCTTCGCGTGGAAGAAAACGAGCGCGATCTCGCCGGTGTCGTCGTGGGCGAACACGCGATATGGGATGCGCTTGTTGTGCGGCGGCGGCGCGACGTGACGATCGACGCGGACCCGCAGCGTCACGATCTGACCCTCCTGCGCCCTGGCGACGCCGGGCTGCTGGCTGCGATCGATGACGGTGAACGGCAGGTGGAACAAGAGGTCGACGACGCGCGCCTCCTCGCCCTCGGGCTGGTCGAGCAGCCGGCCGAGCACCTCCGCGGTCTTCGGCCCGATGCCGGCGAGCGCGCGGACGGAGGCGAACAAGGGGGAGAGGAGGGCGGGGCGCATGAGCCTACGCCGCGCGGTTGGCCTTGATGCGCTGCTCGTCCTTGGCACTGAGTTTCTGGCGGGCCGTCTTCAAGTCGTAGTGTGCCTGGAGGTTCATCCAGAACTCGGCGCTGTTGCCGAAGTAGAGGCCGAGGCGGAGCGCAGTGTCTGCCGTGATACGCCGCCGGTTATTGACGATCTCGGCAATACGGTTCGGCGAAATGCCGATCGCTTTGGCGAGCTGGTTCTGGGACAGTTCATACTCCGCAAGGAATTCTTCCTTGAGCATTTCGCCGGGCGTTACCGGAGCAAATACATCCTTGGCCATGCGGCTCTCCTTCAATGGTAGTCGACAATCGCAACATCATGGGCGTCCCCGTCGCGCCAGACGAAGATGATGCGCCATTGGTCGTTGATCCGGATCGAGTGATATTCGCGCAGGTTACCTTTCAGCTTCTCGAGCCGATTGGAGGGCGGAACCAGCAGGTCCTGCAGTCGCCCGGCGGCATTGACGGCCTCCAGCTTGAACTTCGCCCGGCGCGCGAACGCGTGAAATTCCCTGACCGGCTCATCTCGAAACAACGCTTCCGTTTTCTTGTCTTGAAACGAGCGGATCATAGGGTGAGGTTATACCGAATACCGGTATACGACAATACATATGTATGCCCCTGACAAACCCCCGCCGCATCGCTATATCTCCACGCGCAGCGACGAGCCCGGATCGGGGCCCGGCGCCGATCGCGTATTGGGAAACAGGGTGCATGGCGGGCTTCGAGGATGCTGACACGGTCAGGCGGCGGCGGTTGGTATTCCGCGCCTGGCATCGCGGCATGCGCGAGGTCGATCTGCTGCTCGGGCGGTTTGCCGATGCGCGCGTGGCGGAGATGAGCGAGGCGAACCTCGCATCGTTCGAGGCGTTACTGGATTTGCCGGACCCCCAGATCCTGGCGTGGATCACGGGCGAGGAAGACGTGCCGCGCGAGCATGACTCGCGGTTTGTGCGGGAGCTGATTGCGTTTCACCGATGAGCGACAGGCGGACGATAGAGCAGGCGCTGAAGCGCGGCGGTGAGGTGACGCTCGCCGCCGTTCCTGACGGCTTGGCCGGAAAGGCGCTCGCCGAGGTGCTGTCGGCCTCCGGCGATCCGCGGCTGGTGTTCGTCGCGCGCGATGGCCAGCGGCTGGCCGAAGTGCAGCGCACGCTGGCGTTCTTCGCCCCCACGACCGAGGTGCTGGAGTTCCCCGCGTGGGACTGCCTGCCATACGATCGGGTTTCGCCGCACACGACGATCGTCGCGCGGCGCATGGCGACGCTCGCTCGACTGGCCGACCCGGCACCTGCGCACCAGATTATGCTCACCACGGTCAACGCGATCCTTCAGCGCGTGCCGGGGACAGAATGGGTGGCGGCGGGCTCGATGTCGGCTGAGGTCGGGCGCGACTTCGCCATCGCCGATCTTGTGGCGTGGCTGGAGCGGAATGGATTCTTGCGTGCACCGACGGTGCGCGAGCCGGGCGAGTACGCGGTGCGCGGCGGCATTCTCGATCTGTATGCGGCCGGAACCGATGCGCCCGTGCGTCTCGACTTCTGGGGTGACACGCTGGAATCGATCCGCACCTTTGATGCGGACACCCAGCGCACGGTCGACAAGCGTGAACGCATCGATCTCGTGCCGGTCGGCGAGATGACGCTTGCACCGGATACCATCGCGCGGTTCCGCGAGCGCTACCTCGCGCTGTTCGGCGCGGCCGACCGCGACGACCTACTCTACCACACGGTGAGCGAAGGCCGGCGCTATGTCGGCATGGAGCATTGGCTGCCGCTGTTTGCCGAGACGATGGCGACGCTGTTCGATCATGTCGGCGATGCGCGGATCGTGCTCGACAATCTGGTCGACGAGGCCGCCGGCGAGCGCTTCGACCAGATCAAGGATCACTACGACGCGCGCGTGGCGGCGCTGGAGGGCGGGCTGACGGGCGGCGGAGCGCCGTACAAGCCGCTCCCGCCGGACGGGCTTTACCTGACCAAGCAGGAGTGGAACGCGGCGGTCCGTTCGCGTGACGCGCTGCGGGTCACACCGTTCGCACAGCCGGAAGGACCACGGGTCGTTGATTTCGGCGGGCGCCACGGCCGCACGTTCGCCGCCGAACGTGGCGACGAGAACGCCAACGTGTTCGACGCGGTGATCGCGCATAGCACCGCCCTGATCGGCGCGGGCAAGCGCGTCGTGGTCGCGTGCTGGAGCGAGGGCTCCCGCGACCGCATGGGCCAGGTGCTGGTCGACCACGGGCTGACGAAGCTCAAACCGGTCGCGAGCTGGCCGGAAGCGATGAAGCTCGACGCGGATGTGGTCGCCCTCGGCGTCATGGGGCTGGAGGCCGGGTTCGAGACCGCCGACATCGCCATCATCGGCGAGCAGGATGTGCTCGGCGATCGCCTGGTGCGGCCGCACCAGAAGCGGCGCGCCGCGAATTTCCTCGCCGACGTCACGGCGCTGGCGCCGGGCGATCTCGTCGTCCACATCGACCACGGCATCGCCCGCTTCAACGGGCTGAAGACGATCGAGGCGCTGGGCGCGCCGCACGATTGCCTCGAGCTGCTCTACGCCGGCGGCGATCGCGTCTATCTGCCCGTCGAGAACATCGAGCTGCTGTCGCGCTATGGCAACGAAGATGCCGGCGTGCAACTCGACAAGCTCGGCGGCGTCGCCTGGCAGCAGCGCAAGGCGCGGATGAAAAAGCGCCTCCGCGAGATGGCGGCGGCGCTGATCAAGGTGGCGGCGGCGCGGCTGACCAAGGAGGCGCCTGTGATGACGCCGCCCGAGGGCGCCTACGACGAATTCTCCGCGCGCTTTCCCTACGAAGAGACCGAGGACCAGCAGACCGCCATCGACACGACGCTCGGCGATCTCGCCGCCGGCCGTCCGATGGACCGGCTGGTGTGCGGCGACGTCGGCTTCGGCAAGACCGAGGTGGCGCTTCGCGCCGCGTTCGTGGCGGTAATGTCGGGCAAGCAGGTGGCGGTGATCGTGCCGACGACGCTGCTGGCCCGGCAGCACTTCAAGACATTCTCGACACGCTTCGCCGGCCTGCCGGTGAAGGTAGCGCAGGCCTCGCGGCTGGTGAGCACGAAGGACCTCGCCGCCGCCAAGGCCGGTGTCGCCGACGGCTCGATCGACATTGCCGTGGGCACGCACGCTCTGCTCGGCAAGGCCATCAACTTCCGTGACCTCGGGCTGCTGATCGTCGACGAGGAGCAGCATTTCGGCGTCAAGCACAAGGAGCGGCTGAAGGAGCTGAAGGAGGACGTGCACGTGCTCACGCTCTCGGCGACGCCCATCCCGCGCACGCTGCAACTGGCGCTGACCGGGGTGCGCGAATTGTCGCTGATCACCACGCCGCCGATCGACCGGCTGGCGGTGCGCACGTTCATCTCGCCGTTCGATCCGCTGGTCGTGCGCGAGGCGCTGCTGCGCGAGCGCTACCGCGGTGGCCAGAGCTTCTATGTCTGCCCGCGCATTTCCGACCTCGCCGAGCGGCGGGCGTTCCTGGCCGAGCACGTGCCGGAGGTGAAGGTGGCCGTCGCCAACGGGCAGATGGCGCCGGGCGAGCTCGAAGACATCATGACGGCGTTTTACGACGGCGCGTACGACGTGCTGCTGTCGACGTCAATTGTGGAGTCGGGACTGGATATCCCGACCGCGAACACGCTGATCGTGCATCGCTCGGAGATGTTCGGCCTGGCGCAGCTCTACCAGTTGCGCGGCCGTGTCGGGCGTTCCAAGCAGCGGGCGTATGCGCTGTTCACGGTGCCCGCCGATCGCACGCTGACGCAGACGGCGGAGCGGCGGCTGAAGGTGCTGCAGTCGCTGGATACGCTGGGCGCCGGTTTCCAGCTCGCGAGCCACGACCTCGACCTGCGCGGTGCCGGCAACCTTCTCGGCGAGGAGCAGTCCGGGCACATCAAGGAAGTGGGCTACGAACTCTACCAGCAGATGCTGGAGGAGGCGGTGGCGACGCTGAAGTCCGGCGGCAGCGCGGACGCCGCGGACGAGGGCAGGTGGTCGCCACAGATCACGGTCGGCACGGCGGTGATGATCCCCGAGACGTATGTCGCCGACCTGCAGCTTCGCCTGTCGCTCTACAAGCGGCTCGCCGATCTCGAGGACCAGCCCGCGATCGAGGCGTTTGCCGCGGAATTGATCGACCGGTTCGGTCCGCTGCCGGACGAAGTCGTGCACCTGCTCGAGATCGTGACGATCAAGAACATGTGCCGTAAGGCCAATGTGGCGAAGGTCGACGTGGGGCCGAAGGGCGCCGTCATCGCCTTCCGCGACAACAACTTCCCCAATCCTGCCGGCCTTATCCGATGGATCGGTGACCGCAAGACAGACGCGCGCATCCGTCCCGATCAGTCAGTTGTGTTTATACGCGATTGGGAAGGCGTTGCCGGCAGATTGAAGGGAACTGCAGGGATTCTGGGAGTGCTGGCGCGCCTTGCCGGCGAAGGCGAGAAAGCGGCCGCCTAACGCGACGGCTAAAGTTTTAATCAATTCTTATGCGCTTAGAAAATTGGTTTTAAGAAGCCCCGCCTATTGTCCGGCGCCGTGAATATCGAGAATCCCAACGGCATCAACTTTCTCCAGTTCCGCCACAGCGAAGCTCTGCTGCGGAACATCATGGAGTACGCGGCCGTCGGCATGGTCCTGATCGGGCCGGACGGCAAGATCGTCTACGCCAACCGCGCTTACGCTGAGATGCTGGGCTATGCCGCGGAAGAATGCGTGGGCCTCGAATACGCCGCCCTGGTGCATACCGACGACCTGGCGGCCGCCCGCGCACAGGCCGAGGATCTGGCCGCCGGAAAGGTCGAGACGTACCGCGCCGAACGCCGATACCTGAAGAAGGACGGCAGCAGCCTGTGGGGCCTCGTGTCGGCATCTGTGCTGCGCAACGAGCGCACCGGCCAGCCGCTCTACATGCTGGTCCAGATGACCGACATCGATCGGCAGAAGCGCGCCGAGGAGGAGCTGGCGGCGAGTGAACGGCGCTGGAATCACGCGCTCGAAAGCGCCGGGCAGGGGGTCTGGGACCACGACCTGCGCCGTGGCGGACAGGTGTTCTATTCGCGCATGTGGAAGATGATGCGCGGCATGGACCCCGACGAGGAAGTGGACGGTGCGGTGGAATCGTGGCTGTCGCGCGTCCATCCCGACGACCGTGAACGGCTGCGCGAGACGGTGCTGAAGCAGAATTCCGGCGAGATTCCTCGGAACGCCTTCGAGTATCGCGAACGCCATCGCGACGGCCACTACATGTGGATCCTGTCCCGCGGGGGTCCGGTGGAGTGGGACGAGCAAGGCGTGCCGAGCCGCTTCATGGGCACGGACACCGACATCTCGTCTCTGAAGGCAGCCGAGGGCGCGCTGGAGATCGAGCGGGAGAAGCTGCGCATTACGCTGGAGGCGATCGGCGATGGCGTTATCACCACCGATGCGGAAGGCCGCATCATTTTCATGAACCCGATTGCCGAGCAGCTGACGGGCTGGGCTTCCGAGGAGGCCATCGGCCGCAAGGCGCGTGACGTCTTCGTGATCGTGGACGATGTCTCCGGCGAGGCCGCAATGGATCCCGTCGAGGAGGCGCTGCGCCGCCAGCAGCTCTACTACCTCAACGAAGACGCCGTGCTGGTCTCTCGGTCGGGCGAACGGCGGGCCATCCGGGACTCCGCCGCCCCGATCCGCACACCGCAGGGCGAGCTGCTTGGCGCCGTGCTTGTCTTCCAGGACATCACGCATGCGCGTGCCCTGCAGAAGGAGCTGGCCCACTCCGCCATGCACGATGGCCTGACCGGCTTGCCGAACCGCGTGGCGTTCGATCGCGCCCTGACAGTCGCCTCCGACCAGGCGCGCCATGAGCTGCGCGAGCATGCGTTGTGCTTCATCGATCTCGACCGATTCAAGCCCGTGAACGACACCGCCGGCCATGCCGCCGGCGACGCGCTGCTACAGCAGATCGCGCACGCCATTCGCCGCGCCTGCCGCAGTCAGGATTTCGTCGCCCGCGTAGGCGGCGACGAGTTCGCGCTGCTGCTCGCCGACTGCTCGCTGCTCGGCGCCCGCAAAGCGGCGCAGCAGGTGATCGACTCGATCGGCGGCGTGCGCTTCACCTGGCAGGGCAAGACGTACGATATCGGCGCCAGCGTCGGCATCACTGCCATCACCGCGCGCTCGCCGCACCTGACCGAGCTGGTCAACCAGGCGGACACGGCGTGCTATGCCGCCAAGGCGGGTGGGCGAAACCGCGTCGCAGTGTTTGATCCGCGGCTGCATGGGCCGGAGCAGCGGCTCGCGGATATCGCGTAGCGACGCGCCACGTTCCAGGATGAGCGCCGCCTATCCCATAGGGAGAGGGCCAAGAGCCTTACTGAGCGAAGCGAAGTTAGGCGAATGGGGTGAGGGGTTATAGGTCTATCCGGAGAGGCCGAACCCCTCACCCTTCCTCACTAAGCTCGCTTCGCTCGCTAAGTTCGGAAGCCCTCTCCCTATGGGAGAGGCGGAGCAGGTTCTGTGAGCAAGACGTGCCCTAAGCCGCCTTCGCCGCGACCTGCCTTATCGCGTCGGTCAGCGTCTCGACCGACTGCGCGCCGACAACGCCGTAGCGTTGCGCGAGGATGAAGGTCGGTACGCCGCTGACGCCGATGCGGTAGGCGTCCTGGATCTCGGCCAGCACCTCGGCGCGCCCCTCGTCGCCCTGGAGACGGGCGAGGGTGGCGACACGATCCATGCCAGCCTCGCCGGCGATGTCGGCCAGTGTCTCGAGGTTGCCGACGTCGCGCCCTTCGGTAAAGTTCGCTGCGAACAGGCGTGTGACTACGTCGGACTTGTTGCCGGCCTCGCCCGCGAAGCGCACAAGGCGGTGCGCATTGATGGTGTTGGGCGAGCGGGTGATCCTGTCGAAGGCGTAGTGGATGCCTTCCGCCTCGCCCATGTCGGCCAGCCGCTTGTGGGCGTCATCGAGCGCATCGAGGCTGCCGAATTTCTTCGCGATGTATTCGGCGCGGTCCATGCCCTCCGGCGGCACGGTCGGGTCGAGCTGGTATGGCCGCCAGCGTACCGTGACGGCAAGATCGGGGAGCGCGGCAATGGCGTGCTCAAGTCGTGCCTTGCCGAGGTAGCACCAAGGACAGACAACGTCGGAGACGACGTCGATGGAGACGGGCTGTGTCATGCGGCGGCCATATAGGTCAGTTGGCCGGCTTCGCCCACCATGTGGAAAGTACGGGGCCCATCAGCGGTGTCTTGTCCGGCCGCTGGATGCGGTCCCAGCGGGCGATCCACTGCTCCGGCAGGTAGAACAGCGGCACGGTGTAGAAGCCGGAGATGAGCACGCGGTCAAAGGCGCGCACCGCGGCGACGTAGTCCTCCCGCGTCGGCGCGGAGACCATCGCCTGGATCAGGGCATCGATCGCCGGTTCCTTAGCGCCGGGATAGTTGAACGATCCCTCGGTGTTCGCCACCGACGGACTCCAGCGGTTGATCTGCTCGTTGCCCGGCGACAGCGACGCGCTCCAGGTATTGCGTACCATGTCGAAGTCGAACGTCTTGCGGCGGAGCTGGTACTGGGTGGAATCCACCGTGCGGATGGTGGCGGTGATGCCGATGCGCTCCAGCACGCGCTGGTAGGCGAGACCGAGGCGCTCGTCTTCCTTGTTGGTGACGAGAATCTCGAAGGCGAAGGGCTGGCCCTGTGCGTTGACCATCTGGTTGCCCTTGAGCTCCCAGCCGGCTGCCTTCAGCTCGTCGACCACCTTGCGCAGGATGTCGCGATCGCCGCCGGCAACATTGGCGTTCACGGCGCGGTAGGTGCCGTCCATGACGTCAGGCGCGACGGCGTTGGGGAAGGGCGCCAGTAGCGCCTTCTCCTTGTCGTTCGCCGGCACGCCAACCGAAGACAACTCGGAGTCGTTGTAGAAGCCGTTGGCGCGCACGAAGGCGCCGAAGTAGAGGTTCTTGTTGATCCAGTCGAAGTCGAGCAGCTCAGCGAGCGCACGGCGTACGCGCACGTCGGCGAAGATCGGACGCCGTGTGTTGAAGGCGAAGCCCGACATGCCCTTCGGCGTCTCGGTCTTGAACACTTCCTTGATGACCTTGCCATCGGTGACGGCGGGGAAGTCGTAAGCGCTGTTCCACTGCGAAGGATCGCCTTCCGGCTGGATGTCGTAGAGGCCCTTTTTGAACGCCTCGAACATGGTGTTGGCGTCGCGGTAGTAGTCGATGCGGATCTCGTCGTAGTTGTCGAAGCCGCGCTTGATCGGCAGGTCCTTCGCCCAATAGTCCGGATTGCGCTTGTAGATCGTGTAGTCCGGCGCGTGGACTTCGCTGAGAATGTACGGGCCCGTGCCGATGATCGGCGTCAGCGTCGACTTCTCGAAGGTGTCGACGTTGATCGCATGCTTGGGCAGCACCGGCATCAGACCCAGCAGCAGTGGAAGCTCGCGGTCTTTGGCCTTGGCGATGTTGAAGCGCACGCCGTACTGGCCGACGCGATCGACGCTGTCGATCTTGGAGTAGCGCGCCTTGAAGTTGGGGTTGCCATGATCGCGCAGCAGCTCCATCGTGAAGATGACGTCATCGACGGTGACCGGCACGCCGTCGGAGAATTTCGCCTTCGGGTTGATCGTGAACTCGACCCAGCTGCGGTCGGGCGGCGTTTCCACCTTTTCCGCGATCAGGCCGTAGAGCGTGTAGGGCTCGTCGGCGCTGCGATAAAGCAGCGGCTCGTAGACGAGGTTGCCGAATACGGGGTCCTGGAGCCCGCGCGCCGACGTGGTGCCGCCCTGCACGATCATCGGGTTGAGGGAGTCGAATGTACCAACCACGCCGTAAGTGAGCTTGCCGCCCTTGGGGGCGTCGGGATTGACGTAGGGCAGGTGATCGAAGTTCGCGGACAGCGCCGGATCGCCGATGATGGCGATGCCGTTCGACGGTTCGGCGGACGCGATCTGCGGCACGAGGCCGAGCCCTAGCGTCGCTGCTATGGCAGCGGCAAGCGGCCGGCGGAGCGCAATCGAAAGAATCATCGCTGTCATGATGGTTCAGCTTCCCCATACCTGGACGGCAGCGCGGAAAAATCGCTGGATTAACCTAGCACACGGTTTGCCGCAGGGGGCGCGTGACGAAGCGCACCGGAAGCGCTGGAAATCGAAGGGCCTCCGGGCTAATGATGCCTTCGCAGCGGCCACCGTGCCGCCGTATTTGACGGCCAAAGCGCGGGCAATGCGGGGCGCGCGCGGTGCGTCGGCCCGGAACAGGGCAGACGGTAGTTTTGCCAAAGCCGCGGCAGGCGGCTGGCACCATGTGGGGATGACGCTCGATGGCATATTTTGAAATTGGCTCGGCGCTGCGCCGGCTCGCACCCGTCGCCGCCGGTCTGGCGCTTCTGGTGAGCAGCGCGGCGATGGCCGAGGATGCTGCACCAGCAGCGGCGGCTGCGGCTCCCGCGCCTGCCGCAGGCGACAACACGCCGTGGACTAAGACGTGCGGCACCGGTCCGGACGGCAAGACGCAGATCTGCAATACCTCGCAGGAGCTGTGGCTGAACCAGGACGGTTCGGTGCGCGCTTCGCTGGGCATTCAGCCGAAGGCCGACAAGGGCAAATACGGCATCGGCGGCTTCGTGCCGTTGGGCTTCATCATTCCGGCGGGCGTCGTGCTCGCCGTCGATGGCCAGGCGAAGGCCACCGCGCAGTTCATGCAGTGCAACCCGCCGCTCCAGGATCTGCCCCCGGGCTGCTTCATTTCGGCCGAGGTCGGTGACGATTTCATCGGCGCCCTGCGCAAAGGCAACGAGCTGGCGCTGGTCGTGACCAACGGCAACAACCAGCAGCTTCCGATCAAGATGTCCCTCTCGGGCTTCGCCAAGTCGTTCGACGGCGAGGGCATCGATCCGGTCGCGCTACGCGCCCAGCAGGTCGAGAAGAGCAAGCAGTTCCAGGATGCCGCCAAGGCAGCCGCCCAGCGCATGATCGACAAGCAGCGCCAGGAAAGCGGCGCACCGGCGAACTAGCGTCAGGCGATTGGAGATAGAGGCGCGGGTCGCGAGGCCCGCGCTTTTTCTTTCCGTCAGTTCAATCCGCGATCGCGCGCGACATACAGGTCGCCGTCACGGCCGTCGAAGAATTCGCTGATCTGCGGATGGCGGAGAGGCTCGCCGGATTCGTCGGGCAGCAGGTTCTGCTCGGAGACGTAGGCGATATATTCGCTCTCCGCGTTCTCGGCGAACAGGTGATAGTAGGGCTGATCCTTGGAAGGACGCACGTCCTCCGGGATCGCCAGCCACCACTCTTCCGTGTTGTCGAAGATCGGATCGACATCGAACACGACGCCGCGGAACGGGAACACCCGGTGGCGGACGATCTGACCGATGGCGAACTTCGCCGTGCGCGCCTGCGTCATCTACTGAACCCCAGCCGGCCCTGCGCCGGGCCGCTCGCCGCCTTAAGGCCATGTTGACGACGCGATGTCAAACCGCGCCCGCAAATTACAGCAAACTGCTACGCCGCAGCGGAAGTGGGGGGCATGATGCCGCCGGCGCGGGGAGCGATTCGCGCGAGCGACGCCGGCGGGACAGGCGCACATGTCGGGTACGGAATGATCGGACTGCTGACGCTGCTGGTGCCTTTTTTCGGGGTCGTGGCGCTGGGCTACGGCGCCGGCCGCGCGCGGCTGGTAAGCGGTGGGCTCGAGGCTCTGGAGTTTTTCGTTTTCTCCGTCGCCCTGCCGGCCCTGTTCTTCCATTTGATCACCACGGCGCCGCCGCTCGCGGGAGGATGGGCGTTCGTTGCGACGACGACTTTCGCGACGTATTGCGCCTTCGCCATCGCCTTCTCGATCGGCGCGCTCGTCAACGGCGGCAACGTTCCGGAGGCGACCATCGAGGGGCTGGTCGGCTCGTTCTCCAACACGGCGTACCTTGCACCGGCGCTGGTCATCGCCGCGCTCGGCACTGTGGCAGCGGCGCCTGTGGCGCTGATCTACTCGTTCGACACCGCTCTGCTGCTGATCGTGACGCCGTTGATGATGGCGCTCGGCGGCACCACGCGGACCGACCTTCGCCACCTCGGCATCGACATTGCGCGCCAGGTACTGCTCAACCCGGTGATCGTCGCGACTCTGCTGGCGTTCCTCGCGGCGGCCTTCGGGCTTCGCATGCCGGTGCCCATCGACTCAACGCTGGCGTTTATAGGCAATGCCGCGGCGCCGGGGGCGCTGTTCCTCCTCGGCGCAAATCTCGCGACGCGTGCATTCGGCCCGATCCGGCTTGAGCAGCCTCTGATCGTCGCGGTGAAGCTCATCGCCCATCCGCTGATCGTGTACCTGCTCCTGTCCTGGGTGGGCGGCTTCGACCCGCTGTGGATGAGCGCCGCGATTCTGATTGCCGCGCTGCCACCTTCAGTTGGCGTCGTCGGCATCGCCGGCCGATACCGCATCTACGCGGCACACGCTTCAGTCTCGGTGCTGATCGGCTCGCTTGCCGCGGTCGTCACACTCACGGTCGCGGTCGTGCTGGTCGTGCAGGGCCTGCTGCCCGGCGATCCGTTTCGCTAGAGGGCGGCGAGGCCCTGACGCATCGCAAAGCGGCGGAGCCGCGGCACGCGATCGACCAGGAACAGGCCAAGTCCGCGCAGCGCACTTGCCGGGAGGAAGTCCGACAGCAGCGTGCGGTTGACGGTGTCGACAGCGGCGGTGCGCGACATCACATCGACGCGGCGAGCGCCATCATAGGCCGCGAGGCGATCGGGCGCGCCCGGATCTCCGGTGGGGTCGGCAATCACATCGCCGAGCGCGGCGACATCGCGGTAGCCGAGGTTCAGGCCCTGCGCCCCGATCGGCGGGAACACATGCGCCGCCTCGCCGACAAGCGCGATGCGGTTCGCGGCAAAGCTGCGCACGCTGAGGCCTGAAAGCGGGAACACCTGACGGCCGCCCTCGACGGTGACCTTGCCCAGAATCGACGCCGAACGCCGCTCAATCTCGGAGGCGAGCGCATCGTCAGGCAGGGCGAGCCGGCGCTGCGATTGTTCGGGCGTATCGACCCACACCAGACTGGAGCGGTTGCCCGGCAGCGGCACGAGCGTGAACGGCCCGTGCTCGGTGTGGAACTCGGTCGACGTATCGCGGTGCGGCAGCGTATGGGCGAAGTCGCAGACCAGTGCGGCCTGCGCGTAGCGCCACTCCGTCGTCGTGATGCCCGCGGCGTCGCGGAGCTTCGAACGGCGGCCATCCGCAGCGACGACCAGGCGAGCGACCACCTGCTCGCCCGACGCGAGGGAAACGACGACGCTGCCCTCGTTCAGCGCGGCGCTCTCGGCCAGCGCATCAATGCGTCGGATGTTGCGGGCGGCGACGCCGCGCTCCAGCGCGGCGACGAGCGCCTTGTTGGCGACGTTGTAGCCGAACGCGTCGAGGCCGATCTCGCTCGCCTCGAACGCAACCTCCGGCGCGCGGATGAGGCGGCGGGTGCCATCAACGATGCGCATCGTGCGGAGCGGCGCCGCATCTTCGGCGAGATCGGGCCACACGCCAAGGCGCGTGAGCAGCGCAACCGAGCCGGCCAGCAGCGCCGACGTGCGCCTGTCGGCCGGTGCCGCTGGCGCGACGAGGGCGACGTCGTGACCGCCGTCGGCAAGTAATGCTGCCGCCGCCAGTCCCACGGGACCAGCGCCAACGACGGCGATGCTGGCCGCTGTCATTGTGCCGGCGCGTTCGCGGTCGTGGTGGGATGGCGCGCGGCCGAGCTATCGAGGAACTGCCCTGCGATCCACGAGCCACCGAACATCGCCACGACGAACAACCACACATCCTGCGGGACAAGACCCAGGTCGGCGATCGACGGGCCGGGGCAGAAGCCGGAGAGGCCCCAGCCGATGCCGAAGATGGCGGCGCCGGTAACGAGTTGCGCATCGACCTTGGTGCGCGTCGTCTTGATGAAAGCAGGGGCGGCGATCGGCTGCTTGAGCCGCAGGATGCGATCGAGCCGCATGCCGACAAGGCCGACGAGAATGCCGCCGACCATGACGAAGATCAGGCTCGGATCCCAACCACCGTTCGGGATCGCGGCAAAGTCGAGGAAGTTCCAGATCTTGTTCGGATCGGTCATGCGCGCGACCGACAGGCCGAAGCCGAACAGGACGCCGCTGACCGCGGCGGTGACGAGGCCGGTGAGGGTGCGATTCATCAGACGACGTGCCTCGTGATGAAGACGGCAATGATGGCGGTGGCCATGAAGATGGCGACCGCGACGAAGGAGCGGACCGAAAGGCGCGACAGCCCACAGATGCCGTGGCCGGAGGTGCAGCCGCGGCCGACGCGCGTGCCGACGCCGACGATAAGACCGGTCGCGACCAGCCAGACGGGAGTCAGCGTGATCTGCGGCAGCGTCTTCGGCACATCGGCGAAGATCGACGGCGCGAACTGGAAACCGAGCCAGGCGCCGATCGGGAGGGCGATCAGGAACACGAATCGCCAGAGTTCGTCGCCGCGCTGAATGGGGTAGATCCCGCCCGCGATGTTCGAGATGCCCGCGGTGCGTCCGTTGAACACCCAGAGGATGGTGGCGGACAGCCCGATGAGAAGCCCGCCGATGGTCGCCGAAAGCGGCGCGAAGTTTTGCATGATACTGATTCCCTTGGCCTTTTGCCGACAGGTAGGGCCGGCGGCACTATACAGCAAGGAAAGCCGTGCTGAACTTGGCCGGCCGGCCGCCAAACCCTTGCCA
Source organism: Bauldia sp. (assembly GCA_035548515.1). Classification (GTDB taxonomy): domain Bacteria; phylum Pseudomonadota; class Alphaproteobacteria; order Rhizobiales; family Kaistiaceae; genus DASZQY01. The sequence goes on along the minus strand of DASZSW010000001.1, from coordinate 150,635 downwards.
GCCGGGGGGAGATAAGCGAAAGCAGATGCGGGCCGTCTGGGAGGCCTCGGGGACGGCGCGAACCAATGAAGAACTGGGACGTTTGGGCGGTGCACCTGCTGACCGCAAGCGGCGCCGCGCTGGCGCTCGCTGCCGCGCTCGCCGCCGCCGACAACCAGTGGCAGCTCGCGTTCTTCTGGCTGGGCATTGCGTTGATCGTTGACGGTCTGGATGGACCGCTGGCGCGTCGCCGGCAGGTGATCGAACGTGTGCCGTGGTTCGACGGCGCGCTGCTCGATTTCGTCATCGACTACGCGACATACGTGCTGGTACCTGCGATCATCCTCGTGCGCAGTGACCTTGTCTCACAACCGGCGGGGCTGATCGCCGGCATCGTCGTGGCGGTCGTCGGCGCGCTCTATTTCGCCGACACGCGCATGAAAACGCCAGACGCCGCGTTCCGCGGGTTCCCGGCGGTGTGGAATGTCGTCATCTTCCAGTTGATGATCTATCGCTGGCCGGAGTGGATTACGTTGTTGATCCTCGCCGTCTGTGCGGTGCTTACCTTCACGGGGGTGGAATTCGTCCATCCCGTCCGCGTCAGGCGCCTCCGTCCGCTGACGCTCGCGATGGCGGCAGTATGGGCGGCGCTCGGCCTCGCCTGTCTGTGGGCCAATTTGCAGCCGGCGACATGGATCGTGGTGGCATTCGCGCTGGCCAATGCCTACTTCGCGGTGATCGGGGCGTACCTGCAGGCCACACGCCCGGCCACCTGACGGAGACCGAGCCTTGGACATCATTGCCTGGATCACCGATCCGACAATCCTCGCCAGCCTTGTCACCCTCACGGTGCTCGAGATCGTTCTCGGCATCGACAACATCGTCTTCATTTCCGTCGTCGTCGGCAAACTGCCGCCCGAACAGGCGCAGCGCGCCCGCCAGATCGGTCTGGCGCTGGCGCTCATCTTCCGCATCGCGCTGCTGTCGGTGCTGTTCGCACTGATCGGACTGTCCAAGCCGCTGTTCGAGATCGGTGGTCACGGCTTCTCGGTCCGCGACCTGATCCTGCTCGCTGGCGGCGGCTTCCTGCTGTTCAAGGCGACGCAGGAGATTCACCGCGACGTCGAGGCGAAGGGCGAAGAGGAGGCGAACCTCGGCAATGTCGCGCGCGCGGCTTTCGGCACGATCATCGCGCAGATCGTCGTCATCGACGTAGTGTTCTCTATCGACTCCATTATTACGGCGATCGGTATTGCCGAGCATGTCTCGGTGATGATCGTCGCGGTCATTCTCGCCGTCGCGGTGATGTATGCGGCCTCCGGCACGATCGCGGCGTTCATTCATCGCCATCCGACGACGCGCATGCTGGCGCTGGCCTTCCTGCTGATGATCGGTTTCTCACTGGTCGCCGACGGCCTCGGCTTCCACATCCCGCGCGGCTATCTCTACGCGGCGATGGCGTTCTCGACGGGCGTAGAGGTGCTGAACATCATCGCGCGCCGCAACCGCGCCAGGCGCGAGACGCCGCCCGCGTGAGCAAGCTTCTCACTCCCGCGCGGCTGGCGATGCTGACGTTTTTCATCCAGTCGGCGGAGGTGAATAACTTCTATCCGCGCATCCCCGATATCCAGCATCACCTCGGCATCGGCCCCGCCGATCTGGCCGTCGCGATGCTCGGGATGCCGGTCGGCGGCTTCTTCGGCACTATGATCGTGGCGCGGCTTATCGAGAGGCTGTCGGCACGGGGCGCGATCCTGATCGGGTTCTGCATCTTCACGCTCTGCCAGTTCCTGCCGGGTTGGGCGTGGAATGTCCCGAGCCTCACCGCGGTACTGTTCCTGATGGGCGGCAGCTACGTGATGATCGACATCGCCACCAACGTCGAGGTGGCGCGCATCCAGAACGAACTCGGGCGCCGCATCATGGCGACCTGCCACGGCTTCTGGAGCCTCGGCTCGATGCTGGGCGCGGTCATGGGATTCCAGTTCGCCCAATTCGGTATCGACACGCGCTGGCACCTGCTGGTCACCGGGCTTCTTTTCCTGCCGCTCGGGCTTTTGATCGCCTCGGCCCTGCCGCAGGTCGAACGGCAGGCGGCGACGACGCGCGCGCCGGTGGTAAGCCTGCCGTCGAAGGCAATGATCGGGCTGTGCATCTTCACGTTCGGCGTCCTGCTTGCCGAGTTGACGACGCGCAACTGGGGCGCGGTCTACCTGCGCGAGGTGATCGGCACGCCGCCCGGCGTCGCCGCGATCGCGTTCGGCTCGTTCTCGCTGTTCATGGCCATCGGGCGGCTCTCGGGCGACTACCTGACGGACCGCTTCGGGCCGGTCGCGCTCGGCCGGTTCTGTGCCGCAACGGCGGTGATCGGCGTGCTGGTGCTGCTCACCGCCAACAATATCGTCGTCGCGACCATCGGCTTTGGCGCGCTCGGCATCGGTGTCTCGATCGGCTTCCCGCTGGCGGTCACTGCGGCCGCGGGGCTGGGCGACCGCGCGCCCGCCGTCAACGTCGCGGCGCTCGCCCTGATCGCCTATATCGGCTCGATCGTGGGACCGCCGCTGGTCGGATTTGTCGCCCAGGGCGCGGGACTGCGATGGGGTTTCGCGGCGATCCTGCCGCTGATGATTCTCAGTGCGCTGTTTGGGGGCTCGCTGCGTAGACGCGCGGCGTCTTGAGGATCAGCGGCAGCGTGGCGATGTAGATCGCCGCGGCGAATAGCCAGATCGCTCCGGCCCAGTGCGGCGCCGACCAGAAATAGAACCACGAGAAGACCAGCGGCCCGACGATCGAGGCGAGGCTGAGGATGCTGGCGAGGACGCCCTGCAGCTGGCCCTGCTTGTCGGCGTCGACCGTGGCGGTGAGCACCGACTGGAGGGCCGGCATGCCGATACCGCCGAGCGCGAACAGCGGCAGAAGAACGAACACCATCCAGCCCTGCGTCGCGAACGCCAGCAGGATCAGCCCGGCGGTCTCGCAGGCCATGCCGGCGACCAGCGAAAGGCGCGGACCGAGCCGCGTCGAGACCGGGCCGGTGAGGACGGCCTGGGCGCCAGCGTGAAAGACGCCGAAGCCCGCGAGCGACAGGCCGATCATCAACGTGTTCCAACCAAAGGCGTCGGCGCCGTAGAGGGCCCAGGTCGTGCCGTAGACCTGACCGATCAGGTTGAACAGGAAGTAGAGCGCCATCAGCGGCATCAGCGCGGCGATGCCCATGGCCCAGCTGATCGAGCCGAACGGATTGAGGGCGGCAAGCCTGAAAGGGGTCGGCTGCCCCGGGCGCGATTCCGGCAGCACGAAGAGTGCCAGGCTGAAGTTCACCGCGTTGAGCAGCGCCGCCGCGAGAAATGGCGCGCGTATCCAGTTGTCGCCGAGCGCTCCGCCGATCGCCGGGCCGAGGATGAAGCCGATGCCGAAGCAGGCGTGGAGGTAGCCGAAGCGGCGCGGACGCTCGGCCTCCGGCGTGATGTCGGCCAGGTAGGCGGTCGCGACCGCGAAGTTGGCGCTCGTGATGCCCGCGATGGCGCGGCCGATGAACAGGAACCATAGCGCCGGTGCGAACGCCATGATCAGGTAGTCGACCGCAGCACCGGCGAGCGACACGAGCAGCACCGGCCGGCGGCCATAGCGATCCGACAGGATGCCCAGCACCGGCGAGAAGATGAACTGCATGAGCGCATAGAGCGCGAGCAAGACGCCGTAGATGGTGGCGATGTGCGGCGAATGGGCGACGTCAGCGATCAGGCTGGGCAAGATCGGGAAGATCAGGCCGATGCCAATGGCGTCGATCGTGACCGCGATGAGGATGACGGTGAGGGCGTTGCGCATGGGGTTGCCTGCCTAGCGGCAGGACCGGGAGAATACAACCCGTGTCGGGCAGGGTGCTACGAGCGGATGTGCGCGCCTAGCCCGTGCCCGTCAGCGCCGCATCCACGCTGTCGGCGAAGCGCACGTGCGGTGGCGCGATGCCGAATTTCGCCAGCGTTTTGCGCACCGCCGGGGCGGCCGCGGCGAAGATGACATCGGTCTTGCGGCTCTCCGCCCTGGCAACGAACGACTCCAGCATGGCAACGGCGGTTGAATCGACAAGTGGCACCGCCCCGAGGTCCAGTACGTACGCGCGCGGGGCCTCGCCGATGCGATCGAGGACGCTGGCCAGCTTCTGTGTGGCGCCGAAGAAGAACGGTCCGGTGATGCGGTAGACAATGACGCCTTGCGCCGCCGCGGCGGAATCGTCGCCTGCGAGCTTTCGCTCTTCTATCTCGACCGAGTTCGCCATGCGGTGCATGAACATCAGCGCCGCAAGCGCTACGCCTGCCTCGATCGCGACGGTGAGATCGACCAGCACAGTCAGGAAAAATGTCACCAGCAGCACGACGCGATCGCCCCACGAGGCGTTGATCATGATCGTGCGGATGTGGCCGAACTCGCCGATGTTCCACGCGACAAAGGTGAGGATCGCAGCAAGCGCGGCGAGCGGCACGTAGGACAGGACGGGCGCCGCGACCAGAACGACGATCAGCAGGAAGGCGGCGTGCAACATTCCCGAGATGGGCGACCTGGCGCCGGCGCGGATGTTAGTCGCCGTGCGGGCGATGGCGCCCGTCGCGGGCAGACCGGCAAATAGAGACGAGGCGACATTGGCGACCCCCTGCGCAATCAGCTCCACGTTGGAGCGATGGCGGCGGCCAGTCATGCCGTCGGCGACGACGGCGGAGAGCAGCGACTCGATGCCGGCAAGCAGCGCGATGGTGACGGCATCGGGCAGCACCTCGCGCACCTTGGCGATGTCCATGGGCGGCAGCGTGGGCGCCGGCAAGCTCCGCGGGATGCCACCAAAGGCGGAGCCGATGGTGGGGACGTCGAGTCCCAGCGCGATGGCGGCGCCACCGCCGATGATCAGAGCGATCAGGAAGCCCGGCCACTTCGGCCGCGCGATGCGGAGCGCCACGATGATCGCGAGCGAGGCTAACGCTACCGCGACAGCCGCCAGGTTGGTCTGGGGCAGCGCTGTGCCGAGCGCGGCGATCTTGGGGATGAAGTCGCCGGGCAGCGACACGTTGAGGCCGAGCAGGTCCTTGATCTGCGAGACGAAGATGGAGACGGCGATCCCGGCCGTGAACCCAGTGACGACCGGGTACGGGATGTACTTGATGAAGGTGCCGAGCCTCAGCGCACCGACGACGATGAGGATCGCACCGGCAATCAGCGTCGCGAGCAGCAGCCCCTCGTAACCATGGCGGTCGATCGTGTTGAAGACGACGACAATGAACGCCGCCGTCGGTCCGCCGATCTGGAAACGACTGCCGCCGAGCGCCGAGATCAGGAAGCCCGCGACGATGGCAGTCACCAGCCCGTGCGCGGGCGTGGCGCCGGAAGCGATGCCGATCGCCATGGACAGCGGCAACGCGACGACCGCCACGGTCAGGCCCGCGATGAAATCGCGGCCGAGATCGGCGATGGTGTAGCCCTCGCGGAAGGTGCTGATCAGCTTCGGCGTCAAAAGATCGGCCGGAGCGATCGGGCGAGGGGCCTCAGCGGTGTGCGACATGCGCCTTGCAGCCCGCGGACAGAGAGGCCTAGGAATGCGGCGGTGCCGGTGATTTGGCAAGATCGGCAGATGGTTAGCGGCGAAGAGTCACGGACGCCATGGCATATGTCATTCGCATTTCCCGCATTGGCGGGCCCGAGGTTCTGGAGTTGGCCGAGGTGCCGAGGCCCACGCCCGGACCGGGCGAAGCGCTTCTTCGCCAGACCGCGATCGGGCTGAACTTCATCGACACGTACCAGCGGAGCGGTCTCTACAAGCTGGCGCTGCCCGCGGTCATGGGGAACGAGGGCGTCGGCGTCGTCGAGGCGGTCGGGCCGGGCGTGACCGTGGTGAAGCCCGGCGACCGGGTGGCATATCAGGGCGCTGTCGGCGCGTATGCCGATTGGCGGACGATACCGGCGGAGAAACTCGCCCACGTTCCCGCCGGAGTGGACGACCGGGTCGCCGCCGCGGCATTCCTCAAGGGCGTCACCGCGTATTACCTGCTCCACCGTACCTTCAAGGTCGGACGAGGCACGACGCTGCTCTGGCATGCTGCTGCCGGCGGCGTTGGCCAGATCGGCGTGCAGTGGGCCAGGGCCCTGGGCGCTACCGTCATAGGGACCGTGGGGAGCGACGATAAGGCGGCGCTCGCGAAGGCGAACGGCTGCGACCACGTGCTCAACTATCGCACCGAGGATTACGTCGCGCGCGTCAAGGAGATCACCGGCGGCGTCGGTGTCGATGTCGCCTACGACTCCGTCGGTGCCGACACATTCCCCGCGACGCTGGATTGCATCCGGCCCCTGGGGATGTGGGTCACGTTCGGCAACGCCTCGGGCCCGGTGCCGGCCTTTCCGCCACTGTTGCTGATGCAGAAGGGCTCACTGTTCGCTACGCGGCCGACGACGGCGCACTATTTCGCCAAGCGCGCTGACCTGGAGGAGGCCGCCCAGGCTCTGTTCGGGGTCATCGCGGCCGGGACCGTGAAGGTGACCATCGGGCAGACATTCCCACTGAAGGACGCGGTCGAAGCGCACCGTGCGCTGGAGGGGAAGCGGACGACGGGCTCGACGGTGCTGCTGCCGTAGGTTTGGCTCCAGGTATCGCCACTTATCCCCAGCGCCCGTGCCCAAATCTGCGGCCGTATGTGCCGAAAAATAGCGTTGAACAGGAAATAGGCATAATCCATTGTGGCTGCTTGGGTTCTGCTGAAATGCGCGACGCGGCGGCGCTGCCGAGGAGAACCGGCGGGACGCGCGCGCATGGAAATGAAGGCTGCATGGGACGCCTGACGACGCATGTTCTGGACACCGCTTCCGGCAAGCCGGCGGCGGGGGTGACCATCGAATTGTTTCGCATCGGACAGAGCGCCGAGCGCGTCACCGTCGCCACCACCAATGCGGACGGGCGCGTCGACCGTCCGCTGCTCGAGGGCGAGGCGTTTGCGGCGGGCGTATACGAGCTCCGCTTCCATGCCGGCGACTACCTGCGGAAATCGGGCAGCAAGGTCCCCGACCCCGCGTTCCTCGACGTGGTGCCGATCCGCTTCGGCATCGCGGCGCCGGCTGACCACTATCACGTGCCGCTGCTGCTCTCGCCGTACGGCTACTCGACCTACCGGGGCAGCTGAACGCGATGCGTCCGACAATCCGCTTCATTCGCCGCGGCCGACTGGTCGAGCTGGTCGACGTACCGCCGACGATGATGCTGCTCGACTATCTCCGCGAGAACGAGGGCTCGACGGGCACCAAGGAAGGATGCGGAGAGGGCGACTGTGGCGCGTGCACGATCGCGCTCGGGCGGCTGCGCGGCGGCAAGCTGGTCTACGAGCCGATCAACGCGTGCATCCAGTTGCTGGGGCAAGTCGATGGCACCGAGGTGGTCACCGTCGAGGACCTCGTGCAGGCGGGCGGCACTCTGCACCCGATCCAGCTGGCGATGGTCGAGAACCACGCTTCCCAGTGTGGCTTCTGCACGCCCGGGTTCATCATGTCGATCTTCTCGCTCTATCAGGGCACCGACGGCCCCGTGAGCCGCGAGGAGATCAATACAGCCATCGCGGGCAATCTCTGCCGCTGCACCGGCTACCGGCCGATCGTCGACGCAGCGCTCGCCGCCTGTGCTGAGCCCCGCAAGGATCGCTTCCGCACGGGCGCAGGCGACATGACCGGCGTGCTCCAGTTCCTCCAGGACGGGGAGGACGTCTACGTCGGCGACGACGAAACCTTCTTCGCCGCGCCCGCATCGCTGGACTCGCTCGCGGCGCTTTACCTGAAGCATCCTGATGCCGTGATCGTCGCGGGGGCCACCGACGTCGGACTGTGGATCACGAAGCAGCTCCGCGACATCCCGAAGGTGATCCACGTCGGCAAGGTCGCGGGCTTCGACAGCGTCGAAGATACCGGACACGAGCTGATCATCGGCGCCGGCGCAACCTATGCGCAGGCCGAGGCGCATCTGGCAAAGCTCGATCCGGACGTCGCGGAGTTGCTCCGCCGCCTCGGCTCCAAGCAGGTGCGCGCGTCCGGGACTGTGGGCGGCAATGTCGCGAACGGCTCGCCGATCGGCGACACGCCGCCGGTGCTGATTGCGCTCGACGCCAAGGTGGAGCTGCGCAAGGGCCGCCAGGTCCGCTCCATGCCGGTCGAGGAATTCTACATCGAGTACGGCAAGCAGAAGCGCGAGCCGGGCGAACTGGTCACCGCGATCACCGTTCCGCATCTCGACCCCAACCACATTTTCCGGGCCTACAAGATCACCAAGCGGTTCGACCAGGACATCTCGTCGGTCATGGGCGCGTTCCGTTTTGCGGTGAACGTGGATGGCCTCATCACCGACTGCCGGCTGGCGTATGGCGGCATGGCAGGCGTGCCGAAGCGCGCCGCAACGGCGGAAGCCGCGCTCACCGGCCAGCAGCTCCGCGACTCCAAGGCCTGGGCCCGCGCCTTCGCGGCGCTCCGCGACGACTTCAAGCCGCTCGACGATCATCGCGCCAGCGCCCGCTACCGCATCGAGACCGCGCACTCGCTGCTCGGCAAGGCACTGATCGAGGCGGCAGGCACCGCGACGACGCGTACGCGCATCGTTGGCCAGCGCGAGAAGGCCGAAGCCCATGCCGGCTGATACCACCGGCCTGACGCCCGCTCAGCCGCCCGTGCAGGTGGGCGCCGAGCGCTTCACCATCGTGCGCCAGCCCTACGCGCACGACAGCGCGGTGAAACACGTCACCGGCACGGCGATGTATATCGACGATATCCTCGAGCCGGTCGGCACATTGCACGTGGCGGTGGGGTACGCCCCGATTGCCGCGGGCCGCGTGACATCGCTCGACCTAGAGGCGACCAAAGCTTCGCCGGGCGTGGTGACGGTGCTGACCGCTGCCGATATCCCGGGGAAGAACGACGTCAGTCCCAAGGACATCGGTGACGATCCGCTGATTGCCGCCGACAAGATCAACTTCTACGGCCAGGTGCTGTTCGCGGTCGTGGCGGACACACGCGACCAGGCGCGGCGCGCCGTGAAGAAGGCGCGCATCTCGACGGCACCCACGATGCCGCTGATCGATGTCGACGATGCGTTGGTGTCGGATGCCAAGGTGCTGCCCGACTATACGTTCGAGCGCAGCGAGCCGGCCGAGGAGATGAGCCGCGCGCCCCGCCAGATCACCGGCGAGTTCCGCATCGGCGGGCAGGAGCACTTCTATCTCGAGGGGCAGGTCGCGCTCGCCATCCCCGGCGAGGACGGCGACATGATGGTGCACTCCTCGACGCAGCACCCGACAGAGGTGCAGCACGTCGTCGCCCATGTCCTTGGTCTTCACGACAGCGCCGTGGAGGTCGAAATCAGGCGCATGGGCGGTGGCTTCGGCGGCAAGGAGAGCCAGGCATCGCAGTGGGCCGGCCTGGCGGCGCTCGCCGCATGGAAGACGGGCCATCCGTGCAAGCTGCGCCTCGACCGCGACGACGACATGATCATGACCGGCAAGCGGCACGATTTCCGCGTCGATTACGCGGCGGGTGTATCGCGCGATGGTGCGCTGCGCGCCGTCGACGTGACGCTCTCGGCGCGCTGCGGCCACAGCGAAGACCTGTCGCTAGGCGTCGTCGACCGCACCATGTTCCACGCCGACAACTCGTATTATTACCCCGCCTGCAAAATCACGACGCGGCGCATGCGCACCAACACGGTCTCCAACACCGCGTTCCGCGGTTTCGGCGGCCCGCAAGGCATGCTGTTCGCCGAGCGCATGATGGACCACATCGCCTACGTGACGGGGCGCGATCCTCTGGATGTGCGCAAGGCCAATTTCTATGGCGGCGTCGGCCGCGACCGCACCCCGTACGGAATGCGGGTGGAGGACAATATCCTCCACGAGCTGGTCGCCGACCTCGAGATGACGTCGAGCTATCGCGAGCGGCGGCAGGCGATTACGGACTTCAACGCGTCCAGCCCGATCCTGAAGAAGGGCATTGCGCTGACGCCCGTGAAGTTCGGCATCTCGTTCACCCTCATCCATCTCAACCAGGCCGGCGCGCTGGTGCACGTCTACCGCGACGGCTCGATCAGCCTGAACCACGGCGGCACCGAGATGGGGCAGGGGCTCTACGTCAAGGTGGCGCAGGTGGTGGCCGAAGAATTCGGCGTACCGCTCGACATGGTGAAGATTACCGCGACCAACACCTCCAAGGTTCCGAACACGTCGCCGACGGCAGCCTCGGCCGGCACGGACCTCAATGCGCAGGCCGCGCTGAACGCGTGCCGGCAGATCAAGGACCGGCTCTACGCCTTCATCGAGGAGAAATGGAACGTCACGCGCGAGCGGGTCGACTTCGCCGACGGCAACGTGCTCGTCGGCAACCAGACCATGACGCTCGGCGAACTTGCCTCGGCGGCGTACGTCAACCGCATCCAGCTTTCGGCCGCCGGTTATTACAAGACGCCGAAGATCACGTGGGACCGCGAGAAAGTGAGCGGCCGCCCGTTCTACTACTTCGCCTATGGCGCCTCGTGCTCCGAGGTCGTGGTCGACACGATGACCGGCGAGATGCGGGTGAACCGCGTCGATATTCTGCACGATGTCGGCAAGTCGCTGAACCCGGCAGTCGACATCGGCCAGATCGAGGGCGGCTTCGTCCAGGGGATGGGATGGCTGACGACCGAGGAACTGGTCTGGGACTCCGCGGGGCGGCTGCGCACGCACGCGCCATCGACCTACAAGATTCCGACTTCGTCCGATGTGCCGGCCGACTTCCGCGTGGCGTTGTTCGAGTCCGGCGGCAACCGCGAGGAAGCGATCTATCGCTCCAAAGCGGTGGGTGAGCCGCCGCTGATGCTGCCGTTGTCCGTGTTCTGCGCGATCAACGACGCGATCTGCAGCCTGAAGCCCGCGGTATTCCCGCGCCTCGATGCGCCGGCAACGCCGGAGGCGATCATGCGCGCCATCCGGCCGGCCGGCACCGTGGGGACCGAGGCATGACCAACACCTGGCGCCAGGTGCTGGACGGGATCGACCGGCACGGGCGCCTGGCAATGGTCACTATCGCCGCCAAGCGCGGCTCGTCACCGCGCGATGCCGGCGCGCGCATGCTCGTCTACCCCGACGCCACGTTCACCGGCACCATCGGCGGCGGCACGCTGGAATGGAAGGCGATCGCCATGGCGCAGGCTGCGCTCGCCAACCCCAACGCGCCAAAGGCCGAGACGCGGGGCTTCGCGCTCGGGCCGGAACTCGGGCAATGCTGCGGCGGCAACGTCGAGCTGGTGCTGGAGCTGATCGAGCGCAACCGCCGCGACGAGATCGCCACGCTGGCGGAGCGCGAGGCGTCAGGCAACATCACCACACGTGGCCGACTCGTCTCCGACCAGGGCGTCGTGCGGGAGATCGTCGACCCGACGCTGACACCGGGCGCGGCGGCATACACCGCCGGCGTGTTGACCGAGGGTTTCGGCGACGAACGCCGGCCGGTCTATCTGTTTGGCGCCGGGCACGTCGGGCGGGCACTGGTCCTGGCGCTGGCGCCGCTGCCATTTCGCGTGACATGGATTGACCCGCGACCCGATGCTTTCCCTGCGTATGTTCCCGCCAACGTCACGACCGTGCAGGCCGAGGACCCCGCCGAGGTGCTGGCAAAGGCGTCGGACGGGACGTTCGTGCTGGCGGTGACCCATAGCCACCCGCTTGACCTCGCGGTCGTCGCCGTCGGCTTGGCATCGACGCGGTTTCCCTACGTCGGCGTGATCGGCTCCAAGACCAAGCGTGCCCGCTTCACGCGGCAGCTTACCGAGGCTGGCATCGCGCGCGCACGGGTCGCGGAGATGGTCTGTCCGATCGGAGCATTGGCGATACACTCGAAGCTCCCGGCCGTGATCGCGGCAACGACCGTGGTTGAATTGCTGGAGCGCGACGAGGCGCTGAAAGCCGGCGAGATGCCTATGATGGGAAGGGCATAGATGGCGGAGGCGGGGGCGGGGACATCGACGACATTCAACCGGCTGCCCGGCGAGCCGACGCTGGAGGCGATCGGCATCACCAAGGACTTCGCGACGCTGCGCGCCAACGATCACGTCAACTTCAGCATCAAGCCTGGCGAGATCCATGCGTTGCTCGGTGAGAACGGCGCCGGCAAATCGACTCTGGTGAAGATTCTCTACGGCTCGCTTCAGCCGACGGAGGGTGAGATCCGCTGGAAGGGCGCGCCGGTGACCATTCCCAACCCGGCGGCGGCCCGCAAGCTCGGCGTCGGCATGGTGTTCCAGCACTTCTCGCTGTTCGAGGCGCTCACGGTGGCCGAGAACATCGCCCTGGCGCTGTCCAGCGACACCAGCCTCGCCGACCTCAAGAAGAAGATCGCCTCTGTTTCGGTCGACTACGGCCTGCCGCTCAATCCGGACTCCAGCGTCGCCGATCTTTCCGTCGGCGAGCGCCAGCGCGTCGAGATCGTGCGCTGCCTGCTTCAGGAGCCCGAGCTGATCATCATGGACGAGCCGACGTCGGTGCTGACGCCGCAGGAGGCTGATGACCTGTTCGTCGTGCTGAAGCGGCTATCGTCGGAGGGCGTGTCGATCCTCTACATCTCGCATCGTCTCGAGGAAGTGCGCGCCATTTGCCACCACGCCACGATCCTCCGCCACGGCAAGGTGGTGGCCGAATGCGATCCGCAGAAGGAGACCGCCGCGAAGCTTGCCGCGATGATGGTGGGCGCCGAGGTGCGGCACCTGTCGGCGCCACCCGCCGTCGCGGGCAATGCGCCGATCCGGTTGCAGGTGCAGGGCCTGTCGCTGCCAAAGCCGCATCAGTTCGCCGTCGGGCTGCACGATATCGTGCTTGCAGTAAAAGGCGGCGAGATCGTCTCGATTGCCGGAGTTGCCGGTAACGGGCAGGACGAGCTGTTCGATGCGCTGTCGGGCGAGCGCGCCGCCAACCGGCCAGACGCCATCGTCATCGACGGCACGCCGGTCGGACGCCGTCACGTCAACGTCCGCCGCAAGCTGAATGCGGCATTTGTGCCGGAGGAGCGTCTGGGGCACGGCGCGGTTCCGCGGATGCCGCTGTCGCAGAACGTGGTGCTCACCCGCCACGGCACCGGCGAGGGCCTGGTGAAGTCAATGATCGTCAACTTCAACGGCGCCCGCGATATCGTCGCTCGCGTCACACGGGACTTCGACGTGCGCAAGGGTTCGCCCGACCCCGACGCCGGCTCGCTCTCCGGCGGCAACCTCCAGAAGTTCGTCGTCGGCCGCGAGTTCGACCGCAAGCCGGGCGTCTTCGTTGTCTGCCAGCCGACGTGGGGCGTCGACGCGGGCGCTGCGGCGACCATCCGCCAGGCCCTGATCGATCTCGCACGTTCCGGCTCGGCTGTCCTGGTCATCAGCCAGGACCTCGATGAGATTCTCGAAATTTCCGATCGCATCGCCGTCATCTCGAAGGGGCATCTGTCGCCGGCCCACGACGCGCGCGGCATCACGCGCGAGGAAATTGGCCTACTGATGGGCGGCTCGCACCAGCACCACGACGGGGAGGCGCATGGCAATTGAACTGATCCGCCGACCGGAGCGCTCGCGGCTGCTCTCGCTCACCTCGCCGCTGATCGCGCTCGGCCTGGCAATACTCGTCGGTGGAGTGATTTTCGCGCTGATCGGGCTGAACCCGATCGACGCGCTTTACACCTACTTCGTTCAGCCGCTGACGCAGCTCTGGTCGATCAAGGACCTGATCGTGAAGATGACGCCGATGCTGCTCATCGCCGTCGGCCTGGCCATCTGCTACCTGTCGAACACCTGGAACATCGGCGCCGAGGGACAGCTCGCGATCGGCGCAATATTCGGCTCGGCCATCGCCGTGTATTTTCCGACCGCCGGCGGGCCACTCGTCATCATCGCGATGATCCTGCTGGGCATCCTCGGCGGCATGATCTGGGCCGCGATCCCGGCGCTGCTCAAGGTGCGCTTCGGCACGAACGAGATTCTCACCAGCCTGATGCTGGTCTATATCGCCCAGTACCTGCTGGATTGGGTGGCGCGCTCGCCGTGGCGCGACCCGAACGGCCACAACTTCCCCAACAGCCGCATCTTCAGCCCCGACCAGGTCCTCCCCACCATCTTCGGGCTCCGGCTCAACTTCTACCTGGCCATCCTGATCGCGATCGCCGCATGGTTCATGCTGCGCAGCATGCTGACCGGCTTTCAGATCCGCGTACTTGGCCAGGCGCCGCGCGCCGGTGCGTTCGCGGGCTTCAGCCGCGATCGCATGACGATGATCGCGTTCCTCATCTCCGGCGCGCTGGCGGGACTGGCCGGTATCTGCGAGGTCATGGGTCCGCTCGGCCAGCTCAAGATCACCGTGTCGCCGGGCTTCGGCTTCACGGCGATCATCGTCGCCTTCCTCGGCCGCCTGAATCCGCTGGGCATCATCGCCGCGGCGTTCGTGCTGGCACTCTCGTTGGTTGGCGGGCAGGCGGTGCAGATCAAATTTCATGTCTCGTCGCAGTTCGCGAGCGTGTTCCAGGGCGTGCTCATGTTCCTGGTGCTGATCACAGACACACTCATTTTCTACCGCATCCGTTTCGTGCGCCGCGCGTCCTCGCCACACGCCGCAACCGTGGGAGCCACGCATGGAAACGGCTGAAATCACAGGCATCCTGCTTTCGATCGTAACTGCGTCGATGCCGTTGCTGCTGGCAGCGATGGGTGAACTCGTGACGGAGCGGTCGGGCGTCCTCAATCTCGGCGTCGAGGGCATGATGGTTGTGGGGGCGGTGGTTGGGTTTGTCGCCGGGCACCTCAGCGGTGTGCCGGCCGTCGGCCTCATCGCCGCCATCCTCGCCGGGATGGCGATGGCGAGCGTGTTCGCGGTCGCGACGCTGATATTCGTCACCAATCAGGTAGCCTCGGGGCTCGCGCTGACGATCATGGGCTTGGGGCTCGCCGCCCTCATCGGCGATCGCTTCGTCAGCGTTCCGGGACTGGGCCTGTCCCGCATAGCGATCCCGGGCGTAAGCGACATTCCCCTCATCGGGCCACTGATCTTCGGCGAGGACCCGCTGGTCTATCTCGCAATCGCACTGACGATCGCCGTGTCATGGTTCCTGTTCCGGACGCGTGCCGGCCTCGTGCTGCGCGCCGTCGGGGACAACCACGGCTCGGCGCATGCGCTTGGCTATCCGGTCATCCGCGTCCGCTTCCTGGCGGTGCTGTTCGGCGGCGCGTGCGCCGGGCTCGCCGGCGGCTACCTGTCCATCGTGTATACGCCACAGTGGATCCCGAACATGACGGCCGGTCGCGGCTGGATCGCGCTGGCACTCGTCGTGTTCGGCACCTGGCTGCCCTATCGGGTGGCGGTTGGCGCGGTGATTTTCGGAGCCGTCGGCATCCTGCAGTTCAACGCGCAGGGCTACGGGGTGAATATCCCCTCCCAGTTCCTGTTCCTGCTGCCTTACCTCGTCACAGTGGTGGTCTTGGTGATCATCTCGCGCAATCGTATGCTGCTCAGGTCCAATACGCCGGCGTGTCTGGGGCAGTCGTTCGTGCCCGACCGATAGGGAGGGATTTCCGGCGCATTTCTTGCTTTATGGGGCAATGTCGAATTTCGTAGGGAAGAACAAGGAGAATCCTACATGCGTAAATTGTTAGCCGCCGCAGCACTGGCGAGCGGCTTTGTTCTGGCGGCGAGCGCCGCCAACGCCGCGGATCCGCTGAAGGTTTGCTTCGTCTACGTCGGACCGCACAACGACGGCGGCTACAGCCAGCAGCACGACCTCGGCCGGCAGGCCGTCGCCCAGGAATTCGGTGACAAGGTCGATGCCTCCACGTATCTCGAGAACGTGCCGGAGGCCGACTCTGAAGGCCAGATCCGCGGGCTGGCGCAGAGCGGCTGCAAGCTGATCTTCACCACCTCGTTCGGATTCATGGATGGCACCATCAAGGTCGCGTCCGAATTTCCGGATGTGAAGTTCGAGCACGCCACAGGCTTCAAGGACGCGCCGAACGTCTCCACCTACAACACGCGCTGGTACGAAGGCCGCTACGTGATGGGCCAGATTGCCGCGAAGATGTCGAAGAAGGGCCTCGCCGGCTACGTCGTGCCGGTGTGGATCCCGGAAGTCGTGATGGGCATGGACGCCTTCATGTTGGGCGCCCAGTCGATCAACCCGAACTTCAAGATCAAGTTCATCGCGACCGGTTCGTGGTTCGATCCGGGCAAGGAGGCTGACGCCGCCAACACCCTGATCAACCAGGGCGCCGACATCATCGTCCAGCACACCGACTCGCCAGCCCCGATGCAGACGGCCGAGAAGGCCGGCGTGTACGGCATGGGACAGGCCGCCGATATGTCGTCGTTCGGCCCGAAGGCGCACCTCGCGTCGCTGATCGACACGTGGTCCGGCTTCTACGTCGATCGCACGAAGGCGGTGCTCGACGGCACCTGGAAGTCGCAGCAGGTGTGGCTCGGCCTCAAGGACGGCCTGCTCGAAGTCGGCCCGCTGACCAACATGCCGGACGACGTCAAGAAGATGGCCGAAGACTCGATCGCCAAGATCAAGTCGGGCGAGCTCGTGCCGTTCAAGGGTCCGATCACCTGGCAGGACGGTTCGGTCTCGCAGTCGGTGTCCGACGGCGAGCTGCTCGGCCTCAACAAGTTCGTAAAGGGCTTCGACGACCCGGTTCCGCAATAGGCCCGGGCCCAGTCTGAAACGATTGGCGGGCGCGTCTCCACCGAGACGCGCCCGTCTTGCTGATAGGCGGGGCGATGTCTGATTTCGCTGTCGAGTGGCTGAACCTGATCTTCCGCTGGGCCCACATGGTGGTGGGCATCGGCTGGATCGGCACGTCGTTCTATTTCATCGCGCTCGATCTTTCGCTCCGCAAGCGCGAGGGCATGCGCGAGGGCGTTTACGGTACCGCCTGGGAGGTCCACGGCGGCGGCTTCTACCAGGTCGAGAAGTATCTGGTCGCGCCGAAGGAACTGCCGCCCGATCTCGTCTGGTACAAGTGGGAGGCCTACCTGACCTGGGTCACCGGCTTCGGGTTGCTCATCCTCCAGTACTACTGGCACGCCGATGTTTTCCTGATCGACAGGTCGGTGCTGTCGATGTTGCCGGTCCAGGCGATATTCTTCTCGGTCGTCAGCCTGGCGCTTGGCTGGCTGATCTACGACCGGCTGTGCAAATCGGCGATCGGTAACTCGACGCTCGTCCTCGCGGCCGCGGTGTTCGTGCTAATTGTCGCCGCCGCGTGGATTTTCACCCACATCTTCTCCGGCCGCGGCGCGCTGATCCATGTCGGCGCCTTCGTCGGCACGATCATGGCGTTCAACGTGTTCGGCATCATCATCCCGAACCAGCGCAAGATCGTCGCCTCGTTGATTGCAGGCGAGGCGCCCGATCCGCGCCTCGGCGCAATCGGCAAGCAGCGCAGCGTCCACAACAACTACCTGACGCTGCCTGTGCTGCTGATGATGGTGAGCAACCACTATCCGATGCTGACCAGCAACTCGCAGCCATGGCTGGTCGTCGCCTTCATCATCGTCGTGGGCGCCTCGGTGCGCCATTTCCTGAACCGCCACGACGCCGGCGATCCATTCGGCAAAATCGGCTGGGCGCTGCCCGTGGCGGCGGTGGCCCTTGCCTTTGCCATCTGGCTGTCAGCCCCACGCAGCGACCCCGCGATGGCGGGGCTTACGGTAACGGATGCCCAGGCGCTCGCCATCGTCGACAAGCACTGCGTCATGTGCCACGCCGCCCATCCGACGCATACCGGCTTCGACGAACCGCCGAAGGGCGTCGTGCTCACCAGCATCGACGAGATCCGCCGGCATGCTACGCAAATCATGGTGCAGGCCGTGAACGGCACCACCATGCCGCTCGGTAACGAGACCGGGATGACGCCGGGCGAGCGGCGGCAGCTTGGCGCGTTCCTCACGAACCGATAGAACGGCGGCCAGCCGCTTAGAGAATCCGCGGACATGGCCGATTTTCCTGTCTCCCTGGACGACGTGAACGCGCTCGACGAGGACGAATTCGTCGACGCCTTCGGCGATGTCGCCGAGCACGCCCCGTGGGTGGCGGCCGAAGCCGCCGACCGCCGGCCGTTCGGTACGCGCGACGCGATGGTCAAGGCGTTCGCCGACGCGGTGAAACACGCCGACCACGCGCGCCAGCGCGCGCTGCTTCTTGCCCACCCCGACCTAGCCGGACGCGCGGCCGTCGCCGGCGACTTGACGCATGCCTCGAAGAAGGAGCAGGCCGGCGCCGGTCTCGACAAACTGACCCCGGACGAATTCCGCCACTTCACCGAAATGAACACGCGTTACCGCGACCGCCATGGCATCCCGTTCATCTTTGCGGTCCGCGGCGCGACGAAGCACGCCATCCTCGCCGGATTCGCGGCGCGGATCGGTAACGAGCCGGAGGTCGAGTTCAGGACGGCGCTGGAGCAGGTCGCGCGCATCATCCGCTTCCGGCTGGAAGATCGGGTGACGGCATGAGCGATGCCCGCCGCCTCGGCGAACGCGCCGAGGCCATGATCGACGCGCTGGCGACGATCAGCGCCGACGAAGGGCGGCTCACGCGCCTCTATCTGACGCCGGAGCACAAGCGCGCCGCCATGCTTGTCGGCGAATGGATGCGCCGCGCGGGACTTGCCGTCCGCATGGACGCCGTCGGTACGATGCACGGCCTGCGCAACGCGGGACGAGACGGGCCGCACGCCAGGAAGCGGCTGCTGCTCGGCTCGCACATCGATACGGTCGTCGATGGCGGCAAGTACGACGGCAACATGGGCGTCATCATCGCCATCGTCGCCGCCGAGGAACTCGCGGCGCGCGGCATTGCTCTGCCGTTCGAGCTCGAGGTGCTGGCCTTCGGCGACGAGGAGGGCGTGCGCTATCCGAAGACGCTGATCTCGTCGTCGACGATCGCCGGCAGCGTCGGCTCCAGTGTCCTCGACATGCGCGATGCCTCCGGCATGACCATGCGCGATGCCCTCGCCGAATTTGGCGCGGACGCGCAGCATCTTGAGGCCGAGGCGTACAATCGCGCCAATGTCCTCGGCTATCTCGAGGTTCACATCGAGCAGGGGCCTGTCCTGGAGCAGGCGGGCGAGGCGCTGGGCGTTGTCTCCGCCATCGCCAGCCAGGGCCGCTACCGCATCCAGCTCCGTGGCGAAGCGGGCCATGCCGGCACAGTGCCGATGGCAATACGCCACGACGCATTGGCTGGTGCGGCCGAGATCATTGCGCTGGCTGAGGAGGTCGCAGGGAAGGGGGCACGTGCCTCGCTGGTGGCGACCGTCGGTGAAATCCGCGTGACGCCCGGCGCCAGCAACGTCATCCCCGGCACCGCCGAGCTGAGCCTCGACGTCCGCGCCTCCGACGACGCGACACGCACGGCCGCAGCGACCGAAATCCGCAACCGTGCCCGTCAGATCGGCGCGCGGCGGGGTCTCGTCTTCGGCATGGAGACTGTGCATGAGAAGCCGGTGGCCGTCTGCGCGCCGCGTCTCAAGCATGCCATTGCAGCCGGCATCCAGTCAGCCACCGGCAAGCAATCGCGCGAGATGATGTCCGGCGCTGGCCACGACGGCCAGGCGATGATCCGGCTGACGGACATCGGCATGATCTTCGTCCGCTGCCGCGCCGGGATCAGCCACAATCCGCTGGAGTACGCGGCGCCCGAGGACATGGGTCTGGCCACCGAGGCGCTGATCCGGACGATCGAAACACTGGCAGAGGAACGCGCATGACCATCCGCGACACCATCGACGCGAACTGGCGGCGCGAGGTCGATTTTCTGAAGGCACTGGTGCGCGTGCCGAGCGACAATCCGCCCGGCGATTGCGCGCGTGCGGGCGAGGTCGCGGCGCAGGAGCTACAGGCGCTGGGTTTCGCCGTCGAGCGCCATCCTGTGCCGAAGGCGCTGGTCGAAGCCAACGGCATGAAGAGCGCGACGAACCTGATCGTGCGCAAGACGTTTGGCTCGGGGCAGGGGCCCATCATCGCCCTGAATGCGCACGGCGACGTCGTGCCGCCCGGCGAGGGCTGGACCGTCGATCCTTACGGCGCGGCCGAGAAAAACGGCGCGCTGTATGGGCGCGGCGTGGCCGTCTCCAAGTCGGACTTCGCGACATACGCTTTCGCGCTGCTTGCGTTGGAGCAAAACAGCGGCGGCCTGAGCGGTGGCATCGAGCTGCATTTCACTTACGACGAGGAAGCGGGCGGCATGATCGGCCCGAAGTGGCTGATCGACCAGGGGCTGACCAAGGCGACGCTCGCCATCTCCGCCGGCTTCTCCTACGCGATCACCACCGCCCACAACGGCGTGCTCCATCTGGAGGTGACGGTGCGCGGCAAGCAGGCCCACGCCGCGATGCCCTCAACCGGCGTCGATGCGCTGGAGGCGAGCGTGCCCGTGTTGGCGGCGATCTATGCGGAGCGGAAACGCCTCGCCGGCATCCTCAGCAAGGAAAAGGGCATCGGCTCGCCGCAGATCACCGTTGGGTTGATCTCGGGTGGCATCAACACCAACGTTGTGCCCGACAAGATTACGTTCCGCATCGACCGGCGCATCGTACCGGACGAGAACGGCGCCGAGGTCGAGAAGGCGTTGGTGGCATTGATTGAGGGCGCGCTGCCGAAGGCGAGCGGTGCGTCCGTCGCTTGCCGGCGCATCATGCTGGCCGAGCCACTGCGGCCACTTCCCGGCGTCGAGAAGATGGTGGCCTCGTTGCAGAAGAACGCCAAGGCGGTTCTGGGCGTGGATATCGCGCCGACGGGAGTCCCGCTCTACACCGACGCCCGCCACTACGCAGCCGCGGGCATCCCCACGGTGCTTTACGGTGCCGGCCCGCGATCGATTCTCGAGGCAAACGCACACGGCGCCGACGAGCACCTGCAATTGTCCGACCTGCGCGCCGCCACCGAAGTGATCGCCGTCACACTGGCCGATCTCCTGGCCAGTATATAAGCGGCATTCAGCCACGGTTCAGCCGCGCGCGGCTTTAGTCGCGGTGTGAACTGGCGGCCGGTGCTTACGGCTTCGGGCCATGAGACGGGAGGATCTCTCATGCGTGCGTTTCCGCAAATGACTCAGGTTGCCTTGAGGCGCTTCGGCCTGGCGTTCGCCGCCGCGGCGCTGGGCGTCGTGCCGGCGCTGGCGCAGGAGGCAATCGTAAAGCCCGGCTACGCCGTGGTGACCGGATACTCCGGCTATGTCGAGGGCCAGCCGCCCCAGGACGCGGACCCGATCGACTACCGCACGATCAACACTGCCGGGATCGCGGCTGAGGTCGACGATCTCACGACCCTCGGTGCGCAGGGCGCGCTGTCGACAGTGCCGAAGACGTTCACTGTCACCGCCGAGCAGGTCGGCCAGGTTTTCGGCGTCACGCTTGATCGCGCCCCGCAGCCCAACATCTATCTGTCGGCGACCTCCGCCTACGGCCTGTCGATCTATACGGCGGATGACACAGGCGCGCTGAAGCGGGTGCATGAGGGCACCGCCGGCGCGCAATTCGTGCCCGGCCAGTTCGGCCCCGCCGACATCGGTGGCGGCCCGGGCTCGATCTATCGCGTCGACGGCGTCACCGGAAACGTCACGTTGCTCTCCAACATCGACGGCGGCGTCGGCAGCGTCGCCGGGCTGGGTGCGCTGGCCTTCGATCCGGTCACGTCGCAGCTGTTCGCCTCCGAGCGCGGCACAGGTCTCATCTACCGCCTCGGCCTCGACGGGACGATCAACGGAACGTACGACCACGGCACCGAAGGCCGCCCCGACGCAGGGTTGACGCCGATCGCGATGGCCCCGTCGTCGCCGGTGAACATCGAGGACCCGTCGTTCGACACCACCAACCCCACGACCTGGGGCATCGCGCCGCCGGCCCGGCGCATCTATGGCCTCGGCGTCTACAACCGCCGCCTCTACTACGCCGTGGCGCAGGGACCGCAGATCTGGTCCGCAGCGATCGCGCCCGGAGGCTCTGTCGACGCCGCGCGCCTCGAGGTCGAGGTGCCGTCGCTCGCCGACGGCGTTGAGATCGCGTCGATCACGTTTGATGGCGCCGGTCGCATGTATCTTGCCGAACGGGCCGCCACGACCGGCGACTATTCGCTGATGCAGCTGGCCAACGAGGGTCACAGCCGCGTGCTGCGCTACGTGCCAAAGACGCCGACCAGCGCCTCGCCCGGACGCTGGCGTCTCGATCCCGATGTCTACTCGATCGGCATGCCGCCGGCCTACGCCAATGCCAACGGCGGTGTAGCGTTGAACTACGGCTACGACCAGAACGGCAGGATCAACCTCAAGGCCTGCGGAGCGGTCCTTTGGTCAACCGGTGAGCGCCTGCTCGATCCGGGTGACGGTAGCGAAGGCTTCACCACGGTCGAGGGCCTCCAGGGTAACTCCCCCAGCCTGTTCCAGCCGCAGAATACGCCGCCGACGCAATCCTGGTTCGTGGACTACGACGACCAGGCTGGCGATCCGTCGCTGCGCGGCTTCCTGGGCGCCATCGCCACGATCCAGTGCGCCGGCACACCGCCGCCTCCGCCGCCTGTCTGCCCGCAGAACACGCGACTGCAGAACGGTGTGTGCGTTCCGATCTGCCCAACCGGTACGAACCTGCGCAACGGTCAGTGCCAGCCGCCGGCGTGCGTCAAGCCGACGGTGCGCCAGAAGGACGGCTCGTGCGGTTGCCCGAACCCGAACGATGTGCTGACGCGCGACGGCAAGCGGTGCGTCCCGCCGCAGAGGCCGTGCGACCTGAGGACCAACGACGTCGTCAACGGGCAATGCATCCCGAAGTGCCCGCGCGATTGGGTGCACACCGGCAAGAACGGCGCGTGCGAACCGCCGAAGACGCCGTGCGATCTGCGCACCCATGACATGTACAACGGCCAGTGCGTGCCGGAGTGCCGGAAGGGCGAGCACCACACGGGCCAGGACGGCGCGTGCAAGCCGGATTGCCCGAACGGGATCGGCCCGGGCTGCCTGCCGCCGGCCGTGGCCTGCGATCTGCAGACGCACGAGTTCGTCGGCAACCAGTGCGTCCTGCGCTGCAAGTCGCCGAGCTTCCGACTGCCGAACGGCAAATGCAGCGTCATCTTCCAGCCGGTCGGGCCGCTGCTGCCGGTGCAGCCGCTGAAATGCGGCACCGACGAGGAGATCTACAAGGGTGCGTGCGTGAAGAAGTGTGTGCGGCCGAACGTCCGGCTGTCCAACGGCTCGTGCGGTCTGGTGATCCAGAACCCGCTGCTTCCGAACCTGCAGCTCGAGGTCAAGCCGTAGCGCGAAGTCACCCAATCCCCCTCCCTAATCGGGAGGGGGCTTTCTCCTGGCTGCGCGCGACGCTCCCGGGGGAAAGAGGGTGAGGGGACGCGCCCCCTCACCCTTCTAGAATTCAGGCGACCGACCCGTAAAGGTCGTATGCCTCGGCGCGCTCGATCCTGGCGGTCACGATATCGCCAGCGCGGATCGGCAGCCGGCTGGTGAGGTGCACCGCACCATCGATCTCGGGCGCATCCCAGATGGAGCGGCCCTTGGCGGTCTTCCCGGCACTTTCATCGACAATTACCCGCACCCGCTGCCCGACCTTCTTCAGCTGACTGCGGGTGCTGATCTTCTGTTGGGCCTGCATCAGCCGGTGCCAGCGCTCCGCCTTCACCTCATCCGGCACGGCGCCGGCCAGGGCATTGGCGGGCGCGCCTGCAACCGGCTCGAACTTGAAGCAGCCAACACGCTCCAGCCGTGCTTCCTCCAGCCAGTCGAGGAGCATCTGGAAATCGGCCTCCGTCTCGCCCGGGAAGCCGACGATGAACGTCGACCGGATCGCGAGATCGGGAACTACGGCGCGCCACGCGCGAATGCGGTCCAGCGTCTTTTCCTGGTGCGCCGGGCGCTTCATCGCCTTCAGCACGGTCGGGCTCGCGTGCTGGAAGGGAATATCGAGGTAGGGGAGGATCTTGCCCTCCGCCATCAGCGGCATGACCTCGTCCACGTGCGGGTAGGGGTAGACGTAGTGGAGCCGCACCCAGGCGCCGAGCTCGCCGAGTTCACGCGACAGGTCGATGAATTTGGCACGGACCTCGCGATCCTGGAACCGGCTCGTCGCATACTTGACGTCGGTACCGTAAGCGCTGGTGTCCTGAGAGATGACCAGCAGCTCCTTGACGCCGGCCTTCACCAGCCGCTCCGCCTCGCGGAGTACATCGCCGGCGGGGCGTGAGACAAGATCGCCGCGCAGCTTCGGGATGATGCAGAATGAGCAGCGGTGATTGCAGCCTTCCGAAATCTTGAGATACGCGTAGTGCCGCGGCGTCAGCTTGATGCCCTGCGGCGGAATGAGATCGACGTACGGATCGTGCGCCGGCGGCACCGCGGTGTGCACTGCCTTGACCACGCTCTCGTACTGTTGCGGGCCGGTGATCGACAGCACCTCGGGGAAGCGGTCGCGGATCTGCTCCGGCTCGGCTCCCATGCAGCCGGTGACGATGACGCGGCCGTTTTCCTTCAGCGCCGTGCCGATCGCCTCCAGCGACTCCGCCTTGGCGGAATCGAGAAAGCCGCACGTGTTGACCACGACGACATCGGCCCCCTCGTGCTTCCGCGAGACTTCATAACCCTCGGAGCGGAGCTGCGTGAGGATGCGCTCGGAATCGACGAGCGCCTTGGGGCAGCCGAGGCTGACGAAAGAGATGACCGGCGCAGGCTTGTTCATGCGGATCGCTTGTCTGGAGGCGGCGCCTATCTGGAGATAACGCGATTCCTTGTCAACCGCGCCGCCCGAACGCTAGACATGCGCCGTGGGGAGGGCGGCGTCAGGGGCGACCGCCGGGACGGAAAAACCAGGGAAATCAACGTGATCGACCTCAAGCCACTGAACGACGTGCGCTGCGAACTTGGCGAAGGGCCGGCATGGGACGAGCGCGCCAACGCGCTTTAC
Organism: Bauldia sp.; assembly: GCA_035548515.1. GTDB lineage: Bacteria > Pseudomonadota > Alphaproteobacteria > Rhizobiales > Kaistiaceae > DASZQY01. Next base: position 125,695 of record DASZSW010000001.1, on the reverse strand, counting down.
CAAGCCGACATCATCAACCGCACGATCTACCGGTTCGGCGCAAATGGCGCGGTCGAGGGGAAGTGGACCTTCCCGAGCCCCGTCGGATCGCTGGGACTGACGGAAAGCGGCAAGCTGGTTGTCGCGCTCCGCCACACGGTTGGCATCTTCGATCCCGCCAACGGCAACTGGCGCGCCATCGCGGAGATCGAGACGGAGAAGGGCGACGACACCCGGCTGAACGACGGCAAGGTTGGGCCGGACGGCGCCTTCTGGGTGGGATCCATGGACGATCGGCCAACGCGCCCGCGCGCGGGCCTCGGCTCGCTCTACCGCGTCACCGCCGACGGCAAGGTGGAGAAGAAGCGCGACGGGCTGCAGGTGTCGAACGGCCTGGCGTTCTCGCCAGACGGCAAGACGATGTTCCACTCCGATTCGAGCGGCGGCTGGCTCGACCGATGGGATCTCGACCCAGCGACCGGCAGGGTGAGTAATCAGAAACGCATCGTCGATTTCGCACCGGGCGTCGGCAGCCCCGACGGCGGCGCGACCGATGCCGACGGCAACTACTGGAGCGCGGGCATCACCGCTCAATGCCTCAACAAGTTCGCTCCGGACGGGCGGCTGCTGGAGAAACACCCGGTGCCGGTCTTCGCGCCAACAATGCCATGCTTCGGCGGCAAGGACCTGCGGACGCTGTATCTCACCAGCCTGCGCGTCGGCCGGCCGGCGGATCAACTGGCAAAGTACCCGCTGACCGGCATTACCCTCGTCGGCGCCGCGCCGGTGGCAGGGTCGCCGGTCAGCCGCTTCCGCGACCGCTAGGGCTCACTGAGCAGTGGGCGCTGGGTCGGGGTACCAGTACTCCGCATTCGGCTGTGCCTTGTCGAGACGCACGAACTGGTTGGCGAACACGCGATAGGTGTTGCTCCAGCTGCCGTCCGGCCATTTCACGCGGATTTCGGCGCGCTCCGCGACGCCGAGCCCTATGTGGTAGAAGCCGGACTGACCGGAAGCATGGCCGCCACCGACCTGCACCGTCCGCTCCATCCGGTTGTTGCCGGCCTTGACGGTGATCTGCGCCCCGACGGCGTTGCGGTTGGTGCCCTCCTGGACCAACTCCACCTCAATCCAGTTGCCCATCGGCGACTCCGTCCCCCACGATGTCTTGGCGCCGAGGTTGCGGTACAGCGAAACCGGCGCGCGCCGGTTCACGACCACGAGGTCCAGCAGGCCGTCCATGTTGAGGTCAATCACAGCCGCGCCGCGGCCGCGCCGATCCGCCGTTGCCGCCAGCCCGGCCTGCGCTCCCGCCTCCTTGAACGAGCCATCCCACTGGCCGAGCAGAAGATTATCGGGGTCGGCCTGAGCAAAGTCCGGCATCGAGTCGACATTGCCCTTGGCGATGAACAGGTCGAGCAGTCCGTCGTTGTTGAAATCAGCGAACTGGCTGTGCCAGCCGGTGGAGCCCCGGTAGTCCGTGCCGACATAGGGCCGCTGCGCCGTCGCGCCGGAGGCGTAAGCGATATCCTTGTACATCGGCTCCATCGACCCACTGTCTTGCGTATCAAGCGCGTCGGGGTCGAGTTGCTGCAGCTTTGTGTCGCCCATGGAGGTGAGCGCGTAGACCGGATAACCAACGCCGTTTAGCCGCGCCTGAGCGATGCCCATTCCGTAGATGGAAAGCGGCTGCCATCCTTCAGCAGCGGTATACGAGCGCGGCGATTGGCCGGGATCGACGTGCCACAGCTGTTCCTGGCCGCCGCGATAATACTGGCGGTCATTGGTGACGCGGAGCGCCATGGTTCCCGAGTTGTTCCAGTCGGTGAAGAGCATCGAGAGCGAACACCAGCTCGGATTGAGCGGGTAGGGCGTCGAGTAGTTCGGCTTGTCGCCGGAGCCCGGGCGAATGAGGTAACTCGTCGCACACTTCGACTCCGGCGCGCCGATCGATTGGCGATCGACGTAGTTGCCGATCGCCAGTGTTGGATAGGCCTGCCCGATTTCCCATTCGGCCGAGAATGACGTCGTCCAGTCGTTGCCGCCGTCGAACGCCCACGCGTCGTTGGCGACGTCGAACTGGCAGTCGCCCTTGCCACGGAGCAGCAGATTGCTGCCGACGCGCAGGACCATCAGGTCCATCTTGCCGTCGTTATCGACGTCGAGGGGATAAGCGCCCACGACGCTGAGGAGGTCACTGGCCGGGATCCCGGCCAGTGCGACCTTCTCGAATTTCAGCGCGCCGCCCGTGGGGCTGTCGTTCTTGTAAAGCTCCGCCGGGTTCGTGCCGCCGGCGAGGAACAGGTCGGGCTTGCGGTCGCCGTTGCAATCGAAGGCCGCAACGCCGCCTCCGACGAAGAACTGGAAGTCGCCGGTGTAAGTGTGGTCGATGCCGGCGGCGACGGCTTCTTCATGCAGGTCGGGAATGTCGTTGGGGATGACAACGCCCGCCTGGCTCGGCGCAGTTTCGGTGCTGTCGGCATACGCGACGGCCGCAAGCGCCACGATCAGCGCCGGGACCGCCGCGATCAGGAAACGCGGGCTCATTGCGGGATCACCAGAGTCTTGAGGAACGCGATCAGCGCGGAGCGGTCGGCGTCCGTGGCCGCAATGAACGCATTGCGCGCCGTGGTGCCCTCTCCGCCATGCGCGCGGATGACTTCATCCAGCGTTGTGATGTCGTTGCGATGGCCGTAGGGCGCCGTCGAACCGACACCCCAGAGTTCCGCCGTCATGAACACATCGCGCTCGACGAAGCGCTGAGCCAGCAGCTCGTTGCCGAGCCGGTTGATACTGTCGTCAGCAATCTTGTGGCGCTTCAGGTCGCCGAACAGGGGGACCAGAATCTGACCTTGATCGTTGCGCTGAAGCTTCTTCGTCCAGGGCAGCAGCCCGTAGTCGTAAGTGATGGGCTGCGGCACCTCGCCCACACGGAGTGTGCCGGCGGTATCGTCGGGACCCGGGTCGGAAAACTTGAGGCTGTTCAGCGGCAGGAACGGCTTGTGGCAGGCAGTGCAGCCGAGATCTGCGAACACCTGCTCACCACGCTTCGCGGCGGCGACCCAGCGCTGGTCGTCAGGCACCATGCGATTTGGTGCAGGCAGAGTGCCGATGAAGGCGACCGTGGCGGACACATCCCCCGGCGTGAATTCGTCGGGGTGGCCGTCGCCGTCGAAGTCATGCGTGCCGGTCCAGCGGGCGCCGAACCGCTCCGTCGCTTCGAGCCCAACGTGGACGTTCATCGCGTTCACGACGAACTGGCGGGTCGATCCAAAAACGCCCTTCTGGCTGAAAGGCCGCAGGATGAGGTCTTGGTCGATCCCGTCGAGTCCGGCGAAATCGACGAGACCGTCCGGCTGGGCAACGATTGAGCCGAACTCGACGCCTTTCGAGGCCAACTGGATCGTCACGGGCTGCCCGCTCTTGCGCGCTTCGGCGATGCCCTTGTCGCGCTCACCCTGCAACTCCGCGGTCATCTCGCGCGCCAGCATCTGCAATAGACCGTTGCCGAACAGATGCACCGAGCCGCGTTCGTTGGAGAATTGCCCGTCGAGCGTTTCGAAATCCGCGCTCTCGAAGCCCTCAGAGACGAAGGCATTGCCGGTGAAGGTCGCCGCCGCGCCCACGATCGGGGAGTTGTGGCAGGACTCGCAGCTGTTGGCGTCCATCCCCGCGGTGCGCCGGAAGAGCGCGTCGACCGGTTGCTTGCGTTTGGTCGGAATAATCGCCTGGGTCGCAAGCGGCCGGCCCATGCCATCGGCCGAGGTGAATCGATCGGTGAAGAGCAGTCGCCCCGCCTCGACCAGCTTCCCTAGTTCATCTGCATTGAGGTCATGCTCGTATTTTGTGATGTCGACGTGCTCGCGGATGACTGCCTCGCTCCACGGCTCGGCCGCGTCGTCGGCGTCGACCCTGGATGGCAGAGCCACCAGTGCCCCCGCCAGACAGACAAGCGCGGCGCTCGTGGCGCACGCACTCGCAACGCTTATGCGAAATCCGCGCATGACTTTCCTCCCACACGCTTGCAGTGTCCGAACCAGGCGCTGCCGCACGACTGCCTCCGCAGCCGTGCCGCTTGCGTCACCCCTCCGACGACGGTTGCGCCCAGCCTCGCTTCAAAGCCCAACAGGCCAATGAGAACGGGCGGACGAAGGTTGCGTCCGCGCAGAGTCCACTAGTTCGCATCCCACGCCACCGGCGGTTTGTCGCGTGCGACGACGTAGAACTTGTCCGCGTCCACACGACCCCAGTCGCTTTGGGTTCCGTCCGGCCAGGTAACGCGCACCTCCGCGGCTGTCTCGTTGCCAATGCCGAAATGCCACCAGCCGGCTTCGCCGCTGACGTGACCACCGCCGGATGTGATTTCCCGCTGGAGCACCGACCCATTGCAGCGCACCTCGACCCAGGCGCCAACCGCGTCGACGTTGGGCGCGGGCTCTGACAGCTTCACCTGCAGCCAATGGCCGGCGTTGGTACTGGTGTTGCGCCATACCTGCGCCGTGGTCCAGCGGTTGACCACAACGATGTCGAGGAGGCCGTCGAGGTTGAGATCGACGACGGCGCCGCCGCGCGAGGTCTGCATGCTCGCGACACCGGCCTTGTCGCCCACTTCCACGAACTTGCCGTCGGCGGTCTGGATCAGAAGGTTGTTCGGATCGTTCTGGGCGAAGTCCGGCATCTTCGAGACGTTGCCCTTGGCGACGAACAGGTCGAGCAGGCCGTCGTTGTTCACGTCCTCGAACTGCGCGTGCCACGCCGTGCTCGGCCGCACGTCGCCGCCGGTATATGGACGCTGCGCGATGACGTTCTTGGACAGCGCGATATCCTTGAAGTCAGGCTTCACCGGCGTGCCGGTGGCCGGCGCAGTGGTGAACGTCTGCAGCTTGTTGTCCGCCATGCTGGTCAGGAAGTAATCCGGGTAGCCATCGCCGTTGATGTCAGCACTGGCGATGCCCATTCCCCAGATTTTCAGCGGCTTCCACCCATCCTTGGCCGTGTAGAGCGCCGGCGGCTGGCCTGGATCGACCTTCCACATCTGCTCCGTGCCGCCGAGGTAGTACTCGCGATCATTGGAGACGCGCAGACTCGCCGTGCCGGAGCGGTTCCAGTCCGTGAACAGCATCGACAACGTGCAGAAGCTCGGCGTCAGGGGAATGCGCGGGCCGAAGCCGGCAGCGTCAGCATTCGGCCGAAGCAGCCAGTTGTCGGTGCACGAGCCCCAGGGCTCGATGTCCTTGGTGCGGTCGATATAGGTGCCGATCGCGAGGGTCGGCCACTTGGCGCCGTGCTCCCACTCCGCCGCGAAGGCGGTTGCCCAGGCATCGCCGCCGTCAAACGCCCACTTGTCGTTGGCGCGCTCAAACTTGCAGCCGCCGAGGCCGCGCATGACCACGCTCTGCCCGACGCGCAGCAGCACCACGTCCATGATCCCGTCGCTGTCGATATCGATCGGGTAGGCGCCGGTGACGGCATCGAGCTCCAGTCCGCTCTGCTCGGCGACAAATTTCAGTGCACCGCCTTTGGCGCTGGCGTTGCGATAAAAGGTGGCCGGCTTTTCGCCACCCGCCAGAAGCATGTCTGGGAAGCCATCGCCGTTGCAGTCGAAGGTCGCCACGCCGCCGCCGACCATGTACTGCCATTCGCCGGCGTAAATGCTGTTGATGCCTGAACTCGCCGTTTCCTCGACGAAGCTCGGCACCGCCGGCGCGTCGGCCGCAGTGGCGTGTTCTGCCGTCGCCGTGACGGCAAGGGCGGCGATCAAGATGCGGAGATCAAGGGTGCGCATGGCTCGCCTCACTTCAACGTCTTGAGGGCTACGGTGTAAGCGCCGATGCAGCGCCCCTGGGCCAAGCCATTCTCGATCGCCGCACGGAAGTGGATCCCGCCGTAGAGGCGCGAGATGCCCGCCTGTTCAGCGGCTTCATTGAAGCTCGCGAAGTGACGTGGGCCCAGCCCATCGCCTTTGCCGGTGCTGTCGTCGAAGGCGAAATTGTCTCCGAACGCGGTAGTGAGAACCAACGCCGCCGCTGCCGAGGCCACACTGTGGCCGCTCGTATATTCAGGGAAGGGCGGCGTGTTGATCAGCGTTTCCCATTTGGGATCGATCACCTTTTTGATGTAGGTGAGCGGACGGATGAGATCGTAGACGTACTTCGTCTTCCAGCAGCCGATGAATGCGTCGGCTTCCGCCACGCTGAGGCGGGCCAGGATATCGACGCTCTTCTCCAGCGGGACCTGATCGCGCGCCAGGATCTGCAGGACGATCGAAATCCAGTGCCCCGGTGGCGTCCACGACAACATCGGATCGTCCGACCAGAAGCGCGCGATTGCCTGCTGCTCCGGCGTCAGGTTGTTTTTCGTGTCGTAGACTTCCTTGGCTTCCTTGTAGAACGCCGAATTCGGATCCTCGCTGTACTCCAGCGCGGGCGGCGGATCGCACTTGCCATCCCTCGGCATGGCAAAGGGACGGTTCTCGCCCCACTTCGGCAGGAGCGGCAGCTGCTGCTGCACGATGACGTTGGTCGGCAGCCAATGGCCGGGCGCGGGGTTGAGCTTGTAGTCGCCGCCAGCCTCGGGGAAGCCCATGTTGGTGACGACGTCGCCGCCGTCTGTTTTCGCCCAATCGAGGATGTGGGCAGCGACCGAAGCGCCGTAAGCCTTGCTCCGATCGACGACATCGGCCGTGACGCCTTCCTGTGTCGAAGCTTCGAGCTTGACAGCCAGCGCGTCGTAGGCCCGAAGCCCCGTCGGCCCGGTGTTCTCGAACATCTTCTTGATGACCGCCGACATGGTGGCCTCAAGGATCACGGAATTGTCGTAGGTCTGGCCGGCCTCGCGCTGTGGCGACGGCGTGAGCTCGTTGAGCTGGCCCGCCAGCGTCTGCAACTTGTCGGAGCCGGAGGCGACGGCCTCATAGGCCGCGACGCTGAGATAGGCGAAAGTCCGGCTCGCGACAGGAGGGGTGTAGGTGGGAGTGTGACGTGTAAGCAGCAGGACCATGTTGGTCCACGTCCGCGCCACTTCCTCCGGCGGCGTCTGCGCCGCCTGTGCATTTCCCCCCAGCCACGCCAACGCGATGGCCCCGGCCATCGCGACACGGCGAATACGCATGATGTTTTTACGCTCCCGTTGTTTCGACTTTCCCTCTAAGCGCCGCGGGGATTGTCCCCGCGATGATCATCGCAAGCACCTCATCCGAGGTGACTTCGCTCGGGCGGACGGTCCCAACCAGTCGGCCGGTTTTCATCACGGTGATGCGGTCAGCAAGATCGAACACGTCATGAATTTCGTGGCTGATCAGGAAGATGCCGATGCCCTCCTTTTTGAGCTGCCGGATGAGCTGGCGTACCTGCTCGCTCTCCGCCGGACCGAGGGCGGCGGTCGGTTCGTCCATGATCAGGATGCGCGCGTTGAAGTGGATCGCGCGCGCGATGGCGACCGACTGGCGTTGACCGCCGGATAAGGTCACCACCGGATTCTTGAAGCGCACGAACAGCGGGTTGAGGCGGCCCATGACTTTGCGCGTGGCCGCTTCCATGGCGACGTCATCCAACGTGCCCGTCGCGGTAAGCAGCTCGCGGCCAAGGAACATGTTGCCGGCGGCGTCGATGTTATCGGCGAGCGCCAGCGTCTGGTAGATCGTCTCGATGCCGAGATTCTTGGCATCCCGCGGGTTGGTGATGGTCACCGGCTTGCCGTCGATCAGGATATCCCCGGAGTCGCGACGCTGGGCGCCCGACAGCACGCGCATCAGCGTAGACTTGCCGGCACCGTTGCCGCCGACCAGAGCCATGACCTCGCCGGAAAAGAGGGTGATGGTTGCGCGCTCGACGGCGTGGATACCGCCGAAGGCAACCGATATTTCACGCAGTTCCACCAGCGGAACGCTGCCTGCAGCGGAGACGGAAGGCGTCGCGACGTCGTCCATGGCTCAACCCACCCGCAGTCGGCGGTAGGCGGTGTCGATGCCCACCGCAAGCACCAGCACAATACCGACGACGATCGCCTGCAACGGAGAATCGATCCCCATGAGCTGCATGCCCGACTGCAGCGACTGCATGAGCAGCGCACCCAGCATGGCGCCCCAGATGGTGCCGATGCCACCGGCAAATGAAGTGCCGCCGATCACCGTCGCCGCGATGGTGTAAAGCTCATTGTTGGTACCGAGCGAATTGGTCGCCGCGTTGAGGCGCGCGGTCGCGATGACTGCGGCGATGCCGCAGAGTACGCCCATCAGAACGAACGTCTTGAGAATCACCCAGCGTGTGTTGATGCCGCCGAGTACCGCGGCATCGGGATTGCCACCTATGGCGAAAACGTAACGGCCGAAGCGCGTGCGCGTCGACAGGAACTGCACGACGATCGCGCATCCAAGCGCGATCAGCACAGGGACAGCAATTCCGAGCGAGATGAACAGGCTGCCGCTCTCCGGGATTGGGATGTTGTGCTGCTCCGCGTAGGTGCGCGCCAGGCCGACAGGCATCGGATAGGCGTTGATCACCGTCACGGCGCCAAGCGCCGCCACGCAGCCGATAACGCCGAGAGTGATCTCGGCCCACACGGGGCGCAGCGGGAACTGAAAACGCCGCCGTTGGCGGCGGCCGTTGAAGATGCTGGCAATGATCGCCACGCAGGCGATGATTCCGACGATCCAGCTCCAGGTCGCGCCGATCGAGCCAGCCGCTCCGCCGCCGCCGAAAATCTGGAATGTCGTATCGAGCGGCGCCAGCGTCTTGCCGCTCGCGACCCACCAGGCCGCGCCGCGCCAAACAAGCAAGCCGCCGAGCGTAACGATGAACGCGGGCACCTGCAGATAGGCGATGATGAAACCCTGGAAGGCGCCGAGAAGCGCGCCAGAAACAACGCCGGCGCCGACCGCGAGAACCCAGTTTGTCGCGTGGTCGTAGCCGAAGTAGGCGGGCAGCAGCTCGGTCTGCAGCGCACCCATGATCATTCCGACGAAGCCCATCAGCGACCCGACGGACAGATCGATGTTGCGCGAGACAATGATGAGGACCATGCCATTCGCCAGTACCGCAATGGTCGCGGTCTGAACCGACAGGTTCCAAAGATTGCGCGGTGTCAGAAAGACGCCGCCCGAGGCGAACTGGAAGCCAACCCAGATGATGGCAAGGGCAACGATCATTCCCAGCAGCCGGGCATCTACCTCGGTTGCCTGGAGGAAATTTCGGACAATGCCGCCGCCAGCGGCCGTGCGAATCTGTGGCGCCGTCCCTGTGACTTCAGCCATCGTCTTGTCTTAGCGCTCCCGACCGGCTCGCCCCGCCGGCAAATCGACGCTGAACCATATAACAAAATCCACGCCGCCGGACTCACCGGCGGCGTGGACGATTTGCTGTCGCGGTATTAGCCGCAGACCTTGACCTTGCCTGCCGGAACGCCCTTGCAGACTTCGTCCTTCGTGATCCACTTCGCGTCGATCACGACGTCGAGGTTGTCGGCCGTGATCGGAACCGGCGCCAGGAACAGCGAGTTCATCTCGACCTTCTTGGGGCCGCCGCTGAACTTCACCGCACCAGAGACCTTGTCGATCGCCGTGCCGCCGGCCAAAGCCAGAGCGACCGTGGCGGCCTGCTTGCCGAGCTCGCGAGCGTCTTTCCAGACCGAGACGGTCTGCGTGCCGAGAGCAACGCGGTTCAGAGCGGCGTGGTCGCCGTCCTGACCCGAGACCGGAACCTGACCAGCAAGGCCCTGCGCGGCGAGGGCGGCAACGACGCCACCAGCCATACCGTCGTTCTCAGACACGACGGCATCGACCTTGTTGTTGTTGGCGGTCAGAATTTGTTCCATTTCCTTCTGGGCGTTCGCCGGATCCCAGTTGTCGGTGTAGGTCTCGCCGACGATCTTGATGTCGCCAGACTTGACCGCAGCACCGATGACTTCCTCGATGCCCGCGCGCAGGAAGTCCGCGTTCGGGTCAGCCGAGTTGCCCTTGATGATCGCGTAGTTGCCCTTCGCCTTGGCCGCGTAAACGGCCTTCGCCTGGAGGACGCCGACGCCCTTGTTGTCGAAGGTGATGTAGAACGCCTTCGGGTTCTCGATCAGGCGGTCGTAACCGATAACCGGGATGCCCGCGTCGACGGCCTTCTGAACGGCCGGCTGGATGGCATCCGAGTCCTGCGCGAGAACGATCAGGGCGTTGGCGCCCTGCGAGATCAGGTTCTCGACGTCGGTAAGCTGCTTGTCGGCCGACGACTGCGCGTCGGTCGAGATGTACTTGGCGCCGGCGGCGTCGAGCACGGCCTTGATCGCGGCTTCGTCAGTCTTCCAGCGCTCTTCCTGGAAGTTGTTCCACGAAACGCCGACGACGGTCTGGGCGGAGGCGATACCAACGGTGAGCATCATGCCCGCCGCTGCGACCGCCATAGTCAGGAGTTTCTTCACGGTATTCTCTCCCTCTTCCGTTGCGAATGTTTGTTGGAGCGCGTGATAGCTGGGGTGAGTTCGTTGCTCCTCCCCGCGCGCTCCGCGTTCTTCCGGGCCGGGAAACGCGAAGCGCCCCCTGTCCGCACGCGACCCTTGTATGAGGCCGCGTGAGGTACGTCAATCATCCAGCCCGGCAGCGCGCCGCGCGCCTTACTGCCGCACTGTCATGATGCGCTGCGGTGCAAGAATAAACGGCGGCAAGGCGGCCGCTATGTTGCATAGCGGTAGAACTTCGTCCTTGAGCCGGATGCCAATCACATCAGCCATGAAGGCGCGCCTGGCGACGATGCGTTGCCATGCATGCGGGTAGCGCTCGGCGAATTGAGCGCGGCCACGGACATCGAGCAGCGCAATGCCATCCTCCATGTTTGAAGTGAAGTACGCCGAACCCGTCGCGGGAATGACATCGACCTGAATCGCCTGGCCCGACTGCAGGCGCTCGGCGCTGCCAGGGTAGATCGGGGTGTTCATCCACTCGTCGATATGGATGAGATGTCCCGGCGGAAGGAAAAGGCCGAAGAAAGGATCGCCGATCCGGCGCTTGACGATGGCGTCAAGCTCGCCGCCGGTCACGCCGATGCCGATCGCTTCGTACCAGTCGGCAACCGCAAGGAAGTACGGCGCCACGAGTCGCTCAACGTAATCGCGGATCGGTGCAGGCAACTCGCCGGCATCTTCGACTAGCCACCCCGCACGACAATTGAGCGCACCCCACACGCCGAATGCCGTTGTGAATGGATCACCGCGCTCCATGACGCGGTGGCCGGGACTCCCCAACCCGAAAAACGCGCGCGGCCCCGCGGAAAGCATCGTGTGGCAGCTGAGCGGCAGCCCGATCGGCGCTAGCAGCCGCGCGGCCGTATGCTCTGTCATGCCAGGACTGACGCCGCGCACGACCGCCTTCACCGCCTCGGAGGTGTGACACGCGGCAAACTCGAATGCCGCGATCTGCTCGATCTCGTTCACGGCGCGCATGCCGGTGGAAGAATGCATCAGCAGCCCATTCGCATTGGCGACGCGGCCGGACGCGCCAACGATGGCGCGCAGCGTATCCACGATGAAAGAGGGCGCCTCGGACCAGTCGTCCGGCGCCGCAGCCTCCGCGGCGCTGTAATATTTCCAGCCGACCACGCCGACCTTGGCACCCCCGCTCAGCCCCGCTTCGCGCAACACGTCGGCGAGGGGCCGCGTCTTGCTGCGGTCCTGTCCCATCAACCCGAACGGCGGATAAAGCACCACCTCGAGGTCGATCTTCGCTGTCGCCGCGAAGCCGCGATTCTCGGGCCCAGCGAGCAGCACGGGAGTGCGCCGCGGCAACACCACCATCAGCGCTTCTTCGAACCGCGGATCGAACCCGGTTAGGTAAGAGATGTTCGCCGAGTGCTCGCGGTCAGCGTAGACGACGACGGCGTCGAAGTTCGCGGCGCGGAACCGGTCGACAAAACCCGCGAGCCGTGTGGCGTAGATCGACTTCGGTACCTCCGGCTGCTCCGTCGGCATCCCGAAATCCGGCAGTGTCGCTTCAGTCAGAACCGCCCGCGCCAAGCAATCGCTCCCCACACCCGGCCGCGAGAGTAACGGCGAGCCGACGACGACCGCAAGTCACACCGCCAACAATGAAAATCGCCGCGGGCTGGAACATCTCGCACAGCGTGCCGTTGTCGTCCGAGCGGAACGGCGCGGGCGACGCACCCTCCGCGACAACGCGAACAAGATGGTACCGATGAAAAAGCCAACGAGCAGCGGCCGCTCGCAGCGTAAACGCGCGTCTGCGACGACCTCGAGGTCCCCATCAAAATCCAAAGGCCAAGCGAAGGCGCAGGCACGCAAGCCCCCGTCGCGTGACCACGAGTCGAGAGAGGAGTACGCAATGAACCGACAGTTTCAGAACCGCGACCGCGATGAGAACGGCCGCTTCACCAGCGACGATGATCATCGCCAGCACCGCAATACCGGCCGCGGCCGCGAGGCGGAGCGGGACTATGACGACGACCGCGCTATGCGTGGGGACTATCGCTCGCGCGAACCTTCGCGGAGCGTCGGACGCGAGCGCGACGAGCACGGACGCTTCGAGAGGCAGGACGATCGGTATCAGGGCCGCGGCGGCTCGTACCGTTCCGGTCGCGACCGTGACGACTATGGTCGCTTCGAGAATGACGATCACCGTGAAGGCAGCGAGAATCGTGACCGTGACGAGCGCGGCCGTTTCCGGCACGAGGACGACTACGGCCGCCCCGGTGGCTATCGGACGTCGGAGCGCGATCAGTACGGCCGTTACGGAAGCGATGACCGGCAGGAATGGGACCGCGGAGAAGTAAACCGGCGTGGGCCTGACGACGAGCGTCGCGGCGAACGCGGCTATGAAGGCCGGTCGGAACGCGCCCGCGGAAATTGGGACGACGAGCGCTCGTCCCGGGATCGGGGCTCGGACGAGAACCAGCGACACCGCGGTCGCGACGATAACGATCGCGGCCGGGACGACAATGACGACGAGCGCCGCTATTCCTCACGCAGTGGCGGCGGGCAGGGCGGTTGGTCCGGCGACTCGAGAGGCCACGCAGAGGCGGCCCGGCGGGGCTGGCAGAACCGTCGCTAGCCCATACTGATAATTGAAGAGGCCCGGCGCTGTGAGGCGTCGGGCCTTGTCGTCGTGGGAGGAGGAAAAGACGGAACCCGTCAGAGACGTCCCATCAGGAGCAGGATGAGCAGAATGATGACAATGATGCCGACGCCGCCGGAGGGGTAGTAGCCCCAGCCGCGGGAATACGGCCAGGTCGGAATGGCGCCGATCAACACGATGACAAGGATGATAAGGAGAAGTGTGCCGACAGACATAGATGTCTCTTTCGTGGGTTGCACGAAGCAGCCTCTCAACGTCGCACCTCTGTCCGGGTTCCATCGATGGAACCTTCCAGCGCGACGGCGCGTTCTTTGCCGGCGAATCCACAGGAGGATCCGATGGCAGATGAGCAACGCGAGCGCGAAAAAGAACCGCGTGAACGACCGGTCGACCAGTCCGATTCCCGCAAACGCCCAGAGAGCGAAGCCCACCGCGCCGGCGTCGAAGCTGTTGCGCGGGCGCTCGGCCAAGCTGCTTAACGCAGCGCTGATCGAAGGCTACTTCTCTCCATTTTCCGCCCGTGTCTCAAATTGGGCTGGCGGACACATCGCCTTCATTCTGGCCCTGCTGCTCGTGGTTGGTTGGGCCGCGTTCGGCCCGATTACCCACTATTCGGCCGATTGGATGCTCGTCATCAACACCAGCACCACCATCATCACGTTCCTGATGGTGTTCATCATCCAGAGTTCGCAAAACCGCGATACCCGCGCACTCCAGGTAAAGATCGACGAATTGCTGCGCGCGACGCGCGGCGCCAGCAACGCCCTCATTGATCTCGAGCAACTCACCCCGTCTGAAATCGCGAAACTGCACGAGCAGTACCTGGCGCTGGCGGTCAAAGCGCGCGAGATGGGCCTCGACTTCGAGCATGGCACGCCGCAGATCGTTGTGGTGGAAGCCGCCAAGGCATAGCGCGATCAACGGTGCGCGACAGCGCATCCTGCGCTCGCGACCTCATGCACCATCCATAAATGAAGAAGGCCGCCTCGCTCCAAAGAGGAGCGAAGCGGCCGGTGCGGGGCGCTCCTGGGTCGTTGAGGGGGGCGGGGAAACAACCCGGGAGCCGCACTAACAACGGGACACTCGGCAAAAGGTTCCACGATTTCGGAAGGCCCGTGAAACGCTGTATTCCGCCATTTCAAAAAGAGAAGGCCGGGACATGGCCCGGCCTCCTGGTCGCTGTTCCGGCTGGGGGGCGATAATTGGCGCAGCGACCGGCGATGAAACGAGGCGGAGCCGGTAAGGTTCCGTCGTGAAAAATCACTATTCGGATGGAACCTCAGCCCGACGAGGGCGTTCCGCACGAACTGCCCGTTGTATACAAACGCTGCGTCCTGGAGATCCAAGAGGAACCAGCCCCGTTGCATCACCTTTAGGAGTCGGTCTGCCCCCACGCAGCGGGCGGAACGAACCGGAGCCGGCCAGCGTTGAGCAGTGCTGGTGAGGCACCATCCCAAGGGAGAACGCGACCATGGCAAACAATCAGCATGGCGGGCAGAAGAATCAGGATCAGCGACAGCAGCAGCAGGGCGGCGGCATGCACCGCGATCGCGAAGAAGACGCGCGCCGCGACAAGGCGCAGCCGGATCGGCAGCAGGGCGACCGGCGGCCGCAGAACGATATGGACGATGAGGACAGCGACCGCGCCGGCCAGCGCTGACGCTGCGGATGCAGGCCCAACGGCGCGGGTGTCCAGCCCGCGCCGTTGGCATTTAGGGGCACGCCGATGGTAGCCGTGTTCGTCGTAGACGGGCACCAACGCTGCCGCTTCTTGAACGCGGTCGCGGAAGTACTGACGGGAACCGCGCTCGCGCGGGCGCGCCAGCAGACGCTCGGTGAACTTCTATGGCGCGGACAGTCGGTGCCCTTTCCCGACAGCGGCCTCGGCCGCGCACTGGTATCTGGAGAGGGCGGAGAGGGCGAAGAGACTATCGTCGCCTTTGACGGTCAGGCACGCCCCTTCGCGTTTCGCGCAGTGCGCCTTGGGGATAATCCAGACCACGGCACCGTCTTGGAGCTCGTCGATCTCAGCGGCGAAACCGGCACCGCCCGCGCTTTGCGCGAAAGCGAACAGCGTCTGCGCCTCGCCATCGAAGCGACCGGGATTGGCATCTGGGACGTCAACGCGGCGACCGGCAAACGCCAGTGGTCGGCCGAGATGTACGCTATTCTCGGGCTGCCGCAGACCGAGGAAGCGGACCAGGAGCGCTTCTCCGAGCTGATCCACGCCGACGAACGGGCCGTCATCGATCACATTTACGATCGCGCTTACACCTCGCCGGCGTCTCCGAATTTCAATGCCGAATTTCGCATTCGCCGCGCCAACGACGGAGCGGAACGCTGGGTCGCTGTGTCTGGGCGCGTGACTTTCGACGCCAGCGGCAAGCCAGTTCGCGGCATCGGCACCATCCGCGACATCCACGAACGACGGCTGACCGAGGAAGCTCTGCGCGAAAGCGAAGGGCGCCTCCGTGTCGCGCTCTCCGCGGGCCGCATGGGGACGTGGAGCGGAAACTTCCGGACCGGTGAGCAACGCTGGGATGCAACGCAGTACGCACTTTTTGGCGTGAGCCCGGGCGTAAAGCCCTCGCGCGAACTGTTTCTCTCGCTTGTCCATCCCGAGGACACGGCCGCCATCGCTCTTGATCCCACCAGGTTGCCGGCGCCCGGAACGTTCCTGGATTCCGAATTCCGCATTGAGCGGCCGGACGGCGAGGAACGCTGGATAACCGCGAGCTCGCTGGTGCTGTACGACTCCAACGGCCAGCCGTTCGAGGTCATCGGTATCAACCGCGACATCACCGAGCAGAAGGCGGCCGAGGAAGCCCTGCGGCTGAGCGAGGAGCAGAACCGCCTCGCGATCGAATCAAACGACGTCGGCACCTGGGATTACGACATGGTGACCGGCGCGCATCATTGGTCGCCAATCTTCAAGCGCCTTTGGGGGCTGCCGCCCGACGCGCCCGCCGATCCCGCGCTGCTGCACCCCCTGGCGTCTGAAAAAGACTGGGAGCGCACGCACGAAGTCTGGCAGCAGGGATCGAATCCCGACGGCGATGGGCGCGTAGCGCTCGAATACGAGGTCACCCGTGCCGACGATGGTGCGCGCCGCTGGTGCTCTTTTGCCGGTCAGATTTTCATGGACCCGGTTACACGGAAGCCGCTGCGCGCGGTCGGCATCATGACCGACGTCACTGAACGGCGCGCGATCGAGGAGCGCCAGCGGCTGATCCTGCGCGAAATGAACCACCGCGTGAAGAACAGCCTGGCGCTGGTGCAGGCGATCGTGTCGCAGACGATCCGCATGACCAAGGACCCGCAGGTCGCCTTCGAGCGCATTCAGTCGCGGCTGATGTCACTTGCACGCACGCACGACTTCCTCAACAAGGGCAACTGGGCCGGCGTATCTCTGCGCGCATTGATATCCGGCGAACTCGAGCCATTCGTCGGCGCTGCCAACCGGTTCCAGCTGCGCGGTGAGCAGGTCGTTCTCGACTCCTCGGCGATGTTTGCTCTCGGCCTGACTATCCACGAGCTGGCCGCCAACGCGGTGCGCCACGGTGCGCTCTCGGTGCCGGAGGGTACCGTCGACATCGACTGGTTTGTGACCGGCGCCAACGGGAGTCGCCGCATCGAGATCGACTGGGTCGAGCGCAACGGCCCGGAGGTAGAGAAGCCGACGCGCAGCGGCTTCGGCTCCCGGCTCATCGAGGCAAACGTGCGCGCCACGCTCGGCGGCGACGTCGACATCAAGTACTCCAAGAGCGGACTGCGGGCGACGCTGTCATTCCCGCTACGCCCGATCAGCCAAGACTCGCTTCCCGAGCAGAGCCAGCCCGCGTCGTGAAGCGCGTCGAGGCAGCTACGCCTCGACGGCCTTGCGCTTGCTGGTTGCCTTGCGGCCGAAGAACAGCGCCTGGCTGATGACCGCCGCCACGGTGGTCGGGCGGAAAGGTTTGGTGATGAGGAACGCCGGCTCCGGCCGTTCGCCGGTGAGCAACTGTTCCGGGTATGCGGTGATGAAGATCACCGGCACCTCCAGCTCCTGAAGCATCTCGTTCACCGCATCCACGCCCGAACTCATGTCGGCGAGCCTGATATCAGCCAGGATGAGTCCCGGCGGATTCTCCTTCGCCAGGGCGACCGATTCTTTCTGCGTGCGCCCGATGCCGGTGACCCGATGACCCAGGTTTTCGACAAGGCTTTCGAGGTCCATCGCGATCAGCGGCTCGTCCTCGATGATCAGGACGTCGGTGGCGATCTCGGCTGCGAGTTCACGGCCGGCCTCCTCGATCAGGCGGCGCAGCTCGATCACCGGGACGTTGAGTACCTTGGCCGCCTCGCCCTCGGGGAAATCTTCGAGCGCAACCAGCAGGAACGCCTGGCGGGGCAGGGGGGTCATGCCGCCGATATGCTCGTCGATCGGGCCGCCTGGCGTACGTGGCATATTCAGTTCGACCGAATTCCAGATACGCGTGAAGGCACTGAACAGGGCGGTGACGACGTTATCCTCGGCATTGAGGCTCGAGGGGTCCTCGGCGAGTGTCTCCAGGGTGGCGGTAACATATGCATCGCCGGAAACTTGGCTGCCCGTCAGCGCACGGGCATAACGGCGAAGCCGGGGCAACTCGGCGGCGACAGCTTGGGATGTCAACATAGGCGTCCTCCAGAAGTCCGGCGCACAATCAAGGTTGACTGTGGGCCAATCTAGGCGATTTTTCGGGAACGAAACATTATTTGACGATGCACGTTAACGAGGCCCGGCTCCGCGCATGGCGAGGGGATGGGGGGAAACAGATCGTATGAAGCGCCGGAAAGACATGCCACCAGGAACCTCCAAAGCGACTGAGCCTCGCTCGTTCGACCCACCGAGCGCACTTAGCCGCGAGATCCAGGAAAAGATAGGCGACCAGCTGCGGGCCATCCACGACGACATCGTCAAACAGGGCGTGCCCGACAGGTTTGTCGACCTGTTGGCGAAGCTGGACAGCTCCGGCGATAAGAACAAGGACCAGTAGCGGAGAATGGCGCTCGACCCGGTTACAAGGGATTCGATGTTGGCCACGGTGCCGCGGCTGCGCGCATTTGCTGTGTCGCTATCGGGCAACGTCGACCGCGCCGACGACCTCGTGCAGGAGACGTTGGTAAGAGCACTCAACAGCATAGATAGCTTCCGCCCCGGGACCAATCTGACAGCTTGGCTATTTACAATTCTCAGGAACCATTTTCGTTCCGAGTACCGCAAACGGCGGCGCGAGGTGGAGGATGTCGATGGCCGGCACACCGAAGGGCTGAAGTCGCAGCCCGAGCAGATGGGCCACATCGAATTGGCGGAATTCAAAGCGGCCTTGGCCAAATTGCCCCCAGATCAACGCGAGGCCCTGGTGCTGGTCGGCGCCTCCGGCTTCTCCTACGAGGAAGCGGCCGAAATCTGCGGTTGCGCCGTCGGCACGATAAAGTCGCGCCTCAACCGCGCCCGCACCCGTCTCGCAGAGCTCATGCAGGTCGAAGGGGGCGACGATTTCGGCCCCGACGCGGCCACGCGTGCGATCCTCACGGAGCCGAAAACCGGAACCTAATCCGGCGCTCGCCCGTTCTGCCTCCGGTTTCTCCGGAGAGTCATCATGCCCAACGACACGACCTTTGTTCGCAACGCCCGCGAGACGGCCGATGACGAGCGCGCCATCCAAAAGGATATCGACGCGAAGGAAAAGAAGCGCGGCAAGGGCGACGAGAAAAAGAAGCCGCCGCAGACTGGCCAGCGCGAATATCCGGTGCCGCCACTTCCCAAACAGCATCAGGCGAAGCCGGGCATCGAATCCGAGCTGAACCCGGCGCCGATGTACGAGGCGCCCGGTTACAAGGGCTCCGACAAGCTGCACAACATGGCCGCCATCATCACCGGTGGGGACTCCGGCATCGGCCGCGCCGTTGCGGTGCTGTTCGCACGCGAAGGCGCCGACGTCGCCATCGTCTATCTCGAAGAGACCGGAGACGCGGAGGAGACGAAGGCCGCAGTCGAGAACGAGGGGCGTCGCTGCCTGTTGATCCAGGGCGACGTCGCCGACCCGACCTTCTGCAAGCAGGCAGTCGAGCAGACCGTGAAGAAATTCGGCAAGCTCGATGTCCTGGTGAACAACGCCGCCTTCCAGGAGCACGTGAAGAAATTCGAAGACCTGACCGAAGAGCACTTCGATCGCACGCTGAAGACGAACCTCTACGGCTATTTCCACATGGCCAAGGCCGCCGTGCCGCACATCAGGGAGCGCGGCTCGATCATCAACACCGGATCGGTCACCGGCCTGATGGGCTCCAAGGAGCTGCTGGATTACTCGATGACCAAGGGCGGCATCCATGCCTTCACGCGGTCGCTCGCCGGCACGCTGCTCGAGCGTGGCATCCGCGTAAACGCGGTCGCGCCAGGACCCGTCTGGACGCCGCTGAACCCCGCCGACAAGGGCGCCGCGGATGTCTCTGAATTCGGCTCGGACGTGCCAATGAAGCGGCCGGCCCAGCCCGAGGAGATCGCTCCGGCGTACGTCTTCCTCGCGGCCCCTGCTTGCTCCAGCTACATCACTGGCGAAATCATTCCGATCATCGGCGGTTACTGATGGCGATGCTCGACCTCGAGCCGCGGCCGAGCGCCACTTCCATCGCCCAGTTGCGAAAGGAGGCGGCGTCTTGCCAGCGTTGCCCGCTCTACAAGATTGCGACGCAGACGGTATTCGGCGAGGGGCCCGAAACCGCCGCGATGATGCTGGTTGGCGAACAACCGGGCGACCAGGAAGATCTGGCGGGTCGTCCGTTCGTGGGGCCCGCCGGCAAGCTGCTGGATCGGGCACTCGACGCGGCCGGCATCGAGCGCGAGGAAGTGTACGTCACCAATGCGGTGAAGCACTTCAAGAATGAGCCGCGGGGCAAGAAGCGGCTGCATCGCCGTCCCAACACTTACGAAATCAGCCGCTGCAAGTGGTGGCTCGACGGCGAACTGGCGATCGTCAATCCGAAGCTGGTGGTTGCGCTCGGCGCCACAGCGGCGACCGCATTGGCGGGAAGGGCGGTCACCATCGGCCGCGAACGTGACAAGCCGACGACGTTCGCCGACGGGCACGCCGGCTATATCACGACGCACCCGTCCGCCATCCTGCGCATGCGTGGCACTGACGAACGCGAAGAAGCGATGGAGCTGCTCGTGCGCGACCTGAAGCACGCGCACAAATTGACCTAGCGGAACGTCACCGTCGCGACGGCGCGTTGGATCTTGTCCTCCGCCCAGACGTAGACCATCCCCGGCTGGGTGGCTCCGGGATCCAAGGCCACGCCGGTGCCGGGGTTCTCGACGATCACGGTCGTAGCACCCACCGTGACGTCGATCGCGCCTTCGAACAAAACGAAGCCCGTCTGCCCATCGACGGGTCCGCCCCAGAAATTGGTGCCGCGCACGCCGATCGTCGCCGCCGGGGTCGTGATGCTGGCAGTGCGCGTGGCCGCCGGTCCGAGCTTACCCGACGCGTAACGGAAAGCGCCGACGACAATTGCGTGCAGCGCATTCGCGCCGGCCGGATCGTAGACGAATGTATCGAGGGTCAGGCTGGCGTTTTCGCCGAGGGTGAGCAGCGTGCCGTCGGCAAGCGTGACCGCCAGCCGCGCATCGGCGCCGGTTGCGACCGCCTCGCCGACATATACCTGCGCGCCGAGGTCGAGCTGCTGCCGTGCCCCGTCGACGACCCCAAAAGCCGCGCCCTGGACGCGGCTGACGGACCCCGCAACATCGGCGCCAAATGCGGCCGACGAACATGCCAGAGCCGCAATCGCGCCCGCCGACATCGCCCGAATTACGCCCATAGTCGCCCCCAATAGAACGAATCAGGCACTGGCGGATGGGGTGGGATTCGAACCCACGGAGCCCTTGCAGGCTCGCCGGTTTTCAAGACCGGTGCCTTAAACCGCTCGGCCACCCATCCGTTGAAAGATCAATGCCTCGGCCGAGAAACCCGTGCAAGACAGCCGGTAACTGTGGCCAAAACCCGCCGTTCGCTTGTCAGTGCGCCTTCATTTTGATCCATTTGCACGGTTCCCTTTAACCCGTGATTAAGAGTCAAAGGACGATCAATCACAGGCTGGGGTAGCGGCGGGACGTTAAGGGGCGCTTTTGACAGGTCCGGGCGACGGAAACGCGACCGCTCCAGCGGACGATGCCTACGGGCGTCGGTCGAGGATGCTGGGCAGGGGGAGAGCGGCGAAGCTGTGTCGCGCGCTCGTTGTCGTCGCAGCGGCAGTTACTGTCGCCGCCTGCTCCTCGTCAGGCCCCTCTGTCGGCTTCAAACCGAAATCCAAGGAATATTTCAGCGAGCGCGAGTATGGGCGCGCCAGCCCGCGCGTCGTTTCGGCCGGACCGATGCCGAAAGGCGGCGGCCGCGTCGTGGTGGGCGACAGCTACAAGGTCGCCGGCAAGACCTACACGCCGACCGACAATCCGCGCTACTCGCAGGTCGGATACGCCTCGTGGTACGGCGAAGCCTTCCACGGCCGCCTGACCGCCAACGGCGAAGTGTATGACGTGAACGGCCTGACGGCTGCGCATCCGACATTGCCGCTGCCGAGCTACGCGCGCGTTACCAATCTCCAGAACGGCCGCTCCATGATCGTGCGTATCAACGATCGCGGCCCGTTCGCCAAGGATCGCATCATCGACCTCTCGTCGCGCGTCGCCGACATGCTCGACGTCAAGGACCAAGGCACCGCGAAGGTCGAGGTCGACTACGTCGGCCCCGCGCGCATGGATGGCCGCGACGATAAGATGCTGCTCGCCTCGTATGAGGGCCCGTCGAGCAATCCGATCGGCGCCATGTTCGCGTGGATCAAGCCGCAGCCGAAGCCCAAGGCTGACACCGCCCCCGTAGTCTACGCCTCCGCCTCGGCGATGCCGTTGCCACGTACGCGTCCTTCTGACCTCGCATCGTATCCGCCGGCCGCCGCCGTTCAGAACCCGCTGATCCTTGCTCCCGCGTTTGCGCCCGCCGACGACGATCCCTTGGCACCGCTCATCATGCGGTCGAGCTTCGTCAACTCGTACGCCGAGGACGCACCGCTGACGCCGGCTCAGAACGCCGCCGACGCGCTCGTCAACGGCCGCTTCAAGACGACCAGCCTGGAAGCTGCCCTCGCTCGCGCAGTCGCCAAGCGGGCGCAGCAGATCGGAACCGGTGAGGCTGTCGTGCGGCTGGGCACCTTTGGGGATCCCGCCAACGCTGCACGCGTGGCCACGGATTTTGGCCGTTTCGGCAAAGTCTCCACCACGTCGCAAAACGCGCTCACTGTGGTCAGCGTCGCTGTTCCAGCCGGCACTGCACCATCGGTGATCAGCGCTGCCACTGATGCCGGCCTCAGCGGTGCCTTCATCGCGCACTAGGTGCCGGCGCTCCGCAATCACGCAGCGTGACGGCCGTTGGAACGCAACAACGAACGCCTGATCTTTTTCAGCGACGCGGTCATCGCTGTCGCGGTGACGTTGCTTGTGCTCGACATCCGCCTGCCGGTCGAACACGCCGGCGGCCTGTCTAACGCGGAGCTCTGGGCCGCCGTCGTCGAGACACTGCCGCGCATCTACGCTTACGCGCTTAGCTTCCTGGTGGTCAGCCTGTTCTGGAACAGCCACCATCAGAAGTTCAACCTGATCCCGCGCGTCAACGGCATCATCACGGCGCTGAACGTCGCCTTCCTTCTGTCGATCGGGCTTGTGCCCTTCGTGACGTCCGTCATTGCGGAGAACGGCGACACCGTCGCGACCGCGATGTATGCCGCCTTGATGACGGCGCTGGGCGCCACGCTGATGGCGATCTGGGCATACGCCGCGGCCACTGGGCGCGTGCGCGACGACGTCGACACCCATCGCCGCCGCCGGATCTTCTGGTTGAGTGTGGGGACGTTTGTCGTCTTCCTTGTTTCGATCCCGCTGGCCTTCGTCAACGCAGACGCCGCCAAATATTTCTGGCTACTGCTCATCCCGCTATCGCTGGCGCGTTACGCGACGCACAGTCGCGACAAGACGGTCGAGGAGAGCGAGTGATCCGCGACCGCGCGTTGCTGATCGCGGTATGCAGGACGTGGTCCTGCTGGCCTATGGCTGGTGGCTGTTGCGGCCGGGCCAACGGGCGTAGAATCGTCGCCATGATCGCGCGCCTCGTCTTTGTCCTGACCCTGCTTCTCGCGGCCGCCGCACCGGCCCGCGCGGAGGTCTTCGAGTCACGCGCCGAGCACGCCATCCTGATTGACGCGGAGACCGACTCCGTCCTGTTCGGCAAGGATGCCGAGGTGCGCATGCCGCCGGCATCCATGGCCAAGCTGATGACCATGGCCGTCGTTTTCGACGCGCTGAAGACGGGCAAGCTGAAGCTCACCGACGAGTTCGTGGTAAGCGAGAACGCCTGGCGTCACGGTGGAGCGACTTCCGGCGGCTCGACGATGTTCGCCAAGCTTGGCTCCTCGATAAAGCTCGACGATCTGATCCACGCAATCATTATCCAGTCGGCCAACGACGGCTGCATTATCGTTGCCGAGGGGATGGCGGGCAGCGAGGCGAACTTCGCCGGTTTGATGAATGCCGAGGCAAAGAAGCTCGGCCTCACCGACTCGCATTTCACCAATGCCACTGGGCTGCCCGATCCGGACCAATACGTGACTGCTCACGACCTCGCCCGCCTGGCCAAGCACATCATCACAGACTTCGCCGAGTATTATCCGATCTACAGCCAGACCGAATTCACCTGGAACAAGATCCGCCAGCAGAACCGCAACCCGCTGCTCGACATGGGGATTGGCGCCGACGGGCTGAAGACGGGCTACACGGAGGAATCCGGCTACGGCCTCGTCGGTTCGGCCGTCCGCGACGGCCAGCGCCTGATCCTGGTCGTCAACGGGACCAAATCGGAGAAGGAACGGTCCGAGGAGGCGCGCAAGCTGATGGACTGGGGCTTCCGCGCCTTCGAGCGGGTCAACTACTTCGCCGCCGGTGAGCCGATCGGCGAGGCGCGCGTTTTTGGTGGCGACGCCGGCGGCGTCCAGCTGGTCTCCAAGGTGCCGGTAGACGTGCTCCTGCCGCGCGGCGCGACAACACAGGTGAAGGGTCGCATCGTCTACCAGGGCCCGATCCCGGCGCCGGTCGCCTCGGGCCAGCAGATCGGCACGTTGCAACTCACGACCGCCGACGACCAGCCACTCCGCGACGCCCCGCTCTACGCCGCCCAGGACGTCGACACCGGCACCGTGAGGCAGAGGGCGCTTTCCAGCCTGCGCGAGTTGCTGCTCGGCTGGTGGTAACGCCTCCGCCGCCGTTCCCCGGCGCGTCGCTCTTGACCTCACCGCCCGCATCACCACCATGGCTCACATGAGCGGCAGGTTCATCACGTTCGAGGGCGGGGAAGGGGCGGGCAAGTCGACCCAGATCAGGCGGCTGGCCGAGCGGCTGGAGGCGGGCGGGCGAAGCGTTGTTGTGACACGGGAGCCCGGTGGTACGCCGACGGCCGAGGAAATACGCCAGATGCTGCTGGCGGGGCTCGCCGAGGAACTCGGGCCGGATGGCGAGGCGGTCCTGTTCGCGGCCGCCCGCGCCGACCACGTCGAGAAGGTGATCCGGCCAGCCTTACGGGCCGGGAAATGGGTCCTGTCCGACCGCTTTTCCGATTCGACCCGCGTCTATCAGGCCAATGCCGAACCCGGCATCCTCGCGGCGCTGGATCGCGTTGCTGTTGGCCGTACTCAGCCCGACCTCACTGTGGTGCTCGACCTGCCTGTCCAGACTGGCCTCGCGCGGGCGGCGCGCCGCACGGAAGCGGCCGGCAAAAAGCCCGACCGTTTCGAGCGCGACGAGATCGCCGAACACGAGGCGCGCCGCCAGGCGTTCCTCGCCATCGCCAAAAGCGAGCCCGATCGGTGCGTCGTCATCGACGCGTCCCAATCGGAGGAGGCGACCGCGCACGACGTCTGGCAGGCGGTGGCCGCGCGCCTCATCGACAAGGCGGCGTGATGCCAGCCGCCGCCGAGGCCGACGACGACCTCATTCGCTTCGACCGCGTCGAGGGCTGGCCCGCGCCGGAGGAGCAGCCGGACTGGTTCGGCGCGCCGGAAGGCGAGCAAGCGCTGCTCGACGCCTACCGTTCCGGCCGCATGCATCACGCTTGGCTGCTCGGCGGGCCGAAGGGCATCGGCAAGGCGACTTTGGCCTATCGCTTCGCCCGGTTCGTGCTGGCGTATCCCGATCCGAAAGCGCCCGAAGTCGCCGCGGCGGTCAGTCTCGCGGTGCCTTCGAGCCATCCAGCCTTCCGCAAGGTCGCAAGCCGCGCGCATCCCAACCTGCTGGTGCTCGAGCGACCCTGGGACGAACAGAACAAGCGGTTCAAGACGGTGGTCGCGGTCGACGAGGTCCGCAAGACGGTAGGCTTCTTCGGCACGACCGGGGGCGAGAACAACTGGCGCGTCGCCGTCGTCGATCCCGCCGACGACATGAATGCGTCGTCGGAGAACGCGTTGCTGAAAGTGCTGGAAGAGCCTCCCGCGCGTTCGCTTTTCCTTCTCGTGAGCCACGCCCCCGGGCGCCTGCTGCCCACGATCCGCTCGCGCACCCGGCGGTTGGACGTCGCACCATTGCCGCCTGAAACGATCGTCTCCGCGATCCAGGCGCACGGGGAGCCGGACGAGGACCTGCCGCTGGTCGCAAGTCTTGCCGAGGGCAGCCTCCGCCGCGCCATCCTGCTCATGGAAGGCGGCGGCATCGAAACCTATCGCGCCCTTGGCCGCCTGCTCGCCCGCCTGCCCAATCTCGACATCGCCGCCGCCCACGCCTTCGCCGACAGCGTCTCGGGGAGGGGGGATGACGACGCCTGGGTCGGGTTCGGCGACATGCTGGCCGCTTGGCTGAACCGGCGTGTGCGCGGCCAACCGGAGCCGGAAGCGGCGGTGGAGCCCGGTCCCGGCGTCCAGGCGGTGCCGCTTGAAAGGTGGGCGGAGGTATGGGAAACACTGCGCCAATCGGTGTTCGACACCGATGAACTCAACCTCGACCGCAAGCGTACGGTACTCTCGATCCTCATGGCACTCGCCCGCGCGACCCGAATGTGACTCCGAGCCGGCTTGTATCCGGCGATGTTCGGCCACGCGTAAAATTTGAATCGAGCGAGTGAGGCGAGAGAACGATGCCAGCCCCGAAATTCTACATCACGACGGCGATCTCCTATCCGAACGGCGCGCCGCACATCGGCCACGCCTATGAGGCGCTGGCGACCGACGCCATCGCGCGCTTCGCGCGGCTCGACGGGCACGACGTCTATTTCCTGACCGGCACCGACGAGCACGGCATCAAGATGAAGCAGACCGCGGCGCGCGAAGGTCTCGAGCCGCGCGCGCTGGCCGACCGCAATGCGCCGTTGTTCCGCAAGATGGTCGAGCTGCTCGGCTGCTCGAACGACGACTTCATTCGCACCACCGAGCCGCGCCACTACGCCTCCTCGCAGGAGATATGGCGCCGCATGCAGGCCGCCGGCGACATCTACAAGGACAGCTACGCCGGTTGGTACTCCGTTCGCGACGAGGCGTACTACGCCGAGACCGAGACCGAGGTGCGCGCCGACAACGTGCGCTATGGCCCACAGGGAACGCCCGTCGAGTGGGTCGAGGAGGAGAGCTACTTCTTCCGCCTGTCCGCCTACCAGGATCGCCTGCTGGCCCACTACGAGGCCAACTCCGATTTCATCGGGCCGGAAGAGCGCCGCAACGAAGTCGTGAGCTTCGTCAAAGGTGGGCTGAAGGATCTGTCCATCTCGCGCACGACCTTCGACTGGGGCATCCGCGTGCCGGGTGACGATCGCCACGTCATGTACGTGTGGGTCGACGCACTGACCAACTACATCACCGGCGTCGGCTTTCCGGGTGCGGAATCGCCGCTGTGGCACTATTGGCCCGCCGACCTGCATGTCATCGGCAAGGACATCGTGCGCTTCCACGCAGTCTACTGGCCGGCGTTCCTTTGGTCGGCGGGACTGGAGGCGCCGAAGCGTGTCTTTGCGCACGGCTTCCTGTTCAATCGCGGAGAGAAGATGTCGAAGTCGGTCGGCAACGTCGTCGACCCGTTCGATCTCATCAAGACGTACGGCCGCGACGCGGTCCGCTATTTCTTCCTGCGCGAGGTGCCGTTCGGTCAGGACGGCAACTACAGCCACGAGGCGATCCAGCAGCGCATCAACGCCGATCTCGCCAACGACCTCGGCAACCTCGCGCAACGTTCGCTGTCGATGATCGCGCGGAACTGCGACGGCGTCCTGCCGAAGCTCGCCGAGCTCACCGCCGAGGACAGGCAGCTTCTCGCCGCGACCGAGGCGCTGCTCGCCACGAGCCGCACGGCGATGAAGACGCAGCAGTTGCACCAGGTGCTGAACGCGATCTGGGCGGTCGTTGCGGATGCCAACCGCTACTTTGCCGCCGCCGCGCCGTGGGCGCTGAAAAAGACGGATCCGGTGCGCATGGGAACGGTTCTGGCGGTAACCGCCGAGGTCATCCGTCAGGTGGCGATCCTGGCGCAACCCGCCATGCCCGATGCGTGCGGAAAGTTGCTTGACCTGCTCGACGTACCGGCCGACCAACGCGACTTCGTGGCGCTCACCGAGCATCCGCTGGAGGCGGGGGCCAAGCTGCCGCCGCCGGAGCCCGTGTTCCCACGCTTCGTCGCCCCGGAGGCGAAGGAAGGCGCATAGAGCCGTGCTGGTTGACAGCCACTGCCATCTCGACTTCCCGGACTTCGACGCCGACCGCGACACGCTCGTGGAGCGCGCGAAGGCCGCCGGCGTCGGCCGCATGGTGTCGATCTCGACGCGCGTCCGGAAATTCGAGCACCTGCGCGCGATCGCGTCGCGCTATCCGGACGTCAGCGTCTCGATTGGCACGCACCCGCACAACGCGGCCGAGGAACCTGACGTCACTGTCGCTGATCTCGTCCGACTGGCCGACGATCCGATGGTCGTGGCGATCGGCGAAGCGGGGCTGGATTACCACTACGACAACAGCCCCGTCGCGGCGCAGCGCGACGGTTTCCTCCGTCACATCGACGCCGCGCGCCGGACGAAGCTGCCGCTGGTGATCCACGCGCGCGAGGCGGACGACGACATCGCGTCCATCCTTGAGGACGAGACAGGGAAGGGGGCCTTCCCGTTCGTCCTCCATTGCTTCTCCTCGGGCGCTGATCTTGCGCGGCGCGGCCTCGCGCTTGGCGGCTACGTGTCCTTCTCCGGCATCCTCACCTTCAAGAATTCCGATGGGCTCCGTGCGATCGCGGCCGACGTTCCCATGGACCGCCTGCTTGTGGAGACCGACGCGCCGTACCTCGCCCCGGTGCCGCATCGCGGAACGCGGAACGAACCGGCTTATGTCGCCGACACCGCGACCGTTCTTGCTAAGGTGAAAGGCGTGTCGCCCGAGGCCATTGCCGAAACCACGACGGCGAATTTCTTCCGCCTGTTCAGCAAGGTGCCGCGGCCGTGAGCGCGACGCTACGCGTCACCATCCTCGGCTGCGGCTCGTCGCCGGGCACGCCGCGTATCGGCAACGACTGGGGCGCTGCTGATGCCAATGAGCCGAGGAACCGTCGTATGCGCTGCTCCATCCTGATGGAACGCGCCGACACGTCGGGCGTCACGCGCGTATTGGTCGACACCGGCCCAGACGTGCGCGCGCAGCTGCTTGCCGCTAACGTCGGCGCCATCGACGGCGTCGTCTACACGCACAGCCACGCCGACCACACGCACGGCATCGATGATCTTCGCGCCTTCTGGCAGAACACCCACCGTCTGGTGGATGTCTATGCCGATGCGCTCACCTTCGCCCGCCTCAGCGATGCTTTCGGCTATTGCTTCGCCACCAGCCCGGGATCGTCGTATCCGCCGATCCTGAAGCATCACGCGATCACAGCCGGGTCGCCGTTTACGATCTCGGGGAAGGGCGGTGACCTGACGATAACGCCGTTCACCCAGGTGCATGGCGAGATAGAGACGTTGGGTTTGCGCGTCGGCAACTTCGCCTATTCATGCGACGTCAGCGCGCTGCCGGATGCCGCACAGACCGCGCTGCGCCATCTCGATGTCTGGATCGTCGACGCGCTCCGGTACCAGCCGCACCCCAGTCATTTCAGCGTCAGCGAAGCGCTGCAGTGGATTGATCGGCTGAAACCGAAGCGCGCGGTGCTGACGCACATGCACATCGATCTCGACTATCGGACGCTATGCCGGACGCTGCCGAACGCGACGGAGCCCGGCTACGACGGCATGGTGCTCGAGCTGCCGCTCTAGGCAGCCGCAGTGCGCGCGCCGCGCCGGTCGACCGGCACAGTATCGGGCTGCGTTCCGTCGAAGATCACCAGGCAATTCCGGCCGGCGGCCTTCGCGGCGTAAAGCGCGCGATCGGCGTTGTGGAATAGCTGGATGAGATCGGCGACGGTGCTGTCACGCACTGCACCGCCGATACTGCCGGTGACGCTGAGCGACAAGGCCTCGTGCGCAACGGGCTCGCCGAATATGGCGCGCACGCGCTCGGCCACCGCAAGCAGATGGAGCGGCAGGGCAGCCTGCTCGACACCCGGGACGACGATGGCGAATTCATCGCCGCCGATACGCGCACAGAAACCATCGTCGCCGATCGCCGCCTGGACGCGGTTGCCCAGCGTCTGGAGCACGACATCGCCGACGGCGTGTCCGTGCCGGTCGTTGATCTGCTTGAAATCGTCCGTATCCATGACCAGCACCGCCACCGGCGTCTTCGCGCGCTCGAGCTCGGCCAGCCGGCCGCTGAGATAGCGGCGGTTGGGCAGCCCGGTGAGCTGATCGTGGAGTGCCAGTTTCTCAAGCCGCTCGGTCATGCGGTTGAAGGCTGTCGCGAGCTGGCGGATCTCGCGCGGTGCGCTGCCGACGTCAGCCCGCCGGCCCATGGCGCCATCGGCCATGGCTACGGCCGCATCGCGCACCACGCGCACCGACCGCATGATCAGGCGGTCGGCCGAGAACCACGCAAGAGTAGCGGTAGCAAGCAGGATCAGGAAGGCGACGGCCACGCCCATTGCAAGGCTCTGGCGGCTGGTCGCCAGCACGGTGTCGTGCGCGATGCCGACGACGACCGTGGCGCCCCAGCCGGGCACGGTCGCGGCCGCGAAGATGCGGTCGATCCCGTCGTGCACCGCGCCGATCAGCGGGGCGCCGTTGGCAAGCAGCGCCTGGATGGTCGGATGCGAGCCGACCGGCTTGCCAATGTGCTCCTTATGATCGCCGGAGTAGCTGAGCGCGCGGCCCTTCCGGTCAAGTGCAATCACCAGCCCGCCGTCGCGCTGTTCAGCGAGCTCGGCATACGCCGCGAGGTGCCCGATGTGCAGGCGGCTTTCGACGATCATGTGGATGCGGGCGTTGCTGCCGTTGACCGTCTGGACGTTCATCGCCGCAAGCAACAGCGGATCCGCGTCGCCGTTCTGAATGTCGCTGAGGCCAAATTCCCGCGCCGCCATCTCGGCGCGCGTGGTGCTGTCCAGCGCCGGCGCGGTCAGCGAGCCGTCTGTCGAGCATACGACTCGACCCGCGTCATCCACGACCCAGGCGTTCGCCATCCACGGACGGCGTCGTTGGGTCTCCTGCAGCAGTTCGGAGCACCGGTCACCGTCCGCATGCCGGATGGCGGGACTGATCGCCAGCATCTCGAGGGTAGAGCGGACGGCCTGGTAAAAGTCGGCGTGACGCTCGGCCGTGGCCACGGCCATGCGCTGTGTCCATTCCTGGGCCTCGGCGTAGGCCGCGCGCCGCTGCGTCTCCACCCAGACGCCGAGGAACAGCAACGCCGGCAGCGCCGCGCACGCCACAACGAGCGCCAGGCGCGCAGCCAGACCAAAACGCGGAGACGTGTCGTGCGACATGAGCTACAGCCGGGCGCTCTGACTTCGAAGCCCACCGCATACTCGACGAATCCTTTTGGTCCGCCTTAGCCGTTCATTCAAATTGGATCGATTGGCCGGCTTTGAGCCATCTCCGGAAGTTCCATAATATATCTTATGCGACTTAAGTTAGCGGGAGATCCCGGGCAAACCGGCACTTCCCCCGGTCTCTGCTGCTAGTGTCGCTTCCAACTTCATTTGGAGAGATTCGCCATGACCCCATCGCGCGACATCGCGCGCCTCATCGAGATCATGGCGCGTCTCCGCGACCGTGAAACGGGCTGCCCGTGGGACATCGAGCAGACGTTCGCGACCATCGCGCCATATACGATCGAGGAAGCCTACGAGGTCGCTGATGCGATCGCGCGCGACAACATGCGCGACCTGTGCGACGAGCTCGGCGACCTCCTCCTTCAGGTCATCTACCACGCCGAGATGGCCTCCGAGATCGGCGCCTTCGCTTTCGGTGACGTCGTCGAGGCAATCACTGCAAAGATGATCCGGCGCCATCCGCACGTCTTCGGTGATGCCGACGCGCGCGCCGCCGGCGCCGCCAAGGGCATGTGGGACAAGATCAAGGCCGAGGAGAAACGCGCCCGCGGCGACGTGCCCAAGCGCCTCCTGGATGGCGTCCCGGTCGCGATCCCCGCGCTGATGCGCGCCGTAAAGCTTCAGGAAAAGGCTTCGACCGTAGGCTTCGACTGGAACGACCCGAAGGCGGTGCTGGCCAAGCTGCGCGAGGAGATCGACGAGATCGAAGCCGAGATCGATACGGCCAACCCGGATCGCCTTGCCGACGAAGTTGGCGATCTGCTGTTCGCTGTTGCAAATCTCGCCCGCCATCTCAAGCTCGATCCCGACCAGGCGCTCGCCGGCACCAACGCAAAATTCGTGCGCCGGTTTGCCGCCATTGAAGACGGGCTGGCTGCACAAGGCCGCACGCCAGACGAAGCGACGCTCGACGAGATGGAGTCGCTGTGGCAGCAGGCCAAGGCTGCCAGTAACCGGGGTTAACGCGGGTAAGATCGGTTAACGGGCGAGGGCGCTTCCACCGAGCGTTAGCCCGCCGGCTTCGCGTCCGGGAACGCGCGCCGGAACTGCGCGTCCTTCTCGGCTCCGACGCGCACCGATGCGAGCGTGGCGCCCTCGTCCGTATCGCGCCGATCCAGCACCTCGCCGAGTTCGTAGAGCCGATGCAGGCTGGCCAACTCGGCGCCGCGCAGCTCCACTGAGTAGGTCCGCCGGCTCCCGGAAAGGCGCTGCTCGATCAGGGTCAGCAGCTCCGGCAACCCTTCCCCCGTCAGCGCCGACACCGCGACAATGGCAGGTCCACTCCCCTCCCCGTTGGCATTGGGCGGCGTGACGCGCGCCGGCCGTCGGTCCGCCGCCAACTGATCGATCTTGTTCCAGACCTCGATCACCTTGGCCGGCGCCTTCACGTCCACGTCGAGCTCGGTCAGCACCGCCGCGACGTCCGCCGCTTGCGCCTCGCTGTCGGGATGCGCGATGTCGCGTACATGCAGGATCAGGTCCGCCTCGACCACCTCCTCCAGCGTGGCGCGGAAGGCGGCGACCAGCGTGGTCGGCAGGTCTGAAACGAACCCGACTGTGTCGGACAATACCGCCGCGCCGCCGTGAGGCAGCTCGATCTTGCGCAGCGTCGGATCGAGGGTCGCGAACAGACGATTGTCGGCGAATACCCCTGCCTTGGTCAGTGCATTGAACAGCGTTGATTTGCCTGCGTTGGTGTAGCCGACGAGGGCGACCAGTCCCTCCCCGCCTTTCTTCCGGTTCTGGCGCTGGAGCCGCCGCCGCGTCACGACGGTGTCGAGGTCCTTCTCGATCCGGGCGATGCGCTCCTCGAGCGCCCGCCGGTCGGCTTCGATCTGGGTTTCGCCGGGGCCGCCGAGGAAGCCGAAGCCACCACGCTGACGCTCCAGATGCGTCCACGATCGCACGAGGCGGCTCTTCTGGTAGTTGAGGTGGGCCAACTCAACCTGCAGCGCGCCCTCCCGCGTGTGTGCGCGCTCGCCGAAGATTTCCAGGATCAGCCCGGTGCGGTCGATCACCTTGGCCTTCCACGCTTTTTCGAGATTGCGCTGCTGGCCCGGCGACAGGATGCCGTCGACAATCACCAGGCCTATGCGCTCCGCCGCTACCTTCGCCCCAAGCTCCGCGACTTTCCCGGAGCCAAGCAAAGTCGCAGGCGTGGGCGCCGCCAGTGGGACGGCGGTCGCCCCCACCACCTCAAGGTCGATGGCGTGGGCGAGTCCGACGGCCTCCTCGACCCGGGCCGAGGCCTCGCGAAGCGGCGGCCGAGACCCCTTCCCGCGACTGCGCGGGATGGGCACGAGCACGAGCGTCCGCTCCGGTGATCCGGGCGGTGTCTCAGGTGGCTGCGGTGTTGGGGCTGTTTCGTCCTCTTCGCTCAATCCACGTCCCGCTCGCTGGCCCCCTCTTCGCCTGCTTCAAACAACTGAACTGGGGCGCCCGGCATAATGGTCGAGATTGCATGCTTGTAGACAAGCTGCGAGTGACCGTCGCGCCGGAGCAGGACGCAGAAGTTGTCGAACCAGGTGACAATGCCCTGGAGCTTCACGCCGTTGACGAGGAAGATCGTCAGCGGCGTCTTTTGCTTGCGAACGTAGTTGAGAAAAGTGTCCTGAAGATTTTGTGCGCGGTCCGCCATCTTCTTCTCGTGTGGTTCCGGCCTTGGGAGGCTTCAGTCGCGTTCTTGGGTCGACGACCGGCGCACAGTGTGCCGGGTGTTGACGTTTCCGTCACTAGCAAATCTGAGGCCACGGAACCGTTCGAGAGAGATTTTCCTGACCAAATGGTCAGACTTTCACGTCTCGGATGCGCGCACATGGGCCCGTAGCGCCGTTGCGACCGGGCCGGGCCTGCCGTCGCCGATCCGCCGACCATCGATTGACACGATCGGGGTCGCCGCCGTCGTCGCTGATGTCAGAAACGCCTCGCGCGCCGCGTAGGCCTCCGCGACGCTGAATGCGCGCTGCTCGAAACGCAACGCCTCACGTTCCAGGATGTCGATCAACAGCGCACGCGTGACGCCTTTCAGGATGGCCGTGTCGGCTGGTCGCGTTACGACCGCGCCGCCCTTGGTGACGATCCAGGCATTGCTCGATGAGCCCTCGGTGACCAGACCGTCGCGATCCACGAACCACGCTTCGAACGCGCCAGCCTCGTGCGCTTGCTGCTTGGCGAGCACATTGGGGAGCAGGCCGATCGATTTGATATCCACCCGCGCCCAGCGCGTTTCGGGTGTCGTGATAACGGCCACGCCTTTGGCCGCCCGCGCATCGCGCGCTTCGATCGGGATGGTCTTGGCGGTGACGACCAGCGCCGGCCGCGGCGCCTTTGCCGGGAAAGCGTGGTCACGAGATGCCACGCCGCGTGTCACCTGCAAGTAGACCAGGCCGTGCGCCACGCGGTTACGCTGCACGACCTCGCGCATGATCACGCCAAGCGCCGATGGCGCGGCGGGCATCGCAATGCGCAACTCGCCGAGCGAGCGCGCCAGCCGCGCCATGTGGCGCGCCTCGTCCACCAGCCGGCCGCCACGCACTTCGCACACTTCGTACACGCCGTCGCCGAGCTGATAGCCGCGATCCTCGATATGTACGGCCGCAACGGCGTGCGGGAGGTAGCGCCCGTTGACGTAGGCAACGCGCGACATCGCCGCTAGCCGTTGACGCCCAGCGATTTCAGCTTGCGATGCAGGGCGGAGCGTTCCATGCCGACGAATTCGGCGGTGCGCGAGATATTGCCGCCGAAGCGATTGACCTGCGCTGTGAGATACTCGCGCTCGAAAATCTCGCGCGCGTCACGGAGCGGCATCGACATCAGGTGCTCGCCCCCTGCCCTGCCGGGCGTCGTCGGCAGCATCTCGCCGATCTCGGCCGGCAGCAACTCGGCTGTGATCGTCTCCGATGCGTCGCCCCGCGCAAGGATCATGAGGCGCTCGACGTTGTTGCGCAGCTGGCGGATGTTTCCCGGCCAGTCATGCGCCTGCAGCACCGCCATGGCGTCATCGCCGATCTGGCGCGACGGCAATCCCGTCGCCCGCGAAATCTGTTCGACGAAGTGGCGCACCAGCACGGGGATGTCCTCGCGCCGCTCGGCCAGCGCCGGCACGCGCAGTGGCACGACGGCCAGGCGATGGAACAGATCCTCGCGGAACGTCCCCTCCCCGATCTCTCGTTCGAGGTCGCGGCCGGTCGATGAGATGATGCGCACATCGACGCTGACACGGTTCGTGCCGCCCACACGCTGGAAAGTCTGGTCGACCAGCACGCGCAGTATCTTGTTCTGCGTCTCGCGCGGCATGTCGCCAACCTCGTCGAGGTATAGCGTGCCGCCGTGCGCCTCCTCGAGCGCGCCGACCTTCCGCGCGTCGCCGTTGAGCGCCTCCGTGCCGAACAGCTCGTGTTCCATACGGTCCGGCACGATGGTTGCGGCGTTCAGAACCACGAACGGCCCGCTCTTGCGCGCCGACAGCTCGTGTACCGTGCGCGCTACTAACTCCTTGCCCGCGCCCGAGGCGCCCGAAATCATGATGCGGCTATTGGTCGGCGCCACCTTCTCGATCATCCCCCGGAGGTGGTTCATGGCCGCCGAGTTTCCGAGCAACTGGGCCGCATCGCCGGTTTTCTCGCGGAGTGCCTTCACCTCGCGCCGCAGCTTCGAGGCTTCCAGCGCCCGCTCGGCGACCAGCACCAGCCGATCCGCCTTGAACGGCTTCTCGATATAGTCGTACGCGCCACGCTTGATCGCCGACACCGCCGTCTCGATGTTGCCGTGACCGGAAATCATGATCACCGGCAAGTCGCCGTGCGCCTTCTTGACCTCGTCAAGCAGCGCCAGCCCGTCGAGCCGGCTGCCTTGCAGCCAGATGTCGAGGAACACCAGCGAAGGCCGCCGGCCGCCGATCTCGGCAAGCGCAGTGTCCGAATCCGCGGCAGTGCGCGTTCCATGCCCTTCGTCGGTGAGGATACCCGCAACCAGGTCGCGGATGTCAGCCTCATCGTCAACAATCAGAATATCCGACGCCATCTCAACCGACTCTCGCTCACTCTGCGCCCGCCGCGCCCGCTACATTCGTTTCCTCGACCCGCGCCACATCTGCGCGCGGCAGTGTGATGCGGATCATTGCACCGCGGCCGCCCATGGCCACTGCCGGTGCATCGAGCAGTTCAACCCGACCGCCGTGTTCTTCAATGATCTTCGTCACAATCGCGAGGCCCAATCCCGTGCCTTTCTCGCGCGTCGTGACGTAGGGCTCGAGCAACCGGTGGCGGTTCTCGCGCGGCAGGCCGATGCCGTTGTCGATGACGTCCACTACGATCGCGCCGCCCTCGGTGCGTCCGACGACCTCGATCGCGCCCTTATAGTCGGGTTGCGGCGGCACGCCGATGATGGCTTCGGTTGCGTTTTTGATGACGTTGCCTAGCGCCTGTCCGAGCAGCCGCGCATCGAAGCGGCCGACCAGCGGCTCGTCCGGCAGCTTGGTCTCGAATGCAATCTCGGGTTGGCTCACCGAAACCAGGAACACCGACTCGCGCACGACATCGGAGAGGTTGCCGACCGCCATCGCCGGCTTCGGCATCCGCGCGAACGACGAGAACTCGTCGACCATGCGGCCGATATCGCCGACCTGGCGGATAATCGTGTCGGTGCACTGATCGAATACCTCGCGATCGTCAGTGATCGCTTTGCCGAACTTGCGCTTGAGCCGTTCGGCGGAAAGCTGGATCGGCGTCAGCGGATTCTTGATCTCATGCGCGATGCGCCGCGCGATGTCGGCCCAGGCGGAAGAGCGCTGCGCCGTCACCAGATCCGTGATGTCGTCGAGCGTCACGACGTAGCCGTGGGCCTGGCCGGTCGCACGCTCGGTGGTGACGCGGATGTTGACGGTGCGCTCGCGACCGCTCCGCATGATCGTCACCTGGTCGCGATGTTCCGGCCTGCCGTCGCGCAGCGCCGACGTCACGCTTTTCTCCAGTTCCGGAGCCACCTCCGTGAGCGGCAGCCCGATAGTGCGCTCGGGTGCCTCCAGCAGATGCAGCCCGGTGCGGTTGGCAATCGTGATGCGCCCCTCGGAATCGATGCCGATGACGCCGGCGGTGACGCCCGAAAGCACCGCCTCGGTGAACCGGCGGCGGCTGTCATTCAATTCGCTCGCCGCCACAAGTTGCTGCCGCTGTCCGCGCAACTGCGCGGTCATCTGGTTGAACGTGACGCCCAAGGAGCCGACGTCACCATCGGAGTTGCGGGCCTGCACCTCGACCCTGAGGTTGCCTGCCGACACCTGCTTCGCCGCGTCGATAAGGCGGCGGATCGGCGCGACGAGCCGATTGGCAAACCCGATGCCGAGCCACACCGCCGAGAGCAGTACCACCACGGTGATGCCGAGGAACAGGATGCCGAAGGCGAGCTGCACCCCGAAGCGGCTGGCGTCAAGGACGCGATACTGCGCCACGGTGTCATTGGTCATCTGCAGATAGCCCGCCACCTTCGCGTCGATCGGGCGGACCGCATAGAGATAGGCGTTGCTGAAACCCTGAAGCTGCGTGATGGCGCCAATCAGCGCGCTGTTGCCGGGCGGCACGATCAGGACTTCGTCGGGATTCTGCTTCGCTTGCGCGATCATGGCGACCGGCGGTGGTGGGTAGTCATGGCGCTCGGAAGACGTCGCTTGCGCGATCAGCTCGCCGCGCTCGCTGACCATGAAGATTGCGGCGAGGTTTCGCTCCTGCGCCAGCGAGGCAAAGAAGGTCTCGAACCGGGCCTCATCGTCGTTGAGCAACGTTGGCGCCCGCTGCAGCTCGTTGCGGATGGCGGTCGTGTCCATCCGCAACTGGATCGATTGCTGCTCGGCGTAAGCCTGCGCGATCGAGAGCGAGTTCTCGACGATCGCGCGCGTGCGGGTGGAGAACCAGTTGTCGAGCCCGCGATCGAGCGAAACACTCGCCGCGATTGCGAGAAGCACGGCCGGCGCTGCAGCGACCAGGCTGAAAAGCGCGACAATGCGAATGTGGAGGCGCGCCGCCGCTCTGCCCCGCCGGTTGGCGACGACAAGGCTAACCACCTCCCATGCGATCACGAAAATCAGGAAGCCAACCAGGCCGCCGTTCACCAGAAGCGCCGCAAAAACGACATCGGGCGACGGCGCGATCGGCGTCAGCCCCATCAGGATGAAGAAACTCGCGGTCGTTGCAGCCAGGGCCAGAACGACCGCGACATAGCCCGACGCGCGAATAAGCCGCGTGAACTCAAACGAGCGCGCGTCGGCCGGCAGCTCGGGAAGTGGCTGGACTAGAGGGGCCGCTTCAACAGTCATCACACCTGTCGCTTCCATGCCACACGCAGCCCCCGCAGGGAGCTAAAGCACCGTGGGACGCGATTGCAACAACATTGTGATCAAAAAACAACAGGGGACAGCAATCCCGATGGCCGATAAAACGCCGGAATCGCTCGACGCATCACCCGCTCTGGCCGCCAGCAACCGGCGGCACTGCTCACCGAACCCTGATCCCAAAGGATGAAGGCGGCCTAGAACGGAATTTCGTCGTCCAGTTCCTCGGCAAGGGAGGCGCCGCCCGAGCGTCCCGGAATACGCGCTGGCTCGCGACCGCCACCTTCCATCGCGCTGGAACGGCCGAAATCGCTCGGCGCGTCAAAGTCTCCGCCGCTGCGCTCGCCCGCCCGGTCGAGCAACGTCAATTCACCGCGGAAACGCTGCAGGACAACTTCGGTGGTGTACCGCTCCGCGCCGCTTTGATCCTGCCACTTGCGCGTCTGGAGTTGGCCCTCGACATAAACCTTGGAGCCCTTCTTGAGGTATTGCTCGGCGATCTTAGCGAGGTTCTCGTTGTAGATGACGACGGAATGCCATTCGGTGCGCTCCTGTCGCTCGCCGCTCGTCTTGTCACGCCAGCTTTCCGAAGTAGCGAGGCGGAAGTTCACCACCCGCCCGCCGGAATTCAACGTGCGTGCCTCAGGATCTTTCCCGAGATTGCCGACCAGAATGACCTTGTTGACGCTGCCCGCCATGACTCTCTCCTGCCGTTCTCGCTCTTTCGGGGCGACTTTCGTTCGGCGTCGAAGCTAGCCCGTATGGCCGCCACAACGCCCGCGCTGCCGGGTCATATCCACAGGCAACGTGTTCCCGTTACGTTCCCACATCGGCGGGCGCCGCGCAAGCCGCCATCAAACGTCTGGAATACAGCCGCTAACCTGCTCGGCAAAAGGACGTGAAGCTATTGCTTGGCCGGCTTCAGCTCGCCGTCTGCCAGCTTCTCCGCCGACCGCACCGAACGCGTCTGCTTCGCCAGCAGCGCCCGCGCCTCCGATCGGCTTGTTGCCGTTTGGGTACGGATGCCGCCCCCCTCGAAAGTCACTACAAGAAACGGCAACCCGCTCTTTGGCGGTACATAGATCGCGCCCGTCGCATCGTTCATTGGTCCGCACTCCCCTGACGCAATACGCAATTCGTTAAGCATACATAGTTTGCACGACTTCGGCGATACTGAAGTTCCTGTGCATAGCGCGGATAAATACTTTGCCGGCTTATTAGCCGGCAAGTTTGTCCAGCGGGAGAATTTGTTTGACGGCGAAGTAATCCTTCCACGGGTCGCCCTTGCGTTTGAGCAGCAAGGCCGCCGCGTTGTCGACGCGTGCCTCATGGGCACTGGGGAGCTTC
The DNA here is from genome assembly GCA_035548515.1 of Bauldia sp. GTDB lineage: Bacteria > Pseudomonadota > Alphaproteobacteria > Rhizobiales > Kaistiaceae > DASZQY01. The sequence goes on along the minus strand of DASZSW010000001.1, from coordinate 85,975 downwards.
GCCAGATCGTTCCACGCCAGCGGCCAGGCCACCGGTGCGCCCTTCCGGGCGCGAGTCGAATAGGGCGCAATCGCAGTCGCCCCGCGCCCGTTGCGAAGGTAGTCGATGAAGATCTTGCCCTTGCGTCGCGCCTTCGACATCTCCGCCAGATACCGCTGCGGATCGTCGGCTGCCATGGTGCGGGCCATAGCCTCGGCAAAGGCTTTGACGTCCTCCCAGCGGTACTTCGGCGTCAGCGGCACCACGACATGGATTCCCTTGCCGCCGGTCGCCATCGGAAACGACGTGAGCCCAAGCTGCTTGAGGCGGTCGCGCATCTCCTTCACCGCTTCCTTGACCGCACCGAACTCCACCTCCTCGTCCGGGTCAAAGTCGAAGACGATGCGGTCCGGCTGCTCCAGCGTCTTGTTGTGCGATCCCCAGATGTGGAGCTCCAGCGCGCCCATCTGGACGGCCGCAATCAGGCCGTCCTCGCCGTCGATGGTGAGGTAATCGCCTTTGGCTTCCTTTTCCTTGATGGTGATGCGCCCAAAGGCCTCCGGAAAACCGGCCGATGCGTGTTTCTGGAAGAAACAGTCGCCGTCGGCACCGTCCGGGCAGCGCACGATGGACAGCGGCCGGTCAATGACATGCGGCAGCATCAATTTTGCCACCGCCCGGTAATAGTCGATCAGCCCGCGCTTGGTGACCTGCTCGGCCTTGTAGACCAGCTTGTCGGGATGAGTGACGCGCACCCCGCCGATCGTGATTGTGCGGCTGTCGCGCTGATCGTTGGTGACGGTAATGATCTGGGAGGGCTTCGGAGGCGGCGCGGGCGTCTCGCGCGTGACCTCCGCCGCCTTCTTGTCGGCGCGCAGCCCCTTGAAGGCGCCCTGCCGGACATAGCCGTCCTCCGTCCAGCCGCGGAATTCGATCTCCGCGACGAGGTCGGGGCGCACGAATTTCGATTTCCGCGCGATGTCACGCGGCACATCGTCAAGCGCGGGCTTCGCCAGCGGGCGCTTCGCCAGCTCCTTCCACACGGCCTGCAACTCGCGCTCGCCGTACCCGGTGCCGACCTTACCGCGGTAGGTGAGGTGATCCTCGTCACGCGTGGCGACCAGCAGCGAAGAGAACGGCCGGCCCTTCACGTCCGAAGGCTGCCAGCCGACGATGATGAACTCCTGCCCCATGCCGCACTTTGCCTTGAGCCACCCCTTCACCCGGCCACTGCGGTAAGGCGCGTCGGCGCGCTTGGAGACGATGCCCTCGAGCTTCATCTCGCAGGCCTGATCGAAGGTCTCGCGGCCTTTACCGAGCACATGATCGGAATAGAACAGCGGCCCGGCCGCGGGCTGGTCGGCCAGCAGCTTCTGCAGCCGCTTCTTGCGCTCCGTCAGCGGCAGCTTGCGGAGATCCTCACCATCCAGCGACAGCAGGTCGAAGGCATAGTAGACGATGCTGCCCTTCCCCTCCGCAATCGCGTTTTGCAGCCGGCCGAAATCGCTCTTGCCGTTGTCGTCCTGCACCACCGCTTCACCGTCGATCAGCGCTGCTCGGCATGGCAGGTCCGCCAGCGGCTGCACGATGGAGCGGAACTTGTCGGTCCAGTCGAGGCCTTTGCGCGTGTAGATGGTCGCCTTGCCCTCACCGACCGCCGCCTCCACGCGGTAGCCGTCGAACTTGATCTCGTGCAGCCACTCCTTTCCGTCAGGTGGCTCCTCCACCAGACTGGCCAACTGCGGATCGACGAATTTCGGCGCCTTCAGCGCAGGCCCCTTCGGGGCGCCGCTCGCCCGTGGCTTGCGCTTCGGCCCCTCCTCACCCGCTTCCTTGATGCGACGGCCTTTCACCCACTCGACATTGCCCGACGCGATCTGCTCCATGGTGCGGCCTGAGCGCACCGAAGTCAGCGCCCGCTCGATGATCGGCTTCTTCTCCGTCTCGGCGTATTCGTCGCGCTCCTTGATGAGCAGCCAGTTCTCGTGCTTCGAGCTTTCGCCCTTCCGCCATTTCATGCGCACGAGCACCCACTTGCCCTTCAGCCGCTCGCCATGGAGGATGAACTTGAAGTCCCCCTTCGCCAGCCCCTCGTCGACATCGCCGACCGGCTCCCAGGTGCCTTCGTCCCACAGCATGACCGTGCCGCCGCCATAGCTGCCGGCGGGGATCGTTCCCTCGAAGTCGCCGTAGTCAAGCGGGTGATCCTCGACGTGCACGGCCAGGCGCTTGTCCTTCGGGTCAAAGCTCGGCCCGCGGGTCACCGCCCACGACAAGAGCACGCCGTCGTGCTCCAGGCGGAAATCGAAGTGCAGCCGCGTCGCGTCGTGCTTCTGGATTAGGTAGCGGCGGCCGGAAGGCGAATGCGCGGCGCGCCCCTCCGGCTCCGCGGTTGTCCGGAAATCGCGTTTCTCGCGGTATGTCTTGAGACGATCGGCCATGGGAGCGGAGTATAACCGCATCCCTAACGGAGTCGTTCCCGGCAATGTCACCCGGCCAGATCGTCATCCTCAACGGCGCGCCGCGGTCGGGCAAATCCAGCATCGCCCGCGCGATTCAGGCGAGCTTGCCAGGTGTGTGGCTGAACCTCGGCGTCGACGCGATGGCGGCAATGACCCCGGAGCAATACCGGCCGGGCATTGGGCTGCGGCCCGGCGGGGAGCGGCCAGACCTCGAGCCGGTGGTGACAGAGCTATACGCGGCGCTCTACGAGGCCATCGCTGCAGTCGCCCGGACCGGCGTGAATGTCGTCTCCGACATCGGGCACCACGAATCCTATTCGCGCCCCACGCAGATCCTGCGCGATTGCGCCCGCCGGCTGGCCGGGCTGCCGGTGTTGTTCGTGGGGGTAAGCGCGCCCATCGAGACGATCCTAGCCAGACGGGCGACATCGGAAGGTAGTTACATCCGCGGCTCGGCTGAAGATGCTGTTCCTGCCCCGGTCGCGCGGTGGCAGGACACCGTCCACGCGCACGGCACATACGACCTCATGCTGGATACGTCACAACTGACGCCCTCGGAATGCGCGGAGATCATTCGCGAAACGATTGCACACCCTTTTGCTCTGTCGGCTTTTGAGCGGATCGGGAGCGCCTAGGCCACTTCGCGCTTTCAGCCTGAAGCGCTTCTGGACTCACTGCCAGCGTTCGAACTCGACAAATCTCCGCGGAAATAGTCCACGCCTCTGCGCGACGTCGTCCTTGAATGAAAGCGAAGTGGCCCATGCCCCATTGCATCGTCGGCTCGGAGCGCGTCGGCGAGCGTGCCCGGGATAAGGACCGACTTACCCCATATCCCCAACGGACCAACCCGCACCGCCACAACCATCTTGCCGTCTGCGGCAGTATCAAGCAGGCGCAGCAGCGTCTCCGTGGCCAGCGGCATCGGTTCCCAACCTGCCACAAACTGAGACTCGCGCGCTCCAAAAAAGGGCAAGTTCCGTGAGCCCACGCGATGCGCAATCCTGCCGTGTCGCTCGACGCCGAGGCCAACATCGCCCTCCGGCGTAACGTCGACTTCGACGAACACGAAGCGATCATCTCGCGACTGAAACTTGAACTCGTAGGAGACTTGATAGTCCTCAAGCGGATCATTGTGCGGCGGGTCTGCCATTTCCATCTCCGTTGCGGAAAAGGCGCGCCGCTCCCACCATGCCATAACAGCGTCGCGGACGCCTTTGGCCCTCTCGTTCGGAGCATGCGCCGGCAAAATGGTCCGCATGGACGCTACTCCTGTACTGACGAAGCCAGCTGTCAGCTAAGCCGCGCGCCGTTTCGCGGCGGGCTTCTTCTCGGCCTTCGCCTTCGCGGCCTTGCCCTTCTTGGTCGGTGCCGGAGCGTCGGCCGCGGCCGCCTTCTTGCCGCTGTTGGTGTTCGCGGACCCGCCCTTCACGCTGCGCTTCAGCGCGTCCATCAGGTTGATGACCTTGGCGCCGAGCTGCGGCTCCTCGATGTCCTGCGGCTTGCGGTGCTCCATCTTTGCGTCGATCAGCTCGCGGAGCGCCAGGTCGTACTGGTTCTTGAACACTTTCGCGTCGAATGGCTTGGCCTTGCGCTCAATCAGCTCGGTCGCCAGCGACAGCAGTTCCTTCTCCGGCTTGGCACCGGGGACGGTGGAGAAAAACTGTTCCGAGTTCTGCAGCTCGTCCGCGTAGCGCAGCGTCTCGATGGTGAGGCCCTTGCCCTGCGCACGCAGCGCCACGACACTCGCCTGCCCGCGCGCCACCAGTTGGCCGAGGCCGATCTTCTTGGTCGCCTTCAAGGCATCGCGCAGTACGACGTAAGCCTCGCCGGCGACGTCATCTTCATCGGGTGCTACGAAATACGGTTTCTCGAAATACATCGGGTCGATGTCCGTCTCGTCGACGAACTGAACGAGGTCGATGGTGTGCTTCGCCTCGAGCTTCACGTCCTCGATCTCCTCGTCGGAAATCAGCACGTACTTGCCCTTCTCGACCTCGTAGCCTTTGACGATGTCGTCCGGATCGACGGCGCCGACGCCCGGCACCACCTTCTCGTAGCGGATGCGCTTGCCGCTCGGCTTGTGAATCTGGTTGAACGAAACCCGCGCCGCGCTCTTCGTCGCGGAGAATACCTGCACCGGTATCGACACCAGCGCCAGGCGGATCTGACCTGACCAATACGCACGCGCGGCCATATCTGGATACTCCAAAGCTGCGGCAACAAGAGGAACGCCGGCCCAACGGGACCGTTCCCGCCACACACGAGCCGCAAGAATACGCAGCCGCGGGTTAACGCACAAATACTTGGCACGAATGTGAAAATCGTTCGCGGTGCGTTCGCAGCTGGAGAGCCGCATCTACCACCCGCGCGCGACCCCTTGACCGGCCGGTCTGGATGCCGTACTTCACCGATAGGTTAATTAACCGCAAGGTTCATCACGGACCAGCCCTATGCCAACCGATCGCCTCAGCGCCACCTTCTCCGCCCTCGCCGACCCGACCCGGCGCGCGATCCTCGCCCGCCTCGCCCTTGGCGCGACGTCCGTCACGGAATTGGCGGAACCCTTCGATATGTCCCTCCCCGCGATCTCCAAGCACCTGAAGGTGCTGGAGCACGCCGGACTGATCGTGCGCGGCCGCGAGGCGCAATGGCGCCCTTGTCGTATCGAGGCGCATGCGCTGAAGCCGGTCGACGACTGGCTCGAGAATTATCGCCGCCTCTGGGAGCAGCGCCTCGATCGCTTCGAGGCCTACCTCGAGAAGCTCCAGGCCGAACGCAAGGCTTCACCGAAGGAAGCGAAGGAGAAAAAGCGTGCACCCCGAAAATAAGGACAAGACCGTCACCATCGCGCGGGTGCTGAACGCGCCGATCGCGCTGGTGTGGGAGGCAATGACCGAGCCGAAGCACCTGGTCCACTGGTACCACGCCGACGAAGGCTGGACGACGCCGTTCGCCGAAATGGACATGAAGAAGGGCGGCAAGTTCCGCATCGGCTTCGGCTCGCCGGACGGCAAGAACGACTTCGTGTTCAGCGGCACGTTCACCGAAGTCACGCCGCCGAAGCGCATGGCCTACACCATGGACGACAGCCGGCCGGCGTCGGTCACGCTCACCGAACTCGGACCGAAGCAGACCAGGATCGAGGTCACGTTCGGACTCGAGACCACCTACAGCGAGGCGCAGCAGCGCGAGGGCTGGACGCTGATCTACGTCCACCTCGAGGAGTACCTTGCAACGCTGAGCGCGGGAGCCTGACCGATGAACGCCCTTGTCACCGAAGCGCCTGTCGGCCAGCCCATCATCATCCAGTCCCGAATGCTGGATGCACCGATCGATCTCGTCTGGGAGGCCATGACCAGGCCCGAGCATGTCGAGCACTGGTGGGGACCGCGCATCATGAAAACGACGGTGGATATCCTCGACGTCCGCGTCGGCGGCCGCTGGCGCATCATCCACACCACGCCGGACGGGCGGGCCTTCGCCTTCCACGGCGAATACCGCGAGGTCGTGCCGCCGCGGCGCATCGTTCAGACTTTCGGCGTCGAGGGCATGTTCAGCGATCGCATCATTGTCGAAACGTTGACGCTCGAGCTGATCGGCGACCGCACGCAATACAAGGTCGTGTCGCTGTTCGAGTCGGTCGCCGATCGCGACGGCATGATCGCCTCGGGCATGGAAGGCGGCGCCCGCGAATCCATGGAGCGGCTCGACGAACTGCTCGCCATGCTCAAGCGGAAGCTCCCGGCCGGGAGCGCGTCATGAAGGCCGAAGCCACCGCTCCCACGTCGATGCCGGACCAGCAGATCATCATCCCCGAGAAGGCGAAGCACTTCCAGGTGGTGCGCGAGTTCGACGCGCCGCGGGCCCTGGTCTTCGATTGCTACACCCAGCCAAAGCACATGGTGCAATTCTGGGGGCCACACGGCGGAACAGTCCCGGAATGCCGCATCGACCTCCGCGTCGGCGGCGTCTGGCGCGTGGTCATGCGCTTTCCGAACGGCAGCGAGTACGGCTACTCCAGCGTTTACACCAGCATCGAAGCGCCGAAGCGGCTCGATTGGCGCGACGCGCCCGATGATTGGAAATTCGGGCTGGAGGGACTGCCGCCGGCTGAGCTGGTGAGCTCGATCGAGCTCGATGATCTCGGCGGCAACCGGACGCGTATGACCACCACTGTCCGCTTCCTCACGCCGGAAGCGCGCGACGAGGCGATCCGGCGTGGCTTCGTCGGCATGGTCACGCAGGGCAGCGAGCGGCTGGTCGTGTACCTAGCGTCTGGACAGACCGACGCGACGTAGAGACAGGCGTTGTCCGCGGCGGCTACCGCCCGCCGCGAATGACCTGAATATCCAGCTCACGAATCTTCTTGCGAAGCGTGTTCCGATTCACGCCGAGCAATTCGGCCGCTTTGATCTGGTTGCCGTGCGTGGCGGCGAGCGCCACGCCGATGAGCGGGCTTTCCACGTCGCGCAGGATGCGGTGATAGAGGCCGGGCGGCGGGAGATTTTCGCCAAAGCCACGGAAGTACGTGTTGAGATGGCGCTCAACTGAACCGGACAGCGTCTCATCCTGGCCCTCGCCCGATGGCGTCACGGCGACACTCGGCTGCTCCAGCTCCGCTTCGATGATCCCTTCGCCGATCGTCTCCTGCGGATAGAGTGCCGCCAGGCGCCGTACCAGATTTTCGAGCTCGCGCACGTTGCCTGGCCAGCGATACCGCTTCAGCCGCTCCATCGCCGCCGTTTCGATGTGCTTCGCCGGCAGCCCCTCGCGCTCGACCAGCGAGAAGAAGTGGCGCACCAGGTCCGGGACATCTTCGCTGCGCTCGCGGAGCGGCGGCAGGCGGATCGGCACAACGTTGAGGCGGAAGAACAGGTCCTCGCGGAACTGACCCTGGTTGATGAGAATGCGAAGGTCCTTGTTGGTCGCCGCGATGATGCGGACGTCTGTCTTGATCGCGGTCCGTCCGCCAACCGTCGTGTACTCGCCCTGTTGCAGCACGCGGAGCAGCCGCGTCTGCGCCTCCATCGGCATGTCGCCGATCTCGTCCAGGAACAGCGTGCCGCCGTCCGCCTGCTCGAAGCGACCGGCGCTCCGGGCCGCGGCGCCGGTGAAGGCGCCCTTTTCGTGGCCGAACAGCTCTGCCTCGATGAGATCGCGCGGGATCGCCGCCATATTGATCGCCACGAAGGGGCCATTCCGCCGCTTGCCGTAGTCGTGCAGCGCGCGCGCCACCAGTTCCTTGCCGGTGCCCGACTCGCCCGCGATCATCACCGTCAGGTCCGTCTGCATCAGCCGCGCCAGCACGCGGTAGATGTCCTGCATCGCGGCTGAGCGGCCAACGAGCGGGATCGCGTCGGTCGGATCTTCCGCAGGCATTTCCGGCTTCTTGCCCTTGGGTTCCGACAGAGCTCGCCCAACGATGGTGATCAGTTCCTTCAGATCGAACGGCTTCGGCAGATACTCATACGCGCCACGCTCGGAAGCACGGATCGCCGTCATGAACGTATTCTGCGCACTCATGACGATGATCGGTATGTCCGGCCTCACCCGTTTGATGCGCGGCAAGAGATCGAACGCGTTCTCGTCCGGCATCACCACGTCGGTGATGATGAGATCGCCCTCCCCCTCGCTCGCCCAGCGCCACAGCGTCCCGGCGGACGAGGTGAGGCGCACGGAATACCCCGCACGCGACAACGCCTGGTTCAGCACTGTGCGGATCGCGGCATCGTCGTCAGCGACAAGAATGTTGCCGAGCGGCATGTGTCAGGGATCCTTCGCGTCGGGAGGAGTGGGACCTGGATAGGCCGGCATAAGGATGCGCAGCGTCGTGCGGCCGGGCAGCGACTCGCACTCGATGACGCCGCCGTGGTCGCGGATGATCTTGGCAACGAGCGCCAGCCCCAGCCCAGTGCCGTTCGCCTTGGTGGTGACGAACGGCTCGAACAAGTGCGGGATCAGCTCCTCCGGTACGCCGCCGCCGTTGTCGCGTACGCAGAATTCCAGCGGCAGCGTCACCTTCGACGGATTGCCGGGTACCGAGAGGCGGAAGCCCGGCTTGTACGCCGTCTTCAGCACGATCTCGCCGCCGGGCACATTGCCGACCGCCTCGGCGGCGTTCTTCACCAGGTTGAGGAACACCTGCACGAGCTGATCGCGGTTGGCGAGCACCATGGGCAGAGAGGGATCGTATTCGTCCTTGATGGTGATCGCACGCGCGAAGCCGGAGCGCGCCAGCCGCCGTACGTGATCCAGCACGACGTGGATGTTTACGGGCTCGCGCTCGATCGGTCGCTCGTCGGAGAATACCTCCATGCGATCGACCAGCTTCACGATCCGGTCGGCCTCGTCGCGGATCAGGCGCGTCAGCACGCGGTCGTCATCCGCAACCGAAGCCTCGAGCAGTTGCGCCGCGCCGCTGATACCGGACAGCGGATTCTTGATTTCGTGCGCCAGCATCTGCGCCAGTCCGCTGACGCTCCGCGCCGCGCCGCGATGCATGAGCTGACGATCGATTTTGTCGGCCATCGAGCGCTCCTGCAGCACGATGACGACACTGCCCGAATGATCGAGGCTGGGCGTCGCGTAGATGTCGACGACGTGCTCGCCGCCGTTCCTCGGCGTCCCCACATCGACGCGGTATTCATTCACCGGCGCGCCCCGCTGGCGCACCTGGTCGATCAGCTCGAGCAGCGGGCTGCCGAAAGGCACGAAATACGCCAGCGGATGGCGGCGCAACACTGCAATCGACGCCTGGAAAAAGTTCTGCGCGGCGGTATTGGCATCGGCGATGGACCCGGCCTCGTCGATCAGCATCACCGGGTGCGGCAGGGCGTCGAGAACGGCGCTCGCCGACCGGCTCCGCTCGATCACCGCCGCGTCGACGCTCATGCCGCCTCCGATCGTGCGGCGAACGCCTCACCGATAAGGCGGAGAACCGTCCGGGGATCGTCGGACGCCATCATCGCGCTGCGCAGTGCCGGCGACAGATCCGGCAGATACCAGCCGAGATGCTTGCGCGCGACCTTGTGCCCGGTGTGGGTTCCATAATGCGCGATGAGTGCCTCGTAGTGCCGAACGATCAGGTCGTGCAGCTCGGTACCATCGGGATCGGCCGCCGCGCCTCCTGTCGCGATGGCTTTCGCAATCCGTCCCGGCAGCCACGGCCGCCCGTACGACGCCCGCCCGATCATCACGGCGTCCGCGCCGGAAGCGGCGAGCGCCCGTCGCGCGTCCGCGACCGAACCGATGTCGCCATTGACCACGAGCGGGATCGACACCGCCGCTTTCACGGCGCACACGGCATCCCAATTGGCGTGCCCCGTGTAGAACTGGCACCGCGTGCGCCCGTGCACCGTGATCATCTGCACGCCTGCCGCCTCGGCGCGGCGCGCGAGCTCCGGTGCGTTGATCGTGGAGTCATCCCAGCCGAGCCGCATCTTCAGTGTCACCGGCAGATCGACAGCCGCGACGGTAGCCTCGATCAGCTTGAGCGCGTGATCGAGATCGCGCATCAAGGCCGAGCCGGAGTAGCCGCCAGTCACCTTCTTCGCCGGACAACCCATGTTGATGTCGACGATGTCAGCGCCAGCATCGGCGGCAGCCCGCGCACCTTCGGCCATCCAGCGCCCCTCGCGCCCCGCGAGTTGGACCACGTGCGGGCCCTGCCCCACGCGCTCCGCGCGAAGGCCAGCCTCGCGATCGCCACGCGCGAGCAGTTCGCCCGCTACCATCTCCGATACGACCAGACCCGCGCCATATTCGGCCGACAGCGCACGGAACGGCGCGTCGGACACGCCCGACATGGGCGCCAGAAAGACGCGGTTAGGCAGCGTTACAGGGCCGATAGAGAGGGGCGACGTAAGGTCCAATTGCATACCGAATAGGCAATACAAAACGTGCCCATAGATTAATCAAATTGAATGGCCGAGCAAGTGCGAAATGGGCCAGCGTGTGCTACGAGACGGAACAGCTTCCGTAGAGGTCAACGTGGCTGAGATCGCCGTCCTTATCGTCGCAGCCGGTTCCGGGTCGCGAGCCGGCGGCGGCGGTATTCCCAAGCAATATCAGCAGATTGGCGGGACGCCCATCCTCGCCCGCTCGGTCGGCGCATTTGCAGGCACCGCGGCCGGGGCGACAATCGTGGTCATCGGACCGGCTCAGCGAAGTCTGTACGATTCCGTTCCCTTCGCAGGTGCGAAGCCGTCTCCGGTCATCGGCGGTGATACCCGCCAAGCCTCTGTTTTAGCCGGTCTTCGCGCACTGACCGTCAAGCGCCCCTCGCATGTCCTGATCCATGACGGTGCCCGGCCGTTCGCCTCGCCAGAGTTGATCGCCCGCGTCGCCGAAGCACTGACAACAGCGGAGGCGGTGGTGCCAGCCCTGCCGGTGGCGAACACCTTGAAACGCGTCTCGGCCGACGTGGTCACCGCGACCGTACCGCGCGACAGCCTGTTCGCAGCCGAGACGCCGCAAGGTTTCCGCTTCGACGCCATCCTCGACGCCCACGAAAAGGCTGCGGTTGCCGGCCTGACTTTCACCGACGATGCCGCTCTCGCGGAATGGGCGGGCATCCCGGTCCGCGTCGTCGCCGGCGATCCCGCCAACCTCAAGCTGACCACGGCGGCCGATATCGCCGCGGCTGACCGGCGCCTGACCGCCGAGGCGGCACTGGCTCTGGGCGATGTCCGCGTCGGCGTCGGCTACGATGTCCACGCCTTTGGCCCCGGGACGGCGGTGATGCTGGGGGGCATCAGTATCCCGCACACCCGCAGCTTCGTCGGTCACTCCGACGCCGACGTGATTCTCCACGCGTTGACCGACGCCATCCTCGGCGCGCTCGGCGATGGCGATATCGGCCGGCACTTCCCGCCTTCAGATCCGCAATGGAAAGGCGTGGCGTCCGATCGCTTCCTCGCGGATGCGGTCGCGCGGGTGAAAACGCGCGGGGGAATGGTCGCGCATCTCGACGTCACTTATCTTGGCGAAGGCCCGAAGATCGGACCCCATCGCGAGGCGATGCGCGCGCGGATCGCGTCCATCGCCGGCATCCGCATCGACCGCGTCGGCGTCAAGGCCACCACCAACGAGGGGCTGGGCTACATCGGCCGCGGCGAAGGCGCCGCCGCCCACGCCGTCGCCACGCTTCGCCTGCCGTTCGCACGATGACCGATCTCAGTTCCCTGATCCCAGCCGCGCGCATGCTGATTGCACTGTGCAAATCGCACGGGCTCAAGATCGCCACCGCGGAATCCTGCACCGGCGGACTGATCGCCGCGGTACTGACCGAGGTGCCAGGATCGTCAGCCGTCGTCGATCGCGGTTTCGTCACGTATTCCAACGGCGCCAAGATCGATCTGCTCGACGTGCCAGAGGCCATCCTTGATGACCCGGCGATCGGCGCGGTCTCGGAGCAGACGGCCCGCGCGATGGCGATGGGCGCCCTACAGGCATCCGATGCGCACCTGGTCGTCGCGGTCACGGGGATCGCCGGGCCAGACGGCGGCTCGCCCCACAAGCCTATCGGGCTGGTGCACTTCGCTGCGACGCGCCGCGGTGGGGAGGTCTTCCACCGCGAGGAGCGGTTCGGCAACATTGGCCGGTCGGAAGTTCGCCTCGCCACGGTGCGCGAGGCACTGGGCATGCTGCACGCGCTGATCTAGCCAGCGGTCCCGTATACGGTGTCGGCACGCTTCTCGAACGCCTCGCCGAACTTGCGGAACGCACTTTCGAACGTCGCACCCATCACCGCCGACAGCACCCGCGACTTGAACTCATAGTCGATTGCGAAACGCACCAGGCATGCGCGTTCGCCTTCCGGCACGAACGTCCAGCGGCTGTCCAGATGATGAAACGGCCCGTTGATGTACTCCGCCGATATCGCAAGCGCCTGCCGGTCGACCGTCACTTTGGTCGTAAAAGTCTCACGCACGATCGCGTAGGCGACCGTCATATCCGCAACGAGCACCTCGCGCTCACCCTCGCGGCTGCGCGCCCGCACGGTGAGCTTCTCGCACATCGGCACGAACTGCGGATACGTCTCGACGTCGGCAACCAGCGCGAACATATCGGCGGCCGAATGGGCGACGTGCCGCTCCGTCGCGAAATGCGGCATCAGGCGCCGAGCTTGGCGGCCCGCGCAGCGCGGAGCTGCGCGAAGTCCTCACCGGCGTGGTGCGACGACCGCGTCAGCGGGCTCGCCGAGACCATCAGGAAACCCTTGGCGTACGCAATCGTCTCGTACGCCTTGAACTCCTCCGGCGGCACGAAGCGCATCACCGGATGATGCTTGCGGCTCGGCTGGAGGTACTGGCCGATGGTGAGGAAATCGACGTTGGCGGCGCGGAGATCGTCCATCAGTTGCAGCACCTCGTTCCGCTCCTCGCCGAGCCCGACCATGATGCCGGACTTGGTGAACATCTGCGGGTCGAGCTCCTTGACCTGCTGGAGCAGCCGGAGCGACGCGAAGTAGCGCGCACCAGGCCGCACCGTCAGATACTTCGACGGCACGGTCTCGAGGTTGTGGTTGAACACGTCGGGTTTGGCGGCCACCACCGCCTCGATGGCGCCATCCTTGCGCAGGAAATCCGGCGTCAGGATCTCGACGGTCGCATCGCTCACCGCCCGGATGGCGGCGATGGTACGGGCAAAATGCTCGGCGCCGCCGTCGGCCAGATCGTCCCGATCGACCGAGGTGATGACGACGTGATGCAGCCCGAGCTTGGCGACCGCATCGGCAACCTTGGCCGGCTCGTCGCGGTTAAGCAAACCCGGAATGCCCGTCTTCACGTTGCAGAAGGCGCATGCCCGCGTGCAGGTATCGCCCATGATCATGAAGGTCGCGTGTTTCTTGGACCAGCACTCGCCGATATTCGGACAGCCGGCCTCCTCGCACACGGTGACGAGGCCATGCTCGCGCACGATCGCCGTCGTCTCGCGATAGACTGGCGAACCCGGCGCCTTCACGCGGATCCAGTCCGGCTTCCGGAGCAGCGGCGTGTCGGCGCGATGCGCCTTCTCAGGATGGCGCGGACGTTCGGTCGTGACGGTGTCGATGAGCGTCGTCATTGCCCGCCTATATAGCACGGCGCGGGCCGAAATCCCTGCTTCCACAGGCGCATGGCGGGCATGCGCGCGGCTGCGGTTGGCCTAGGCGCGGCCGCGGATCAGCCGCCAGACCCAGATGAGCAGGATGGCGCCGACCGCCCCGATGATGAGTTGGGCATACCACGCGTCCGACGGGACGATGTTGAGCAACCCGAGCAGCGCGTTCAGCACGATCGCGCCGACGATGCCCAGCACGATGTTGGCGATGATCCCCATATTGGAGCCCATCACACGCTCGGCGATCCAGCCGGCAATGCCGCCGAGGATGATCGCGCCAATCCAGCCAACGCCCTGCATGGATCGTTCTCCCCCCGTATCAGCCGATGATGAGACGGGCCACGATCAGTACGATGATCGCGCCGCCGAAGGAAATCACCACTTGCTCGAGAAACGGATTGCCGAAATTGAGGTTGATCCTGAGCTGTTGCGCCAGGAAGCCACCGACAACGGATCCGATCAGGCCCGCGATCAGCCAACCGAGCAGGCTCCCGCTCCCCGGCACCACCAGACTCGCCAGGAAGCCGGCGATGATGCCGATGATGATCCACGAGACAATCGACTTCGACTGTGCGTTCATGTGCACTCCCCGGTCACACGCGCTTCACATAACGCGCGCCCGATTCGGCGCGTGTAGCCAGTCTAACGCCAAACCTGCGAAGTCGCAGCCCAGGCGCGCGGAGGTTGCCTAGGCCATCACCCGCGGTTCGGCCCGCCGAATGCGGCCGCCGACGGTGCGGGTAAAGGCACCGGTACCCAGGACCAGAGCGATCACAGCGATGATCGGTCCGACCCATGGGATGAGCGCCAGCGCCACCAGCACGATCGCACCGATCACGAGCATGAAGATGGCGGTCGGCACCCCGATTTCGCCCGGCCGCCGCACCAGCACTGCGGAAGCGATACCTGCCGCGGCCACCGAATGGCCAAACACGATAAGGAACGGCAGCAGCATGAGGATCGCGGCACCGACGCTGATGCCGATGGCCGTGAACACCAGCACGACGCCGACGAAGGCGACGAGAACCAGCGTCAGGATGCCGAACAGGAACGACGACAAAGGCCGGTGACGCACGTGTTCCGTTGCGGTGGTGAACACGTGGCCGCCGAACAGCATCAGCACCAGGCCGGTGAGGATCGTGCCGGCCGCGACGGCCAGCGCAACGCCGCCGACCCACTGCCACGGCGCCACCGCCCACCACGTCTGCGGCTGCTCCTGGTTCACCGCGCCGCCGATCGTGGCGGTGGCCGCCCGCTCCGGCGGATTCAGCGACCGCACCGTGAGATCACCGGCGATGCGTGCATTCGGTCCAATGATGACGCGCGTCGCGGCTATTTCTACCGAGCCATCGGCGACACCGTCGAAGGTCACCATAGCGCCGCCGGCCTGAACCGGCCCGCCCACGTGCCCGGCGATCGTCACGACCGCGCCGTACGCCTCGAGCTTGCCACGCACGTCGTTGGTGGGCGCGAGCGCGATGCTCGCCCCGCCGACGTGCAGCGTTCCGGTCGTGACAAGATTCACCTTGGCGACGGCGCCGCCAACAATCGCGTTGCCGCCGACGGTGCCGCTGACATCCACTACAGCGCCCGCCACATTCAGGTCGCCAGCCGCGGAGCCCGAGACCGTGACCTGTGCACCGGCGACTTCCGTCTTGCCGGCACTCGTTGCATTGACGTTCACCAGCGCGCCGGCGGCACGCACTTCGGATGCAGTGCCCGTCACCTCGACGCTGCCACCCGCGACCTCGATCTTGCCGCCGTCGCCGACAACCGTGACCAGCGGCCCGGTCTGCTTGAAGTCGGTGGCGTGGGCCGCTGCGGTCGCCGCACCGAGTATCAGCGCGATACCGGCGACGCGGGCGAGGCCGCGGAATTGAGCAATGCTATTCATCGTGACGCTCCCCCGAGCTGCAACCTGGCGCGCCAGGCCGCTTAGACGTGGATCACCCGGCCGTACGCGGCGAGTACGCTCTCGTGCATGGTCTCGGAGAGCGTCGGGTGCGGGAAGACCGAATTGATCAGGTCTTCTTCCGTTGTTTCCAGGTTCATAGCGATGACAAAGCCCTGGATCAACTCGGTCACCTCTGCGCCAACCAGATGCGCGCCGAGCAACTGGCCGGTTTTCTTGTCGAAGATCGTCTTTACCAAGCCTTCCGGCTCGCCTAGCGCGATTGCCTTGCCATTGCCGATGAACGGGAACTTGCCGACGCGGACGTCATAACCCGCGGCTTTGGCCTTGGCCTCGGTCAGGCCAACGGACGCGATCTGCGGGTTGCAGTAAGTGCAGCCCGGGATCTTCGCCTTGTCCATGGCATGTGGATGCTGCCCGGCGATCGTCTCGACGCAGATGACGCCCTCATGCTCCGCCTTGTGCGCCAACATCGGCGGGCCGGCGACATCCCCGATCGCCCAAACGCCGGGCACGTTGGTGCGCCCTGCCCCATCGATGACGACGCAGCCCCGATCCGTCTTCACGCCGAGCTTCTCCAGCCCGAGATTTTCGATGTTGCCGACGACACCGACGGCCGAGATGACGCGGTCAACGGTCAGCTCCTGCTTCTTGCCGTCCTTCGTCTCGATCGTCGCCTTGACGCTGTCGGCGCCCTTCGCGAGTTGCGCGACCTTGGCCTCGGTCAGGATCTTGATGCCGGCCTTCTCGAAACGCTTGCGGGCGTGCGCTGCGATCTCTTCGTCTTCGACGGGAAGGATCTGCGGCAGGATTTCCACGACCGTGACGTCAGTTCCCATAGTCCGGTAGAACGAGGCGAATTCGATGCCGATGGCACCGGAACCGACGACCAGCAGCGACTTCGGCACCTTCGGCGCCACCATGGCCTCAAAATATGTCCACACCAGCTTGCCATCCGCCTCGATCCCCGGCAGCGCACGCGGGCGCGCGCCCGTGGCAACGACAATGTTCTTGGTCTGGTAAGTCCCCGGCCCCAGCGCGCCCTTCGGCGGATCGGTTTTCAGCCGCGCGTCGCTCGCCTTCACGGTGATCTTGCCTGGGGCGTCGATGTTCGCATCGCCCCAGATCACGTCGATCTTGTTCTTCTTCATCAGGAAGGCGACGCCGTTGGACAATTGCGCAGCCACACCGCGCGAGCGCGTCACGACGGCGCCCTGATCGAAAGAAACTTCCTTGGCCGAGAGGCCGTAATCCTTGGCGTGCTCCATGTAGTGGAACACCTCCGCCGAGCGAAGCAGCGCCTTGGTCGGGATGCATCCCCAGTTGAGGCAGATGCCCCCGAGATACGCCCGCTCCACGACTGCGGTCTTGAGCCCGAGCTGTGCCGCCCGGATCGCAGCGACATAGCCGCCAGGACCGGAGCCGATGATGATGACGTCGTAAACGGTGTCGGCCATGAGGAGCTATCCAGTGGCGGGTTGGGCAAGCCGCGCTCGGGCGGCGTCGCGGCGATTGAGATGGCGGCGCACCAGCGCCCAGTGAATCAAGACGGCGAGCAGCGCGGGTATCGCCATCTCGATGAGAAACGGCAGGTCGCGCCGAAGTCCGATCATCGGTTGGCCAGAGAGAGACAAGGCCTCGAGCAGCACCGTGCCCAGCACGACTACCGCTACCGCCGTCAGTGCCGTGATGCTGACGGCGCGTCCTCTGCCGCGCGCGAGCAGCACGACCGCGAAGACTGCTGAAAGCACGAGGATGAACGCGACATCGATTACCATAATTGCGATCAGCTCTTCCTGCGCCTTGAACGCGATGCCAAAAGCAATGACCGCGGCATACACGGCGAGCCAGGACAGCGCGGTCGCGGCAAGCAGCGTGCCCAGAGCGCGCAGCATGATTACCGCTACGCCAGCATGCCGGCGGGCTTCTCGATCAGTTCCCTGAATGCGCCGAGGAGCTGTGCGCCGAGCGCGCCATCGACCGCCCGATGATCGGTGGAGAGCGTGCACGTCATGATCGTGCGCACCTCAACCTTACCCTCACGCACCACCGGCGTCTCGATGCCGGCGCCGACCGCCAGGATCGTTGCGTGCGGCGGATTGATCACCGCGGCGAAATCCTTGATGCCGAACATGCCGAGATTGGACACTGCCGTCGTGCCGCCCTGGTACTCCTGAGGCGCAAGCTTGCGGTTGCGGGCACGGGCGGCGAGATCCTTCATCTCGATCGAGATCTGCGAGATCGTCTTGGTGTCGGCATGTCGGACCACCGGCGTAATGAGACCGCCGGGAATCGAGACGGCCACGCCGACATCGGCACGCTTGTGGCGCAGCATGCCGGCCTCGGTCCACGTCACGTTCGCATCCGGCACGCGCATCAGCGCCATCGCCAGAGCCTTGATCACCAGGTCGTTGACCGACACCTTCCATTTCGGCTTGCCGTCGGTGACCGGCGACGCCGCGTTGATCTCAGCGCGGAGCTGCATCAGCGCGTCGATCTCGGTGTCCACCGTCAGGTAGAAATGCGGGATCGTGGTTTTCGCCTCGACCAGCCGCCTGGCGATGATCTTGCGCACGTTGTCGTGCGGGACGACGTCGTACTCGCCGTCCTCGAACAGCTTCATCACCTGCGCGTCGGACATGGATGGCGCGATGGGAGCCTTCGCCGCGGCGGCCGCCCCGGCCACCGGTGCGGCGAGCGGCACCTTGCCGGATTTCGCCGCGTCGATGTCCGATTTCACCACGCGGCCGTGGGGGCCACTGCCCTGGACGCGCGACACGTCGATGCCGGCTTCCTTCGCCAGCCGGCGCGCGAGCGGCGATGCGAACGTGCGGCCGCCGCTGCCATTCGTCGAGCGGGGAGCCCCCTCACCCTGTCCCTCTCCCCTCTGGGGAGAGGGGACCGCTGCAGCGGCGGGTGTGGGCGCTGATGCAGGCTTAGGCGCTGCAGGACCAGCCGGCGCGACCGCCCCCTCTCCCCGGGAGGAAGAGGGCTGGGGTGAGGGAGCGCCCAAAGCCACAGCAGGCGCAGCTTTTGCTGCGGGCGCCGCCGTAGCCGCAGCGTCAGCCTTCTCACCTTCCGCCAGCAACACCGCGATCGGCTGATTGATCGCGACGTCCTGCGTGCCTTCCGGAACGAGAATCTTTCCGAGCGTACCCTCGTCGGCCGCCTCGAACTCCATCGTCGCCTTGTCGGTCTCGATCTCGGCGATGACGTCCCCCGCCTTGATCTTGTCGCCCTCTTTCTTGAGCCACTTGGCGAGGTTGCCCTTTTCCATCGTGGGCGAGAGCGCGGGCATCAGGATGTTGATCGGCATGGCGCTAGTGGCCCTGTTTGTCGCGCGGGAACGTGCGGCCGATGTCTGTGACGTCGGCGAGCTCGGCATCGAACATATCGACGATCGCACCGAGCGCCTGCTCCTCGCTCATCACGCCTTCCTTGGCGAAGGCGCGCGCCGCGTGGCGGGCGATGTCGACGAGCATCATGCCCCACATCGACGGATCGTCGAAGGC
The DNA here is from genome assembly GCA_035548515.1 of Bauldia sp. Classification (GTDB taxonomy): domain Bacteria; phylum Pseudomonadota; class Alphaproteobacteria; order Rhizobiales; family Kaistiaceae; genus DASZQY01. The sequence goes on along the minus strand of DASZSW010000001.1, from coordinate 67,007 downwards.
GCGCGTGAACGCGATGGACAACCCGCCATCGACCACGAATGCGCGCAGCACCTCGACCGCATCTTCGCTGGCGGCGGCGTCCGGCGGAATGGGCTGCTCGGTCGCCATCGCTACGCCCGGTACGTCACGGCCTTCACCGCCGCGATGACTTCCGCGACGTTGGGCAACGCGAGCTTCTCGAGGTTGGCGGCATAGGGCATCGGCACATCCTTGCCGGATATCTTGATGGCAGGCGCATCGAGATAGTCGAACGCCTGCATCGTAATCTCCGAAGCGATGTACGAACCGATGGACGCCACCGGCCACCCTTCCTCCACCGTCACGCAACGGTTGGTCTTCTTTACGGAATCGATCACCGTCGGCATGTCCATGGGGCGGATCGTGCGGAGGTCTATAACCTCAGCGCTGATACCCTCGCCCGCCAGTTCATCCGCCGCCTTCAGGGCGTAGTTCATCCCGATGCCGAACGACACGATGGTGACATCGGTGCCGGCCCGCGCGATGCGGGCCTTGCCGATCTGCAGAACGTGATCGTCGAGCTTCGGCACCTCGAACTGGTGGCCGTAGAGGATCTCGTTCTCCAGGAAAACGATCGGATTGTTGTCGCGGATCGCCGCCTTGAGCAGCCCCTTCGCGTCCGCCGCCGTGTACGGCTGGACAACCTTGAGGCCAGGCACCTGCGCGTACCACGCGGCATAGTCCTGGCTGTGCTGCGCCCCGACGCGCGCGGCAGCACCGTTCGGCCCGCGGAACACGATCGGCGCGCCCATCTGGCCGCCCGACATGTAGAGCGTCTTTGCCGCCGAGTTGACGATCTGGTCGATCGCCTGCATGGCGAAATTCCACGTCATGAATTCGACCACAGGACGGAGCCCGGCAAGTGCTGCGCCGACACCGAGCCCAGCAAAGCCCTGTTCGGTGATCGGCGTGTCGATCACGCGCTCGGGCCCGAATTCCTGGAGAAGCCCTTGCGTCACCTTGTAGGCGCCCTGGTACTCGGCGACCTCTTCGCCCATGACAAAGACGTCCTTGTCGCGGCGCATCTCCTCGGCCATGGCGTCGCGGAGCGCGTCGCGCACCGTCATCATCACCATCTCGGTGCCGGCAGGCACGTCCGGGTCAGCAGCGACGGGCGTGTGGGGCGCCGCGGGTACGGAAGACGGAGGCTGTTTCGGCATCCCTTCCGCCTTCATTTCGGGCGGGCGGGTAGCTTGCTGCGTGGCCGGCGCCGCCTGATGCGGCGGCGGCGTTGCCGGTGCTGCGGCTGCCGCGTTCGCAGGGCTGACCTTCTCGCCGTCCCCGGCGAGTTGCGCGATCGGCGTATTCACCTTGACGTTCTCGGTTCCCTCCGGAACGAGAACCGCGGCGAGCGTCCCTTCGTCCGCCGCCTCGACTTCCATCGTTGCCTTGTCGGTCTCGATTTCAGCGATCACATCGCCGGGCTTCACCTTGTCGCCGACCTTCTTCACCCATTTGGAAAGTTTCCCTTCCTCCATGGTGGGCGATAGCGCCGGCATCAGAATATCGATCGGCATGCTTGGTCCTATTTCGCGCTCGTGTCGGGCTGGTGGATGCCGAAGATGTTGCCGTCGGTGTCCTTGAAATACGCCTGCCAGCCGACGCCGGGGATGGCATTCTTGGGCAGCGCCTGTGTGCCGCCGGCGGTAAGGATTGCCGCCGCCGTCTTGTCGAAGTCGGCGACTTCCACCGTGCAGACATACGCAATCACCGGCGTCGGGTCGTTGATGTCGGGCGTCTTGCCCATCCGCTTGAGCAGCCCACCGTTGATGCCCGGCTGCGATTTGTCGCCCGTCGTGATGAGCCAGTAGAAGTCCGGCGGGCCGTAGGGCTGGAACTGCCACCCGAAGACGCTGCCGTAAAAAGCGATGACGCGCTTCGGGTCGCCCGCGTGAATCTCGAAATGAACGACGCGATTCATGGACGCGACTCCGCTAGTGCGTGATGTCAGTCCAGAGCTCGCTGGAATCCGGCTCCGGGCTGCTCGTCGCAAACTCGGCCGCGGCGACGACTTCGTCACGCACCTTGTTTTCGATCGCCTTCAACTCGTCCTCGGTGGCGAACTTTTTCTCAAGGATACGCGCGCGCACACGCTCGATCGGATCGTGATGCTCACGCACCTCGTTGACCTCCTCGCGCGTCCGGTACTTCGCCGGATCGGACATCGAGTGGCCGCGGTAGCGGTACGTCTGCATCTCGAGGATGTACGGCCCCTTGCCGGCACGACACCACGCGATGGCCTTGTCGGCCGCCGCCTTCACGGCGCGCACGTCCATGCCATCGACCTGCTCGCCCTGGATGTTGAACGAGACGCCGCGGCGCGAGAAATCCGTCTGCGAAGAGGCGCGCGCCACCGACGTGCCCATGGCGTAGCGGTTGTTCTCGATGATGTAGACGACGGGCAGCTTCCACAGCTCCGCCATGTTGAAGGCTTCGTAGACCTGGCCCTGGTTGGCGGCGCCGTCGCCGAAGAAGGTCAGCGAGACCGCGCCGTTTTTGCGATACTTGTTCGCGAACGCCAGGCCCGTGCCGAGCGGCACCATGGCGCCGACGATGCCGTGACCGCCGTAGAAATTCTGCTCGCGCGAGAACATGTGCATCGAGCCGCCCTTGCCGTGCGAGTAGCCGGCGAAGCGCCCGGTGAGCTCCGCCATGACGCCCTTCGGGTCCATGCCCGCGGCAAGCATGTGGCCGTGATCTCGATAACCGGTGATGTACTGATCGCCGGGCTTCGACGCCATCTTGACGCCGGTAACCACCGCTTCCTGGCCGATGTAGAGGTGACAGAAGCCGCCGATCAGGCCCATGCCATACATCTGGCTGGCCCGCTCCTCGAAACGGCGGATGAGGAGCATGTGCGAGAAGGCATCCAGCTCTTCCTCGCGAGTGAAATTTGCGGGCTTGGTGGTGACGCTGCTGGCGTCGTCAGCGACCGCCCGCTCCGTTTTTCGCGCGGCAAGCGCTACCGCAGGCTCTGCGGCCCTTCGTTCGGCCTTGGGCATGCACGTCTCCCCATGGTCGGAGTTTTCTTTTTTCTTTGATCGAGGACGCTAGCTGAAGCTCCGATTCAATCCAAGCGCGCGGACGCAGACCCCGTATTCCGAAAAGACATAGGGGCATAACGCGCGAGCGCGGAGATCGGCTATTGCTGCGCTGCACCCAAGTTGATGAGCAACTCATCGGGCCGCATCACATTGAGCGCGTGCCGGGCCCGTAGGTCGACCACGTCGGCATCGAGGCTCGAGGGCCGAACGCTAGCGACATCATGCTCGAGGCTCGTGCGCTGTGCCACAAGCTTGTCGCGCTGGATGGTAAGCTGAGCGGCGTCGGCTTCGAGCCGATCCATCGCCCAGATGCCGAATGCGCCGTTGAAGGCGTGGTAGCCGAAATAGGAGAGGAACCCCACCGCCACGACGGGCATCAGCAGGCGGCGGAGGACGGACTTCTTGCGGTGACGGGTGATCATCGAACTCGCCGGCTACAGACGAGCGACATTGGCGGATTGGGATTAATGGAGGGTTGATTCCCCATACCGGCCAACCCCCCTCCCCCTTGTGGGAGAGGGCTTCCGAACTTACGAGCGCAGCGGGTTAGTAAGGAACGGTGAGGGGGCGGCGACGCCTGTTGAGAGGGCGCAGCCCTCACCCGTCGCCTCTAGTTCGCTTCGCTCTCAAGAGGCGAAGCCCGCCCCACCAAGGGGAGGTAAAACAGTCCTCCGCCGACAGACTCCCGTTACCGTCGCAACGCCCTCGCCCCGGCGTATTCCGCCTGCGTGCCCAGTTCCTCCTCGATGCGGAGCAGCTGGTTGTACTTGGCGATGCGGTCGGAGCGCGACAGCGAGCCCGTTTTGATCTGCCCGCAGTTGGTCGCCACCGCGAGGTCGGCGATCGTGGAGTCTTCCGTCTCACCGGAGCGATGCGACATGACCGCCGTGTACGCTGCCGCCTGTGCCATCTGAACGGCGTCGAGTGTTTCGGTCAGCGTGCCGATCTGGTTGACCTTCACCAGGATCGAGTTGGCGACGCCCTTGTCGATGCCTTCCTTCAGCCGCGTGGTGTTGGTGACGAACAGGTCGTCGCCAACGAGCTGGGTGGTGGCGCCGATCTTGTCGGTCAGCGCCTTCCAGCCAGCCCAGTCGTCTTCGGCCATGCCGTCCTCAATCGAAACGATCGGAAACTTTTTCGCGAGGTCAGCGAGGTAGGCCACCTGGGCCGCGGCATCGCGCGTCTTCTTCTCGCCTTCGTATTCGTACTTCCCCTTCTTGTAGAACTCCGTCGCCGCGCAATCGAGCGCCAGCGCGATGTCTTTGCCGGGCTTGTAACCGGCCTTCTCGATCGCCTTCATTACGAAGTCGAGCGCGGCCGGCGCCGAGGCAAGGTTCGGCGCGAAGCCGCCTTCGTCGCCGACGTTGGTGTTGTGCCCCGCCTTCTTCAATTCACCGCGCAGCGTGTGGAAGACTTCCGAACCCCAGCGCAGCGCCTCGGCAAAGGTCGGCGCGCCGATCGGCGCGATCATGAATTCCTGGAAGTCGATCGGGTTGTCGGCGTGCGCACCGCCGTTGACGATGTTCATCAGCGGCACGGGCAGCACGTGCGCGTTGGTGCCGCCGACGTAGCGGTAGAGCGGCAGCGTGTTCGCTTCGGCCGCCGCCTTCGCCACCGCGAGCGACACGCCGAGGATGGCGTTGGCGCCGAGCCGGCCCTTGTTCGCGCTGCCGTCGAGATCGATCAGCGTGCGGTCGATGTGGATCTGGTTCTCAGCCTCCATGCCGGACAGCGTCTCGAAAATCTCGCCGTTGACCGCGGCGACCGCCTTGGTGACGCCCTTGCCGAGGTACCTCTTCTTGTTGCCGTCGCGGAGTTCCACCGCCTCGTGGGCGCCGGTCGAGGCGCCGGAGGGCACCGCCGCGCGGCCCATCGAGCCGTCCTCGAGAATGACGTCGACTTCCACGGTGGGGTTGCCACGGCTGTCCAGGATTTCCCGGCCGATGATGTCGATGATGGCGGTCATTGGTGTCCCCGTATGTTCTGAAGCCGGCGGCGTTCTACAGGACTGAGGTGCGCCTGTCATGCTCGCACGAGGCCCCGCTTCCCCGCGAACGCTGCCACAACTGTCATGCCCGCGAACGCGGGCATCCAGTATCCGCCTGCGCGGGCGCGCTTGGCGCGGCAGCGGATACCTGGTCCGCGGCATTCCCAAGGACGACAGTGATGGTTTGTGCCATACGGTTGGGCCGATGCCCGACCTGATCATCACCAACGGCGATAGCGCCGCCGAGCTTCTGGCGGAGGCGGGCAAGCAGGGCGTCATCCTCCCCTGGCGCGATGTGCTCCACGAAGGGCCTGTCGTCGCGGGTACGCTGGAGCGGTGCTCGGCTGTCCGCAGCGCGTATCTTTCGGCGCGGTTTCGCATCCCTGAGAACGAGGTCGCCGACACCTTCGCCGAACGCGATGGCCTCCTGCGCCGCGCCGCGGAGTTCGAGCGCATAGAGCTGTGGTTCGAGCACGATCTCTTCGACCAGCTTCAACTGGTCCAGATTCTGGCTTCGCTCGATCATGCTGAAAACGTCACGCTGGTCCAAGCCAACGATTTCCTCGGCACCCAGCGTGCCGACACGATCCTGCGCTTCGCCGACCGCGCACGGCCCGTCGAACGCGCCGATCTCGACACGGCCGCGATAGTCTGGTCCGCCCTCGCCTCGCCCACGCCCGAGCCGATCGCGACCTTGGCTGAGACTCTGGACGCTCGCCTGCCATACCTGAAACCCGCGCTGGCCCGTTTCCTCCAGGAACTCCCTGCGCCGGAAACCGGCCTCGGCCGAACCGAGACGGCGATACTCGACGGCATCTCCGTCGGCACGAAGGCTCCGCCGCGCCTTTTCCACGAGGCGATCCTCCAAGAGGAGGCCGCCTTCATGGGCGACGCCAGTTTCTACCATCTGATCGACGACCTCGCGTTCTGCGAGATGCCGCTGATTGCCGGCGTGCCGGAACCGGGTGCGCCCGACGACTACGGCGCGCGGTTCCGCACCGCGGAGTTGGAACTGACGATGGCGGGCGAAGAAGTGGCCAATGGCGAAGAGGACCACGTCGCCCTTTCCGGCATCGACCGCTGGTGGGGTGGCACGCACCTCCAGGGCCGCGACGTCTGGCGCTACGACCGCTCCGCCGGGAAGCTGGTGGCGCCCGGCGCGGCGTAAGGCTATACGCGCGGCCCATGACAAAGAAGCCCAACTCCCCTGCCCTTCAGCTCGGCCGCAGCGTGGCCATGCCCGCCAGCCCCGACGAGGCGGTCCTGGACCGCGTCCCGAACCCGCATTCCGAAGCCAAGTACTTGGCCCGCTTCACCTTTCCGGAATTCACTTCGATCTGCCCGGTAACCGGCCAGCCCGATTTTGGCCATCTGGTTCTCGACTACGTGCCGAACCAATGGCTGGTCGAGTCCAAGTCGCTGAAGCTTTACCTTCAGTCGTTCCGCAACCACGGCGCCTTCCACGAGGACGTGACCGTCACCATCGCCAAGCGGGTGGCCGATCTCCTGAAGCCGCGCTGGCTGAGGATCGGCGGCTACTTCAACCCGCGCGGCGGCATGCCGATCGACGTGTTCTGGCAGACCGGCGCGCCGCCCAAGGACGTCTGGTTGCCCGACCAGGGCGTCGCCAGCTACCGCGGGCGCGGCTGACCTTTACGGATTGTTGAGGCGACTCGGGAAGCATCGCCGCGCCTGACCCGCGCGAGGAGCGATGCGCCATGTCTGATCCCTTGTCTGGCTTCTTCCGCGGCGTCTCCCTGATCCGCGCCAGCTTCAGCGTCCTCATGTCGGACAAAGAGCTGCTGGTCCTGCCGCTCATCTCGGCCGTCGCCAGCCTGATCGTGGGCGCCGGATTTGTCTGGCCGCTGATCGGCAACCCGACCTTCATGGCGCTCGGCGAGCAGGAGAACCCGATGCTGCCAGCGTGGTTCTACGCGTGGCTGTTCGTCTTCTACTTCGTCCAGTATTTCGTCGTGATCTTCTTCAACACCGCACTGGTCGGCGCGGCCATCGCGCGCCTGTCGGGTGGCGACCCGACCGTCAGCTCCGCCCTCGGGCTCGCCGTGGTGCGCATCGGCCCCATCATCGGCTACGCGTTGATTTCGGCGACCGTCGGTGTGGCGCTCCGCTGGATCGGCGAGAAGCTCGGCTTCATCGGCCGCATCATCGAGGGCACGCTGGGCCTGGCCTGGACAGTCGCGACCTTCCTCGTCGTGCCGGTCCTCGCCGCCGAGGGCATCGGCCCGATCAAGGCGATCGAGCGCAGCGGCGCACTGCTCAGCGAGACCTGGGGCGAGAACATCATCGGCAACGCCGGCATCGCCGCGGTGACCGGCCTCATCTCGGTCGTGTTCATTCTTGGCCTCGCCAGCGGCGCTTACTCCGCCGCCGATGGCAACGAGTGGGGTTACGCCGTCGCCGGCTTCTCGGCGGTGGCTCTCGTCGCGATCTTCCTGGTCAGCGCGACGCTGTCGGGCATCTACGCCGCCGCGGTCTACTACTTCGCATTGACGGGCAACCCGCCGCGCGGTTTCGATGCTGGCCTGATCAAGGGTGCCTTCACACGCAAAGAGGCTTCAGCCTAGGGCATGCACAAGGGCCGGGTCGAACTGTTCAGCGACGGCGTCATCGCCGTCATCATCACGATCCTCGTGCTAGAACTGCGCGCCCCACATGGCGCAGACTGGGAGGCGCTCCGTCCGTTGCTCCCGGCCTTCGTCAGCTACGTCCTGAGCTTCATCTATCTCGGCATCTATTGGAGCAACCACCACCATCTGTTCCAGGCCGCGGGTCAGGTGAACGGCGCCGTTCTGTGGGCCAACCTCTACATCCTGTTCTGGCTGTCGCTCGTGCCCCTCACCACCGGCTGGATGGGGGAGAACGAATTCGCCACGCTGCCGGTCGTGGTCTACGGCTTCAATCTCACGATGGCGGCGTTCGCTTATTACTTCCTCGAACGTGCGTTGATCGCCGCACAGGGTCCGAACTCGCGCCTCCAGATGGCAGTGGGCGCCGAGATCAAGGGCTGGGTGTCCATCGCCTTCTACATCGTCGGCATTGCGCTGACGCTGGTCTGGACGCCGTGGCTGGGCCTCGCTGCATACGGCTGCGTTGCGCTGATGTGGCTGATACCGGATCGGCGGATCGAGCGGGTGCTAGGCCGCAGCGGCTAGCGCCGCTTGGCGATCGCGTCGAGCGCGACCAGGTCGTCGAGCAGCGCCGGCAGCTCGCCGATCGGCACCATGTTCGGCCCATCCGACGGCGCGTTGTCGGGATCCTGATGCGTCTCGATGAAGACACCGGCGACGCCGACCGCCACGGCAGCGCGTGCCAGCACCGGCACGAATCGGCGATCACCTCCGGTCGAGGTCCCCTGCCCGCCCGGCTGCTGCACCGAATGCGTCGCGTCGAAAATCACCGGCGCACCGATCTCGGCCATGATCGGCAGGGCGCGCATGTCCGACACCAGCGTGTTGTAGCCAAAGCTCGCGCCGCGCTCAGTCACCAACACGTTGCGATTGCCGCTGTCGGTGATCTTGGCGACGACGTTCTTCATGTCCCACGGCGCCAGGAACTGACCCTTCTTCACGTTCACGACCTTGCCGGTTTTCGCCGCGGCGATCAGCAGGTCTGTCTGCCGGGAGAGAAACGCCGGTATCTGGAGCACGTCGACCACCGGCGCGATCTCGGCGCACTGCTCGCGCTCGTGAACGTCGGTCAGAATCGGCACACCGAGCTTCGCGCGCAGATCGGCAAAGATGGCGAGCGCCTTATCCAGTCCCATCCCCCGCTTGCCCTTGAGGCTGGTGCGGTTCGCCTTGTCAAAAGACGTCTTGTAGACGAAGCCCATACCAAGCTTCGTCGTCATCTCCTTCAGCCGCCCCGCCATGTCGAAGGCATGCTGCCGTGACTCGAGCTGGCACGGGCCAGCGATCAGCGCGAGGGGAGCAACATTGGCGAAGGTGGCGGCACCGACCTTGACGCGGGCGTTCGGTTTCATGGGTGTGGACTATAGCCGAGACCGAACAAAGGCGAGCGCTGAACCGTGCGCGAAGGTTGATGGCACCACCAGCGCCTCATGGAGCTCGGCAAACGGAACATCGTTCCCCTTCAGCAAAGCGCGCGTCGCGCGAAGGTTGGCGACCGCAATCCGGTAGGCGGTAAGCCGGCGCGGGTCCGCGCCGGCGTCCTCGCCGAAGAAGGCGCGGAAGCCGACCGGCGACATCACATCGACGCTGTTGGACCCGAGCGCGAAGCGGTTATGCAGGCTGGTGGCGAGGATGTCGTGCTGCCCGGTGAACCACGTGAAGAAGATGTGGAAGTCCGCGGGATCGCGTGTGACGAACACCGCGGAGTCGACCCGCACCGCACCGTTGGCATGGCGCTGGTATTCGCTGCGCCAGAAATTCTCCGGGTGATGATGCTGGCAGGTGAAGAACGCCGCCTGGCCATGCACGCGGGCATCGCTGGTGTACGCCAGCGAAAACGCCAACGGCCGCTCCACGCCGTCCGGTCCGCGCGCGGTGCGCTCGAATTTCGTCAGCTCGTATGTGGGGAGGTCATGCGCGGCGAAATCCGCGATGTCGGCAGCGGCGCCGTCGCTCTGGAGGACCAGCGCGGAAAAGCCCTCGCGGCGTTGGAGATATTCCCGATTGAACGCGCCGAAGGAAAATCGTGTCGGCGTCGCCGGTGGTATCCTGCCTGCGTCAGTGACAGCGAGCAGCTCGAGGTAGCTGCCGTCCATCTGGACGACGCTGTTGGCGGTGCCAAACGGATGCTGCGCCACCGGCGCTACAGTGAAGCCAAGCTTCGCGTACGTCGCGCGGCCGGCGTCCAGATCGCGGACGGCAAGCACCAGATGATCGATGGGCCGCGGCTTCAGCATGGCGGCCTTTTAGCCGCGATGTGCTCGAAGTGCCACCCGTCAAACCAGCCGGCTTTGCTCCACTGCGGCGGCAATGAACGACGCGAACAGCGGGTGCGGCGCGAACGGGCGTGACTTCAGCTCGGGGTGATACTGCACGCCGATGAACCACGGGTGCCCTTCCAGCTCGACGGTTTCCGGCAGCAACCCGTCAGGCGACAGGCCGGCGAAGCGCATGCCGTGCTGCTCAAGCCGGTCGCGGTAGTTGATGTTGATCTCGTAGCGGTGGCGGTGACGCTCCTCGATCTCGGTCGCGCTGTAGATGTCGGAGATCAGGCTGCCGCGACGAAGCATCGCGGGATAGGCGCCGAGCCGCATAGTGCCGCCGAGATCGCCGCCGTGTGCCCGCTTCTCGAGCTGGTTGCCGCGCAGCCATTCCGTCATGAGGCCGACGACCGGATCCGGCGTGGCGCCGAACTCCGACGAATTGGCCTTCTCGAGGCCGACGAGATTCCGCGTCGCTTCAACGACTGCGAGCTGCATGCCGAAGCAGATGCCGAAAAACGGCACCTTGTGCTCACGTGCAAAGCCGGCGGCATTGATCATGCCCTCGGAGCCACGCTGCCCGAAGCCGCCCGGCACGAGGATGCCGTCAACCCAGTCGAGCTTCTGCGCCGGGCTCCCCTCCTCCAGCGTGTCGGCTTCGATCCACTCGAGGTTCACCTTCACGGTGTTGGCGATGCCGCCGTGATGCAGCGACTCGACCAGCGACTTGTACGCGTCCTTGAGGCCTGTGTATTTGCCGACCACCGCGATCGTGACTTCGCCGTCGTAGTTAGCGATCGTTTTCGTGATCTGGTTCCAGCGCGACAGATCGGGTGCCGGCGCATCCTTGATGGCGAAGGCAGCGAGCACCTCGTCGTCCAACCCCTCGGCGTGATACGCAGCGGGCACCTCGTAGATGTTGCGCACGTCGAGCGCCTGAATCACCGCCGACGGACGCACGTTGCAGAACAGCGAAAGCTTGCGCCGCTCCTGCTCCGGGATTTCGCGGTCGGCACGCACCAGCAGGATGTCCGGCTGGATGCCGATCTGGCGCAGCGCCGAAACGGAGTGTTGGGTCGGCTTCGTCTTCAGCTCCCCGGCCGATGCGATGTACGGCATCAGCGTAAGATGGATGAACACAGCGTCGCCACGCGGCAGGTCATTCTTGAGCTGCCGGATCGCCTCGAAGAAAGGCAGTCCTTCGATGTCGCCGACTGTCCCGCCGATCTCGACCAGCACGAAGTCAAAGCCCTCGTTGCCGTCGCGGACGAAATTCTTGATCGCGTCGGTGACGTGCGGGATCACCTGCACGGTGGCGCCGAGATAATCGCCGCGCCGTTCCTTGGCGATGATGTCCTGATAGATGCGCCCGGTGGTGATGTTGTCCATGCGGTTCGCCGGACGGCCGGTGAAGCGCTCGTAGTGGCCGAGGTCGAGGTCGGTCTCCGCGCCGTCGTCGGTGACGAAGACTTCGCCGTGCTGATACGGGCTCATCGTGCCCGGATCGACGTTGAGGTAGGGGTCGAGCTTCCTCAGCCGCACCTTGTAGCCACGCGCCTGAAGCAGGGCGCCGAGGGCTGCCGATGCGATGCCTTTACCGAGAGAGGAAACCACGCCGCCGGTGATGAAGACGTACCGCGCCATGGACCTTGACCCTATCCCCTGACCGATTGATTCGCTGTGGCCAAAATGCGCAAACCCAAATCAAAAGTGCTGCGCCCCCGGCGATCTTGTTGGGAGGCCGGGTGGCTGGTCATGGCGTACCTGAGCTCTACTGCGAGGTCGGCGCCTGCGGCGCGGGCTGCGTCGTGCCGCTGTCCGCCGGCGGCGTAGTCGTGCTGTCGCTTCCGGCACCGGTATCAGCCGGAGCCGTGGAGCCGGCCGCTGGCGGCGGCGTAGTGCCGTCAGTCACCGGATTGCCGGTCGACGTGCTCGCGCCGTTGAGGTAGCGATCGAGCTGGCCCTTGATGCCGCCAGCCCCGCCCGTCGCCGGGGCGGTCGTGGTGCCGGAGGCCGCGGGAGCGGCAGGCGCGGCTGCCGGAACCGTGTCGAGGATCGAGGATGGCGGAGCCGTCATCCGCGAGATGACCGTCATCGCGATGGACGTCGCGAAAAAGACAGCCGCCAGGATGCCGGTGGCGCGGGTGAGCACGTTGCCCTGACCGCGCGAGGACAGGAACGCGTTGGAGCCGCCGATGCCCAGCGCGCCGCCTTCCGAGCGCTGCAGCAGCACAACAGCGATGAGGGCCACCACCACCATCAGATGAATGACGATGATGACGTTTCCGATTGCATCCATTGGATTCTTGCCGTCCGGTCCTTCAGGCCGCGCGCCTTGTACACGATCAGTTGGGGTCCTGCCAGACCCGGAAAACGCCCCCGCCGATTAGCCGCAAGCGGCAATAATCGCAAGAAAATCAACGGCTTTGAGGCTTGCGCCACCTACCAGCGCGCCGTTGACGCCCGGGAGCGCCATGATCTCGACGGCGTTGGAGGGTTTCACCGACCCACCGTAGAGAATGCGCATCCCGTCGGCCTCGGCCCCAAAGCGGGCCTTCAACCGCGAGCGTATATGGGTGTGGGCATCGCGGATGTCATCCAGCGACGGCGTCAGCCCGGTCCCGATGGCCCAGACCGGCTCGTACGCCACCACCAGATTGGCCGCCGTCGCGCCATCCGGCACCGACCCCGCAAGCTGGCGCTCCAGCACCGCATTGGTCTGCCCGCCGCGCCGCTCAGCCTCCGTTTCGCCGATGCACAGGATTGGCCTCAGTCCGGCCCGCCAGGCCGCCTCAGCCTTGGCCCGCACGTCCGCATCGGTTTCCTTGTGATCCGTCCGCCGTTCGGAGTGGCCGACGATCACCAACGTCGCGCCGGCATCCGCCAGCATCTCGGCCGAGGTATCGCCGGTATGCGCGCCCGATTTGTCCTTGTGGCAGTCCTGCCCGCCGATCTGCACCCTCGATCCGGCCACGACGCCCGCGGCCGCCGAGATCAGGGTCGCCGGCGGACAGATCGCGACATCGGCGGCGCTGCCGGCGGAACCAGCGACGACCGCCCTGAGTTCCGCGAGGCTGGCCTTGTCGCCATTCATCTTCCAGTTGCCCGCGGCGAGCGGCTTCAGGCCGGACATGGTTACCCCCGTGTTGCCGAAACGCGCGCAGCGGTAGCGGAAAGCCGCGGAAAGGGAAAGCGCCGCCGGTGCGGGTCGAGTGACGTGCGCCACAAGCCCCACTGACGAAAACGCCGTTCGCCGCTATCTTCGCGTTGATAGAGGGAGCGCGCGAATGGCGCTGGCGGACATCAGCATCACGGGCATCGCACTCCACGGGCGCCACGGCGCGCTGGAGGCGGAGCGCTCGCTCGGCCAGAAATTTGCGCTCGATCTCGCCATCGTCGCCGACATCGGCGATGCCCAGCGCACCGATCGCCTCGAGGACACGCTCCACTACGGCCAGGTGGTGAAGGCCGCCGTCTCCGCGTTCAACGCCAAGTCGCTGAACCTGATCGAGGCGGCCGCCGGAGCGGTTGCCGACGAACTGATTGCCCGCTTCGACAAGATCGTCTCCGTGCGCGTCACCGTGCACAAACCCTCCGCGCCGATCGCCGCCATCATCGACGACCTCGCCGTCACGGTCGAGCGCCGCCGGTGACCACCGCCGTCTTCCTCAGTCTCGGCAGCAACGTCGGCGACCGCAAAGCGCTGATCGACGAGGCGGTCGTTCGCATCGCCCATCTTCCCGACACGGTGCTGCGCGTGCGTTCGGCCTATTACCGCACTGTCCCGGTTGGCCCGGTGAAAGATCAGCCGTGGTACCTGAACGCCGCGATCGGCGTCGAAACCAGGCTCAGCAAGGTCGAGCTCGGCGCATCCTGCCGCTCGATAGAGACCTCCCTCGGGCGCGACCGCAGCAAGGAGGTCCCCTCCGGCCCGCGGCCCATCGATATCGATGTCCTCGCGGCGCCGCTTGATACCCGCGCATTCGTCCTGGTGCCGCTCGCCGAAATAGCCGCCGACGTGAGCTTCGAGGGTCGCAAGGTCGCGGAATACCTCGCTGCTACCGAAGTGCGGGGTGTGCAGAAGCTGGCCTGGCCGATGCCGGAAATTGACGGCGGCGAATAGCCGCCTAGTTTCAGCGACACTTGCTGCCTCCCGCTCTGGATTCCGCATGACCGCACAGTTGTTCGCCCCGATCGCCCTCGGCGGCCTCGATCTGCCGAACCGCATTGCCGTCGCGCCCATGTGCCAATACTCGGCCGACGACGGCTCCGCGACCGACTGGCACCTCCAGCACTGGATGTCTCTCGCCATGTCGGGCGCCGGCATGGTCACCATCGAGGCGACCGCAGTCACCCGCCAGGGTCGCATCACCCACGGTTGCCTCGGGCTTTATTCCGACGACAACGAAGCCGCCGCGCATCGCACCCTCGCCGCAGCGCGCCGCGTCGCCCAGCCCGGCACCCGCTTCGGCATTCAGCTCGCGCACGCCGGCCGCAAGGCATCGACCAACCGGCCCTGGCAGGGCGGCGGTCCTTTGGTGCACCACGAGGACCCGTGGCAGACGGTAGGGCCGTCCGCGGCGCCCTACGCGCACGACTGGCATGTACCGCAGGCGCTGGATGACGCCGGCATCGAGCACACCATTGCCGCGTTCGCGACCGCCGCCAGGCGCGCTGTTCGCGCCGGTTTCGATTTCGTCGAGCTGCATCTGGCGCACGGCTATCTCGTCCACCAGTTCCTCTCGCCGCTCGCCAACAAACGCACCGACCAGTGGGGCGGCCCGCTGGAAAACCGCATGCGCTTGGCGCTCGCCATCGCTGCAGCCGTAAAGGCGGCGGTACCGGCGGGCTTCCCCGTTGGTGCGCGCATGTCGGTGACGGATTGGGTGGACGGCGGCTTCAATCCCGACGAAGCGGTCGTGGTTGCACGCGCCCTGAAGCAGGCGGGTATCGTCTACGTGTGCTGCTCGTCCGGCGGCGTCGATCCCGGCCAGAAGGTGCCGACCGGCCCCTCGTACCAGGTGCACCTTGCCGAACGTATCCGCCGCGACGCCGGCATTCCGACCCGGGCTGTCGGCCTCATCGACGATCCGCATGTCGCCGAACAGATCCTGCACGACGGCAAGGCTGACCTGGTCGCCCTCGCCCGCGCTATCCTCGCGGATCCGCGCTGGCCCTGGCGCGCGGCCGCCGCGCTCGGCGCGCACATGCACCACGTGCCGCAATACCAGCGATCGGTGTTCCTGATCGAGAAATGGGCCAAGCCGCCGGCCCGTTCTTCCGCCGCCTGAGGCGGGAAATCCTCTCGAAAAATCAATGTTCTCGCGGCTTGCGGCGTGATAGGCCCCTCCCTATTATCCGCGCCCGAAAAACCGGCCGCCGCTGCCCTAGCGCGGCCTACAAGGATTCCGACGCATGCTGAATTCGCTCCGCGGATACGCCACAGGCTGGGTCGCCCAGCTTCTGATGGGTCTCCTGGTGCTGAGCTTCGCGGCCTGGGGCGTCAATGACGTCTTCAATGGCTTCCGCTCCAGCGACGTTGCCATGGTCGGCTCCGTGGCGATCACCGCGGCCGATTTCCAGCGCGACTTCGACGCAGCAACACGACAGCTCAGCCAGCAGGTCGGCCGCGCGCTGACCCCGGATGAGGCGCGACAAGTCGGCGTCCAGAACGACGTGATGAGCAAGCTCGTCCGCGATGCGACGCTCGACAACACCGCGGCGCGCATGAACCTCGGCATCTCCAATCAGGAGCTGACCAAGATCATCGCGTCCAACCCACAGTTCGCCGGCACCAACGGCACCTTCGACCGTCGTGTCCTTCAGCAGCTCGTGCAGCAGGTCGGCTACTCGGAAGACGATTTCGTCATGGCGCAGCGCCGCGCGCTTGTGCGCCTGCAGCTGCAGCAGGCGTTCGCGGGCGCGATCACCTCGCCGGCGACCTACCTACGCGCGGTACACGACTATCAGAGCGAAGAGCGCGACATCAGCTACATCCTGCTGTCGGCGCCGCTCGCCAGCGACATTCCGGATCCGACCGAGACGGAGCTCAACACCTATTTCACCGCCCACAAGGATCAGTGGAAAGCGCCCGAGCTAAGGGCAGTGAGCTACTTCGCACTCACCGCCGCCGACGTGACCGACGTCGCCTCGGTGACCGATGACGACGCCAAGAAGGCATACGACACTCAAACGGCACGCTTCTCCACGCCGGAAAACCGCAAGATCGAGCAGATCGTCTTCAAGGACCGCGCCGAAGCCGACGCGGCCGCAGCTGCGCTCACCGGCGGCAAGACGTTCGATGCGCTGATGACCGAGCGCAATCTCAAGCCGACAGACGTGGATCTTGGTCTGGTGACCAAGGATAAGGTGCTCGATCCGAAGATTGCCGAGGCGGCCTTCGCCGCGACGCTGAACGTCCCGACGCCGGTCGTCGATGGCCAGTTCGGACCCGCCATCCTGCGCGTCACCGAAATTAATCCGGCGAAGACCACGTCGTTCGATGACGCCAAGGACACCGTCAAGAAAGAGATCGCTGCGCAGCGCGCGAATGCCGAAGTGAGCGCCACCCATGACGCCATCGAGGACGCGCGTGCCGGTGGCGACCCGCTGGCCACGATCGCCGCCAAGTACAGCCTGAAGGTCGTCACCGTTCCTGCCGTTGACGAGACGGGCAACGACGCCGCGGGCAACCCGGTCAAGCTGCCGACGGGGCTCGACACGGCCGTCTTCCAGGCCGGCGTCGGTGACGAAAACGATCCGATCCAGTCCGATGGCGGCAGCTTCGTCTGGTACGAAGTGACCGGCACCACCCCGCCGCACGACCGCACACTTGCCGAGGTGCACGACAAGGTCGTCGCCGCGTGGAAGGATGCACAGCGCGAACAGAAGCTCGACGATACTGCCGTCGCTGCCAAGCAGCGTCTCGATAACAAGGAAGATATCCAGAAGATCGCCACCGATCTCGGCGCCATCGTGAAAACTGCGCCGAAGCTCACACGCGCCTCCAAGGCGACGCCTGAGCTGTCCGAAGCAGCGATCGCCGCCGCCTTTGGCGGGCCGCAGGGCAGCGCCGCGATGGCGGAAGGTGTGCAACCGCTGACCCGCCTGGTGCTGCGCGTCGACAACATCACCGTGCCGCCCTTCGATCCTGCTGCCGCTGATCTTGCGAACAGCAAGCAGACGCTCGACGGCCAGTTCGTCAACGCGTTCCTGTCGCTCTACACCGGCCAGCTCCAGACGCAGACCAAGGTGACCTTCAACCAGGCTGCGCTGCAAACGGTGCTGGGCGCCCCAACGGCGAACGAGTAGGACGGGCGCGGGCGGCCACAGCCATGCTGATCGAACCCGCCCTCCCCGAGTTCGCGTCGCGCTACGACAGCGGTGAGGCTCAGGTCGTCTGGACACGGCTGGTCGCCGATCTCGAGACGCCGGTGTCGGCGATGCTCAAGCTGTCCGCCGGTCGCAAGGACTGTTTCCTGCTGGAGTCGGTCGAAGGCGGCGCCGTGCGCGGCCGCTACTCGATCATCGGCATCGAGCCCGACATGATTTTCCGCGCCTTCGGCGACAAAGCCGAGATCAACACCGACCCGAAGACATCGCGCGAAACCTACCAGCCGATGGCCGAGCCGGCGCTCGATGCCATCCGCCGCGTCATCGGCGAATCCCGCATCCGCCTGCCGGCCGCACTTCCGCCGATGGCCGCCGGCGTGTTCGGCTACCTCGGCTACGACATGGTCCGCCAGATGGAGGACCTCGGCGCGCCCAATCCCGATCCGCTCGGCCTGCCAGACGCGATCCTGTTCCGCCCCACCACCATCGTAATTTTCGATGCAGTGAAGGACGAGGTGACGATCGTCTCGGCCGTTCGGCCCGCCAAGGGGATCAAAGCCGACCAGGCGCACGCGCGCGCTGTGGATCGTCTGATGGAGGTGGTCGATACCCTCGACACACCGCTCGACAAATCCGCTGACATCGGTCCTGTCGATGTCAATGTAGCGGTAGCCTCCAATACGCCGCGCGACCAATACCTTGCGATGGTGCGACGGGCGAAGGAATACATCGCCGCCGGCGACATCTTCCAAGTGGTGCTGTCGCAGCGCTTCGAGGCGCCGTTCGACCTGCCTCCGTTCGCGCTCTACCGGGCGCTCCGCCGCACTAACCCGTCGCCGTTCCTTTATTTCCTCGACTTCGGCGAGTTCGCGCTGGCCGGCTCAAGTCCCGAGATTCTTGTTCGCGTCCGGGAAGGCGAGGTCACTATCCGTCCGATCGCCGGCACCCGCCCGCGTGGCGAAACGCCCGAAGCCGACAAGGCGCTGACTGCCGAACTGCTCGCCGACCCCAAGGAACGCGCCGAGCACCTGATGCTGCTCGACCTCGGCCGCAACGACGTCGGTCGCGTCGCCGAGATCGGCACGGTGAAGGTCACCGACCAGTTCTTCATCGAGTACTACAGCCACGTCATGCATATCGTGTCGAACGTGATCGGCAAGCTCGCCAAAGAGCACGATGCGCTGGACGCGCTGGTCGCCGGCTTTCCGGCCGGCACAGTCTCCGGAGCGCCGAAGGTTCGTGCAATGCAGATCATCGATGAACTCGAGGTCGACAAGCGCGGGATTTACGCCGGCTGCGTCGGCTACTTCACTGCCGACGGCGATATGGACACCTGCATTGTGCTGCGCACATCGATCGTGAAGGACGGCAAGATGTACGTGCAGTCCGGCGCCGGCGTGGTCGCGGATTCCGTGCCGGAAAACGAGCACAACGAATGCGTCGCCAAGGCCCGCGCGCTATTCCGGGCCGCCGAGGAAGCGGTCCGATTTGCCTCCGGCGTCGGACGGGGGCAGTAGTAGACCGATGAACGTCCTGGTCATCGATAACTACGACAGCTTCACCTACAACCTCGTGCATTATCTCGGCGAGCTTGGGGCGAAGGTGACTGTGCGGCGGAACGACAAGATTTCCGTCGACGAGGTCAAGGCGATGGACCCCGATGCCATCGTCATCTCGCCCGGCCCATGCACGCCCAACGAGGCGGGCATCTGCCTCGAGCTGATCGACGACGTCGGCGCAAACATCCCCGTGTTCGGCGTGTGCCTCGGCTACCAGGCGATGGGGCAGGTCTATGGCGGCAAGGTTACGCGCGCGCCGTCGCTGATGCACGGCAAGCTCAGCGAGATCACGCATACCGGGCGCGGCGTCTTCCACGGCATCAACGGTACCTTCAACGCCACGCGTTACCATTCCCTCCAGGTCGCGCCGGAGACGATGCCGCCGGTGCTGGAAGTGACCGCGACCGCGAACGACGGGGTCGTGATGGGCGCCATGCACCGGACCTACCCGGTGCACGGCGTGCAGTTCCATCCCGAGTCGATCGCCTCGGAGCATGGCCACCTGATCCTGAAAAATTTCCTCGACATCGCCGCCGACTGGAACAGGAAGCACCGGCCCGTCCGCGAGGTCGCCTGACATGGCCGACCTTAAGGCGCACATCGGCAAGGTCGCCGCCGGCGGCAAGCTGACCCAGGACGAGGCACGCGAAGCCTTCGGCATCATCATGTCGGGCGAAGCGACGGCCGCGCAGATCGGCGCGTTCCTGATGGGGCTGCGCCTGCGCGGCGAAACGATCGACGAGATCAGCGGCGCCGTCTCCACCATGCGCGACAAGATGACGAAGGTAGCAGCGCCGGCGAATGCCATGGATGTCGTCGGCACCGGCGGCGATGGCTCCGGCAGCTACAACATCTCCACCGCTTCCGCCTTCGTGGTCGCGGGCGCCGACGTGCCGGTCGCCAAACACGGCAACCGCAACCTTTCGTCCAAGTCGGGCGCGGCCGATACCCTCACTGCCCTCGGCGTAAAAATCGACATCGCGCCGGAACTGATCGCCCAGTGCATCCGCGACGCCGGCATCGGCTTCATGTTCGCGCCCGCCCATCACGCCGCCATGAAGCACGTCGGCCCGGCACGTGCCGAGCTCGGGTTCCGCACGCTGTTCAACCTGATCGGCCCGCTGTCCAATCCCGCAAGCGTCAAGCGCTACCTGCTGGGCGTCTTCTCGCCCGATTGGGTCGAGCCGTTGGCGAATGTGCTGATGGGCCTCGGCGCCGAGCGAGCCTGGGTCGTGCACGGCTCCGGTGGCCTCGACGAGATATCGCCGGCCGGCGAAAGCAAGGTCGCGGCGATCGAAGACGGCCGCGTCCGCACTTTCACCATTCGCCCGGACGACGCTGGTCTTCGCCCGCGCGACCTCGCCGAGATCAAGGGCGGTGACGCCGCACACAATGCCGAGGCGCTCCGCGCCGTATTGGGTGGCGAGCGCAACGCCTACCGCGACACGGTGCTGCTCAACGCCGGTGCCGCGCTGGTCGTCGCGGGGCTCGCCCGCAATCTGGCGGAGGGCGCCGAACTCGCCGCTTCCGTAATCGATGCGGGCAAGGCGGACGAGCGGGTCGATCGCCTGGTGAGGGTGTCTAATGGCTGACATCCTCAAGAAGATCGAAATGTCCAAGCGGGCGGAGATCGCTGCCGCGAAGGCAAAGGTGTCGCCGGCTGAGATCGCCGCGCGCGCCAAGGACGCACCGCCGCCCCGCGGCTTTCTGCACGCGCTGGAGAAGAAGATCGCGGCGGGCCAGCCAGCGCTGATTGCCGAGGTTAAGAAGGCGAGCCCGTCGCGGGGCGTGATCCGCGCTGACTTCGATCCGCCGTCTCTGGCGCGGGCCTACCAGGCCGGCGGCGCGGCCTGCCTGTCGGTTCTGACCGACGGTCCTTTCTTCCAGGGCGCGCCCGAATACATGGTCGCCGCGCGTGCGGCCGTCGATCTGCCGGTGTTGCGCAAAGATTTCCTGTACGAGCCCTATCAGGTTGACGAGGCACGGGCGTGGGGCGCCGACTGCATCCTGATCATCATGGCTGGCGTCACGGATGCCGAGGCGCATGCGCTGGAAGACGCCGCCCTCGGCCATGGAATGGACGTCCTCCTGGAAGTCCACGACGGCGCCGAGCTTGAGCGCGCGCTGAAACTGAAGTCGCTCCTCGTCGGCATCAACAACCGCGACCTCCGCACCTTCGTCACCTCGCTCGGCGTCAGCGAGACTCTGGCGCCGCTGGTGCCAAAGGATCGCGTGCTGGTCGGCGAGAGCGGCATCTTCACGTCCGAGGACGTTGCGCGGCTGAAGCGGGCCGGCGTCGGAGCATATCTCGTCGGCGAAAGCCTGATGCGCGAAGCCGATGTTGCCGAAGCGACCCGCCGCCTGCTGGCGCCAGTCGCTGTGCCGGCGGAGTAGCGCGGGTGGCGCGATACCGGAAGACGCTGACCCACGTCGACGCGAGCGGCAACGTCCGCATGGTCGATGTCGGCGCCAAGAAGGTGACCAAACGCGTCGCCATCGCGGAAGGTCAGATCGCGATGCATCCGGCCACGCTGGCAGTCGTCGTCTCCGACGACTTCACCCGCGAACGCAAAGGCAACGTCATCGCCACGGCTCGGATCGCCGGCATCATGGCCGCCAAGCGCACGCATGAACTGATCCCGCTGGCTCATCCCCTCCTCACCAGCTCGATCAACATCGAGATCGAGAGCGACACACGCATCCCCGGCCTCCGCCTCCGCGCCACCGTCAAAGGTAGCGGCCAGACCGGCTACGAGATGGAGGCCCTGACCGCGGTTTCGGTCGCCTGCCTGACCATCTACGACATGGCCAAGGCGACGGGCGACCGCGACCTGGAAATCACCGGGATCCGCCTGATGGAAAAGCGCGGCGGCAAATCCGGCCTCTGGGCGCGGTAGGCGCGCGGTGGCCGATCTGCTCCCCGTCGACGAAGCGATCGCCCGCATCGTCGCTGGCGTGACGCCAACCGTGATCGAACACGTCGCCATCGACGCCGCCGGCGATCGCACTCTCGCGACGCCGCTGGCTGCGTTGCGGACGCAACCGCCCTTCCCCGCGTCTGCGATGGATGGCTATGCCGTCCGGGCCGCGGATGTCGCCAACGTCCCGACCCGGTTGCGGCTGCTTGGCATGTCGGCCGCGGGTGCGGGCTTTGCCGGCAAGGTCGGTCCTGGCGAAGCCGTCCGCATCTTCACGGGCGCACCGGTACCGGAAGGCGCCGACGCGATCCTGATCCAGGAGAACGCCGAGGAATTCGAGATGGGCGCGGTCATCGCGCGTGCCGGCGTAGCGGCTGGCCGCTACGTCCGGGCGGCAGGCCTCGACTTTCGCGAAGGCATGCCGATGCTGGATGCAGGACGCGTGCTCCATTCACGCGAACTGGCCCTCGCCGCGGCGATGGGATACGCCGCGCTGCCCGTGCAGCACCGACCGCGTGTCGCGATCCTTTCCACTGGCGACGAGCTCGTGCCGCCGGGCACAATGCCGACCGGCGATCAGATCATTGCCGCCAGCGGCCCCGGCCTCGCCGCCTACGTGCGATCGATCGGCGGCGAAGCATACGATCTCGGGATCGTGCGCGATGATCTGACATTGATAGAAGCCGCCATCGATCGGGCCACCGCCCTCCCCGCCGACGTGCTCGTCACGCTGGGCGGGGCCTCGGTGGGCGATCACGACCTCGTCGGCAAGGCGCTCGCCCGCCGCGGTATGGCGCTGGATTTCTGGCGCATCGCCATGCGGCCCGGAAAGCCGCTGATGTCCGGACGCATCGGGCCGATGCATGTGCTCGGCCTGCCGGGCAACCCGGTGTCGAGTCTCGTTTGCGCCCTCCTGTTCCTGACGCCGCTGGTCGACGCGCTACTCGGCCGGCCGCCGCGCGATCTCAGCGAACCGGCGGTGCTGGCAGTCGATGTCGCCGGCAACGACCAGCGCCAGGACTACGTGCGAGCCACCCTCGCGCAAGGGGACGGACTGCCCATGGTGACGCCGCTGCCAAAACAGGACTCGTCGCAGCTGTCCGTGCTCGCTGCCTCCGACTGCCTGCTGATCCGCGCGATCAGCGCGCCGCCGGCAAAGGCCGGCGACGCCTGTCGGATTATCCGCCTCCGCTAGGCCGTCGGCCGCAGCAGGCAGAGGATCCCGGTCCAGATCAGCCACAGCGACAGCAAGATGAAGCCGATGAGCGCCGCCATGCCGAGGATGCCAGGGCTGAACGGAATCGCCGTGGCAAGGCCCTCGCTAAGGCCAACGACCAGCACGATCCCTGTGACGATGCCCAAAATCGCGACGGCAGCCCCGAACCGTGGATGCCGCCACTGCGCAAGCGCCACGCCGATCACCCAGAACGCCGTCAGCGATTGCCCGATGGCCTCGCCGACGCCGACACCCGCGAACTGGTGGAGCGTCGTGAAGGTCTGCTCGATCGCAGCTTTCGTGACCGGATCGGTCGCCGCGCTCCATTGGGCGGCGAGGCCCGGCACGGCGTAGACCCACCGCGACAGCCCAATCGCTTGCGCGAGGGCAGCGGCGACCCCGAGGCCTGCAACGGCGTGGGCGGCATTGCCGCTGCGCGCGGTTGCCTTGGCGATGCCGACCGCAACCGGCGCCAGCACCAGACCGGCGACCATGAAGCCAAACCAGGCAAGGATCAGCCCCGTCCCGCCAGCAGCGAATGCCGGCAGGATCGTGCTGACCGGCTCCCGCAGGATGGCCGGATAATTGAAATTCGATCCGAGGTAGGTGAACGGCAGGTTGAACGCGATTGCAAACGCAATGAACCCAACGCCCAGCCACCGCACGGTGGACGGGTTGTAAGACGTATCGGTCATGAGTCGCCCCTGTTAGCCCGTCGGACATATGCCACGGATCGGCGGCTTTACCGAATTTTGAGGGGTTGCAGAACACATATAGAACAGGTACGGTGTTCTTGCTTTGTACCGCCAGTTGAGTCCGCCGAGCGGCTTCAGACGGGGAATGCGATGCTGACGCGCAAGCAATACGAGCTGCTGGTATTCGTCCACGGCCGGCTGAAGGAGACGGGCGTGCCGCCGTCCTTCGACGAGATGAAGGACGCGCTGGACCTGCGTTCGAAGTCCGGCATCCACCGCCTGATCAAGGCGCTGGAGGAGCGCGGCTTCATCAAGCGACTGCCCAATCGCGCCCGCGCAATCGAAGTCATTCGCCTGCCGGAGTCGATGCAGCCTGCAGCCGCTGCGGCGCCCGCCGGCGCCCGTGCCCGCGGTTTCTCGCCAAGCGTCATCGAGGGCAACCTCGGCCGCGTCCGCAACATTCCCGACAGCGCCAATTCGAACGAGCCTGTGCTAGTGCCGGTCATGGGCCGCATCGCCGCAGGCGTTCCAATCGAAGCGATCCAGGTTCAGAGCCACGTCATCGGTGTGCCGCCGGACATGCTTTCGCCCGGCGAGCACTTCGCCCTGGAAGTGCGCGGCGATTCAATGATCGAGGCTGGTATCTTCGATGGCGACACAGTGTTGATCCGCAAGGGTGACACGGCTGACAGTGGCGACATCGTGGTCGCGCTCGTTGACGACGAGGAAGCGACGCTGAAGCGGCTGCGCAAGAAAGGCGCGTCGATCGCGCTGGAAGCCGCCAACCCGGCGTACGAGACGCGCATCTTCGGGCCGGACCGCGTGCGCATCCAGGGGCGGCTCGTCGGCCTGATGCGGCGCTACTAGTCGCGCGCCGGCGGCATGAACGGCCGCCGAACCTTCGCGTAGGCGGTCGTCACCCGATACGCCCCGTTTTCAAGATATACCGCGTGCGCGCCGAACGTATCCGACGCGGTGCGGTCGATCACCAGGGCATGGGTGTCGCAGCCCGGCGGCGCATCGTAGCGCGAGACGACGATATCGGCGCGGAGACAATCCTCCGCCAGTGCTTCTCGTCGCGTCGCGAGCGCCACGCTCCGTCCGTCGGCGAGATGGCCCAGGCAGCCCACCGGATCGCAGGTGACACCGTTGCCTATGTCGGGTGAATCCGCCGGTCGCCCATCGCCATCGGCGCGAAGCCACGTTTCTACGTCGAAGGCAGCGCCCTTGCCGCCGAGAACGCTCAGCCGTCCGTCGGCGCCGCGCACGGCAACAGCCGCCGCATCGTCGGCGACGATCACATCCGGCCGCGGCGCGAAAGCAGCAATGGGCAACGCCGCAAGGATGGGAACGATGCCGGCAAGCCGCCAACGTCGGCGCCACAACGTCAGCCAGAGGAATCCGCCGGTCATCAGCAGCAATGCCAGCGCGGGCATCGCCTTCACGTTGCCGAGCCCGGCTGACCACGCCGCCGTCTTGTCGGCGACGAGCAACATCCACTCCAGGCCCCAGCGCATGGCCCCGAGCGCCAACGACTCCAATCCGAACGGCATTGCGACGACCGCCAGCATGGCCATCGGCATGACCACGAAGCTGACCGCCGGTGCGGCGGCCATGTTGGCGATGATGGTGAGCGGCGCGACGCGCTGAAAGTAGTGGGCGCCGAACGGCGCTGTGGCGAGGCCCGCAACCACAGCCGTGAGGAACAGAGTTGTGACCGAGGCGCTGGCCCGCGTAAACCAAGTCCGTTCCCGGGCGTCGCCAGCAGCAAGACCAGCTGCCTGCCGCGCAGCAATGACTTCGTATGCCGAGATTAATGCGATCGTCGCCGCAAACGACATCTGGAAGCTGATCGACAGCAGGCTTTCCGGGCTGAACACCAGAATGACCAGCGCGGCGAGCGCGACGTTGCGCAGCGTCAGCGCGCGCCGGTCCATGAGGATCGCGCCGAGCATGATCGCCAGCATCACCCACGACCGCACGGTGGCAACCTCGGCGCCCGAAATCGCCGTGTAGACCGTTGCAACGGCGAGTGTCGCGGCCGCGGCCCATTTTTTGATCGGGAAGTTGAGCGCAAGCGCCGGCGACAGCGCCAGCAACGCCCGGATCAGCCAGAAGACCGAACCGGCGACAAGCGCCAGATGCAAGCCCGAGATGGACAGGATATGCCCGAGTCCCGACGCGCGCATGTCGTCCTGGGTGTCCTCGGCAATCCCGCGCTGATCGCCCATGATAAGCGCCGCCGCGATGTGCCCGTCGTTGCCTGGCAGCGCCTCCTCAATGCGCACTCGCAGCGTGTCGCGTAAGGCGGCCAACGGCCGCGCCAGGCGCACGGGCCATGGCGCCGGGCCGAGATCCGCGGCCTTGGCGGTGCCGAAGGCGAACCCGCTTGCGCCAACGCGCTCGAAATAAAGGGCGAATGCGAAATCGTAACCGCCGGGGATGACCGGCCCCGTTGGTGGCCCGATGCCAGCCAACACCGATACCGGGTCGCCGACGGACAACGATGCCGCCGAACGTGCGCGAATGGTGATGCGCGCAAACCGCGGTGTCTCAGTTGCGGCAACGCCATCGATGTTCGCGACGCGAATGCGCACGCGGCGTCCACCGTTCGCGGCCTCCTCGACGCCGGCAATCCATCCGCTCACCGTCGCAGTTACCTCGCGCGACAGGACCGGAGCGGCTACGACGTCGGTGCGCACCTTGGCGACGAATAGGCCGGCGGCTACGGTCGCGGCGGCCACCAGGATTCGCAACGCCATGCCACTGTGCCGCCAGCGCCGGACCGCGACCCCAAAGCTCGCCACGAGCAGCGCCAATGCAAGCACGCTCGGCTCACGCGGCAGATTGAAATAGACGAGGATTCCGACGCCAAAGGCCACCGGAAGCCAGAGAAACCCGCGACCGGCCTCCAGTTCAGCTTCCAACGTCAACCGCAGCTCGGTGGCGAAGCCGCGCAGGCGCGCGCCCGCGAGCGCCAGCTTGCCAGCGCGCCACGTCGCGGTGGCGACGCCGTCGGTATCCCGCACACTTTCCCGAATATCGCCCATCGCCCCGGTTGCCCGGCTACGTCTTGCCCCCCTCGGCAAGCGCCTTGGCGAATGTATCACGCAACCCAACCGTGCGGTTGAAAACCAACTGCCCCGGAGAGGAGTCACGGTCGCGGCAGAAGTAGCCAAGCCGCTCGAACTGCACGGCGGCATCGCTGTTATCCGCAGCAGTCGCCGGCTCCAGCTTCGCGTCCGTCAGCCGTTCCCACGAGTCCGGATTAAGGTCCGCGGCGAAATTCGCGGTGTCCGGGGCTGCGCTGCGGAACAGCGCGTTGATGAGGCGCACCTCCGCGGTCACCGCCTCAGCCGCATTCACCCAGTGGATCGTCCCCTTGACCTTTCGCCCGTCCGGCGCATCGCCGCCGCGTGTCGCAGGATCGTAGGTGCAATGGACGGCAACGATGTTGCCGGCGGCGTCCCTGTCAACGCTCACGCACTTCACGAAATAAGCGTAGCGCAGGCGCACTTCCTGGCCCGGCGCCAGGCGGAAGAATTTCTTCGGCGGATTCTCCATGAAGTCGTCGCGCTCGATCCAGAGCTCACGGCCGAAGCGCACTTTGCGCGATCCCGCCGTGGCGTCTTCCGGATTGTTGACCGCATCGAGATCGTCGCTCTGGCCCTCAGGCCAGTTGTCGATGATCACCTTCAGCGGCCTCAGCACAGCCATCCGGCGCGGCGCGGTCTTGTTCAGCGCCTCGCGGATAGCGAATTCCAAAACACCAACGTCGACGATGCTGTCGGCGCGCGCCAGGCCGATGCGTTTGACGAAATCGCGGATCGCCTCAGGCGGCACACCACGCCGCCGCAGCCCGGCGATCGTAGGCATGCGCGGATCGTCCCAGCCGGTGACATAACCGCCGCGCACGAGCTCCGTCAGCACGCGCTTCGACAGTACCGTATGCGTAAGGTTGAGCCGCGCGAATTCATACTGGTGCGGGACCGCGGGCACCGGCAGGTTCGTGACGAACCAATCGTACAGCGGCCGGTGATCAGCGAATTCCAGTGTGCACAACGAATGCGTGACATGTTCGATCGCGTCAGACTGGCCATGCGCAAAGTCGTAACTTGGGTAAATCTTCCACGTCGTCCCCGTGCGCGGGTGCGGCGCGTTGATGATCCGGTACATCACCGGATCGCGGAGATTGATGTTGCCGGACGCCATGTCGATCTTGGCGCGTAGCACTCGCGTGCCGTCCGGGTATTCGCCGGCGCGCATGCGTGCAAACAGATCGAGATTTTCGTCCACGCTGCGCTCGCGAAACGGACTGTTACGGCCGGGCTCGGTCAACGTGCCGCGCGCCGCCCGCATCTCTTCCTGCGACTGATCGTCGACGTATGCCTTGCCGGCGCGGATGAGGTGTTGGGCCCAGGCGTAGAGCTGCTCGAAATAATCCGACGCATGGCGAAGCCGCTCGCCCCAGTCGAAACCCAGCCAGCGCACATCGCGCATGATCGCATCGATGTACTCCTGCTCCTCCTTCGCGGGGTTGGTATCGTCGAAGCGCAAAGCGCAGACGCCACCGAACTCCTCCGCGATCCCAAAATTGAGGCAGATCGACTTGGCGTGGCCGATGTGCAGGTACCCGTTCGGCTCGGGCGGAAAGCGCGTGACGATCGCCTTGTGACGGCCCGAGGCCAGATCGGCGCGCACGATGTCGCGGACGAAATCCTCGCCGGCCTCGCGCTCTTTGGTCTCGATTTCCGCCATTTCCGGTCCTCTTGGGGTTGCGGGCTTATCCCAAATCCCGCCCGCGCCGCCAAGCCTGTTCGCGGGTACGCGGCCATGTGCTACAGGCGCAGCCGATAGGAAATTTCCCATCAACCCCGGCTGAATATGGCCATGCTGGAGTCACCGGTGTCCGACGTCGTCACCCGCTTCGCCCCTTCGCCCACCGGCTACCTGCACATCGGCGGGGCGCGCACCGCGCTGTTCAATTGGCTCTACGCGAAGCACACAGGCGGCATCATGCGGCTGCGCATCGAGGATACCGACCGCGAACGCTCGACTGAGCCCGCGATTGCGGCGATCCTGGATGGTCTCCGCTGGCTGGAGCTGAACTGGGACGGCGACACCGTCTACCAGTTTGCCCGCGCCGCCAGGCACCGCGAGGTCGCCGAGCAACTGCTCGCCAGCGGACGTGCCTACCGTGCCTACGAGACCCCGGACGAGCTGAACGAGATGCGCGCCAAGGCCCGCGCCGCCGGCGGATCGCTGCGTTACGAAGGCAGATGGCGCGACGCCGACCCGAAGGATGCGCCGGCGGGTGCGCCGTCAGTCGTCCGCGTGCGGGCGCCCCGCGAGGGTGACACCATCGTCGAGGATCGCGTCCAGGGTCGCGTCACCTTCCCGAATTCCGACCTCGACGACTTCATCATCCTGCGTTCTGACGGAACGCCCACCTATATGCACGCCGTCGTCGTCGACGATCACGACATGGGCGTCACCCACATTATCCGCGGCGACGACCACCTGACCAACGCCGGCCGCCAGAAAATCCTGTACGACGCGCTTGGCTGGCCGGTGCCGGAAATGGCGCATATTCCGCTGATCCACGGACCCGACGGTGCCAAGCTGTCCAAGCGGCATGGCGCCCTGGGAGTCGACGCGTACCGCGCCATGGGCTACCTGCCGCAGGCGATGCGCAATTATCTCGTCCGCCTCGGGTGGTCGCATGGCGATGCCGAGATCATGTCCGATGACGAGATGATCGCGTGGTTTGATCTGCCGGGTATCAACCGTGCACCGTCACGCTTCGATTTCGCCAAGCTCGGTTCGATCAACGCGCACTACATGCGCGCCATGAGCGACGACAACCTCACCGCTCTGCTTGTCGGATCGCTGCCTCACCTGCCGGACGGCGACGCGTTCGCAGCTCGGCTGGACGACACGCGCCGCAAGCAGCTCCGCGCCGCTATGCCGCTGATCAAGGAACGCGCAAAAACGCTGCCAGAGCTCATGGCAGCGGCGCATTTCATCGTTGCATCGCGGCCGCTCTCCGTCGACGCCGCCGCCGCAGCGCTCCTCACGGCGGATGCACGGTCGGTCCTCAAGCGGACGGCGCCCGTCCTCGCAGACGTTGCGGAATGGACGGCGGTCGCAACCGAAACGGCGATCAAGGATTTCGCCGCGCGCGAGAGCCTCAAGCTTGGCGCGATCGCGCAACCATTGCGCGCCGCGCTGACGGGTCGCGCTGCTTCGCCGGGCATTTTCGACGTCCTCGCAATTCTCGGTCGCGAAGAAAGCCTCGCCCGCATTGCCGACCAAGCGGGTTGAGCACAGACCACAGCCCTCTACCTATCCCCTCGCAAAACATCACTTTTCACCGCCGCGCATGGACTTGTTGCGCCGCAACAAATAGACTGGCCAGGCAGCGCGGAGAGACAGCCAAGAGGCCATCACACATGGCAAACGTCAGCAGGATGGACGATCACAAAGCGCCGGAAGAAACGGCAAAGCTGACCGTCGGCAAGCAGAGCTGGGACTTCAAGGTCTACAAAGGCACCGTCGGTCCCGACGTGATCGACATCAGCGCCCTTTACGGCCAGACAAAGCACTTCACATACGACCCCGGCTTCACCTCGACGGCGGCCTGCGAGTCGAAGATCACCTTCATCGACGGCGACGAGGGCATCCTGCTCTACCGCGGCTACCCGATCGAGCAGCTTGCCGAGCACGGCGACTTCCTCGAGGCTTGCTACCTGCTGCTCTACGGCGAACTTCCTACAGCCCCGCAAAAGGCCGACTTCGACAGCCGTGTCACCTATCACACGATGGTGCACGAGCAGATGAGCCGGTTCTATACCGGCTTCCGCCGCGACGCGCACCCGATGGCGATCATGTGCGGCGTCGTGGGCGCGATGAGCGCCTTCTACCATGACTCCACCGACATCGCCGATCCGCATCAACGGATGGTCGCCAGCCTGCGTCTGATCGCGAAAATCCCGACGATCGCGGCAATGGCCTACAAGTACCATGTCGGTCAGCCGTTCGTTTATCCGCTGAACGCACTCGACTACGCCTCCAACTTCCTGCGCATGTGCTTTGCCGTGCCGGCGGAGGAGTACAAGGTCAATCCCGTTCTCTCGCGCGCGATGGACCGCATCTTCATTCTCCACGCCGACCACGAGCAGAACGCCTCGACCTCGACCGTGCGCCTCGCCGGTTCTTCCGGCGCCAATCCATTCGCCTGCATCGCGGCTGGCATTGCCTGCCTCTGGGGCCCCGCGCATGGCGGCGCCAACGAGGCGGCGCTGAACATGCTGCAGCAGATCGGCACCGTCGACCGCATTCCGGAATACATCGCGCGGGCCAAAGATAAGAACGATCCGTTCCGCCTCATGGGCTTCGGCCATCGCGTTTACAAACACTACGACCCGCGCGCCAAGATCATGCAGCGCACCTGCCACGAGGTGCTCGCCGAACTCGGCATTCAGGACGATCCGCTGCTGGAAGTCGCGCTCGAGCTCGAGCGCATCGCGCTCACCGACGAGTACTTCATCGAGAAGAAGCTCTACCCGAATATCGACTTCTATTCGGGCATCACGTTGAAGGCGCTGGGCTTCCCGACCACGATGTTCACCGTGCTGTTCGCCGTTGCGCGTACCGTCGGCTGGATCGCCCAGTGGAAGGAAATGGTCGAGGATCCGTCGCAGAAGATCGGCCGCCCGCGCCAGCTTTACACCGGCGCCGTCCGTCGCGACTACGAGCCCATCTCCAAGCGCCGCTAGCCCGCCAGCGGTTCTGGCGTCTGGCGCATCGCCTCGAGCACGATTTCCGCCGCCCGGCCTGATGGCGTGCCTTCGGGCAGCGCCATCAGCGCATCCAGCCGGTCGAAGGCAGCAAGCTGCGCGCGGCGTTCCGGTGTGTCACTGAGCAGAGGTACTAGCGCCGCCGCCAGCGTAGCGGGGTTCGCCTCGCCGTCGAGGTACTCGGGAATCGAGTTGTCTCCCAAGATCAAGTTGGGCAGGACGATTGAATGCGCCCGCAGAAATGACTTGAACAGGCGCAGCACCGGATCGACGCGGTAGGCGACGGTCATCGGCACTGCCGATAAAGCCAGCTCCAACGTCACCGTGCCCGATGCCGCCAACGCCGCGTGCGCGCGACGGAAAGCAGCATAGGCCGCGACCTCACCCTCCACGATGGTCGGCGGGAAACGCCACAGCGCCGCCCGCTCGCGAATCTCGGTTGCATGACGCGGCACCGTCGGGAGCACAACTTCGACCGGCCCGAACTGCTCGACGACGCGCGCCACCGTGGCGCCGAACCGCCCCATCAGCCGGCCGATCTCGCTCCGCCGGCTGCCCGGCAATACCACCAGAACCGGTTTACGCCCATGCCCAAGCGGCGCACGCTCGCCTTCCAGAGGACGCAGCTTCGTGAGCCGCTCCATCAACGGATGGCCGACATAGGTCGTCGGCGGCCCGCCGAGCCGCTGGTGCACCGCCGGCTCGAACGGCAAGATCGCCAGCAGCTGGTCGACATACCGTGCCATCTTGGCCGCCCGGCCTGGAAAATAGGCCCAGACCGATGGGGAAACATAGTCGACGATCGGGATTGCCGGCGCCCGATCTCCAACGATCTTGCCAACCCGCAGATTGAAGCCGGGACAATCCACCAACAACAGCACATCCGGCCTCGCAGCGATCACCGCTGACGAAGTCTCCCGAATACGGCGCAGAAGGCGGCCGCCGCGGAACAGGACCTCGGTGATCCCGTGGAGCGACACTTCCTCCATCGGGAACATCGATGCCAAGCCGAGCGCCGTCATGCGCCGCCCGCCGACGCCTTGAAAACGGACGCGGCCACCGAGCCGGTCGCTGAGGGCCCGCATCAGGCTGGCACCCAGAAGATCGCCCGACTCCTCGCCGGCCAGGATGAATACGAGAGGCGCAGCCGCGCTCACGCGCTGCCCACCATGCGATCGTCGGCAAAGATGAAGGTGCCCGTGCGCTCGGCGAGCGCAACGGTCTCCGCGCGCTCAGCCACCATCACGCGCCCAGCCTCGATCGCGATGCCGGCCAGGCCAGCGCGCACCACCGCCTCGATCGTACGCGGGCCGATGGCCGGCATATCGATGCGCAGGTCCTGCTGCGGCTTCGCCCGCTTGGCCAGCACACCCGCGCGCCCACTCCACTTGGCGCGTCCCTTCGCCCGCACCTGTTCGACGCGCTCGAGCATGGCGTCCGTGCCCTCCGCCGCCTCCAGCGCGATGACTCTGCCGTTCACGGCCACCGCCGCTTGCCCGATGTCGAGCGCCCCAATTGCCTTGGCGGCGTCGAGCGCCAGCGCAGCATCCGCCAGCGCTGCGGCCGGCGGGCGCCTGCCGGCAACCGGTCCCGGTGCCGCAACCAGGTTTGGCGCCACCTCATGTGCGCCAATCACACGCGGCCCGTCTTCCTCAAAAATTTTCACGAGATTGCCCAGCACAGTATCGTCGCCGCCGATCATACCCTTGAGGATACGCGGCATCAGCCGGAGCGTACCAAGATCGAGCCCGATGTTGGAGAAATCCGGCCGCGCGCTGACCGATCCGATGAACACAATTTCGCGCGCGCCGTGCTGGGCGATGAGCTGCTTGACCCGCCCGATCTGGCCCCACTTCACCACCACTAGCGGGAAGCTTTGCAGCCGTGCGTCGAATTCGCCTTCGAGCGCGACGACCAGAACTTTGCGCCCCGTCGCCACCGCCGCGCTTGCGACCTCGAACGGCACCGCGCCCCCCGCCGCGATGACCACCAGCGGCGCGCCAGCGGCGGCCGGCACCTCAGACATCCTCGCCGTCGTAATCGTCGTCAGTGCCAACGGTCGGATCACGCGGCAATGCCAGCGGCCGATTGCCCGACGCACGGATAAAGTCGATGAGGACGGCGACGGCTGTGACGTTTCCGTATTGCTCGGCGACTGCGGCCAGACGTTCCGCCCGCGGCCCCTGCATCGTGAAAAACAGGCGGTACGCTTGGTGCAGCGCGTGCAGCGCGTCCTTGTCGTAGCCGCGCCGTTTCAGGCCGACCACGTTCAGCCCGGCCAGGCGGACGAAACGGCCCGTCGCGATGGCGAATGGGATAACGTCGCGATTGACGCCGCTCATGCCGCCGATGAAGCTGTGTGCGCCGATGCGCGTGCGCTGCTGTACTGCAACCACGCCGCCAAGGATGGCGTGGTCGCCAATCTCGGTATGGCCGCCGAGCGTCGCGAGGTTGGTCAGGATGACGTGCTCGCCCAACACGCAGTCGTGCGCCACGTGCGCGCCCGTCATGATGAAACTGTGCGCGCCGATGACTGTGGTGCCGCGGCCGCGCGCGGTGCCGCGGTTGATGGTCACCTGCTCGCGGATGACGCAGTCCGGGCCGATCACCAGCGCCGTGTCCTCGCCCTTGTAGCTGAGGTCCTGGGCTTCACCGCCAAGCACGGCCAGCGTCGCCACACGGGTACGCGCCCCGATCGTCGTCCGCCCACGGATCATGACGTGGGCGTCCAGCGTCACTCCGTCTTCCAGCGTGACCTGATTGCCCACTATCGAAAATGCACCGACGGTGACATCGGCGCCGAGGCGGGCCCCGTCCTCCACGATAGCCGTCGGATGGATGAGACTCATACGCGCGCCGCAGCTATTTCTCGGGATCGTTCATCATCGCCGTTATCATCGCCTCGGCGACCTTCGCGCCGCCAACGATCGCCTCGCACGCAAACTTCCACACGTAGCCACGCGCTCGCACTCTTTGCACGTGATATTCGAGGACGTCGCCTGGCACCACCGGCTTGCGGAAGCGAGCCTCCTCGATTGTCATCAGGTAAACCAGCTTCGGCGCGTCGGCATCGAACGAACGGATTGATACCGCGCCGGCGGTTTGCGCCATTCCCTCGAGGATCAGCACACCCGGCATGATCGGCTGATCGGGAAAATGGCCCTGGAAATGCGGCTCGTTGGCGGTGACGTTCTTGATACCGATCGCACTTTCCGTCCCGTTGATGTCGACGATGCGATCGACCATCAGGAACGGGTAACGATGCGGCAGCAGCTTCAGAATCTGCTGCAGGTCAACCGTCTCAAGCGTTGCCGGCGCGCCGCTCATCGGCTCGCTCCCTTGCCCGGCGCCAGCTTCCGCCACCGTGCTCGGCCGCCCGATGTCTGGCCGGAACTCGTTCACGTCAGGCGCGGATCAGAAGCTCGACCCGGCGCCGATGCGGAAGAACTGGGTCCGGTCGTACGACTGCTTGGTCAGCGCCGAAGCAAAATCGGCACGGATCTGACCGAACGGCGAGGCCCACAGGAGCGAGCCACCGACCGACGTGCGGATCGCGTTGTCGTCGACGATGTTGCACGGACCCGTGCAACCCGCCGGCGTGTCGTGACCGAACAGCATGCCTGCATCGGCGAACACGGCGCCGCGCAGACCGAAATCCGGCGGCATGAACGGGATCGGGAAGTTCACTTCCGCCGTGCCGGCCACGAAATTCTTGCCGCCAATGGCGAGGCCCGTCGACGTCTCACGCGGGCCATATCCGAGCGGGGCAAAGCCGCGAATGGTCTCGCCGCCCTTGAAGAAGTTGTCGGCGGTCGCCACTGGCGCTCCAAGACCCATGATGTTGCCGCCGGTGACCTTCAGCATACCGATGATGTCGCTGTCGGGCAGCAGCGGGCTGTAGAGGCGAGCATCCGCGGTCGTACGGATGTACTTCGCGTCACCGCCAATGCCGGCGAAGTCCTGCGCGACCTTGAGGAACACGCCCTCCTTCGGATCCATGCGGTTGTCGATCGTCGAATAGGTCAGCGCGTAACCCGCCGACGACGTCAGACGCGTCCCGTTCGGGAAGAAGCATTCGGCGACCGTCCCGGTGCCAGCCGGATCGCAAGCCGCAGCACCCGAAATGGTGTCGTTCGCAATCTTGTAGTTGAGCTGCAGGCCAAGATCGTCCGTCAGCGGCAAGCCAACCCGCAGACCACCGCCCGTGCTGGTCGTCGCATAGGGCCGGTTATCGTCCGCCTTCTGCTCGTTGCGATAGAGGTCGAAGCCCGCCGAAACGCGCGTGCCGAGGAAGTACGGATCGGTGAAGGACAGGCTGTACGTGCGGCTACCCGCGCTGCCGCCTACGGAAACGCGAACCGCCTGGCCACGGCCAAGGAAGTTGGATTCCTCGAGCGCTACTTCGCCAATCAAGCCGTCCGTCGTCGACACGCCGACCGAGACCGAGAACGATCCCGTCGACTGATCCTCGACGTCGACGACCAGGACCACCTTGTCTGGCGCCGACCCGGGCTCGGTCGAAATCTGCACGGTCTTGAAGTAACCGAGCGCACGGAGCCGCCGCTCAGCACGATCGACCATCACGCGGTTATAGGCATCGCCCTCGGAGATATCGAACTCGCGGCGAATGACGTAGTCGCGCGTCTTGGTATTGCCGCGGATATCAATGCGCTCGACGTAGGCGCGCGGGCCTTCGTCGATCACGTAGGTCATTGCGATGACGTTGTTTGTGTAGTCGCGGTCGCCACGCGGGCGCACCTGCGCGAACACATAGCCAAGCCGCGACAGTTCGATGGTCAGCGCCTCGGTCGACTTCTCGATCTCTGTCGCGTTGAACACGCGACCACTCCGGGTACGAACGAAGCTCTTTAGCGAGTCTCCAGTGACGCCGTTGATGGACGAATCCACGGTGACGTCGCCGAACTTGTACTTCGGGCCCTCGTCGACGGTGAACGTTACGACATAGCGACCGCGCGCCGCGTCAAACTGCGCGTCGGCGCCAAGGACCTGGAAGTCAGCATAACCGTGCTGGAGATAGAAGCGGCGCAGGAGTTCCTGATCGGCTTGCAGCTTCTCCTCGCTGTAGACGTCGCGCTTGTTCAGCCAGCTCAGCCAGTTCGTCGTCCGGGTCTGGATGATGCCCGTGAGCCGCGAAGCGGTGAACGCCTTGTTACCGACGAAGATGATGGAGCCGACGCCTGTGCGCGCACCTTCCGTGATGACGAAGATCACGTTGACGCGGTTGTTGGGCAGCTGCTCGAGCTTAGCCTCGACGTTGGCCTCGTTGCGGCCGCTGCGCGTGTAGTAATCCTTGATGCGGTTGACGTCGCTCTGGAGGCGCGCGTCCGACAGCCCGGCCCGCGGCTTCAGCAGCGTGACCTGCTCAAGCACCTCGGCCTTGACCTTCTTGTTGCCCTTGAAATTCACCGAATTGATGATCGGATTTTCAGAGACGGTGACCACGAGAACGGCGCCACGCGCCGCGATCGAAACGTCGGCGAACAGTCCGGTGTCGAACAGCGCCTTGATCGAGGCATCGATGTCGCCGGCCGAATAGGCCTTGCCCGGCTTCACCAGCACGTAGGCGCGAATAGTGTCGGCGTCGATGCGCTGGTTGCCTTTGACCTGGATCGAGGAGACGACCGCGGCAGACGCGGAATCGGCGACCAGCAGCGAGGCGCTTCCCGCGACCAGCGGCACAGCCAGTGCGACGAACAATGCAAAGAGCGCGCGCCGGGCGAAAATCACGAATGAATTCATAGGGATCGGATGCCTGCTGCCTATTTTTTCCTCAGGGCAAATGTGTCCCTGCGGATTCGCCCCCCGGGGCCTCCAAAACAAAGGTTTACAGGCTTTTTCCATCCCCGCAAGCCGCACCCTCTGAACACCCCGGCGAATCTGCCCCGTCGTGGCCGGTCCGCCACGTATGGAACCGATTATTCACAGTGAACTCAAATGAATTATGTCGTTCCAGGTAGCGAAAATCATCAAGGCCAGTACAGCGGCCAAGCCTATCCGGAAGCCGATGTCCTGTACCCGCTCGCTGAGCGGTTTTCCCCGGATTGCTTCGACCAGGAAATAAAGCAGGTGCCCGCCATCCAGCATAGGGATCGGGAACAGGTTGATCAGGCCGATCGACACCGAGAGGATCGCGGCAAGATTGATCAGCGCGACAAAACCAATCGTTGCGACCTGGGCCGAAACTTCGGCGACCCGGATCGGTCCGCCAAGCTGATCCGCAGACTCGCGGCCACGGACCACACCGAAAAGGTATGACAGCGTGCGGTCGACGATGAACCACGTCTCCTGCGTGCCAAGCCACGCCGCCTGGGGAACGTTGAAGTGTTCCGTGGTGATGTCGGACGCGGTTGGCTCACGCGTAATGCCGAGCACGCTCATCCGCATCTTGTTGCCGAAGGAGTCGGTCACTTCCTGCATGACCGGCGTCGCGTCGAGCGCGGTCTCCTGACCGTTCCGCTTCACAACGAAATGCAGGCTTTCGCCGGCTCGGAACCCAACCATTCGCTGGACATCGCCAAAGCTTGCGACCGGTGAGCCGTCGATGGAAACAATGACGTCGCCCACCTGGAACCCAGCAGCCGCGGCCGCGCTGTCCGGCGCAATCTTGTCAACCCGCGCCGCGATTGTGTCACGGCCAACAGTGGCGAAGATCGCGGTGAATATGACGATCGCCAGGATGAAATTGGCGATCGGCCCCGCCGCGACGATGGCGACCCGCGCCCAAACGTTCTTGCCGGCAAAGGTCCGCGCGCGCTCGGCGGCAGGCATGGCGTCGAGCGCGGTGCGGTCAGGCGAGGACGCCTCGGTGTCGTGGCCCAGGAACTTCACGTAGCCGCCAAGCGGGATCGCCGAAATGCGCCAGCGGGTGCCGCGCCGGTCGTTGAAACCCAGCAGCTCCGGCCCAAAGCCGATCGAGAAGGTGCGCACCGCGACGCCCGTCCAGCGTGCCACCAGGAAATGGCCGAGTTCGTGGAAGAAGACGACGATGGTCAGGACAAACAGGAACGGAAGGATGTAGCCCGCCGCACTGGAACCGATGCCGCCGAACCAACTAGCCAGACCCATCGGTTTTCCTTCTCAATCCACCCGCGACCGGACCAGATCCTCGGCGATGCGGCGCGCCGCAGAATCAAGCGCCACCGCTTCCTCGATTGTCGCCGGGTCCCGGTTAATCAATTCTCCCGCGCCGGCAAGCGTCTCGGCGACTATTCGGGCGATTTCAAGGAAGCCGATCCGTCCGGCGAGGAAGGCGGTCACCGCTATCTCATTGGCAGCACTGAGGATATTCGTAGCGGCCCCGCCAATGGCCAAAGCGTCGCGGGCGATGGCCAACGCCGGGAAGCGATCGAGATCCGGAGGGCTGAATTCCAGGCTCGAAAGGGCGCCGATGTCGAGGCGCCGCCCTGCCCCGCGACTCGTCTCAGGCCATGCCAGGCAATGGGCGATCGGCGTGCGCATGTCGGGCGCTGACAGGGCGGCGAGGATGTAGCCGTCCGCGAACGACACCAGCCCGTGCACGATCGACTGCGGATGGATCAGCACATCCAGCCTCTCCGGCGGCTGGCCGAACAGATGGTGCGCCTCGATCAGCTCCAGCCCCTTGTTCATCAACGTCGCGGAGTCGATCGTGATCTTCGGCCCCATCGACCAGTTCGGATGACGAAGCGCCTCGGCCGGCGTCGCCCTCTCCATCTGGGCGCGCGACCACGTACGGAAGGGGCCACCTGACGCCGTGACGACGATCCTGTCGACAGTCGCGCGATCGCGTCCGTCGAGAATCTGGAAGATGGCGTTGTGCTCGGAATCGACGGGCAGGATCGCCGCGCCGGCGCGCTTCGCCGCGGACATGAACAATGCGCCGGCGGAGACCAGGCACTCCTTGTTGGCGAGCGCGATGCGAGCGCCACCGTTGACCGCCGCGAGCGTCGGCGCGAGGCCGGCAGCGCCGACAATCGCCGCCACCACGACATCTGCGGGCCGGCCCGCAGCCTCGACGATCGCGGCAGGACCGGCCGCGGCGGCGATGCCGGTCCCGGCCAGTTCCGCCTTGAGGTCGGCATAGGCCCCGGTATCGGCGATGACCGCGACCCGCGCGCCGACTTTCCGCGCCACGGCGGCGAGCTGGGTGGCGTTGGCATTTGCGGTGACTGCCTCGACCAGGAAATCGCCCAGCCGCTCGGCTAGCACCGCCACGGTGCTTGTGCCGATCGAGCCGGTCGCACCCAGGACCGAGACCCGCCGCGGGGCCAACGCGCTGGAGCGACCGGCGGCCGCGGTGCGGGCGGCTACCATAGCAGCAGCCCCACCGACACGTTCGCGCCCGCGTGCAGCCATCCGACGATCGCTGCAACGCCGCCGGCGACCGCCAGCCCATCGACGCGGTCCATCAGGCCACCGTGGCCGGGGATGATCGTGCCGGAATCCTTGGCGCCGAACACGCGCTTGACCCATGACTCGAACAGGTCACCGCCCTGCGACGCCGCCGAAAGCAGCGCCGCGATCAATATCAGCAGCGGCGAGAGTGGCAGACCGGCGATTGCGGCGACGATCAGGCCGGCCACTACGCCACCGACCAATCCGCCAATCGCACCGGCCCACGTCTTGTTGGGCGACACGCGCGGCGCGAGCTTGGCGCCACCGATCGCGCGGCCTGCGAAGAACGCGGCGGTGTCCGTCGTCCACACGATCGCCAGGACAAAGATCACCGCCGGCAGACCCATGGGCGTCAGCCTGAGGATCAGCAGCCCAAGGCCCAGCATCGCCGCATAGATCACGCCTGCCGGTCTCCACGGGCTGAGCATCAGCGCGGAGAAGCCCACCGCGAGCGCCACGAGGATGAGCCCGCCGATCACCAGACCCATGGCGGTCATCGCGATCGCCAAAACGAGACTGATCGTGAACACGGCGCCTGGAAACGGCACGCCGTCCGTGAGGCGCACCCATTCGAGGTGGAAGATGGCGGTGACGACCGCCAGGACGATGGCAGTCGCCCAGCCGCCGAGCAATGCGCCGACAAGGGCGATCACCGCGAGCGCGACAGCGGAAACGATGCGGACCAGGATTTCGTTGCCCACCGGCGACGCCACGGGTCCCGCGCCGCTACCGGTGCCGGTCAAGCCGGACCCCGGCCGCCATAACGACGCGACCGGCCGCCGAATTCTTCCAGCGCAGCGCGCAGCGCATCGGCGTTGAAGTCGGGCCAAAGCACGGGAGCGAAGACCAGCTCCGAGTACGCTGACTGCCAGAGCAGGAAATTCGACAGCCGCAGTTCGCCGCTGGTGCGGATGATGAGATCGGGATCCGGGACAGCAGCCGTGTCGAGATGCTCGCCGATCGTTGCTTCGCTGATCGCTTCCGGCGCGATGCGTCCTTCCTGCACCTCGGCGGCCAGCGACTGCACCGCCCGCACGATCTCGTCGCGAGCGCCGTAGTTGAAGGCGAAGATCAGCTTCAGCGTGCGATTGCCTGCGGTAAGCGCCTCAGCCTCCTCGATCATATCGAGGATATCCGCTGGCAGCCCGGCGCGTTTGCCGATGACGCTGATGCGCACACCGGCAGAATGGAGCTCAGCCACATCGCGGCGGATGAAGTGGCGGAACAGGCCGAAGAGAAAATCGACTTCGTCCGCGGGGCGTGACCAGTTTTCCGACGAGAACGAGAATAGCGTCAGATGATGGATGCCGAGGTCGATCGCGCTCCTGACTGTGCGGCGCACAGCCTCGACACCACGGCGATGGCCTTCGCTCCGCGGCAAGCCGCGCGCCTTAGCCCAGCGCCCGTTGCCATCCATGATGATCGCAACATGGCGCGGCGGCGCCGCGCCTTCGCGCGCCGCGGGGACTGGTTGCTGATCAGCCAGGACTGGCATCACCGTTCTTCCGTCGTCGGCCTAGACCTGCGTGATCTCGGCCTCTTTGGTCGCCAGGATCGTATCGATCTCGGCGATCGTGTCGTCTGTCATCTTCTGGATCTGGTCGGTCAACTTGCGCTGCTGGTCTTCGCTCGTTCCGGTCTTGGATTCTTTCTTCAGCGTATCGTGTCCATCGCGGCGAACATGCCGGACGGCGACACGCGCCTGCTCGGCATACTTATGCGCGATCTTGACGAGTTCCTGACGGCGGTCTGCGGTGAGGTCCGGGATCGGGATACGCAGCAGCGTCCCATCCATCATCGGGTTAAGGCCGAGGTTTGCCTCGCGAATAGCGCGATCGACGGCGCTCACCAGCGCCCTGTCCCAAACCTGAACCGACAGCATGCGCGGCTCGGGCACGCTGACCGACGCGACCTGATTGAGCGGCATAGACGAGCCGTAGGCATCAACCTGCACCGGCTCGAGCAGGCTTATGGAGGCGCGACCGGTCCTGAGGCCCGCGAGTTCGCCGCGAAGCGCCGTCACCGCCCCCTGCATGCGCCGCTTGATTTCGCCGGTATCCATCGTTTCCTCTGCTTACAAATCAAATACTTATGGTTTCTTACGGGCCTTGGCGAGAGGCCCTCAACGGGCGCGCTAGGCGACGATCGTCGCCCGGCCCTGCCCCTTAAGAATATCAACGAAGGCGCCGGGCTGCAGGATCGAAAATACGACCAGCGGAATGCCGTTGTCGCGGGCAAGCGCTACGGCGCCAACGTCCATGACCTGGAGCCCCTGTTTGACGACTGCGTCGTAGCTGAGCGTGTCGTAGCGCTTGGCACTCGGGTCCTTCTTGGGGTCGGCGGTATAGACGCCGTCGACCTGGGTACCCTTGAACAGCGCGTCGCAGCCCATCTCCGCGGCGCGCAATGCCGCACCGGAGTCGGTCGTGACAAACGGGTTGCCCGTTCCCGCCGCAAACAGCACGACGTCGCCCGCCTCGAAGGCCGCCTCGGCGTTGCGCTGGTTGAAGGTCTCGCAGATCGCCGGCATCGCGAGCGCAGAGAAAATACGGGTCGGCGTGCCAAGCGCTCCGAGCTTCTGCTGCAGCGCAATCGAGTTGAGGACCGTCGCGAGCATGCCCATCTGGTCGCCGGCAACACGATTGCCCCCCGCCTTCTGGATACTCATCCCGCGGTAAATGTTGCCGCCGCCGGTCACCACGCCAATCTTGACGCCCAGCCGCGCAGCGTCGGCGATCTCGCCGGCTATCCGCGACAGCACGCCATCGTCGATGCCGAATGTCTGGCCGCCAAGGAGCGCCTCGCCCGAGACCTTGAGGAGCACCCTCTTGAAGCGGAGCGGCTGTTTCATGTCTCGACTCGTTGCTGCGGCCGACCCCGGATACACGAAGGCGGCCCCCCTGTCACCGCATCCGCCTAAGGGGAAATCCCTGCCTTTGCCAGCCCTTCCCTCAGTTTTGCTGCATAGCCGGGCGACAGCGGCAGCATCGAAATATGTGTCTCGAAATCGAACGCGGGGTTGACGCGGTAAAGGTCCGCCCACGCCGCCCGTGCCTCTTCCGCGCGGCCCTGAAAACCGAGCGCCACCGCCAGCGAGCCTCGCGACACGTCCGTGTTCGGAACGATCAGGATGCGTTCCCTGAAAAGCGCCTCCGCCGTTTCGTATTTGCCGGCGAGCAAATTCGCGAACCCCAGGTGCTGAAGGTAGCCATGCGCCCAGGCCGGATCGAGCTTCATCACCGCCTCGATCTCGACAATCGCGCGTTCGGCGTTGTCCTCCACCAGATTGAGCATCGCGTGGATCGTCAGCGCCAGCGGATGCTTCGGGTTTATCGCGAACGCATGATCGAGCAGGCGCCTGCATTCGGCGAAGTTCCGCTCGATCGCATTGACGAACGCCAGCGCCGCGTAACCGTGGACGTCTGCCGGCGCCTTGGCGACGGCGATCTCGGCGGCGCGGCGCGCATCGACCAGACTGGCCGACCCACGTTTGGTCCAGTCGTTCACGGCCTCGTTCACATACGCCACGCTGAGCCACGCATAGGGCCGGGCAAAATCCGGATCGAGTTCGATGGCACGCCGGTAGAGCTCGACACCGCGCGCAAAGATCTCGCGACTAAGGATGGCTCCGCCCATCACCGCGCGGGCGCGGAAATAAGCATCCTGCGCCTCGATGTTGCTCGTTCCGGTGTCGGATGACGACGGCAGCGCGCCCGCCAGCTTGATCTTGAGGGCACCGACGATCTCGCGCGTGACTTCGTCCTGGACGGCGAAGATATCGGTGAGGTCGCGGTCGAACCGCTCCGCCCAGATATGTCCACCGCCCTGGCCGTCGATGAGCTGCGCGGTGATCCGCACGCGATTGCCGACCCGGCGGATCGAACCCTCCAGGACCGCCTTCACGCGCAGTTCGCGCGCAACGGTCGGGATATCAACGTGCTTCCCTTTGTAGACGAAGCTCGAATTGCGCGCGATGACCATCAGCCCCGGCACCTTGGACAGATCCGTGATGATGTCCTCGGTGATCCCGTCGGCGAAATACTCCTGCTCCGGATCGCCGGACATATTGGCGAAGGGCAGCACGGCGATGGACGGCTGCTCCATCGTCGGCTTCGGTAGCGCCACGAGCTTCCGGCCATCGGGCGCCCATTTCCAGACGCGGATCGGCCGGTCGATGTTCTTGACGCGCGTCTCGCCGGCGTCGACGAACGTCGCGTCGACGCGCCCGCTGACGCTCTCGTGCACGATCGAGGCGATGCAGATGCCGCCGGCATCGGACAACGGCTCGAGCCGCGCAGCGATGTTGACGCCGTCGCCATAGATGTCGTCGCCGTCTATGATGACGTCGCCAAGATTGATGCCGATGCGCAGCGTGATCTTCGGGTCGGCGCCACGCTGGATGGCGAGCGCGCAGGCGACCGCATCCACCACGCTGCCGAACTCGGCGAGCGTGCCATCGCCCATCAGCTTCACGACGCGACCGTGGTGGCGGGAGATGTTGGGATCGAACACCGCTTCACGGTGCCGTTTCAGCGCGGCGAGCGTGCCCGCCTCGTCCGCCGCCATCATGCGGGAGTAGCCGACGACGTCGGCCGCCAGAATTGCCGCCAGCCTCCGCGATGCGCCGCCTTCAGCCATGGGCAAATACCTATTGCCTCACAGCAAGGAACGCCACTCGGACGCCGGACCGCGTTGCGCCTTACGGCTTCTTGGCGCCCGCCGCGGCAGCGACCTCGGCGGCGAAATCGCTCTCCGCCTTCTCGACGCCCTCGCCGAGACGGAAGGCGACGAACTTGGTCACCTTGATCGGCGCGCCGACGTTGGCCTCGGCAGCCTTGAGCGCCGCCTCGACGGTCTTCTCGGTGTCCACGACGAAGGCCTGCGTGAGCAGCACGACTTCCTCGTAGAACTTGCGGAGCCGCCCATCGACCATCTTCTCGATGATCGCCTCGGGCTTGCCGCTCTCGCGCGCCTGCTCGGCGAACACCGCCCGCTCACGCTGCACCACCGCAGGATCGATCTCCTCCGGTCGCACCGCCAGCG
The DNA here is from genome assembly GCA_035548515.1 of Bauldia sp. Taxonomy (GTDB): domain Bacteria; phylum Pseudomonadota; class Alphaproteobacteria; order Rhizobiales; family Kaistiaceae; genus DASZQY01. Next base: position 22,093 of record DASZSW010000001.1, on the reverse strand, counting down.
GGCTCGCGGCAGCGACATGCATCGCCACCTGCTTGCCGATCTGCGTCAGCTTCTCGGCGTTGCCGGACGACTCCAGCCCGACGATAACGCCGATCTTGCCGAGCCCCGGCGCGATCGCGCTGTGGACGTAACTGGCGACAGCACCTTCCTTGACCGAGATGGAGGCGACGCGGCGGAGCGACATGTTCTCGCCGATGGTCGCGATGGCATTCTTGATCGCGTCCTCGACCTTCACGCCGCCGGCGAGCGTCGCGGCAAGCACCGCCTCGACCGACGACCCGTCGGTGCCAAGCGTTGCCTGCGCGATGCCGGAGGCGAGCTGCTGGAATTCGGGGTTGCGCGCGACGAAGTCGGTCTCCGAGTTGAGCTCGATCACCACCGCATGCTTGCCCTGAGCGGCAACCGCGACCAGACCTTCGGCCGCGACGCGACCGGCCTTCTTGGCCGCCCGCGACAGCCCCTTGGCGCGCAGCCAGTCGATGGCCGCCTCGACGTCGCCCTTGGTCTCGGTGAGCGCCGCCTTGCAGTCCATCATGCCAGCCCCGGTCTTTTCCCGGAGCTCTTTCACCATCGTCGCGGAAACGGTCATGGCAGTCGTCCTTTGTATGCGAGTGCAGCCCGTCGCCTAGCCGGCGGCGAGCGCTCGGGCCTGCCCCACCCAATCGTCGCGGGAGATGCGGCCCTTGTAGTTCAGCGCGTCGTCGACCTTGGCGACTTCCTCATCCGTGAAGCTCGCAATCTGGTCGTAACGCGTGACACCCAGTGCATTGAGCTTGCGCTCCAGCGCCGGGCCCACGCCTTCGATCTTCTTGAGATCGTCCGCCTTGCCCGACGGCGCCGTGAACAACGGCGTAACCGGGGCGGCAGCGCGCTTCTTGGTTGCGGTCGCCACCTTCGGCTCGACGGCTTCGGCTTGCGTCATATCGGCATCCGGCGCGGTCGATTCAAGAATGGCAGGCTCGTGCACTTCCTCGGCGGCACCGATGTCGATGCCGGCTTCGCCCTGGGCACGGCCGATGCCATCGATGGCAGCCTTGGCGATCAGGTCGCAGTAGAGCGTGATCGCGCGGCCGGCGTCGTCGTTGCCCGGGATCGCGTAAGTGATGCCGTCGGGATCGCAGTTCGAGTCGATGATCGCCGCGACCGGAATGCCGAGGCGGGTCGCTTCCTCAATCGCGATCTTCTCCTTGTTCGTATCGATCACGAACAGAAGATTGGGCACGCCGCCCATGTCCTTGATGCCGCCGAGCGCCTTCTCGAGCTTGTCCTTCTCGCGCGTGAGCGTCAGGCGCTCCTTCTTGGTGAGGCCCTGGGCCTCGCCCGTGAGGAGCGTCTCGAGTTCACGCAGGCGCGCGATCGAGCGCGAGATCGTCTTCCAGTTGGTGAGCATGCCGCCCAGCCAGCGCGCGTTGACGTAATACTGCGCGCTGCGCTTGGCCGCCGCGGTCAGCGGCTCCGCCGCCTGGCGCTTGGTGCCGACGAAAAGGACGCGGCCGCCGCCGGCGACCGTATCGCTCACCGCCTGCAGGGCGCGATGCAGCATCGGCACCGTCTGGGCGAGATCGATGATGTGGATGTTGTTGCGCACGCCGTAGAGATACGGCGCCATCTTGGGGTTCCAGCGATGCTTCTGGTGACCGAAGTGCACGCCGGCTTCCAACAGCTGGCGCATAGAAAAATCGGGCAGTGCCATGACTACCTTGCTCCTTGACCGGTTCTGTCCGCCGCGGGAATGAAGCCCCGGATGGGGCACCGGAAGGACCGCACGCCCGGCTGAAACCGGAGCGATTGGGCCAAATCCCGCGTGTGAGATGGCGCGGCTTATAGGCTGCACGTCTTGGGATTGCAAGCATTCCCGGATACTGGTCTTTTCGCATCAGGGGGAGGCGCGATCGTGAAGTCATTTGCGGAGCTTCAGGCCGGATTCGGCCCGATCTGGGAGCTGAACAGCCCCGGCCACACGGATCCCCACGCCGTTATCGCTTTTCCCTCCTTCGCGCTCGGCGAGACTACCCTCGCCCACTACGCCACGCGTCTCGCGGCGCTGGAGCATCGCTATCTGCTGGCGATGTTCATGATGAACAGGATGCCGAACTGCCGGTTCGTCTACATGAGCACCGAGGAGCCGGCGCCGGAGGTGCTGGACTACTACTTCTCCCTGTTCCCGCCGGAGAAGCGCGAGGCGATGCGCAACCAGTTCGTGGCGATCACGCTGCCCGATCACACCGCCCGCTCGGTCGCCGACAAGCTGCTCGGCCGGCCCGACGTCATGGACAAGCTGCGCGCCGCTATCGACGGGGTTCCCGCTTTCATCGAGCCGTGGAACGTCACCGACCACGAAGTCGAGGTCGCGCGCCAACTTCAGACGCCGATCAACGGCACCGCGCCCGAACTCTGGCCGCTGGGCTTCAAGAGCGAAGGGCGCCGCATCTTCCGCATGGCGGGCGTGCCGATCCCCTTCGGCCGCGAGGACGTGAAAACCGTGGACGACGTTGTCGACGCCATCGCCGACATCCGCCGCGGGCGGCCGAACGCGACGGGCGTCGTGGTGAAGCACGACAACAGCGCCGCCGGCGACGGCAACGTAGTGATCCGTTTCGCCAAGCTTGCCGATGCGAGCCCAGCCGGCATCCGCCGGCACGTCGAGGCGCTGCCCGAATGGTACCTACGCGACCTCAAGGCGGGCGGGATCGTCGAGGAGCTGATCGCAGGCACCGACTTCACCAGTCCGAGCGCGCAGGTGGACATCACGCCCTTTGGCCACGTCCACGTGGTCGCGACGCACGAGCAGATGCTGGGTGGCGACGACGGGCAGGTCTACCAGGGCTGCCGCTTCCCCGCCGATCCGGGTTACGCCGCGCGGCTCGCCGAATACGGGGTCGCGACCGCGCAGGTGATCGCGCCGCTGGGTGTGCTCGGCCGGTTCGCGATCGACTTCGCCTGCGCCAAAAACGAGCAAGGCGAATGGCAGGTCTGCGCGCTGGAGATGAATCTGCGCAAGGGCGGCACGACGCACCCCTACGCCGCCCTCCGCAATCTTGTGCCCGGCCACTACGACCCGAAGGTCGGCACCTGGTTCAATCATGCGCGCGAGCCGCGCCACTACGTTTCGACCGACAACATGGTCGATGCGAAATGGCACGGCCTCCCCTCTGCGACGGTGATCCAGGCGATAGCCGAGGCTGGGCTCGCCTTCGACCACGCCCGCGGCTGGGGCGTCGTGTTGCACATGCTGTCGTGTCTGAAGGTGGACGGTCGCTTTGGGCTGACCGCTATCGGCACATCGCCGTCGCATGCGCAGGAGCTGTTCGACGCGGTGCGGCCGACAGTCGAGCGAGCGGTGGCCAATGCCGGGTACGTCGCGCCTCCGGCAGCGTAGGACCCCTCCCCAAACGGCCTTCGGCCGTTTGACCCTCCCGCAAGGGGAGGGTTCAGCCCGCTCAATCGTTAGCGAATAGCCGGTCGCGCATGAGCCCTCCCCTTGCGGGAGGGCCAAAACCGCCTGGCGGTTTTGGGGAGGGGTAACGGCGCACATAGCGCGGCGTGCTACCCGCCGTTCGCCTCCAGCATCCAGTTCAAGACCAGCCGCCAATCCGTCATGCGGATCGGCGTGCCGTGCACGCCGGTATCGAACAAGGCGATGTGGATGGGATAGTCGCGCGCGGCCTTGCGCACCTTCGCGTAGAACGCGACCTCGTCCTGCCACGCAAAGATCGGATCGGCGGTGCCGTGCCCAATGTAGATGGGGATGCGCCGCGCCTTCGGCTTGATCTGCGGCGACTTGAGGAACGCATCGTCGTGCGTCGAGCCGAGGAGCAACAAGCCCGCGAGATGCGCCGCCACGTCCTGATCCGCGACCAATCGCCAGCAGATCACGCCGCCTTGCGAGCCGCAGGCCATGAAGATCGCGGCGTTGGGTGAGCGCGCCGCCTGATCCAGCACCAGAGCTTTGATCTCCGCCGTGCCGGTATCGCCGATGTCGGTGAAGTCCGGCGAAAGATATGCGCCGTCGTTCTTCGCCATCAGGTTCATGATGCGATTGAAGTTGCCGCCGAACATGCCGTTGTCGGCGCCTTGTGCGCGCGTGCCGCCCTGGCCGTGGATATAGATGACGACGGCATGCGCCCCGCCCTCGATCTTGCCGACGCCAATCGCCTTCAGCGGCTTGCCGGCAGCATCATAGGTGACCGTCTGCTGGCGGACATTGGAGATGTACGGCCACTTCGCTTGCCGTTCCGGCACCTCATCGCGACCGTAAAGGTCGCGCTGCTTGTCGTAGCTGACGACGACGTAGGCGCCGTCGTCCCTCGTTTCGAGGACGGACGGATAGGCGAACAGGTCGTCCTTGTAGGGCGCCAGGCGGTACGGCTCGGCGGCGAGTGCAGCCGCCGAGGCGAGACCGATGGCCGCGAAGGCGGCAGCGCGGATCAGGCGGGCTTTCCGGCGATGTTGACCATCCACGACACGCCGAATTTGTCGGTGAGCATGCCGAAGCTGTCGCCCCACGGCGCCTTCTCCAGGGGCATCATCACGCTGCCGCCCTGGCTGAGCTTCTGCCAGTAGCCGCGCAACTCCGCGTCGTTATCGCCGCTGAGTGAGATCTGACCGTTGGCGCGAGGCGCACCCATGCTGGCCGGCGTGTCGGAACCCATCAGCACGAAGCCACTCGGCGAGCGAAGCTGCGCGTGCATCACCTTGTTCGCTTCGCCGGGGTCCTGCGACATGCCACCCTGACCGAAGGTCGAGACGTTGAGATCGCCGCCGAAGACGGACTTGTAGAAATCCATCGCCTGGCGGGCATTGTCGTTGAAGCTGAGATAGGGATTGAGAACCGACGCCATGGTGCGTACTCCTCCTATGCGCGATTTTGGACAGTAGACGAGGCGCGACCCTCGTCAATCGCGACATTACCGTGTCGTAGTGCCACGATGCGGCAGCAGGATGTCGGGCTAGACCAGATCGACCTGGACGACGCCGCGCACCGAGCGGAGCGCGCTGGCGATCTGCGGGCTGATGGCGAAACGCCCCGGCAGCCGCATCTCAACTTCGCGGCCGCCATCGCGAAGCAGGATGAGGCTCACCTCGCCCTCCCCGCGATTGCCGAGATGCTTGGCGACGCTCGGCAGCGGAGCATCGTCGCGCACGAAGACGCGGATCTGCTTGAGGCCCGCCATGACGCGGTCCAACGATTCCACAGACTGGATCCGCACGTTGATGCCTTCGGGCCGCTCCTCGGCGCCAACCAGGACGACGACCGAATTCCCGGGCTCCAGCAGATCGCGGTACTTCACCAGCTCCTCGGAGAACGCTACCGCCTCGAACGAGCCTGTGGAGTCCGAAAGCTGGAGGACCGCCATCTTGTTGCCGGTGCGCGTGCGCCGCTCCTGCTTGCCTGTAACCGTCGCGGCGAGCCGCCCGGCCGAGGCACCCGCACGCACCGCCTGCGAAAACTCCGCCCAGGTCTGGACGCGCATCTTCGCCAGCACCGCGCGGTATTCGTCGAGCGGATGCGCCGAAAGGTAGAAGCCAACCGCGTCGTGCTCGCGCTTGAGCTTCTCCGCCGCCATCCACGGATCGACCACCGGCAGCAGCAGCGGCTGGCGATCGATCGCACCGCCGAACATGTCGCCCTGCCCCGTCGCCGCATCGTCCTGGAGGCGATTGGCCATGCCGAGGATACGTTCGACACCGGCGGTCAGCCGCGCGCGGTCCGCCTCCAGCTCATCCAGCGCGCCTGCGGCGATCAGACTTTCCAGCGCCCGCTTGTTGATGATCTTCGGATTGATGCGCCGGCCGAAGTCCGCGAGATCGCGGAACGGCGCATCGCCGCGCACTGCCACCAGATGCTCGATCGCCTGCGGCCCGACTCCCTTGATCGCCGACAGCGCGTAGTAGATGCGCCCATCGACGACGTCGAACTCGACGCCCGACCGGTTGACCGACGGCGACTCCACCGGAATGCCGAGGCGGATCGCCTCGCGCCGGAATTCGGCGATCTTGTCCGTGTTGCCCATTTCCAGGGTCAGCGACGCGGCCATGAACTCCACCGGGAAGTTCGCCTTCATGTAGGCCGTCTGGTAGGCGACCAGCGCGTACGCCGCAGCGTGCCCCTTCGGGAAGCCGTATTCGGCGAACTTCGCAAGAAGCTCGAAGATCGACTCCGCGTGGTCGCGGTCAACATTATTGGCGACGGCGCCGGAGATGAAACGATCACGCTGCGCCGCCATCTCGGCGCGGATTTTCTTGCCCATCGCGCGGCGCAGGTTGTCGGCTTCCGCCATCGAATAGCCGGCCAGGATCTGCGCGATCTGCATCACCTGCTCCTGGTAGACGATGACGCCGAAGGTTTCCTTCAGCACCGCCTCGAGCTTCGGATGGATGTAGTCGGGCACCTCCTTGCCAAGCTTGCGCGCGCAGTAGGTCGGAATGTTTGCCATCGGGCCAGGCCGATAGAGCGCAACCAGCGCGATCAGGTCGTCGAAGCGATCGAGCTTCATGTCGATGACCGCGCGCCGCATGCCGGCGCTTTCCAGCTGGAAGATGCCGACAGTGTCGCCTTTGGTCAGCGGCGCATAGCTCTTGGCATCGTCGAGCGGGATGCGCCCCAGATCGACGTCTATGCCGCGCCGTTTCACGAGACGGACCGCAAGGTCGAGGACCGTCAGCGTCTTCAAGCCGAGGAAGTCGAACTTCACCAGCCCCGCCTGCTCGACCCATTTCATGTTGAACTGGCTGACCTGCATGTCCGACCGCGGATCGCGGTAGAGCGGGACCAGTTGATCGAGTGGGCGGTCGCCGATGACGATGCCGGCGGCGTGGGTCGAAGCGTGCCGGTACAGGCCCTCCAGCTTCTGCGCGATGTCGAGCAGCCGCTTGACGCGCTCGTCCTTCTCCTGCTCGGCCTGCAAAGCCGGCTCGTCCGCGATCGCCTTCGACAGCGTCACCGGGTTCGCCGGATTCTGAGGCACCATCTTGGCCAGTCGATCGACCTGACCATAGGGCATCTGCAGCACGCGCCCGACGTCGCGCAGCACGGCGCGAGCCTGCAGCGTGCCGAACGTGATGATCTGCGCTACCTGGTTGGCGCCGTACTTCTCCTGGACGTAGCGGATGACCTCGTCGCGCCGGTTCTGGCAGAAGTCGACGTCGAAGTCCGGCATCGACACGCGATCGGGATTGAGGAACCGCTCGAAGATCAGGTTGAACCGGAGCGGATCGAGGTCCGTGATCGTCAGCGACCATGCGACGACCGAGCCGGCACCCGAGCCGCGGCCCGGTCCGACGGGAATGCCCTGCGCTTTCGCCCACTTGATGAAATCGGAGACGATCAGGAAGTAGCCCTGATACTGCATCTTCTCGATGACGCCGAGTTCGTACTCCAGCCGCTTGCGGTAATCCTCCTCCGCCAGACCCGGCGCCATGCCATGCACCGAAAGCCGGCGCGCCAGTCCCGCGTGCGCCTGCTCGCGCAGCATCGCGGCCTCGGCGCGTGCAGCGGTCTCTGCGTCACCGGCGTTCACGGCAAAGCGGGGGAGGATCGGCTTGCGGACGCGCGGCCACCACGAGGCGCGCATCGCGACCTCAATGGTGTTCTCCACCGCCTCCGGCAAGTCGGCGAACAAGGCGGCCATTTCGGCGCGCGACTTGAAATAATGCTGCTCCGTCAGCCGCCGCCGGTTGCCATCACCGACGACCGCGCCTTCCGCGATCGCGATCAGCGCGTCGTGCGCCTCGTAGTCCTCACGCTCCGGGAAGAACGGCTCGTTGGTCGCCACCAGCGGCAGGCCGCGCTCGTAGGCCATCGCCACGAGATGGGGCAGTGCTACCTCCTCGGCCGAAGCGCCGTGGCGCTGCAACTCGACGTACAGCCTGTCAGCGAAAATCTCGGTAAGCCGATCGAGACGCTGCGCTGCTAGGTGCGACTGGCCCGCGACGAGCGCCCGATCTATCGGCCCGGAGGGACCACCGGTCAGGCAGATGATGCCGGCGTTACGGTCGGCCAACGCTGCGGCGCTGATATGCGCCCGCATGGTCGGATCGGTCTGCATGTAGGAATCCGACACCAGCCGGACGAGATTCCAGTACCCGGCCTCACTGGCCGAGATCAGCACCACGTCGGCAAGCTGGGGCCCCCGCGGAGCTCCCGGCCTCGCCTCCTCGCCGGCGTCGCCAAAATCGATGGCGACCTGACACCCGATGATGGGCTGGATGCCCTTGTCGGCCATCTTGTCAGCAAACTCGAGCGCCCCGAACAGGTTGCCCGTATCGGCGATGCCGAGCGCCGGCATCTTGTCGGCATAGGCGAGCTCCGCCAGCCGTTTGATCGGCAGCGCCCCTTCCAGCAGCGAATAAGCGGAATGGACGCGGAGATGGACGTAGCCAACCCCGCCCGCGAGCCGACTCACGATGCGATCCTCATCGCGGCAAGTGTCGGCGATGGGGGTACGGGTGTCCATCAGATCGGACCCTTAGTCCCCGCCCTCCCCAGCGGGCGAAAATCGTCAGACGAGGGTGCGGAGCACCTCGGACCACACCCCGACCGTGGCCACGAACGACACCACGGCGATCAGCGAAACGACATCACGCAGGTACGCAGACATGACGCAACTCCAGTGAACTATGGCGGGAGTATGTTCATGTTTTGTTCTACTGGTCAAGCGGTGATTCAAATCCTTGAAATCACATCAACTTCTCCTTCACCGCGCTCGGCGATCCGCGGAAACATAGCGCCGCTCGGTACGTTGCTGGACCAACGGGGGTGCCGTGTAAGTCCACACTACGGAGGAGCACATGACGACCAAGAAAATCATCACCGCCCTTGCCGCAACCCTGATGCTCGGCACCGCCGCCCAGGCAGCGTCCCTCACCATCGGCGGCGGCAGCAACAGCAATACTGCCGCGACCGCAACCGCCGGCAGCAACACCGGCAACGTGAACATCGGCAACGGCTCTGGCCCGCTGCTGACGCTCGGCAGCCAAGGCAGCCCGACGGGCAACGGTTCGAACACCGATGCCAACATCAACCTCAACAACATCAACGGCGGAACCGCCGGCAGCGCGCTTGCCTCGGCGAACTCCAATGGCAGCACGCTGAACGACGATTCCGACACCAACGCCGCGCTTGACCTTGGCAGCCTGCTCGCCGGCCTCAACACCGGTGATCTGGGCGGCGTCGGTGGTATCGGCGGCGGCGGTCTCCCCGGTGGCGGTGTCAATCTGCCGGGTGGCGACAATGGCGGCGGTAACGGCGGCGCCGGTGGCGCTGGCGGCCCGGGCATCTCGAGCGGCAGCGTCGGCCCGGTATTCGCCAACCTGTCGGCCAGCGACCAGATGGCCCTGCGCACGAAGTGCCGCGGCGTCATCGCGGATCCGTCGATCTACAAGCCGGACGTCGTGACGTTCTGCCGGATGGTCGTGAAGCTGTAAGGCTCCTCGCCGGCTTGCGACACGTGAGACCGCCCGGCCTCCCCGGGCGGTCTTTCTTATGCCGTGTCGGCTGAAACGCCCGGCGGCGCTTCGGGCGGCGGCGAAGGCGCAGCTGCCACCAGTGCGGGCTGGCGCCGCAGCTCGACCACCTTGCCGCGATCGAGCGTGATTGCGCGATCCATGCGCGCCGCGAGATCGTGATTGTGCGTAGCGATCAGACAGGCGAGCTTGGATGCGCGCACGAGTCGCATCAGCCCGTCGAACACCAGCCCCGCCGTCGTCGGATCAAGGTTGCCCGTCGGTTCATCGGCCAACAGCAGCCGTGGCCCATTGGCGACGGCGCGCGCGATCGCGACGCGCTGCTGTTCGCCGCCCGACATCGCGGACGGCCGATGATCGGCCCTCTCCTTGACGCGCATGTACGCCAGCAGCTGGAGCGAGCGCGCCATCGCCTCAGCGCGCTTCATGCCGCGGATGAGTTGCGGCATCATGACGTTTTCGAGCGCCGTGAATTCCGGCAGCAGGTGATGGAACTGGTAGACAAAGCCGATGTGCAGCCGGCGCAGCGTGGTGCGCTCGGCATCGTTCAGCTTGCTCGACGCGTAGCCGGAGACGAACACCTCGCCCTTGTCGGGATGCTCGAGAAGCCCGGCGATCTGGAGCAGTGTCGATTTGCCGGCGCCGGACGGCGCCACCAGGGCAACCATTTCGCCGGGAAAGATATCGAGGCTGGCGCCGGACAGGACCGTCAGTCCGCCCGACGCATCCGGGTAGCTTCGTTCGATGCCGGTGAGGCGAAGCGCCGGACGCTTCTGCGGCGTCCGCGTCGGCTGTTTTGCAGGGCGCGGCGACGTGCTCATTCGTAGCGCAGCGCCTCGACGGGATCGAGTTTCGCCGCCCGCCAGGCCGGATAAAGCGTCGCCAGGAACGAGAGCGCCAGCGCCATGACCAGCACCGTGATGGTCTCGCGCGCATCAATCTCGGAAGGTAGCTGGCTCAGGAAATAAAGCTCGGGCGAGAACAGCTCGGTCTGCGTCAGCCGCGAAATGAACTGGCGGATGGGCTCCACGTTCAGCGCGATGCTGACGCCGAGAGCAAATCCGGCAAGCGTGCCGATCGTGCCGATGGAAGCGCCGGCGATGAAGAACACGCGCATGATCGCGCCGCGTGTCGCCCCCATCGTCCGCAGGATCGCGACGTCGTGCCCCTTGTCCTTCACGAGCATGGTGAGGCCGGAGATGATGTTGAGCGCCGCAACGATGACGATCAGCGTCAGGATCAGAAACATCACGTTGCGCTCGACCTCGAGCGCCGAGAAGAACGTCACGTTGCGTTCCTGCCACGTGGTCACCAGCGCCTGGCGCCCAACCGCCGCTTCGATGGCCGGCCGCAACGTGTCGACCGAGTCTGCGCTCTTGAGATAAACTTCGACCGCGCTCGCTTCGTCATCGAGATTGAAAAACGCCTGGGCGTCGCTGAACGGCAGGATGACGAAGGTCGAGTCGTATTCCGCCATCCCGATCTCAAAGATCGCCACAACCGGATACGCCTTGATGCGCGGCGTGACCCCGAATGGCGTGACACTGCCGCGCGGGATGACGATGGTGAGATTCTCGCCGACCGTCAGCCCGAGCTGGGTGGCGAGCCGCGTGCCGATCGCCACGCCGCCGGATTTGTCGAACCCGGCAAGCGTGCCAAGCCGCACGTTGTTGTAGATGCCCGGCACGTGCGGCAGGTCCTGCTCGCGGATGCCGCGCACCAGTGCGCCGCTCGATGTATTCGGCCCGCTCGCCAGCGCCTGCCCCTCGACCAGAGGGATAGCGGAAACGACGCCCGGCACCTTGGCGATGCGCGCCGAGACGTCGGCGTAGTCGGTGAGCTTGGTGTCCATCGCCTGGACGATGATGTGGCCGTTGAGGCCGAGGATCTTGTCGATGAGCTGCGCGCGGAAGCCATTCATCACCGCCATGACGATGATGAGGGTGGCGACCCCCAGCATGATGCCGATCAGCGAGAAGAAGGCGATGACGAGGCCCGAAGCGTGACGGCGCGGTCGCATGTAGCGCGCCGCGAGCATCCACTCGAAGCGCGAGAACGGCCGTGTGCCGACCGGCAGCGCCATCTCTCAGCCCTTTCCGCCGGCCTCAGCCGGCAAGGATGCGCTCGACCACGCCATCGAGCGGCAATGTTTCCCGCGCCCCGGTCGCGCGCCGCTTGATCTCGACTTCACCGCGCTCCAGCCCCTTCGGTCCCACGATCACCTGCCACGGCAGGCCGATCAGGTCGGTGGTCGCGAACTTGGCGCCGGCGCGCTGGTCCGTATCGTCGTAAAGCACGTCGATTCCGGCATTCGTGAGACGCTCGTAGAGCGAGTCGGCCGCCGCGTCGACCTTGGCGTCCCCGGCCTTGAGGTTGATCAGCCCGACGGTAAAGGGCGCCACCGAATCCGGCCAGATGATGCCGGCCTCGTCGTGGCTCGCCTCGATGATTGCACCTACCAGGCGCGAGACGCCGATGCCGTACGAGCCCATGTGCACGAATACCTCGGCGCCGTCCGGGCCGGTGACCTTCGCCCCCATCGGCTCGGAATACTTGGTGCCGAAATAGAAGATGTGGCCGACCTCGATGCCACGCGCCGTGATGCGCCGGTCCTCGGCGATGGTCGCGAACTGAGCCGGATCGTGCTTCTCGTCCGTGGCGGCGTACGGCGTCGTCCAGGCCTTGACGATGGGCGTCAGGTCGCCGCGGAAATCGGTGTCGATCGGCGGGATCGGCAGATCGAGCAGATCGCGCGAGCAGAACACCTCGCTCTCCCCGGTCGTCGCCAGGATGATGAATTCGTGGCTCATGTCGCCACCGATCGGGCCGGTGTCCGCCCGCATCGGGATCGCTTTCAGGCCGAGCCGGTCGAAGGTGCGCAGGTATGCCACGAACATGCGATTGTAGGCTGCCTGCGCGGCCTCGCGGCTGATGTCGAATGAGTACGCGTCCTTCATCAGGAACTCGCGGCCGCGCATCACGCCGAAACGCGGCCGCACCTCGTCGCGGAATTTCCACTGGATGTGATAGAGGTTCAGCGGCATCGCGCGGTACGACGACACGTACGAGCGGAAGATGTCGGTCACCATCTCCTCGTTGGTCGGGCCGTAGAGCATGTCGCGCTCGTGGCGGTCTTCGATACGCAGCATCTCCTTGCCGTACGCCTCGTAGCGCCCGCTCTCGCGCCACAGATCCGCTGGCTGGAGCGTGGGCATCAGAATCTCGATGGCACCCGAGCGGTCCTGCTCCTCGCGCACGATGTTGCCGATCTTGGCGAGGACGCGCTCGCCGATCGGCAACCAGGAGTAGATCCCGGCGGCCTGCTGGCGGATCAGCCCGGCGCGCAACATCAGCCGGTGCGAAACGATCTCGGCTTCCTTGGGCGTCTCACGCAGGATCGGCAGAAAATAGCGAGAAAGGCGCATTGGTAAAATTATCTCCGGCGACCCACAAAGTGCGCTGAATGAAGCGGCAGGTCCGTCAAAACACAAGTCCTTTCGGGTGCTTGCCGCGACCGCGAAAAGCGCGGCGAATCGCCCGTTTGGAGCCCGAAACCATTTCGCGCGAAAACCTCAAAATATGCAAAAATTTCGGGCGAACCGTGCACAAATTGATGACAACGCATCGCGGCTCGGCTAGTGTCCGCCACATAACAAGGGGATGACAGAGGTCCTTGCGACCCACCCCGATAATAAGGCATCGCGGTCTAAGTCTTGGGAGGAAGGTTCCTTCGGGGCGCGCTTGCAAAAGCAGCTGCCGCCAGCTCCGAAAAATAAGGGTCGACCAGCCTGTTGATCTGCGGACGCTGGGACGAAGGAATAGGACGCGGAACTCGATGAGCAAGGCCGGAAGGCCTTGCTTTTTTTATGGCCGCGACGGCGCGTCGAAAATATTGGCGAAGGTCTCCAGCGACACGCCGTAATGATTCACCGCCACCCATAACCCCGCCACGATAATCAGTGCCGCAATGGTCGTAGCGATCGCCGTGCGAATGAGGCGGGGACGTGCCGGCGCGCTCGCCGTCGTGCCGAGCGTCACTTCGCCGGCGTCATCTTGCGTGCGAACGCCGAAGGGCAACACGGCGAACAGGATCACCCACCACACGACAAAGTAGACCGCGACTGCAGTCCAGAAGCTCATGCTTGCTCCAGCTCGATCAGCGTGCCCAGAAAATCCTTCGGGTGGACGAAAATGACTGGCTTGCCATGCGCGCCAATCTTCGGCTCGCCCTCACCCAGGATGCGCGCGCCACGCGCCGCAAGGTCGCGCGCCGCTGCGCGCACGTCGTTCACCTCGTAACAGATGTGATGGATGCCGCCGAACGGATTGCGCTCGAGAAAACCGCGGATCGGCGACTTATCGCCAAGCGGCGTGATCAGCTCCACCTTGGTGTTGGGGAGATCGATGAACACGGTCGTTACCCCGTGCTCGGGCTGATGCATTGGTTCGGAGACGGCAGCGCCGAGCATGGTGCGGTAGAGCGCCGAGCCCGCCGTTATGTCGGGCACGGCGATGGCGACGTGATTGAGGCGGCCAATCATGGCGCGGTCATACGACCGCGACGAAGACGGTGCAAATGGGCTTCTTGCCCCAGGCCAGGACGACGGCGGCACGCACAGCGCGCCGGACGGCCTCCGCCAACACATCGGGATCGCGCTTCTGCGGCCGAGGCAGCGAATCCATCGTCCCCAGCACCGTGTTCATCACGGTTTCCTCGAACGGACGGCCGGCGGCGTCCTTCATGGGCAAACCGGTGAGCGCCACGTCGGGATCGGCCATCGCCTCGCCCTTGCGGTCGACCACCAACGACACCGCGACATGCCCGGCGAAGGACAGCTTGCGCCGTTCCGACACTCCTACCCCGTCGATGTCTCCGATCAGGTTCCCGTCCTTGTAGAGGCGGCCAAGTTCGATCTTGTCGACCTGCGCCACCGGTTCCGGCGCCAGCCGGGTCACGCCGCCGTCCTTGATCGTGATGACGGTCGGCACGCCAAGCTCGCGCGCCAAATCCGCATGTGCCGCAAGATGCATCGGCTCTCCATGCACCGGCACCGCGATCTTCGGCTTGGTCCATGCGTACATCTCGGTCAACTCCCCGCGTCGCGGATGGCCGGAGACATGAACCAGCCGGTCGCGATCGGTCATCACCCGGATGCCGCGTGCCGACAGCGCGTTGATGATGCGGTTGATCTCCAGTTCGTTCCCCGGAATGGCTCGCGCCGAGAACACCACGAGATCGCCCGGCACCAGCTCGATGCGCGGGTGATCGTCCACCGCTACGCGCGCGAGCGAAGCCCGCGGCTCCCCCTGGCTTCCAGTGAGGACGACCACGACCTTGTCGCGCGGCAGGTGAGCGTAGCTGTCTTCGTCGAGGAATGCGGGCAATCCATCAAGCATGTTCAGCTCGCTGGCGACATCGATCGCGCGGCGCAGCGCCCGGCCGCTGATGACGACGTTGCGACCGGCTGCCTGCGCCGCGAGCGCGATCGAGCGGATGCGCCCCACGTTGGAAGCGAACGTCGTGAAAGCCACCCTGCCCGTGGCATGCTTCACGATGTCGATCAGTTCGCGCTGGACCTCGGCCTCGCTGGCGCTCCGCCCCTCGCGCATGGCGTTGGTGGAGTCGCAGACGAGCGCCAGCACGCCCTCCTCGCCGATCGCCTTGAGCCGCCGCGCGTCTGTGGGATCGCCGAGGGTCGGCGTGTCATCGAGCTTCCAGTCGCCCGTATGCAGCACGGTGCCGAGCGGCGTGCGGATGGCGAGGGCATGCGACTCCGGAATCGAGTGCGCAACGTTGATGTATTCGACCTCGAATAGGCCGACCTTGATGCGATCGCCCGGCTTCACCACGGTCACGGGAACCATCTGCGCGCCGGGCTCTGAGGCCGCCTTCGCCGCCAGCAGGCCCGCCGTGAACGCCGTGGCATAGACCGGGACGCGCAGGCGCGGCCACAGATCGAGCAGCGCGCCGAAATGATCCTCGTGGGCGTGGGTAATGACGATGCCCGCAAGGTTTGTGCGCTCTTCTTCTAGGAAGGAGATGTCCGGGAATACCAGATCGACGCCCGGCAGATCGGCGTGGGCGAACGCAACGCCGAAGTCGACCGCCAACCACTGCCGGTCATGCTTGCGGCCAAGACCGTAAAGCATGAGGTTCATGCCGATCTCGCCGACGCCGCCAAGCGGCAGCATCACCAGCTCGTTTTTATCGCCCTTGGCCACTACGACCTCACCGTCGCGACGGCACCGAAATGCACCTCCCCAGCAGTGATCGTACGCCTGAGGCCATCCGTCGCGCGAATAACCAGCCGCCCCTCGTCATCGATCGTCTCGAAGACCCCACCGAGCACCTCGCCGCCGACCGAAACCGCGACTTCCGCCCCGACGCCCGCCGCCCGCGCCAGCCACTCGCGTCGTATGACGGCAAACCCGCGGCCGCCATCCCACACGCGGGCGTATCCGGTCCACGCATCGGAAAGCGCCGCGAACAGATCCTCCGCGCTCGCGCCCGCGCCAAGCTCCGCAATCGCCACCGCCGGATACGGCAGGCCGGTTGGCGCGGCCACGACGTTGACGCCGATCCCGGCCGCGACAGCCACCCTGCCGTCCGGCAAGCTGCTCGCCTCCAGCAGGATGCCGGCGAGCTTGCGCCCATCGATCAGGACGTCGTTCGGCCACTTCAGCCGAAGGCGGTCCGTGTTCTCGCCCGCCCCCTCCGTCCAGTCGAGCGCGGTGGCGAGTCTGAGGCCCGGGACGACGCGACGGATCGCTTCATCCAGCGACAGACCCGCAACGAACCCCAAGGTCGCGGCCATCGCAGACGGAAGGTCCAGCACGGCGAGATGCGTCGCTGCAAGGTTCCCGCGCGACGTCTGCCAGGGCCGGCCCCTCCGCCCTCGCCCCGCCGTCTGCAACGTCGTCACCAGCCAGTGGTTTCCGCGATCGCCCGTCGCAGCCCGCTCCAGCGCCTCGGCGTTGGTGGAGCCAATCTCGTCGAATGCCGTCAGGCGGTAGCCCGCCGCCATGGCTTTCGGTCCGAGGGCAAAGGCCATAGCCTAGAAGAAGGTCTTGGCGGCGACTTCGGCGATGCCGCCGACCTGGCCGGCGATGAAGACGAAGAAAAGGATAAAGGCGCCGGCGACGCCGAGGATGACGCGCAGTTCCAGCGTCATCGGCACGAACTTCTCCGCCGGCTCGTCGAAGTACATCAGCTTCACGATGCGCAGGTAGTAGTACGCGCCCACGACGCTGGCGAGCACGCCGATCACCGCGAGCGGGTAGAGCCCCGCCTGTACCGCCGCGAGGAAGACGTAAAACTTGGCGAAAAAACCCGCGAGCGGCGGAATGCCGGCGAGGGAGAACAAAAGCATGGCCAGCATGAATGCCAGCACCGGATTCGTACGCGACAGGCCGGCAAGCTCGTTGATGTCCTCCACCATTCCGGACGGCCGGCGCATGGCGAGGATCACAGCGAAGGTGCCGAGCGTCATCGCGAGGTAGATCACCAGGTAGATCACCACGCCCTGAACGCCCGCCTGGTTGCCGGCAGCCAGCCCGACGAGTGCGTAGCCCATGTGGCCGATGGACGAGTACGCCATCAGCCGCTTGATGTTGCGCTGGCCGATCGCGGCGAACGAGCCCAGCACCATCGACGCGATCGAGATGAATGCGATGATCTGCGACCAGTCGTGCGTGATGCCCGGGAACGGCGATACCATGGCACGTACGAACAGGCCCATCGCCGCGAGCTTGGGGGCGCCGGCGAGGAACGCGGTGACGGGCGTCGGCGCACCTTCGTAGACGTCCGGGGTCCACATGTGGAACGGCACCGCCGAGACCTTGAACGCAAGGCCCGCGATCAGGAACACCAGGCCGAACACGAGCCCCAGCGACGCCTCGCTGCCAACCGCCGCAGCGATACCCGCGAACGTCGTCTGGCCGGTGAAGCCATAGATGAGCGAGGCACCATAGAGCAGCATGCCCGACGACAAGGCGCCAAGGACGAAATACTTGAGGCCGGCCTCGGTCGACTTGACGTTATCGCGGTTGATCGCAGCGACGACGTAAAGCGCCAGCGACTGCATCTCGAGGCCAAGATAGAGCGCGATGAGATCATTCGCCGAGATCATCATCAACATGCCGAGAGTCGCGATGACGATCAGCACCGGATACTCGAACCGCTCCAGCTTCTCGCGCTGGAGGAAGTTGATCGACATGACGATCGCGACCGCCGAACCGGCCAGCGCCAGAAGCTTCATCAGCCGCGCAAAAGGATCGACGACGAACGCATTGTTGAACGCGATGCCACCGCCGGGAACGACGAACAGGGCCGCGCCGGCCAGCAAGATCACCGCGATCGCGAGGTAGCTGACCACAGGCGTCGACCGCTCGCCGCCGAATACGCCGATCATCAGCAACAGCAGCGCGCCGATACCCAGCACGATCTCGGGCAGCGCGATCAGGAACGAAATATCCATCATGCCTATGTCGCTCACGGCATCACGGCCGCGAGCTTGCCCGCACCGGACAGCGCAGCCTGGTAGTTGGAGATGAGCTGATCCACCGCGGCTTGCGTCACATTCATGATCGGAGCCGGGTAGAAGCCGAAGAACAACGCCAGGATCACCAGCGGCGCCAGGATCGCGATCTCGCGCGGCGAGACGTCGAGGATCGCCTTGAGGTTGGCTTTCTCCAGCGAGCCGAAGATGATGCGACGGTAGAGCCACAGCGCGTAGCCCGCGGACAGGATCACGCCGGTGGTGGCGAAGAACGTCACCCACGTGTTCACGCGGAACGTGCCGGCCAGCGACAGGAACTCGCCGATGAAACCGCTGGTGCCCGGCAGCCCGACGTTGGCCATGGTGAAAACCATGAAGATCAGCGCGTAGACCGGCATCCGGTTGACCAGCCCGCCGTAGGCCGCAATCTCGCGCGTGTGCATGCGGTCGTAGACGACGCCGACGCAGAGGAACAGCGCACCCGAGACTATGCCGTGCGACAGCATCTGGAAGATGGCGCCCTGCACGCCCTGCGCATTCATCGCGAAGATGCCCATCGTCACGAAGCCCATGTGGGCAACCGACGAATAGGCGATCAGCTTCTTCATGTCCTCTTGCATCAGCGCGACCAGCGACGTGTAGACGATCGCCACGACCGACAGCGTGAACACGAACGGCGCGAGATCAGCGGAAGCCAGCGGGAACATCGGCAGCGAGAACCGCAGGAAGCCGTACCCGCCCATCTTCAGAAGAATCGCGGCCAGGATGACGGAGCCAGCCGTTGGCGCCTCGACGTGCGCGTCGGGCAGCCAGGTGTGCACCGGCCACATCGGCATCTTCACCGCGAACGAGGCGAAGAACGCCAGCCATAGCCATGTCTGCATCGACGCCGGGAACTGATGCGTGAGCAGCGTCGGGATGTCGGTCGTGCCGCCGGCCTGCCAGTACATCGCCATGATGGCGATCAGCATCAGCACCGAGCC
Organism: Bauldia sp.; assembly: GCA_035548515.1. Taxonomy (GTDB): domain Bacteria; phylum Pseudomonadota; class Alphaproteobacteria; order Rhizobiales; family Kaistiaceae; genus DASZQY01. The sequence goes on along the minus strand of DASZSW010000001.1, from coordinate 3,147 downwards.
GAGCAACGTGTAGAGGAAGAACTTGAAGCTGGCGTAGACGCGCCTCGGGCCACCCCAGATGCCGATGATCAGGAACATCGGGATCAGGCCGCCTTCGAAGAAGACGTAGAACAGCACTAGATCGAGCGCGCAGAAGACGCCGATCATCAGCGTCTCGAGCACCAGGAAGGCGATCATGTACGCCTTGAAATTCTTGGTCACCGACAGCTTCGAAGCGACGATGCAGATCGGCATGAGGAACGTCGTCAGGATGACGAACAGCATCGAGATGCCGTCCACGCCCATCTTGTACGCAATGGCGCCGCCTAGCCACGGCGCCTCCTCGACGAACTGGAAGCCCGGGTCCGAATTATCGAAGCCGATCCAGATACCAAGCGAGACGACGAAAGTGACCAGCGTCGTCCACAGCGAGATCCAGTAGATGTTGCGCCGCGCAGCGGCATCATCGCCGCGGATGACGAGCAACAGCAGCGCGCCGACGCTCGGCAGGAAGGTGACGATGGAGAGGATCGGCCAGGTCATCGTCAGCCCGCAAACATGAGCCAGGTCACCAGCGCCGCAACGCCGATGAGCATCGCAAAGGCGTAGTGATAGAGGTAGCCGGATTGCAGCTTCACGACCCGCTGCGTCACGTCGATCACGCGCGCCGAGACGCCGTCAGGCCCGAGCCCGTCGATGATGCGCCCGTCGCCTTCCTTCCACAGGAAGCGGCCGAGCCATTTCACCGAGCGCACGAAGACCAGGTCGTAGAGCTCGTCGAAGTACCACTTGTTGAGCAGGAAGCGGTACAGCCAGTCGTTCGACTCCGCGAGCTGGCGCGGCAGCGCCGTGTTGACCAGATAGAACCACACCGCCACCAGCGCGCCGATCGCCATCATCAGCGTCGGCAGGTACGTCACCCACCACGGCGACTGGTGCATCGCCTCGAGGATCGGCGCATGCTCGCCGGCAACGATTGCCTCGTGCCAGAACTCGCTCGCCGGGCCGTTGAACACGCCCGAGAAGATGATGCCCGCCAGCAGCGCACCGACGGCCAAGATGTAAAGCGGCACGAGCATCACCGGCGGTGACTCGTGCACATGATCCATGACCTCCTTCGGCGCGCGCGCATTGCCGTGGAAGGTGAGGAAGATCAGCCGCCACGAGTAGAACGAGGTCAGCAGCGCCGCGACCACGGTAAGCGCAAAGCCATAGCCCGCGAAGGCGTTGGTGCCCGCGTGCGCCGCCTCGATGATCGCGTCCTTGGAGAAGTAGCCCGCCGTCAGCGGGAAGCCGGTCAGCGCCAGAGTGCCGATCACCATCATCCAGTAGGTGCGCGGGATATGCGTCCTGAGGCCGCCCATCTTGCGCATGTCCTGCTCGCCGCCGACCGCGTGGATCACGGAGCCGGAACCCAGGAACAGCAGCGCCTTGAAGAAGGCGTGGGTGAACAGGTGGAAGATCGCGACCGGATAGGCGCCGACGCCCAGCGCCACGAACATGTAGCCAAGCTGCGAGCAGGTCGAATAGGCGACCACGCGCTTGATGTCGTTCTGCACCAGGCCGACGGTCGCCGCGAAGAATGCCGTCGTCGCGCCAATGAACGTCACCACCGTCAGCGCATTGACCGACAGATTGAACAGCGGCGAGAGGCGCGCCACCATGAACACGCCGGCAGTGACCATCGTCGCGGCATGGATCAGCGCCGACACCGGCGTCGGGCCTTCCATCGCGTCGGGGAGCCACGTGTGCAGCAGGAACTGCGCCGACTTGCCCATCGCGCCCATGAACAGGAGCAGGCAGACGACGGTCAGCGCGTCGAGATCCCACGACAGGAAATGGATGGTGGTGCCGACGATCGATGGCGCGTTGGCGAAGATCGTCTCGTAGTCGACCGACTTGAACAGGAAGAAGACGCCGAAGATGCCGAGCGCAAAGCCGAAGTCGCCGACGCGGTTGACGACGAACGCTTTGATCGCCGCGGCGTTAGCCGAAGGCCGCGTGTACCAGAACCCGATGAGCAGATACGAGGCGAGGCCAACGCCCTCCCAGCCGAAGAACATCTGGACGAGGTTGTCGGAGGTCACAAGCGCCAGCATCGCGAAGGTGAAGAGCGACAGGTACGCCATGAAGCGCGGCCGGTACGGGTCGTGCGCCATGTAGCCGATCGAATAGATGTGCACGAGCGCCGAGACGGTGTTCACCACGACCAGCATCACGACGGTGAGCGTGTCGATGCGGAGCGCCCAGTCGACCGCCAGCGTGCCCGACGTGAACCAGTTGAACACCGGCACGCGCGTCGGCTCTGCACCACCGAGCCAGAAGCCGATGAAGGCGACCCACGACAGAACCGCCGCGATCACCAGGAAGCCGGAGGTGACCAACTCCGCCGGACGCGAGCCCGCCGCTGCCGGCTCGTGGCCGCCGTGCTCGTGGTGCGACTCGTGGATGACACCGGCGTCGCCGTGCACGTGCGCCGAGCGCGTGTGCGGGCCGTGATCATCGGCGTGGTCGGCGGAGCCCGGAGCAGCGTCACCGCCCGGGAAACGGCGCGCCGCCCCGAACACAGTGATACCGCCCGCGATGATAGCGCCAAGCAGCGGCAGGAAGACGATGAGCTGGTACATCTCGCCTAGCCCCGCATGACGTTGATGTCTTCCACCGCGATCGATCCGCGGTTGCGATAGAAGACGACGAGGATGGCGAGGCCGATCGAGGCTTCGGCGGCGGCCACGGTCAGCACGAAAAGCGCGAACACCTGTCCGACGAGGTCGCCGAGGAAGGCCGAAAACGCCACCAGGTTGATGTTGACCGCGAGCAGGATCAGCTCGACCGACATCAGGATGATGATGATGTTCTTGCGGTTGAGGAATATCCCGAACACGCCCAGCGTAAAGAGGATCGCAGCGACCGTCAGGTAATGGCCGAGGCCGATGCCGGCTTGTGCAAGCAGGCTCAGATCCCCTGCCCCGACTTGACCTTGACCAGCTCGGTCGCCTCGCTGCGCCGGCGCGACACCTGCTTGCCGACATTCTGGCGCCTGACATTGGTCTTGTGCTGCAGCGTCAGCACGATGGCGCCCACCATCGCGACCAGCAGCACGAAGCCGGCGATCTGGAACAGAAAGACGTACCGCGTATAGAGCAGCTCGCCGAGCGCCGCCGTGTT